>CAVXKC010000007.1:0-180883 GCA_963762265.1 uncultured Thermoleophilaceae bacterium | reverse complement strand
GAGCGGGTGCGCTACCGCATGCACGCGATGGGTACGTCGCTCGAGGGAGCGACCGACGACATCCTCGCGGTCGTGGGCGAGCTGCATGCGGTTCCGTTCGAGCAGGGCATCCCGCGCGTGTACACCGTGCTCAAGTTGGACGAGCGCCGCGACCGCCCCGACCAGACGCTCGAGGACAAGGTGCGCTCGGTCGAGGAGCGCCTCTAGAGCTCGCGGACCTCGTCGGCGAGCGTGCGCCGGGCGTCGCGGAGCGCCTCCGAGCTCTCGATGAGATCCATCGTCGCCTGGCGGGCGGCAGGTGCATCGCTCTCCCTGGCCGCCTCTGCGATCTCCTCAAGCGAGGTCTGGACGTCGCCGATCGCGGCGACCAGCTCGTCCTGGGACTCGGCCAGATCGTCGGGCGGGTCGAGGTCGTCGAGCTTCTGTTCGATGTCGCCAAGCGTCTGCGCGAACTCGTCGAAGTCGTCAGCGAGCGACGCGTCGGTCGACTCGCCCGCGTTCTCGATCCCCGCGCCCACCTGCTCGCCGAGGGCGACGATCTGCCGGCTCAGAGCCGGGAACTCGTCCTTGTACCCGTCGTCGCCCGAGTCGCCACACGCAACGAGCGCGAGGCAGCCGAGCACGAGCGGTGTTGCCAGGCGTGCGGCCAAGGGTCAGCCAGACTAGCGCCCATGCTCGACGACTTCCTCCCCGGATACGACGTCAACGAGGTGCACAGCACCCGGGTCTCGGCCGCCCCCGAGACGGTGATGGCGGCCGCCCTGGACGTGACGCCGCGCGAGGTGCCCCTGCTGGTCGCGCTGATGGCGCTGCGCAGCGTGCCGACGCTGTTGACCGGCCGCCGGCCGTCCATCCACGGCTCGATCCTCGATGGTTTTCGCCGTGGCGGGTTCGTCGTGCTCGCAACGACCCCCGAGGAGCTCGTGGTCGGCGCGGTCGGCCGCTTCTGGCGGCCTTCGGGCGGGGTCCGGGAGATCGAGCCCAGCGCCTATCGCGACTTCCGCGAGCCGGGGTGGGCCAAGGCCGCGTTCAGCTTTCGCGTCGAGCCCGCGCAAGGTCGCACGCTGCTCACAACCGAGACGCGCGTGCTGGCCACAGACGACCGGGCCCGACGCAGCTTCAAGCGCTACTGGCTGCTGATCCGGCCCGGCAGCGGAGCCATCCGGCTGGCGTGGCTGCGGGCAATCCGGCGTCGAGCCGAGCGAGCCTAGAGCGCGGCGAGCAGCCGGTCGACCTCGCCGGGCGTCGTGTAGTGCAGGAAGCCCGCGCGCACCGCTCCTCCGGATTCGGCCAGACCCAGTGCGCGGATCGGCTCCACGGCGTAGTAGTCGCCGTCCCAGACGTAGATGCCCTGGTCGCCCAGCGCTGCGCCAGCTCGCGCGGCGAGTGGCCCCGCACGTTGAAGCAGAACGTCGGCGTGCGTCCATCGGTGCCGCGGATGCCGTAGAGCTCGACCTCGTCGGGCAGGCCGTCGAGAAAGCGCCGCGACAGCGCGTCCTCGTGCTCCTGGATCCGCTCGAAGGCCAGGTCCAGCGAGCCGTCGCCGAGCGAACGCAGGTAGTCGATCGCCGCCGTTGCCCCGGCCACGGCCTCGTGCGACTGGGTGCCGGTCTCGAAGCGGTGGCCGGGCGGATCCTCCTCCGCCGGCCGGACGCGGTCCGCGGGCAGCGACCGCGCCAGGTCGGGCCGGATCGCCGCCACCCCCAGGTGCGGGCCGAAGAACTTGTAGGGCGAGCAGAGCAGCACGTCGATGCCCCACTCGCGCGCTCGCAGGCGCCGGTGCGGCGCGTAGTGCACGGCGTCGGCCCACGCGAGCGCGCCCGACCCGGTGGGCGGCCGCGGCCACTCGCGCCGGGTCGGTGATCGAGCCGACCGCGTTCGACGCCAGCGTGAACGCGACCACCTGCGTCCGCTCGCCCACCAGCGCCTCGAGCGCTTCGTGGTCGAGCGTCACGTCGTCGCGCCGGATCGGCGCGTGCCTGACCACCAGGTCGTTGTCCTCGGCCACCAGCAGCCAGGGCGACACGTTGGCGTCGTGGTCGAGCTGGGTGACCACGATCTCGTCGCCCGGGCGCAAGCGTGCGCGCCACCGCGTGGGCGAGCAGGAAGTTGAGCGTGGTCATGTTGGCGCCGAAGGCGATGCCCTCCGGCTCGGCTCCGGTGAAGTCGGCGGCCGCCGCGCGCCCGCGCGCCATCGTCTCGTCGGAGCCTGCGGATGTGGCGAAGGCGCCGCCGAGGTTCGCGTTCGAGTCGCGCATGTAGGCGGCCATCGCATCGATCACCTCCTGCGGCACCTGCGACCCGCCCGGGCCGTCCAGGAAGGCCGCCTCGCCCGCCAGCGCAGGGAAGCGCGCCCGGACGTCAGGCAGGGGCTTGCTCGGAGAGGTAGTGGAGGAGGCCACCGTGCAGCAGGATGTCACGTTCCTTGGCGGCGAAGTCGTGGGTGACCTTGAACTCGTCGCCGGAGTCCTCGATCCTCACCGTGATCTCGTCGGTGCCGTCCTCGAGCTCCTGCCTCACATGCGGGAAGCGTCCAGGTCTCCCCGACCTTCGCGCGGTCGTAGTCGGACTCGTCGACGAATGTGAGCGCGAGGATCCCCTGCGCGACGAGGTTGCGGCGGTGGATGCGGGCGAACGACTTGGCGAACACCGCGCGCACGCCGAGCTGCAGCGGCGCCAGGGCCGCGTGCTCGCGCGAGGAGCCCTGGCCGTAGTTGTCGCCGCCGACGATGAAGCCCGTCCCCCACTCCTGCATGCGCTTTCGAAACTCCGGGTCGCGGTGCTGGAGCGTGAACTCGGCGATGGCCGGGATGTTCGAGCGGTACGACATGACGATCACGCCGTCGGGCGCAAGGTCGCCGGTCGAGATGTTGTCCGGCTGGACGGTGGCGATCTTCGCGCTCAGCTCGTCCTCGAGCGGCTTGTGCTCGGGCGGGGTCTTGATGTTCGGGCCGCGCGGGATCTCGATCGACTCGGCCTCGTCCTCGGGCGCCGGCGCGAAGATGTGGCGGTCGTCGACGTAGGGCCGCAGCGTCGGGCATCTCGAGCAGCTCGGGCGGGTCGCCCTCCTCGCGCGGGTCGCGGATCTCGCCGTAGAGCATGGAGACCGCTGCGACGGCGGGCGAGCAGAGGTAGACCTGGTCCTCGGGCGTTCCCGAGCGCCCCGGGAAGTTGCGGTTGAAGGTGCGCAGCGAGTTGGCGTCCGACGGCGGCGCCTGGCCCATGCCGACGCACGGTCCGCAGACCGGCTCGAGCATCCGCACGCCGCCCTCCACGAGCTGGCGGTAGACGCCCGACTCGGCGATGGCCACGAGGATCTGGCGCGACCCCGGCGTGGCAGTGGCCGTGACCGTCTCGTGTACCTCGCGGCCGTCGCCGGAGGCGAGGATCGCGCCCGGCAGCGCGAGGTCGAGGTAGGCCGAGTTGACCGACGAGCCGATGCAGACCTGCTCGATCGGCGTGCCCGCCACCTCCTCGACCGCCACCACGTTGTCCGGGTTCTGCGGCTTGGCCACGAGCGGACCGAGGCTCGGCGAGGTCGATCTCGACGCGGTCGTCGTACTCGCAGCCCTGCTCGGGCGCGAGCTCGGCGAAGTCGTCCTCGCGCTCCTGGCGGCGCAGCCACGTGCGCGTGTTGTCGTCGGAGGGAAAGACCGCGCTGGTCGCGCCGAGCTCGGCGATCATGTTGGCGATCGTGCCGCGCTCGGGCACGCTCAGGTCGGCGGTGCCCGGGCCGGTGAACTCGAAGACCTTGTTCTTGCCGCCGCGGACGCTCAGGCGGCGCAGCAGCTCGAGAATCACGTCCTTGGCCTGGACCCAGGGGCGGTCGAGCTGCGTTGTCGAGGTGGACCTCGACGACCTCCGGGCAGGCGATCTCGTACGCGTGCCCCGCCATGGCGACCGCCACGTCGAGCCCGCCGGCGCCGATCGCGATCATTCCCGAGCGCGCCGCTGGTGGTGGTGTGGGAGTCGGCGCCCACGAGGATGCCGCCCGGCCGCGCGATAGCGCTCGATGTGCACGTAGTGGCAGATGCCGTTGCCGGGACGCGAGTAGTGGATCCCGTACTTGCGGCAGAGCGCCTGCAGCATGCGGTGGTCGTCGGGGTTCTTGAAGTCGAGCTGGATCACGTTGTGGTCGACGTACTGCAGCGCGCGCTCGACCTTGACCCGCGGGACGTCGAGCTGCTCGAACTGCATCAGCGCCATCGTCCCGGTGGCGTCCTGGAGCAGCGTCTGGTCGACCTTCAGCGAGATCGCCTGGCCGGGAGTGAGCTCACCGTCGACGAGGTGGTCGCGGAGGATCTGCCGGGTGAGGTTCTCGGGCACTTCGACCTATCTTCCCTGCGAAGGCCCGGCCCATGCGCCTGACGTTCGCCACAATTATTGTGCTCGACGTCAGGCGGGCCGCGCTCATGCACGCGCACGACTAGGCCGCCACCGCCCCCCTCACCTGCCCGCCGTTGTTCGCCGGCGCCAGCGCACGGTCCGCGGAGACCGGCGCGCCGGCCGCGCTCCCCCTCCCGGGGACCAGCAGCGCCACGAGCGCGCCCACGGCCAGCACCGCCGCCCCGACCCAGACGGCCGGCAGCAGTCCGTCCACATACGCCTGCGGCGAGCTCGAAGCCGCCCTGGTTCGTGAACACCGTCGCGAGCACCGCCACGCCCAACACGCCGCCGATCTCGCGGATCGTGTTGGTCGCACCGGATGCCTGGCCGGCCTCCTCCGGGCGCACCGCGGACAGCACCGCGTTCGCCGCCGGGGCAAACACCAGCGCCATTCCCGCGCCCGCCATCACGAATCCGGGCACCACCAGACCGTAGGCCATGGTCGGGGTGGTGACCACCGCAATCCACGCCAGGCCCGCCGACTGCAGCGCCAGGCCCGCCGCCATCAGCGGCCGGCTGCCGATGCGATCGGACAGGATCCCGGCCACCGGGGCGACGAAGATCGGCATCGCCGTCCACGGGAGCGTGCGCAGCCCTGCCTCGAGCGGCGAGTAGCCCTGCGCCACCTGGAAGAACTGCGCCAGCAGGAACACCGACCCGAACGTCCCGAAGAACATCGCCAGCGACACGCCATTGGTGGCGGCGAAGGCGCGGTTTCGGAAGAAGCGCATCGGCAGAATCGGGCTGTCGGTCCGACGCTCCCACGCCACGAACGCCGCCAGCAGCACGGCTCCGCCGGCGATCGAGGCGACCACCGTCGTGCTCGTCCAGCCCAGCGCGCCCGCCCGGACGATGCCGAACACCACCCCCAGCAGGCCCGTGCTCGCAAGCGCGACGCCCGGCAGGTCGAGAGTCGCGTTGGGACCGCGGCTCTCGCGCAGCATCGACAGCGCGGCCGGAGCCAGCGCCAGCCCGATCGGCACGTTCAGCCAGAAGATCCACTGCCAGGAGAAGCCCTCGACGACCGCGCCGCCCACCACCGGGCCGAGCGCGACTCCGAGCCCCGACACGCCGGACCAGATGCCGAGCGCCAGCCCGCGCTTCTCGGCCGCGAAGGCGTCGCTCAACAGCGTGAGCGACAGCGGCGTGATCACGGCGCCACCGAGGCCCTGCAGCGCCCGGGCGGCGATCAGGGCGTCGGTGCTCGGAGCAACCGCCGCCAGGGCCGACGCGACACGTGAAGATGCCGAGGCCGACTGCGAACACGCGCCTCCGGCCAAGCCGGTCGCCGAGGGCGGAGGCGGTCAGCAGGAAGACCGCGAAGCTGAGCGTGTAGGCGTTGACGGTCCACTCGAGCTGCTCGAGAGAAGCTCCGAGGTCCTCGCGGATGCTCACGAGGGCGTTGGTCACGACCAGGTTGTCGAGCGTGACCATGAAGAGGGCGACCGAGACGATCGCCAGCGTCCAGATGCTCTGCTTGCCGTTCATGTGTAACTCCTAATGATTGATGGATCTATCATTTGCGAGGGAAAAAAGAGAGAGGCCTAGTCCTCCGGCGGCGACACGAGCTCGTCCGGGAGCTCGAGGGCGGCCGCGACGTTGAGCAGCATCCCCTTCGCCATGAAGGACGTAACGTCCGCGGCGGGAACGCCGCTCAGGCGCCGCACGTCGTCGATCAGGCGGATGAACTCCGCACGCACCGGCTCCCGCAGGGCGGGGTCGCCGGCAGCGGCGTGGGCCTGCATCTGGAAGAGGATCTCATCGCGATTCCCGAGCAGCTCCATGTAGGCGTGGCCCATCGCCTCAAGCCGCTCCTCCGGAGTCTCCAGTCCCCGTGCGGCCTCTGTGAACGCGCCTCTGATGTGGTCGACGACGAACGCGTGCGCGGCCAGGAAGAGCTCGTGCTTGTTGGGAAACAGCGCGTAGATGTACGGCTGTGAGATCCCGGCCCGCCTGGCGATCGCGGTGGTGCTGGTGGCGTGAAAGCCGTGTGCGGCGAATTCCTTCACCGCGGCGTCGATCACCTGCGCGCGCCGTTCGTCTGAGGAGGTCCTGGCCATGGCCGGCATTCTATTGATTGATCTATCACTTGTCAACTGAGAGATAATCGTCGCCATGATCGAGCTGATCGCCTCGCCGTGGCATCTGGGGGTGGAGGACCTCGGCATCGGCGCCGGGCCGCCCCGGCTCCTGGCCGACGCCGGAGCGCAGGCGCGTTTCGTCGACCCCCCGGCCGGCGCGACGGAGGTGGGCCGCATGTTCGAGGTCCAGCGCGCGGTAGCCGAGCTCGCGCGCCAGGCGCTGGAGGCCGGCCGCGCGCCGCTCGTGCTATCCGGCGAATGCAATCCGGCAGTGGGGACGATCTCGGCGCTTGCCGGCACCGGACGGGTGGGCGTCATCTGGTTCGACGCCCACGCCGACATGAACACTCCCGAGACGACCGAGTCCGGCTTCGTCGACGGCATGGCTCTCGCCATGGCCACCGGGCGCTGCTGGCGAGCGCTGTGCCGGCGGGCTTCCGGCTGGCGCCCGGTGTCAGACCGGGACGTGCTGCTGGTTGGCCATCGCGCACTCGACCCGGCCGAGCGGGCGGAGCTCGACCGCTCGGCCATCAACGAGCTCACGGCGGGCCGGATCGGCCAGATCGGCGAGCTCGCCGGCGCCGTGGCCGAGGGGGTGGATGCCGTCTACGTGCACGTCGACCTCGACGTGCTCGACCCGAGCGAGGCACGCGCGAACGACTGGGCGGTGGCGGGCGGCCCGACCCTGTCCGAGCTGCGCTTCGCCCTTGCCGCGGTAGCCGACACGGGCAAGGTCCGCGCGGCCGCGCTGACGGCCTTCGATCCAGCGTCCGACGAGACGCCGCGGACCGCCCGGGCGGCGGCCGGCGTGCTCGCCGAGCTGCGCGAGGCCCTCAACCGCTGACGCGCACGAACACGCCGCGCGCGGCGGCCAGCCTGGTCCCTGCCGGGTCGGTGGCCTGCGCCGAGAGCACGAGCTTGGGCTCGTCGCGCTCCTCGACCCGCGCCGCGACACCGACGAAGGCGCCGACCGGCGCCGGCGCGAGCAGGTCGATCTCAAGGCGAGCGGTCCGCGCGACGGTCCCCTCGCTGTGCAGGACCAGTGCCATCGCCTCGTCGAGAGCCGCGGCCATCACCCCGCCGTGCGCGTAGCCCGGCGGCCCCTGGTGGTCCTGCTTGACGAAGAAGCGCCCGTCCACGCCGCCCTCGGCGTCCAGCTCGCACTCGAGCTGGAGCCCGAACACGTTTGCCAGGCCGCAGCCGAAGCAGAGGTCGTGGTGCTTGAGCGGCTCAGCCACGCAGGCTGCGCAACACGAAGTGCAGGATCCCGCCGCCGCGGTAGTACTGCCACTCGTTCGGCGTGTCGATCCGCACGCGGGCCTCGAACTCCACCCCGGAGTCCGTTGAGACGCGCAGGGTGCGCGCGCCCTCCTCGAGTGGGTCGAGGTCGAACGTCTCCTCGCCGCTCAGCCCGAGCGACTCCGCCGACTCGCCGTCCGGGTACTGCAGCGGCAGCACACCCATCCCGACGAGGTTGGACCGGTGGATCCGCTCGTAGGACTCGGCGATCACGAAGCGCACGCCGAGCAGGCGCGGCCCCTTCGCCGCCCAGTCGCGCGACGAGCCCGACCCGTACTCCTTGCCGGCGAGCACGCAGAGCGGGGTGCCTTCGTCCGCGTACTCCATCGCCGCCGCGTAGATCGTGGTGACCTCGCCGTCCTTCTTGGTGAAGCCGCCTTCGGTCCCGGGAGCGAGCTGGTTGCGCAGCCTGATGTTGGCGAACGTGCCGCGCATCATCACCTCGTGGTTGCCGCGCCGCGAGCCGTAGGAGTTGAAGTCCTTGTGCTCCACGCCGTGCTCGAGCAGGTACTCGCCGGCCGGGGAGTCCTTCTTGATCGCGCCGGCGGGCGAGATGTGGTCTGTGGTCACGCTGTCGCCGAGCACGGCGAGCACCCGCGCCCCGCGAATCGGCTCGAAGCCCTCGGGCGCCTCGGCGGGCATGCCGTCGAAGTACGACGGGCGGCGCACGTAGGTCGAGTCCGGGTCCCACGAGTAGCGGTTGCCCTCGGGCACGTAGAGCGAGTTCCAGTTCTCGTCGCCCTCGAAGACCTCGCCGTAGCTCTTGCGAAACATGTCCGACTCGATGGCGCTCTCCATCAGCTCGTTGACCTCGGCCTGCGAAGGCCAGAGGTCGCGCAGGTAGATGTGGCCCTGGAGCGGCTCGTTCAGCAGGTCGACGTCCATCCGGCCGACCAGCGCGTAGGCGACGCAGAGCGGCGGCGAGGCCAGGTAGTTCATCTTCACCTCGGGGTGGATGCGGCCCTCGAAGTTGCGGTTGCCGGACAGCACGCTCGCCACGACGAGATCGCGCTCCTCTATCTCCCTCGAGATCTCCGGCGGCAGCGGCCCGGAGTTGCCGATGCAGGTGGTGCAGCCGTAGCCGACCAGGTCGAAGCCGAGCTGCGACAGCGGCTCCAGCAGGCCGGCGCGCTCGAGGTACTCGGTCACCACCTTCGATCCGGGCGCCAGCGACGTCTTGACCCACGGCTTGCGCGTGAGTCCCGCCTCGAGGGCCCTCTTCGCCAGCAGGCCGGCGCCGATCATCACGCTCGGGTTCGAGGTGTTGGTGCAGCTCGTGATCGCGGCGATCACGACGGCTCCGTGGTCGAGCCCCTCGCCGTGTTCTGCCGTTGCGATTGCCGCACCGCCGTGCGCCAGCACGGTGCGCGGCTCGACGCCGGTCGCGTCGTCCGCCGGCGAGGGCGGATCGCTCGCCGGAAACGACTCGGCGACGGCGGCGTCGTGGGTGCCCGGCTCGGGGTCGCCGTCGTCGACCATCTCCGCCAGCGCCGCCACGAAGTCGCGGGCGGCGTCGGTGAGCGCCACGCGGTCCTGCGGCCGCTTGGGGCCCGCCAGGCTCGGCACGACGGTGTCGAGGTCGAGCTCGAGCGTGTCCGAATAGACCGCGTCCTCGGCGTCCTCGTCGTGGAAGAGGCCCTGCTCGCGACAGTAGGCCTCCACGAGCTCGACCCGCTCGGCCGGGCGCCCGGAGAACTCCAGGTAGCGGAGCGTCTCGGCGTCCACCGGGAAGATCCCGCAGGTGGCGCCGTACTCGGGCGCCATGTTCCCGATCGTGGCGCGGTCGGCCAGCGGCAGCTTCTCGAGGCCGGGGCCGAAGAACTCCACGAACTTGCCGACGACACCGCGCTCGCGAAGGATCTGCGTGACCGTGAGCACGAGGTCGGTCGCCGTGGAGCCCTCGGGCAGCTCGCCGGTAAGCCGGAAGCCGACGACCTGCGGGACCAGCATCGAGACGGGTTGGCCGAGCATCGCCGCCTCGGCCTCGATGCCGCCCACCCCCCAGCCGAGCACGCCGAGCCCGTTGATCATCGTGGTGTGCGAGTCGGTTCCCACGAGCGTGTCGGGGAAGGCCTGGCCGTCGCGCGTCTCTACCACTCGGGCCAGGTACTCGAGGTTGACCTGGTGGCAGATGCCGGTGTTCGGCGGAACGACGCTGAAGTTGTCGAAGGCGCTCTGGCCCCAGCGCAGGAAGGCGTAGCGCTCGCCGTTGCGCTCGAACTCGCGCTCGGCGTTCTGCTGGAAGGCAAAGCGCTCGTTGAAGACGTCGACCTGGATCGAGTGGTCGATCACGAGCTCGACCGGCACCAGCGGGTTGATCAGCGCGGGCTCGCCGCCGAGGTCGTCCATGGCATCGCGCATCGCCGCGAGGTCGACGATCGCCGGCACCCCGGTGAAGTCCTGCATGAGCACGCGAGCGGGCGTGTAGGCGATCTCGGTGGAGGGCTCGTCGCCGGCCACCCACTTCGCGACGGCCTCAGCACCATCGTCCTCGCCGTGGCGCAGGAGATTCTCGAGCAGGACCTTGAGCGAGTACGGCAGGCGCGCGACGTCGTACTTGGCCTGCAGGGCATCGAGGCGGAAGATCTCGTAGGACTGCCCGCCGACCTCGAGCGTGGAGCGGGCGCCGAAGGTGTCTGAATTGCTCACGGCGCCAAGGCTACGCTAGGCCCCTTGCACGACCTCGCCTGCGTGGTCCACCTCCACTCGCTCTACTCGGACGGGACCGGAACGGTTCCCGAGATCGCGCGCGCGGCGCGGCGCGCCAAGGCCGACGTGGTCCTGCTCACAGACCACGACACACTCGAGGCCAAGCGGCGCGGCGAGGAGGGCTGGCACGACGACGTCCTCGTGCTGGTGGGCCAGGAGGTCTCCCCGCGCGGGCGCAACCACTACCTGGCCTTCGGCCTCGACCACGAGATCGACCACGAGGGCCTCGACGCCGCCGGCATCTGCCGCGCGGTGCGCGACGCGGGCGGCTTCGGGTTCGCCGCCCATCCTTTCTCGCACGGCTCGGCCCGCTTCAAGAGAGCGGGAGATCGAGTGCTCGCGCGCGCCGCACGCTCGCGGGGAGATCGAGTGCTCGCGCGCGCCGCACGCTCCCTTCCCCGGCATGCCCTTCCACGGGCTCGACTGCGACGCGCTGCACGGCATCGAGCTGTGGAGCTTCGTCACCGACACGGCCGAGGCGGTCGAGAGCATTCCCGGCCTGGTGCGCTTCGTGGCGCTGCCGGCCCGCGCCCTCGAGCACCCACCCGAGCGCAACATGCGCGCCTGGGACGAGCTCTGCAAGGAGCGCCGGGTCGTCGCACTCGGCGGCCTCGACGCCCACCAGTTCGGCAAGCGCATCGGCAATCGCGTGCCGCTGCGAGTCATGGGCTATCGGCGCTCCTTTCGCTTCATCCGCACGCACGTCCTATGCGAGGCGGCGCCGACCGGCGACCTCGCCCACGACCGCGATCAGGTCTACGGCGCCCTGAGGGCGGGGCGCTGCTACATCGCGGTCGACGCGATCGCGCCGGCCCGGGGCTTTGCCTTCGAGGCCGGCGACCTGCCGATGGGCGCGGAGGCGCCCGCCTCGCGCCGGACACTGCAAGCGCGCACGCCGCGGCCCGCGCGCCTGCGGCTGCTGCGCGACGGCCGCGAGATCGCGACCGCCGCCGGCACCGCGCTCGAGCTCGAGGTCGAGGAGCCGGGCGTCTACCGACTCGAGGCGCTCCGGCATGCCAAGGGCCGCGAGCGCACGTGGATCCTGTCCAACCCGATCTACCTGCGGGCCTGACCTGGCGGTCCCGACCGCAACTCGGGTGCGCTCGCCAGGTCCTCGGGCAGCATCCCGAGCACATGCTGGTCCAGGGCCACGCCGGCATCTGTGACGAAGTAGGCGCGGAGCGTTCCCTCGTGGCGCATACCGGCAGCCGCCAGGCTACGCAAGCTCGGCTCGTTGTCGGTCTCGCATTCGGCCTGGATACGCACCATCCCCTGGGCGAAGGCGTGCGCCGCCGCCAGGCGAAGCGACCGGGCGGCGAACTGCTTGCCCCGCGACCGGGGAGCCACCCAGGTGGCCGCGGCGGCTCGCAGGTGCGTCCAGTCGACCTCCTTCAGGGCCAGGCGGCCGGCCAGCTCGCTTGTGCCTGCGTCGACGATTGCCCACTCCCAGGCCTCGCCGGCGAAAGCCCTGGCCGCGCTGCGCGCAACCCACCCCCGGGCTGCGTCCTCGGAAGGCTCCGGCACCTCGTTGCGGGCGCGAATCTCCGGGTCGCGCCAGATGGCCGCGAGCGCCGGTGCGTCCCGCTCGGAGAACGCCCGTAGCCGCACCACGCCGTCCGAGAGCACAGGCAGTGCCAGGGGGACCGTGGCCATGGCGCAAGCCTAGATGTAGGCCCTGATCACGTTGTTCATCCGGGCCTCCTTGGAGGCTGAGAGGCGCTGATGCCACTCCAGTCCCAAGGAGGACACCGGATGAAGCTTCACGCTAACGCCGCGCTCAGTCTGAACAAGCGCCGCCAGTTGTGCCGGCGGGTGGTCGAGGAGGACTGGTCGCTGACTGAGGCGGCCGCGGCCGCCGAGGTCAGCGAGAAAACGGCGGGTAAGTGGGTCCGCCGCTTTCGCGCCGAGGGTGAGGCCGGGCTGCTCGATCGCTCCTCGGCGCCGCATTCGGTGCACAACGCGACGCCGGAGGACCGCGTCCAAGCGATCGCGGCGCTGCGGCGCCTGCGTTTCACCGGCGCCCAGATCGCAGAGCTGCTGGCGATGCCCGAGAAGACCGTCTCCGGGATCCTCACCCGGGTCGGGTTGGGGCGGCTGGGCCGGCTTGGGCTCGAGCCCGCCCGCCGCTATGAGCGCAAGCGGCCCGGCGAGCTGATCCACGTCGACGTCAAGAAGCTCGGCCGGATCGAGCGCGGCGCGGGGCATCGGGTCACCGGTAAGCGTCGCCATGACCCCGATCGCACCGACGCCGCTGGACGCAGGCGCAGGCAGGTCGGTTGGGAGTTCGTCCACGTCGCTATCGACGACGCCACTCGCATCGCCTACGCCGAGGTGCTCACAGACGAGAAGGCGACGACCCGCTGCGGCTTCCTGCGTCGCGCGCTCGCCTTCTTTCGCCGCCACGGCTTCGCGGTCGAGCGAGTGATGAGCGATAACGGGTCGGCCTACCGCTCGGCCGAGCTGAACAACCTGCAGGGGTCTTACACCTAGGCGCCCGCAATCCAGCTCCGCTCAACCACGAAACTGACGTAGGCCGCCTATGTGGCGGCAAACGTCAGCCGGAGGGTCTGCGCGGCACGAAACTGACGTTGACCACAACAGTTGTGCTCAACGTCAGCCCGACGGCTCGATCGGAGTCGGCCACTTTGTGCTGCCTTTTCGGCGGCTGGCCAGGCTGGACGAATGGTTTTCCGGCCGCTGAGGATCTGGACGAATGGGGTCTTGACCCCATACCGCAGACCGGCAAAACATTGTGTAATTCCTCACATGTCACGCTTTCTCTGCTACGCATGCTCAGAGGTGGTGGAGGCAGTACCCGCTCGCTTCGCGTTTTGCTCTGGGTGCGGCGCCCCCCTAACCACCGAGGACATCGTCCTCGTCCAACCGGCCGGCCCGCTCACCGGGGAGACCGACACGGAGCCGAGCGCGACGCCGGCCGGCGCCTAGCTCCTCGAAGTCAGACATCGCGGGGCGCCACCGTCGCGCCGCGAGCCGCGCCCGCGCTGGCGGCCACTACCAGCATGATCGCGACCACCTCGCGAGTGGCCAGGCCTTCGCCGAGCACGACGAAGCCCACGAGAGCGGCAACCGCCGGCTCCAGGCTCATCAGCACGCCGAAGACGCCGGTCGGCAGGTGGCGCAGCGCCTCCAGCTCGAGTGCTTGGGGGATCGCGACGGAGAGAATGCCCACCGCGGCTCCCACGAGCAGCACCGAGGGCACCAACAGCTCCGAGCCTCCCTGGGCGATCCCGACCGGGGCGAGCGGGATCACGGCGAGCAGCATCGCCAGGGAGAGGCCGCTACCGCCCGGGAAGGCCTGGCCCACGCGCGCGGTCAGCAGGATGTAGGCGCCCCAGAAGGCGCCCGGCGGTGAGGGCCAGTGCCACGCCCAGCCCGTCCAGGCCGGCGGCCCCGAAGTCCGACAGCAGCAGGATCCCCGCCGCCGCGAGCGCGACCCAGGCCAGGTCGAGCGGCTTGCGCGAGCCGAGCACCGCCACGCCGAGCGGACCGACGAACTCGAAGGTCACGGCGATTCCGAGCGGCAGCCTTTCCAAGGCCGCGAAGAAGGTGAGGTTCATGCCCGCGAGCACGGCCGCGAACGGCAGGATGAGGCCCAGCTCGCGGCGGCTGCGGCCGGCGATGCGGGGCCGCCAGACCAAGGCCAACACGAGGGCCGCCGCCGCCACGCGCACGAACACCGTCCCGCCCGGGCCGATCTCGTCGAAGAGCGACTTCGAGAGCGCCGCGCCGACCTGCACCGAGGCGATTGCCAACACGACGAGGACCACCGGGGGCACGCAGGGATAATCCCTGCATGACCGCCACCGCTGCCGCAACGCTCGCTCGCGACGCGCGGGCGCGTGCGTTCCTACGAGGAGCTCGAGGCGATCTTTGCCGGCGTCGATGCACCCTTCGCGCTCGTGGACCTCGACGCGATGTGGGCAAACGGCCGCGAGCTGCTCGACCGGGCGGCGGGCACCCCGATTCGCGTGGCGAGCAAGTCCGTGCGCTGCCGCTCGCTGCTGGCGGCGATGCTCGAGCGCCATGGGGTGCCCAACGGCCTGCGTGGGCTGATGACCTTCACCCTTGCCGAGTCGCTCTGGCTGCACGGCCACGGCTTCGACGACCTCCTGCTGGCCTATCCGACGACCGACCGCGCCGCGCTCGCCGAGCTGGCCGCGCTCGACAGCGGGCACGCGCCGATCGTCATGGTCGACTCGGCCGAGCACCTCGACTACATCGAGGCGGCCGCCGGGCCCGGCGAGCGCCCGATCCGGGTCTGCATCGACCTCGACGTCGCCTGGTGGCCGCTCGGCGGCCGGGTGAAGGTCGGCGCCAAGCGCTCGCCGATCCGCACACCCGAGCAGGCGCAGGCGCTCGCGCGCCAGATCGTCGCGCGGCCGCGCTTCGAGCTGGCCGCGCTCATGGGCTACGAGGCCCACATCGCGGGGGTGGGCGACCGCCCACTCGGCAAGCGTCTGCAGGGGCCGCTGATCCGTCTGATGAAGCGCCTGTCGGCCGCCGAGATAGCCGAGCGCCGAGCCGCGGTCGTCGCGGCGGTGCGCGAGGTTGCACCCGTTCCGATCGTGAACGGCGGCGGCACGGGCAGCGTCCACCTGACCCGCAGGGAGGCGGCGGTCACCGAGGTCACGGCCGGGTCGGGCTTCTTCGCCCCCACGCTGTTCGACCGCTACTCGGACTTCACGCTCACGCCCGCCGCCATGTTCGCCATGCCGGTCGTGCGCCGGCCGAGCGGCGCCACGGCGACGCTGCTGGGCGGCGGCTATCACGCCTCGGGCGCCGCCGGAATCGACCGTCTGCCCGCTCCCTACCTGCCGCGCGGCCTACGCCTCGACCCCCAGGAAGGGGCAGGCGAGGTGCAGACTCCGGTTATGGGAGCCGCGGCCGCTAGCCTGCGTGTCGGCGATCGGGTGTATCTGCGCCACGCCAAGGCAGGCGAGCTGTGCGAGCGTTTCAACAGCCTTCACCTCGTCAGCGGCGAGGAGATAGTCGACGTGGTGGCCACCTACCGCGGCGAGGGCCGCTGCGAGCTTTAGCTGCGAGCGTCCTCGCGCTGCTTGTCCTCGGCGCCCCCGCCGCGCTGGCCAAGCCAAACGTGGTCGTTCTGATGACCGACGACCAGACGCAGGCCTCGCTGAGGCACATGCAGCAGACCGACCAGCTGCTCACGCGCGAGGGCACCGTCTTCGAGGAGGCGATCGCGTCGTTTCCCCTCTGCTGCCCATCGCGAGCCACCCACCTGACCGGCCAGTACGCCCACAACCACGGGGTGCTCCACAACAGCGGCCCCTTCGGCGGCTACAAGCGGCTCGCGCACGCCAACACGCTGCCGGTTTGGCTGCAGCGGGCCGGCTACCGGACGATGCACGTGGGGCGCTACCTCAACGGCTACGAGTACGCCGACGGCATCCCGCCCGGATGGGACGACTGGCACGGGTCGCCGCACTCCGCGGCGTTCAACTACGCGCGCTGGCGCGTCAACGAGAACGGGTCGCTCGTCTCGCACCCCGACGCCGCCCATCCGGGCGAGTACCTGACCGACTTCCACGCCCGGCGGGCGAGCGAGCTGATCGAGCAGGCCGCCCCTGGCGACAAGCCCTTCTTCCTCCAGCTCTGGTTCGTCGCGCCGCACCGCGGCGGGCCGCGCGATGCCGACGACCCGACCACGCTCGGCACCCCCTCCCCCGCGGCGCGCCACCGCGACCTGTTTGCGGGCAGCTCGATGCCGCGCTCGCCGAGCTTCGACGAGGCGAACATGCTGGACAAGCCCCAGGTGGTCGGCGACCGGCCGAGGCTCACGCCCCAGCGAGCCGCCGGGATCGAGGAGAACTGGCGCCAGGAGCTCGAGGCCCTACAGGCCGTCGACGACGCGGTGGCGCGGGTGGTCGGCACCCTCGAGCGCACCGGCGAGCTGGACAACACGCTGATCGTCTTCACCTCCGACAACGGCTACATGCACGGCGAGCACCGCGCTCAGGGCGAGAAGGTGCTGCTCTACGAGGAGTCGATCCGGGTGCCGCTCGTGATGCGCGGACCGGGCATCCCGCGAAACTGGGCCGACCCTCGGCCGGTCGCGAACATCGACGTCGTGCCCACGATCGTCGATGCCGCGGGCGCGACCGCGGAACGTACGCTCGACGGGCGTTCCCTGCTCGACCTCGAAGATGACCGCGGCGTCTGGCTGGGACGCGACCTCTTGATCGAGAACGGCAACGGGGCGAACAACGTGCCCGCCTACCGCGCGCTGCGCACCAACGGCTTTCTCTATGCCGAGCACCGCACGACCGGCGAGTACGAGCTCTATGACTTCAAGCGCGACCCCTACCAGCTGCGCAGCGTGGACGGCCAGCCCCGCTACGCGGCGGTCGAACGCGACATGGCTCAGCGCCTGCGCCTGTTGAAGAACTGCGCGGGGCGAGGCTGCCAGAAGCGGCCGGCGCTCAAGCTCGGGCTGCGCTCCCAGGGCCGGCCCGTGCTCGAGGGAGCCTGCGCGCCCGGCGACCTGAGGGCGCGGATCGGCGGACGCGACCGCGGCCGGGTCGTGGGCGCGGTCTTCAGCGTCGCTCGCCGCCGGGTCGCGAGCGTCGCCGCGGAGAGCCCGATCTCGCAGCGGATCCGCAAGCCGAGCGTGCCGGAGGGCAGGCGCTACCTCGTGCGCGTGCGCGCCGAGCTGCGCGACGGCCGCCTCTTCACGCTCGATCGCAGGCTGAAAGCCTGCCGGTGAGGCCGGGCGCGACCCGCGCGGCGCTCGCGCTGCTGCTCGGAGTCGCGGTCGCCGCCTCGGGGTGCGGCGCCTCGAGCGATCCCGGCCAGGCCGGCGCTCGGCCGAACATCGTCGTGATCATGACCGACGACCAGACGGCCGAGTCGATGCGAGTCATGTCGGGCGTGCGCTCGGCGCTCGGCCGGCGCGGGACCACCTTCGACCGCGCGGTCGTCTCCACCGCGCTCTGCTGTCCCTCGCGAGCCACGTTCTTCACCGGGCAGTACATGCACAACCACGGTGTGCTGGGCAACCGGCCGCCCGAGGGCGGCTACGGCCGCCTCGATACCGCCGAGTGGCTGCCCGTGTGGCTCCAGCGCGCCGGCTATCACACGCTGCACATCGGCAAGTTCCTAAATCGCTACGGGCAGGACAGGCCGCCGGAGGAGGTGCCGCCGGGCTGGAGTGAGTGGTACGCGTCGGTCGACCCCTCGACCTACCAGTTCTACGGCTACCAGCTCAACGAGAACGGCGTGGTCACGAGCTACCCGCGCTACTCGACCGACGAGTACGCCCAGCGCGCGGTGGACGCGGTGACCCGCCTGGCCCCCTCTTCCGACCCCTTCTTTCTCTCGCTCGCCTTCGTGGCCCCGCACACCGGTGGTCCGCGCGATCCCGACGACCCTGTGGGCATGGCGACCCCGAGCCCGGCCGCGCGTCACCGCGACGCCTTCGCGGGCGAGCCGCTGCCGCGCTCGCCGGCCTTCAACGAGGCCGACGTGTCCGACAAGCCGAACTTCATCCGCAGGCGGCCGCGGCTCACGCCGGCCGCGCGTAGCCGCCATCGAGGAGAACTACAGCCAGGAGCTCGAGTCGCTGCTCGCGGTCGACGAGGGCGTCGTGGGTATCGTCGAGGCACTGCGCGCATCGGGCGAGCTGGACAACACCCTGATCGTGTTCACATCGGACAACGGCTACTTCCACGGCGAGCACCGCGTCTCCCGCGGCAAGGTCATGATCTACGAGCCCTCGATCCGGGTGCCGCTCATCCTGCGCGGGCCGGGCGTCCCGGCGGACGCGCGACGCCGTCAACTGGTGAGCAACGCCGATCTCGCGCCCACCATCCTCGACGCCGCCGGCGCGCTGCCCGGCCGCGTTCAAGACGGCGAGTCGCTGTTCGGGCTGCTGCGCGACGGCGGCCTCGAATCGGGCCGCGAGCTGCTGCTCGAAGGGCCGAGCGGCATCCAGGCGGTCGCCTTCTCGGCGCTACGCAACTATCGCTTCACCTACGCCGAGCACGACAACGGTACGCGCGAGCTCTACGACCTGGAGCGCGATCCGGACCAGCTCGAGAGCGTGCACGACGACCCCGCCTACGACGCCATCCAGAGACGGCTCTCAGAGCGGCTGGCCGCTCTGCAGATCTGTGCGGGGGCGTCGTGCCGCACACCGCCCAAGGTGAGCCTGAGCCTGCGAGCCTGCTCGGCGGTGGTGGCCGGGCGCGGCATCGAGAAGGTCGAGTTCCGCAGCACGGGCCGCGTTCGCGACCGTTTGCGCCCGTTCGCGGCGGCCGTGGCCGGAGCGAAAGTACGTGCCCGCGTGCGCACCCGCGACGGGCGCGTGGTCACGCTCGACCGGCGCCTGCCCCCAGAATGTCAGGCCGCGCCGAGCGAACCCGTTCGCTGATCTGCGCCGGGGCAAGCCGCTCGCTGTCGAGCCTCAGGTGCACTCCGTCGAGCACGGCCAGCGACTGCGCACAGCGGCTCCACCTCACCCAGGAGATAGGCCAGGCCGTGCCAGCCGGGCGGCTCGCGGGCAACGATGCGGTCGCGAAGCGTCGCCGGCGCGGCCTCCAGGCAGACCAGCAGGTGAGCGTCGGCGCCGAGGGCGGCGAGCACGTCGGCGAGATGGGCGGCGCGACTCGATCACCTCGGCTGCGATGCAGCAGCTCGTTTCCGGCGCGCGCGTGCGGCTCGCGCCAGGCGCGCAGGTGCTCGCAGCGCTGCGCGAGGTCGGGGAAGGGATACGCCCAGGCGACCTCGTCGGCGTCGACCGCCGCGTGCGCAATCCCGTCGTCGACCAGGGAGTCGCTGAGCGCGGTGAGTGCGACGGTCTTGCCCGCCCCGGGCGGGCCGGTCAGGACGACGACGAAAACGGCAGCACCCGCTCCACCAGGGCCCCGGCCGGGCCGCGGGCGCAGCTCGGCGCGCACGTCCAGGCGGTAGTCGACCAGCGCCAGACTCGTTGCGATCTGGAAGTCCGCGCAGTTGAGCTGCTCGCCGTCCAGGACGCCCTCGGCGATCAGGCCGTCGACTCGGTCGAGCACCTCCCCCACGCGGCGTCTGGTCGTCCGCAAGCTGCGAAGGCGTCATGCGAAAGGCGATCTTGACCAGCCGCGCCATCGTCCGGCGCGCGGGCGTCCGGGGCGTGAGCAGCGGCCCGAGCCGCCCCTGGGCGCCGCGGTCCTCGAGCGAATCGGGATCGCGCGTCCCAGCCTCGACCACCATGCGCCGCGCCCACGGCTGGAGCACCTCGTCGCCCCAGCGCTCGGCCTCCTCCACGCGCGGGTCCGCGGGGACCAGGCGCGGCTCGGGCACGATGTCGTCGAGCGCGCGTGCGAGCGGGCGCGTGCCCTGCGCCTTGCGCCCGTCGGCGAAGCGCACGGCCGGCACGCGGTCGCCGGGGAAGCCGCGCAGCCTCACGTAGACGCGGTGGAAGCCGGGCATGAGGTTCACTCGCCGGTAGTGGATTCCCTTGTGGCGGACCATCAGCTCGCCGGTCTTGGCGGAGTGGGAGCCCGGGATCGCGTACAGCGTGGCTGTGGCCTCGGTCACCCCAGCACTCTCCTCAGGTAGTCGTTCTCGAACTTGCGGTCGGGGTCGAGCCGGTCGCGCACGGCCAGGAAGCCGTCAAAGCCCGGGATAGCGCGAGCGCAGGGAGGCGGCGGTCTGGTAGTGGCGCTTGCCCCAGTGCGGACGCCCGCCGTACTCGTCCATGATCGCCTCGACCGCCCGGAAGTAGCTCTCGAACTCCATGCCGCGGTACTGGTGGACGGCGACGTAGCCGGTGGCGCGGCCGTGCGCGGTGGAGAGCAGCGCGTCGTCGGGCGCGGCCACGCGCACCTCGATCGGGAAGCCGATCGGCAGTCGCCGCCGCTCGACCAGCGCGAGCACGCGTTCGAGCGGCTTCGATCGTGTGCTCCCGCGGGAGCGCGTACTCCATCTCGGTGAAGCGCACCGTGCGCCGGTTCGCGTACACGCGATAGCTCACGTCGAGGTGCTCGGCGCGCGACATCGCGCCGACCAGGGTCCGGTTGATACTGCGGGATGCGCCCCGGAAAGCGGCGCCCGAGCCGACAGGCGAGCTCCAGCGCCCCGTTCTCCAGCATCAGGTCGCGCAGGAATGCTTTGACCGGACCGGCGCGCCGCGGCTTGCGGTCGGTGCGCTCCGAGGTGAGCGTGAGCGCCGTCCGCGTGTAGGGAAAGACGAACAGCTCGAAGTGGTCGTTGGCCGCCACCCGCCGGTCGAACGATGCGAGGACATCGTCGAGCGGCGCGGGCTCGTCGACACGATGGATCCTGAAGGCGGGCACGCAGCGCAGCGTCACCGCCGAGATGGCGCCCAGCGCGCCGAGCGAGACCCGGCCCGCCCGCAGATCGTCGCCCTCGCGAAGCTCGACGCGCCTCCCCGTCGGCAGTGACCACGCGCATGCCGGTCACCTGCGACGAGATGTTGGCGAACGCTCCACCGGTGCCGTGCGTGGCGGTCGAGATGGCGCCGGCGATCGTCTGTGGGTCGACGTCGCCCTGGTTCTCGAGCGCAAGGCCGCGCGCGGCGAGCGCCGGACCCAGCTCGCGGATCGTGATCCCCGCCTCGACGGTGACCAGCCGGCCGTCCACGGCCAGCACGCGGTTCATGCGCGAGAGGTCGAGCATCACCCCGTCGGTGCAGGCGATGTCGGTGAACGAGTGGCCCGCCCCCGCGACCTTGACGCGCCGCGCGCCCGCCACCGCGCGCGACAGCTCGGCTTCGTCCACGGGCCGCTCGAAACGCTCGGGCGCGCAGCGCTGGTCGCCGGCCCAGTTCTTCCAGATCTTCGAGGGGCTCAGAGCCCGAAGGCTACGAGGCGGCGGTCTCGGCCGCTGCCTCGATCTTGTCCGGCAGGCCTGCCCAGTGGGCCTCGGCGTCGATCGGAGTGTCGCGCAGGTAGGCCTCGGCGTCGAGCGCGGCCATGCAGCCGGTGCCCGCGGCGGTCACGGCCTGGCGGTAGACGTGATCGGTCAGGTCGCCCGCGGCAAAGACGCCCGGCAGCTTGGTGCGGGTGGTGCGTCCCTCCGGGCAGCACGTAGCCCTCGCCGTCGAGCTCGAGCTTGTCCGCGACGAGCTGCGAGTTCGGCCGGTGGCCGATCGCGATGAAGGCTCCCTTGATCGGGATCTCCTTGGTCGACCCGTCCTCGGTGTTCTCGAGGATCGCCCGCTCGAGCGCGCCGTCCTCGCCGGCCTCGAAGCTCTTGACGACGTAGGGCGTGAGCAGCTCGATGTTGTCGGTGTCCTTGGCGCGCTGGAGCATGATCGCCGAGGCACGGAACTCGGGGCGGCGGTGGATCACCGTCACCTTGCCCGCGAACTTGGCCAGGAAGGTCGCGTCCTCCATTGCGGTGTCGCCGCCACCCAGGACGATCGTCTCGGCACCCCGGTAGAAGGCAGCGTCGCAGGTGGCGCAGTAGGAGACGCCGCGGCCCACGGCCAGCTCGTCCTCACCGGGTACACCGATCTTCTTGGGCTCGGCGCCCATCGCGAGGATCACGGCGCGGGTTCGGATCTCCTGCCCGCCGACGTGGACGGTGTGGATGCCGCCCGGCTCGTCGGAGAGGTCGAGCTTCGTCGCGTCGTCGGTGATGAAGCGCGTGCCGAAGCGCTCGGCCTGCTTGCGGAAGTCCTCCATCATCTGAGGTCCCAGAACGCCCTCGGGGTAGCCCGGGTAGTTCTCGACGTCGGTCGTCTGCTGAAGCAGGCCGCCCCACGCGAAGCCCTCGACCACGAGCGGATCGAGATCCGCGCGCGACGTGTAGAGGGCAGCGGTGTAGCCGGCAGGCCCGCTACCGACGATTACGACGTTCTCGATGTCTTTGGTCTCCACGCTCATTCTTGATCGGCTCTTACTTTACTTTCTGAAGTATAGTCGCACGCGCTCGCGCCGCGTCCCGCTCGCGCTCCCACCTCGCGACCGTCTTTCGCAGCTGTATGAATGCCACGATCCCCGGCGGGATCGGGAGCCAGAAGGCGATCACGCGGTAGGTCAGCACCGCCGGGAAGACGATGTTCTCGTCGATCCCGAACAGGACGAAGGCGCCGATCATCCCCGCGTCGACCGACCCCACGCCACCCGCCGGCGACGGGATCAGGTTGGCCGCCATGCCGATGAAGAAGCCCTGCACGAGCACGGCGAACGGGACGTCGCCACCGAAGGCCTCGAAGCTCGCCCAGAGCACGCCGATGTTGGCGGCCCAGAAGCCCACGGCTCCGAGCACCGCGAGCGCCCCGCGCTGGGGGTGGCGCAGGTAGGCGGCGGCGGTGCGCACCCCGCTCGACAGGGTCGCCGGTCCCTTGGCCAGCCGCGTCAGGTAGCGGGTGCGGCGGTAGCCCCCGGCGAAGCTCTGGATGCGGCGCTCGATGTCGTCCGGGATCAGCGCGATGAGCGCGAACACCGCGATCAGAGCGCCGGCCACGAAGGCCGGCACCACGGTCCCGCCGAACGGATCGTCGCCGGGCAGCACCCCGGTGCGCAGCAGCGTCCCGAAGGTCATGAGCGCGCCGGCGTAGACCGCGTAGGTCAGCACCAGGAAGGCGACCATGCGGCAAGCCGAGCGGCGCCGCGGCATGCCCGCCTTTCGCAGGGCCCAGTAGGTGAGGACGATGCCGCCGGCGCCGGCCGCCGAGAAGATGCGCGTGGCAGCGAGCCCGGCCATGGTGATCTGGTAGGAGGCGCGGAGGTCGAGCCGGCGATGGACGGCGTCGTCGCGCGGACCGGCAAGGATGCCTCGGAACAGCGCTACGTAGGCGGCGAAAGCCGCGACGTTGAAGCCGATCGCGACGACCAACCAGTACCAGGTGGCGTTGTCGAGCTTCTTCACGGCGTCGTCGAGCCCGACCAGCTTTGGGAAGACGATGTAGATGCCCACGACGACCAGCAGGAACAGGAGTGCTCCGCCAAAGAGCCTGCGGCGGTCCTGCAGCAGCGCCCCGAAGGCCCCTACCTGCTCGGAGTCCTCGTCTCTGCCGGTGTCCTCCTCGTCGAACCCGAGCTCGAGCTCGAGCGCCAGGTCGCGCTCCTCGGCCCGCATCAGCCGGTCCGCGGCTCTAGCCGCTGGATGAGGCCGACGACCCGCTTGACCAGCGGCTCCACTCTCGGGGCCCCGCGCCAGATCGCTTCGGCGAGCGCGAGGCCGGCGATCAGGTCGACCACGTAGTGCTCACCGAGGTAGACCAGGCCGAAGCCGAGCGTGACTGCGTACAGCCAACCGAGGGCTGCATGGGCCGGGCCAACCTGAGAGAGGATGTGCGCGGCCATCACGGACGTGCCGAAGTGAAGTGAGGGCATGGCGGCGAACGGATTGCCTTGCAGCGAATGGTAAAGCGGGTTCCAGAGACGTCCCCAGAAGCGTTCGCCCGCCTCGGCCATGATGCGCCGCACCGGCGGCAGGTGGCCGTTCGCGCCAGCCCACCAGGGCGGCGCCGTGGGCACGCTCCAGTAGACGACGCAGCCGAGGTCAAAGCAGGCGGCCATGAGCGCGGCCGAGCGCGGGAGGTGCTCGCGGTGGCGCAGCAGCACGTAGGCGAGCGTGCCGTGCGGCACGAGAAACCAGCTCCAGTGGATCGCCGACAGGGCGTATTCGAGGGCTCCCACGTGATGCTCGCGGCTGAGCGCGCGCTGCAGGCGGAGCGTGGGGATGGTGCCGAGCCCGAGCAAGCGATCGGCGCGAATCGGGTAGTCGACCTTGAGGCGTGCGAGCAGGGCATCGGGATCGTCGTCGGGCATGTCGAAATGGGCGAAGTAGACCCACATCTGCACGCTGTAGATACCCGTGTCACGCAGCGGCGATCGCGGCGCGGCGAGCGCGAGAGCGGCGGGGGCCGGCCAGGAGAGGGCAGCGACGACCGGCGGCCGGAGCTTGAGCCGGTGCCGGAGGACCGGCGTGATCACGCCGACCGCCACCGCACCCCAGGCAAGGCGTCGTAGGGCGCGAGTGCTTCGCAAGGCGGGGGTGAGGATACCCGGCACAGGGGCTTGCACCACGAGGAGATCCCGCCCCCGCCGCGAACGCGTCCGCGATGGCATTGCTCCGCGCATCGCTCACGCTCTCGCTGGTGGCTCTCGGGCTCGCTTCGGCCACGCCCGTGTTCGCCCAGTCGGGCGGCACGCTCGCCGACACGCTGTCCCAGGGCGCGAGCGGCGGCGCGATGGCCCCGTCGCAAGCGAGCGGAGCGGCCGCGGTCGCGGTCGCCGGCCAAGCGAGCAGCCCGTCGGCCCCCCTGGCCGGCTCAGCTCAAGAGGACACGCCGACCACGCCCGAGGGCGAGGAGCAACCCGGGCAAGACGAGCCGACGGTCGACGGCGACGAGCAGACCACGGGCGACGACGGAGTCAGCCCCGGCGAGGATGCGCCGAGCGACGGCGAGGAGTCGGTCTCCCCCGGCTCGCTGCCCACGACCGGTCTCGAGCTCGCCGGGCTGGCGTCGATCGGCCTGGGGCTGCTGGCGGCGGGCGCCGCGCTGCGCCTCCGCACTGCCTCCTAGCGCCCGGCCGGCAGGTTCGTTGTCGAGTTAGCGGTCCCCGAGACCGCAAAGGCTAGGGCTCGCAAGCCCGCGCTCCTGCTTCTGCTCAGCCCGCCCGCGAGCCTCCACCGAGTCGGAAGGATCCTGGCGCTCGCCGTCGGCGACGCGGCTGAGTTTGTTCCAGTCACGGCGAAGGCGTACAGTAGGAAGACCTACCTCAAGGAGGCCGAAAATGGCTGGCTTCGTGAGACGGCTTGCAGAGCGGCGGGCGCGACGGCGCACTACGAGGGACCAGCGGCGGACGAGTTGGCTGGCTGAGTCGCGAGTGCGCATGAGCACCGCTCAGGCTCGCAGGGACCTCGAAACGAAGGCCTGGGAACAGGGACCTGGTTCTGGAACGGATCGCTGAGGGCACCCGGCGGACCGGCACCGTCCCTCTCGCCTGAACGCGCACGCGCTATTCGCCCCCCGAAACTGCTGCTTCCCATGCACAGCGACGATTTGTCGACGCTAGGCCCCAACACTCGGGGCCAGCTCCACTAACGGCCACGGGATCGGCACCGCGCCAAAGCGAGAGTTAGAGGAACGTCACGCGGGGCGGCGCCACCTCACGTGATGGCCTTCTCCAGCACGCGCACCTCGACGGGCGCGCGCTCGGCGAAGGCCTGGGCTTCGGCCGCGGTGCCGATGTGCTCTCCCCAGTGCATGGGCACGGCCACTCGCGGCTGGATGCGGCGCGCCGCCTCGGCGGCCTCGTGCGCGGTCATCACGTAGACCCCGCTGACCGGAAGCAGGGCCACGTCCACGCCGGTCACGCGGTCCATCTCGGGGATCACGTCGGTGTCGCCCGAGTGGTAGAGCCGCTCTCCGCGGATGTTCAGCTCGTAGCCCACCCAGCCGGCCTCGCGCGGATGAAACAGGTTGCCGTCGGCGTCGCGCTTGGAGGTGTTGTACGCCGCCACGGCCGCCACGTGGACGCCGCGCACGAGCTCGTCGTCGATCAGCTCGCCAGGCGCGATCGAGTGCACACGGCCGCTCACGCGCTCGGCCACCGCCGGCGGCCCGACGAGCCGCGTCCCCTCGGTCGAGAGCCGTTCGACGTCCCTGGGCGAGAAGTGGTCGTAGTGCCCGTGGGTGACGAGGATCAGGTCGGCTGGCGGGGACCCGTCGGGCACGCGGTAGGGGTCGATGTAGACGACCGCCCGGCCGACGCGGATGCGAAAGCCCGAGTGGCCGAGCCAGTCGATGCTGTCGAGGAGCACTCGCGGAAGGTTAGGAACCCGCCCTGGGCCCGTACGCCGAGCGTGATTCCAGCCGCCACGACGACCACGGCGAGCAGGCGCTCGGGCGTGACCTCGGCGACCCCGAGCAGCGCCGAGCAGGCGAGTGCGCTGACCGGGAGCACGCCCGAGAAGAGCCCGGCCCGCTCGACGCCCAGCAGTCCGACCGCCGAGTACCACGAGACGAAGCCGAGCACGGTCACGCCGACCGCCATGTAGCCGAGCGCGGCGGCCTGCTCCGCGTCGGGCAGCGGCAGCGAGGGTCCGTTGGCCACCAAGCTCCAGACCGCGAGCATCGGCACGGCGAACAGGCAGGCGTAGGTCGAGAGGGCGAGCGGACCGAGCCGGGCGAGATAGGGCAGGGCCAGGAGCGAGAAGCCGGCCTCGCAGGCCAGCGCGCCCAAGGCGAAGAGCAGCCCGGCGGTCGTCATTCCGCCGCCCGCCCACTGGACGCCGGCGGCGCCCACCGCGACCACCACCGCGGCCGTGATCACCCTGGGGCTGAGCGGCCGGCCCTCCGACAGCGGCCCGGCGAGCGCGAGCACCACCGGCACGCAGCCGATGATCACGCCGACCGTGGCGGGGTCGGTCTCGCGGACGCCCTCGATCACGAAGAGGTTGAAGAGGACGAGCCCCGTTGCGGACACCGCCGCGAGCCCGAGTGCCTCGCGCAGGTCGAGGCGCGGCAGCCGGCCGCGCGCCACCACCAGCAGCACGAGCGCGGCGAGCGCGTAGCGCAGCGCCTGGCCGGTCGGCAGCGGGTAGCCCTCGACGAGGTCCGCCGAGGCCACCAGCGAGCCGACCAGCGCGAGCGCCGCGGTGGCCAGCAGGGCTCCGCGCAGCGTGGGGCTCACGCTCGGCGCCCGCCCGTCGCGGCCGCGAGCGCTGCGAGCGCGAGGTAGACGCCGCCCGCGATCCGGGTCGCCGCGCGCCCGCCGCGCAGGCGATTCCCAAGCGCCCCCGCGGCGAACACGTAGAGCAGGTCGAGCACGCAGGCGATGACCATGAACACGGCGCCGAGCACGAGCACCTGCGCCCAGGCGGCGCCGCGCGCGGGGTCCACGAATTGAGGCAGGAAGGCGAGGAAGAAGATCGACACCTTGGGGTTCAGCAGGTTCACGAGCATGCCCTCCGCGAAGTCCCGCCGGTGCCCGCGGGCGGGGCTCTCCAGCACCTGCGGGCTCGTGCCGCCGGCGCGCAGCGCGCGCAGCCCGAGGTAGACCAGGTAGGCCACCCCCGCCCAGCGAACGACGTCGAAGGCGACCGCCGAGGAAGCCAGCAGGGCCGACAGCCCGGCAGCGGCGGCGGCGATATGAACGAGCGTGGCCGCCTCGACCCCGAGCATCGAGGCCAGCCCGACCCGGCGCCCGCCCTCGACGCTTCGGGTCACGATGTAAATCAAGTTCGGCCCCGGGATCAGCACCAGGACGACGGCGCTCGCGGCGAAGAGCAGCAGGGTCGAGGGCTCGGGCACGATCGCAGCGTATGCTCTTACTGGTTCGACTGGAAGGACCAGTGAGCGAGCGCTCGATAGGACCAGTTGGTAAGCGTCGGGGTCACCCTGAGCTGATGCTGCGCCTGACTCCCGGCGCCGGATCGAAGCGCGCCCAGGTCGAGGAGCAACTGCGCGACGCCGTGCGTTCCGGGCGCCTCGCCCAGGGCCTGGCGCTCCCCTCCACGCGCGCGCTCGCGCGCGAGCTCGGCGTCTCGCGCGGCGTGGTGGTGGACGCCTACGCCCAGCTTGCCGCCGAGGGCTACCTGCTCGCGCGCCAGGGCGCGCCCACGCGCGTCTCAGACGCGGCCGCTCCCCCGCCCGCGGACACGCCCCGGATCGAGGCACAGCGCGCGCCGCGCTTCGACTTCCGGCCCGGTGGACCGGACGTCTCGCTGTTCCCGCGCGCGGCGTGGCTGGCGTCGCTGCGGCGCGCCCTGAGCAGCGCGCCGGACGCGCGCCTGGACTACGGCGACCCGCGCGGAGCACCAGAGCTGCGCCACGCGCTCGCCGGCTACCTCGGCCGCGTGCGCGGCGTTGCAGCGGACCCGGAGCGCGTGATAGTGACGTCGGGGATGGCGCAGGGGATGGCGGTGTTCGCCCGCGCTCTGGTCGCGCTGGGCGCCTTGCGTATGGCGATCGAGGACCCCTCGAGCGGCCCAGGCCGAGCGCAGCTCGCCGCGAACGGACTGGACATCGTCGGCGTGCCCGTCGACGCGGACGGCCTGCGCGTGGACGTGCTGGAGCAGCGGATCGCCTCCCGTGTGCCCGACAGCATCATGGTCACCCCGGCCCACCAGTTCCCGCTCGGCGTGGTGCTGTCGCCGGAGCGGCGCACCGCGCTGATCGACTGGGCGGCCCGTTCAGGGGCGCTCGTGCTCGAGGACGACTACGACGCGGAGTACCGCTATGACCGCACTCCGGTCGGCGCGCTGCAGGGCCTCGCCCCCGAGCTGGTGACCTACGCCGGATCGGTCTCGAAGACGCTGGCGCCCGGATTGCGGCTCGGCTGGCTGGTCGTGCCGGAGCGCGTCGCAGAGGCCGCCGGCGCGGCGAAGGCGACCGACGACCTCGGCACGCCCGTGGTGGAGCAGCTCGCGCTTGCGGACTTCCTCGAGCGCGGCGAGTTCGACCGCCACCTTCGCCGCACGCGCTCGGTCTACCGCGCGCGCCGCGACGCCTTGGTGTCCGCCCTCGAGCGTCACCTTCCCGCCTGCGCGCCGACCGGCGTCGCGGCTGGACTTCACCTCGTGGTCCCCCTGCCGCCCGGCTCGGACGAGCGAGCCGTGCTCGACGCGGCTCGCTCTTCCGGGCTCGACCTGCAGGGCCTCTCCGAGCACCGGATCGCTCCCGGCCCGCCCGCCCTGCTGCTCGGCTACGGACGCATCTCGGAGCCGGCGATCGAGCGCGGGGTTCGCGCGCTCGCGGATAGTGTGCGCGCATGAGCTACGAGCACTTGATCTGGGAACAGAGCGAGGGGGTTGGGCGCATCACGCTGAACCGCCCGGACTCGCTCAACGCGTGGAACCAGCCGTTCGGACGCGAGCTGCGACAGGTGATCGAAGCCGACGCCGCGGACGAATCGGTGCGCGCCGTCCTGATCACCGGAGCCGGGCGCGGCTTCTCCTCGGGCGCCGACCTCAAGGCCGGCTTCGACCAGGCAGACGACGGCATGCCCGACGTGCGCAAGGAGCTGGTCGAGCTCTACCACCCGATCATCGCCGGGGTCCGGCGCCTCGAGAAGCCGGTGGTGGCCGCGGTCAACGGCCCGGCCGTCGGCATCGGCGCCTCGCTGGCGCTCGCCTGCGATCTCGTCCTCGCCGCGGAGTCGGCCTACTTCGGCCTCGCCTTCGTGAACATCGGCCTGATGCCCGACGGCGGCTCCACGCTGTTCGTGCCCGCCGCGGTCGGCAAGGCGCGCGCCTTTCAGATGGCGATGCTCGGCGAACGCGTGGACTCCGCGCGCGCGCTCGAGTGGGGCCTCGTCAACTTCGTCCATCCCGACGCCACGATGTTGGACGAGGCGGTCGCCCTGGCCGAGAAGCTCGCCGCGGGCCCGACGCGCTCCTACGCCGGCTCGAAGCGGGCGCTCAACCGGATGCTCTATCCAGACCTCGACGGCCAGCTCGACCTCGAGGCGGAGCTTCAGCACGCGCTCGCCCGCACCAAGGACTTCCAGGAGGGCGTGCTCGCTTTCGTAGAGAAGCGCGAGGCCGAGTTCCAGGGGGTCTGACCCCCTCGCACCGGGGTTCCCGCGCCCAAGTTCGGGGCAAGCGGCACGAAGTGGAGCCTTCGCCCGAAGCAAAGATATGATCCCCGCGCCTTGCCCACCGGCATGCCACGACGTCTGCTGATCGCCGCTCTGGCAGCGGCCCTGCTCGCCTTGCTCGTCGCGGCTCCCGCGGCCTTCGCGGACGCCTTCACCCCCGAGTCCGGTGGGTCGTCGAACGCCGACGACATCGACACGCTCTACAAGATCACGCTCTACATCGGGCTGGTCATCTTTCTCATCGTCGAGGGCACCCTGCTCTGGTCGCTCGTCCGCCACCGCGCCCGTCGCGGCGGCCCCGAGGCCGCGCAGATCCGCGGCAACACGCCGCTCGAGCTCGGGCTGGACGCTCGGGGCCGCGCTGATCCTCGTGGTGCTGACCGTCGTGACGTTCCTCTACCTCCCCGACATCGAGAACCCGCCGGCCTCCGGCCCGGACGGCCTGCGCGCGTCGCAGGCGCAGTTCGCGTCGATCGACCAGCCCAGCCCGCCCCGGGACGGCGGTCCGATCCTGCGGATCAAGGTCAACGGCCAGCAGTACCTCTGGCGCTACGACTACGGCCACGGCAACCGCTCTTCACCTACCAACGAGATGGTCGTCCCGGTGAACACGACGGTCGTCCTCGAGATAACCGCCTCCGACGTCATCCACTCCTGGTGGATCCCCAAGCTGGGCGGCAAGGTCGACGGCGTGCCCGGTCACGTGAACGAGACCTGGTTCAAGATCCCGGGCAAGTTCGAGGGCACGACCTTCAGCGGCCAGTGCGCGGAGCTGTGCGGCGCCAACCACGCCGACATGCGCGCCGAGGTCCTGGCTCGTCACGCCGGAGCGAGTTCCAGGCCTGGGCCGAGGCGCAGCGCGACGCGATCCAGCAATCGGGCGAGGACCTGGCGGAGCAGCGTGAGCAGCGTGAGGACGACGAGGAGTAATGGAAGCGGGAACCCAGGCCACCCCGAAGGCCGCTCGTCCCGAGGTGATCCTCCACGGGCTGCAGTCGCCGCCCCGCGGCTGGCTCGCCTGGCTCACGACGACCGATCACAAGAAGATCGGGATCCTCTACATCGCGACCGCCTTCGTCTTCCTGATGCTCGGCGGCGTGGAGGCGCTCATGATGCGGCTGCAGCTCGCGCAGCCGAACAACACGCTGGTCGATCCCGAGACCTACAACGGCCTCGTGACGATGCACGGGACGACCATGGTCTTCCTGTTCGTGATCCCGCTGATCGCGGGCTTCGGGAACTACCTCGTCCCGCTCATGATCGGCGCGCGCGACATGGCCTTCCCGAGGCTGAACGCGCTCTCCTACTGGCTCACGCTGTTCGGCGGCATCGCCTTCTACTGCAGCATCTTCTTCGAGCCGCCCCAGGCGGGGTGGACCATGTACGCCCCGCTCTCGGACGACCTCTACTCCCCGAGCGGGGGCGTGGACGCGTGGATCTTCCTGATCCACCTGACCGGCATCTCGTCGCTCCTCGGGGCCATCAACTTCGTGGCCACGATCCACAACATGCGCGCGCCCGGGATGAGCTGGGGCCGCATGCCGCTGTTCATCTGGACGATCCTCGTGTTCAGCTACCTGCTGATCGTGGCGCTGCCGGCGGTCGCCGCGGCGGTCACGATGCTGCTGACCGACAGCCACTTCGGCACCGCCTTCTTCGACCCCACCGGCGGCGGCGACCCGCTGCTGTGGCAGCACCTGTTCTGGTTCTTCGGGCACCCCGAGGTCTACATCATGGTCCTGCCCGCGTTCGGGATGATCTCCGAGATCCTGCCGGTGTTCGCGCGCAAGCCGATCTTCGGCTACAAGGCGATCGCGGCCGCCACCGTGGCGATCGCGTTCCTCGGCCTGCTGGTGTGGGCGCACCACATGTTCACCACGCCGACGGCCACCGTGGTGCTCGCCTTCTTCATGCTGGCGTCGTTCACGATCGCGGTGCCGACAGGCATCAAGATCTTCAACTGGATCGCGACGCTCTGGCGCGGCTCCATCGTCTACAAGACGCCGCTCTACTTCGCCGCCGCGCTGCCCGCGCTGTTCGTGATCGGCGGCATCTCGGGCGTCCAGCTCGCGATCTTCCCGGTGGACTGGCAGCTGCACGACACCTACTTCGTCGTCGCCCACTTCCACTACATGATCTTCGGCGGCGGGGTGTTCGGCTATCTTCGCCGGGATCTACTACTGGTTCCCGAAGATGACCGGGCGGATGCTCTCCGAGGGGCTCGGAAAGGCTTCCTTCTGGCTGATGTTCATCGGCTTCAACGTGACCTTCCTGATCCAGCACTCGGCCGGGCTCAGCGGCATGCCGCGCCGCGTCTACGACTACTCCGAGGAGCTCGGCGTCGGCGGCTACAACCTCGTGTCCACGATCGGCTCGTTCATCCTCGCCGTCGGCGTGGTGCTCACGGCCATCAACATCGTGCTGTCGCTCAAGCGCGGCAAGAAGGCGGGCAACGACCCGTGGAAGGGCAACACGCTCGAGTGGTTCACCAGCTCGCCGCCGCCGGTCAACAACTTCGACGTGATCCCGCGGGTGCGCAGCGTTGAGCCGATGAAGGACATCCGCCGCGAGGTGCTGGCTGGAGCCAAGCCGGCCGAGACCGTGGCGCAGCCGGCGGCGCCGCGCAGCCTCTAGTGAACGCCCGGGCCTCCTCGGGGCCGGCCGGCCCGGGCCTGCGGCGGCTCGTCCTGGCCACCGGGATCGCGACCTTCGTGCTGATCATCGTCGGCGGCATCGTGCGCGTGTCGGACTCCGGGCTCGGCTGCGGCCCGGCGGGGTCGGGCTTCCACGGCTGGCCGTTCTGCAACGGCGACGTCGCCCCCGGGGTCGACCTCAACTCGATCATCGAGTACACCCATCGCGTCGCTCGCGATCGTGGTCGGGTTCATGATCCTCAGCCTGTTCGTGCTCGCCTGGCGGCGCTACCGCCGGCTGCTCGCTCCGACCTCCGCGCTGCTCGTCCTCGTCATCGCCCAGGGCGCGCTCGGCGGAGCGACGGTCGAGGAGAACCTCGAGGAGGCCTACGTCGCCGCCCATCTCGGGTTGGCGATGCTGCTGCTCGGGTTGCTGCTCTACCTCTGGCGCGCGGTCAACGAGGTCCCGGCCGAGAACGGCGGCCCGCGCCTGCGCGGCCTTGCGATCGCCGCCACCGGCGCGGTCCTGTGCACCGTCGTGGCCGGCGGCTACATGGCCGGCACGCAGAACTACGGCCGCACCGACTACCAGCTCGGCGACGGCGCCCACCACGCGTGCGGCAAGGAGTTCCCCACCTGCAACGGCGACTTCATGCCGTTCGGCGACGCGCGGCTGGTCGACATCCACCTCACCCACCGCTTCTTCATGTACCTCGCTTCGATCCTGGTGGTCGCGCTGGTGGTGGTCGCGCTGCGAAGGCGGGTGGCGGTCCGCTACGCCCAAGCCCTGGTCGGCCCTGCTCGCGGTCCAGATCCTGGTGGGCGCGCTCAACGTCTGGCTGGACGAGTACGAGCTGCTGATCCTGGCTCACCTCGCGCTCGGCACCCTGCTCTGGGCCACCTCGCTCGGCATGACGCTCCAGCTCTCGCCTGCCCGCGAGCGCTCGCCGCGCAACGCCGAGGCGGTGGCGGCGTGATGCGCAGGCACGTCGCAGGCTACGCACCGGTTGGCGAGCCGTCGTCGCCGACTACTTCGAGATGTGCAAGCCGAAGGTGCAGTCGCTGCTGCTCTTCACCACCGTCACCACGATGTACGTGGCCGGCGACCCCTCGCTCGGCCTGGTGTTGCTCACCTGCCTCGGGCGGAGCGCTCTCGGCGGGCGGCGCCGGGCGCGATCAACCACGCGCTCGACCGCGACCTCGACCGCGTGATGAAGCGCACCGCCGACCGCCCGGTGGCGAGCGGGCGCGTCTCCCCGACCGCGGCGATCGTGTTCGGCGTGGTGCTCGGCTGCGCGTCGTTTGCCCTGCTGGCGCTCGCGGTCAACCCGCTCGCCGCCGTGCTCTCGATGTCGGGCCTGCTCGGCTACGTGCTCGTCTACACGATGTGGCTCAAGCGCACGACGCCGCAGAACATCGTGATCGGCGGCGCGGCCGGGGCGGTGCCGCCGCTGGTTGCCTGGGCGGCCGTCACGGGCGGGCTCTCCGGGACCGCGATCTACCTGTTCGCGATCGTCTTCTTCTGGACGCCGCCGCACTTCTGGTCGCTCTCGCTGCTCATGAAGGACGAGTACGCGCGAGCCGGGCGTGCCGATGCTGCCGGTGGTCCGCGGCGAGTCCGAGACGCGCCGCCAGATCCTGCTCTACACGGTCCTGCTCTACGCCGTCAGCCAGCTCCCCTTCTGCGCCGGCGCGTTCGGAATGATCTACCTGACCTGCTCGGTGGTGCTGGGCGCGGGCTTCATCTACGGCGCCTGGCGGCTGATGCGCCGTCCCGAGCGGCGCACCGCGCTGCGCCTCTACCTGTTCTCGCTGGCCTACCTGGCCCTGCTGTTCGGCGCCATGGTGGCCGACACGCGGCTCTGAGCCGGCGCCGGCCCGGCCAACGACGAGCTATAAGAAGTGGGACGGACCGCCGCGGCGCGTTCCGTGGCGTTGGTTGTCGAGTTAGCGGTGCCTGAGACCGCTAGGTCGACAATGGAGCGCCACGGCAACCCGCACCACCCCTTATAGCCCGTCGTTTCGCCCGAACCCACGCCGTCCGCCGAGCATCTGCGCTGAGAGCCAGCGACCGCGCGGCCGCTTCCAGGCAGAATGGGCGTGTGACCCGCACGACCCTCACGCGGAGGGCGCTGCTTCGCCGAGGTGGCGGCGCCGCCCTCGGGCTCGGTCTGCTGCCCCAGCTGGCCGCCTGTGGTGGCGGCGGGGACGATCAGCTCGTGTTCTCGAGCTGGCCCGAGTACATCGACTTCGACGATCGCACCAAGACCTACCCGACGCTCGAGCGCTTCGAGCGACAGCAGGGAATCGCCGTCGAGTTCAGGCCGGAGATCACCGACTACGTCGAGTACTTCGGCAAGCTGCGGCCGCTGCTTGCCACCGGCGAGTCGGGGGGCCGCGACATCATCGTCGCGGTCGACTGGCTGGTCGCCCGGCTGCGGCGCCTTGGTTGGGTCGAGCGCCTCGACGCGCTCGAGCTGCCAAACGTGCGGCGCAACCTCGTCGACCGGCTGCGCGATCCCGGCTTCGATCCGGGCCGGCACTGGTCGGTTCCGTGGCAGGTGGGGCACACGGGGCTCGTGTACCGCCGCGATCAGGTCGGCGGCGGGCTGGAGAGCCTCGAGGACGCCCTCTCGCCCCGCTTTCGCGGCAGGCTCGTGATGCAGACCGAGATGCGCGACACCGTCGGGCTGATCCTGCTCACCATGGGCGAGGATCCCGAGCGCGCGAGCCTCGACGCGGCGCTGGCCGCCGTCGAGCGAGTCGAGCAGCTCGTGCAGGACGGCCAGGTGCGCTCGTTCGCGGGCTTTGACTACCGCACCGCGCTCTCGAGCGGCGATGCGTCGATCGCGATGGGCTGGTCCGGCGACGCCGCGCAGACCGCCCTCGACGACCCGCGCATCGCGTTCGCCCACCCCGCGGAGGGCCACATCGTCTGGACCGACAACCTCTGCATCCCGGTCGGCGCGAAGCACAGGGACTCCGCCCGGCGCCTGATGGACTTCTACTACCAGCCCAAGGTTCACGCCGCCCTGACCCGCGCGCTCTTCTACGTCCCCCCGGTGCGCGGCGTGGAGGAATACGTGCCCGAGCTGGCCGGCAACCCGCTGATCTTCCCCGACGAGAAGACGACCGCGCGCGGGCGCGTCTTTCGCACGCTCACGCCCGACGAGGAGACCCAGCTCGACGAGGCCTTCCAGCGCGTGATCGGCGCGTGAAGGCTCTCAGAGCCTCGCTGCCGCTCCCTGGTCGAGCAGGACCGTCACGTCGCCGTCCACGAGCGAGGCCGGAGCCATCGGGTCGCGGCGGCCGTTGAACGCCCGCGCGACCGCGTCCGCCTTGTCCTCCCCGGTCACCAGGAAGACGATCTCCCTCGCCGCGTTTACCACCGGCAGCGTGAAGGTGATGCGCGAAAGGAGCGGCGCCATCCCGGGGGTCTCGACGCCCACGACCGCCCGCTCGCGCTCCCCGAGCGCGTCGTCGCCGGGAAACAGCGAGCAGATGTGGACGTCGGGACCGATGCCCAGCAGGATCAGGTCGAACTCGGGCCGGCCGGCTGCCTCGTACTCGCGTTCGTGCTCGCCCGCGCCCGCACCGGGGCCGAGCTCGCCCTTCATCCGGTGCACGGTCGCCCCGGCGGCACCGGCCAGCAGCGCCTCGTTGACCATGCGGAAGTTGGAGTGCTCGTGGTCGGGGGGCACGCAGCGCTCGTCGGTGAACCAGAACTCGACGCCCGACCAGTCGCCGCGGGCATCCGCCGCTCGCTCGTAGGCCTTCTTCGGGGTCGAGCCGCCTGTGAGGCAGACATGGCCGCCCGCGCCGGTCAGCAGCGCCACCGCGGCCCCGGCCGGATCGTCGCTGACGTCGAAGTGCGGCCTCATCCGCCGCGATGCTACCCGCGCGCCCACGATCCGCGCGCGCCTGCTGTTGTTAGGAGCCGTCAAGCACCAGAACGAGAAGAGGTGCCAGTTGCAACCGACACAGGACCAGAAGGCAGCGGACTTCCGCGAGCTGCACCAGGGCGAGCCGTTCATCATTCCCAACCCGTGGGACGCCGGGTCGGCCAAGGTCATGCAGGCGCTCGGCTTCAAGGCGCTTGCCACGACCAGCTCCGGCTTCGCCTTCACCCTCGGGCGCCTCGACGGCGACGCCGGCCCCGATGAGGTGCTCCAGCACACCGCGGACCTCGCGGCCGCCTCGAGCCTGCCGGTGTCGGTCGACCTGGAGAACGGGTACGGGCGCGAGCCCGAGAAGGCCGCCGCGGCGATCACGCGCGCGGCCGAGGCCGGAGCCGTGGGCGGGTCGATCGAGGACTTCGACCCGGCCGGTGAGATCTACGACTTCGCCCACGCCGTCGAGCGTGTGGCCGCAGCCTGCGAGGCCGCCCACGCCTTGAGCTTCCCGTTCACCCTCACCGCCCGCGCCGAGAACCACGTGCGCGACAACCCGGACCTCGACGACACGATCGCCCGGCTCCAGGCCTTCGAGAAGGCGGGCGCCGACGTGCTCTACGCCCCGGGATTGCGCAACGGCGAGGAGATCCGCGCGGTCAGCGAGGCCACCTCGAAGCCCCTGAACGTGCTGGCGCACCCCCGCCTGTCGATGAGCGAGATCGTGGAGGCCGGCGGCCAGCGGATCAGCGTCGGAGGCGGCCTGACCTGGGTCGCGGTGGGCGCGATGGCAGGCGCGGCCCAGGAGATGCTCGAGAGCGGGGATTTCTCGGTGCTGGCCGCGCGCGTGCGGATCGACGAATGGCTGGCCGTGTGAGCGTCAGGCAACCAGCGCCGCGGACACCACCGCGTCCTCCCAGGCCATGCCCGTGCTCTTGAACAATCGAGGGCGGTCGTTCGCCGCGGCCGCCCGGCCGTCCACCAGCTCGGCGAGGGTGACGAGATCGCCCTCCGCGATCGCGCCCGACGCGATGGCGCCGATCACGTCGCCGGCCTCGCGCAACGCCGACGCCCGCGACTCGACCACCACGGTCGCGCGCCGGGCGAGCGCGTCGTCGGTCTCACGCACGCCCGGCTCATGCGAGCCGATCGCCACGACGGCGGCGTGCCCAGCCACGACCGCCCCGTCGAACAGCGGCGTGCGCGCCGTCGTGCAGCAGCAGATGATGTCCGCTGCCGCCACCAGCTCGTCCGTCGCCCGCGCCTCGCGCCCCACCATGTCCACCCGCTCGATCGGCCGGACCGCCGACAAGGCCTCGGCGTGCGCGCGCGCCTGAGGCCCGCGGCCGAACACGAGCAGACGCCGCGCGTCAGGGATCGCCAGCCGCGCGCACGGCGAGCGCCGACACCGCCGGCGTGCGCAGGTTGGTGAGCGCGATGCCGTCGATCACGGCCGCGGGCGCCAGCGTCTTGGCGTCGAAGACCACGCAGACCCCCTGGATGCGCGGCTCGCCGCCGACCGTCACGAGCTTGACCACGGCATGAGCACCGCGCCGCCGAGGGCATGACCAGCAGCTCGCCGCGCTCCAGCCCGACGGTCGAGCGTGGAGGGTCGCTCTCGGGGTCGAGGCCGGCGAGCAGCGCGGCCTCGAGCGCGTCCGCCGCGGCCGTCGAATCGAGGCGCCGGCCGACCTCCTCGGCCGAGAGAAACGGCAGCGTCATCGCAGCACGAACCCGGTGCCGAGCGGGTCGCGCGGATCGAGCACGAAACGGTGCTCGCCGGTGCGGAAGGCCGTGCCCTCGACCTCGGTGAGGGCGCCGTCGGGGGTCTCGCCCGACCACGCGGGCGTGAAAGGTCGTGCCGACGATCGAGTCGTGGCGCAGCACGCCGTCGCGGTCGAGCGCGCCGTCGGCCGCCAACAGCGCGCAGCGGGCCGACGTCGCCGATCCGCACGGTGAGCGATCCACCTCGCCGTCGGCGAAGACCGTCACGTTGCGCTGGTGCAGCGGCCCGAGCTCCTCGTAGAGGACCGTTCCGTAGATGCCCGAGAGCCGCTCGTCGTCGGGATGGCGCGCGACCTCGGTGCCGTCGAGCGTCGCGCTTGACCGCGCGCCCCGCCTCGATCAGCGCGCGGCAGGTCGTCCGGCGCCACGCGCAGGCCGAAGTCGCGCGGCCGGGACGCGGGCGTAGATCGCCCCGCCGTACGCCACGTCGACCCGCACGCCCGCGGCCGCCACGCCGCGGGCGACCACGAACGCGGGCACGTTGCGAAAGGTCACCGACTCGACCGCGCCCGCCCGGCGGCGCACGCGCGCAACGACGCGGCCGGAGGGCACGTCGATCGTGACGTCGGTCTCGCCGTCGGCGGCCGCGGCGACCCGCCCGGTCTCGACGGCCCAGGCGCCGAGCGCGATCGTCCCGTGCCCGCACGCCGTCGAGTAGCCGTCCTTGTGCCAGAACAGGACGCCGAGGTCGCGCCCCGGCGTCGTCGGGCGCGACGAGGAAGCAGCCGTACATGTCGGCGTGCCCGCGCGGCTCGTGGCAGAGCAGCCGGCGCACCGCGTCGACCTCCTCCGAGCGCGCGGCGTGCTCACGCCGGTCGCGGACGGTCGCACCGGCGATCTCCGGCGCGCCCGACGTGACGATCCGGAACGGCTCACCGGCCGTGTGGTAGTCGGTCGCGCCGACCTCGACGGGCGCTCGCCTAGTCGCCACGCCGCGCGCTCTTGCGGGCCACCCAGACCTCCTCGCAGGGCCAGCGCCGCGCCCACCCGCGGCGCACGTAGAAGCGCACCTCGTCCTCCGGTCCGTCGGGCACCCGGAGCTCGTGCAGCGCCTCCACCTCGAAGCCGGTCTCCCGCAGCAGCGCGAGCATCTCGCCATGCGGGAGATGCCAGTCGGGCGCCTCCTGCTCGGGCCACTCGACTCGGCCCAGCCCGAACTGCGGCCGCTCGAGCGTCTCCCCGGAGGGCTCCTCGCTGTGGGGCGCGCAGAGGATGGACACGACCGAGTTGCACATGAAGACCAAGCGACCGCCCGGCCGCAACAGCCGGTGGGCCTCCGGGATCCAGAGCCGGGGGTCGCACCAGATCGCCGCGCCGTACTCCGAGAACGCCAGGTCGAAGGACTCGTCGCCGAGCGGCACAGCCTCGGCGCTCGCGTGCACCAGCGGAAACTCCACACCGTGCTCGCGCTGGAGCCCCCGCGCGGTGTCGAGCTGCGCTTCGGAGACGTCAAGGCCCAGCGGCCGCGCGCCCATCCGGGCAAACCACGCGCACCAGTAGCCCGTGCCGCAGCCCAGGTCGATCACGTCCAGGCCGCGGACCTCGGGGAGGATCCGCACCTCGTCCTCCGGGATGTTCCATGCTCCCCACTGGGGCGAGCTTCGCTCCCACGCGGCCCGGCCGAGGGCCACCCATTCCGGGGCGTCCTCGTTCCACATGTCGCGCGTCAGCCGGGCGTGGGCGCTGAGCGAGAGGTCCTCACCCACTAGGCGATCATCGCCTCGGCGCGCTCGAGCGCCCGGCGGTAGGCGGGGTCGCGCAGCAGCGCCTGGCGGATCCCCTCGCCCGAGGATTCCCGCCTCGCCGCGCGACGCGCCCAGCACCGTCCAGGTCGACTCGCGCCCCTTGCGGTCGCGGCGGCGCGCGGACAGGCCGCCCGGGCCGCGATCCAGCGAGATGCGTCATGCCGCTCGCCGTACCGATCTCGATCCCGGCCAGCCCGGGCACGGACATCCGCTCGTCGGGCAGCAGCTCGAGCTCCACGTCCTGACGGCGGCTGTGCGCGCGGCCGTGCAGCGTGCCGTGCGCCGGCACGAGCGAATCCGGCTCCCAGCCGAGCCGCGACGCCAGCCAGCCGCAGAAGAGCAGCCCCGCCATGCCCGAATCCGCGTGGTGGCGCACCTTGACCGACGAGATGCGCCCGAGCTCGTCGCGCCATTGCGGCGGATCGAAGGTGGCCGCCACGCGCTCGCGCCACGGGGTCGAGCGCAGCCAGGCGAGGTCGACCACGTAGGCGTCCGCGCAGATCTGCTGCGCGCGGGCGACGGCGGACGGCCGGGTCGGGCTCGTGGACCGAGTCGACCAGCACCACCTGGGCGAGGTGCAGCAGCGCGTCGACCGCCTCGGGGTGCCCGTGCGGCGACCACACCAGCGTCGAGATGTCGGGCACCACGAGCGGGTCGACGATCGTGTCGAGCTTCTCCAGGTGCTGTGGGCCCGAGGTCGAGCACGACGCGCTCGCGCGTGAGCGCGAGCTCGCCAGGCTTGTGGGCGTCGGGGGCGCCGTCGTCGGTGGTCATCGCGACGTCCGCGTCGATCGTCGTGCGCCCTTCCTCGACCGCGCACAGGATCGTGCGCGAGGGGTGGTAGCGGCCCACGCGCTCGAGGCGGTTGAGCATCTCGCCGCGCCACTCGCGGTCGACCACGACGACCAGGTTGAGCACGCGCGCGGGCGCGTAGGCCTCGTCGCGCTCGTACTGCTCCTTGAGCAGCCGGCGCAGCGCTGCCTCGATCGCCCCCGGCGTGGTGTTCTGCTCGCCCCAGACGCCGCCCGGCGTCGAGCGTCATATGGTCCGCCAGCGCTGCCCGCGGCTCGAGCAGCGCGTTCGCCTCCTCGGGCCCGGCGGAGCCGGCCGGATAGTCGCACAGCGGCTCGTCGTCCTTGCGACCACGCCTCGAGGATCGGGTCGATCACCCGCCACTGGGCCTCCACCTCGTCGTCGCGGGTGAAGAGCGTGGCGTCGCCGCGCATCGCGTCGATGATCAGCCGCTCGTAGGCCTCGGGCGACTGCGACAGGAACGCGGTGCCGTAGAGGAACTCCATGTTCACCGGGCGGATGCGCATGCGCGTGCCCGGGATCTTCGCCCCCAGCGAGAGCGACACGCCCTCGTTGGGCTGCATCGTCATCACGAGCTGGTTCGGCTGCACGCCGATCGAGCCCTCGGCCTCGAAGGCCAGGTGCGGCACCGGCTTGAGCGTGACCGCGATCTCGGTGACCTTGCGCGAGAGGCGCTTGCCCGTGCGCATGTAGATCGGCACGCCGGCCCAGCGCCAGTTGTCCACGACAGCCGCAGCGCCGCGTAGGTCTCGGTGCGCGAGTCGTCGGGCACGCCCTCCTCCTCGAGGTAGCCCGGCACCTCCTTGCCCTCGGCCATGCCGGCCGTGTACTGGGCGCGCACGGTGTCGCCCGGCTCGACCGGCTTCATCGCGTGCAGGACCTTGACCTTCTCGTCGCGCACGTCGTCGGCCGAGAAGGTCACCGGCGGCTCCATGCACAGCAGCGTGAGCAGCTGCATCATGTGGTTCTCGACCAGGTCGCGCAGCGCGCCCGACTTGTCGTAGTAGCCCGCGCGCGAGCCGATGCCGAGGTCCTCGGCCGCGGTGATCTGCACGTAGTCGATGTAGTTGCGGTTCCAGATCGGCTCGAACATGCCGTTGGCGAAGCGAAACGCCAGCATGTTCTGGACGGTCTCCTTGCCCAGGTAGTGGTCGATGCGAAAGACCTGGGACTCGTCGAGCACCGACAGCACCTGGCGGTTTAGCTCCAGCGCCTCGCTCAGCCGCGTGCCGAACGGCTTCTCGATCACCACGCGCACCTCGGCGCCGTCGAGCCTGGTTGAGCCCCTGCTCGCCGATCTTGCCGACGATGACGGTGAAGAAGGCCGGCGCGGTCGAGAGATAGAAGACGCGGTTGAACGGGATCCCGGCGTCCTCGTCGAACGCCTTGAGCTCGTCCTCGAGGCGGTCGTAGACCGTGTCGTCGTCGAAGGTGCCGGGCACGTAGCGAACGCGCTCGAGCAGCTTCTCGAGCACCTGCTCGTCGGGCGGGCGGCGCGAGTACTGGGTGATCGACTCGCGCGCCATGCCCTGGTAGTCGTCGTGTGGGACGTCCGAGCGCGAGACCGCGATCAGGTTGAAGCGCTCGGGCAGCGCGCCCTCGTGCGCGAGGTTGTAGATCGCCGGCAGCAGCTTGCGGTGCGCGAGGTCGCCGGTCCCGCCGAAGATGACGAGCGTCGTCGGGTGGATCGGGCAGGCGCTCCAGGCCCTCGACCAGCGGGTTGGGCTGCTGCTCGACGGTCGCCACCGGCTACTCCGCGTGCGGCTGCGACTGCGCCGACCGGGTCGGCGGCCTTGACCGCGTGGCCGCCGAACTGGTTGCGCAGCGCCGCGTTGACCTTGGCGGCGAAGGCGTTCTGCCCGCGCGAGGAGAAGCGCTCGTACAGGGACGTGGTGATCACCGGGCGTCGGAATGCGCTTGTCGATCGCGTCCTCGACCGTCCAGCGGCCCTCGCCCGAGTCCTCCACGAACGGCGCGAGCGCGTCGAGATCGTTGCCCTCCTGCTCGAACGCGAGCGCGGCGAGCTCGCACAGCCACGAGCGTACGACCGAGCCCTGCATCCAGAGGTGGGCGATCTTCGCGTTGTCGAGCTCGTACTCGCACGCGTCGAAGAGCGAGAAGCCCTCGGCGTAGGCCTGCATCATCCCGTACTCCACGCCGTTGTGGACCATCTTCACGTAGTGGCCCGCGCCGGTCGGGCCGAAGTGGCCCCAGCCGGGCCCGTGCTCCTCGGTGTGTGGCGGCGCGAGCACGTCGAGGACCGGCGCGAGCCGCTCGACCGCCTCGTCGGGCCCGCCGACCATCATGCAGTAGCCGACCTGGAGGCCCCAGACGCCGCCGCTGACGCCGACGTCGACGTAGTTGATCCCCTTCGGCGCCAGCGCCTCCTGGCGCTGCTTGTCGTCGGACCAGCGCGAGTTGCCGCCGTCGATGATCGTGTCGCCCGACTCGAGCAGCCCCGCCAGCGTGTCCACCGTCTGCTGGGTCGGAGCTCGCCGGCCGGCACCATGATCCAGACCGAGCGCGGCGCCTCGAGCTGCGCCACGAGGTCCTCGAGCGACGGACGAGCCCGCTCGCGCCGTGGCCCTCGGCCTCCCCCACCGCATCCGCGTTGAAGTCGAACACCACGCACTGGTGCTCCGAGTCGCGGTGGATGCGATGGACCATGTTGGCGCCCATCTTTCCGAGGCCGATGAAGCCGAGCTGCATCAGAGGATCCTCCTCACCGCGTCAGCGGGGTCGCCCTCGAGCCGGATCTGCACCGCCGGCAGGCCGTGGTCGCGCAGCGTCTGCAGGTCGCCGATCGCCTGCGCGTTCTTCAGGTGTCGGAAGCCGTAGCCGGCGCTCCGGGATCTCGACGTCCTCGTCGCCGTCGTGCACGAGCTGGAGGAACAGCCCGGTCGGCGGGCCGCCCTTGTGGTACTGGCCGGTCGAGTGCAGGAAGCGCGGCCCGTAGCCGAACGTCGTGGTCGCCTTCGTGCTGTCGCGGAGCTTCGCGCGCAGCTCGGCGATCGCCGCGTCGAACTCGTCGGACGGCTCGACGTAGGCCATGATCGCCACGTACTTCGGCGGCGCCGCTGCCTGCGAGCAGCTCGTGCGAGGTCGCCCGGCGTCGACCGCTGGGCAGCTCGCCCGCCTCCAGCACCTTCGCCGTGTTGTCCTTGGCCTCCTGGACGTTGGGCTGGTCGAACGGGTTGATGCCGAGCACCCAGCCGGCCACGGCGGTCGCGAACTCGGCGAAGAAGAAGATGCGCCCGAGGTCGGCCGGCCCGTGGACCGGCGAGCGTCACGACGGGGTGCCCGGCGCGAGCCAGCGCCTCCACCTTGGCGTCGACGTCCTCGTCGGCGTTGTCCGGGTCGCGCAGGTAGACGAAGACGCGGTCGTCGCCGTAGGCGTCCGGCGTCGCCGAGCGGCTCGCCGGCCACCGGCAGGATGCCCTTGCCCTGCTTGCCGGTGGACTCCGCGATCAGCTGCTCGACCCAGAGCCCGAAGCTCGTCGATCGGCTCGGAGACCACGAAGGTCAGCTTGTCGCGGCCCTGGGCGCGCCAGCTCGCCCATGCGCCAGGCCCAGCCAGAGGCCGGAGTTGTTCGACGACGAGTCGAAGTGCGCGCAGTTCTGCTCGGCCACCTGCGCGCGCTGGAGCAGCGCCTCGATGTTGATGCCCGCCAGCGCGGCCGGCACCAGCCCGAAGTACGACAGCACCGAGTAGCGGCCGCCGATGTCCGGGTCGGTCTCGAACACGCGCCGGAAGCCGTGCTCGTGCGCGAGGTCGACGAGCGGGCTGCCCGGGTCGGTGACGGCGACGAAGCGCTTGCCGTCGGCGCCCGAGCGCTCGTAGAAGTAGCGCATGTGCGAGAGCGTCTCGATCGTCCCGCCCGACTTGGAGGAGACGACGAAGAGCGTCTTCTCGAGGTCGACCGCCCGCTCGATGGCGAGCACCGCGCCGGGGTCGGTCGAGTCGAGCACGTGCAGGCGCAGCCCGTCCGGGATCTCGCCGAAGGAGCGCCGGATCACCTCGGGCCCGAGGCTCGACCCGCCCATGCCGAGCAGCACGGCGTCGGTGAAGCCCTCGCCTTGACGCCCTCGGCGAACTCGGTCAGCTCGGGCGCGTGCTCGAGCATCTTCTCGGTGATCGTCAGCCAGCCGAGGCGGTTGCCGATCTCGGGCACGCCCGGGCCGCCCCAGAGCGACTCGTCCTTCTGCCAGACCCGCTTGGCCACGCCCTCCGACCGGCCTGCTTGACGCGCTCGATCAGCGCAGGCTCGAGCTCGTCGGGGATCGAGGACTCGATCGTCGGCGGGCGCCCGGTGACGACCCCCTCGCGGGTCAGCTCGACGCCGGCGATCAGCTTGTCGAAGGGCTCGACGAACTTCTCGATCCCGTCGCTCAGCAGCTTCTCGGTCACGTCGCCCATGTCGATGCCGGCGTCGGCGAGCGCGTCCAGCTCGGCGCTCGGGTCCTGGTCGGCCGTGGCGCCGTGGACCTCGAGCTGCTCCTCGCAGGCGAGCAGCGTCGCCATCGGCATCGTGTTGACCGTGTGCGGGGCCACCAGCGAATCGACGTACTTGGTCTCCGGGTAGCGCGGGTCCTTGACGCCGGTCGAGGCCCAGAGCGGGCGCTGCACCGGGCGCCGGCCTCGCGCAGCGTGGCGAAGCGCTCGCCGTGGAAGAGCTCCTTGAAGCGCATGTAGGCCGCGCGCGCGTTGGCGATCGCCGCGATGCCCGGCAGCTCCTCGTGCCCGCTCTCGGCGAGCCGCTTGTCGACCTCGGTGTCCACGCGCGAGACGAAGAAGCTCGCCACCGAGTGGACGTCGATCGACTCGCCGGCCTCGAGGCGGCGCTCCATGCCGCGGATGTAGGCCTCGGCGATCGCGCGTGTAGGACTCGACCGAGAACAGCAGCGTCACGTTGACGTTGATGCCCTCGGCGATCGCCTCCTCGATGGCCGGCACGCCCTCGTCGGTGCCCGGGGATCTTGATCATCAGGTTGGGGCGGTCGACGCGCTCCCAGAAGTCGCGCGCCTGCGCGAGCGTGTCCTCGGTGTCGTGCGCGAAGCGGGCTCGACCTCGAGCGACACGAAGCCGTCGGCGCCGCCCGCCTCGTCCCAGACGGGGCGCAGCACGTCGCAGCCGAGCTGCACGTCGGTGATCGCGATCTCCTCGTAGATCTGGCGGGCGTCGAGGCCCTCGCCCGGCCAGCTCGGCGATCTGCTCGTCGTAGTCGGTCGACCCGAGGATCGCCTTCTCGAAGATCGCCGGGTTCGACGTGACGCCGCGCAGCGAGTCCTCGCGCACGAGGCGCTCGAGCTCGCCGCTCGTGATCAGGTTGCGCCGGATCTGGTCGAGCCAGACGCTGGTGCCCGCGGCCGTCAGCGCCGCGAGCCGCTCGTTCACGTTCGCGCTCGACGCTCATGCCCGCGCCCCCAGTCGTCTCGACGACCGCGCGTCGCTCGCGCGGCGACGTTCTCGGCGGTGAAGCCGAAGTGCTCGTACAGGTCCTTCTGCGGCGCCGAGGCGCCGAATCTGTTCATCCCGACGGAGTCGCCGTCGTCGGTCGACCCACTCGCTCCAGCCGAACGTGGTGGCGGCCTCCACCGGACACGCGCGCGCGCACGCTCGGCGGCAGCACCGACGTCGCGGTAGTCCTCGTCCTGCTCGCGAAAGCGCTCGAGGCAGGGCGCCGAGACCACGCGGGTGGCGATCCCGTCGGCCTCGAGCAGGTCGGCGGCCGCGAGGCAGATCTGCACCTCGGAGCCGGTGCCGATCAGGATCAGGTCGGGCTCGTCGCCGTCGAGCGCGTCGCGCAGCGACGTAGGCGCCGCGCTCCATCGCGTCGTCGGGGATCGTCGTCCGGGATCGAGCATCGGCAGGCCCTGGCGGCTCAGCGCGAAGGCGACCGGCGTGTCGGTCTGCGTCGAGCGCGAACGCCAGGCCAGCGCCGTCTCGTTCGCTCCGGCCGGCCGGACCACGTAGAGGTTCGGCGTGGCCCGCAGGTGCGCGAGCTGCTCGATCGGCTGGTGGGTCGGCCCGTCCTCGCCGAGCCCGATCGAGTCGTGGGTGAACACGTAGATCGACGGCAGGTCCATGAGCGCGGCCAGCCGCATCGGCGCCTTCATGTAGTCGGAGAAGTTGAAGAAGGTCGAGCCGAAGGCGCGCAGCCCGTGCAGGTTGAGCCCGTTGACGATCGCGCCCATCGCGTGCTCGCGCACGCCGTAGTGGACGTTGCGCCCGGTGTAGTCGTCCCTGGCGACCGAGCCGCCGTCGTCGATCACCGTGAGCGTCGACGGCTCGAGGTCGGCCGAGCCGCTGACCAGGTGCGGCAGCTTCGAGGCCGCCCACTGGATCACCTGGCTGCGATGCCTTGCGGGTGGCCATGTCGCCGTCGTCGGGCGGAAGCGCGGCAGGCTCGGCGTCCCAGCCGTCGGGCATGCGCCCTTCGATCGCGAGCGAGAGCTCGTCCCAGAGGTCGGGGTGCTCGGAGCGGTAGGCCGCGGCGCGCTCGTTCCACTCGGCCTCGGCCTGCGTGCCGCGCTCGACCGCCGTCTCGCGGAAGTGCTCGAGCACCTCGTCCGGCACCAGGAAGTGGGCGTCGGGATCCCAGCCGTAGGCCTCCTTGGTCAGCCGCACCTCGTCCTCGCCGAGCGGCGAGCCGTGCGCCTTCTCGGTGTCCTGCTTGTTCGGCGAGCCGTAGCCGATGTGCGTGCGCAGCATGATCAGGGAGGGCCGGTCGGGCACCTCGCCGGCGGCCGCGATCGCCGCCTCCATGCGCTCGAGCGTGATGTCCTCGCCCAGGTCCTGGACGTGCCAGCCGTAGGCCTCGAAGCGCTTGCCCACGTCCTCGGAGAAGGCCATCGCGGTCTTGCCGGCGAGCTGGATGTGGTTGTTGTCGTAGAAGACGATCAGCTTGCCGAGCCCGAGGTGGCCGGCGAGCGAGCAGGCCTCCGAGGCCACGCCCTCCTGCATGTCGCCGTCGCTTGCGATCGTGAAGGTGCGGTGGTCGATCAGCTCGTGGCCCGGGCGGTTGTAGCGCGCGGCCAGCATGCGCCTCGGCGAGCGCGAGGCCGACCGCCATGGAGATGCCCTGGCCGAGCGGGCCGGTGGTGACCTCGATCCCGGCGGCGTCGCCGCGCTCGGGGTGCCCGGCGGTCGGGCTGCCGAGCTGGCGGAAGTTCTCGAGGTCCTCGAGCGTCAGCCCGTAGCCGGTCAGGTAGAGGCTCGAGTAGAGCAGCATCGACGCGTGGCCGGCCGAGAGCACGAAGCGGTCGCGGTCGAACCAGTCCGCGTTCGCGGGGTTGTGCTTCATCACCCGCGTGTAGAGCAGATAGGCGAGCGGCGCGAGCGCCATCGGGGCGCCCGGATGGCCGGAGTTGGCCTTCTGGACCGCGTCCATCGAGAGCGTGCGGATCGTGTTGATGCAGAGCTCGTCGAGTTGGGCGCCGCTGGTCGTCATTCGGCCCTTTCGGTCGATCGGGGTGCGAGAGCTTGGAGTATCGCGCAGTGGCGCCTGGATACCCCGGATCTCCTGTGCGGCAAGCACGCCGGCGCCGATCACCCCGGCATCCGCGCCGCCCTGGGCGAGCGCGATCTTTGTCCGCCGCCAGAGCGCGGGGAGCGCGCGCATCCCCGCCTCCTGCACCGCGCGGTCGAAGAAGAGGTGGCTCGCGCGCGACAGACCGCCGCCGATCGCCAGGTGCTCGGGCTCGAACACGTTCACGTATCCGGCGATGGCGATCCCGAGCATCCTGGCGAAGTTGTCGAACACCAGCAGCGCGTCGGTGTCGCCCGCCTCGGCCACCTCGACCAGGTCGCGGCCCGTCACCGTCCCGCCGGCTCCGATGCACCGCGCGAGCCGGCTGTCGGGCTTGTCCTGGGCGAGCTCGGTCGCGTCGCGCTCGAGCGCCTGCCCGGAGCAGTAGGCCTCGATGCAGCCGCGGTTGGGACAGTTGCCCGGGCAGGGCGGGCCATCGGGGTTGAGGGTGAAGTGGCCGAGCTCGGCGCCGAGGCCGTGCGCGCCGCGGAAGGTCACGCCGTCGATCACCACGCCGCCGCCGACGCCGGTGCCGAGCGTGAGCATCAGCAGGTTGTCCTCGCCGAGTATGTGAGCCTCGGCGAGCGCGGCGCAGTTGGCGTCGTTGTCGACGAAGACCGGCACGCCGAAGCGCCGGCCGAGCTCCTCGCGCAGCGGACCCCGGTGAGCGGGATGTTCACGCTCGTCTCGACCGTGCCCGTCGCGTAGTCGATCTGCGACGGCACGCCGACGCCGATCGCCTCCGGCTCACCGGCCTGCTCGATCACGCCGCGCACGGTGGCCTCGATCCCGTCGAGCAGCGCGCCCGTCGACCCGGTGACGGTCGGCTGCTGCGCGGCGTGCTTGGCCGTCACGCCGTCGACCGCGGCCACGGCCACCTTCGTTCCCCCCACGTCCACTCCGAGGACCACGGCCGCCAGGGTACTCCCGCGCCCGACCTAAACGACGTACTCCATCAGGACCTCGTCCTCCCACTCGCCGCTCACGCGGTTGAGCGAGGCCTTGCGCATCAGCCCGACCGTGCGAAACCCGACCTTCTCGTAGCTGCGGATCGCGCGGGCGTTCTCGGGCGCCGTGCCGAGCGTGACGCGGTGGTGGCCGCGCCCTTCGATCAGGAGCCGGAGCATCGCGCGCATGGCCTCGCCGCCCAGGCCGCGGCCCTGGTGGTCGGGTCCGAGGAAGATGTCGACGTCCGCGTGCCGGTAGTCCTCCTCGAGCTCCTCCGCGAACTGCATGTAGCCCACCACCCCGCCGTCGAGCAGGACGGTGAACCGGTGGAGATCGGGATCGGGTTCGAGCGGCCACCCCTCCGGGGCGGGATCCCACCAGTTCGCCACCTCGGGCGTGGCCCGCAGCTCCCGGAGGCGCTCGGCGTGCTCCGGGCGCACCGGCTCGAGTACGGGGTTCGGCACGCCTCTACCTTGCCGCCTCCTTGGCATAGAGGTCGAGCAGCTCCGGCCAGCCTCCCTCGCTGTCCACCGAGTCGCGCATCGCGGCGGCGCCGACGCCGTGGACCTCGAAGCCGCGGTGCTCGAGCGTCACGCGGGTGCTGTCGCCGCCCTGAGCCTCGAAGACGACCTCGACCTCTGTCCGCTTCGACACGTCAGGATCGAAGCGGTAGTCGGGCGAGAGCTGCCAGCCAATCACTATCCGCGCGGGCCGGTCGAGCGCAAGCACGCTCCCCCACTCGCACACGTCGCCCTCGTCGTCGCGTTCATACCAGCGCCCGCCCTCGCGTGCTTCGAGGACAGCCGTGGCCACCGGCCGCTCGCTGATGTGGTGGCTGTCCTTGGGCCACCAGTCGCTGAAGCCGTCGACGAACAACTCGAACGCCCGCTCGCGCGAGAGCGGAACGGTTACGGAATGGCGGACCACGCCCGCCGTCGCCTGCTCGGTCATGCTGCTCCCTTCCGCTCCGCCGCGTGCTTGAAAGCGGCCAGAGCATCGCTCCAGAACGAGTCGAGGTAATCGCGCATGGCGCCGACGCCCTGCGGATCCAGCTGGTAAAGGCGGCGGTTGCCCTCGCGGCGGTCGGTCACCAGACCGGCCTGCTTGAGCACCCGCAGGTGCTGGGAAACCGCCGGGCGGCTGATCGGGAACTCGCTCGCAAGCTCTCCGACGGCGGACGGCCCCCGGCCGAGCCGCTCGAAGATCGCCCTGCGGGTCGGGTCCCCCAGCGCGCCGAACCCATCTCGATCACTCTGGTAAGTGGTCACTTACCGTAAGCATACACTTACCGAGAGCGGTCCGTCAAGCCGGTGGGGAACAATGGGGCCATGAGTCCCGCTCGCCGCCGCCGCCGCCTCGTCGGCGGCCTCGATCTCGGTGGCACCAAGATCCAGGCCGTCCTGCTCGACGGCCGCCGCAGCGTCGTGGCCGAGGCGAAGCAGCCCACCCCCGCGAAGGGCGGCGCCGATGCCGTCGTCGCGGCGCTCGCAGCAACGCTGAAAGAGGTGTGCGAGTCGGCCGGCGTGGAGACGAGCGAGCTGGCCGGGGTCGGTGTCGGCTCCCCGGGCGCGATCGACGCCCGCCGCGGCATCGTGAGCGGCGCCGGCAACCTGCCCGGCGAGGGCGCCCCGATCCACATCCGTGCCGGCCTGCGCGAGCTCGCCGGCACGCGGGCCTACGTCGACAACGACGTGACCGTGGGCGTCTATGCCGAGTACGTGCTCGGCTCCGCCAAGCGCGCGAAGTCGCTGCTCGGGGTGTGGTGGGGAACCGGGGTGGGCGGAGGGCTGGTGCTCGACGGCAAGAAGTGGGAGGGCCGCGGGTCCGCCGGCGAGCTCGGGCACGTGGTGGTCAAGATCGATGGCGCCCAGTGCACGTGTGGGCGCAAGGGCTGCCTCGAGGCCTACGCCGGGCGCGGGGCCATGGAGCTGCGTGCGCGGCACCTGCACAAGCGCGGCCACAAGACCGATCTGTTCAAGATCATGAAGGAGCGCGACCGCACCCGCCTGCAGTCGGGCATCTGGGCCCGGGCCCTCGAGCGAGAGGATCCGATGGCCACCGAGTTGATCGACCGGGCGATCGAGGCGCTCGGGGCCGGCATCGCGTCGGCGGTCAACCTGCTCGACGTGTCGAACGTGGTTGTCGGCGGCGGTCTCGGCACCCGTCTCGGCGAGCCCTACGTAGAGCGCATCCGCGAGGCGATGCAGCCACATCTGTTCGTGGACGAGAACCCGCCCGAGGTCACCAGCGTGGCGCTCGGCGACCTCGGCGGCGCGATGGGCGCCGCCCTGCTCGTCCCGACCGGCCCGGCGACGGGCGCGGCAAAGCGCTAGCCGGGAACGTCCTCCGGCCGCAGCGCCTCCGAGGGCGTGAACAGGCGCGCCAGCTGGATGCTCGCCTCATAGAGCAGCATCAGGGGCACCATCTCGAGCACGAGCGTGATCGGGTCGAGCGTGGGCAGCAGCGCGGCGAGCACGGCGATCGCGAGGATCGCGTAGCGGCGGCTGCGGCGGAGCTTCTCGACCGAGACCACCCCGAGGCGGGTGAGGACAAGCACGCCCACGGGGACCTGGAACCCGAGCCCCATCGCGAGCATCGTGAGCGTGGCGAAGTCGTAGTAGTCGCTCGCGCGCACCTGGGTGTTGAACTCCGATGCATTGAAGCTGAGGAGGAAGTCAAGGGCGGGCGGCAGGACGACCACGTAACAGAACACGACGCCGGCGATGAACAGCACCGGCACCATCAGGAGCAGCGGCACGGCGAGCTTGCGCTCGCGCGGGCCGAAGGCCGGCACGAGGAACGCGTAGGCCTGGTAGAGCACGATCGGGAGCACGAGCAGCAACGCGGCGTAGGCCGAGTTCTTCAGAGTCGTGATGAACGGCTCGGCCGGCCCGAGCGTGATCGGTTGCAGACCGTCCGGCAGCGGGGCGTTCACGATCTCGAGAACGAGATCGCTCTGCCACGTCGTCAGCCCAAACGCCACGAAGAAGGCCGCCCCCAGGACCATCAGGCGCGAGCGCAGCTCGTCCAGATGGTCCACGATGGGCAGCTCCTCCCCGTGGTCGATGGGCTTGAGACGAAGCATGGTGCGAGTCGGTGGCGCTCAGGGCTTCTGCGGGCCGGGCGCCTCGGCGGGCGGCAGCTCGACGCGGTCGCCGCCTCCGGTGACCGAGTTCTTGAACTCCCGCATCCCGCTACCGAGCGAGCGGCCGAGATCCGGCAGCTTCTTGGGTCCGAAGATGACGAGCGCGATCACCAGTACGACGATCAATTCCATTGGTCCGATTCCTGGCAGCATTTCTTCCTCTCAGCTTTCTTAGGACTTCACGAACGGCTGGACCGCGTCGAGCACGGCCTGCATCTCGAGCGACTTGTCAAAGCCGCCGTCGGAGATCGGCTGGCCGCGCAGGAGGCGGATCGCCGCGGCGTGCCGCGCCTCGATCTGCACGATGCTGCCGGCGGCCGCGAGGACGTCCTTGGACTCGATCGCCGGCGCGGCACCGTTGTAGGCGCTCACTCCGGTGTCCTCGAACGTCTGGGCGAGCTTGAGGAATGCCTTCTGGTTTGCGAAGGCGCTGCCGAAGTCGACTCCCGGGGCCTTGACGGGCGTGCCGCCGAGGTCCTTGATGGTCATCTCGAGGGCCGCAACGTGCTCGTTCTCGTTGTCGCGGATCTCTGTGGCGAGCGACTTGACGTCGCCCTTCAGGTCGCCGACCTGCTTCAGCGCCTGCGTGTAGAACGCCGCCTCGAGGTACTCCAGGGTGAGCGCGAAGTTCAGGATGTCGACGTCGCTGCCGCCCTCCTGGGCGATCGCCTGACGGACGAACGGGCCGACGGCGCCAAGGCCGTAGACCGCGCCTGCCGCCACTGCGCCGCGCATGATGAACGACTGCCTGTTGATTCCCTGTACGTCGATGGCCGCCAGTTCCGGCGCGGCGAGGTTGTGCTCAGTCATGAATAGCTCCTTTAAGCGAGGAACGGCTTGACCTGCGGCAGGACCTCCTCCATGGAGGCCGGCTTGGCGAAGGCGCCGTCGGGGACGATGGTCTTGCCCACCACGTGTGTTGAGCGCTGCCGCGTGGCGAGCCTCGACGCTGTGGATCGCAAGCGCTGCGGCGAGGATCTCCTTCGACTGGATCCGGCCGGCCTGGCCGAGGTAGGCCGCGGCGCCGAGGTTCTCCACGACTGCCGCGGTCTGGAGAATCATCTCCTGGCCGCCTTCGAGCACGGCATCGAAGTTGGTCTTCGGCCGCATGGGCTTCCCGCCCAGCTTCTCGACCGTCGCCGTCAGCGCGTCGACGTGCTCCTGCTCGTTGTCGCGGATCATCTTGGCCGTCTCGCCGAGGGCCTTGTCCTTGATCACGCCGGAGTCGAGGACCGCGTTGTAGAAGTCGGTCTCCAGGTGCTCGAGCGTCAGCGCGTACTGAACGATCTCGAGATCGGCGCTCGTCGCCTTCTGCTTCTTCTCGGTGGTGGTGCCACCGCTGCTCGAGCTCGCGTCGTCATCGTCGTCCCCGCAGGCTGCGAGGAAGATCGCGAAGGCGCTGGCGGCGCCGGCGCCGCCCATCATGCGCAGGAAGCGCTTACGTGAGGCCGGGTCCTCCGCGAGCTCGTGCATTGCGCTCTCGGGGGAGGCGGCCTCGTTGGCCGGCTGGGTCATCGCTGTGGTCCTTCCTGATCGGAGCAAGGTCCCCCCTACTTCCGCCGGAAGGGTCGTTTCAGATCACCCGAATAGCTGGCGCGCTTACCCAATTTGGGTGAACGCGCCAGCTTCCCATCGGGGGTGATCCGGTCGAGACGAAGCGGCTAGCGCGCCCGGGCCGCCACCGTGGCGGTCCCGACCACGAGGCCCTCGGTGAAGGCGTTCGTCGAGAACACCTGGTTGAGCGCCCCGGCGGCAGTCGCGGTGAGGCTCGCCTTGACCCCGGACAGGGTGATCCTCCGCCCGTCGACCTGAGCGTCGAGCTGAGCGAGATCCAAGTTGAGGATCGACAGCCGCCGGCCACCGGCCAGCGCGGTCAGGTCGGGATCGGAGTCCACGTTGATCGTGAACGAGGTGAGCTCCACTGAGGTGGCGCCGCGCGACAGGCGGATGCCGCCGCTGTGGCGGACCGAGCCGGCGAACGTCTTGGCGTTCGCCTTGCCGCCCGTGATCGGGAAGGACAGGCCGGCCGAGCCCGCCGTGGCCGGATCGACCGGCGCGGCCTCGATGCCGAGCGAAGCGAGCGCACTCGCCGCGCCCGGGTCGAGCGCCAGCGTCGTGGCGCCGCCCGCGAACTCGACCTCCGCCGGCAGGGCCTTCACGGTCACCGAGCCGATCGGGAGTCCCTTGGCGAACAGGCTGGTGTCAAACGCGGCGTTCAGCGCCTTGGCTGCCTGGCCGCTCAGCACCGCCTGCACCCCTCTGACCGTGGTGCCCAGTCCCTTGCGGGTGACCTTCGCGTTCTTCAAAGACAGCGAGAGAACCGTCAGCCGGCCGCTCCCCACCTTGGCGGTGAGGATCGCCCGCTTCGCGCCCACGTGGACGCGGAAGCTCCTGAGCGCGACCCGCGTGCCGCCGGCCTCGAGCGCCAGGCCGCCCGAGTGGTCGATCCGCCCCGCGGCCGACGCCGGATCGATCGATCCGCCGGTGATCGGGAAGGCGACGCCGCCGCCCTGCGCCTTCGCCGGGCCGATCGGCGCGATCGAGACTCCATTGGAAGCAAGTGCCGACGCCGTGCCCTTGGCGAGCTTCAACGTCGTCGATCCACCGGCGAGCTTGACCTTCGCACTCGCCGCCGGGGCGACGACCAATAGCGCGGCCGCGATCGCGGCCAGCGCGAGAATGCTTGTCCGTCTCACTTCATACCTCCGGGTTCGTTTGCCCATCCGGGACTTATCCGAAGGCCGGCCCGCGATCGGTTGGGCAACCGTTCGGCGAGCCTCGCCCGTACTCCCTGCGTGACCGCCGGCGCTTCTGCCCACCCGATGGCCCGCCGCGCGCGCTCGGTGCTTCGCCGGTCCTCCGCAAAGGCCCTGCACAGGCGCGACCGCGCGGCGCTCGAGGGCGTCTACGGCGAGTACGCGCCGACGGTGCTCGGCTACCTCGTCAACATCCTCGGCGACCGTGGAACCGCCGAGGACGTACACCAGCAGGTGTTCCTGGAGGTCTGGCAGCGGGCGCCGGACTACGAGCCGGCGCGGGCGAGCATCCTCACCTGGATCATGACGATTGCCCGCAGCCGCGCGATCGACGAGCTGCGCAGGCGCGTGCCCGAGCCCAAGGACCCGTCCGAGTACGGCCCGCTCGGCCTGGCCGAGGACGCCGACCCCGAGCTCTCCCCCGATGCCCTCGTCGAGCGCTGGCGGGTGGCGCACCTGCTTTCGCGCCTGCGCGCCGACGAGGCCGAGCTGCTGCGAATGCGCTTCTACGACGGCCTGAGCCAGTCGACGATCGCGCAGCGCACCGGCATCCCGCTCGGCACGGTGAAGATGCGAATGGTGGCTGCGCTGCGAAGGCTGCGCGACATGATCGACGAAGAGGAGGCGGCAGCGGCATGAGCGATCCGTCGCTGGACGACCTCGAACGCCGGCTGCGAGAGCTGCCGCGCGAAGCCTGGGACCGGCCGGTCGCGCCACCGCCGCCATGGCCGGACGAAGAGGTTCGCGTGCGCTCGAGCGGGCGCCGCAGGTTCGTCGTCAGTCCGCTCGCGGCAGGCGCCGCGTCGCTCGTGCTCCTGGGAGCGGGTGTGGGCACGGGGCTGCTGCTCGCGGGCGACGACGCCCCGGCGCCCGACCGCGCGGCCACTCGCGTCGAACTGGAGCCCCTCGGCGAGGCCCCGCTGCGCGCGACCGGCGTTGCCGACCTGGATCCGCAGGCGGGCGGAACGGCCACCGTCAGGCTGGACGGCCTGCGCCCGAGCGCGGGCGGCGACTTCTACGAGGTCTGGCTGCTCGGAGGCGACGGCGAGCTGGTCTCCCTGGGGTCGGTACGCGTTCCGGAGTCCGGCAGCGCCACCCTCGAGAACATCCAGCTCCCGGTGGATCCCGAGCGCTTTCAGTTCCTCGACGTCTCGCGCGAGCCGGCCGACGGCGACCCGGGCCACTCGTCAGACTCGGTGCTTCGTGGCCCTTCGGCCTGACCAGAGGCTGACCCTGGCCTACGCGCTCGCGCGCACGGCCTTCGGCGTCGCCCTGCTGGCCGCGCCATCGCGCGTCGGGTCGAGCTGGCTGGGAGCCGACGCCGAGCGGGCGCCGGTGCACGTGGCGATCCGGGGCCTCGGCGCCCGCGACATCGCCCTGGCCGGCGGAGCGGCCTGGGCGGCAGTCAAGGACGACTCGCTGCGCCCCTGGCTCGTGGGAACGGTGGCGGGCGACCTGGCCGACATCGCCGCGACGCTGGCGGCCGGAAGCTCGATACCGACACGCGACCGCTGGGGGACGCTGGGGCTCGCCGGCGCCTCCGCGTTGGCGGGCGCGGCGCTGGCCGCCGCCGCCGACTCCTGAGTGCCGTGCCCCGATCACGGGATTACGGGATCACGGGATCACGGCACGACGCTGCTGATTGATTCCGAATCCGTGTGCTTGCGAGGCGCCTGGACCAAGCCGTGGGGGCGCGCGGTGGCCGTCGTGCGCCGGTAGCTCATCGGGTCCATTGGGCGCGTCGCGCTGCCCGGGCAATAAGGGTTGTCCGGAACGCGCTCAAGATCCGGTCCATTGTCGGGTTAGCGGGCCCAGCGACCGCTAACTCGACAACCGACGCAAATCCGGGCGGCCACAGGGGGAGCGCCGCAAGCAACCCGTCCCACCCCTCATGGCCCACCGTTGGCCCGAGCCCAAGGCGCGCCATCGAGAGACAAAGGAGTTCGAGTCACTCACGCTAGCCTGCGCGCCAATGGCGCCGCCGGTCCCGATCCGCGGCCTCTTTGAGGCCCATCTGACGGTGGCCGACCTCGGCCGCGCGGTCGCTTTCTACCGCGACGTCGTCGGGCTGCCGGTCGCGCTCGAGATCCCCGAGCGGCGCGCAACCTTCTTCTGGGTGGTCGAGCCGGGCCAGGCCATGCTCGGCCTCTGGGCGCTCGGCTCGATGCCGATGGGCCTGAGCCTCCACGTCGCATTCGACGTCACCCTGGACGACGTGCTGGCCTCACCCGAGCGCCTGCGCGAGCAGGGCGTCGAGCCGCTCTCCTTTTTCGGGGCGCCGACCGACGAGCCGACCGTGCTCGCCTGGATGCCCGCCGCCGCGGTGTACTTCCGCGACCCCGACGGCCACCAGCTCGAGTATCTGGCGATGCTTGACACCGAGCCGCGCCCGGACGTCGGGATCGTGCCCTGGTCGCACTGGCTCACCGCAGCCCGTTGACGCTGCGCCCTCGCGCGTGAGAGTGTCGCGGGCATCCGCCAACGGGGAGGGAAGCATGGAGAAGCACAGCGCAGAGAGCTATTTCGTCATCGGCGAGGGGCTCCTGACGGAGAGCGCCGGAGGACGCAACGCGAGCGTGGCTGCCGCCGCCGGTGCGGACGCGGCGGCGCCGCCGTTTCGCTTCTCGCGGATGGGACCGAAGGGGGTCAACCGGCAAATCGGTGACCCGAACCGCAAGAAGGCGGGCAACGCCATGGCCTCCGGCGGTGGCCCGGTCTCGCAGATCCCGGCCGGCTTCACCTATCTCGGGCAGTTCATCGACCACGACCTGACCTTCGACAGGACGAGCGTCATGCTCGGCGCAAACATCTCGCCGGCAGCGATGCTGCAGGGCCGCTCGCCCAGCCTCGACCTCGACTCTCTCTACGGAGCCGGGCCCCAGGATCCGGACTCGGCCAAGTTCTACGAGGCCGACGGGCTCCATCTGAAGATGGGCAAGACCGTCGCGGCCGGCGGCATCTCGGCCAAGAACGGCTTCGACCTCCCGCGCGGAGCCGGCAACACGGTCGCAAAGAAGCGCAAGGCGATCATCCCCGACCCGCGCAACGACGAGAACCTCGTGGTGGCCCAGACGCATCTCGCGCTGATGCGCTTTCACAACCGGGTGGTCGACACCCAGCTCGGGGGCGTCCCGCCCAGCCAGAAGTTCGCGGCGGCACGCGAGCTCGTGACCAAGCACTACCAGTGGATGATCCGCAACGACTACCTGACCCGGATCTGTCAGGCCACAGCGGTCAGCAACGTCTTCAACCAGGGCCGCAAGGCCTTCGAGGTCGGCGCGACTCCGACCGACGTCCCGACGATGCCGATCGAGTTCTCGATTGCCGCCTTCCGGCTCGGTCACGCGATGATCCGGCGGGCCTACAACTGGAACAAGGAGTTCGACGACGGCGCCGGCACGCTCGACTGGCTCTTCATCTTCTCCGCCGGCGGCGGCGACCTGTTCGGCGAGCAGCGCCTGGCCAGCAACTGGATCGCCGACTTCCGCCGCCTCTACGACTTCAAGGAGGCCAACAAGCCCAACCTGGCCGTCCCGGCGGCCAAGTTCAACCGCGCCATGCGCATCGACACCACGCTCGTGAACCCCCTGAAGAACCTGCCCACGGGGTCCTTCGGAGGGCCGAACGTGCCGTTCAACGATCCGCGCGCCAACCTCGCCTTCCGCAATCTGGCCCGGGCGAAGATGGTCAAGCTGGCGACCGGCCAGCAGATGGCCACGTTCCTCAAGAGCAAGGGCGTGAACCTGACCAAGCTGACCAAGAAGCAGATCCGCGACGGCAACAACGGCGCCCAGCTCGACAACCTCACCCAGACCCAGCTCGCGGCGTTCCTCAAGGACACGCCGCTGTGGTTCTACATCCTGCGTGAGGCCGAGCTGAACGGCGGCAAGCTGAAGGGAGTCGGCGCGCGCATCGTCGCTGAGACGATGCACCGCGCCATGGAGGGCAGCCAGCACTCGATCGTCCGCGACCCCACCTGGAAGCCCACGCTCGGGCCCAACAACAGCACCTTCCGCATGGTCGACCTGCTGCTCTTCGCGTTCGAGGGAAAGAAGACCCTGCTGGCGCCGCTGGGATAGCTACGCCGTCGGCGCCTCCGCCGGGACGGGCGCCGGCTGCGTGATCCGGATGTTGTTGCCGAACGGGTCGCGGATGGCGCAGTCGATGCCGTAGAAGCGCTCGACGGGCTCCTGGGTGAACTCCACGCCCTTCTCGCGCAGCTCCTCGTAGGTCGCGCGGCAGTCGTCCGTGGTGAAGATCCCGGCGAGCCCCGCCATGCCCTTGCTGAGCAGGTCGCGGACCTGCTCCGCGGCGTCCTCGTCCAGGCCGGGGGGTCCCGGCACCTCGAGCAGGATCTCCCGGTCGGGCTGGCCGGGGACGTTGATCGTCAACCAGCGCATGAATTCGAGGTCGGCGTCGGTGTGGACCTCCAGGCCGAGCTTGCCGACGTAGAAGTCGAGCGCCTGGTCTTGATCGAGGACGTAGATCTGTGAGTGAGTGATTGCGTTGAACATGGCCGTCAAGCTAGTCGCGGCGGCCGCGCATGTCTTCTCCAAAAGTGCTCGATGGCCGATCCCAGATCGCAGCCATGCAGCCGGGCACTCCGGCCCGTATCGCGGCCCGCGGCGCGGCCTGCGCTCGCACTCGGTATTCGGTGGGTGAGCTGCCGACGATCTCCCGGAACGTGCGGCTGAACGTGCCGAGGCTCGTGAAGCCGACGTCCAGGCAGATCTCGGTCACCGGCGTGTCGGTCTCGCGCAGCAGCGACATCGCTCGCTCGATCCGGCGGCGCTGGAGATAACGATGCGGTGTCTCGCCGAAGGTCTCGCGGAAGCTGCGAATGAAATGCGCGCGCGACAGGTGTACCGAGCCCGCCAGCGACTCGATGTCGAGCGCGTCGGCGTAGCTTCGGTCCATCGCGTCACGGGCGCGCAGCAGCCGCCGGTTGGCCTCGTTGCGAGCCGAAGCGAGCATCCCGCGACGACGTTAGCGGTATAGCTTGTGGCCCATGGCGCTCAGCTTCGGCGTGACGGTCCTGCCAGACCCGCCCTACCAGCGCATGATCGAGCTGCTGCAGCTCGCCGAGCAGCACGGATTCGAGTACGGGTGGACCTATGACTCGCACGTGCTCTGGCAGGAGTCCACCCCCACCCTGGCCCTGGCGGCGGCGGCCACCGAGCGCATCAAGCTCGGCCACATGGTCACCAACCCGGGCACGCGTGAGCCGACCGTGCTGGCGAGCGCGTACGCGACCCTGCAGGACATCTCGGACGGGCGCATGGTCATGGGGATCGGCCGCGGCGACTCGGCGCGGCGCTACATCAACCAGAAGCCTGTGAGGGTCGGCCCCTTCGAGGAGGCTCTGCGGATGATCAAGCCGTTCATGAACGGCGCCAAGGTCGAGTGGAACGACACGGAGATCGAGCTCACCTGGGTGCGCCCCGAGCTCCCGCCGATCGAGATGCACGTGGCCGGCTACGGCCCGCGCGTGCTCGGCATCGCCGGGCGGGTGGGCGACGGCGTGATCATCCAGCTCGCCGACCCGGACATCATCCGTTGGATCATGGACACCGCGCGCGCGGCGGCCGCGGAGGCGGGCCGTGACCCGGCGGCGCTCCAGTGCATCGTCTGCGCTCCCAGCCACATCTCGGGCGACATCGCGGCGGCTCGCGAACAGGTGCGCTGGTTCCCGGCGATGGTCTCCAACCACGTGCGCGACCTGATCGGCCGCTACGGCGCCGACGGCTCGGTCGTGCCGAAGGCGCTGACCGACTACGTGCCCGCACAGACCAACTACGACTACGACGAGCATTCGCGCGTCGGCGCCAAGCACGGGGCGTTCGTGAGCGACGAGATCTGCGACCGCTTCTGCGTGCTGGGCACGCCCGAGCAGGCCGCCGAGAAGCTCGCCGAGCTCGAGTCGATCGGCGTCGACCAGTTCAACATCTACCTGATGACAGAAGGCCAGGAGGCCACGCTCGAGACATACGGGCGCGAGATCATCCCCCGCTTTGCGGGTGCGACTGGAGGTGCAGCATGAGGAAGCTCGTTCGCGGCGGCACGGTCGTGACCGCCACCCATTCGTCGGTCGCCGACGTGCTGGTCGACGGCGAGGAGATCGTCGCGGTCGGCTCGCTGGGCGACGTCGACGCCGAGGTCATCGACGCGGCCGGCTGCTTCGTGCTGCCCGGGCTGATCGACAACCACACGCACATGGCCATGCCCTTCGGCGGCACCCACTCGATCGACGACTACGACACCGGCACGCGCGCCGCCGCCGCCGGCGGCACGACCTGCATCGTCGACTTCGTGATCCAGCAGCACCCGGATGGCCTGCGCTCGTCACTCGAGGAGTGGCAGGCGCGCGCGGAGGGCGCCGCCCACGTCGACTACGGCTTCCACATCGCGATCACGCAGGCCGACGACGGCACCTTCGCCGACATGGCGCCGATGGTCGAGGAGGAGGGCGTCTGCACGTTCAAGGTCTTCCTCGCCTACAAGGGGCAGCTGATGGTGACCGACGACCTGTTCTTCCGCGTGCTCGAGCACACGCGCGACCTCGGCGCGCTCACGATGGTGCATGCGGAGAACGGCTGGGCCATCGACGTCCTCGTCGAGCGCGCCCTCGCGGCCGGCCAGACCGACCCGATCTTCCACGCTCGCACGCGCCCGGAGGAGCTCGAGGCCGAGGCCACGAGCCGCGCGGTCCGCTTCGCCGAGCTGACCGGCGCGGGCGTCTACATCGTGCACGTGACCTGCGGGCTCGCCGCCGACGAGATCGCCGCCGGCCAGGCCCGCGGCGTGGCGGTATCGGGGGAGACGTGCCTGCAGTACCTGACCAACACGGTCGAGGACCTCGAGCGCCCCGGGCTGGAGGGAACACGCTACGTATGTTCGCCGCCGCTGCGCGAAGCCCACAATCAGGAGCTGCTGTGGTCGGCGCTCGATCGCGGGGTGCTGGAGAGCATCTCCACCGACCACTGCCCGTTCAACAGCGAGCAGAAGGCGCTCGGCCGCGACGACTTCTCGAAGATCCCCAACGGCCTGGCCCTGATCCAGCACCGGCTCGTCAAGCTGTGGGACCTCGGCGTGGAGGGCGGGCGCATCACGCCCAGCGAGCTGGTCGACCGGACCTCGACCGCGATCGCCAGGCGCTTCGGCCTCGCGCGCAAGGGCTCGATCGCGCCCGGCATGGACGCCGATCTCGTGATCTTCGATCCGGCGACGCCGTTCGAGTTCTCCACGCGCACCTCGCACATGAACGTCGACTACGACCTGTTCGAGGGACAGCGGTCGACCGGCAGCGTCCGCCAAACGCTCTGCCGCGGGACGGTGGTCTACGACCGCGGCGAGATCCTGACCCAGGGCGGACACGGGCGCTTCGTGGCGCGTTCGCTCGGCGTCGGTGCGGGCGTTCCCGCGTGACCGAAACGGCCGTGATGGACGCTGACCGCGTCCTCGATGACCTCCGCGAGCTGGCTCGACTGACGGGCGGCCCCGACGGCGCGCGGCGTGTCTGCTGGACAGACGAGTGGGCGCGGGCGCGCGAGCTGCTGCGCTCGCGGCTGGACGAGCTGCCGGTTGAGGTCTCCGTCGACGCCGCCGGCAATCTCTGGGCCGAGCTTGCGGGCGAAGGCGAGGGTTTTGTCATCGTCGGCTCGCACGTGGACTCGGTGCCGGCCGGCGGCTGGCTCGACGGCGCCCTCGGGATCCTCTCCGCGGTCGAAGCTCTGCGCGCGCATGCCGGCGGGGACCCGCCCGCGGTCGCGCTGCGGCTGGTCGACTGGGCCGACGAGGAGGGCGCCCGCTTCGGGCGCAGCCTCTTCGGCTCCTCGGCCTGTGCGGGCACGCTCGAGGTCGACGACGTCCGCGATCTGCGCGACCGCGACGGGGAGCGCCTCGAGGACGTGGTCGCCCGCTACGACGTGGACCTGGACCGGGTGTCCGAGTCCGGCGAGCGCCTGCGCGGCGCCCGCGCCTACCTCGAGCTGCACATCGAGCAGGGGCCGGTGTTGGAGGGCCTCGGCGAGCCCGCCGCAACCGTGCTCGGGACCTGCGGCGTCGAGCGCCACGTGGCGGTGTTCACCGGGCAGGCCGCTCATGCCGGCGCTACCCCGATGTCACACCGGCGCGACTCCTTCGCCGCGACTGCGCAGGCCGCGCTTGCGATCCGCGAGATCGGGCTGCGACACGAGGGGGGCGTCTGCACGGTCGGCGGCGCCACCAGCGAGCCCGGAGTGATCACCGCGGTCGCGGGCCGCACCGAGATGCTGCTCGACCAGCGCCACCTCGATCCAGCGGCGCTCGCCGCGATGCTCGCCGAGGCCAAGGAGGCGTGCGGTCGCGCCGCCGCCGACTTCGACTGCGAGGTAGAGCTTCAGCACATCTGGTCGATACCCCCGATCCCGTTCGACGACAGGCTCATCGCCATGGCCCGCGACGCGATCGTCGAGGTCGGCGGCAAGGACACGGCGATCCCGAGCGGGCCGCTCCATGACGCGGCCGAGATGGCGCGCCTGATCCCCACGGTGATGATCTTCTCCTCCTCCTCTCCTCCGGTGTCGCACACAAAGGAGGAGGACACCCCGGAAGCCGACCTGCGCCTCGCGATCGAGGCGTACGGGCGCACGGTGAGCGCCGCGATCGCGGCCGCCGCGGCCGGCGAGCTCGCGCCCGTCGAGTGAGCGCGCTACAGGAGCAGCTGGCCTACCTCGAGGAGCGCAGCGCCTTCTACGCGCAGCGGCTGAGCGGCGTCCGCGAGCACGTGCGCACCGACACGGACCTCGCGCGCCTTCCCTTCACAACCAAGGAGGACCTCCGCGAGGGCCAGCGGCGCGACCCGCCCTTCGGGGCTCACCTGTGTGCGCCGCGCGAGCGCCTTGTTCGCGTGCACGTGACCTCGGGCACCACCGGCGAGCCGGTCGCCGTCGGCTTCACCCAGCGCGACCACGAGGCCAACAGCGCGGTCGGCGGGGAGGCGTTTCGCATCGCGGACGCGCGGCCGGACGACGTGATCGCCCACTGTCTCAACTACGCGCTCTACGCGGGCGGCATCGCCGACCACATGGCCCTGGAGGCGAGCGGCGCGACCCTCGTGCCGGTTGGCAGCGGCCAATCGCGCCGGTTGCTCGAGCTGATCCCGCGGCTGGGCATCACCGGGCTCTTCGGAACGCTCTCGTTCCCCGCCTATCTGGCCGGCCGCGCGCGTGAGGCCGGGTTGGAGCCGAGCGAGCTGGGCCTGCGTCACATCATCACCGCCGGCGAGCCGGGGGCGGGACTGGCCGCCGTGCGCTCGGAGATCGAGCGTTCCTGGGGCGCTACGGTGTCCGACACGTTCGGAATGAGCGACATCTGGTCGACCATGGCCGGAGCCTGCGGCGAGGGCGAGGGCATGCATCTCACCGTCGCCGACCATGCGGTACTCGAGCTGGTTGACCCCGAGAGCGGCGACTCCGTCGTGCTCGACGACGGCGCGAGCGGCGAGCTCGTCTGGACGCACCTGCGCCGCGAGGCCTCCCCTCTGCTCCGCTACCGCTCCGGCGACCTCGCGCGCGTGTGGACGTCGCCGTGCGGATGCGGGCGCAGCTCGCCGCGGATCCGCATCGACGGCCGCCGCGACGACATGCTGCGCGTGCAGGCGGTGAACGTCTATCCACAGGCGATCGGCGGCGTGCTCGCCGGCGACGGGCGGCTCGGGCGCCACTGCGTGGTGGCCGACGGTGACCCGATCGTGGCGCCGCTGCAGGTCTTCGTGGAAGCGCCGCCGGAGGTCGACTCCGCCGCCCTGGCCGGCGAGCTGCGCGCGTCCCTGGGGGTTCGCTTCTCCGTCGACCGGCTCGAGCCCGGCTCGCTTCCCGTGGCGGAGCACAAGACCCGCGTCGTCCACCGGATCGCGCGCGGTGACACCTTGCCACCCGCTGTGGAGAGCCTTATGAAAGAGAGGGGCCGATGACCGTCACCACCGCCGATTCCGGCGCCGCCCGAACCATCACCTGGGACCGCCAGGCGCGCCGCAACGCCTGGGACCTGGCCACCATGACCGCCATCGCCGATGCGGTCGAGGCGGCCGGGGTGGAGCCCGCGGTCCGCTGCGTCGTGCTGCGCGGCGCGGGCGAGCACTTCTCAGCGGGCGACGACCTCCACGCCGCCATCGAGGCCGATGCCCAGGCGTGGGCGGCGACCATCGAGGGCTTCCAGCGCATGACCCGAGTGGTGCTCGCCTCGCCCGTCCCGGCGATCGCTGCCGTGGATGGGGTCTGCGTCGGCGGGGCGCTGGAGTTCGCCGCGAGCTGCGACCTGCGCCTGTGCACCAACCGCGTTCGGCTGATCTGTCCTGAGGTCGGCATCGGGCTGACGGCGAGCAACGCGGGCACCCTGCTCCTGCCCGAGGTGGTCGGCGAGACGGCGGCCCGCGAGCTGCTGCTGGGCGGCGAGGAGCGCGACGCGGGCTGGGCGCGCGACCGCGGCTTTGCCACCGAGCTGGTGGCCCCCGCCGGCCTGGACGCGCGGGTCGCCCACTGGGCGGGCGTCTTCTCACGCAACTCGCGGGCCGCGGTCGCGGCCACCAAGGCCATGCTCAACCAGCGCTTCGGCGCGCTGCTCGAGCAGGCCATGGAGCGCGAGACCCACCACTGCGTGCGCCTGTTCGAGGAGAGCGACGCCCGCAAGGCGCTGGGCGGCTTCGCCGAGCGCCGGGCCTCTAAGTGAACACACGAGCGAAAAGGAGCGCGCCATGAACGCGGATCATCCCGTTCGGTTCTCGGTCGACTACCCCGACCGCCCCCTCGACCGCCTGAGCACCGCCTTCCGGATCTTCACGGTGATCCCGATCGCGATCGTGCTGGCCAGCATCGGCGGCTACCCCGGCGGGAGCGGCTACGACGAAAGCGGAGCTCCCACGATCGTGATCGGCGGTACCGGCCTGCTGTTCCTGCCGCCCCTGCTGATGATCTTGTTCCGCGAGAAGTACCCGCGCTGGTGGTACGACTGGAACCTTGAGTTGCTGCGCTTCACCAACCGTGTCGGGACCTACGTCGCGCTGATGAGCGACCGCTACCCCTCAACGGACGAGCGGCAGTGGGTGCAGCTCGACTTCCCCTACCCCGATGCCAAGCGCGACCTCAACCGCTGGCTGCCGCTCGTCAAGTGGTTCCTCGCCATCCCTCATTACATCGTGCTGTTCTTCCTCTACCTGGCGATGATCGTGGTGGTGATCGGCGCCTGGTTCGCGATCCTGTTCACCGGCCGCTACCCGCGCGGGATCTTCGACTTCGTCGAGGGGGTGATCCGCTGGCACAACCGCGTGGTCGGGTACGCCTTCATCCTCGTCACGGACCGCTACCCCCCGTTCTCAATGAGCCAGGGCGAGGCAACACCGCCGGCCGCCGAGGTCAGCCCACCAGGCCCACCGCAGCCCACGACGTAAGCAGGCCAAACGAGCTCCATGCGAGCGCGCGGTGCGCTGCGTGGTCGCAGAAGCCGACCACGCAGCGCAGTCCGAGCGCTCCGATCGCCTCGAGCCCGAAGTGGATCAGCACATCGACGTACATCGGACTCGAGGCGGCGCGCCCTACGGGCGCACCTCGTAGACCTTGCTGAACGGGTCCTCGGCGATCTGAGCCACGCTCGAGAAGCCGGCCTCGAGGCAGAGCTCGCGCAGGCGCGCGTCGTGGACGCCGCAGGTGCCGAGCCCCGCGCCGCCGTGCGCCAGCGAGGTGGTCATGCAATACAGGACGCTGAAGCCGTACTTCAGGGCGCCGAGCGGCCCGGCGTTGTCCTCCAGGCGTTCCTCGCTCGCGATCTCGAGACAGATGTACACGCCGTCGGGCCGCAGCGCTCCGCGAACGGCGGCGAGCAGGCCGCGCGGATCGCTCGAGTCGTGGACCACGTCGAACGTGCAGACGAGGTCGTAGCGCTCGGGCAGTTCCGAGCCGGCCTCGATGTACCGGATCTCGACGCGGTCGGACACCCCGGCCGCCTCCACCTGCTCGCGGGCACGCTCGACCGCTTCGATTGCGACGTCGTAGCCGTGAAAGCGGGAGTTCGGGAACGCCTGGGCGAGCCGGATCAGCGCACGGCCGGTCCCGCAGCCCACGTCGGCCACCAGGATGCCCTCCCCGAGCTTCTCCTGGAGGCCCTCGATCTCGGGCACCCACGCCTGCACGAGCGCATGGTCGAAGCTGGTGCCGGTCGAGCGCTCCAGGCCCGTCCAGAAATGCTCGCCGTAGTGCTCGATCGAGACGCCGCCGCCGTTGCGGAAGGCGTCCTCCACCCCGTTAGCCGCCTCGGTCATGCCGCGCGCCAGCTGAGTCGTGCCGGCCAGATATGCCGGCGACGCCTCTTCTGCGAGCACAAGCGCGTGCTCGAGCGGCAGCTCGAAGCGCTCCGAGCCGGGGTCGTACTCGACATAGCCCGCGGACGCCATGGCGGCGCACCACTCGCGCACGTAGCGCTCGCTGCAGCCGCTGCGGGCGGCCAGCTCGGCGCTGGTGGCCGGACCGCCGTCCGCAAGCGCGCGCCAGAGGCCGAGCCGGTCGCCGATGGACGAGAGCGTGGAGACGAGGCCCGCGGACAGGTCGCCGATCACGCGGTGGACGAATTCCTCGACGCGCGCCTCGTCGACGGCGGGGACGGTGTTTGTGATGGTCATGGCTGAAAACCTCCGGTCGGGAACCTGCTCTTGACCGGAGGGCGTTACATCGCGGGTAACGATCCGTTCCGCGCCTCGTAAAGTCGAGGGCATGGGTACGGTGGACCGGGATGCGCCGCTCTGCGTCGGGCGCGAGGCCGAGCTCGAGCACATCGGCGAGGCGCTCGAGGGCGCGCTCGCCGGGCGCGGCCGGCTGATGCTGCTGAGTGGCGATCCCGGGATCGGCAAGACCCGGCTGGCGGAAACCGTCGCCGCCGCCGCCGAGGCTCGCGGCGCCGACGTGGTCTGGGGCCGCTGCTGGGAGGCGGGCGGCGCGCCCGCATACTGGCCCTGGATCGAGGCCCTGAGAGCGCTTGCGGCCGAGCGGGGGGCGGAGTCGCTGGCCACCGCCGCGCCGGCGGCGGCTCGCGATGCTGCGCGCCTCGTGCCCGAGCTGGGTGCATCGAATGGCCATGACGAGGATCCGGATGCCGCCCGCTTTGCCCTGTTCGACGGCGTGGCCGAGCTGCTGATCGCGGGCGCCCGGGCGGCGCCGCTCGTGCTCGTCCTCGAGGACCTGCACGCGGCCGACGCCACCTCGCTGCTGCTGCTGGACCTGCTCGCACAGCGGCTCCCCGGCGCTCCGATGCTCGTGCTCGCCACCCATCGCGTTCGCGATGCCGGCACCGATCCGCAGGTCGAGGAGCTGCTTGCCCGGCTCGTCCGGCGCGGCGACCCGCTCATCCTCGGCGGGCTCGACGTCGAAGCCACGCGGGCGCTCGCCGCCGCCAGCACCGGCTCGCGCCTGCCGGACGACTCGGTCGCCGCGCTGCGCCGCCGCACCGGGGGCAACCCCTTCTTCATCCAGTCGCTCGCGCGGGTCATCGGGGACGCCGGCGAGCTCCCCTCGCCGGTTCCGCTGCCGGCAGGAGTGCGCGAGACGATCGCCCGCCGGCTCGCGCCATTGCCGGAGGGCACGCGCACCGCTCTCGCCTCCGCCGCAGTGCTCGGGCGCGACTTCTCGCTTGTCCGCCTTGCGCGCCTGCGTAGCGTCGAGCAGGCCGACGCGCTCGGACTCGTGGAACCGGCGCTGCGCGCCGGGCTGGTGGTCGAGGGAGCGTCGCCGGGCGAGCTTCGCTTTGCCCACGAGCTGATCCGCGACTGGCTCTACGGCGAGCTCGATCCCTCGGAGCGAGCGGAGCTCCACAGGCGCGAGGCCGACTCGCTGGAGGCGCTGGCCGGTCGCGATCCCAGGCTTCTCAACGAGCTCGCGCATCACCGGGTGGCCGCAGCGCCGGTCGGCGGGGCGGGCGCGGCGATCGACGCCTGCGAACGCGCCGCTCGCCACGCCGTCGACGAACTCGCCTTCGAGGACGCCGCCGCGCTCTATGAGCGCGGGCTCGCGCTCGCCGAGCGCCTGCTGGAGGCCCTCGAGCCGGCGCGCCACGCCGGCCTGCTCATCGCCCTCGGAGAGACGCGCCAGCGCGCGGGCGACTCCGACGGGGCGCGCGAGGCCTTCGCGCGCGCGGCGAACCTGGCACGAGCAAGCGGGTTGCCCGCCGAGCTGGCCCAGGCGGCTCTTGGGTTCGGTGCCATCGTGGTCAAACCGGGGGAGACCGACAAGACGCTGGTGGCCCTGCTGGAGCAATCGCTGGCGCTCGTGCCGGAGAGCAGCGCCGCCCTGCGCTCGCGGCTGCTCGCGCGCCTCGCTCGCGAGCTTCACTTCAAGGCGGACACCGAACGGCCGCGTGCGCTGGCGGTCGAAGCTGTCGCCCTTGCCCAGCAGTCCGGCGAACCGGCCGTCCAGGCTTTTGCCCTTCACGCGTGGCACGTGGCTCACGCGGCGCCCGACACCGCCGAGGCCCGGGCCGAGGTCTCCGCGAAGATCGTGGAGCTCGCACGCGAGTCCGCCGACACCGAGCTCGAGCTCTCCGGCTGGGTGCTCGCGGCGACCGACATGCTCGAGCTGGGCCGGCCCGGTGCCGCAGCCGAGCGGCTCGACGAGGCCGAGCTGCTGGCGGCGCGCCTGCGCCAGCCGGCCCTGACCTGGCGGGTCCTGCTGGTCCGCGGGACGCTCGCGTCGCTCGCCGGGCGATTCGACGAGGCGGAGCGCACGATCGAGGAGGCCTACAGCGCGGGCCGGCGTTCGGTCGGACGAGGGGCGTTTCGCTATTGGGTCCTGCAGCGCCACGAGCTGATGTGCCTGCGTGGAGGCGACGAGCGGCTCGAAGCGGACGAGCGGCTGCTCGCAGAGGAGGCCCCGGACGTATGGGGCGCCGGCCTGCTCCACCTGCTGGCGATCCGCGGCCGCGGCGACGAGGCCCGTGCGGGCTTCGAGCAACTCGCCGCCAACGACTTCGGCGGGCCGATCGACGACATGGCGGCGTTGCCGGTGCTCTCGCGCTGCGCGGAAATCTGCGCGCTGCTCGGGGACACCGAGCGCGCGGAGCTCATCTACGAGCGCCTGCTCCCGCACGCGGACCGCTGGTTGGGCGTCTTGGGTTCGAGCTTCGCCGGGACGGTGCACGCCCGGCTCGGCGGCCTGGCCGCCACGATGGGTCGCAACGAGCGGGCGGCCGAACATCTGGAGGCGGCGGTCGAGGCACATCGCGAGGCGGGGGCCGCGCCGATCACCGCGCTCGCGGAGGCAGACCTCGCCGGCGTGCTCAGGACCCTCGGCGACAGCCGGGGCAGCGATGAGCTTCGCAGTCACGCGCTTCTCACCGCGCGAGCGCTGGGAATGAACCCGCTCGTCCAGCGTCTCCAGGCCGAACCGCCTCCGGTTGCGCCGGACCCACCGGCCGGCGCCCGCCTCGAGCTCGAGGGCGAGTACTGGCTGGTCGACTACGCCGGCACCGAGGTCCGCATGCGCGACCGCAAGGGCATCGGCTACCTCGCGCGCCTGCTCGAACGCCCGCACGTCGAGATCGCCGCCCTCGAGCTCGCGAGCGGTCAGGCGCCCCTTCCCGCGGGAGACGCCGGCGCGATGCTCGACGACGAGGCAAAGCGGGCCTACCGCCGGCGCCTCGACGAGCTACGCGCGGAGATCGATGAGGCCGAGAGCTGGAACGACCCCGAGCGCGCCGAGCGCGCGTCCGGCGAGCTCGATTTCCTGACCGGCGAGCTGGCGCGCGCGGTGGGCCTCGGCGGCCGCGACCGGCGAGCGGCCTCGAACTCCGAGCGCGCCCGGGTGAGCGTGACCCGGGCGATCCGCTCGGCGATCGAGTCAATCGAGGAGCAGCACCCGGAACTGGCCCGGCACCTGTCGGCCTCGGTCAGGACCGGCGCCTACTGCCGCTACGCGCCCGCCGCCGGCGAAGAGGTGTCGTGGCGGGGACTCGGGGCGCGCCCCGAGCCGTAGTGGGGTCATGCCACCTCCGCCAGCCCGCGCCCTCGCGGCCATCGGTTGCTGCATCGCGCTGCAGTCGTGCGGGTGGAGCGAGCTCGCCGCGCCGGCACAGACCACCGAGCACCGCGCGCCACGGATCGAATGGAAGCGCTCGGTCGCGATCGGCAGCCCGTCGGCCGGGCGCCTCGTGCGCGGCGTCCAGCTGCCGGCGGCCGGCGAGCACTTCTTCACCTGGGATCCAGTCGAACGCCGCCGCCCGAATCGCGGCTGGCGGCGCGTCGGCACCGACAGGCTGGTCAGGGTGGTCCTGCGGGTGGGGCGCGAGTATCGGCTCGCGAACCCGGCCGCTCCGCGCATGGCGATCGGCGACCTGAGCCGGCCGCGCGGGGGCGACTTCGGCCCTCAGTTCGGCTACATCGGCCACGCGAGCCACCAGAACGGGCTCGACGTCGACGTCTACTACCCGCGCGCAGACGGGCGCGAGAAGGCGCCGCGGGACGCGTCGCAGATCGACCCGGAGCTTTCACAGGAGCTGGTGAACCGCTTCGTGGCCGCCGGCGCGCTGACCGTATTCGTCGGCCCCAACACCGGCCTCGCCGGCCGGCCCGGGGTCGTCGTGCCGCTCGCCAACCACGACAACCACCTGCACGTGCGGATCCGGTGAGCTTCTAGAGCCCGACGGGCCGCGGGCGCGGCGGCTGCGAGAACAGGCGCCAAAGCCCGGCCTCCGGCATCCGCTCGACCAAGAAGCCGGCCGCGAGGGCCTCGCTCTCGATCAGGTTGGCCACGCGCGGCAGCGTCGCAAAGCGGCTGACAGCGACAACCGAGCGCAGCTTCACGGCCAGCGGGCGCTCGCCCGCCCACAGGATCCCGAGCGGCGGAACGGCCAGCGGGCGGCCGGTGCGAGGGTCGGTCGTGGGCGCGTGCGGGCGAACCTCGACCTCCAGCTCGCCTCGCGCGTACTCCTCCCCCATCAAGAGTGCGCGCACCGCGCGCTGCTCACCGATCACTTGTTGACTCTAGGATCGAGCGGGCCGTGCGCCTATCGGCCATCCGTCTAGAACACCCTCGCGGGCGGGAGCGGTACGTCCAGGCATTTGCGCCTGGACGGGTGAACCTGATCGGCGAGCACACTGACTACAACGACGGGCTGTGCCTTCCGCTTGCGATCGAGCGGGGGATCACGGTGCGCGCCGAGCCCAGCGAACGCGGCCGCGAGATCGAGGCGCACGCGCTCGACCTCTCCGAACGGGACTCGTTTGAACTGGGCGCCGAGCGCGCCGGCGCCGCCGGTGGCTGGCGGCGCTTCGTGCGCGGCGCGGCCGGCGAGCTGCAACGCGAAGGCATCGAGCTGCGGCCCTGCCGGCTCGAGTTCGAGGGCAATCTGCCACGCGGCGAAGGGCTGTCTTCCTCGGCCGCGCTGTCGATCTCGCTCTGCCTCGCGCTCTGCGCCGTGGGCGCGGCCGAGCCGCCCGGCCGCGTGGCGCTCGCCCGCCTCTGCTCGCGGATCGAGAACGACTGGTGTGACGCGCAGACCGGGCTGCTCGACCAACTCGCCTCGCTGTGCGCGGAGCGAGGCCACGCCGTGCGGATCGACATGCGCGGGCCGAAGCTTCGCTCCGTGTCGCTCGCCCTCGAGGGCCATGTGCTGGCCACGCTCGACTCGGGCGCGTCGCACAATCACAGCGAGTCGGGCTACAACGAGCGCCGCGCTGAGTGCCGCGCGGCCTGCGAGCGCCTCGGCGTGGACTCGCTACGCGACGCGCGGAGTGCCGAGGGCCTGACCGACCCGCTCGACCGGCGCGTGCGCCATGTGATCACGGAGAACGAACGCGTCGACGCCGCCGTGGAGGCCCTGCAACGAGGCGACCTGCCCAAGCTGGGCCGGCTGCTCGACGCCTCGCACGCGAGCCTGCGCGACGACTACGAGGTCTCGGTGCCCGAGGTCGAGCGCACCGTTGCGGTGTGCAAGCGCGCGGGCGCGCTCGGCGCGCGCATCATGGGCGGCGGCTTCGGCGGGTCGGTGCTCGCTCTCTTTCCCCCGGGCGCCCAGCCGCCGGAGCGCGCGGTCAGGGTCGAGCCCGGACCTCCCGCGCGGCTGCTCTGATCAGCCGTCGTGGTGCTCGAGCGGCAGCTCGGAGATGTCCGTCCGCGTCTCGCCGATCCAGCGCCATACGACCACCACGACGATCAGGACGCCGATCACCACGAGGAACAGCGACAGCACGACGCCGGTCACCGCGAGCGTGAGGCCGAAGGCGGTGAGCACGGGGAAATAGGAGGGGCCGGGCAGGTGCACGGCCTCGCCGGCCGGCGGCGCCTCGGGGCCGCCGGTGTGGATGTGCTCGTGCTCGTCGGCCATCAGTAGAAGAGGCCCGTGGCCCAGGACAGCGCGAACACCACCAGCGAGATGGCGCCCGCGATCAGGCCGGTGCGCAGGTTTCTGTGTGCCAGACGGCGATCCACGCGAATCGTTCTATCAGAGTCTCGGGAGACCGGAGAGGCCCGGCCCGGTCAGCCGACTGCGGGTATGTCCGAGGGCAGCTCGCTCGTGGCCCCGTCGGAGACCCAGACGCGCACGATGTCGCGCATGGAGAGGATGCCCACCATCCTGCCCCCGTCGACCACCAAGAGGTGGCGGAACGAGCCACGGACCATGGCCTCGGCGGCGCGCTCGAGCGACCAGTCCGGAGCGGCAAAGGTCAGGTCGGACGACAGGTGGTCGGACACCGACTCCTGGTCCGGATCCTCGCCCCGGCCGATCGACTGAAGGATGTCCCGCTCGGTGACGATGCCCGGCCCGGGCTGCTCGGGGTCGATCACCACGGCGGCGCCCACGCCGCGCTCGGCCATCTGCGTCGCCGCATCGCGCAGCGAGTGTCCCGGATTGACGGTGAGAACGACGTTGCTCATTCCCGTACTGACCTGCATGCGCTCCCCTCAAGCTCGTGACGATCAGCTCAAGCCCAGCCTACAAGACAACACATCCGGTTGCGTACCACGCCCGTATATATGTGTGGTGAGGCAGACGACCCTCTACAGACGGCGCACGCTGTACGAAGAAGCGATGGACGCGATCCGAGCGCGACTACGCCGACGAGACTCTTTCCCTCGGGGCCGTCGCGCGATCCATCGCGACCTCGCGGCGCCAGCTCCAGCGTGTCTTCGGCGAGCAGCACACGAGCTTTCGCCTCGAGCTTCAGAGGGTGCGCATGACGCGTGCGGCGGAGCTCCTGCGCGACGGCTCGACCGCCGTGTCCGAGGTTGCCCGCGCCGTCGGCTACCGGCAGCCGGCGCAGTTCTCGAAGGCCTTTCGCAGACACCACGGCTGCCCGCCGTCGGAGATCCGCGGCGCCGCCGAGCGCATAGCCGCCTAAGTCCGCACAGCCGCGCCGCCCGGCCGCCCTCTGCAATAAACTCGCGCGCCGATGAGCGAGAGGGACCCAGAGGCGGGGACCACCAAGGGCCCGCCGCAGGACGATCCGCGGATCGAGGGCGAACAGCACCCGTTCGCGAAGATGCTCGCGATCGGCACGGTCGCGTCGGTGATCGGCATCGCCATCTGCCTCTCGATCGACTGGTTCCCGGTCAACGCCGCCGGTGACGCGGGCCAGATCGACACGATCTACGACGTCCTGCTGATCGTCTCGGTGCCGATCTTCGTCCTCGTGATGACGATCGTCATCTACTCCATGATCCGCTTCCGCGCCAAGCCGGGCGACATGCGCGACGGCCCGCCGATCCACGGCAACACGCGGCTCGAGGTCTTCTGGGTGACGATCCCGTTCCTGATGGTCACGGCGCTGGCGGTCTACGGCTGGGTCGTGCTCGACGACATCGAGGCGAAGCAGCCCAACGAGCTGGTTGTCGAGGTCAAGGCCCAGCAGTTCACCTGGACCTTCGAGTACCCCGCGGACAAGGTGAGCTCCACCACGCTCATGCTCCCCAAGGACCAGCCGGTTGACTTTCGCATCAACACCGCGGACGTGATCCACTCGTTCTGGGTGCCGGAGTTCCGCCTCAAGTCCGACGCCGTGCCCGGCCTGACGACCAAGGTGCGCCTGACACCGGACCGGATCGGGCGCTACCAGGTGGTGTGCACCGAGCTGTGCGGGCTCGGCCATACGACGATGCGCCAGAACGTGCTGGTCGTGTCAAGGGACGCGTTCGACTCCTGGCTCGAGGAGCAGAAGCAGGCCTCCGCCGAGACATCGGGAGCCGGCGGATGACGCGAGTTGCGAGCGGCCCGTTGGAGTACCTTGCGGTGACGCGATGACCCTCACCCGACGGCTCCTCGCACCCGGCTGGTATCGCGCGGCGCTCGGCATCGCCGTGGGCTTCCTGCTGGGCATGGGCATCGTGGTCGGCGTGCGTGCCGCCTACGGCTATGACCCGCTGTTCGACTGGGACGCGATCATCACCGTCGGGGCCCTGATCAGCGCTCCGTTCGGCTACCTGGTCGGCATCGGCTGCTTCGACTACTGGTTCCGCTGGGCCTCCGGCGCCCCCACCATCCCCGAGGACCACTCGGGCCACGGCGCGTACTCGTGGCGGGACTACTTCCGCGTCAACACCGACCACAAGGTCATCGGGATCCAGTACATCGTCACGACCTTCTTCTTCTTCATCTCGGGCGGCCTGATGGCGATGCTGATGCGCGCCGAGCTCGCGCAGCCCGGGCACGCAGTTCGTGGACCCGAACACCTTCAACGGGCTGTTCTCCGTCCACGCCTCCCTGATGATCTTCCTGTTCATCATCCCGGTCTTCGCCGGGATCGCGAACTACGTCCTCCCGCTGATGATCGGCGCGCCGGACATGGCCTTCCCGCGCCTCAACGCGCTGTCGTTCTGGATGCTGCCGGTGGCGGGCGTGATGATGCTGGCGAGCTACTTCGCCGAGGGTGGCGCCTTCGCCACCGGCTGGACGGCCTACGCCCCGCTCTCTACCGAGACGCCGCTCGGACAGCAGTTCTTCACGATGGGCGTGCAGTTCGCCGGCGCCTCGTCGATCGCCACGGCGCTCAACTTCCTGGTGACCATCATCACCATGCGCGCGCCGGGCATGACCTTCTGGCGTATGCCGCTGCTGGTGTGGGCGAACTTCAGCACCTCGCTGCTCGTGGTGATCGCCACGCCGTTCATCGCCGGGTCGCAGTTCTTCATCCTGCTCGACCGCTCGCTCGGCTTCCAGTTCTTCGACCCCCCGGCCAACGGCGACGTTCTGCTGTACCAGCACGTCTTCTGGTTCTACTCACACCCGGCCGTCTACATCATGATGCTGCCGGGCTTCGGGATCGTCAGCGAGGTCATCTCGACCCACTCGCGCAAGCCGATCTTCGGCTACCGGATGATGGCGTTCTCGCTGGTGGCGATCGTGATCCTCGGCTTCTCGGTCTGGGCGCACCACATGTTCGTCTCCGGGATGTGGAGCTGGTTCCGGGTGCCGATGATGATCACGACGATGCTGATCGCGGTGCCGACCGGCATCAAGATCTTCTCCTGGCTCGCAACGCTCTGGAGAGGCGTGATCCATCTGCGAACGCCGCTGCTGTTCGCGCTCGGCTTCATCACGATGTTCACCCTGGGCGGGATCAGCGGGATCATGCTCGCCGTCGTTCCGTTCGACATCCACGTGTCGGACACGTACTTCATCGTGGCCCACATCCACTACGTGCTGTTCGGCGGCTCGGTCTTCACGATCTTCGCCGGGATCTACCACTGGTTCCCGAAGATGACCGGCCGGATGTACGACGAGAGCCTCGGCAAGCTGCACTTCTGGCTCTCCTTCGTGTTCTTCAACCTCACCTTCGGCCCGATGCACCTCGTGGGGATCGACGGCATGCCGAGGCGGGTGGCCGACTACTCCGAGCAGTTCGCCACCTGGAACGCGATCATCTCGATCTCGGCCTTCATCTTCGGGCTCTCGTTCCTGATCTTCCTCTACAACATGATCGCCTCGTGGCGCCACGGCCCGCTCGCCGTCGGCAACCCGTGGCGCGCGCACTCGATCGAGTGGCAGGTCTCCTCGCCGCCGCCGGTGTTCAACTTCGACGAGGTCCCCACAGTGGTCGGCGGCCCCTACGAGTACGGGGTCCCGGGCGCGGTGCATGCCGTGTTCCGGGAGAAGGCTCCGGCCGGCGCCGGGGTGCCAACGCCGGCGGGCGGGGGCGGGGCGCCGCCGCCGACGGACACGTGAGCGGCCGTAGATGAAGCGCCTCCTCGTAGTGGCCAACGAGACCGTCGCGGGGCAGCCGCTGATCGACGCGGTCAAGCGCCGCGCCGAGGGCGAGGAGGTCAAGGTCCACGTGATCTGCCCTCAGAACCAGCCCCGCCACGGCTACGTGATCTACGAGGACCACATGCGCGACGCCGCGGAGAATCGCCTGAGCATGACCCTCGCGCTGCTGCGCGAGGAGGGCATCGAGGCCGACGGCGAGGTCATGGACCCCGATCCCTACTCGGCCATCATGGACGCGCTCGGCGAGGAGACCTACGACGAGATCATCATCTCGACCCACCCCGAGACGCGCTCGGGCTGGCTGCGCCAGGGCCTCGTGGACCGCGTACAGCGCGCGAGCGGACGCCCGGTCGAGCACGTGGTCGTCGACATCGACTCCGAGCGCGACGACGTCAAGCGCACGCTCGTGGTGGCCAACCAGACCGTCGGCGGGCGGGAGCTGATCGACCACCTCAAGCGCAAGGCCGAGGAGGGACCGCGCGGCTTCATCGTGATCTGCCCGCAGTCGGCCGACGAGGAGGGCGACAACGGCGGCGGCGGGGACGACGCCCACCAGCGCCTGGCCCACACGCTCAACGAGCTCCAGGAAGCCGGGCTCGAGGCGGTCGGGCAGGTGGCGCACTCCGACCCCTTCACGGCCGTCCAGAACGCGCTCCAGTTCTACGCGCCGGACGACATCGTCGTCTCGACCTTCCCCGAGACCCGCTCGGGCTGGCTGCGCTCCGACCTGATCGGCCGCATCCAGAGCTCGAGCGGCAAGCCGGTCGAGCACGTGGTCAGCGAAGGAGGCGAGGGCTGATGGAGTCGGCCTCGATCGCCGCGGATCTCGCCCACGAGCACGACCATCACGGGCCGCCCGAGCCGAACGTCTCCTCGCGCGTTGAGGCCCAGTTCCTCGGGATGCTGCTCTTCATCATCTCCGAGATCATGCTCTTCGGAGCGTTCTTCACGGCCTACTTCTTCGTCCGGGTCGTGAACGAGGCCCCGTGGTTCCCGTTCGACGGCCTCGAGTTGCCGGTCGGCATCGCCGGCGTCAACACGGCGATCCTGCTCTCGTCGAGCTTCACCATGCACTGGGCGCTCGAGGGAGCGAGAAACGAGAACCGGCGCGCCCTGCAGGTGGGGCTCCTCAGCACCGTGATGCTCGGCCTCACGTTCCTCTCCGTGCAGATCAACGAGTACATCCACATCGGCTTCGCGCCCAGCGACAACGCCGAGGCCACGGTCTTCTACGGCCTCACCGGCCTGCACGGCGCGCACGTGTTCGTCGGCCTGACGCTGCTCACCTTCGCGACGGTCCGTGCCTTCCGCGGCCACTTCACGGCCAAGGAGCACCGCGGCGTGGAGGTGCCCGGGATCTACTGGCACTTCGTCGACGTCATGTGGATCTTCGTGTACAGCTCGCTCTACCTCCTCTAGATCGTTTGCTGAACCCGCTCCGATCCGAGCAGGAGGCCTTTCGCTTCCTGATCTACGTCGTGCTCGCTGTGGCCGTGATCCTCGCGGTCGTGTTCGTGCTGCGGGCGATCCTTTGAACGCCGACCTCGAGCTGGCCGAGCGCATGACGCGGGCGGCCGGCGACGTCTTGCGCGAGTACTACGGGCGCCAGCCTGAGGGGCTCGGCTCGAAGTCCTCGACGACCGATCTCGTCTCCGACGCCGACCGCGAGGCCGAGCGGGCGATCCGCGAGCTGCTCGAGGCCGAGCGCCCGGACGACGGGCTGCTCGCCGAAGAGGGCTCGCACGCGGAGGCCCGCAGCGGCCGGCGCTGGATCGTCGACCCGCTCGACGGCACGATCAACTTCCTCTACGGCTTCCCGGCGTGGGCCGTCAGCATCGCGCTCGAGGACGCGCAGGGCCTGGCCCTCGGCGTGATCCACTCGCCCCTGCACGAGGAGACCTTCACCGCCGTGCGCGGCGAGGGCGCGCGGCTGAACGGGCAGGCGCTCTCGGTCAACGACCGCCGAGAGCTCGCCGGGGCGCTGGTGGCCACCGGGTTCTCCTACGAGCCCGACCGGCGCGCCGAGCAGGCCGAGGTCGTGCGCGGACTGCTTCCGCGCGTGCGCGACATCCGGCGCGCCGGGGCTGCGGCCCTCGACCTCGCCTGGCTTGCCGCCGGCCGCGTCGACGCGTTCTACGAGCGCGGGCTCAAGGCCTGGGACCGCGCGGCAGGCGATCTGCTCGTGCGCGAGGCGGGCGGGGTGACGCAGTCGGTGGCGGGCGAACCGCCGGGGATGATCGCGGCGGCAACGCCGCAGCTGCTCGACGAGCTGGGCGCGCTGGTGCGCTGAGCTGAGCGGTTTCCGGCAACGTGCGGACTTTGCTGGTCAGTGACCACTAAACCCAGCACGTGCGGCTCGCCCGGGTTGCTTGGGCCGGGTTGCTTGGGCTCGGGCCAACGGCTGGCTATAAAGGGTGGGACGGGTTGCCGCGGCGCTCCCGTGCGGCCGGATTTGGCGTTGGTTGTCGAGTTAGCGTTTCGTGCAACCGCTAAGTCGACGATGGACCGGGCTTGGGGCGCGGCACCGGGTCGACCCTTTATCGCTCCAGCCAGCGCGACGCACCCCTGGACCGACGGTCCTTGCCACTAATCGCCCAGCAGGTACTGCACCAGCGCCTGCACCTGCTTCTCGTCGAGCCTGCCCTCGTAAGCGGGCATCACCCCGGACTGGAAGCCCGGGACGGTGAAGGCGTCGGGGTCGAGGATCGACTCGGTCGTGTACTCCTCGGGACTCGCGTCGGTGCGATTGCCCGCCTCCGCGGCGAGCTCGTCGAGGTTGGGGCCGATCTGCGCGTTCGTGCCGGCCTTGCTGAACGTGTGGCAGGCGCCGCAGCCGGCGGCGGTGAAGATCTGAGCGCCGCTGGTGGCCCCGGCCAAGCCCGCCTCGGCGAGCGCCCCCTCGTCCTCGCCCCTGCGCTCGGCGGCGTAGGCGACGTAGGCCGCGACGTCCTGGGCATCGCTGCCCTCGACGAGGCCGGCGGGCATCGCGCTGCTCTTGCGCGGGTGCAGGATCTGGCTATGCACGATCCCCTCGATCGTCTCGCGGTCCACGCCCTTGGCGAGCGCCGCGCGGAAGGCCGCATCGAGGTTCGGCCCGGTGCGCCCCTGGGTGCCGGCGCGCTCGAGGACGTGGCAGGAGCCGCAGTTCTGCGTGAACAGGGCCTTGCCGTTCGAGAGGTCGTTCTCGTCGCGGCCGCACGCGGCCAGCGGCAGCGCAACGGCTGCCACTGCTAGCGCCGCGAGCAGCGGCTGGGCCGTTCTCCGAGCGAGGCTCACCGGGCCGGAACATTATCCGCTGGCGGGGCCGGACGGCTCAGCGCGTCGAGGCGTCCTTGGGCGGCCTCGATCACCTTCTCGGCGACGCTTTCCCAGGAGTAGTGCGCGGCGGCCCGCTCGGCCAGGGCGGCGCTGGCGCGTTCGCGCTCGCCCGGGTCCAGCGTGAGCCAGGCGACCAGCTTCTGGGTGATCTGATCGACCGCATCGGGCCCCACGCTGAACGACAGCAGCGGCCGCAGGTGCTCGGGCAGGGCGGGCGCGAGCGTCGCGGTCACCTCGGCCATCCCGGAGTGGCCCGCGGACAGCGGGAGCACCCCGCAGGCGGCGGCTTCGGCCGCGACCATGCCGAACGCCTCGGGGAATGTGCTCGGCATCACCTGGGCCTCGCAGGCGGGCACCAGGCTGGGCAGGTCGTCGTACTCGAGCCGGCCCGTGAAGTGGATGCGCTCGGCGGCGGCCGGCGCGGCGCGCAGCCAGTCCTCGTCGACGCGCTCGAGGAAGGCGCGCAGATACTTCAGCTCGCCGGGCGGGCCGCCCTCGAGCTCTCGGCCGCGCGCGGCGATCTCGCGCAGGTCGTCGAGGTCGCGGCGGCGCAGCGCTTCGACGAAGCGTCCCATCGCCTCCCGGTAGGTGCCGAAGCCGACGATCACGAGCCTCGCATCGGGCACCTTTGCGACCACTCCGGGCCACGCGGCGAGCAGCAGGTCGACTCCCTTGGAGACGATCAGCTTGCCCACGTAGCTTACGAGGCGGTCGCCCTGGGCCTCGAGCGCGCGCAGCGCATCCGCGGCCCCGCGCTCCCCGCCCCACGCGGCGGCGTCGCCTCCCTCCAGGCGGGCAGCGAGGCGCTCCAGGTCGGCCACGCCGGGACGGAAGGAGTGCACGTCCACCCCGGGCGGGCCGAGCCTCGTCCGCTCGGGCAGCGAGGGCTCGTCGGCGAGCACCTCCCACAGGCTTTCGGCGGTGTGCCGGGAGCCGACCAGGACCCCGGAGGCGCCGCGGACGCCTTCCAGCGCGTAGGGCAGGAAGCGCTCCTGGTTGGGGCGCACGGTGTACTCGAGCGCGCTGCCGTGGACCTTTGCGGCATATCCCGCTCGCCCGGCGAGCCCGCGAGCGAGGATGAGCGGTCCCATCACCAGGTGGTTGGCGAGCGCGACGTCCGGGTCGGGCGCCCGCCGCACCGCGGCGACGTTCGCCTCGATGTAGTGCTCGAGCTCGGCATCGGTCAGCGTCGCGTAGGTCTTTGCGTCGAAGCCGTCGTAGCTGTCGGCGACGTAGACCGGGAGGACTCGCCCGATGTCGGGCGTCTCCACCGTCACGCCCTCGGGCGCATCCCAGGCGCGGTCCTGGCAGAACAGGTGGACCTCGTGGCCCAGCCGAGCCAGGGCCTTGGCGAGGTTCGCGTTGTAGATGTTGCTGCCGGTTCCCCGTAGCAGGTAACCGTGAAAAATCAGTATGCGCAAACCGGCCAGCCCTTTCTCAGTCGTCCGCCCTGCCTCGCTATTGTCCGCGCCTCATGTCTGCCCGCCAGAAGTATCGCCTGCGTGCCCGCTCGGACCGCGAGATCCTTCGCGAGGCCGAGCCCGGCAAGCGATACGTCGACCGCGAGAGCGGCGAGGAGCTCAAGGTGGTCGGCGCGGTGCTGCCACTGGCGCCCTCCCCGAGCGACCTTCCGTATGCGGTTGAGAATCTCAGATTGTGCGGTTGCTCGCTCGAGCAGCTAGTTCAGAAGGATCTGAACGACTGCCCGCACTGCGGCCGGCGTCTCCCGGCCGTGGAGCGCTGACCTTCCGTCTGCTCGCCGTGGCGCTGGCGGCGCTGCTGCTCGCGGGCGCGGCGGCGGGCTGCGGCGGCGATGAGGAAGGGCCGGAGACCACTCCCACGGTCCCCGACCTGACCGTCCCGCAGACCGACGAGCAGCCTGCGCCCACGACGGAGACCACGCCGCCGGAGCCCACCGAGACGGTCCCGCCGAGCACCGACGGCGGCACCCCCGCCCCCGAGCCCGATCCTCCCACCGATGCGCCCGAGAACGACACGCCGCCGCCAGAGGACAGCCCCGCCGAGCGCTTCGAGGACTTCTGCAACGACAACCCGGGCGCTTGCGGCTAGTCACCCATCGAGTTCGAAGACGAGCCGATAGTGGTCGAGCAGCTCGCGCTCGAAGCAGACGCTGTTGGCGCTCACGCCGGAGGTGAACGCGAGCCGGAAGTCGGCGCTCGTGAGCCAGCGCGGAAGCAAGCGGAGCTTGAGCAGCCTCTTCTGCACGCTCGGCGCCGCGAAGCGCTTGCGCCACTGGCGGATCGTCTCGATGTAGTCGAGCCGGCCGCTGGTGCTCGACACGAGGCGGAAGTGCGGCTCGGCGCTGCGGATGACCTGCTCCTGGCCGAACGGCAGCAAGGAGCCCGGGAACTGGCGACCCATCAGCGCGAGGTACCACGCGTCGGAGTCGCGCGGGGCGTTGATGTCGATCTCCTCGAGCGGGATCATGTTGCGCCCGAACACCATCGTCTGCAGGTAGAAGCGCTGCCGTGCTCGGGCAGCAGCCCGGCGATCCGGGCCGAACAGATCGCGATAGATCTCCTCCTGGCGCCCCGCGCGGTACTCGTCGGGCGAGCAGAAGTGCTCGAACGCGCCGAGGCTGGCCACGGCGTCGAAGTCGCCGAAGGTCTCGCGGCGTGACCTGCCGCGCGTCCGAGCAGGTGGACGTCCAGGCCGTGCCGCCGGCAGGCCGCCGCCTGTGCCGAGGACAGCGTCACCCCCACGCCGCGTGCCGCCGCGATCGCGGACGAAGTCGAGCAGCGGGCCCCAGCCGCAGCCCAGGTCGAGCACGCGCCGGCCCGGCCCGATCCCGATCTGCTCGGCCACGTACTCGTGCTTGCGCCGCTGGGCCTCCTCGAGGCTGAGCGAGAAGTCGCCGTCGTACTTGGCGCCGCTGAAGTCCGCCAGCTCTCCGAGGCTGAGCCTGAAGATGCGGTCGATCAGCGAGTAGGTGAACTCGAGGTCGTCGCGGTCGGCCATCTGGGTGGAACGCTACGGCTTACGCGAGGTCGCGACGGCTGCGGCCCCTTGCGCGCCTCCGCGAAGGTGACCAGGCGGCTCGCGATCCTCGTCCCAGAGCTTGAGCCGCGTGGCGCGCAGGCCGTCCCACAGCGACAGCGTCGGCACGTCGTGGAAGATCGGGTTCTCGTCGTGGGCGCGCTGGAGGTTGTAGTTGGGGATCTGGGCGCTCAGGTGGTGCACGTGGTGCAGGCCGATGTTGCCGGTGAAGAACTGGAGCACCTGCGGCAGCTTCAGGTAGCTGCTGCCGCGCAGCGCCGCGTCGGCGTAGCTCCAGTCGCCGGCGTTCTGCCAGTAGGTGTCCTCGAACTGGTGCTGGACGTAGAAGAGCCAGACGCCGGCCGCGCCGGCGAGCACGGACGGTCGGCATCTGGACGAGCAGGTACTCGCGCCAGCCGATCAGCCAGCAGAGCGTGCCGCCGACCAGCGCGAGCGAGGCGACGTTGGTCGCGATCACGCTGCGGCGGATCCGCGGGCGCGCCGAGCGCGAGACCAGGCGCGGCTGCAGCGAACAGCGCGTAGATCGGGCCGAGCCCGAACATCACGAGCGGGTTGCGGAACAGGCCGGTAGGCGAGGCGGCCGCGCCACGGCGCGCGCCTGGTACTCGGCGACGGTCAGCGTGTGGACGTCGCCGACGCCGCGCCGGTCGAGGTCGCCGGCGGTGGCGTGGTGGACGGCGTGGCTGTGGCGCCAGCTCGCGAACGACGCGAAGACGACCAGCCCCAGCGCGGTGCCGAGCCAGATGTTGGCGCGCTTGGATGCGCAGGAACGAGCCGTGCGCGCAGTCGTGGAAGACGATGTAGGTCCGCAGCAGGAAGCCGGCGGCCGGGATCGCGAGAGCCAGCACGAGCAGGTACGAGACGTCGAGCGCCAGGTACATCAGCACCGAGAGCCCGAGGTACGGCACGACCGACGTCGCGAGGTCCACCAGGCTGCGCCCGACGTGCGGCCGGGTGTACGGAGCGAGGACCTCCCGCCAGAAGGGCCCGTTCGAGCTCGAGTCGCGATCGCCTCGCCGGGCTCGGCCGCGATGCTCATTCCTTGTACGCCATCTCAAACCAGACGCAGGTGCCCGACGGCGTGCGCTTGACTCCCCAGCGATCTGCCAGCCGGTCGACCAGCAACAGGCCCCAGCCGTCCGAGTCCGCACGGCTCACGCGGCGGCGCACCCAGGTAAAGCTCTTGCCCACGTCGGAAACCGTCACCCGCACCCGCCCCGGCCAGATGTGGAGCTCCACGCTCAGCTCCTGCTCGGGACCCACGCCGCCGTGGGTCACCGCGTTGGTGACCAGCTCGGTCACGAGCAACAGGACGTCGTAACGCGCGGTCGCCGGCAACGCGCCATCGCCCTCGATGACCGCTCGCCGGGCCTCGCCGCCGGCCCGCAGGCCGCCGCTGAGCGAGAAGCCGAAGCGAACGTCGGAGCTGTCGGCGGGTTCGGCGGGACGCACCGAGCCGATCGGGATCATCGGCCCGGTCTCCGCTTGCCGACGCCGTCACTCCTCTGCTTGATCTTCATGCTCGGCTCCTGACGCTTTTCCGCGAACCAACCTCGGGAGGTCAACTGGAATGCGCCGGCCGTGTGTTGGAGCCGGATGAGCGCTGCCGTTTGCCTGGGGCAAAGCGCGCAACAAGCCTAGCATCGCGGCGGCTGACGATTTAGACTGTTCGCCTTCGGAGCACGATGAGTTATCGCGAAACCGAGCACCTGCGCGTTCTAATCGCCAACGAGCGCAAGGACCGGCTCGCCCTCGTCGCGCCGATCGTCGCCGCGCTCGGGCACGAGGTGATAGCCCGCGAGATCGAGGTCGATCAGGTGGGCCACGTGACCGCACGTGAGCGACCTGACGTCGCGCTCGTCGGACTGGGCGGGAGCTCCAAGCACGCGCTTGCCCTGATCGAGAAGATCGTGCAGGAAGCCGCATGCCCCGTCATCGTCCTCATTCACGCACCCGATCCCGAGTTCGTGAAGGAGGCGTCCAAGCGCGGCATCTTCGCCTACATCACCGACGCCGATGCCAAGGACTGGCAGAGCTCGATCGACATCGTGCTGCGCCGCTTCACCGAGTACCACGATCTGGAGGGCGCGTTCGGCCGGCGCGCGGTCACCGAGCGAGCCAAGGGCATCCTGATGGAACGCCACTCAGTCGACGAGGCGGTCGCCTTCGGCATGCTGCGCGACCACTCGCGCGCCGCCAACCGCAAGCTGGTCGACATCGCCTCCGCCGTGGTCGACGGTCACACCCTGCTACCGAAGCGGCCCGCGACCCCGTCTTAGAGCCGCCTCGGCGGCGTCGGAGGCGCGCTGGAACTCCTCGAGCCGGGCGGGGCTGATCGCGCGCCCGCCGTACAGCCGCGCTCGGTAGAGGTCGAGGCGCTGGCGGTGGTAGCTCGCTTCCGCCCGGAGCTCGTCCAGCCGGCCGGATCCGGTGGCGCTCATGGCTGCCGGCGCCGGTGCTGGCGCTTGGCCTGGACAACGCGCTTGACGGGCGAGTCCGGCTTGGCCGGGGACCGGCCCTTCTTGATCCGGCGGCCGACCTGCTTCAGCTTCTCGGCGCGCTCTGCCCTGCGTAGTCGCTCGCTCATCCCACCTCCGGGAGCCTCGTCGTCGCTAGGCCCTCGTTGGTCGATCCCCGCGGAAGGGAGGGATTACCCGGCGCGGACGTGCTTTGACTGACGATAGCGACGCGGTGGCGGTGTCAGGTCCGGTGCGTCGGCAGCGGCGCGCGCGGCCTTCTGACTCGGGATGGGAGCGGCCGGCGGATCGGCGGCTCGGCGCCGCGCTTGCGGCCCGGGCGCTCGGGGCCGCCGTGTGAGCGGTCGCGCCCGCGGCCGAGGCCGTAGCGGCCGAGCGGCAACCTGATCCCGTCGCCGCCGGGCCCGTCCTTCCCGGGCGGCGTCTCGGGGCCTTCCCCGCCGCCGCCGTCGTCGCCGCGCGAGTCATCGTCGTCGTCGCGCAGGCGAAAGAACCAGATCAGCCACACGATCAACAGCCCCACGTCGAAGACGCGGAAGCCGACCATGAAGATCCACCCCTCCGTGGACACAGCCCGATGCTAGCGCGGCTGGGGAGCGGGGAAAAGGCCGAGGACGCCGACTTTAGTCGGTGGGGCGCGGGTCGGGCACGTAGGTGGCGGTGTAGAGCAGGCGCGCGCCGCTGTAGGTGCAGCCGAACACGTTGACCTCACGCAACTCGGTCAGCGCGAACTGGCGCAGGCTGCGGGGCGGGTCGCAGCTGTTCTTGGCGCGCGAGGAGCGCCACCAGTCCGACTTCGACAGGTTGTTCGAGAAGATCGGCGCCCAGGTGGGCACGGTGATCGCGATCCAGTTGGTCTTCTTCACTCGCAGCGGGGTGTCGAGCACGAAGGTGGGGCTCGAGCCGAAGTAGCGATCCACCTCGAACAGCTCGGTCTGGTTGACGAGCCGGTAGTTGAGCCGCGTCTTGCGAGTGTCTCCCTTGCGCAGCACGGCGAGGCCGGCCTGCGCCGGAGAGCCGAAGTTGTCGTTGAAGAAGTCGACCTGCTCGTCAGTCGGATCCGCGAGCCGAAGGGTGAACGCGACGATGTAGCCGTCGCGACGGATGTAATACGGGTTCTTGGGCCCGCCGGCGGCGCGACCCTGGAGACCGGTCACGCGGACCGCCGCCTCGCAGGGATCGCCCGGGCAGCTGGGGTTGACGGCGTCGGCCACCGAGCCGAGCTCGACAATGCGCGCGGAAGCGGAGGGCGCCAACGCGAGCGCCGCCGCAAGGACGGAAGACAACAGGAGGATTCGCTTCATGACCCTGATCTCAACACACGGTTCGTGACCGAGTTGCGGACTCCTACCTACTTGTAGCGGTAGGTGATCCGGCCTCGATCCAGGTCGTAGGGGGATAATTCGATCTTGACCCTGTCGCCCGGCAGGATCCGGATGTAGTGCCGGCGCATCTTGCCGGAGATGTGTCCGAGAACCTCGTGCCCGTTGTCCAGCTGGACCTTGAACATCGTGTTCGGGAGGGCCTCGACGATCTCGCCCTCCATCTCGATCTTCTCTTCCTTGGACACAGGCGGGCGCCTCAGATGAGGCGGACGTTCACCGCCTTCGGCCCCTTGTCGCCCGCCTCCTCCTCGTATTCGACCTTGGCGTTCTCGGCGAGCGACTTGAAGCCCTGGCCGTCGATGCCGCTGTAGTGGACGAACAGGTCCCGGTCTCCCTCATCGGGAGTGATGAAGCCGAAGCCCTTCTCGTCGTTGAACCACTTCACGGTTCCGGTAGGCACGTGTGCTCCCCTTCCTGCGTGTGACCGGTCCTGCGGGTACCGGAACACCTTGCATGTGTTTGTAGCTGACTACGCCGGCCACGGCCGACCCAACAGGGCGGCACGCTACCAGCGCGCCGGTCCCTATGAGGTATCGCGCAATTCCGAGGCGACCCGGGCGAGCGCGTCTTGGTCCGCGGGCCGCGAGGGCGCCGGGACCTTGAGCGGGTCGCCGTCATAGCGGGGGATCACGTGGAGGTGGAGATGGAAGACCGTCTGCCAGGCGGCCGGCTCGCAGCAGTTGAGCAGGTTGATCCCGTCACAGCCGAGCTTGTCCCGCATGGTGAGGGCCAGCCGCTTGGCCGCCGTGGAGGCCCGGGCGAGATCCTCTTCGGGCGCCTCGTAGAGATCCTTGGAGTGGTTGCGCGGGATCACGAGCGCGTGGCCGCGAGTCCACGGGTTGATGTCCATGAAGGCGATCGTGTGCTCGTCCTCCTGAACGATCTCCGAGGGCAGGTCGCCCGCCACGATCTTGCAGAAGATGCAGTCGTCGTCGACCATCGGGGGAGCGTACATCGGGCCGGCGGTGGTGGGGACGCCGAGCATGGTGAGAGCCACGTCCAGGCAGGAGGCTCGTCGCGTTCCGGAGAGCGGGGCGCCGCCTGGGCAGTGATGGGAGTTGACCGCCAGGCCTCAAGGACTCGCAAAGGTTCACCGGAGCCATATGCCCGCGCCGCGGAGGGCCGCTTGGCGGAGGACCGCACCGCGCTGCTCGCGATTGTTGACTTAGCGGTCGTAGGGACCGGTAACTCGACAATCACCAACGACCCGTCCACCCTTATAGCCCGCCGTTCGTGGGTCCCCTGTTCCCCGAAAACAGGCAAAGGGTGGTCGCCGGAGCCATCCGCCCGAGTTTTTGGTTGCCATGCAGCGAAAAACTCGGGAGCGTGGGGAACGGGCGGTGCACCCGGCTGCCATCAAAGCCAGCCCACGCGCTTGAAGTAGCGGTACAGCGTGAAGCAGATCGTCGCCATCAGCGCGAGCACGAGCGGGTAGCCGAACTCCCAGCTCGAGCTCGGGCATGTGCTCGAAGTTCATGCCGTAGATGCCGGCCAGCATCGTCGGGCACGGCCAGGATCGCGACGATCGCCGAGATCTTGCGCACGTCCTCGTTCTGGCGCACCGTCACCTGGGCGAGGTTGGCCTCGAGGACGCTCGTCAGCAGATCGCGGTAGCCCTCGAGCTGCTCGTGCACGCGCAGCAGGTGGTCGTTCACGTCGCGGAAGTAGGCGCGCACCTCCGGGTGGATCACGTCGTACTGGCCGCGGGCGAGGCGGTCGACGGGGTCGACGAGCGGGCCGGTGGCGCGGTTGAACTCGAGCACCTCGCGCTTGAGCTTGTAGATGCGCTCGGCGGGGTTGGTGCGCCGGTCGGAGAAGACCTCGTCCTCGACCTCGTCGATGTCCTCGCCGAGCCCGCTCGATCGCCGGGCCGTAGTCGTCGACCACGTGGTCGACGATCGCGTGCAGCACCGCGCCCGGACCGTGCGCGAGCAGCTCGGGCTCGCTCTCGAGGCGCTCGCGCACGTCGTGCAGCTCGCTCGCCTCGCCGTGGCGCACGGTGATGATGTAGTCGTGCGCCGAGGAAGACGAGGATCTCGCCGAGCTGGACCACCTCCTCGGAGTCGACGTAGCGGGCGGTCTTCAGGACGACGAAGACCATCTCGCCGAAGACCTCGAGCTTGGGGCGCTGGTGGGCGTGGATCGCGTCCTCCACGGCCAGCTCGTGCAGGCTCGAACTCGCTGCGGATCGAGTCGAACTCCGCCTCGGTGGGCTCGTAGAGGCCGATCCAGCTGAACGCGCCCGGCTCGCGGCAGGCCTCCACCGCCTCCTGAATCGCCACGTCGCCGTCGCGCCGGCGGCCGTCCTCGTAGACCGCGCAGTCGACGATCATCGGCTCAGTGCAGCCTACGCGCCAGCGCCAGCGCCTCGTCGCGGCGTGTCGGCCTCGCCGGCGTAGGCCGCCTCGCGCAGCTCGGCGAGCAGCCGGCCGAGCTCGGGGCCGGGCTCGATGCCGAGCTCCCGCGCCAGCTCGTCGCCGCGCAGCGGCAGCCGGCGGCGGCCCGTCGGCCGCGCCACTCGAGCGCCGCGGCCATCAGCTCGCGCGCCAGCTCGAGGTGGGCCGCGGTCGCCTCCTCGGCCTTGCGCCCCCGGTGGCCAGCCGGTCGGCGCAGGAGAGCAGCGTCACCTCGACCTCCACGGGCTCGGTGCGCTGGAGGTAGCGGTAGACCTGGCGGCGGTCGAGCGGCCGCTCGTGGACGAGGAAGCCGAGCACCAGGTGGTGGCGGGTGAGGGCCCCACGAAGCGCGCCAGGCGCTCGCTCGTGCGCAGCCGCCGGCAGAGCGTCGCGCACCATGCCGCTGGCCCACGCGGTCGTGGCCCATGAAGGTCACGCGGCCGTCCGGGCGGACCGCCGCGCGTGGCGGGCTTGCCGATGTCGTGCAGCAGCGCGCCGAAGCGCAGCGCCTGGCCGCGCGTGAGCTCGTCGGCGAGCGTCTCGTCGAGCACCGCGCCGCACGCGGCGGCTCGCGCGTCGCGCTCGAGCTCGATCAGGCTGCCGCAGCACCTCCAGCGTGTGGTCGTAGACGTCGAGGTGGTGGTAGTGGCTCTGCTCGACGCCGTGCAGCGCGGTCAGCTCGGGCAGCACCGCCGCGAGCAGCGCCGAGCCGGTCGGCCAGCGCGAGGCCCGTCGAGCACGCCGTCGGCGATCACCAGGCGGCGCAGCTCGGCGAAGACGCGCTCGCCGGCGGCCTCGGCCACGCGCGGCGCGGCAGCGCGCGTGAGCCGCTCGGTCTCGGCGTCCGGGGCGAAGCCGAGCTCGGCGGCGAAGCGGGCCAGGCGCAGCGGGCGCAGCGGGTCGCGCTCGTAGGCCGCCGTGCCGAGCACCCGCAGGGTGCGGGACGCCACGTCCGGCTCGGCCCGCCGAGCGGATCGATCAGCTCGCCGCCCGCGCGCGGCCGGGCCATCGCGTTGACGTGAAGTCGCGGCGGGCGAGGTCCTGCCTCGATCGTCTCGCCCTGTAGCGGCGACAGGTCGAAGACCCGCTGCCCGCCGGGTCGGTCGATCACGCGCCAGGCGCCGAACGCCTCCGAGAGCCGGAAGACCGGCCCGCGCACCTCGGCGCGCGAGCCCGCGGGCGGCGGGCTCGGGGTCGCCGCGCGACCGCGATGTCCACGTCGCGGACCGGGCGGCCGAGCAGCTCGTCGCGCAGCGCGCCGCCGACGATCCAGGCGTCGGTCACCGCACGTGCTCGCGCCGCACCCGGGTCGAGAGCGCGCAGGTGACCTCGTAGTTGATCGTGCCGAGCCGCGCGCGCGACCTCCTCGGCCAGGATCCGCTCCCCGCCCTGGCGCCCGATCAGCACCACCTCGTCGCCGACGCTCACGTCGGTATCCGGGCCGAGCTCGACGGTCACGTTGTCCATGCTCACCGTGCCCGACCAGCGGGTGGCGGCGACCGCCGATCAGCACGTCGCAGTCGTTCGCTAGCGCGCGCCGCCAGCCGTCGCCGTAGCCGATCGGGACGGTGGCGACCCAGGTCGGCTCGCGCGCGGTCCAGCGGCGGCCGTAGCCGGCGCGAGTCGCCGGGCTCGAAGCGGCGCACCGCCGCGACCCAGGAGCGCAGCGACAGCGCGGGCTCGAGCCCGTGGGCGTCAGGGGTCCGCGTCCGAACGGGTCCATGCCGTAGATCGCGATGCCGCAGCGCACCATGTCGAAGTGCGAGCGCGGCTCGCGCAGTGCGGCGGCGCTGTTGGCGGCGTGGACCACGCAGGTCGTGGCGGCCGACCTCGGCCACGAAGCGCTCGAAGGCCTCGAGCTGGGCGGCGAACAGGCCGTCGTCGCGGTCGTCGGCGGTGGCGAAGTGGGTCATCAGGCCGACGGTACGTTGTCGCGCGCGGCCAGCCGCAGCGCCTGCTCGCGGTCCTTGGTGCCGAGCCGGCCCATGCCGGTGTCGAGCTTCACGTGGACGCGCGGCGCGGCCGCGGCCACCTCGTCGCTCCAGGCCACCACGTCGGCCTGCGCGTCGAGCGCCACCTCGCAGCTCCGCGGGGTCAGCGCGCCCATCACGAGGATCGGGACGTCGATCCCCGGTGCGCGCAGCGCCGCGGCCTCGTCGGCGGTGGCCACGGCCAGCCACTCGGCGCCGCCCGCGCAGCGCCGCCCGCGGCGGCCTCGCGCCGCGCCGTGCCCGTAGCCGTCGGCCTTGACGACGGCGCAGAGCGGCTGTCGGCAGCCGGGCGCAGTTGCGCTCGATCGCGCCGACGTCAACCGTGGCGAGCGCCCGGAGGGTCGCTCCGCGCTCACGCCGCAGGGCGCCGAGCACGTCCAGCCGCGTGACCACGCCGACCAGGCGCCCTCCTCCACGACCGGCAGCCGGTTGTGCCCGGAGTCGTGGATCAGTCCGCGCCGCCTCGCGCACGGTCGTGTCCGGGCTCGACCGTGTCGCGGGTCCGGGGTCATCATGTCCTCGGCCTTCGAGGCGAACGCCTTGCGCAGCCGCTCCTCGAAGCGGCCCAGCGGCTCGAGGAAGACGGTGCCCCCGAACAGGTTGATGTAGTGCGGGATGTGCAGGTCGCCCTCGTCGTCGGGCAGCATCAGGTCGGCCTCGGTGACGATCCCGACGCAGCGGCCCTCGGCGTCCACCACCGGCACGCCCGGCAGCCTCGTGCTCGCGCAGCGTCCGCACCACCTCCTCGACCGGCGTGTCCGGCGTCACCGTCGCCGGACTCGGTATCCATGATGTCCCGCACGACGCGCGGCCATCGCCGGCGCCACGTTAGCGGAGCGTCAGGCCGTGCGGCAGCGCGTCGATCACGTCGCCGGCCATCACGTGGTCGGCGCCCGAGACGGCTCGCCGCCGACTGCGCGGCCGCCAGCACGTGGGCGAGCGTGCCGAGGCAGGCGGCCTCGAACGGGCCCGAGCCCCTTGGCGAGCAGCGCGCCGATCAGGCCGGACAGCACGTCGCCCGTGCCCGGCGGTGGCCAGCGCGGGCGTGCCGCCCGGGCTGACCGCGACCTCGCCGCCCGGCAGCGCGACGAGGGTGTCGTCGCCCTTCGAGCAGCACCACGGCGCCGCTGCGCTCGCGCCGCCTCGCGCGCGCAGGCGAGACGGTGCGCGACACGTCCCGCCGAGTCGCGCTCGAGCAGGCGCCCGAGCTCGCCCTCGTGCGGGCGTGAGCACGGTCGGAGCCGTCGCGCTCGCGAAACAGCTCGAGCCGGCCCGCGTGCGCGTTCAGCCCGTCGGCGTCCACGAGCAGCGGCGCCCGCACGGCTGCGCGCGACCCCGCGGGCGAACTCGAGCGCGCCCTCGTCGCGGCCGAGCCCGGGCCGAGCACCACGGCGCCGGCCCGCTCCGCCATCTCCTCGACCACGTCCACGCCGGCCGGCGTGTGGAAGCCGTCGGCGTCGGGCAGCCCGCGGCTCATCTGCTCGAGCAGGCGCAGGTCCACCGCCGGCTGCACCGGGCCGGGCACGGCCACCTGGACGTAGCCCGCGCCGGCGCGCGCGGCCGAGCGAGCGGCCATCGTGGGCGCGCCGGTGAGCCCCAGCGAGCCGCCGGCGACCACGACCACGCCCGAGGTGAACTTCGATCCGCTGCGCGTCGCGGCGCGGATAGAGCTCGAGCACGCGCTCGCAGATCAGGCCGGCGCGCCCGGCGCCCGGCGCACCGCGCGGGATGCCGATCTCGACGCGTCGCACACGCGCCCGGCGTGGTCCTTGCCGGGCGCGACGTAGCAGGCCGAGCTTCGGCGCGTGGAAGGTGGCGGTGGCCACGGCTCGCACGGCCTCGCCCTCCACCTCGCCGGTGCTCGGCGTTCACGCCGGTGGGCACGTCGCAGGCGACCACCGGGGCGCCGGCGGCGTTGATCGCCGCGATCGCGGACGCGAGCGGCTCGCGCGGCGCGCCCTCGAAGCCGGTGCCGAGCAGCGCGTCGACGATCACGCCCGAGCCGGCGAGCCGCTGCGGCCTCGAACGGCTCCGGCGGGTCGCCGGGGAGCCGCTCGAGGTTGGCGCGCGCGTCGCCGCGCAGCTCGCGTCAGATCGGCCAGCCGCGAGCACGTCGACCTCGTGGCCGTCCGCGCGCAGCAGCCGCGCCACGACCAGGCCGTCGCCGCCGTTGTTGCCCTTGCCGACGACGACGCGGATCGGCCCGGGCCGCGCGGCCGCCGCGGTCACGCGCGCGAGCCCCTCCCGGCCCGCTCCATCAGGTCGAGCGACGGCACGCCCTGCTCCTCGATCGCCCAGGCGTCGACGGCGCGCATCTCGGCCGCCTCGTAGAGCGGGTCGAGCCAGGCGCCTCATCGCAAGGATCGCGACGGCCGCGGCGAGGGTGGCGGTGTGCGTCAGCGACACGCTGCGCCGTCACGCCCAGCTCGTCCGCCCGCGCGGCCGCGCTGCCGCTCAGGCGGCACCTCGGGCGCCGCGCCGGTGGCCACCACCTCCACGTCGCGGAAGCTCCAGGCCGTCAGGCCGAGCGCCTTCGCCACCGCCTCCTTGGCGCAGAAGCGCGCCGCCAGGTGCATCGCCGGGCCGCGGCCGCGCGCGCCGCGTACGCGCGCTCGCCGTCGGTGAACAGCCGCTCGGCCAGCCGCGGCCGCCGCTCCAGAGCGCGCGCTCGAGGCGCTCGACCTCGAGCAGGTCGATTCCGACGCCCACGGCGCGGACGCTACTCGACGGTGACGGTCTTGGCGAGGTTGCGCGGCTGATCCACGTTCAGCCCGCGCGCGCGCGCGATGTAGTAGGCCAGCAGCTGCAGCGGGCACGATCGCCAGCACCGGCTGCAGCAGCCAGTCGGTGCGCGGGATCGTCACGACCTCCTCGGCGTCCACGCGCGTGCCCTCGGTGGTCACCGCGATCACGTGCGCGCCGCGCGCCTGCACCTCGGCGATGTTCGACGCGACCTTGTCGAGCACCGGCGAGTCGGTGGCCACGCAGACCACCGGCGTCTCGCTCGTCGAGCAGCGCGATCGGCCCGTGCTTCATCTCCCCGGCCGCGTAGGCGTCGGTCGGGATGTAGGAGATCTCCTTGAGCTTGAGCGCGCCCTCGAGGCAGATCGAGAGCCCGACGTGGCGGCCGAGGTAGAGGAAGAAGCCGGCGTCCTTCCAGTGCTCGGCGATCGCGCGGACCGGCTCGTCGACGTCCTCGACCAGGCGCGTGATCAGGTGCGGCAGCCTGCGCAGCTCGGCGATCAGGTCGGTGGGTCACCTCCGGCTCGAGCGTGCCCGCGCAGCCCGGCGAGCTTGAGCGCGAACAGCTGCATGGCCGCCACCTGTGCGACGAACGTCTTGGTCGCGGCCACGCCGATCTCGAGCCCCGCGCGGGTGAACAGCACGCCGTCGGCGTCGCGCGTGGCCTGGCTGCCCATGATGTTGGTGATCGCGAGCACCTTGGCGCCGCGCTCGCGCGCGAGGCGCATGGCGGCGAGCGTGTCGGCCGTCTCGCCCGACTGGGTGATGCCGATCACGAGGTCGCGCTCGCTCGATCACCGGGTTGCGGTAGCGGAACTCGGACGCGACGTCCATCTCGACCGGCACGCGCGACCACGTCTCGATCGCGTAGCGGCCCGACCAGGCCGGCGTGGTACGAGGTGCCGCAGGCGACGATCACGATCCGGCGCACGTCGCGCAGGAACTCGTCGGAGATGCCGATGTCGCCGAGCTCCATCGCCGTCGGGGCGCAGGCGGTCGGCGAGCGTCTCGGCGACCGCGTCGGCCTGCTCGTGGATCTCCTTGAGCATGAAGGTCTCGTAGCCGCCCTTCTCGGCGGCCTCGTCGTCCCAGTCGACCTCCTCGACCTCGCGCTCGATCGGCTGCCCGTCGACGGGCTCGAGGAAGCGCGAGCCCGCGGCGGTGATCTCGACGATCTCGCCGTCCTTCGACGAGCTGGACGTGGCGCGTCTCGGCCAGGAAGGCCGGGATGGCGGAGGCGATGAAGGCTCTCGCCCTCGCCGAGCCCGACGACCAGCGGGCACTCCTTGCGCGCGCCGACCAGCACGCCCGGGTGGTCGGCCGACATGGCGACGAACGCGTAGTGGCCGCGCAGCTCGTTGTAGGCCTGGCGGACGGCCTCGGCGAGGTCGCCGTTCAGATGCTGAGGCGATCAGGTGCGCCACGACCTCGGCGTCGGTCTCGGAGGTGAACTCGGCGCCCTCGCCGCGAGGCGCTCGCGAGGTCGGTCCAGTTCTCGACGATCCCGTTGAGCACGATGTGGACGCGGTCCGAGGTGTCCGAGTGCGGGTGCGCGTTGTGCCTCGGTCACGCGGCCGTGGGTGGCCCAGCGCGTGTGCCCGATGCCGGTCGACGCCGTGCAGGTGGCCGTTGGCTGCGCCACGGCGTCACGCAGGTGCTGGAGGTTGCCGACGGCGTGGACGCTGCCGACCGAGCCGTTCGTCGATCAGCGAGAGGCCCGCCGAGTCATAGCCGCGGTACTCGAGCCGCTGCAGTCCTTCGAGCAGGAGATCGCGGCACTCGCGCGGCCCTACGTATCCAATGATTCCGCACATGGAGCGAATCAGCGTAACCGCGATTCGACCAGATTTCGCCAGCGCGTGACGATCTCCTCGCACTCGTCCTCGCTCGGAGCCTCGACCATCACGCGCACCAGCGGCTCGGTACCGGAGGAGCGTACGAGCACCCGGCCCGCGCCCCTCGAGCGCGCGCCGACTCCTCCTCGACGGCTGCCCAGACCTCGTCGGCGCCCTCCAGCGCGTCGCGGTCGGCCACCCTCACGTTCACGCAGCCGCTGGGGCAGCTTCTCCATCGCGTCGCGCGTCGGCGAGGTCGCCGTCCGGCCGAGCGCCTCGAGCGACGAGCAGCGCCGCGGCGGTGCCGTCGCCGGCGGGCACGAAGCCGGTGTCGATGATGTGGCCGGACTGCTCGCCCCCGAGCGCCCAGCCGCGCCGCAGCAGCTCCGCCAGCACGTGGCGGTCGCCGACCGGCGTGGTGGCCACCTCCACCCCGTGCTCGCGCATGGCGCTGGTGGAAGCCGTAGTTGGTCATGACGGTCACCGCCACGCCGTTGCCCGGGCAGCCGGCCGCGCTCGCGCAGGTGCAGCGCGGCGAGCGCCATCAGCTCGTCGCCGTCGACCACCACGCCGTTGCGGTCGACCGCCAGCACGCGGTCGCCGTCGCCGTCGAAGGCGAAGCCGACGTCGTGGCCGTCCAGCTGCGCCCGCGAGTCGCTCGACGTGCGTCGAGCCGCAGTCGCGGTTGATGTTGCGCCCGTCGGGCTCGACCGCCACGCGTCCACGTCGGCGCCCAGGCGGCGGAAGATCTCCGGCGCGACCCGGTGGGTGGCGCCGTTGGCGCAGTCGAGCAGCACCCGCACGCCGTCGAGGCGCAGGTCCGCGAAGCGCGGCTCGAGCTCGCGCAGGTAGTCGCGCCGGCGCGCCGTGCAGCTCGCGCACGCGGCCCATCGCGCCGCCCGGCGGGCTCGTCGAGCAGGCGCTCGATCTCGGCCTCCTGGGCGTCGTCGAGCTTGGTGCCCTCGGGCCCGAAGAACTTGATGCCGTTGTCCTGGTAGGGGTTGTGCGAGGCGGACACCACGGCGGCCAGGTCGAACCCGTAGCGGCGCACCAGCAGCGACGCCCCGGGCGTGGGCAGCACGCCGCCCAGCAGCGCGTGGCCGCCCGCGGCGGCCACGCCCGCGGCCAGCGCCGCCTCGAGCATCTCGCCCGACTCGCGCGTGTCGCGCACGATCAGCACCTGGGGCGCCTCGGCCGGCGAGATGCGCGGTGGCCGCGCGACCAAGCGCGGTCGCCAGCTCGGCGCTCAGGAACTCGCCGGCGACACCGCGGACGCCATCGGTGCCGAAGAGCTTGCGGGGGGCAGTGCCCCCGCCTTCGCCGCCGCCTTCCAGTGGCCGCTAGCGCTTGGAGAACTGCGGCCGCTTGCGGGCCTTCTTGAGGCCGGCCTTCTTGCGCTCCTTCACGCGCGGGTCGCGCGTGAGGTAGCCGCGGCGCTTGAGCTCGCCGCGCAAGGCCGGGTCGGCCTCGACCAGCGCGCGGGCGATGCCGTGGCGCAGCGCGGTGGCCTGCGCGGACACGCCGCCGCCGTGGATGCGGGCGACCACGTCCATGCGCGTCTGGTTGCCCGTCGCCTCGAGCGGCTGGCGCGCGAGCGCGCTGGAGCCTCACGCGCGGGAAGTACTCGTCGAGGTGGCGTCCGTTGACGCTGTAGGTGCCCTCGCCCGGCTTGAGGATCACGCGCGCGACGGCGCTCTTGCGCTTGCCGGTGGCGCCGGTAGCGGGCGTCGGCGGCGAGGTCGAGTCGGCGTGTGCGCGACGAGCTCGGGCTCGGCCGGCCGCCTCGGCCGGCTCCTCGCGGCCGTCCTCCTCGGCGTACTCGGTCGTCGGCGTACTGGCCGAACTCGCTCTCCTGGCGCGCGGCTGCTCCTCGAGCACCAGGTCGGGCTCGAGGTGCATGCCCGGGATGACCTCCTCCTCGCCGTCGCCCTTGCCGGCCTTCTCGCGCTTGGGGCGGCGCTCGCGGTCGGCGCTCCTCGGCGGCGTCCTCGGCCGGTGCGGCGTCCTCGGCCGGCGCGGCAGCCTCGGCCTCGGCGGCGGGCTGCCTCGGCCTCAGCGGCGGGCTCCTCCGCGGCGCGGGCGTCCTCGGCGCCAGCTGCTCGGCGCCCTCGATCTCGGCGGCCGGCGCTCCTCGGCGGCGGGCTCCTCCTCAGCGGCAGTCGGCTCGCTCCTCCGGGTCGGCCGCCTCGGCCTCCGGCTCGACCGCCTCGGCGGGCTCGCTCTCGCCGGGCTCGCCGGGCGCGCCACCGCTCGGCGCGCTCGCCGGGCGCGCCGCCCTCCGGCGCTCGTCGGACGCGGCCGGCTGCTCCTCGGTCGCGTCGTCCTCCGCGTCCCGCGGGATGTCGTCGCGTCGGATCCTCGGAACATCAAGCTTCGACCTCCATCGGCTCCGGCTTCTGCGCGGCGTGCGGGTGGTCGGGCCCGCGTAGACCTTCAGCTTGCGCAGCTGGGCGCGGCCGAGCCGGCGTGCGGGGCAGCATGCCCTTCACGGCGAGCCGGATGACCTCTTCGGGCCGGCGCGCGAGCATCTCCTCGAGCGTGCGGCTGCGCAGTCCGCCCGGATAGCCGGAATGGCGGTAGTAGCGCTTCTCCGCACGCTTGTTGCCGGTCACCGCGATCCGCTCGGCGTTGACGACGATCACGAAGTCGCCCACGTCGACGTGCGGGCGTGTAGTCGGGCTTGCGCTTGCCGCGCAGGGCGTCCGCGAGCTGGGTCGCCAGCCGGCCGAGCGTCTTGCCCGATCGCGTCGACGACGAGCCAGTTGCGCTCGCGCGTCAGCGGTGTGGCCACGTAGGTCTTCATCGCAAAGAGACCGCCTCCAGGCGGCCGGACGGACAGTGTAGCCAGCCAGGATCCGGTGATTCGCCCGCGGGCGGGTATATAGTGCCCGCCGTTCAAAAGTCTGCCGAATCCTCCACCGGCATTCGCCGTCGCCGGAGAGGAACGGGGGAACCGTTCGAGGACCGTCGAATCCGGTCCTCGAAGGGGCGAATCCGCCGGACTGTCCCGGTGGTAGCGCCGCTCTTTCGGCGCGAGCCCGTCAGCTAACCCCGTAGGCCGGAGGAAGAGAGGCCGGAGGAGTTGCGAGACACCCATGTTGCCGCGGGGCGCTGCGCAGGCGCACTCGTCCTGAGCCTCTGCGCGCTCGCGCCGGGCGCCGCGGCTCAGACCGCCGAATCCGGTGGTGGCGGGGGCGTCTACGTCGCGAAGCCGAAGGTCTCCAAGGTCTCCTGCCTGCGCCGCTGCGCGTCGCGCGCACGCGCCCAGGGCGGCAGCACCCTCAAGATCACGCGGCTCCGGTCTCGCGGCCGCCGGCCGAGGTCGTCTTCAACGGCAGCTTCGGCAAGGGCGACGACCTGGCCGTGAGGGTCCGCCCGCGGCGGCGACACGCGGCTCAACGCGCGCGTGCCGATCGGCGCCGTGACCGGCCCGATCACCGTGATCGACCGCGCAGGGCGCCGCCTCGCGGCCCACCGCCCCGGTGGCGATCCTGCCGCCGCCGCCGCCCGCCCCGAACCCGGTGCTCAGCCCGGTCCCCGGCGCCGCACGACACCGGCGCTCCGGACATCGAGACCGGCACGAGCCGCACCAAGGCCTACGTCGGGCGCGCGGCGCGCGGTCACGTTCTCCTACCGGCTGTCCGGCGCGCTCGCCGTCCGCGCTGACGGTCGAGCTCGTGCGCGCCAGCGACGGGCTGCGGTCAAGACCTGGGCTCCGGCGCCGCCGGCCGAGCGGCGAGGTGCAGAGCGTCTCCTGGGACGGGCGCATCGGCACAGCTGGCCGCCAAGCCGGGCCGCTACTCCTTCCGGCTGATCGCGGCCACCGCGGCGGGGGCTCAGGTGCGCAGCGCCCAGGCCGGCGACTTCGAGCGCGACGCCTTCGACCTCTACGACCACATGTTCCCGATCCGCGGCAAGCCACGACTACGGCGGCGCCGGGGCCGACTTCGGGTCCGGGCCGCGCGGGCCACTCCCACCAGGGCCACGACGTGTTCGCCAAGTGCGGCACGCCGATGGTGGCCGCGCGCGGCGGACGGTGAAGTTCAAGCAGTACCACGCGGCGGCCGGCAACTACGTGGTGATCGACGGGGCCGGCAGCGACGTCGACTACGTCTACATGCACCTCGCCGAGCCCTCCCCCTTCGCAACCGGCGACCGCGTCTACACCGGTCAGCGCATCGGCTCGGTCGGCGAGACCGGCAACGCGCGCGGCTGCCACCTGCACTTCGAGCTCTGGGACGCGCCCGGGCTGGTACGACGGCGGCAGGCCATTCGACCCGCTCCCCTCGCTGCAGGCCTGGGACTCCTGGTCCTAGAGCGCCTAGGCGGCGGCAGCAGGTCCTCGAGGTCGAGCGGCGCGGTGAACATCGCCACGCTGCCGTCCTCGTTGAACGGCCACTCCTCGCGGGGCCGGTCGCTGTAGATCTCGATCCCGTTCATGTCGGGGTCGTTGAAGTAGATCGCCTCGCTCACCCCGTGGTCGGAGGCGCCGGTCAGTGGGACGCCGGCGTCCAGCACGCGCCGAAGCCCCGCGGCCAGGTCGTGGCGCGTCGGGTAGAGGATCGCCAGATGGAAGAGCCCGGTGGTGCCCGGCGGCGGGGGCTCGCCGCCGGCGCTCTGCCAGGTGTTGAGGCCGATGTGGTGGTGGTAGCCGTCGTCGGCGAGGAAGGCCGCTCCCGGCATGCGCGCCATCAGCTCGAAGCCGAGCGCGTCGCGATAGAACGCGACCGAACGGTCGAGGTCCGAGACCTTCAGGTGGACGTGGCCGATCTTCACCGGGACGCACGCTAGCGCGTAGGTTTCGCGGCCGTGGACCCGGAATCGTTCAAGGCGTTCGAGGCCGAGCGCTGGGGCGCGAAGGCCGAGAGCTACGAGCGGGTGACCGGGCAGGTCACCCGCCGGCTGGTCGAGCCGCTGCTCGATGCCGCGCGGGTCGGTCCCGGGCACGCGCCTGCTCGACGTGGCCACCGGACCGGGGCACCTTGCGGGCGCGGCCGCGGACACGGGGCGCGACCGCGACCGGCATCGACATCGCGGACGGGATGCTCGCGGCTGCCGCGGGCCGCCATCCGCGGGTGAGCTTCGTCCGTGCCGACGCCGAGCGGCTGCCGTTCGGCGCCGGCGAGTTCGACGCCGTGGTCGGTGCGTTCGTGCTCAACCACCTGCCCTGCCCCGAGGACGCGGCCGCGGAGTTCGCACGCGTGCTCGCGCCCGGCGGCTATGCGGCATTCACCGTCTGGGAGCGCCCGCCGCGCTCGCGGCTGATCACCCTGCTCGGCGATGCGGCTCGGGCGGCCGGCGTGCTACCCAGCGGCGAGGTGCCGGCCGGCCCGGACTCGTTCCGCTTCGCCGACGAGACCGAACTCGCAGGGCCTGCTGAGCGACGCCGGGCTCGCCGGCGCGACGGTCGAGACGATCGAGCTCGTTCACGAGGGCGACGACCTCGACGAGCTGTGGCACGGAATGCTCGGCGGAAGCGTGCGCGGCGCCGCGCTGGTCGAGGCGCAGGGCGCCGAGACTCGCGAGCGCATCCGGGTCGAGTTCGACCGCCTGATGGACGATCTGCGCAGCGAGGGGCGCTACCGGATCCCGATCGCGGTCAAGCTGGGGAGCGCGCGCAAGCCGTGAAGCCGGCCGCGCTCGCCGACCTGCTGCGCGACTGCATCGTCCTCCGGCGTGGCGGCCCCGCTCGCGGAGGCGTACGCCGACGACGCGGTGCTCGACATCTCGCTGCCGGGCGCGGCGCCGCAAGCTGAGCGGGCCCGACGCGATCGTCGCGGCGCTCGGCGCCTGCTTTGACGGGCCGGGCCGCCTGGTGGAGTGGACGCCGGCGCGTCCATCCGGAGGGCATCGCCGTCTGGCTGGAGCGGCGTGGCGACGACGGGGAGGCGATCCGCCAGCGCCACTACCTGCGCCTGCGCGACGGTCGAGTCGAGCGCCACTGGCTCTACGCCGCGCGTCCGCACACGGCGCCCGCGGCCTCGATCCCCGACTCGGCCGAGCAGCTGTTCGCCGGCGCTCGGGCCGATCGCCGAGCGGACGACGCTCGCCTCGAGCGGCTGGTCGGGCAACCGGCTCGACCGGCTCGTGCTGCGCGACGGGCGCGCCCTGATCGCCAAGCGGATAGTCCCCGGGGCCGACTGGCTCGGGCGCGCCAGCGACGACCGCGGGCGCGAGGCGCTGCTGCACGTCGAGGGCGCCTACGCCCGGATGCCCGACCGCGTGGATCCCGCCGTCGTGACCGCCGAGCGCGAGGGCGACGCCTGGTGGATCGTGATGCGCGACGTCTCGGACGAGCTGGTCGACGACTCCACGCCGCTCACCCGCGAGCAGAATCGCTTCGTGCTCGACTCGGCCGCCGCTCCTCTGGGAGGAGTTCTGGGACGACGCTCCGGACTGCGCCGGGACGCTGAGCGACCGGCTGGCCATGTCCGGGCTCGCCGTGGCCGAGCGCGAGCGCGACGGCATGGACGTGCTGCCCAAGCAGTTCGAGGCGGCCTGGGAGGCGTTCGCCGAGGCGGTCGACGGCGATGTGGCCGACGCCGTGCTCTCCCTGGTCGAGGATCCCGATCGCCTCGCGGCGGCGCTAGAGGACCGCGGCACGACGCTCATCCACGGCGACCTGCGCGACGAGAACATCGGCCTCCCGGACGGGCGGCTGGTGCTGCTCGACTGGGGACTCGCCGCCCGCGGGCACCCCGCCGTCGAACTCGCCTGGTACATGTGCCACGACGTCTGGCGCATCGACGCGACGCACGACGAGGTAGTCGAGGACTTCCGCCGCGCTCTCGGCGATCGCGACGATCCGCCGGCGCTCGAGCTCGGCCTGATCTCGGGACTGGTGCAGTACGGCTGGATCTTTGGCCACTCGGCGGTTGTGCACACCGACCCGGCCGAACGAGAATGGGCGCGCGAGGAACTCGACTGGTGGGTGCCACGTGTGCGGCACGCGCTCGATCAATGGAGGTGACTGGTGGCGGACTGGACGATCAGGAAGCTCGAGGAGATCCCGGACGTGCTCGGCGACTACCCGGGCGAGATGCGCATGAGCGCGGCCGGCGACCTGGGCAACGAGCAGGTCGCCTTCACCTGGCGCCGCATGCCCGCGCAGACCGGCGGCAAGGGGAGCTACGGCCATCGCCACAAGACCGCGGAGGAGATCTACTTCGTCGTGTCGGGCACGCTGCAGTTCAAGATCGACGACGACGTGATGGACGCGGGCGAGGGCACGGTAGTCCGCATGGCGCCCCAGGTGGTCCGCTCGGTCTGGAACGAGGGGCCCGGCGACGCGGTGCTGATCATGTGCTCGGTCCGGACCGATGACCCGCGCGAGGACGTCGAGACGGTCGCGGATTTCTGGCCCGAGTAACTGCTCGAACTCCGGCGCCTACTGGCGGTAGTCGCGCATCCCGCCGCCGTCGGGCATCAGCTCGGCGCCGGCCCGGCATACCAGGCCGAACAGGACGAAGACGAGCAGCAGCTCGACAACGCCCTCGCTGCGAATGGCGCCGTAGGCCACGAAGGCCGCCGCCACGAGCCAGCGCCAGATGCGCCAGTCCGGCTCCCAGGCGGGACGCTCCCGACGATCGCGATCGGGGTCCTCGGCGTGCACATAAGCGATGAACGGCACCTCGGTCAGGGTAGCTCGCCGGGGGGGTAACCGCACCCCCTTTTCGCCTGCTGGCCCCAGCGACCGGGCGCGGCTCGGCTGGGAATCTGGTTCCAGTCACCAAGAGCCAACCTGAAACGGAGCACCAAATGACCGACACGACCCAGAACCTGCCCCCCAAGCGCACCAGCCCCGGCCGGATCGCCCTGATCATCACCGGTTCCATCGCCAGCCTGATGGCCGTCGCCCTGATCGGGTTCGGCGCTCTGGCTCTTTGGGGCAACAGCCAGAAGGACGACAACGGCTACCTCTCGACCGACACTCATCGTTTTGCCGCGAGCACGCACGCGCTCGCGACGGACAACCTCGACATCGACCTCGAAGGAGCCGAGGAGCTCATCAACTCGACGGACCTCGGCGACATCCGCCTTGAGGTGGCACCCGAGGACGGCAAGTCGATGTTCGTGGGCATCGCCCGTACCGACGACGTCGAGTCGTACCTGGGCGACGTCGCCCACACATCGGTCACCGACGTCGACTCGCATCCCTTCGAGGCCGACTACCGGACGCAGAGCGGCAACGGCACGCCGGCCCCGCCGGCGGACGAGCGCATCTGGGCCGTGTCCTCCACGGGCACCGGCACCCAGACGCTCGACTGGGATGTTGAGGAAGGCGACTGGTCGGTGGTCGTCATGAACGCCGACGGCTCTGCCGGAGTGCAGGCCGACGTCAGCGCCGGGGCAAAGCTCCCGTACCTGACTGAGATCGGCTGGAGCGCAATCGGAAGCGGAGCGCTCCTGGCGCTCATCGCAGCCGGAATGATCCTGTTCGGCGCCCGTCCGCCGAGCAACCGCCCCGGCGCGACCGCCGGCCCCGGATTCGCACCCGCTGCCGGCTGATCGCCACCGCGACAAGCCCACAGGCCGCTCAGAGGGCCCGTCCTTGAGACGGGCCCTCTGCATTTTGCGGTCGTTACGGCTGAAACAGCCAGTCGAGTGAGACGACCATCACGGTGAGGTCCCCACCGGCCGATACCGTCTATAGAGACATGGAGCACGCTCGTATCGACATCTCACGCGGCATCGACGGAGAACCCGTCGTCTTCGCGTGCTTCGATCTGAGCGAGGAGCAGGTGGCCGCGTCCACGCGCGCCGTGAGTGCCGTCGTCACCGAGCGCTTCAGGACTCCCGACCTCTCAGCGGATGACGTCCTCGAGCTGCGCCAGCTGACGGCGCTTGCCGACGAGCTGGGCGAGTTCCGCGGCGGGCCAGGGACGGTCGTACTGCGCCCCGCGCGCTTGTCGGCGTATCGCGGCGCGGTCGCGCAGTTCGTTGAGACGCGTGACGGTGCCGACTGGGTCACCCACGAGGATCGCGGTGCGCTCCAGCTCCTGCGCGCGCTGCTCTCCGGGCTCGATCAGCTCTGCGCCGAGGCCACACGCGCCGCACTCTCGCCGTCGCCGCGCGCCTACTGAGCGCCGCTCCCTAGGCCGCAGCCTCGGGGAGCGGAAAGAGGTCCAGGTAGCGCTCCAGGACCTGCATGTCGCCTTCGATCCGGACCTGTCCCGACCGCAGCGCCTCGCACAGCTCGCGGCCTTGCCAGAGCAGTTCGGCCAGCGTTTCGGGGTCGGTCTCGATGACCGCGTCGGCTCGCTCGGCGAAGCCGCGATCGAGCTCGAGCTCGCCGTTGCTCACGCGGGCTCGGAAGCGCTGGTCGCCGAGCCTCAGCTCGAGCGCCACGTCGAGGCCGGCCGCCGCGCCGGAGTCGAAGAGCGTTCTCATGGCGAGGACGTGGGAGTCGACGCTCATCCCCGCCTCTCTCGGCAATGCGGGCGAGCGGGCGCCCCAGCGGCCGAGCGCCGTCACGACGGGCTCGAGGTCCTTCCCCCACTCGGTCAGCTCGTAGACGCGCGAGCCGGCCGGCGGCGGCAGCTTGCGTCGCCGCACGACTCCCGCCCGCTCGAGTTCGCGCAGGCGCTGAGCGAGGACGTTGGGGCTGGCGTGGACGATTCCCGCGCGAAGATCCGTAAAGCGCTTGGGGCCGAGCAGCAGCTCGCGTACGACCAGCAGCGCCCAGCGCTCTCCAACGAGATCGAGGGCATGCGCCGCCGCACACGCTTCGCCGTAGGTACGGGAGCGCGTGGTGGCCATACCCCAATGCTACCTGGATAGTCCTGAGCCACACTCAATTGATTGTGTTTTGGGACTAACTCCCGTGGATGATTGGTTCAGTGTCGAGTTAGCGGTCCCAGCAACCGCTAACTCGACAAGGGACGCCCAATCCGGCCGCACCGAAGCACCGCGCCGACCCGTCCCACCCCTTATAGCCCGCCGTTCCCCGAACCCAAAGGCACGTCAGCCGGAGGTGCAGTCATCTACCTCGCGTCGTATACCTGGCTCGCCGGCCGCGCCAGCACCCGCTCGGCCATCTCGCGTTTCAGCACGTCCAGCCTGCGCTCCTGCTCGGCGCTGCGCTCCTCGGTGCGCGCGAGGTCGATGAACTCCTCGGTGACGAAGCCCTCGCGGAGGGCAAGCGTGGTCACCCGCCCCCGGTAGGCGAGCCGGAAGACGAAGCGCTCCAAGGTCCGGCCGCGCTCGGGCCGCGCGAGCGACCCATCCACTCGGAAGCGGTCGCCCGTGACCGCGCGCGTGACCATCTCGAACGCGTCGCGCGCGCCGGGCCCGCCGAACGCGGTTTCCACGACGATCTCGCGGCGCTCGCAGAGGGCGTCGCACCCGAGCAACGGCAGCGCGCGCTCGAGGACCTTGAAGGCGTGTGCCACCCCACCGGGCGAGCCCGGGCCGTGGTAGCGCATCAGGTCCTCGAACGAGAACGCGATGCGCCTCCCTCGGTCGAGGACCTCGATCGCGTCGCTCATCGAATCGGGCGCTCCATGCCGACGCACTCCACCTCCACGCCGTCCGGCATCGTCACCGTGAGGCGCTCGACCTCGACAAAGCCGAACGCGCGGTAGAGCGGCTCCCCGGGCAGGGTCGCGCCCAGCACGAGCCGCGCGAAGCCCTCGTCGCGGGCGGCTCGCTCGCAGGAGTCGAGAATCGCGCGCCCGAGGCCACGCCGCGTCCAGTCGCTGCGCACGAACATGGCGCGCACCCGCGCCGGCTCGGTTCGGGGATCGAGCCTGCGATCGTCGTCGTCTCGAGCCCCCGAGCCCGTGTACAGCTTGTTGCGCCGGCTCCAACCGCCGCACGCCACGATCTCGTCGCCCGCTTCGTGCACGAAATAGGTGCCGTCCTCGATCAGCCTCATGTCGAGATGAGCGATGTGCACCGCCGCGCTGGCGGTCTGGCGGCGGTCATAGAACCGCGGAAACAGCTCCAGCGCCGACACCCTCATCAGCTCCGAGATCTCCGGCGCGTCCGATTCGAGGGCGAGCCGCTGCGGCGGCAGGTCGGGCGGCCCGATCATCGGTCAGGCAAGAGCCGCTATGACGGCGTCGACGTCCTCGTCGCTGTTGTACAGGTGAAAGCAGACCCGCACCGCCTTCCCGCGCACACTGGCCTTGACGCCCGCCCGCTCCAGCCGCTCGCGTGCGCGCGGCGCGTTCAACGACAAGATCGGCGATGGCTGCGGGGCGAGGCCGAGGGCATCGCGAAGCCGGTTCGCGAGCCGGACGCCATGGGCGCCGAGCGTGTCGGCGCCGATGTCCGCCAGCAGCTCGACCGCCGGCGCGGCGCCCACCCAGGACACCCAGGCGGGCGAGACGTCGAGCCGGCGCGCGTCTGCCGCGAGGCGCAACGGCTCGCCGTAGAGCGAGCTCCAGCGCTCGTCGCCCGCATACCAGCCCGCGAGGTGCGGGGTGAGCTCTTCGAGACGCTCGGGCCTGACCGCGAAGAAGGAGCTGCCACGAGGCGAGAGCAGCCACTTGTATGCGCTGCAGGCCAGGTAGTCGAAACGAGCGGCGTCGAACCCGAGCCAGCCGCATGCCTGGGTCGCGTCGATGAACGTGGCGGCATCGTGTGCCCGGGCCGCATCCGCCAGGGCATCGAGGTCGGCCACCCGCCCGTCGGCGGACTGCACGGCGCTGACCGCGACGAGATCCGTACTCGAACGGACCTCGTCGGCGAGCCGCTCCAGCGCAACCGTGCGGACCGTGACCCCGCGCTCGCGCTGCACCAGGAACGGAAACAGCACCGAGCTGAAGTCGCCCTCCACGCAGAGGACCTCGGCCCGGTCTTGCAACGAGGCAGCCACGATTCCGGCAGAGGCGGACACCTGACTGCCGACCGCGACCTGCTCCTCCGGAACGCCCACGAGGCGCGCGAACGCCGCGCGCCCGCGAGCGACCCAGGCGTCGAAGCCGGGCGCCGACGCCTGCCCGGTTCGCCAAGCCTCGAGCGCAGCCAACATCTCACCGACCGCGCCCTCGGGCGGCAGGCCCATCGTCGCGGTGTCGAGATACCCCGGCGCGCCCGGGAAGAGGTCGCGAACGCCGGCCAGCGGTTCGGTGGCTGCCATGGCGGGGTGATCTTAGGTCCCGCGACTGGATAGCTTTCAGGCCCCCTGTCGATGAACCTCGTGCCGATCGATTCCTCGACGCCGCCGCAGGAGCTCGTCTGGGCCATGCCGCGCACGTTCTTTGGGGCGCCGAGCGTCCCCGACCTCGACGAGCTGGACGCGCAGGTGGCTTTCCTCGGCGTCCCCTGGGACGCCGGCACGCCGCAGCCGGGAAACCGCACGGGCCAGGCGGCGGGCCCGGCCGCGGCTCGCATGAAGTCGTGGGAGCAGTTCGAGTACGGCCACGGCTGGTACGACGTGGAGACCGACCGCGACCACCTGGTCGGCGTGACCATGGCCGATGTCGGCGACGTCGCGATCCAGGGCTCCGAGGTCGAGCGCAACTTCGACCGGATCACCGAAGCCGTCCGGCGGATCGCCGCGCGCGGCGCGCTACCGGTCGCCGTCGGCGGCGACCACTCGATCAGCTACCCGCTGGGCCGCGGTCTGGAGGCGCTCGGCGGAATCGACATCGTCCATGTCGACGCGCACATGGACTTCATGGACGAGCTCGAGGGTGCGCGCTATACCGGCGCGAGCCAGCTTCGGCGCCTGTCGGAGCTGGACTTCGTCCGCAGCGTCACCGCGCTCGGGGTCCGCAACGTGCTGCGCGAGGAGGTGGACGGCATGCGCGAGTGCGGCGCGCGCTGGGCGACGAGCCTCGAGCTCGAGCAGGGACCCGCGGAGGCGGTGCGGCGGCTCGTGCCCGAGTCGGACGCTCTCTACCTGTCGATCGACCTCGACGTGCTCGACCTCTCGCTCGTCCCCGGGACGACCCTCCCCGAGCCCGGCGGTCCGAGCTACAGGCAGGTTCGGGAGACGCTCGTCGAGGTCGCGCGCCGCGGGAAGGTCGTCGGGTTCGACATCGCCGAGCTCAACCCGCCCTACGACCTCGCCGCGAGCACCGCGCGGGTCGCGACCTGGTTGATCACCCACTTCCTGAGCGAGATCTTCGAACAGCCGCGCTAGTCATCTGGGCGCTACCCGAGAGCTCCCGGATGCCCGGGCACGTCGACGGCGTGCTCCTGGAGTGCCTCGAGCGGCACGATCTCGAGGGCGCGTTCGTGGGTCGAGGCCAGGACCACATAGGCCGCCGCGCCGTCCTCGTGTGCCCGCAGCCAGTTCGCCGCGGTCACGCACCAGCGGTCGCCCGGCTGGAGGCCCGGGAACCCGTAAAGCGGCATCGGCGTGCTGAGGTCGTTGCCGATCCCGGCCTGATGCTCGAGAAACTCCTCTGTGACCACGGCGCAGATCGTGTGGCTCCCCAGATCGTCGGGACCCGTCTTGCAGCACCCGTCCCGGTAGAAGCCCGTGACGGGGTCGTTGCCGCAGGACTCGAGCTCCCCACCCAGCACGTTGCGGTCGGTCATGGCATCAGTATCGCGCCGCGGCGGCGGCGCCGACCGGACCGGGAGATAGGTTGGCTGCGTGCTCCGCGTTGCACGGCGAGAACCGTCCGCGATCCTGCTCGCGGCTCAGCTGGGCGCGGTGCTGCTCTACCCACTCATGGAGGGCAGCGGCGCGGGTCGCGCCCTGTTCAGCGTCTTCGGAATCGCCATCCTCGGGTTGGTGGTGATGGCGGTGCGCAGCTCTCCGCTGGCCTGGGGCTGGGCCGCCCTGGTGCTCGGCCTGCCGGCCACCGTGCTCCTGCTGATCCAGGCCGTCACCGGCGACGACGCTCTGCTGCCCTACTCCTCCGCCTTCGAGGCGATTCTCTACTTCTACGCCGCCGGCGCGCTGATCGCCTACATGCTCGCCGACCACGAGATCACGCGGGACGAGCTCTTTGCGGTCGGCGCCACCTTCACGCTCGTGGCTTGGGCGTTTGCCTACATCTACACCGTGTGCCAGGCGATCGAGCCCGGAAGCTTCACCGCGGCGGTCGACCCGGAGCAGCAACGAAGCTGGATGGAGCTGCTCTTTCTCAGCTTCACCACGCTTTCCAGCACCGGCCTGGGCGACGTCATACCCGTCAAGCCCTTCGCACGCAGCCTCGTGATGATCGAGCAGCTCGCCGGGCTCTCCTACGTTGCGATGGTCGTCTCGCGGCTCGTGGGACTGATGGTCTTGAGCCGGACCAACATGCGCTGACCGACGCGGCGGGCCTTACTCCCACTCGATCGTGCCGGGCGGCTTCGACGTGATGTCCAGAGTCACGCGGTTCACCTGGGCGATCTCGTTGATCATGCGCGAGGCGACCTTCTCCAGCAGGTCGTACGGCAGCCGGGCCCAGTCGGCGGTCATCGCGTCGTCACTCGTTACCGCGCGGATCACCACCACGTAGCCGTAGGTCCGCTCGTCTCCCTGCACCCCGACGCTGCGCAGGTCGCCGGGCAGCACGCAGAAGGACTGCCAGAGCTCGCGGTAGAGGCCCGCGCCGCGGATCTCGTCCTGGAGGATCGCGTCGGCGTCACGCAGGATCTCGAGCCGTTCCTTGGTCACCTCGCCGCCGACGACCCGGATCGCAAGGCCGGGGCCCGGGAAGGGCTGGCGCCAGACGAGCTTGTCGGGCAGGCCGAGCTGAGAGCCGACCGCGCGCACCTCGTCCTTGAAGAGCATTCGCAGCGGCTCGACGAGCTCGAACTCGAGGTCCTCGGGCAGCCCTCCCACGTTGTGGTGCGACTTGATCGTGGCCGCCCCGGTGCCGCCGCCCGACTCGATCACGTCCGAGTAGAGCGTGCCCTGAACGAGGTAGCGCGGGTTGCCGAGCCGATCCGCCTGTTCCTCGAACACGCGGATGAACTCCTCGCCGATGATCTTGCGCTTGCGCTCGGGGTCGCTCTCCCCGGCGAGTCGAGCGAGAAAGCGCTCCTCGGCGTCGACCGCGATCAGGGGCACCTTGAACTCGTCGCGGAAGGCCGCCACGACCTGGTTGCCCTCGTTCTTTCGCATCAGGCCGTGATCGACGAACACGCAGGTCAGCTGATCACCCACCGCCTTGTAGGTGAGCAACGCGGCGACCGACGAGTCGACCCCGCCCGACAACCCGCAGATGATCTTGCCGGCGCCGACCTGCTCGCGGATGCGCGCGACCTGCTCCTCGATCACCGACTCCGCCGACCACGCCATGTCGCAGCCGCAGATGTCGCGCAGGAACGTGGTCAGGATGTGAGTGCCGTAGGGGGTGTGGACGACCTCCGGGTGGAACTGGATTCCGTAGAGGCCGTTCTCGGCGTGCTCGATGGCCGCCACAGGTGACTCGGTCGAGGCCGCGAGCGCGCTGAATCCCGGCGGCGGCTCGTACACGGTGTCGCGGTGGCTCATCCAGCACGACTGGTCCGCGGGCGTGTCGGCGAGGAGGCGCCCCTGCCGGCTGACGGTCAGGCGCGAGCGGCCGAACTCGCCTACCTTCGCGCTCTCGACCCGTCCCCCGAGCTCCAGCACCATCGCCTGCATGCCGTAGCAGATGCCGAGCACCGGGACGCCGAGCTCGAGCAGCTCCGTGCGCAGCTTGGGCGCGCCATCCGCGTAGACCGAGGCCGGGCCGCCCGAGAGGATCAGCCCACGCGGCGAGCGCCTGGTGACCTCCTCGAGCGCCACGTGATGCGGCAGCAACTCGGCGAACACGCCGCATTCGCGCACGCGGCGGGCGATCAGCTGTGAGTACTGGCCGCCGAAGTCGAGGACCAGAACCTCGTCGGTGGCTGCCGCGGGGGTGGTGGCGGAGGCCGGTGCGCTGGCCGCCTGCGTGCTCACTCGGCGAAGGCTGGATCCGGAGCCGGCGTGGACAGGCCGTTCGAGTCCGGATGCGCGCGCGCCGCCGAGGTGGCTCCCATGCCGACCTCCTGCTCGCGCTGCAGCTGCTTGCCCTCCGACTGGAGCGCCGGCGCGATCATCAGCTCGGCCTTGTGGAAGGCCGCGATGTCCTCGTAGCCGCAGGTGGCCATCGAGGTGCGCAGGCTGCCGACGAGGTTGAACGTGCCGTCGTTCTCGTGGGCGGGCCCCATCAGGATCTGCGCGAGCGAGCCGTTCTGGGTCGTCTTCACGCGGGCCCCGCGCGGCAGCGAGGCATGGAAGGTGGCCATGCCCCAGTGGTAGCCGCGGCCGGGGGCCTCGTAGGCGCGGGCCAGCGGCGAGCCCATCATCACGGCGTCGGCACCGCAGGCGATCGCCTTCGAGACGTCGCCGCCGTTGCGCATGCCGCCGTCGGCGATCACCTTCACGTACTCGCCGGTCTCGAGCATGTGCTGCGAGCGCGCCGCGGCCACGTCCGCGATCGCGGTGGCCTGCGGTACGCCGATCCCGAGGACGCCGCGGGTGGTGCAGGCCGCGCCGGGGCCGACGCCCACGAGCACCCCCACCGCGCCCGTGCGCATCAGGTGCAGCCCGGTCGAGTAGGAGGCACAGCCGCCGACCGCGACCGGGAGCGGGACCTCGCGGATGAACTCCTTCAGGTTGAGCGGCTCGCTGCGCGTGGATACGTGCTCGGCCGAGATAACCGTGCCCTGGATCACGAGGATGTCGAGGCCCGCGTCGATCGCGGTCTCGTAGTAGGAGCGCACCCGCTGCGGCGTGAGCGACGCAGCGGCCACCACGCCGTACTCCTTGATCTCGCGAATGCGCTGCGCGATCAGCTCCTCCTTGACGGGCTCCGCGTAGATGCGCTGCATCTCGGAGGTCGCCAGGTCCTTGGGGTAGCCCGCGATTCGCTCGAGCTCGGCGTCCGGGTCCTCGTAACGGGTCCAGATTCCCTCGAGGTTCAGGACTCCGAGGCCGCCCAGCTTGCCGAGGATGCCCGCGGTCTCGGGCGACACCACGCCATCCATGGCCGACGCGAGCAGCGGCAGCTCGAAGCGGTAGGGACCGAGCGTCCAGGTGATGTCGATGTCGTCGGGATCGCGCGTTCGGCGGCTCGGCACGATCGCGATGTCATCGAATCCATATGCGCGGCGAGCCTTCTTGCCGCGCCCGATCTCAACTTCCATGGAGTGATCCTAGGTTCGACGGCGGACGGTCGACACTAGCAGCGGCCAGGGCGGTCAGGGCACCTCGATTGCCGGCGCCTCGAGGGCCTCGACCCGCACCTCAGCGAGCAACCGTTCGACTTCGCGCTGGTCGACCTGGCCGGCCCCGAAGTGCTGAGTCGACTCGGCACCGCAGGCGACCGCGAAGCGCAGGCACTCCTCGGTGTTGAGGCCGCCGTAGCGGGCGGCCACGAAGCCCGCCAGGAAGGCATCCCCCGAGCCGACCGAGGACACCGGCTCGAGCGGCTCGAGCGTCGCTCGGTAAAGGCAACGGTCGCTCATGTCGCCAAGCACCGCCAGGCAGCCGTCGGCCAGGGTCATGATCCCCTCGCGGGCGCCCATCTCGACCATCTCCCCGAGCGCACGGCGGCGGTCGTCCTCGTCTGAGAACTCGTGGCCGACGAGCCCCTCGGCCTCGATCTCGTTCGGGCTCACCACGTCGGGGCCCTTGCGGGTGGCCATCAGGAGCGGCTCGCCTTCGGAGTCGAGGAGGGTGCTCACGCCCAGCCGGCGCATCTCCTCGATCAGGCGCCCGTACAGGCCCGCATCCACGCCCCGCGGCAAGCTGCCCGCGAAGACGCACACCGCCGCGCCCTTGGCGAGGTAGAGCAGCTTGTCCACGAATAGCTCGAGCTCTGCCTCCGAGACGTGGGGGCCGCGCTCGTTGATCTCTGTCTGCTCGCCGCTGGTGGGGTCGACCACCGCGGTGGACGTCCGCGACTCCTCGCGGATGCGCACGAAGTCGTTGAGCACCCCCTCCTCGGTCAGGTGCTCGACGATCCGCGTGCCCGTCGGCCCCCCGGCGACCCCGGTGGCGATCACCGGCTGCCCAAGCGCGCGCAGGGCGCGAGCGACGTTCACGCCCTTGCCGCCCGCCATGGCGGTCTGCTCCACGGCGCGGTGGCGCCTGCCCAGGCGGAAGTTCGGCACGGCGAGCGTCTTGTCGATAGCCGCGTTGAGGGTGACGGTGATGATCATCTTCGGACCAGTCGCAGCCGCACTCGCATCCGGAGTGCCACCAGAGCGGCGCCGAGCAGGATGGCGATGACGAGCGCCAGCGTCAAGGGTACGCCCGAGGTCCGAGAGGAGCACCCTCAATGTCCCCGCTTCGGGTACTTCAACCGCCGTAACCAGCGCCACGCGCCGCTTGCGGGCGCCGTCCACGAACACCGAAACCGATCCCACGCGCTCGCCGGCTGCCAGCGGGCCCTCGACCTCTTCCGGGGCGTTCACACGGCGCCGCACCCGCTCTCCATCGCGAAGCGTGAGGATCGCTCCGCGCGCGGGAACCAGGTCCACCTCCTCGTCGCGGTACTCGATCGCCGCGCTCGCCATCGTGCGCCGCGGGTCGAGGACGCGCACGCGCTTGAAGCGCTCGAGGCCCCAGCGCAGCAGCGCCAGCGTCTCCGCGTCGCGCGCCTCCTCACTCGGCTCCCCCATGACCACCGAGAGCACCTTCGCGCCGCCGGCGCCTTTGGCTGCGCCGATCAGCACGTACCCGGCCTGCTGGGTATGCCCGGTCTTGACGCCGCTCACGAACGGGTGCGTGAGCACCAGGATGTTGCGGTTGTCGATCACCCGCGGGCGCAGGCCCGAGTCGAGCTCGGCCACCGGCGTGTCCACCGTGCGAGCAAAGCGCGGCCGCCGCAACAGCCTGACCGCCAGCGCGGCGAGGTCGCGCGCCGTCGAATAGTTCAGCGGGTCGTCGAAGCCGATCGGGTTGGCGTAGCTCGTGGAGTCAAGACCCAGCTCCCGCGCCCGCTGGTTCATCCGTGCCACGAACGCCTCGCGTGTGCCCGATACGCCCTCGGCCAGCGTCACCGCGGCGTCGTTTGCGCTCTCGAGCAGGAGCGCCTTCGTCAGGTCGCCGACGGTCATCCGCTCGCCCGGGCGCAAGCCGATCTGGGACTCCACCGGGGCGGCGTCGTAATCCGCGGCCGTGAAGACCTCGGCGGGGCGTGTGTTCTCCAGCGTGAGCAGCGCCGTCATCAGCTTGGTCGTGCTGGCGATCTGGCGCCGCCGGCGTGCGTGCTTGGCGAACATGACCTCGCCGTTGCGCGCATCGACCACGATCGCCGCCTGCGCGCCCGGGGTCGCGGGCGGGGGCTCGGCGGCCTGCGCCGGAGCGGCGGCCGCCACGAGCGCGAGCAGGATGGCCGCGGCCCGTATCACTCGCGCAACTTGACTCTCTGACCGACGATCAGGTTCTGCGGGTCGAGCTCGGGATTGAGCTCCTGCAGCCGCTCGACCGGGACGCCCGTCTTCTCGGCGATCAGCCCCAGTGTGTCGTTGAGCTTGACGCGGTAGAAGGGCCGCCGTTGGCGGCGGCTCTGGTCGTTCTGGGGCGTCGTCTGCTGCCCGGACTCGGTCGTGGTGCGCGGCCCGCCGCCGGCGTCCTCCTGCTCGTTCGTGAAGCTGAGGATGACCATCGCCAGGGCCACCCCGAACGCCAGCAACGCCAGGGGGGCAAAGAAACGTGCGATGTTGCGTCGTCGTCGTCTGTTATCGGCCATCCGTCGTCCCCCAGACGGGCGCGGCGTACCTTAGAGCGCGCAGCGGCTTCTACCGGGTTACAGCGCCCAGGCCGCCGCGCGGAGGTCCTCGGCGGCCGCGGCGGCCGCCTCGCCAGGATCGCCACCGCGCTCGGTGTGGGCGTTTACGATCGAACGAGAGGCCGTCACGAGACCGGCCGCGGGATGGGGCGCGAAGGCGGCCGCGAGGTCCTCTACCCGGCCCCCCTGGGCGCCGACGCCCGGCAGCAGGAAGACCGCGCGCGGCATCAGCTCGCGCAGGCGGCCGAGCAACGCCGGCTGTGTGGCCCCCGTGACCGCGCCCACCAACGAGAGCCCGCAGTCGCCAACATGGGCGCTTCCGACCCGGTCGGCCAGCACCGCCAGGCGCTCGTGCAGCGGCGGATCGCCCTCGTCCTGGATCTCGGCGGCGCCCGCGTTCGACGTTCGCACCAGCACGAAGCAGCCGGCGCCGGCGGTCGCGGCGGCCTCGATCAGCGGCTCGAGCGAGTCCGCGCCGAGCAGCGGGTTGGCGGTGAACGCGTCCACCCCGAGCCCCGCCACGGAACCGAACGGGCCGGGCGTCTCCCCGACCAGCGCCTGCGCGTAGGCGCGGGCGGTGACGGGCACGTCGCCCCGTTTGCCGTCGGCGATCACGAGCAGGCCGTGATCGCGGGCGATCCCGACGGTCGTCTCCAGCGCCGCCCACCCGGGAGCGCCGAGGCGCTCGAAGCAGGCGAGCTGAGGCTTGACCGCCACACAGGCGGGCCCCGCGGACTCGATCGCGGCGCGGCAGTGCTCGATCACCGCTGCGGCGCTCTGAGCGCGCGCGGATTGCGCGGCGTCGCCCCGCTCGGGGAGGCGCTCGAGCGCCGCGGGCCAGAGCGAGGCCGGATCGGGATCGAGACCGAGTACGACTCGGCTGCGGCGCTCTTCGACGAGCGCCGCGAGCCGGTCGCAGAAATGAAGTCGCGAACCCCCGGTCGACAAGGCGCGCGACCCTGGTGGAATGCGGCTAGCCGCCCTTGACGGCCTTCTTCAGCCCGGATCCCGCACTGAAGCGCGGCACCTTGCTCGCCGCGATCTGGATCTTCTCGCCCGTCTGCGGGTTTACGCCCTCGCGGGCGCTGCGGTCGGCCACCGAGAACTTGCCGAAGCCGGTGAAGCTGACCTCGCCACCGCGTCTCAGCACTTCCTCGATCGTGTCGAGAACGGCGCCTACGGCCTTGTCCGCCTCACCCTTGCCAAGGCCCGCGCGGTCCGCTACTTGTTCTGAGAACTCGGACTTGGTCACAGGATCTCCTCCTTACCGGGGGTATGGAACGGAGTCAACGTAACAACGCCTGCGGACGACTGTCGCGCCATTTCCCTCTCCAAAGCGAAAAACCGCGCACCTTACGAGCCTTTCCCGGCCTCAGGACCCCGAAACGGACATCTCCCCGATCAATATGGGGGGTGCCTTGACGCTGCCGCCAAAGGGCACCCAACGCGCCTGCGAGCCCAGTGAGCGCACGCCTTTGAGCATCGAAACGAGGTCACTGGCAATCGTGAGCTCGCGCACCGGACCGGCGGCCTCGCCGTTCTCGATCAGCCGCCCGGAGGCCCCGACGGAGAACGTTCCAGAGACGGGGTTCACCCCCGAGTGCAGGCCGGCCACGTCCGTGACGTAGAGGCCCTCACCCGCCTCTCGAAAGAGCCCCTCGAGGTCGGCTTGGCCCGGCTCGAGGGTCAGGTTCGTCGTTCCCACCGAGGGCGGCGAGCGATAGGACCCGCGGCTGGCGTTGGATGTCGTCTTGCGACCCGCCTTGCGCGCGGTGCGGCTGTCGAAGAGGAAGCTGAGCAGCCGGCCGCCCTCGATCAGCGCCGTGCGCCGGCTCGGCGAGCCCTCGCCGTCGAAGGGGCCGCTCGACGGGCCGCCCGGGTCGGTGGCGTCGTCGGCCAGGGCGAGCGCGGGAGCCGCGATCTCCTCGCCCTCGTGCTCCGCGAACAGCGAGCGGCCGCGCTGGACCGCCTCGGCCGAGAGCATCGAGCCGATGAAGCCGATGAACGAGGCGGCCACGAAGGCATCGAGCACCACCGGGCAGCGACGGCTCTCGGGCTGGCGCGCGCCCACCAACGCGAGCGCGCGCTCGGCCGCCTCGGCACCGATTGCCTCTGGGTCGAGAGCCTCCGGGTCGCGGCCGAGATCGACGCCGAGCCCCGTCATGAGGTCGGCGCCCTCGCCGGCAAAGGCGGACGCGTACGCCCAGGCCTGGGTGATCGAGTAGCCGGCCGCAAAGCCCTGCGAGTTGGCCAGCGCGACGCTGCCCTCGGCGTCGGAGTAGACGGCGTGCTCGACCTGGGTCACTCCCGGGCGCGAGCGCGCGGCGCGTTCGGTCGCGAGCGCCAGCTCGACCTTGCGCTCGGTCGACCACTCGCCGAGGGTCGAGGAGGCGAGGCCCTCGACGGGCGTGGCACCGAACTCCTCGGGCAGGCCCGCGTGCTCGTCGGGATCGGCCACCTCGGCGGCCTCGCGAGCGGCCTCGCCGATCTCGAGCACGCCCGCCTCGGTGAGGTCGGTGCCATAGGCGTACCCCGAGCGGCCCTCGACAAAGGCGCGCACCCCCACCCCGCGGCCGCCCGCGTCGCTGAGGCTCTCGACCTCACCCGAGTAGACGCGGATCCGACAGCTCGTGACCTCCTCCGCCCACGCCTCGGCGTCGGTCGCGCCGGCGGCGAGCGCGACCTCGACGACGCGCGCGGCGACCGTCTCGAGGCTCACGACCCGGTCCCGCCGACGGTCAGCTCGCGGATGCGCACGTGCGGCTGGCCTACGCCGGCCGCGACCGACTGGCCGCCCTTTCCGCAGTAGCCGCTCGCGATCTCGAGATCGTCCGCAATGCCGTCGATCGCGCGCAGGGCCTCGACGCCATTGCCGACGAGCGTCGCGCCCCGCACCGGCGCGGTGACCTCGCCGTTCTCGATCAGATAGCCCTCCGAGACGCCGAATACGAAATCGCCGGTGGCGGGCTCGACCTGGCCGCCGCCGAAGCTCACCGCGTACAGGCCGCGCCCGATCTCCCCGATCAGCCCATCCGGCGTGCTCTCGCCGGGCGCGAAGAAGGTGTTGGTCATCCGCGGCGCCGGCAGATGGCGAAACGACTCGCGCCGGCCGTTGCCGGTGGGCTGCACGCGGTCCTTGCGCGCCGACACGACGTCGTAGAGGTAGGCGACGAGCCGGCCGTCCTCGATCACAGTCGTCTGGCGGGTGGGCGTGCCCTCGTCGTCGATGCCGTCGCTACCCCAGTCGTTTGCGCGCAGGCCGTCGTCATAAGCGGTCACGAAGGGCTCGGCGAGCTGCTCGCCGAGGCGTCCGGCATAGACGCTGGCGCGCTTTTGCACCGCGTCGGCCTCGAGCCCATGGCCGACCGCCTCGTGCAGGAGCACGCCGCCGAACCCGTTTCCGACGACCACCGGCAGGCGCCCAGTGGGAGCGTCAACCGCGTCGAGCAACGCCAGCGCGCGGCGCGCGGCCTTCTCGGCCACGGCCTCGGGATCGCTCTCGACGAGCTCCCAGCCGGCGTGCCCGCCGCGGGTGTCGGTGCCGGTCTCGACCCGGCCGTCGCGCCGGGCGACCACCTGGGCGCTCAGCCGGACACGCGTGCGGTCGTCCGCCGCCGCGCGACCCTCCGAGTTGAAGACCTCGACCTGGCGGCGCGACTCCGCGTAGCCGATGCGCGCCTGGGCGACCCCGGGAGCGAGGGACCGGGCGTGCTCGTCGCAGGCACGCAGCAGATCGGCCTTGCGGGCGGCCGCCACCTCGTCCGGGCGGGTCTTGATCGCATGGCCGCCCGCCGTTGCCGCGGCGGCCAGGGCGGCCGGCTCGCGCGCCGCGCCGCGCAGGGCCTGGGCGACGGAGCTCGCCACGCGCAGGAGGTCTTCCTCGGCGAGCCCGTCGACGTGGCCGTAGTAGGTCGACTCGCCCTGGACCACTCGCACGCACACGCCTCGCTCGCGCCCGCCCTGAGGTCGCTCGACGCGGCCGTCGTCGAGCGAGACCGCGAAGCCTTGGCGGGCCTCGGCGTAGAGCTCGGCGAAGTCGCCTCCGCGGCCGAGTGCCCGCGCGAGCACCGCGGAGGCGAGGGCGGGTTCGACGAGCGTCACCCTTCCTCCTCGGTCGCCCTCGGCTCGTCCTCGTCCACCAGCGCGACCATGCGGTCGGCCGTCTCCAACACGCGCTCGTAGCCGCGGCCGTCCGGCTGCACCAGGCGCGCGTAGCCGGCCTCGTCGTAGACGAGCACGCGCGGCTCGCGCTCTCGCTGCATGCGCCGAAACGTCGCGGCGAAGCCCTCGGCCAGCCCCGCGGCCTTGCCGATCGGCCCCTTGCGCTTCTCCTTCACCGCTCTTGGCTCGCAGACGGCGGCGGCCCGGCGTCGACTCCGAGTTCGGGCACCGGCGACTCGCGCGCGACCGCCTCCTCTGTGACCGGGCCGGACACGCCCGGCTCCTCCACCGCGAACGAGCGGCGGATCGGGCGGGCGCCGTCGAGCTCCCCCAGCACCGCGCGCAGATCCATCAGCATCAGAGAGGAAAGAGTCGCGCGCCGTGTGACCGCGGCGAGCACCCAGCGCGGCGTGCGCGAGGCATACACCGCCCCGCCCTCGACCTGAGCCTCGACCTGCTCGGGCGGGCCGCCGGGCATGTCACGGTGGGCGCTGTCCACGGCCTCGAAGAGCTCGCGAGCCAGCTCGCCGAGCTCGCGTGGCCCGTCGCCGGTCACCCCGCACGAGCTCGTCAGGGTGCCCGCGGCGTCCAGCAAGACGGCCGCGCGAACGTCGGCCGACAGCTCGCAGAGCCGCTCGGCGGTGCCGTCGGGAGTGAGCGTCCCCGCCATTTAGATGACAATACCGGCGTGCCCCTCTCCCGAATCTCGTGGCTCGTCACCGTCGGAATCTGCCTCGTGGCCGCGCTGCTGCTGCTTCTGAACGGCTACCTCGGCTACTCCGGCGTGCTGCTTGCGGTCGGCGCGGCCGCGGCGGTCAACTTGGTGTAGTTGGCCTTCACAGCGAGCGTCGAGCCCGGCAAGGAACATCGGATCAGGGGTGCGTCGCGCTGCCTATAGCAATAACGGCTTGGCCCACACGCGCCCAACAATCGCTCCAATCCGCCGCACGGGAGCCGCAGCGTCCTGGGTTTAATGGCCACTGACCAGCAAAGTCAGCACGTTGCCGGAATGTGAGCGCCGCGGCAACCCGTCCCACCCCTTATAGCCGCCGTTGGCCCGAGCCAGGCGCGTCCGAAGGTGCAGCAGTCACCCCTGACGCGCGGCGGCGTCTGCCGGCTCGGTGTGCACGATCACGTCGGCGAGGCCCGGGCAACGAGCGCGCACGGCCTCCTCGATCGCGCCCGCGTGACTGTGCGCGGACGGCAGCGGCTGCTCGCCCGGCAATCCGACGGTGATGAGCGCCACCCGTCCCAGCTCGCCGTCGCGAAAGCCGATCCTCGCCGGCGCCGCACCGGTCACGTGGCGGACCGCGTCCACGATTGCCTGCCGCTCGTTCTCGGTCTCGACGCTGCCCGGCCGGACGGCCCAGTTCGTTCCCGACAGCGGCTCGATGTGGGTGTGCACGTTGCGCATCTCGGGGAGCTCGGCCCGCACGCGCTGCTCGAGCCGCTCGACCACGTCGTGGGCCTCCGTGAGCGAGAGCTCGCGCGGCAGCTTCACGTGGAGCGAGAGCTCGTAGCCGTCGGACAGGTGCATCACGCGCACGTTGTGGACCTCGCGCACCTCGGGCGCCGCCGAACGCCGCGGCGGTAGCCTTCTCGCGCAGATCGCCGGTGGTCGAGGCCGGGCTCGACGTGGACGACGACGTCGGCCTCCTCGAGCTCATCGCGCACGGCCTCCTCGATGGCGTCGGCCGTGGCGTGGGCCTGGGTCACGCCGGCGTCCGGAGCCACCCCGACGACCAGGTCGACGAAGTGGCGCCCGGCGGCGTGGCGGACCCTCACACGGCGCAGCTCGACCGGCGCCTCCAGCCCGTCGAGCGCCGCCCGGATGCGGTCGTCGGCGTCGGAGGCGGCGCGATCCATCAGCACGTCGACCGACTGCGTCGCGAGGCGCAGCGCGGCGATCACCACGAGCGCGGCGACGAACAGCGCGGCCGCGGCGTCCGCCCACGGTCTCGCCCGCGGCCACGAGGATCATCCCGATCAGCACCGCGATCGAGCCGGCGAGGTCGGACGCGAAGTGCAGCGCGTTGGCGCCGAGTGCCGGCGAGTCGGTAGCGCCGGGCGGCGCCGCGGCTGATCACCGTGCGCGAGGCGTCGACACCGATCACAACGACGATCACGAGCGATCGCCCACCAGGTCGCCTCCACCCCGTGACCGCCGCCGTCGGCCAGTCGCCAGGACGACTCGTAGGCGATCGCCAGCGACACGAGCAGCAGGAACGCGCTCTCGGCGAGCGCGGCCAGGTGCTCGGCCTTCCCGTGGCCGTAGTGGTGCTCCTTGTCCGGGGGCCGCACCGCCACCCGCACGGCGAACAGCGTGAGCAGCGCGGCGACGAGGTCGGTGCCGGAGTGGACCGCCTCGGCGATGAAGGCCAGCGAGCCGGTGACCAGGCCGGTGACGAGCTTGACCGCGACCAGGAAGACGGCGGCAGCACGCTCGCGAGCGCGGTGCGCCGCATCGCTCGAGCGTCGGCGGTCTCCTGGGCAACCACGGTCACAGTTTGCCCGGCCGGGCGGCGGTTCTCATCGGCGGCTGCGCCGCAGCAAGCTACCGAAGGGGCCCGTCGGCCGGGCGGCCTCCTCGGCCTCGAGGAGCTTCGTCCGAAGCGCCCGCGCCGCGCGGCCGCGGTGGCTGATCGCGGCCTTTTCCTCGGGGCTGAGCTCGGCCATCGTGCGCTCGTCACCGGGCTAGTCGTCGGGCACGAAGGCCGGGTCGTAGCCGAAGCCGCCGTCGCCGCGCGGCGTGTGGGTGAGCGTGCCCTCGCACCGGCCGTGCACGACCTCCTCGGACCCGCCGGGCTCGACATAGGCGATCGCGCACACATAGGTCACGCGCGTGTCGCCGTCCGGCGGGCACCTCCTCGAGCAGCTTGGCCAGGTTCTGCTCGTCGCTCGCGCCCTCCCCGGCGTAGCGGGCCGACCAGACACCCGGCGCGCCGCCGAGCGCGGCCGCCTCGATGCCCGAGTCGTCGGCGAGCGCCGGCCTGCCCGTGGCGGACGCGGCGGCCCGCGCCTTGCCGAGCGCGTTGGCGGCGAAGGTCGTCCCGGTCTCCGGCGGCAGCACGACGTGCTCGGGAAGCGGATCGAGCTCGATCGGCCGCATCAGCTGCGACAGCTCGCGCAGCTTGTGGTCGTTGTGGGTGGCGAGGACGAGCCGCACGGTGCTACGCGCCGGCGGCCGCCACTGCTTCCTGCTGGGCGGCCCGGAGCTCGTCGATCCCGGCCGCGGCGAGGGCGAGCAGCTCGTCGAGCGAGGCGCGCGAGAGCGGGGTGCGCTCGGCGGTCGCCTGCACCTCGACGAGGCCGCCGTCGCCGGTCATGACCACGTTGGCGTCGACCTCGGCGGTCGAGTCCTCCGAGTAGTCGAGGTCGAGCAGGGCACGGCCGCCGACAACGCCGCACGAGACCGCCGCGACCGTCTGGTTGACCGGCAGCTTCTTGAGCTTCCCCTCGGCCATCAGGCGCCGCAGCGCCAGCTCGAGCGCGACGTAGCCGCCGGTGATCGAGGCGCAGCGGGTGCCGCCATCGGCCTCGAGCACGTCGCAGTCGATCCAGACGGTGCGCTCGCCGAGGCCCTCGAAGTCGATCACCCCGCGCAGCGAGCGGCCGATCAGGCGCTGGATCTCGACCGTGCGGCCGTCCGGCCGGCCCTTGGAGACGTCGCGGCGCTTGCGCTCGCCGGTGGACGCCGGGAGCATCCCGTACTCGGCGGTGACCCAGCCGCGGCCCTGATTGGCCATCCACCTGCGGCACCTCCTCGTCCACGGACGCCGTGCAGATGATCGCGCGTGCCGCCGGCCTCGACCAGGCACGAGCCCGTGGCGGTGCCGACGAAACCGGGCGTGAAGCGGATCTCGCGCAGGTCCCCGGGCGAGCGGCCGTCCGTGCGCGCGTCGTTCACGCCGCGCTCCTCGCCGCTCACGCCGCGCTCCTCGCCGCCGGAGGCGCGACGTCCACGTGCTCGACGCGATCGATCGGCAGCTGGAGGAACCGCGTCCCGACGCGGCGGAACTCGTCGGGCTGGCCGGTGGCGAGGAAGCGGTAGTTCCCGCGGCGGCCCTCGTCGTTCTCCACTCCGGCCTCGCGCAGGCGCTTCTCGACGTCGGCCGCGATCGCCTCGCCCGAGCTGACGACCGTCACGCCGCGGCCGAGCTCGCGCTGGAGCACCGGCCTCACCAGCGGATAATGGGTGCAGCCGAGGATCACGGTGTCCACCCCGGCGCGCTTGAGCGGCCGGCAGGCACCCTCGACACAGGTGAGCACGCGGTGGTCGACATCGCCGCCCTTCTGGATCAGCGGCGCGAGCTCGGCCGAGGCCACGGTGTGGAGCTCGGCGTCCGGAGCCTCCGCGGCGAGGGCGCGGGCGTAGGCGCCGCTCGAGACCGTCGCGGGCGTGGCGATCAGCCCGACGCGGCCGTTTCGGGTGGCCGCCGCGGCCAGACGCGACTCCGGTCGCACGACACCCACCACCGGCACGCGCAGCTCGAGCTCCTTGCGCAGCGACGGGCAGGGCCGCCGCGGTGGCCGAGTTGCAGGCGACCACGAGCAGCTTGGCGCCGCGTTCGAGCAGGATGCCGGCAAGCTCGCGCGCGAAGCCGAGCAGCTCCTCAGGCGCCCGATCCCCGTACGGGAAGCGCGCCGTGTCGCCCAGGTAGAGGAAATCCTCGTGGGGAAGCGACACGAGACACTCGTGCAGGACGGTGAGCCCGCCGACTCCGGAGTCGAACACGGCGACGGGCAGCGTGCGGTCGTGGGACGCCACGGGCGCCTATGGTCGCAGGCTGGGCGGAGTGTGATGCGGCGAGGCCTGGGCTAGCGGCCCCACACGCGGGGTATCCCGCGTGCCGCCACATGCGCGGTTCCGGGTAGCTCCCCCCGAGGCATCCAAACCAAGGAGGGACTAACCATGCGACGAATCCTCGCCCTGTCCGCCTGCCTCGCGGCCGGCTTCGCGTCCGCCACCTTCGCCGGCGCGTTCGCGGATGACACCCCGCGCGATCGAGCATCCGTCTCGGCCCGGGGGTTTATCGACCTGTCCTATCCCTTCAACGACGAGACGATCTACTGGCCGACGGCGCGGAAGTTCAAGCTGACGAAGGTCGCCGAGGGTCAGACCGAGGGCGGCTACTTCTACGCGGCGAATGACTTCGAGGCCGCTGAGCACGGCGGAACCCATCTCGACGCGCCGGTCCACTTCTCCCGCGAAGGCGACACGGCCGACGAGATCCCCCTGCGCCGGCTGGTGGGGAAGGCAATCGTTGTCGACGTCTCCAAACGGGCGCTGGACGACCCCGACTACCTGATCTCGGTAGCCGACCTGCGCGGATGGGAACGGCGCTACGGTCGCATGACGCGACGGACGATCGTGTTGCTGCACACCGGCTTCGGCCGCTTCTGGCCGGATGCCGAGCGCTACCTCGGCACAGCCGAGCGCGGCGAGGAGGCGGTTCCCAAGCTGCACTTTCCCGGCTTGAGCGAGCAGGCGGCAGCCTGGCTCGTGGCCAAGCGGAGCGTCAAGGCGGTGGGCATCGATACCGCGAGCATCGACCGCGGGCAGTCGACCGAGTTCCTCGCTCACCGAACCCTCGGCGCGGCCAACGTTCCCGTGTTCGAGAACGTCGCACACTCGGCGCAATTGCCGGCGCGCGGCTTCTCGGTCGTGGCGCTGCCGATGAAGATCGAGGGCGGATCGGGCGGGCCGCTGAGGCTGATGGGCATGCTGCGCCCCTGAACCGCGCGGCGGATAGCGGAAAGCCAAGCAACGCGCGTTCGCGGGAGCGCGCGTTGCGGCGCCTCGCGCCGAGTGGTCTCCTCAGTCGGTCTGGACGATCAGCAGGTCGCACGGGGACTGGTGCGAGATCTTGTTGGGCACGCTGCCCAAGACCCGGCGCGCACCCTGCATGCCCTTGCTCCCGACCACGATCAGATCGGCGTTCTCGCGCGCAGCCACCGCGACTATGCCGTCGGCGGGATCGCCCTTGGGTGCATGTTGGTCGACCGAGATGCCCTTCACGCGCATCCGCGCGAGGGTCTGCTGAAGGACGGAGTCGGCGTGGTGATCGCCGCCGACGGACCACTGCGGTGCTTCGGCGACACCCGAGCGGCCGCCAACGCGCACCGGCGCGGGCCGGTATGCGCTCACGACGTGGAGGTGCGCCCCTGTCAACGCGGCAAGGTCGGCCGCCCGGGCCACTGCGCGATCGGCGGTGTCCGTGCCGTCCGTGCCCACGACGATGGTCTTGAACATTTGTGGCTCCTCCTCGGAATGCAGGTCGGTCTCACCGTAGTTCCCCGTGGCGTGGCGGGCAACCCTCAGCATTCGCCGCCGCCTTGGCTGTTGGCGCTTGACGCGCTCTCAGAACTGCACCTTCCGCACCGCCTCCTTGATCTTGCCGATGATCACGTCGCCGAGCTCCTTGCCCTCGTCGGTCCGGAAGCCCTTCATCGCCGCGACCACACCAGCCATCACCAGGGCCACCAGCAGGATCAGGGCGACGTATTCCACGGTCCCCTGGCCGCGCTCAGAGCGCAGGGCGAGCAGAGCCGCGTGAATGCGTCCCATCAGGCAGTACATCGATCGACCTCCCGAGTCGTGGATTGAGTGAGGTCGATCCTGCGTTGGGCGGGCGCACGGATCCAGACCGGAGTGTCACGAAGGAGTGACAACGTGGATGCCTGCCAAGATGCCTCCGCATGTGCGGGATCGGAGCCATTCTCGATCCGGCCGGTGCGAGGGGCTCCGACGCCGCCCAGCGGATGATCGAGGGGCTGCGGCACCGCGGGCCCGATGGGGACGCGGTGCGGCGCATCGGCCCGGTGACCCTCGCCCACACCCGCCTGGCGATCATCGACGTGGTGGGCGGCGACCAGCCGCTCGAGTCCGAGGACGGCGCGATCACGCTGATCGCCAACGCCGAGATCTACAACCACGTCGCGCTGCGGACGATGCTCGAGGGGCGCGGCCATCGTTACGCCACCGGCTCGGACTGCGAGGCGATCGTGCACGCATACGAGGAGAGCGGTCCCGACTGCGTCCGCGAGCTGAACGGCATGTTCGCCTTCGTGCTCTGGGACGACCGCCGCCGGCGCATGGTGGCCGCCCGCGACGAGTTCGGCGTCAAGCCGCTCTACTGGTGGAGCGACGGCCGGTGCGTGGCGGTCGCCTCCGAGATCGGCGCCCTGCTCGCGGCCGGCGTGGCCGAGCCGGCGGTGGACCGCGTCGCCCTCGACCACTACCTGGCCTGTCGCTTCGTCCCCGCGCCGCGCACGCTCTTCGAGGGGATCAGCAAGCTGCCCGCCGCCTCCACCCTGATCGTCGAGGAGGACGGGACGCCGCGGGTGGACACCTGGCGCGAGCCGCCCGGTGAGCCTCACCGCGACCTCTCCGACGACGACCTCGCCGCCCACCTCGCCGAGCGCTTTTCCGACGCGGTCGAGCGCCAGATGATGGCCGACGTCCCCTACGGCGCCTTCCTGTCCGGGGGCGTCGACTCCGCGGCGGTCGTGGCGGCGATGGCAAAACGCTCCGCGCGGCCTCCCGCGACGTTCACGATCGGCTTCCCCGGCCACGGCGGGCTGCTCGACGAGCGCGGGCCCGCGGCCGAGAGCGCCCGCCTGATCGGCACCGAGCACCGCGACACCGAGATGGTGGAGACCGACTTCCTGGCCGAGCTGGCGACCGCGATCCCACGCCTCGAGGAGCCCTGCGGCATCCCGTCGGCCCCGGCGCTCGCGCAACTCGCGCGCTTCGCCGCCGAGCACGTGAAGGTCGTGCTCGCCGGCCAGGGCGCCGACGAGCCGCACGGCGGCTACGGGCGCCACCAGGCGGCCGCCCTGCTCGGCCCGCTGCGAGCCGCGCCCGCGGCGCTCGCCGCGCCCGCCGCGGCGGTCGCGCGCGCGCTGCCGCGGGCCGCGCGCGCCCGCCGCGCCGCGCACCTGCTCGGAGGCAGGGGCGACGCCGAGCGCCTGCTGCGGCTGGTCGAGATCACCGACGCGCCCGTCCGCCACGCCCTGCTGGGGCAATCGGGCGCGGGCGCACGAGGACGAGCGCCTCGAGCGCGCCGGCGGGGTCCTGGGCGACGTGGCCGGGCGCGGCCTGCTCGAGCAGGCGCTCTATCTCGACACCCGCATGTTCCTGCCCGACGGCATCCTGATCTGCAACGACAAGATGTCGATGGCCGCGAGCCTCGAGCTGCGCGTGCCCTTCCTCGACGTCGAGCTGATGCGCTTCGTCGAGCGCATCCCGGCAAAGGCCCGGGTCCGCCCGCGCGCCGGCAAGCGCCTGCACCGCATGGCGATGGAGCGCCTGCTCCCGCGGGGGATCGCAGACCGAAAGAAGCACGGCTTCTCCACCCCCTACGACGACTGGCTGCGAGCTTCGCTCGGCGAAGAGGTCGAGCGCCGCTACGCCCGAAGCTCTCCGCTGGCCGAGCTCGTGCGCCCCGAGGCTGTGGCCACGCTCGTGGCCGAGCACCGCCGCGGGCGCGCCGACCACAAGAGCATCCTCTACTGCCTGCTCGAGCTCTCCGAGTGGCACCACGCGTTCGTGGAGGCGCGTGAGCCCGTCGAGGCGCGGGCCTGACAGTGAGCCGCAAGCGCATCCTCTACGTCCACTCGCGCAAGGCCAGCTTCATCGCCATCGACCGCGCGATCCTGGCCGAGCGCTTCGAGCTGGAGGACCTCTACCAGCCGGGCCGTTTGCCGAACCCGATCGCGGTGATCGGCGGCGTGCTGCGAGCCGATCTCGTGTTCGCTTGGTTCGCCAACTGGCACAGCTTCCTCCCGATCACGCTCGCCTGGCTGCTGCGAAAGCCGTCGGTGCTGATCATCGGCGGATTCGACACCGCCAACATGCCCGACATCGGATTCGGCCACCAGCGCGGCGGCCTGCGGATGCACGCGAGCCGCTGGATCTTCCGCCGCGCCGCGCGCCTCATCACCCACTCGAACTACACCCTCAGCGAGATCGAGCGCAACACGCCGATCCCCGCCAGCCGCGTGAGCGTCCTCCACCTCGGCGTTCCCGATCCCTTCGGCGAGGACCCACCGGCCAAGGACCGGGCAGCGCTCACGGTCGGAGCGATCGACCGGACCACGCTCGTGCAGAAGGGCCAGCTGCCGTTCGTCCAGGCCGCGCGCGAGCTTCCCGACGTGAGCTTCGTGTTCTGTGGCAAGTGGCTCGACGACTCAGTCGAGGAGCTGAGGGCGCAGGCGAGCCCCAACGTCGAGTTCACCGGCTGGCTCTCCGACGAGGACCTGCTCGCTCTCTACCGGCGCTGTGCCGTCTACGTGCAGGCGTCCCGCCACGAGGGCTTCGGCCTTGCCGTGGCGGAGGCAATGCTCGCCGGCTGCGTGCCGGTCGTGATGAACGTGACCGCGATGCCCGAGGTGGTGGGCGACGCCGGAGTGCTGATCGAATCCCAGCGTCCCGAGGACGTCGCCGACGGAATCCGGCAGGCGCTCGAGCTCGGGCCGGGCGCGGCGCACCGGGCGCGCGAGCGTATTCTCACGAGCTTTCCGATGGAGAGCCGGAGGACCGGGATCCTGCAAGTGGTGGACGAGGCGCTTGCCGAGCGGGCCTGAGCGCGCGCTGATCCGCGAGCGCCTGCGGCGTCAGCGCGCGACGCGCTGCTGCTCGAGCTGGGCGCGCTGGTCTTCGACCTGCACCGCCAGGGACGGCGTGCGCCGGACCTGCTGAAGCAGAAGGCGGCGGACCTCGACGCCGTCGAGGCGGAGCTCGCCGGCCACGCTCCCGAGCTTTTCGCTGCCACAGCGACAAGAACGCGGGAGCGTGACGGCGGCGGCGCCCTGTGCCCCGCCTGCGGCGAGGCGGCCCACCAGCCCGGCCAGCTTGTCGTGCCTCAACTGCGGCGCGCGGCTGACAGCTCGGCCGGAAGCCGGCAAGCCTGCTTCCGGCCCTGGCCGCCTTGCTTGCTGTCGTTGTTCTGGGAGCCGGGGCGTTCGGGTTCGCCATCAGCGAGCTCACGAGCGACTCGGACGATGGCGACGAGCAGCAGCAGGCCGCCGCGGCCGAGCCCGCCGCCACCGAAGCCCAAGAACCCGCCCCGCCCGCAACCACCCCGCAAGCCCAGGGCGCGCCCCAGCAGCCGCGCCGGAGCCTCCTGCTGCAATGGCCCAACGGCCTGACCGCCCACACCGTCGTCCTCGTGACCACCAGCGACAAGCCGGCCGCCCGCCGGGTCGCGCGCGGTGCGGCAAGGTCGGGCATCGAGGCCGGCATGCTGCGCTCCGACGACTACGACCTCGGCAGCGGGCTGTGGATCGTCTTCGCCGGGCGCTTCGACAGCCGCCGTGGCGCGACGCGGCAGGCGGCCGATCTCGCCGGGCGCTACCCGGGCGCCTATCCCCAGCTGCTCCGCCCGGTCGGCTAGTCCAGGTCCCAGTGGCGGCCGACCTGCGCGGCGGCCTTCTCCACGAGCTCGCCGCGCGGATGCGAGCCCGGCTCGCCGCCCTCGGCCAGGGCCTCCATCGTCAGGCGCCATCGAGACGGCGAGGGCGTCCAGGTCGTAGCCGCCCTCGAGCACGTAGCCGACCGGCTTGCCGAGCGCGAGCACCTGGCGGGTCAGCTCGGCGTAGGAGGCTGACTCGAGCGAGCAGCCCCCGAGCAGGTCGTCGCGGTGGGCGTCGTAGCCGGCGGAGACCAGCACGAGGTCGGGGTCGAAGGCGCGCGCGGCCGGCAGCACGACGTGCTCGACCAGCCCGCAGAAGACGTCCTCGCCCGACCCTCCCGGGCACCGGCAGGTTGATCGAGAAGCCCTCGCCCTCGCCGGAGCCGGAGTCGGTCAGCGCCCCCGTGCCGGGCCAGAACGGGTACTGGTGGAGGCTCGCGAACAGCACCTCGCGCGACGAGTGGAAGATGGCGTTGGTGCCGTTGCCGTGGTGCACGTCCCAGTCGAGGACGAACACCCGCTCGGCGCCGAGCGAGTCGAGCGCGTGGCGAGCTGCGATGGCCGCGTTCGCGAACAGGCAGAACCCCATCGCCTGGGCGCGCCCGGCGTGGTGGCCCGGTGGGCGCAGCGCCGAGAAGCCCACGCGCTCACCGCCGCCCATCAAGGCCTCCGCCAGCGCGCAGGCGCCGCCGGCGGCGTGCAGGGCGGCTTCCCAGGAGCCCTCGGAGGTAGGGGTGTCGAGATCGAAGGACCCGCCTCGCGCGCTCGTCTCGCGCACGGCCTCGACGTGCTCGGGCGAATGAACCGCCACAAGCTGCTCCGTGGTCGCCGCGGGGGCCTCGCGACGCTCGAATCCGAGCCAGTCGCGGCGCTGGAGCTCGGCATCGATGGCGTGCATCCGGTCGACCCGCTCGGGGTGGCCGTGGCCGGTTTCGTGCTCGAGCGAGGACGGGTGGCTGAAGAACACGGGCACTGGCGCCGGTACCGTACTCGCGGCGCGTGGCCGATAAGCCCCAGCCCGAGCCGTTGCGGGTCGACGTCGCCGTCGTCGGCGCCGGCGCGGCCGGTCTCTACGCCGCACTCACCGCGGCCGGACAGGGCGCCCGCGTGGCCCTCGTCAGCCGCTCGCCACTGGCGCAGACCGCCTCCTACTGGGCCCAGGGCGGGATCGCGGCTGCTCTGGCCGACGACGACTCGCCCGACCTGCACGCCGCCGACACGCTGGCAGCGGGCCGCGACGCCGCACGCACCAGCGCGGTGCAGGTGCTGTGCGAGGAGTCGGCCGAGCGCGTGCGTGACCTCGGGCGGCTCGGCGTGCACTTCGACGCCGACCGCCACGGCAACCTCGCGCTCGGGCTCGAGGGCGGGCATTCGCGCCGGCGCATCGTGCACGCGGGCGGCTCCGCAACCGGGCGGCGCATCACGCGTGAGCTCTCGGCGCTCGCAGCGGTGCACGAGCGGATCGCGGTGCTCGAGCCGCGCGCGGCGAGCTCGCTGATCTGCGCCGAGGGCCGCTGCATCGGCCTTGTCGCCCGGCCGCGGCGCGGCGATCCCTTCAGCGTGCTCGCGCGAGCGGTGATCCTGGCCACCGGCGGGATGGCCGCCCTCTGGGAGCGAACGACCAACCCGCGCGGGCGCGGTCGGCGCGGGCCTCTCGCTCGCCCACGCGGCCGGGGCGCTGCTGGCCGACCTGGAGTTCATGCAGTTTCACCCGACCGCCCTGCGCCTGCCCGGGCCGCGCGACGGATTCCTGATCACCGAGGCGGTCCGCGGCGAGGGTGCGACGCTGCTCAGCTCAGCGGGCGAGCGCTTCGTCGACGAGCTGGCGCCGCGCGACGAGGTCGCGCTCGCCATCCAGGCCCAGCTCGCTGGAGACGGGCGAGCCGGCGGTCATGCTCGACATGCGCGCCGTCGACGATCGCACGCTTTCCGAACATCGCCGCCGCCCTGGAGGACGTCGGGCTCGACGCTCGCCGCGATCTGGTGCCCGTGGCCCCCGCGGCCCACTACACGATGGGGGGTGTGGCGACCGACCTGGACGGCCGCGCCTCGGTTCCCGGCCTGTACGCGGTTGGCGAGTCGGCCTGCACCGGGCTGCACGGCGCCAACCGGCTCGCGTCCAACTCGCTCGCCGAGTGCTTTGTCTTCGGCCGCCGCGCGGCGCTTCGCGCGGTCGAGGATCCCGAGCCGGGCGCCGTGCGGGGGCGAGGCGGGCGACGATCAGGCCGTGCTGCCAAGCGACGCCACGCGGGCCGGGCTCTGGCGCCACGCCGGCCTTCGGCGCGAGCCGGCGGGCCTGCGCGAGCTGCTGGCGGACCGCTTCCCGCTCGCCCGCCTGATCGCGGCCTCGTGCCTCGCGCGCGAGGAGAGCCGCGGAGCCCACCAGCGCAGCGACCACCCCGCCGCCGATCCCTCGCTCGACTGCATGCATACGCTTGTGGCCGGCGACGGCGAGCCGCGCTTCGAGCGATGGACGTAACCCTCGAACAGCTCTTTCGCGAGGCCATGAGCCACCTCGCCTCGGGCGTGGCGGTGATCACGGCGCGGCGTCAGGACGGCCGGCCCTGCGGGCTGGCCGCAACGGCGCTGACTTCCTACAGCGCGCATCCGCCCTCCCTGCTCGTCTCGATCTGGCACGGCTCGCGCTGCCACGACACGCTCGCGGCCTGCCGGAGCTTCGGTGTGCACATGCTGCGTGCCGACGAGCTCGAGCTGGCCCACGGCTTCGCCGACCGGCAGGCCGAGGACAAGTTCGCCGGGCTCGATTGGGCCTGGGACGAGGACGTGCCCGAGCTGGCGGGAACGCTGGTCTACCTGCGCTGCCGGCGCGCGGAGAACTTCACGCGCTACGACCACACGGTCCTGATCGGCGACCTCGAGGGTGGCCGGCTCGAGCCGGGCGAGCCGCTCGTCTACGCCCGGCGGCGCATGGACTGGCTCATGCAGCCGATGCGGTAGCCATCCCAACCCCGATGACCTTTAGCCGCCGCGTCAGCGCGGAGTAGGCGAACGCCGCCTGCTCCTCGGAGGTGTAGCCGAAGAACTCGTAGTCGTCGCCGATCGAGTAGCCCTTGGGGACGAGCACCCCCGCCGCGAGCGGCAGGAGCTTGTTCAGGGTGGACTGCACGCGCTCGCGCATCAGCGGGTCCGCGCACTTCTGCTGGAGGAACCAGGTGCCGTAGGCCACGTGGCGATGCTCGTCACGGGCGATGTTCGTGAAACCCTCCTGGAAACCCGGCAGGAGCTCGTGCTTCTCGTAGTAGTCGAGCATGAAGTGCTGGCCGGTGAGCGCCAGCGTGCCCTCGATGACCATGTGGTAGGCGACTATGAAGTCGACCTTGGCGTCCATGTCACGGGGGTTTGCGATCAGCCGCCGGCCGGCCTCGACGAGGTGCTCGTCGAAGAGCTCGACGAAGGCGTCGGTCACGTCCTTGCGCGCGAAGGCCAGGCGGTCGCGGATGAGCGCGTGGTCGAGGCCCATGACCTCGCGGAAGTAGCGGTCGAAGAACTGCATGTGTCGCGCCTCGTCGACCTGCTGGGTGGTGAGAAACGCCTCCTCCTGCTCGTCCTCGTAGGCCATGACGAGCCCGGAGAACTGCGTGGTCACCCGCTCCTCTCCCACGAAGAACGACGAGAGGCCCCAGAGATGCTCCTCCCGCTGCTCCTCCGCCAGTGACGCCCACTGCTCCTTGTCTCGCTCCAGGTCGATCGCCTGCGACTGCCACTGCTGGCGCTCCCAGAGCTCGTAGAGCTGCTGCGGGGTCATGAGCTGGAGGGTGCGGTTGAGATACGCGTCGTCAGCTGATGGTTGCGACGTCGCCCTGCGCGGTGAGATCCAGAAGCGTGGCCATGGAGCGACTTTAACGCGAACTCAACAATGGGATCGTTGAAGCCCTTACATAGCGCAGCGGCAAGGCAGACCGGCTGCGCGAGGGTAAGGGAGGCCCGACCGATGTATCACTTCAGTCGCTCGCTCTATCGCGAGCTGGCTCGAGATGTCGTCCCTGGCAGGGGAGAAGACATCACGGCGACGCGACAGCGGTTCCTGCGCGCGTGCGAGCGCTCCATGGAGCGACTCGCGCTCGACAGGCACTACTTCGCGAAACCGGCAAAGACGCTGTTCGGCGATATCCGCCACTTCTTTCCGATCAGCGAGCAGCTCCGGGTGTACTGCACCTGCGTGAGGGCGATGGGGCTGGCCACCGAGTACGTGGACATCCGGCTGCGCGAGGGAGTCACCTTCGACGGCAGCCGGCGCAGCTGTCACGCCAGCACGCGCAAGGGGACGGCATGCCGGCGCATGCCGCATCCCGGGAGCAAGTACTGCGCCTCGCACCGCCACCTCGAGGAGGTCGAGCTGGCCGTCGCCTGACTGTTTAGCGTCCACCCCGATGATCCTCGGGGTGGACGTTGGCGGCACCTTCACGGACGCGGTCCTGCTTGGCCGCGACCGGCTGGTCACCGGCAAGTCGCCCACCACTCCCTCGGACCAGTCCGAGGGAGTCATGAACGCCGTGTCCGAGGCGCTCGAGGCGTTCGGCGCCTCGAGCGGCGAGGTGTCGCGCTTCGTCCACGGTATGACCGTCGGAACCAACGCCCTGCTCGAAGGGCGCGTGGCGCGGACAGCCCTGCTGGCCACGGCCGGCTTCACCGACCTCGAGGAGCTCGGGCGCCAGGCGCGGGCCGAGTTGTACCGGCTGTGCGCGGGACACCCGCCGCCACTCGTCCCGGCGGAGCTGCGGCTGGCGGTGGACGAGCGAACCGGACCCGCCGGCGTGCTGCGCGAGCTCGACGAGGAGGCCCTGAGCGAGGCTCTGCAAGACCTCGACTGTGAGGCGGTGGCGATCTGCCTGCTGTGGGGATTCCGCCACCCCGAGCACGAGCGTCGTGTGGCGGGGCTGGTGGCCGAGGCGCTCGGCGACATCCACGTGTCGACCTCTCACGAGACGGCAGGGGTCTTTCGCGAGTACGAGCGCTGCGTCACGACGATCGTGGACGCCGCGCTCTCACCGCTGCTGCGCGGCTACCTCGCGCGCCTGACCGAGCGGGCGGTCGGGGCGGGCCTGCCCGAGCCGGAGGTGATGCTCTCAAGCGGAGGCACGGCGAGCGCGGCAACGGCGGCCCGCCACGGCTCGTGGACCGTGCTCTCGGGACCGGCCGGCGGAGCGGTGGGCGCCGCGCGAGTGGCCGGTAGCGACGCGGTCGGGCTCGACATGGGCGGCACCTCCTGCGACGTCTCGCTCACGCTCGCAGGCGTGGCGGCGGTCGGCCACGGGCGCGAGATCGGGGGACGCGCGCTCGCGCTGCCGATGGTCGACGTCCATACCGTGGGCGCGGGCGGTGGCTCGATCGCGTGGCGCGACGGCGGCGGCGCGCTTCGGGTCGGACCGCGCTCGGCGGGCGCCGATCCAGGGCCGGCTTGCTACGGGCGCGGTGGCCGGGAGCCGACCGTGACCGACGCGGACCTGCTGCTCGGGAGGCTCGACGCCGATTCGCCGCTCGCCGGCGACGTGCGACTCGACCGCTCGGCGGCCGAGAGCGCGATCGGTGCGCTGGCCGGCGAGCTCGGCCTGTCTGAGCACGAGACCGCCGCGGGCATCGCTCGCGTGGCGGCAGCCGAGATGGCGCAGGCGGTCCGGGTGGTGACCGTCGAGCGCGGAATAGATCCTCGCGAGCTCGGCCTGGTCTCCTTCGGCGGCGCCGGGCCCCTGCACGCTGCCCAGATCGCGACCGAGCTCGGCATGCGGCGGGTGATCGCGCCGATGGCCTCCGGGGTGCTCTCCGCCCTCGGCCTGGTGCTGTCCGAGCGCCGCCGCGACGTGGTCGAGAGCGTCCTGCTCGCGGGCGAGGAGCTGACCCGCGAGTCGGTGGCCGAGGCGGTCGACCGCCTCGGCGGCAGGCGAGCCGTGAGCTACCGGGGTCGGACCCCCTGACCATCGAGCTGCGCGCTACCTACGACCTGCGCTACGCCGGCCAGGCGTTCGAGCTGTCCGTGGAAGAGTCGCTCGCACCCGAGCCCGGCGAGCTGCGTGCCGCGTTCGATCGCGCGCACGAGGAGCGCTATGGCCACGCGGATGCCGATGCCGAGCTCGAGCTCGTCACCGTGCGGGTGGCTGCCGCCCTGCCGGGTGCCGAGGCTCCGGCGGCGCACGCCGAGCCGGCTGAGGAGCGGGGCACGCGCGAGGTTCGCTTCGGCGACGAGACCGCGGCCGCGCGGATCCTCGGACCCGGCACGGCCGAGGTCGACGGGCCCGCGATCTTCGAGCTGCCCGGCTCTACCCTCGTGGTGCCGCCGGACTGGCGTGCGCGGGCCGACGCCGACGCGGTGGTGCTCGAGCGATGAGCCGGCTCGACCCGGTCACGCTCCAGGTGATGCTCGGCGCGCTGCGCGCGGCGTGCGACGAGATGGGCGCCGTGCTGGTCCGCTCCGCGCACTCGGCGAACATCAAGGAGCGCCGCGACGCCTCCACGGCGCTGTTCGACGAGCGCGGGCGGATGGCGATGCAGGCCGAGCACATCCCCGTCCACCTCGGCGCGATGCCTTCGGCGGTAGCGGCCGTTCTCGACGAGCGCCACGAGCCCGGGGTCAGCTGGATCCTCAACGACCCCTACCAGGGCGGCACTCACCTGCCCGACATCACCGTCATCACGCCCCTTTTCCATGACGGCGAGCAGATCGGGTTCGCGGCCAGCCGCGCACACCACGCGGACGTTGGGGCCAAGGAACCGGGCAGCATGCCCGCCGATTCGCGCTCGCTCGAGGAGGAGGGCGTCGTGATCCCTCCCACCCGGCTCGACCCCGAGACGCTGCGCGAGCTTGCCGCCCGCATGCGCGGGCCGCGCCAGCGCGAGGCCGACCTGCGAGCGCAGCTCGCCGCGGGGCGCGCGGGAGCGGAGCGGGTGCAGGCGCTGATCGAACGCTTCGGCCTCTCCACCTTCCGCGAGGGGCTCGAGGAGACGCTCGACTACGCAGAACGGCGTACGCGTGCGCGGATCGCCGACCTCGAGGATGGAGTGCGGGAGGCGAGCGACGTGCTGGAGGCGGCCGACGCCGACCTCCCGCTGCACCTGCGGGCCACGGTCGAAGGCGATGGCATCGAGCTCGACTTCACCGGCTCGGCGGAGCAGCACGACGGCAACCTCAACTGCCCGCTGGCCGTCACCCTGTCCGCCTGCTACTTCGCGCTGCGCGTGCTGACCGACCCCGACGTCCCGCCCTGCGAGGGCGCCTACCGGCCGTTGTCGGTGATCGCCCCGGAGGGCTCGCTCCTCAACGCCCGGTCGCCGGCCGCGGTGGCCGCCGGAAACGTCGAGACCTCCTCGCGTGTGGCCGACCTCGTGCTGGCCGCGTTCGGCCACGCGCTGGGCCAGGGCACGATGAACAACCTGACGCTCGGCAACGACGACTTCACCTACTACGAGACCCTCGGCGGCGGGCAGGGCGCCTGCCCGGACGCCGACGGTCCCAGCGCCGTCCACGTGGCGATGTCGAACACGCTCAACACGCCGGTCGAGGCGCTCGAGCTCGAGTTCCCTCTGCGCGCGGTGGAGTACTCGCTGCGCCGCGGCTCCGGCGGCGCGGGCCGCCGGCACGGCGGCGACGGGGTGGTGCGCGAGGTGGAGGCCCTGGCCGAGATGCGCTACTCGCTCATCACCGAGCGCCGCCGGCATCCGCCGCCGGGGGCTGACGGCGGCCGGCCGGGTGCGACTGGTAGGAACCTGCTGAACGGGGAAGACCTACCGGGCAAGGCGTCCGGCACGCTGCACCCCGGCGACCGGCTGCGAATCGAGACCCCCGGAGGTGGAGGACATGGCAAGGCCCCCTGAGCGAATCGGTTTCTGCGGGCTCGGCATCATGGGCGGCCCGATGGCGGCCAACCTGGTCGACGCCGGGTTCGACGTCACTGTCTACACGCGCACCGCCGAGAACGCCGAGCGCTTTGCCTCCGAGCACGAAGGGGCGCGCTCGGCCGCCACGCCCGCCGAGGCCGCGAAGGGCGCCGACGCGTTCATCACCGTCGTCCCGGACGCCCCGCAGGTCGAGGAGGTGCTGTTCGGCGACGACGGGGCCGCGGGCGTGCTGGCCGCCTCGGCGCTCGTGATCGACATGTCGACGATCTCCCCGACCGCATCGCACGGATTGGCAGAGCGGCTGGCGCCGCTGCGCTATGTCGAGGCTCCGATGTCGGGCTCAAAGCCCAAGGCCGAGGCGGGCACGCTCACGATCATGGCCGGAGCGCAGCCCGAGGACTTCCAGAGCGCGCTGCCGCTCTTCGAGGCGATGGGCGAGCGCATCGTGCACGTCGGACCCGTCGGGCACGGACAGATGGCCAAGCTGCTCACCAACACCATGGGCGCGGTGAACGCCGCCGTGCTGGCCGAGGCGGTGAAAACGGCCAAGATGGCGGGGCTCGACCGCGATGCCTTTCTCGAGGTGGCCGCCGGCAGCGCCGGCGCGAGCGCCATGCTCAACCTCAAGGGCCCGCCGATGTTCGCCGAGGACTTCGCGCCCCCGCTCTTCAAGCTCGAGCACATGCTGAAGGACGTGCGCCACTGCATCGACGAGGCGCGGGCGCTCGGCATCGAGCTCCAACTCGGGACGCTGGCGGAGACCCTTTATGCCCGCGCGGCGGAGAGCGGCCACGGCGAGGACGACTTCGCGGCGGTCTATACGGCGCTTTAGATGATTGGTTCCGGATCCGTGTGCCTTCGGGGGCGCGCCAGACCAAGCTGGGCGCCGCACGCGGACGAAGCCGATAGTTGTAGAGCTATCGGCGAGGACGCGGGTGGCGATCCAGCGCCGGTATGGCGCGCCATCCGGAGGTGCATGGATTTGGAATCAGTCGTCTAGTTGCATTCGCCACGAAATTTCCCTTGAAACGAGTGGCCTTTCTCGATAACAATGGCCGCCCGCGCCCCTCTCCCCGAGAATTCAGGCGGGCGCGATCTGTTTGGAGGTTTTCCTCTTCTATGCCAGTCGCATTCAAAGAATGGGCCATCACCGTGCGCGCTCTCGCCGAGGGCGAGCAGCTGCTGACGCTGCGCAAGGGCGGAATCCGCGAGGAGAACAAGCATTTCGAGATCGAGCACGACCGGTTCTTTCTCTATCCGACCTTCGATCACCAGCGCAACGACTGCGTCCGCGACGCCCATGTGCCCGAGCTCGGCCGCGCGCTCGAGGAGGGCGTATGGCCCGAAAACGAGCCGCCTCCGAAGGCGCTCGTACAGGATGGCGGCATCCCTCAGCCCGATCGGGTGCGGATTCGCTCGTGGGCCGAGGTCTCCGCCAGCTACCTGATCACCGATCCGCGTGCGATCGACGCGCTATCGCCGTACTACATTTGGACCACTGACTACGCGGAGAAACGGCTGGCGTGGAAGCGCCGCCATCCGCTCCACGTGATCGTGCTGCGCACCTACCGCATCCCGCGCCCGGTGACGGTCAAGGTGCGGCCCGAGTACAACGGCTGCCGCTCCTGGATCGAGCTCTACCGCGATCTCCCCTTCGAGGGCACGCCCGTGCTCTCCGATGAGGAGTTCGAGCGCGCCTCGGAGGAGATCGAGTCGATCGCCTCCGACGCGATGCCGGTCCTCGCGTAGGCGCCTCATCCCCTGTCCTGGGTCGAGTCCCACTCCCTCTCGTTCTCAGCCCGCCACGACTCCTCGCATGTGGAGGAGGCGGCGACCGTGCTGGCCGCGCTCGAGGTGCTGCGCGACGAGCTGGATGGCCTCTTTCCGACCATCCCGGCCGACGTGGCGGTGGTGCTCCACCCACGAGCCGCGGCACTGGGCCTTTCCCAGCCCTGGCTGCCGCTCGCGCGGCGCGCAGCCGCTCCGGCCAGCCGCCGCTACTACGCCGGCTGGTTTGGCGAGAACGAGATCCACGTGCTCTCGCCCGCCCGCGCTGGAGCGGCGCGCGTCCAACGTCGCCGGCTCGCGCGAGGCCCTGCTGCTCTCCCCCGAGCACGAGTACGCGCACGTCGTGGTCGGCGCGAACAACCCGGATCTGCCGCCGCCCTTCTCGATCGCAGCCTTTCGCCGCTACGTCCGCTGGGCGTGGCTGTGCGAGGGCGCCGCGACCTGGGTCTCTGGCCAGACGCCGCACCTGCGCGCCGCGATCGTGCGCCGGTTGCGGGAGGGCGGGCGCCCGGCGTTTCCCCCGGACGCTCGGGACGCGATGCTGCTGGGCGGCACGCTGTTCGACCTGCTGGAGCGCGAGCAGGGCTCGCGCGCGCCGGCCGCGCTGGCTCTCGAGCCCCCTGGACCGCGGCCCGCGCTCGGTTCTGGCCGATGCCTTCGGGCGTCAGCTGGCGAGCGTCGAGCGCGACTGGCGCTCTTCGCTCGATTCGCTGAGCGCTTCCTGACCGCCCTCCTCCTCGGCGAGTACCTCGACAAGCGCCGCGATCACGCGCGGGTCGAACTGGCTGCCGGCGCCGCGCAGCAGCTCCTCACGCGCCTGCGCGGGAGCCAACGGGCGGCGGTAGGGGCGGCCCGCGAGCATCGCCTCGTAGGCGCTCGTGGCCAGGATCACTCGCGAGCCGAGCGGGATGCGCTCGGCGGTCAGGCCGTCCGGGTAGCCGGCGCCGTCCCAGCGCTCGTGCTCGTGGCGGACGAGCACGCGCACGTCCTCGAGGAAGTCGACGGCGGAGAGGATGCGCTCGCCGGTGATCGGGTGCTGCTCCACCGCTCGGCGCTCCTCGGGGGTCAACTCGCCCGGCTTTGTCAGGATCTCGTCCGCGAGCGCGATCTTGCCGAGGTCGTGGAAGCGCGCACCGAGCCTCAGCGCGCGCAGGTCCGCCTCCTGCATGCCGAGCCGCAGCCCCACACCGACCGCGCGCTCTTCGAGCATGGCCGCTGAGTCGTGGCGCCCGCCGCGGGCGTCGACCGCCATGGCGAAGGCATCCGCGGTGGCTGACTTGACCCGCTCGAGCTGCTCGAGGAGCCGTGCCGAGCGCAGGGCCAGGCCGACCTGGTCGGCCACCGTCTGGACGAGACGCACGTCGTCCTCGTCGAACGCGCCGGGATGGACCTCTTCGATGTCGATGGCGCCCCAGATCTCCTCGCCCACCCAGATCGGTACGCAGAGCTCGGAGCGCACGTCGACCATGAACGGCACCAAGCGGTAGTCGGGCTCGCTGCGGACGTCGCCGCTGATCACGGGCCGGCGCTCACGCACGCAGCGCCCGATCAACCCGGACTCGACCGGCTGCGACCAGCCTCCACCGTCGGCTCGGTCGAACGCCATGCCGCGGGTCGCGACGCCCTCGAGGTAGCCGTCGTCGCGCAGGCGCAGCACCGCACAGAGGAAGTAGTCGAAGCCCCGGTGCAGCTCCTCGGCAGCGGCATTGACGATCTCGTCAACCTCGCTCATGGCCGACACCCGAGCGGCGAGCGAGTTCGCGATCGCGAGCTGGCGCGTGCGCTTGCGCAGGCCCTCGGTCTGCTCGCGGCTGCGGTCGCTCGACGGCGCGGCCTCCGGGTCGCCGGCCACGACGGAGTCGCGATCGCTTGCCACCGGGACGAAGTCGTCGGGCAGCTCGGAGGCGCGCACGGCCACGCCGCGCCTACCCGTCTGCTTGCCGAAGAGAAGCGCGCTGTCCGCGCGCGCGATCAGGGCGTTGGCGCTCTCCCCCGGCTGCCATTCGGCGATGCCCGCGGTCGCCCCCACGGCCATGCCCTCGAGCGCGCGCTCGGCCACCTCGATCGCCGCTCGCTCGTCGGCGTCGATGGCCACGATCGCGAACTCGTCGCCGCCGTAGCGCGCCACGAGGTCGTAGGCCCGCACGGCCTGGCGCATCGCGTGGCCGACGCCGCGCAGAACCTCGTCGCCGGCCAGGTGGCCCTGGCTCTCGTTCACCCGCTTGAAGTCGTCGAGATCCACCATCGCAAGCGACAGGCTGTGCCCGGTGCGCCGGCAGCGCTCGAGCTCGCGCCGCAGCGTGTCGTGCAGGGCGGCGTGGTTGAGGCAGCCGGTCAGGGCGTCGGTTCGCGCGGCCAGCACCAGCCCGGCGTGTGCGCTGGCGTTGCGGCAGGCTGCCGCGGCCAGGTCGGCGAACGTCTCGAGCAGGGCCAGGTGCTCGCGCGTGACGAGATGGGGCTGGAAGTAGCCGACGGCGACCGCGCCGCGGAGCTCGCCGTCCCAGTGCATCGGCACGGCGAGCGAGCTGCGCACCTTCGAGAACGGCGACAGCGCTATCTGTCGCGGCAACGCCTGGTAGTCGTTGGTCAGCATCGGCTCATCGCGCTCGATGCACTTGCCCACCAGGCCCTCGCCGGCGTTGATGTGCGCGCCGATCACGCCCTTCGGCAGGCCGTAGGTGGCCTCGATGCGCAGACCCTCCGCGGCGTTGCCGAGGAAGACGTTGGCGTAGTCGGACCCGAGGATGCTGGTGGCCTCCTGGCACATTCGAACCAGGACGTGGTCGAGGTCGAGGCTCTCGTTGAGCGTGCGCGCGGCGCGGGCGAGCGCGGCCTGCCGCGCGGTCTGCGTGGCGTACTCGGCGGCGAGCTGCAGCTGCGCGAGGCCGGCCTCGGCGGCGTCCGCGAATGCGCGCGCGACCTCGAGCTCCGAGGCTTGGAAGTCACGGTCCTCGGCATCGGCCAGCACCAGCACGTGACGCACCGACTCGCGCACGCGCATCGGCAGCAGCAAGACGGTCTCCTTGTCGCCCTTGGCGCCGAGCCTGCCCGCCAGCTGGCCGGCCTCCGAGCCGCCGACGCGCAGCGCCGGCTCGCGGGAACGCAGCAGCCTGGCGACGGGTGCCAGCTCGGTCAGCGGTATGAACTCCCCGGGGGGATTCCCCGACGGCGACATCGCGGCCACCTCGAGCTGTCCCTCGAGCTCGGCAACCGACAGGAGGATCGCGCGGCTGACCCGGAAGAAGCGGCGCGCTTCGTTCACGAGAATCTCCGCGACCGCGCTCGGACCGCCCGCGTCGATCGCGCTCCCCAGCAGACGCGAGACGGCATGCATCGCTTCACCCGCTCCACCGAAGCGAGCAGGCTGCTCCGCGCGGACGTCTCCGCCGGGCCAGCGAGGGGCAGGCTCGGCCATACCCATCAGTCGGCCGCCGGAGCGCGCGACTTGAGGCTTCCGTGCCGTCAAGACGCGGCCTCTCAGAGCCCGAGCGTCTTGGCGATGATGTTCTTCTGGATCTCCGAAGTGCCGCCGTAGATTGTCCCCACGACGGCCGAGCGCAGGTAGCGCTCCATCGGATACTCGGTGGCGTAGCCATAGCCGCCCATGATCTGCAGGCCCTCGAGCGCACAGCGCTTGGCCAGCTCGGTGGCGGCCAGCTTCGCCATCGACGCCTCGCGGGGCAGCATCCGGCTCGGGTCCTCGTCGGTCAGCGAGGCCACCCAGCGCACCAGCAGGCGTACCTGGGCGATCTCGGTCGCGAGCTCCGCGAAGCGGTGCGAGATCGCCTGAAACGAGCCGATCGGGCGGCCGAACTGGCGGCGCTCCTTGGCGTACTCGAGGGCGTCGTCGAAGGTCCGCTGGGCCAGGCCGAGCGCGCTGGCGGCCAGAATCGTCCGCTCGTAGTTGAGCCCGGCCATGAGCTGCGTCCAGCCTCCGCCCTCGGTGCCGATCAGCGCGTCCGCCGGCACGTGCACACCGTCGAGGTGGATCTCGTTGGTCTCCTCGCCGCCGAGCGTGGGGATCGGCGTGACCGTCATGCCGTCCGCGTCGCGCGGGACGAGGATCATCGACATGTCCTCATGGCGCTCACCCGGGCCCGTCCGGCAGACGATCAGGATGTGGCTCGCCTTGTGGGCGTACGAGCACCACATCTTCGAGCCGTCGAGCACGTAGGAGCCGTCCTCGGCGCGCGCCTTGGTCTTGAGATTGGCCACATCCGAGCCGGCCTCGGGCTCCGACATGGCGATGGCGAGCGTGCCGCCCTTGACCACGCGATCGAACAGCTCCCGTTTTTGATCGTCGCTACCGAAGCGGTTGAGCGCGCCCACGACGATCAACGTGACGCCGTAGCCCGCGACGGGGATGCGCCCGTACGCGGTTTCCTCGAGGAACAACGTGGCATCGAGGAACGAGCCCCCGGAGCCGCCGTACTCCTCGGGGATCTGCAACCCGTACCACCCGAGCTCCCCCATCTTGGCGGCGACCTGGTCGGAGTGAGCCTCGTCGCGGTCAAAGCGCTCGCGCGCCGCGAAGTCGCGGATCGCCTCGACGAAAGCCTCTTGCTCTGGGCTGAGCGTCACGCCTCGACCGCTTCGCGCGGCTTGAAGCGGTTGAGCTCGCGCACTGCGATCACCATCTTGTGCACCTCGTCCGGGCCGTCGGCGATGCGCAGCCAGCGCCCCTGGCGCCACATCGCGGCCAGCGGTGTGTCATCCGACATGCCGAGCGCGCCGTGAACCTGCATCGCCCGGTCGAGCACGCGCTGGTGCATCTGGGCGGCGATCACCTTGATCATCGAGATCTCCTGGCGCGCGGCGCGCTTGCCCTCGGTGTCCATCTTCCAAGCGGCGTGCAGGACCATCAGGCGGGCGGAGTCGATCTCCATGCGGGACTTGGCGATGAAGTCCTGGACGAACTGCTTGTCGGCCAGCGGTCCCCCGAACGCCTCGCGGGCGTGGGCGCGCCTGCACATCAGCTCGAAGGCCCGCTCGGCCGAGCCGATCGCGCGCATGCAGTGATGGATGCGCCCCGGGCCGAGGCGGTCCTGGGCGATCGCAAAGCCGGCGCCGCGCTCGCCGAGCAGGTTGGCGGCCGGCACGCGGCAGCTCTCGTAGGTGACCTCCCAGTGGCCGGGTCCCTCGTCGTGGCCCATCACCGGGACAGGGCGCACGCCCGTGAAGCCGGGCGTGCCGACCGGGACCAGGATCATGCTCGCGCGCTTGTGCGGCGGCGCCTCGGGGTCGGTCACCACCATCGCGATCGCCAGCGCGGCGCCTGTTGTAGCCGGACGTGAACCACTTGTGGCCGTCGATCACCCACTCGTCGCCGTCGAGCTCGGCCCGTGTCACGAGCTGGGTCGGATCGGAGCCGCTGGTGTTGGGCTCGGTCATCGAGAAGCAGGAGCGGATCTCGCCGTCGAGCAGCGGGCCGAGCCAGCGGTCGGTCTGCTCCTCGGTCCCGTGCTCGGCGAGGATCTCCGAGTTGCCGGTATCGGGCGCCGCGCAGTTGAAGACCATCGGCGCGACCGCGCTGCGGCCCATGACCTCGCACAGCATCCCGTACTCCCAGTTGGTCAATCCCGGGCCGAAGCGGTCGTCGGGCAAGAACAGGTTCCAGAGCCCCTCGTCGCGGGCGCGGCGGCGCAGCTCGACGAGGATCTCGGGGTACGGGACCCCGGGGCGCGACCTCGCGGTCGAGCGCGTCGAGCGCCTCGCCCTCGACCGGATCCACGTGCTCTTCTGTGAACTCCCGGACGCGGTCGCGCAGCGCGGCGACCCGGTCTGACGGTGCGAAATCCATACGGCGAGCAAGCCTACCGGCGCGTGCCGGTCGAGCCGCTCACCACGCCCGGCTCCTCCGTAACGCGGGGAGCGAACTGGGTGGCGGCAATCTTCGGGTTAGGGCCGGGGGCGCCCAGCCTCGGGCTTGCGTTCCGACAGTCGAGATCTCAGGTGAAGCGGCCAGCCACTTCACTCAGACTCGCTGTCGTCACCGCCCTGCGGAGGGGCGGCCCGGCCCGGGCCCGAGCCGCCTGCCGGGCCCGCGGATGATGTGGCTCCGCGAGCAGGGGGTGCCTTAGTTTGTTGTTGTATAGCCCCTACAACCTCAGGCACCCAAGCGGGCAAGAGGGGGGTGTGTCGACTTGTGCTGGCTATGTGCTGACAACGCGCCAAACCCCCACCGACCGCGGCCGACCCCTTCATAGCTGCAGTTTTTTCGCGGGCCCCGCTCGAGCGAGGTCCCTCTCAGTCGCGGCTTTCTTGCTCCAACGTCCTGGGTCTTGTGGTGGCGGCCTCAGGCGCCGCTCTGCAGCAGCCAGGCCAGCAGTGCGGCGCCGAGCCCTCCCAGGGCGATCACAGCCAGCAGCTTGACCGGACTCGGCCGCGGCGCCGAGCCTTCGGTTGGGGCAAGCTCGGTCTGGTGCAGCAGCTCGCGCGCGAGCTCGGCGCCGGCCTGCGGCACCAGGACGTCGCGCGGTCCGGCGGCGAGGAAGTCGGGCACGTCGAACCCCGCGGTGCGGCGCAGCATGCTGGGGATCCCCTCCTCCAACAGCATGCCCTGGATCAGCTCGGCCTCGGCCTGGTTTCGCCCGCCGGCCACGCGCACGAGCTCGCCCTCCGTGTAGCGCGGGTCGATCTTGCGGGCGCGCCCGTGGGCCTCGTTGATCGGATTCTCGAGCGGCTCCGCGCCCGATACCACGAGCGGCATCCCGCAATGCGAGCAGAACGCGCGCGTCGCCCGGGCTGTGCTCGAGCCCGCAGGACGGGCAGGTGAGCGCGGCTTCATCCATCGACGACGTCGAGCTGTTGCTCCTCGACTCGGCCGTCGGCGATCCGCCACACCCTCACGCCCGGCCCGTCTGCCGCGAGCGACACGATCCAGTAGCTCCAGTGGGGGTACTGGGCGAGGTTGATGTCGGTCTGCGAAGGCTCGGCCGGGCTGCGCGGGTGCGAGTGGTAGACGCCGACCTCGAACCCCTCGTCGTCGAGCTCGTTGACCGCCCTGAGCGCCTCGAAGTCGAACTCGTATCCGTAGGGAGAGGCGCGCCTGTTCACGGCCCGGAAGACCTCCTCGACGGCGCCGTCGTTTGCGCGCAGGTAGCCACAGCACTCGTTTGGCGCCTCCGCGCGCGCGTGAGCGACGAGCTCGTCCCAGTCGGCGCGCGAGATCCTCACCGGGCGAAGGCTAGATGGTTGACTCCTTATTCCATCTAGTCTGCGGCCCATGCCGATCCGGCTCACCCGCCGCGGGGCGCTCGGCGGCGCCGCGGCTCTCGCGCTCGCCTCCTGCGGCGGTGGCGATCCGCCCCCGGCGGGCAGGCCACAGGCGGGCTCCGGCGCCGGCCTTCTGAACTCGATCGTGGCCCTCGAACACGCCGGCGTGGCGGCCTGGGCGGCGATCGCCGAGGTCCTCGACGGAAAGGACCGCGCCTACGCGCGGACGATTCGCGCACGCGAGTTGGCACACGTCGAGCGGGTGTCCGCCCTGGTGCGCGTCCATCGGCGGCACGCCCCCCGCGGGCCGCCCCGATAGCGAGTACGAGCGCATGTTTCCGCGCATGAGCGACTCCGCCGAGGCCCTGCATTTCGCCCGCGACCTCGAGGCGCGCCTCGTGCGCGCCTATCTCGACGCCCTGCGCTCGCTGCCGGACGCCGAGCAGCGCAGGACGGCCGCGGAGATCGCCGCGGAGGAGGCCGAGGACCTTGCGGTCGTGCACGTGCTGGCGGGGACGGCCGCGGCGCCCGAGCCATTCGTCACGGGAACGTCGTGAGCGAGGCGGGCATCAGCAGGCGGGCGCTGCTCGGGGGCGGCGAGTCGCTCGAGCGCCTGCTCATCCGCGAGCACCGCCTCGAGGCCGCCTACCGCGCGGCGCTCGAGCGCGACGCGATCGACTCCGCGCTCGGCGAGACCCTGCTCGCACACGAGCGCGAGCACGTGCGTGGTGTGGAAGCCGCGCTGACGACGCTCGGCCGCCGCCGGCCCCGCGCCTCGGTGGCGCCTCCCGACCTGGGCCTGGCGCTCGCCGGGCGCGAAACGTTCGCGCGCTTTGCGATCGCGCTCGAGCGCGAAACGGTCGCCGCGTATGCCGCGACGCTCGCCACTCTGCGCGCGCCGAAGCTGCTCCAGCCACTCGGCTCGATCATGACCGCAGGCGCCCAGCACGAGGTGGCCTTGCGCGAGGCGCTTGGTGTAGACCTGCTCGCCTCAAGTACGGCGCGCGGCGTGTCGACGGAGTAGCCTGATGGAAGTGATCGGATTCATCTCCGCCCCCGGTCCCCTCGAACTGATCGTGATCCTCGTGGTTGCCCTGATAGTGCTGGGGCCGAAGAAGCTGCCTGAGGCCGCGCGCTCGGTCGGACGCGGCATGCGCGAGTTCAAGGAGTCCGTCCAGGGCATCAGCGACTACGACGACGAGCCCGACGAGGATCTGCCGGCGTCCAAGCCGGTCCCTTAGGAACTACCAGAAGGAGCCGGACTCGAGGGTGCCCTCGGCCTCGAGTTGCTCGATCGTCTTCGAGTAGACGCCGGAGCTCAGGTACTTCCAGCCGTCGTCGGGCGCGACGAAGACGATGTTGCCCTCGTCGAGCTCGTGAGCGACGCGCACCGCGATCGAGGCGATCGCACCGCTCGACACTCCGGCGAACACGCCCTCCTCTTCGAGCAGTCTCTTGGTCCACACGACGGAGTCGCGGTTGGACACGAAGATCTTTCGGTCGAGCAGCGAGAGGTCGATGATCGGCGGGATGTAGCCGTCCTCGAGCGAGCGCAGTCCCTGGACGAGCTCGCCCTGAAGCGGCTCGGCGGCCACCACGAGGGTGTCCTCGTTCTCCTCCTTGAGCCGCCGCGCGTTGCCCATGAGCGTGCCACCGGTCCCGAGGCCGCCGACGAACGCGTGGACCTCGTCGAGCTCCTCGAGTATCTCGACGGCCGTCCCGTGGTAGTGGGCGTCGGGGTTCGCCTGGTTGCCGTACTGGTAGGGCATGTAGTACGAGGAGTCCGCGGCGGCCATCTCGAGCGCCTTCGCGACCGCGCCATTGGATCCCTGCTCGCCGGGCGAGTACTCGATCTCGGCGCCGTGCATGCGCAGCAGCTGGGTGCGCTCCTGGGTGACGTTGTCGGGCATGACGACCTTGAGCGGATAGCCCTTGCGCGAGCAGATCATCGCCAGCGAGATGCCGGTGTTGCCCGAGGTCGGCTCGAGGATGGTCTGGCCGGGCGCGATCAGCCCGTCTTCCTCGGCTCGCTCGATCATCGAGCGCGCCACGCGGTCCTTGACCGAGCCGGTCGGGTTGTAGCTCTCGAGCTTGGCGTAGATGCGGACGCCGGGCTTGGGACTGAGCCTCCGCAGCTCTACGAGCGGCGTGTTGCCGATCGCCTGGACGATGTCGCCGTACTTCCCGCCACATGGCCGGTTGTCAAGACGCGGCTCGAGCACTTCAGAAAGTGTAGTACGGCCGATGCACCGGCCGGCGCAGCGGCGTAGGCTGCCCGCCTCTCGACCAAGGAGTGGACCATGAAGGCTGCCTTCGCTGTCATCGCCGCGGCACTGACCCTCGCCGTGCCCGCCGCGGCCGGCGCGGCGCCCACTCCCGGTGCATCCGGTCTGGGTGACCGCCTGTTCCCCGACCTCGGCAACGGCGGCTACAACGCGCTCCACTACCACCTGGACCTGCGCTACGCGACCAGCGCGCCCGACCAGCCGATCGACGGCACCGTCACCATGGTCGCGCGCGCGACACAGTCCCTGTCGCGATTCAACCTGGACTTCGGAGGGGCGAGCGTCGGATCGGTTTCGGTCAACCACCGGCGTGCGAGCTGGGCGCGCGAGGGCGAGGAGCTGGTGATCACGCCGAAGCGCCCTCTGCCGCGCCGCAAGACATTCGTGGTCCGGGTGTCGCACTTCGTCGCGGTCCCCACGACGCCAGATCTCGAGGACTTCTCCACCCTGGCGTTCTTCTTCACCGCGGACGGCTCCGCCACGGCAGCACAACCGGACCTGGCGCATCGCGTTTTCCCGTCGAACGACCACCCGAGCGACAAGGCGAGCTTCAGCTTCCGCTTCGACGTGCCCAGCGACCTCGTCGCAGTGGGCAACGGCCTGCCTACCGGGCGCCGCGAACGAGGCGACCGCACGACCTGGACCTACCTGCAGCGCCAGCCGATGGCGCCCGAGCTCATACAGCTCGCGGTCGGGAAGTACGACCTGATCCCGCGCGGGCGCCACGACGGCGTGCCGCTGCGCGACGTCACGGCACCCCCGCTCACGGAGGTCGTCGGGCCGTTGCTCGCCCGTGAGACCGAGCATCTCGACTGGATGAAGCCCTGGGTCGGCCGCTATCCGTTCGACATCTACGGCTCGTTCGTCGTGGATGTCAGCCTGGGGCTGGCCCTGGAGACTCAGGGGCTGTCGATCTACGACCGCTACTGGTTCCTCGAAACCCCGCAGGGCGCGTGGGACCCGACGATGCTGCACGAGCTTGCGCACCAGTGGTTCGGCGACAGCGTCTCGCCCGCGGAATGGAGCGACCTCTGGATCAACGAGGGCCACGCGAGCTGGTACGAGTTCCTCTACGCCGAGGAGAACGGCTGGCTCGCCGACGACACGGAGGACTGGCCCGACCCGACGGGCTACGCGACCCTCGAAGAGCTCATGCGCGCGATCTACGCGCACGGCGATCAGTGGCGCGCCGAAGTCGGCCCCGTCGCGCTGCCGGTGGGTCCCGAAGCGCTCTTCTCCTTCCAGAGCTACCACGGCGGCGCGCTGGTCCTGTACGCGCTGCGGCAGGAGATCGGAACTGACGCGTTCGAGCGCTTGGAGCGGGCCTGGGTCCGCCGCTACCGCGGCGAGTCGGCCGGCACCGAGGACTTCATCGCACTCGCATCGCGGGTCGCGGGGACCGACCTGAGCGCGTTCCTCGGCGACTGGCTCTACGGCGACAGAGACTCCGCCGATGCCCGGCCATCCCGATTGGACGGTCCTGCCGGTCGAGGCGCCGGCGCCGCTGTCGCTCAGGGCCGGGGCACGCGAGCTCGCGGGGCGCCGCCGCTGACGAAGTCGAAGCTCAGAGCAGCCGCTCGGCGGGCTCGACTCGCCCGAACTTCATCTCGATGTTGCGCAGCGTCGCGGCGTGCAGCTCGGGGTCGAACGACGAGACCCCGTCTCGGACCATCACCATCTCGAACCCGCGGTGAAAGCCCTCGCGCACCGTCTCCTCGACGCAGATCTGGGTGACCGTCCCGACGGTGACGATCTGAGAGGCGTGCCGCGCGCGCAGCACGTCCTCGAGCATCGTGTTGTGAAACGAGCCGTAGCCGTACTTGTCGACCACGGGCTCGCCCGCGCGCGGCTCGAGCTCTCCGATCACGGCGTGGCCCTCGGCCTCCACTCCGTCGCCGTAGGTCCGGCGCACGCCCGGCCAGCAGGAGCGCAGCTCGGGCCCGCACTGGGGCGACCACGCCCACAGCAGCGTCCGCTGCGGCCCGGCGCTGAAGCGCGTGAACACCACCGGCCGGCCCGCTTGGCGAAATGCGTCGAGCAGGGACGCGATGACCGCGATCGTCGCGCGCGCGTCGGGGACCTCCTGGGGCGCCCCCTCGCGGACGAAGTCGTTCTGCATGTCGACCACGAGCAGCGCCTGGCGCTCGGGCTCCAGCGGGAAGGGCTCGGCCATCGGCGCCCGAGCCTACTCCGTGATGACGGTGTCCTCGTGGGAGTACGCGGGAGCGCAGCAGCACAGCAGGCGCAGCGGCGCGGGACCCGTGTTCCACAGCTTGTGGCGCGTGCCGGGCGCGATCACGACCGTGTCGCCCGGCTCGACCTCGCGCTCCTGGTCGCCCACCCTCAGCCGGCCGCTGCCGTGGGTGAAGAAGTAGATCTCCTCCGAGCGGCGGTGATAGTGCTCCTCGGTCGCCGTGCCGGGCGCGACCGTGGCCTCGGCCAAGCTCTGGTTGACGGCATTTCCGGTTGGAAGGCCCGCGACCTCGCGGATCTCCGAGCCGTCGATGGTGATGAACGGCTCTACGCCGTGGAGGCTTGTGACCTTCACGTCCCGCCGGCCATCGCCGGCAGGATCACGATGGTGTCGCCCTCGGCCACGCCCGTGTCGAGTCCCTCGAGCACCCGCACGTCCTCGTCGTTCAGATACACGTTGACGTAGCGGTTGAGCTCACCGCCCTCCGAGAAGAGCTGCGACTCGGTGGCCGGGTGGTGTTCGGCCAGCGAGCGCAGCACCTCGCCGACGTTGCCGCCGGAGGCCTCGATCTCCTTGGCGCCGCCGACCGACGCCCGCAGAACGGGTGGGATCTTGATGGTGCTCATGGAGCGGCGGGCAGCCTACCCGGCCCCGGCGCAGAACGCCTCGTAGTCTGGGAAGACGCCCATCTCGTCGTCGGAGATCGAGCCCGGGTCGCGCGAGCAGATCGGGCAGGCGGGATCGCGGCGCACCTTGAGCTCGGTGAACGTCGTGCCCAGGGCGTCGTAGAGCAACAGCCGCCCGGCCATCGTGTCGCCGGCGCCGGTGATCAGCTTGATGACCTCCACCGACTGCAGGAGGCCCATCACGCCCGGCAGCACCCCGAGCACGCCGGCGGCGCCGCAGGAGGGCGCGAGCTCTGCCGGCGGCGGAGTCGGATAGAGGCAGCGGTAGCAGGGTCCCTCGTAGGGGTGGAAGACCGACAGCTGGCCCTCGAAGCCGAGGATGGAGGCCGAGACCACCGGGGTCTGCGTTCGCACGCTTGCGTCATTCAGCAGGTAGCGGGTGGGGAAGTTGTCGAGGCCGTCGACGATCACGTCGTAGCCCTCGATGATCTCCATGATGTTCTCGGCGCCGAGCCGGACCGGGTACTTCTCGACGTTCACGTCCGGGTTGATCTCGTGGACGGCGATCTCGGCCGAGTCGACCTTGGGCACTCCGATGCGGTCGTTCGAGTGCGCGATCTGGCGCTGCAGGTTGGAGAGGTCGACGACGTCGTTGTCGACGATCCCCAGCGTCCCCACGCCGGCGGCGGCGAGATAGAGGGCCGAGGGCGAGCCGAGTCCGCCGGCGCCGAGCAGCAGCACCTTGGCGTCGAGCAGCTTCATCTGCCCCTCGAGCCCGATCTCGGGGACGAGCATGTGGCGCGAGTAGCGCTCGCGCTGCTCGGGGGTGAGCGAGCGCGGAACCTCGACCTCGTAGCCGCGGTCCTTCCAGAGCGTGATCCCGCCCCGCATCGAGGCGACGTCCTCGTAGCCGAGCAGCTCCTGCAGTGTGTGGGCAGCGAGCGCCGAGCGGTTGCCCGAGGCGCAGTAGAGGATCACGCGCTTGGAGCGGTCGCTGACGGCGCCCTCGATGCGCGACTCCAGGTGCCCGCGCGGGACGTGGACCGCGCCCGGCAGGTGCGCCTCCTCGAACTCGTGCTGCTCGCGCACGTCGACGATCACGGCGCCGTTGCCGTTGCCGCTCTGACCGAGGCCATGGACCTCCTTGGGGTCCACTTCCTCGATCTGCTCCTTGATCTTGCGGATGACTTCCGCGCCGCTTGCCATTCGTGCAAACCGCCTAAATCGGGTCGGAATTCAATACTTCATAAAAGATAGCGGGTGGAACCGCATCCGGGCGGGTGGAACCGCCCCGGAAAAACTACCGGGGCGCTCGAAGGCGCCCCGGCGGAAGACCCAGACCTAGATTGTTTTGGTGCGGAAGCTCCGAGCGGCAGTTCCATCTGCCTGATTGAAGCCTCACCACGATTTTCGTCGCGGGGGGCTCCTGCCGATATGGGGTGAAGACCCCATTTGTCCCCCATGGGCGTATTCCGATCCATACCTAGGATGACCCGCCACGACGACTCCCTCATCGGCCAGGTGGTAGGCGCGAACGTCGTGCTTGTCGCCCTGACGCTGTTTGGCGCGAGCCTCGCTGCCGGGCTCGATCTCACGATCTCAGACCAGCGCTGGCAGTTTCTGATCCTCGCGCTCGCGATCGTCCTCAGCTTGTGCACCAACCTCTGGATGCTGCAGCGGCGCTTTCGCCCGTTGGAGCGCCTGATCGACCGGATCGAGGCGATCGACCCGGCCGCGCCGTCGCCGCTCGAGACCTTCGAGCGCGACCCGGTCGAGGAGATCGATCGCCTCTCGCAATCCTTCAAGGGCCTGCTGGAGCGCATCGAGGAAGAGCGCCTGCGCTCCGGCCAGCTCGCCATGCAGGCGCAGGAGGAGGAGCGCCGCCGGCTCGCGCGGGACCTGCACGACGAGGTCAACCAGGCGCTGACCGCGATTCTGCTGCGGCTCGAGGCGCTCGCGCAGGAGTCGCCGCCCGAGCGCGCGCCTGAGATGGCCGAGCTCAAGAAGCTCGTCAACCAGGCGATGGAGCAACTTCTCAGCCTCGCTCGCCAGCTGCGCCCGACGGCGCTCGACGATCACGGCCTCGTGCCCGCGGTCGAGGGCCAGCTCAAGCGGTTCTCCGCGCGCACGGGGATCGAGGTGCGGCTGCGCACCGCGGGCGAGCCCAACCAGTTGCCCGAGGTGCTGCAAACCGCCATCTACCGAGTGGCACAGGAGGCGCTTGCAAACGTGGCCCGCCACGCCGGCGCGACGGCCGTCGAGGTCGACCTCGAGGCAGTCGAATCCCTGACCGAGCTGCGCATCCGCGACGACGGGGCGGGCTTCGATCCGGGATCGATCAACGGCACGGGATCCGGGCGCAACGGCATCGGGCTCGGACTCGGCGGCATGGCAGAGCGAGCGCGGCTGGTCGGCGGCGAGCTCGACGTTCGCTCCGCGCCGGGCGGCGGCACCTCGGTGACGCTGCGGGTACGCACGTGATACGCGTCCTGATCGCCGATGACCACGGCATCGTCCGCTCGGGCCTGAAGCTGCTCATCGACCGGCAGTCCGACATGGAGGTCGTGGCCGAGGCCGAGGACGGCGTAGCGGCGCTCGAGGCGGCGCAGGCGTGCCGGCCGGACGTGGCGGTGCTCGACGTCTCGATGCCGCGCATGACAGGACTGCAGGCCGCGCGCGAGATCCGCGCCCACGTCCCGGACACTCGCGTATTGATGCTCTCGATGCACGACGACGAGCGCTACTTCCTCGAAGGACTGGAGGCCGGCGCCGCCGGCTACGTGCTCAAGCGCGCCGCGGACACCGACCTGATCGGCGCAGTGCGGACGGTCGCCGCCGGGCGCACATTCCTCTCCGACGACGCCCAGCGCGCGCTGATGGACACATGGCTCGAGAACGGCAGCGCCGAGCCTGACGACCCGCTCACGCCGCGCGAGCTCGAGGTCGTGAAGCTGATCGCCGAGGCGTTCACCAACCGCCAGATCGCCAAGACGCTGAGGCTCTCGGAGAAGACGGTCGAGTCACACCGGGCAAACCTGCTCTCGAAGCTGAAAATGCGCGACCGCGTGGAGCTGGTGCGCTACGCGATCCGCCGCGGCCTCGTCGAGCCGTAGACCAGCGCGCGCAGCTCGTCGAGCATCAGAGTCGGCTCCTCGAGCACGTCGCCGTATGTGTAGCGGCGGAACTCGTCGCCGCGGGCGCGGGCCTCGCGCTCGCGGCGGCGGTCCTGTTCCCAGGCGTGGCGCGAGCGGTGATAGCGGTAGCCGTCGAGCTCGACGGTCAGCCTTTGCTCCGGCCAGCGGCAGTCCACGCGCCTTCCGCCGGTTACTCGATTGGTTTGCGGCAGCGCCAGGCGGTTCTTGCGGAGAAGGGTGAGGAAGCGGGCCTCAAGCTTGCTCAGGGTGACCGGGACGTTTCCGTGCAGTACCTCCTGCAGGTTGCGCGCACCGGGCGCGTTTGAACGGCGGGCAAGTACGGCATCTACGTGCGCGGGCGTTGTCCCATGACGGATTCCCGCCTCGTGACATGCGCGCGCGAGCTCGTCCGGGGCCAGCGTGGCGGCCAGGTCGACGAGCGTCCGCGCCACCGTCGTCACCGGGATGCCGCGCCAAATCGTGACCTCGCGCGGGTCCATGCGCCGGCAGCGGCGGGTAGCCACACCCTTGACGCGCCGCTCGGTAGGCGCGATCACCTCGGGCGCGGGCGGGCGTCCGCGAAGCAGGTAGAGAAGGTGCCCGGCCGCCCGGTCGCCCAACACCGCACCCTGGCCGCCGGCGCGCACCGCCGCCATGTAGTCGCTCTCGAGGCCCGGCGCCCGGTGCCCGACGCGGTAGACGCCGCGGTAGACGGGGATCAGGGCGCCGCGGCGCAACCGCTGCCGGATCTCCTCGGGAGTAATTCCGGCAGCCAGGAGCTCGGCCCTGGTGACCACGCCGTGGGCGCAAGTCGCCAATCGCGCGACTTTCCTCTCCACCGTCCTGTCCTGCTGTTGCACTGCAACACCAAAGCAGGACAGCGCCGAGATTCGCCCCCTCTAGATTGAAGCCGCGTGAACCCGCGGGTGCTAATCGGGCTGTTCCTGGTTGCTGTGTTTTCGCTCGGGGCCATTGCTTTGGCCGCAAGTACCCAAGACGACCGCGACACCGGCGACAGCGTCACCACCGCCGGGGGCACGCGATTCGAGGGCGCCGTCATGCCCAAGGGCCTGCGAGCCCCCGACTTCGCCCTCCAAGACCAGGACGGCGAACGGATCTCGATGCGCAAGCTGCGCGGACAGCCGGTCGTCGTCACGTTCCTCTACTCGCACTGCGATGACACCTGCCCCGCTCAGGCCCAGGTGATCCGCGGTGCGCTGGACGAGCTCGGCGAGGACCTTCCGGCGCTCGCGATCGCCGTGGACCCGCCGCGCGACACCCCCGAGAGCGCGCGCGCTTTCCTCGCCGAGCAGCGCGCCACCGGCAGGATCGACTGGGTGCTCGGAACGCGCGCGGAGCTGCGCCCGCTTTGGGACGGCTACTTCATCCGTCCGCAGTCCGTGACCGAGGAGCACAACGCCCGGCTCACGCTCGTCGACAAGCGCGGCTTCCAGCGCGTGGGCTACCCCGGGCACGAGGCCACTCCCGAGCGCCTGGCGCACGACCTGCGCCTGCTCCAGGCCGAATAGGTTCTCCGACTCACCAGGTAGGATTTGGGCGGCATGATGTTCTCAACCAAGGCCGAGTACGGGGTGCGCGTGATGGCGCATCTCGCAAAGCGAGACGGCGAGCCTCCGATCTCGCTCGGCACGATCGCCGACGCCGAGCGCCTGCCGCTCGCCTACCTCGAGCATCTTGTCCAGCGCCTGCGCAAGGCCGGCCTGGTCGAGTCGCATCGCGGCGCGCACGGTGGCTACACGCTTGCCCGCGCGGCCGATGAGATCACCATGGCCGACGTGGTGCGCGCCCTCGAGGGAGACATCGCGCCCATCGAGTGCATCACAGCCGACGCCGACGGCGTGCTGACCTGCGCCCGCGAGGGCGCCGAGCCGTGCCCGACCAAGCTGCTTTGGACCCGAGTTCAGGGATCCATCGTCCGTACCTTGAACGACATGACCCTGGACGACCTCGTCCAGCCACTGAGGAAGGCCACACCTGTATGACGCTTGAGATCCAGAACCTGCACGTGCGCACCGAGGACCGGGAGATCCTCCACGGCGTGGACCTCGTTGTGAGCAGGGGCGCAGACGCACGCCCTGATGGGGCCGAACGGCTCTGGCAAGTCCACCCTCGCCAACACGCTCATGGGCAACCCCGAGTACGAGGTGACCGAGGGACGCATCCTGCTCGACGGCGAGGACCTCACCGAGGCCGACCCCGACGAGCGCGCCCGGGCGGGCCTGTTCCTGGCGTTCCAGTATCCGGCGACGATCCCCGGTGTCTCGGTGGCGAACTTCCTGCGCATGGCCGTCAACGCCAGGCGCGAGGAGCCCATCAAGGTCAAGGAGTTCGGCGCGATGCTCAAGGAGAACGTCGACCTCCTGAAGATCGAGCCGCGACTTCACCAAGCGCTATCTCAACGAGGGCTTCTCCGGTGGCGAGAAGAAGCGCGCCGAGATCCTCCAGCTGGCGATGCTCAAGCCCGACTTCGCCGTGCTCGACGAGACCGACTCCGGGCTCGACATCGACGCCCTGAGGATCGTGTCCGAGGGTGTCAACGCGATGCGCACCGACGAGCGCGGCTTCCTCATCATCACGCACTACACGCGCATCCTCGGCTACGTGCGCCCCGACTTCGTCCACATCATGCTCGACGGCCGCATCGTCCAAGAGGGCGGCGCGGAGCTCGCCGACCAGCTCGAGGACAAGGGCTATGAGTGGGTCCGCGAGGAGGTCGCCGCCAATGCCGGCTAGCCCGGACTTCATCGAGGAGCGCCGCAAGGCCGCGCTCGAGGTCTACGAGCAGGAGGCGACCCCGAACTGGCGCCGCTCGGGCTTCTGGACCACCTCGCTGCGCGGCCTCGATCTCGACGCCCTCGAGCCCAAGCGCTACGAGCCCGGACTGCCGCAGCTCGACCTCGCAGACGACGAGCACTCCGCTCTGATCGTGCAGCGCGGGGCGAGCATCGTCCACACCGAGGTCAGCGACGAGCGCATCACGGTGATGTCGCTCGAGCAGGCGGTCGAGGAGCACGAGGACCTCGTGCGCGAGCACTTCGGCAAGCGCCTTCCCTTCGAGGGCGACAAGTTCGCTGCCGGGGCAGCGGCGTTCTGGACCGGCGGCGTCTTCATCAGCGTCCGCCAAGAACGAGCGCATCGAGAAGCCGATCCAGGTGGTCTGGCTGATCGACGAGCCCGGCACCGCGCAGTGGGCTCACACGCTCGCGGTCGTCGGCGAGAACGCCGAGTGCCGTATCCGCGAGTTCTTCCTCGCGCCCGACTTCGAGGGCCAGGCGCTTCACGCGGGCGCCTTCGAGCTGTATGCCATGCCCGGCTCCCAGGTCGACCTGGCCCACTACCAGGACTGGGGCAGGGGCGACGTGTACGACCTCTCCACCAGGCGGGTCGAGATCCGCCGCGACGCGCGCGTCAAGTGGGTACCGATCCACCTCGGCGGCCGCCTGACCAAGCAGACGCTCGACATCGTCACGGCCGAGCCGGGCTCGGACATGAAGCACACGGGCCTCTACTTCACCGAGCGCGACGAGCACCTCGACCTGTTCACCAGCGACCGCCACGAGGCCGGCCACACGACGGGCGACACCGTCTGGAAAGGCGTGCTGACGGGAGACTCGCGCGCCTCGTACGAGGGGCTGATTCACATCATCCCGAAGGCGAGCGAGATCGACACCTACCTGCAGACCCACCAGATGCTGCTCTCGCCAAACGCCAAGGGCGACGCGATCCCGTCGCTGATCGTCGAGGTCGACAACGTCAAGGCATCGCACGGCGGCACCGTCGGCGAGCTCGACCAGGAGCAGATCTTCTACATGATGACCCGCGGGCTCTCGCGCGCGGAGGCGGTGCGCGTGCTGGTCGAGGGCTACTTCGAGGAGGTCGTGCAGCGCCTGGAGGACCCGGCTCTCGAGCAGCTCGTGCGGCGGCGGATCGCCGAGAAGCTCAAGGGCGCGGAAGACCAGGTGCGCGAGTTCATCGGGGAACGCGCGGAGGCGCTCTGATGGCGCAGGTCGCCGAGCGGCCGCTGGTCGACGTGCGCGCCGACTTCCCGGTGCTCGCGCGCGAGTTCGACGGCAAGCGGGTGGCGTACCTCGACTCGGCCGCCACCTCGCAGCGGCCGCGCCAGGTGATCGAGGCGATGGACAGCTTCCAGCGCAACTCCTACGCGCCCGATCCACCGCGGCGTCTACGAGCTGGCGCGCGAGTCGACCGACGCCTTCGAGGGCGCGCGCGAGCGGATCGCCACGTTCGTGAACTGGGAGCCGGCCTGCTCGATCTTCACCCGAACGCCACCGAGTCGATCAACCTGGTGGCGTACTCGTGGGGACGCGAGCACGTGGGCGCGGGCGACGAGGTGCTGATCACGGAGATGGAGCACCACTCGAACATCGTGCCCTGGCAGATCCTGTGCGAGGAGACCGGCGCCACGCTGCGCTACCTGACGGTCTCGGAGAGCGGCGAGCTCTCGCTCGACGAGCTCGACGAGGCCCTGGCCGGGGGGCGCGTGAAGATCGTGGCGCGTCGCCCACGTCTCGAACGTGCTCGGCACGATCAACCCGGTCGCCGAGATCGCCCGCGCGAGCTCGCGCCGCCGGCGCCGTCACGCTGGTGGACGGCGCTCAGGCCGTGCCCCAGCTCCCGGTGGACCTCGCGCGAGCTCGACGTCGACTTCTACGCCTGGACCGGGCACAAGGCGCTCGGTCCGACGCTCGGGATGCTGCACGGCCGCCGTGAGCTGCTCACGGAGATGCGCCCCTTCCTGGCGGGCGGCCACATGATCAAGCGAGTCGAGCGCCGAGTCCTCGTCGTGGAACGACCTGCCCTGGAAGTTCGAGGCCGGCACCTCCGACGTGACCGAGGCCGTCGGGCTCGGTGCCGCGGTCGACTACCTGTCCGCGCTGGGCATGGACAACGTCCGCGCGCACGAGCTCGATCTCACCGCCTACGCCCTCGAGCGGCTGCCCGAGGTCGAGGGCGCTCACCCTCTACGGGCCGGCGCGACGCCGGCCGGCGCGGCGGAGTGGTGTCGTTTGCGATCGAGGGCATCCACCCCCATGACATCGCCGAGCTCTGCGATCGCGAAGCCGTCTGCATCCGTGCCGGGCACCACTGCGCGCAGCCGCTGATGCGCTGCCTGGGCGTGGGCGCCACGGCGCGGGCCTCGTTCCACGTCTACAACTCGCGCGACGAGGTCGACCGCCTGGTGGACGCGCTCGTCAAGGCCCGCGAGGTGTTCGGGCTATGACTGGCTTCGTCCCCGAAAACCGACCTCGCCAAGGAAGCAGGTCCGAAGCCGTGCTAGGCACGGCGAGGGCCGATGACGCAGGCGAGGGCAGGTTTGCAGGCTGACGAAATGGACGCGCTCTACCGGGACTACATCCTCGACCACTACAAGAACCCCCGGAACTTCGGGGAGCTCGAGCCCCACGACCTCGAGTGGCACGACCACAACCCGCTGTGCGGAGACGAGCTCGGGGTCCACATCGTGGTCGAGGACGGCAAGGTCTCAGACCTGCGCTTCCACGGGCAGGGCTGCGCCATCTCGCAGGCCTCTGCGTCGATCACCTCCGAGGAGCTGATCGGGATGTCGCTCGAGGAGGTCCAGGGCCTCGATGCGGAGTGGGTCATCGACCAGCTCGGGATAGCGATCTCCCCCACGCGCCGCAAGTGCGCGCTGCTCGGCCTGAAGGTGATGCGGGGCGCCACGACCGGCGACGCCTCCTGGCCGGAGTGATCGCGGTCAGACCGTAGCGTCGGCGCCGGCCGCCGGATTGGCCTTCGCCCACGCGATGATGCTCTTCGAGTCCTGCACTACCTCGCCGTCGTCGGTCACGAGCACCGGCACCATGTTCTGGCCCGTCAGGTCGCGGACCTTGGCCCGCGTGGGGTTGAGGGTGCTGCCGAGCATGCCCAGCCCGTAGACCTTCGTGACCTCGGGCTGCCAGCCGGCTTCGGTGAGCGCCTCGTGGGCGTTTCGGCACGGGTGCCCGCCCGGTCGCGGCGAGCTGAACGTGCCCCAGCAGACATAGAGCTCCATGGCCCGCAATCTACCTGGCGCGAACTCCGACCCCGTGGGTCTGGAAAGCCGCCGCGGGCGCTAACATTAAGGATGAATGGCAGCCACTGACAAGACACGCATCCAGAAGCCCAGCGCGATCAAGGAAAACGAGCAGGGACAGCTGATCGCCAAGCGGGGAATCTCGCGCAACGTGATCGAGGAGCTCTCCAAGATCAAGGGCGAGCCCGACTGGATGCGCGAGAAGCGCATCAAGTCCTTCGAGATCTTCGAGCGCAAGCCCGTCCCCACCTGGGGCGTCGACCTGTCAGACCTCGACCTGTCCGAGCTCGTCCTGTACTCCCCGCCCGAGGCCGGGCGCTACGACAGCTGGGACGACGTCCCGGATGAGCAGAAGGACACCTTCGAGAAGCTCGGCATCCCGCAGGCCGAGCGCGAGCACCTCGCCGGCGTCGTGGGCGTGTGGCGCCAGGAGCCGTTCTACGAGGGCCTCAAGAAGGAATACGCCGACATGGGGATCCTCTTCTGCGCGATGGACACGGCGGTCACCGAGCACGAGGACCTGGTGCGCGAGTACTTCATGAAGAAGTGCGTGCCGCCGCAGGACAACAAGTTCTCCGCGCTTCACGGCGCCGTCTGGTCCGGCGGCTCCTTCCTATACGTGCCCAAGGACGTCAAGGTCGACCTTCCGCTCCAGGCCTACTTCCGCATGGAGGGCTCGGGCGAGGGCACCTTCGAGCACACGCTGATCATCGCCGACGAGGGCTCGGACGTGAACTACATCGAGGGCTGCACCGCGCAGACCTACTCGATGAACTCGATGCACTCGGCAGTCGTCGAGATCTTCGTCAAGGAGGGCGCCAAGGCGCGCTACACGACCGTCCAGAACTGGTCGAAGGACGTCTTCAACCTCAACACCAAGCGGGCGATCGTCGAGGCGCACGGGACCGTCGAGTGGGTCGGCGGGTCGATGGGCGCCAAGAAGGTGATGCTCTATCCGGGCTCCTTCCTGATCGGCGAGCACGCGCGTGCCGACCACCTCAACGTGGGTGTGGCGAGCGGCAACGTGTGGAAGGACACCGGCGCCAAGGTCGTCCACCTCGCGCCGAACACGAACTCGAACATCCTTGCCAAGTCCATCTCGAAGGACGGCGGGATCATGGGCTACCGCGGCCTCGTCCGAATGGGCCACAACTCGCAGGGCTCCAAGGCCCGCGTGCAGTGCGACGGCCTGATGATGGATGACCGTTCGCGCTCGGACACCTGGCCCGACATCCAGATCCAGAACCCGCACGTGACGGTGGCCCACGAGGCCGTCGTCGGCAAGATCTCCGACGAGCAGCTCTTCTACCTGCGCTCGCGCGGCCTCTCCGAGGAGGAAGCGGCGGCGATGATCGTGAACGGCTTCATCGAGCCGGTCACGAAGGAGCTCCCGATGGAGTACGCCGTCGAGCTGAATCGGTTGATTCAACTCGAAATGGTCGACTCGATCGGCTAGCCGCCGCGGTGTAGGCTCGCCCTCGGAGTGAGCCCGTGAGTCAGCTGGTCTTCGACGAGAGCCTCGTCAAACAACTCGAGGCCCTGTATCGAACGCGCGACGTCCTTCGGCGGCGTGCTCTGGTTCGCGAGGCGCTCGGCGCCGGGCCGGGCGAGCGGATCCTCGACGCCGGCTGCGGACCAGGCTTCTATGTGTCCGAGCTGCTTGAGCAGATCGCGCCCGACGGCTTCGTCATGGGCGTCGACATCAGCCCGCAGATGCTCGCGGTGGCCGCCAAGCGCTGCGAGGGGCACCCGAACGTAGGCTTCGCCGAGGCCGAGGTGACAGCCTTGCCGGTCGAGGACGCGAGCTTCGACCGCGCGCTCAGTGTGCAGGTGCTCGAGTACGTCCCGGACACGCTCGCCGCGCTGCGCGAGATTCACCGTGCGCTGCGGCCCGGTGGACGGGCGCTCGTCTTCGACGTCGACTGGACGACGGTGTCGTGGCACTCCCCCGGCTCGGATCGCACGGAGCGCGTGTTGCGGGCTTGGGATGACCACCTCGCGCACCCGGCGCTGCCGCGCACGCTCGCGGCGCAGCTTCACTCGGCGGGCTTCGTCGATGTCCGCGCCGAGGGACACGCGTTCGCGACCGCGGAGTTCGACCCCGAGGCCTACGGAGTGGCTGCGATCCCCGTGATCGAGAAGTACGTGGCCGGCCACGAGGCGATCGGACCCGCCGAGGCGAAGGCCTGGGCCGAGGAACAGCACGATCTGGGCCGGCGCGGCGAGTTCTTCTTCGCCTGCATCCAGTTCTGCTTCACGGCCACCCGCCCCGCCTAGCTGATTGATTCCGAATCCGTGTGCCTTCGGGGGCGCGCCAGACCAAGCTGGGCGCCGCCCGCGGTGGTCATCGAGCGCCGGTAGGCCGGCGGGCAAGGGGGGCGCGTCGGGGCTGCCGGGGCAACAAAGGGTTGGCCCGGAAACGCTGTCAAGACTCGTTCATTGTCGAGTTAGCGGTCCCAGCAACCGCTAACTCGACAACGGACGCCCAATCCGGCCGCACCGAAGCGCCGCGCCGACCCGTCCCACCCCTGATAGCCCGCCGTTGGCCCGAGCCCACAGCACGTCAGCCAGAGGTGCAGGGATCTGGAATCAGTCCACTAGCGGGCCCGCCGCCGTCACGGAAGCAGCAGGTGCAGGTCGCCGAACTCATGGCGCAGGTAGCCCGCCGCGGGCCGCCTGCTCGTACGAGCGCTCGAGCAGGTCTTGCCCGGCGATCGCCGCCAGCATCGAGAGGTGCGACGAGTCGCTGTCGTGGAAGCCCGAGAGCAGTCCGTCCAACGCCCGGATCTCTGTGTCGGGCTCGATGACCAGATCCGTCTCGCCCTCGCGCTCGCGCACCCGGCCGTTCTCGCCGGTCGCCGACTCCAGCGCCCGTACCACGGTGGTGCCCACCGCGATCACGCGTCCGCCGAGCTCGCGCGCCAGGTTGATGCGGGCCGCCGTGAAGCGGGGCACCCGAAACCACTCCGCGTGCGGCGTCTCGCCGGCCTCGAGCGAGGACACCCCTGTGTGGAGCACGAGCGGCGCCACGTCGATGCCCGCAGCCACCAGCCGGGTGATCAGCCCGGGCGTGAACGCGCGTCCGGCGCTCGGCATCTCGGCGCTGCCCGGCTCGGTCGCGTAGACGGTCTGGTAGCGCTCGAGCGGCCAGGCGCGCTCGGCGTGGCGATAGCGAATCGGCTCGCCATGGCGGGCGAGGTACTCGAGGACCGGTGACCGCAGGCGCAGCGAGGCGAGCCAGAGCGGGCCGCCCGCTCGCTCCAGCAGCACGACCGTGCCGCCGCCCGGGAGCAGCAGCACGTCGCCGGGCCGGCCGCCGCTGTGGCGCCCGCCGTCGCGGCGCAGCTCGACTCGCCACACCTCGTCGCCGTGCTCGGGCGCGGGACCGGAGAGGTGGAGGCGAAGCTCGGCCCCCGGAGCCCGGACCGAGACGGCGGCCGGGATGGTGGCCGAGGTGTTGATCGCCAGCAGGTCTCCCGGCTCCAGCAGGTCGGGCAGGTCGGTGAACCGGGCATGCTGGATGTCGCCGGCTCCGCGGGCGACGAGCAGGCGCACGTCCTCTCGCCCAGAGCCGCGTTCCTCGGCCGGGGAGCCGGCCTCGCGCGGCTGAGCGAGCGCGAGACTCACGCGCGCGCCCCGGCCAGCTCTCGAGCCACGTAGCGGCCACTCGGCAGGTCGCCTTCGACCAGCTCGAGCAGTCCGGGCACGCTCTCCTCCGGCGGCGGGCGATCGGAGATGTCCTCGCCCGGGAAGGCGTCCTGGTGCATGCGTGTGCGCATGTCGCCCGGATCGACCGCATAGATGCACAGGTCCGGGCGCTCGGCCGCGAGCACTCGGGTGAGCTGCTCGAGCGCGGCCTTGGAGGCTCCGTAGCCACCCCAGCCCTCGTAGGGCTCGACTGCGGCGTCGGAGCTGACGTTGAGGATCTGCCCCCGGCGGGGATCAGCGGCAGCGCGCGCTGCACCAGCGCGAGCGGCGCGAGCAGGTTGACGCGCAGGACCTCCTCGAACGCGGTCGGCGAGAGCTCGGCGAGGGCCGGCAGCGGGCTCGGCCCGAGGCTGCTGGCGTTGTTCACGAGCAGGTCGATGCGCTCGCCGGCCTCGGCGACCAGCGCGCTGCGATGCCACTCGTCGCCCACGTCCCCGGCCAGGGAGATCACCTCGGTCAGCGCGCTCAGCTCCGTATCGGCGGCGCTCAGCTCGTCCGCTCCGCGGGCATCGATCACGAGGCGCCAGCCGCGCTCGGCCAGCGCCCGGGCGACGGCCAGGCCGAGGCCGCGTGAGGCTCCTGTCACTACAGCGGTATCCATGCCGTCGACGCTAGGCGCAGCGGCTGCCCGCCACCATCGGAAATTGGTCCTAGGACCCCGGCTCGGCCTCGAGCAGCCCGTTGCGCGCCGCGTACAGCGCCGCCTGGGTGCGATCGGTCACTCCGAGCTTGGCCAGGATGCTGCTCACGTGCGTCTTCACGGTCTTCTCGGCGATGCCCAGGTCGCGCGCGATCAGCTTGTTGGGAAGGCCGCGCCCGATCAGCGCGAGCACCTCGCGCTCGCGCGCGGTGAGGTCGGCCTCCGCGCCGCGGGCGCCTCCCGCGGTGAACTCCTCCATCAGCCGCGCCGCCACGCCGGGATGCAACAGCGCCTCTCCTGCATGCGCGGTGCGGATCGCTCGCACGAGCTCCTGCGGCTCGACGTCCTTGAGCAGATACCCGGCCGCGCCGGCACGCACGGCGGGGAACAGCTTCTCGTCCTCGAGGAAGCTCGTCAGTACGAGCACTCGGGCCTGGGGGCGGCTCTCGCGGATGAGCCGGATTGCCTCCACCCCGCCGATGCCCGGCATGACGAGGTCCATCAGCACGACATCCGGGCGCGCGTTCGGCAACCGCGGCCACGGCGGCCGAGCCATCGGCGACGTCTGCGACCACCTCGATGTCGTCCTGCAGCTCGAGGAACGTGCGCAGCCCCTGGCGGACCACCGCGTGGTCGTCGGCGATGAGCACGCGGATCACGTCGGAAGCTCCAGATGGATCCGCGTTCCCCGGCCAGGCTGCGGAGTCGATCTCGAGCCGCGCGCCGAGCTCGCGCGCCCGCTCCTCCATCGAGGTCAGCCCGAGGGTCTGCGTGCGCAGCTCCGCCGCGGCCGGATCGAAGCCGACGCCGTCGTCGCTGACCGACAGTCCGCAGCCGCTCCCCGTTCTCCTCGACGCGCACGGCCACCCGCCCGGCCTGCGAGTGGCGCATGGCGTTGTGAAGCGCCTCCTGGGCGATGCGAAACACCTCCTCGTCCACGCCGGGCCGAAGGCGCGGCTCGCCCACCAGCTCGATCTCGAGCTCGGTTCGATGCACCCGGCGCAGCACCTCGACGTGCTTGGAGAGCGCCGCGGCCAGGCCCTCTGCCTCGATCGCCGCAGGGCGCAGCTGGAACACGAGCGAGCGCAGTTCGGCGATCGCGTCCTGAGCGAGCTCGCCGACGCGATCGACCTCAGCGCGCGCCTCGCCGGGATCGCGCTCGAGCAGCGTCGAAGCCGATTGGGCCGCCAGCCGCACACCGAACAGCTTCTGGACCAGCGAGTCGTGCAGGTCGCGGGCCAGGCGGTTGCGCTCCTCCACGATGCTCAGCTCGCGGCTTCGCTCGTGCAGCCAGGCGTTCTCCATTGCGACCGCAGCGTGCGGAGCGAGCATCTCGATCAGCTCCTGGTCGGCCACGCTGAACTCCGCCGCGCCCTCCTTGTCGGTCAGGTAGAAGGCGCCGAGCACCCTTCCGCGCGCCGCAATCGGCACGCCGAGGAACGAGCCCATCGCCGGATGGGCCGCGGGCCACCAGCCGCGAAAGCGCGGGTCGCTCTTGATGTCCGGCGCGCGGTAGGGCGAGTCGGACTCCAGCATCGCGCCGAGCAGGCCGTGCGTGCGCGGGCAGCGGGCCCATCTTCGCCACCAGCTCGTCGGTCATCCCAGAGGTGATGAAGCGGGCGAACGCGCCCTGGCCGTCCGGCACGCCGAGCGCCGCGTAGCGCGCGTCGACCAGCTCGCGCGCGACGTGGACGATCCGCTGGAGGACCGTGTCGACCGAGCGCTCGCCGGCGATCGCGAGCACGGCATCGCTCATCGCCTTGACCGCGCCGCTGGCCCGCTCGCTCATGGGCCTATGACACTACGCCTAGGTGTCCATTGTCGACTTAGCGGTCCCCGCCACCGGTAACTCGACAATGGACACCCGATCCGGCCGCACGGGAGCGCCGCGGCAACCCGTCCCACCCCTGATAGCCCGCCGTTCGCCGGAGCCCAGTGCAGGCGCGTCGCGGAGCCTGGCCACGAAGCCGCGCCGCGGAGCCTGGCCTAGTCGTGGCGGCGCTTGAACACGAGCACGTGCCCGTCCTTCTCGCGGTGGAGGGCCGCGTCGAGAAACGCGGTGGCGAGCTCCCAGCCCTCCGCCCCGAGTGCGTTCATCGACGTCTCGAGCTCCTTGCGATCCAGCTCCTCGTCCTTGCGGCCGAGAAGCCCGTGCGTGATTACGGTCGTCGTGTAGTCCCAGGTGGTCACGGGCGGCCAGCCTACACCCGCCCGTCTGCGAATGGCTAAGGCGTCTGGCCCCCCAGCCGCCAGCCGCCGAGCCTGGCGGCCAGCAGGTAGGCGAGCCCGGCCAGCAGCACCAGGCCACCGGCGATCCACGGCCACAGCGGGGCGTCGTCGGAGACGGGCGCGGACGCTTCCTTCGGCGGCGCCGCCACGCCGCCGAGCCTGGCCGCCGGGAAGGGGTCCAGGCCGCGCGTCATGCGCCGGAACTCGGTCACCGCCCCGGTCGACACCGCCATCCATGTGCCGTCCTCGCCCTTGATCATGCCGATGTCCGGGACGAGCTCGATCGAGAACCTGTAGATCGCGTCCTGATCCCCGAGCACGGCCAGCCGGGCGCGATAGAAGGGGCTCGACCTGCGCGGCGCGCTGGTAGGCGGGCCGCCCTCCTGTAGGGCGAGCAGCGAGTCGCGGTCGGTCACCTCTTTGCAGCCGGAGACGCCGCAGACCTTCGCGGAGACGACCTCCTTTGCCGCGGCATCCGCGGTGAGCGACAGCGACAGGACCAAGGCGAGATAGAGCGGGAGTCGTCTCATATGAGCGATACAACGCCCGGCCGCCGAAGGTTCCCGGCCGACTGGCTAAACGAACCGGCGCGGCCTGCCGATCTCAGAGGAGTGAGCGTCGAAGAGCTTGTCCTCGTCCAGGGGATGCACGACACCAAGCTGGCGCTCAGGCGCTGGAACAACAGGCCGTTCGAGGTGCTGGGACCGTGGCTCGCGCTGAGCTTGATGATCTCGCTGGGGCTGCTCTGCGCCGTCTACGCGGTGGCCGAGCTGACCACGCCCGACTCCACCCGCTACGTGATCCCCGGCTACACCGAGACAGCCGGCTTCGACGACTACGCGCAGGTGCTTTTTCGAAATTCGCTCGTGCTGGCGCTCCACGCCATGGCCTGCGTCGCCGGGTTCATCGCGGGCAGCTCGCTGCCTCTCTCCGCCTCCAAGCGCAGCGGGGTCTCGCGCTGGGTGCATGACAAGGCCGGGCCGCTCGCAATCGCCTTCGTCATCTGCGCCACCGGCTTCTCGCTGGTCACCCAGGCCTACATCATCGGCGGCGGCACGGCCTCGATCGCCCAACAGCTCGGGACCACCCCCGCGATGCTGCTGCTGGCGCTGTCGCCGCACGCGCTGCCCGAGCTGGTCGCGCTCTTCCTGCCGCTGGCCGCGTGGATGATCGCCAGCCGAAACCAGGACTGGCAGGACCTGCTGGCCGCCACCTTCGTCACGGTCGCCATCGCGGTTCCGGTGGTCCTCGCCGCCGCGGCCGTCGAGACCTGGGTCTCTCCTCACCTGCTGCAGGCCATCGCGTCCTAGAACGACAACGGGGCGCCCGAAGGCGCCCCGTTGAAGAAACCGATCCGGCTGACCCGTCTAGCAGGGGCCGGCACCTTTCGCGATGAACGACTGCTCGGTCTCGTCCACGAACACAGCGCGCACGATGCGCTTGCCGTTCTCGGCGCAACCGATAGCCGAGTAGACGCCGACCTTGCGCTTCTTGCCCTTGATCTTGACCTTCTTGACCTTGCGGTCGATCGTCGAGGCCGTGCGGGCCACGGTGATCGTCAGGCCGTTGTTGTGCCGCAGCTCTTCGGGCACGTCGAACTCGAGCGAGCTGCTCTTGATCCCGTTGATCTTCACGCTCTTGTGCCGAGCGTTGATCGCCGTGTGCGTGGCAACCGGGCCGCCGAACGGGCCGTTCTGGCTCGTCGGTGCCGGCTGATCGGCGTCGAGCCGAATCGACAGGCCGCCGGGGATGTTGAACAGCGTGAGCTGCAGGTTCGCGAACAGGTCGACGGTAGTCGGACCTGCGGGCGGGACCCGGTCGAAAGCGACGAGGCTCTCGATGCGACCGCCGCCGACCTTCGCCTTCTTGCACTTCGACATGACGGTGGCGAGCGGCGCATTGTCGTCAGTGTCACCGAAGGAGCACTGCGGGAACTTGTTCTGGTACTTGGTCGTCAGACCCTGGAACTGGATCTTGTAGGTCTTGACCGGCGCGCCGCGAGGACCGGCCGAGTCCTTGACTGTGTAGTCGAAGCTGACGCCCTTGGGCACCGGGTTCGATGGCGAGCCCTTGCCCTTCTTGAACGTAGAGCTCTCCGTCAGGTCGTACACGTTTGCAGCCATGGCGATGCCTGCCACTGCCAGAGCCGTGACAACGGCGATGACAGCAATCAAAAGCTTCCTCATACTCCTCCTCCTAGGAAACGGGTGCTGGACAGCGGAACGGGTGCTGGACAGCGCGGAAACGGCTGCTGGACAGCCGGAAATAGCCCGCCCGGCGGGCGAGCCTCACCCTATAACACGCCTCGCAGCCTAAGGTTGCGCCTCTTTCATGCGACCGCCACCCGAGGCCAAGATCTACGCGCCCGAGTTTCCGCCGCGGATGGACTGGATCAACGTCGCCTTCCTGCGGATGAACACCCTGATGGGCCGTGGGCGCCGTGCTGGTCGAGTTCTGGGATTTCGCGCGCGTCAACTCGCTGCGCACCATGCCGTACCTGAAGGCCTGGCACGAGCGCTACGCCGACGCCGGCCTGCGCGTGATCGGGATCCACTCGCCCGGCTACTCCTTCGGCCGCGACACCGAGCTCGTCGCGCGGGCGGTGGAGCGCCTCGAGCTGCCCTACGCCGGTCCTGGTCGACTCGAGACTCGAGGTCTGGCACCTCTACGGCAACAAGGGCTGGCCGGGGCGCTACCTGTTCGACCGCACCGGCAAGCTCGTCTACATCCACTACGGGGAGGGCGAGTATCTCGAGACCGAGCTCGCCATCCAGGAATACGTGGGCGTCGCCAGGGACCCGATGGAGCCCGTGCGCCCGGAGGACGCGCCGGGCGCGCTGCTCGAGCCCCAGACGGCTGACATCGCGCTGCCGGCGGACCGCGAGCGCCTCGAGCTGGTCCGCGACTGGCACGACGGCGAGGACTGGATCGAGGCCGCCGACGCGGGCGCGGCGGCGTCGTTTTCGTTTCGGGCCGGCGGCGCCTTCGCGGTGCTCTCGGGCGCGGGCGTGGAGCCCGGGCTCTACGAAGTGCAGGGCACCGTCGAGGCCGACTCGCCGGGCCTGAGGCTGCACGGCGTGCAATTCTCGCCGTTGGCGCCGGCCGGTGATGGCTAGTCTCATTGAGTTGATGTCCGGCAAGGTCGAGAACGCCGCATCGCCGACGCAGGGTCAGGTCTGGCTGCTCGCCGATCCGCGCGAGCCCGAGCTGGTGTTCGAGTTCCCCTTCGACGAGGAGCTGAACGAGGCGGTCAAGCAGCTGCCGCGGCGCTGGTTTGACTGGCGCCGCAAGCACTGGCGGGTCCCGGCAGACCGGCGCGCCGCCAAGGCCGTCGAGAACCTGCTGACGCGCTTCTCGGAGCTGAATCCCTCCCCCGAGGTGCTCGCCTGGCTGAGCGAGTCAGACCGCTGGCGCGCGGTGGTATCCGTTGTGGCCTACGAGGGCGCCGGCGCCTTCATCCTGCGCACGCTCTCGGGGGACGTGCCCGACGAGCTCGAGGGCGCCGAGACCGTCGGCGAGGGCCGCGTGGTGCTCCCCTTCGATGCCGACAACGCCGTCATGCTGCTGCAGCTCTCCGGCGCGCAGCTCGACGATCTCGCCCGCGGCTGCGCGCGAGAGCTGCGCATGGGCCGCTCGCCCGCGCCCGCCGAGCTGAGCCTCGAGATCGGAGATGACGGCGAGCCCCAGCTGACGCTCTACTCGGTCTGGGATCCGGCGCCCGCGCGCGAGTTCAAGAATCTGCCGGAGTCACATCCGGTCCCGCGCCCCGGTCGCTTCTTCAAGCGCGACGGCGGCTGGGCCGTGGCGGTGCCGGCCGACCCCGCTCTGGCCACCGTCCTCACCGGCTTCGTGGACTCCCATCCGGCGGTTCGGGTGGACGAACCGGTGCGCGAAGTGCTGCGCGAGCTGACCGCCGAACACGACCGTGCGGCCGCGACCGTCGCGCTCTCACACTCGGAGGACGCCGATCTCGACGGCCTCCGGTTGGGCGGCGAGCTGCACCCCTTCCAGCGCGCCGGCGTGCGCTACGCCCTCGAACGGCGGCGGACCTTCATCGCAGACGAACAGGGGCTCGGCAAGACCGTCCAGGCGCTGGCCACGCTGGAGTCCGACGAAGCGTTCCCCGCGGCCGTCGTCTGCCCGGCCAGCATGAAGCTGACCTGGGAGCGCGAGAGCCTTCACTGGCTCCCTCACCGCAGCGTGGCGATCCTCGACGGGCGCACCGACGCCACCTGGACCGAGAAGACCGAGGCCGCCGAGATCGTCATCCTCAACTACGACATCCTCGACGCCCACGCCGACAAGCTCGCCGAGCGCTCGCTGAAGGCGCTGATACTCGACGAGTCCCACTACGTCAAGAACCCGGGCGCGCAGCGTACGAAGGCCGCGATCGAGCTCACCGAGCGGCTGTCGGACGACGCGCTGCGGCTCGCGCTCACGGGCACGCCGATCCTCAACCGGCCCGACGAGCTCGTCTCGCAGCTGCGAGTGCTCGGGCGCCTGGGAGAGTTCGGGAGTGGCGCGCGCCTGCGGCGCCGCTTCAGCTCGGCAGGCAGCGACGACCGCCTGCACTGGAACCTCCGCGCACGCTGCTATGTCCGACGCACCAAGAAGCAGGTGCTGCCCCAGCTGCCCGCCAAGCGCCACGACACGGTTCCCGTCCTGCTCGCCAACGAGCAGGAGTACAGGCTCGCCGAGCAGGACGTGATCGCCTGGCTGCAGAGCCTGCCGCTCGACCTGCGCACGCTCGACGCGAGGGTGGCCGCGGCCCTGCGCGCGGAACAGCTCGTGCGCCTCAACAACCTGCGCCAACTCGCCGCGCACGGCAAGCTGCCCACCGCGCTTGCCTGGATCGGGGACTTCCTCGCCTCGGGCGAGCCGCTGGTGGTCTTCGCGGAGCACATCGCCATCCAGCGGGCCGCGTTGGAGCGCTTCCCCGACGCGGCCCACATCCTGGGGGCCGACTCGACCCACAACCGCCAGAAGGCGGTCGACGCCTTCCAGCGCGAGGACGGCCCGCAGCTGATCATCTGCTCGATGAAGGCGGCGTCGCAGGGCCTGACGCTCACGCGCGCCTCCAACGTCGCCTTCCTCGAGCTCGACTGGACCCCGGCCCGCCACGATCAGGCCGAAGACCGCCTGCACCGCATCGGCCAGGACAGCGCGGTCACCGCGTGGTACCTGCTCGCGCCGGACACGATCGACGCGACCATGGCCGAGCTGCTCGAACGCAAGCGAAGCCTGATCAACGCCATCACCGACGGCCAGATCCGAGACGAGGAGCGGCTGATCGACGCAGTCGTGCGCGAGCTGCGCGGCCGGCCGTATCGTCACCTGCGCGTGGTGGCCTGAAGTGCCTTGCCTCTGGTAGATCGAGCGCAGAGCGTCCTCGTGATCGTGGACGCGCAGCCCGGGTTCTACGACGCCGAGCCGCTCGCAGCGAGTGACGTCGAACCGGCGGCAGATGCCCTGCGCCGGGCGGCGTGGATGGCCGCAGTGGCGGCGGCGCTCGGGGTGCCGGCCGTCATCACCGAGGAGGACCCCGGCCGAAACGGGGCCACGGACCCGCGGATCCTCGAGGCGCTCGGCGCGGACACACCTGTTTTCACCAAGCCGGTCTTCGGGCTCGCCGGATGCCCCGACATCCTCGACGCGATCCGGGCCACCGGGCGCTCCACCGCCGTGCTCGCCGGCTTCGAGACCGACGTCTGCGTGGCGCAGTCGGCCGTCGGCCTCGTGGATCTGGGCTTCAGGGCGGTGGTGCTCGACGACGCGACGTTCTCGCCCGGTGAGATGCACGAGCGGGGCCTCGCCCGCGCGACGGCCGGGGGCGCCGAGCGCAATCACTGCAAGGGCGTCGCCTTCGAGTGGCTCGGCACGCTCGAGGCCGCTCGCCGGCTGTCCGCCGAGCACCCGCAGCTTGGCGAGGGCCTAGCCGGCGGTGGGTAGCGGCCGGGCCGCCAGGGCGTTGCGGATCTCCTTGGGAAGCATGAAGCGCACGTCCTCCTGCACCACCTCGAACTCGGCGACGTCGGTGGTGCCGCGCTCGCGGAAGAACTCGACCAGGCTCTGGACGAGCTCCTCGGGGGCGCTCGCGCCGGAGCTGATGCCGACCACGCGCTTGCCCTCCAGCCACTCCTCCTGCACCTGGGTCTCGTTGTCGATCAGGTACGAGTCGGCGCCGTGGTCGCGGGCGACCTCGACCAGGCGATTGGAGTTCGACGAGTTGCGCGAGCCGATCACCAGCACCAGGTCGCATTCGCCCGCCATCTGGCGCACGGCGAGCTGCCGGTTTGTCGTCGCGTAGCAAATGTCGTCGGACTTGGGCCCGGTCACGTTCGGGAAGCGCTCGCGCAGGCGGCGGATGAGGCGGTCGGTCTCGTCGACCGACAGCGTGGTCTGCGTGAGGTAGGCGACGCGGTCCGGGTCGGGCAGCTCGAGGCGGTCCACGTCCTCCTCGGTCTCGACGAGCACGAAGTGGTCGGGCGCCTCGCCCATCGTGCCCTCCACCTCCTCGTGGCCCTCGTGGCCGATCAGGACGATCGTGTAGCCCTCGGCGGCGAACTTCTTCGCCTCCACGTGAACCTTCGTCACGAGCGGGCAGGTGGCGTCGATCGTCTTGAGCCGGCGAGCCTCGGCGTTCGCGTGCACGCTCGGCGCCACGCCGTGGGCGGAGAAGATCACGGTCTCGCCCTCGGGGACCTCGGTCTCCTCCTCCACGAAGATCGCACCGCGCTCGCGCAACTGCTCCACCACGTGCTTGTTGTGGACGATCTCCTTGCGCACGTACACCGGGGGGCCGTAGAGCTCGAGCGCACGCTCGACCGTCTGCACGGCGCGGTCGACACCCGCGCAGTAGCCGCGCGGAGCGGCCAGCAGCAGTTTTTCGGGGACGTGGGTCATCGCAACTCAGAGGCTAGCGAGCATGCTGACGAGGGTTTCCCCGACCGCGTCGAGGCTCCGCTCGGAGACGGCGGAGAGGTCGTCGCAGGTCCGGTGAAAGCAGGCGAAGTCGAAGTCGATCAGGTCGATCGCGGGCACGCCCACCCAGAGAAACGGCAGGTGGTCGTCCAGGATCCCGCCCCCGGCGGCATTCGGAAAGCTGCCTCCGGCCCCGACCCGCTCCGCCGCCCGTCGCAGCTTGCGCCAGAGCAGCTCGTCCGAGTAGGCCTCGCGCGGGATGCTCAGTCGCCTGTCTCCGACGAAGTCGAGCAGCACCATCGCGCGAGCGTCGCGGTAGCGGCCGGCGGCCACCCACGAGCCGCGCAGCCCATCGCGAAGGAAGTTCTCGCTGTCGCGCGGGCTCTCCTCGCCGTCGAAGAGGATGAAATGGATGCTGTGGCGCGGGCGCTTGATTGTGCGCGCGAGCTCGGTCACCACGGCGGTGCCCGAGGCGCCGTCGTTTGCCCCGACGAAGCCCGCGATGTCCTTCGTGTCGTAGTGGGCGCCCACCACGATGTAGCCGGGCTCGCGCCCCCGCACGGTGCCGATCACGTTGCGCAGGCCGTTGGGAACCCGCTGATAGCGCCCGCGCGGCAGCCGCTCGCGCAGCGTCCGCGCCAGCTGCCGCGAGGCCTCCGACCCGGCGGGGCGGGGGCCCAGGTCGACCTGCGCGCGCAGCAGCCTCCAGGCCGCGCCGGAGTCGAACCGATCGACCGTCGGGGTGCTCGGTTTGGCGTCCTCACCGTCGGCGAACGGGACGTTGTCGGTAGCCACGAGCGCGACCAGCGTCAGGCCGAGCACGACCTGCACCGCAAGCACGGTTCCGAGAAGCTTCACCAACTCGATTGTGGCGGGTAGAGTCGTCACATGGGTAAGCAAGGGCACAAGGACCGTCTCAGCGCCATCGACGCCTCCTTCTTGCACCAAGAGAAGGAGTCCTCGCACATGCACGTCGGGGCGCTCGTGATGTTCGAAGGGCCGCCGCCGGAGCGCGAGGAGTTCTGCGCCCACATCGAGTCGCGGCTCGCGCTCGTTCCGCGCTATCGCCAGAAGCTCGCGGTCCCGCGCTTTGAGATGGGCCGCCCGTTCTGGGTGGACGATCCGAGCTTCAACCTCGACTACCACGTTCGTCACACGGCTCTGCCCAAGCCTGGCTCGGACGACCAGCTGCGCCAGCTCGTCGGGCGCATCTTCTCCCAGCGCCTCGACCGCTCCAAGCCGCTCTGGGAGGTGTGGCTCATCCAGGGCATAAAGGGGGGCGGCTTCGCGGTCATCTCGAAGACGCACCACGCGCTCGTGGACGGGGTCTCGGGAGTGGACATCGCCACTGTGCTCTTCGACCTCCAGCCCGTGCCAGCCGAGATCGAGGCCCGCGACGCATGGGTGCCCCAGTCCGAGCCGTCCGACGCCGAGCTGGTCGCCGAGGGCGTCAAGGGGCTTGTGCGCACGCCCGTGTCGCTGGCCGGCCGCGCGCTCGGAGCGCTGCAGCACCCGGGCCGCTCGATCGGCGAGGCACGCGAGGCGGCCGAGGGCATCGGCGAGATCCTCTGGGCCGGGATGAACCCCGCGCCCGACGTGCCGCTCAACGTCCCCATCGGCCCGCACCGTCGCATCCGCTGGGTCCAGAGCCGGCTCGCGGACTTCAAGGAGATCAAGGACGCCCTCGGCGGCACCGTCAATGACGCGGTGCTGACAGTGGTGTCGGGCGCCCTCGGGCGCTGGCTCCACACGCGCGGGGTGCGTACCGAGGGGCTCGAGCTGCGCGCGCTCGTGCCGGTCTCGATCCGTACCGCCGACGATGCCGGCACGCTCGGAAACCGGATCGCCGCGATGCGCGGGCCGCTGCCGGTCTACGTCACCGATCCGGTCGAGCGCCTGCACCTGGTGCAGGAGTCCATGGGCAACCTCAAGCAGTCAAAGCAGGCTCTGGGCGCCGAGGTCATAGCCGGCCTGCAGGACTTCGCGCCGCCGACGCTGCTGGCTCAGGCCTCGCGAGTCAACTTCTCGACGCGGCTGTTCAACCTGATCGTGACCAACGTTCCCGGGCCGCAGTTCCCGCTCTACCTGCTCGGCCGCGAGATGAAGGAGATCGTCCCGATCGCCTTCCTGCCCGAGAACCACGCGCTGGCGATCGCGATCATGAGCTACAACGGCAAGGTCGACTTCGGCCTGCTCGCCGACTACGACGCGATGCCGGACCTCGAGGAGTTCGGCGCGATGCTCGAGGAGTCTCTCGCCGAGCTCCTCGCCGCGGCACGCAAGCACACCAAGGCGGCCGCGCGCTCGAACGGGTCTAAGCGCAAGAGCCCTCCACAGGATGGCCCTCGCGAACCCAGTACTCAAAGCCCCCAAGCATCTCCTTGACCGGCCGCCCCAGCTCGGCCAGCCGGCGGCCGGCCTTGACCGCGCCGTTGCAGGCCGGTCCCCAGCAGTAGGCGACCACGAGGCCGCCGGGTAGCTCGCCCACCGTCTCCTCGCTCATCTCGGCATGGGGGAGGCTTACCGCTCCCGGCAGGTGCCCGCACGTGTAGGCGTCACGGTTGCGGGCGTCGACGAGCACGAAGCCGGGCTCGCCGCCCTCGGCCAGCGCCTGCGCCACGTCGGCGACGTCGGTCTCCACGGCCAGTCGACCGGCGAAGTGGGCGAGAGTGGCATCCAGGCTGATCGTCTCCATGGGTGCAGGATCGCGCGGCCGCTGCTTTGCGGCCAGTGTCCGAAACGACACTTGGCGATACGATCCGGACATGAAACCGCCGAGTCACAGGGTCACCGTGCTCGCCCACTCCGGCCTCGCTCCGTTCGAGCTCGGCGTGGCAGCCGAGGTGTTCGCCCTGCCGCGGCCCGAGCTCGAGGTCGACGGCTGGTACTCGTTCTCGGTCTGCGCGGAGCAGCCCGGCGTCCTGGAGGCGCTCGGGGGCTTCGGGCTCGTCGTCGGCCACGGCCTCGAGGAGCTTGGACGGGCCGACACGATCATCCTGCCGGGCGCCCCCGACGTCCACGGCGATCCCTCGCCGCGCCTGGTGGGCGCGCTTCGGCGCGCGCACGACCGCGGCGCCCGGCTCGTGTCGATCTGCAGCGGTGCCTTCGTGCTCGCCGCGACCGGCCTGCTCGACGGGCGGCGGGCGGCCACGCACTGGCGCTACGCGCCGCTGCTCGCGCGCCGCTTCCCGCACGTCGATGTCGTGGCGGACGTCCTCTACGTCGACGGCGAGGACGTCCTCACGTCCGCCGGCACGGCCGCCGGCATCGACCTCTGCCTGCACCTCGTGCGCAAGGACCACGGAGCAGCGATCGCCAACCGCGTCGCGCGCCGGATGGTCGTGGCGGCGCAGCGCGACGGCGGCCAGGCCCAGTTCGTGGACACCCCCGTGCCCGCCCCGGCCACGGACGACCCGGTCGCGGGCGCGATCGAGTGGGCGCTCGGGCGGCTCGCGGAGCGGGTGGCCGTGGAGGACCTGGCGCGCCGCGCGCACCTCTCCCCGCGCCAGTTCAGCCGGCGCTTTCGCGCCGCAACCGGAGCAAGCCCCGGCGCCTGGCTGCTGCGCCGCCGCCTCGACGCCAGCCTGCCCCTGCTCGAGTCCTCCGACGAACCCGTGGAGCAGGTCGCCGCGCGCGTGGGCTTCCCCACGCCCGCGGCCTTCCGCCGCCATTTCACGCGCGCTTACGGGGTGCCGCCGTCGGCATGGCGGCGCAACTTCGCCGCTCGCTAGAAAAAAACTGCAGCAACAAAGGGGTCGCCCGATCGCTGGGGGGTCACACCCCCGTCGCACGCAGGGTGCCTTAGGTTTTGGTGGCTATACAACAAGAAAGTCAGGCACCGGCCGGCGGGACCTCGGCCCCGGCAGGGCGGCCCTCGGCACTAGCCTGAAGGAGCAATGTCCGAAGAACGCGCGCATGTGAACGGCATCGACGTCGTCTACGAGACGATCGGCGACCCGTCCGACCCCCCGATGCTGCTGATAATGGGACTCGGCATGCAGCTCATCCACTGGGATCTCGAGCTGTGCGAGCTGCTTGCCGCGCGCGGCTTTCGCGTGATCCGCTTCGACAACCGCGACTCCGGCCTGTCGACCCAGATCGACGCCCCCGTGCCGAACCTCGCGCGTGGCTTCGCCGGGCTCAGCGTCGACGCCCCCTACTTGCTCGACGACATGGCCGATGACAGCTTCGGCCTGCTCGACCACCTCGGCATCGACGCCGCCCACGTGGTCGGGGTGTCGATGGGCGGCATGATCGCCCAGACAATGGCGATCCGGCGCCCGGAGCGCGTGCTCTCGCTCACGTCGATCATGTCGACGACCGGCAACCGCCGGGCGGGGTTGCCGAAGCTCCGGGTCTGGAGCGTGCTCACCCGCCGTGCGCCGAGCTCGAAGGAGGCCTACATCGACTACTTCGTCCGCGTGTTCAGAATGATCGGCTCCAAGACCTTCCAATCCGACGAGCAGCGCATCCGCGAGGTGGCGGCCGCCGGCTACGAGCGCGGACACCACCCGGCGGGCACCGGCCGCCAGCTCGCGGCGATCATCGCCTCCGGCGACCGCAGCGCGCGGCTCGCCGACCTGCGCGTCCCGACCACCGTCATCCACGGGCGCGACGACCCGCTAGTCCCGTACCGCGGCGGTCAGGCCACCGCCCGTGCCATCCCGGGAGCTGAGTTCCTCGCCATCCCGGGGATGGGCCACGACATGCCACGTCCGCTCTGGCCTCAGATCGTCGACGCCATCGTGGCGACGACCGAGCGCGCCAAGAGCCCGGCGGTCGTCTAGTTACTCGCCCGCCGTTGGCCCGAGCCCAAGGCGCGCCATCCGAAGGCGCAAGGATTTGGGATCAGTCATCTAAACCGCCGGTGGCCGGTGGTCGGCAGCGAGCTTGCGCGCGATCGTGAGCGTCTTCGCGTCGACCGAGCCGGGCACCAGCTCGAACAGCTGTCGGTACTCAGCGAGCAGCGCATCCCTGACCGCCTCCCAGCCGGTTCCGGGGACCTCGTCGTCGACCGCTCCCACCGTCGCCGGATCCCAGTCGAGCGAGAGTGCGGAGTAGACCGGCTCGAGCACGCGCCGGATCCGGGTTGCGTCGTCCACGACAATCACCGAGCCGGTGTGCGAGCCGCCCGAGACCACGCGCTGCCCGATCCCGACGAGCTTGCGCCGCCCCGACGTGTTGACGCTCCAGCGGCCCGGGCAGTACTCGCCCGGGACCTCGCCCACCCGAGCATCGACGCCGAGCCCCGCGAGCGCGCGGGCGGTCAGGGCGGCGGCCGTTGCGAAGCGCTCGTGGATCCCCGCGCGCGCATCCTCGCCGGGCGCGGCGTGCGCCACCTCGAGGGTGCCCTCGTGGAAAA
>CAVXKC010000006.1:0-123953 GCA_963762265.1 uncultured Thermoleophilaceae bacterium | reverse complement strand
CCCGGCGGCGGAGGCCGCGTGGAGCACCGGCACCTCGCTGCTCGTTCAGGTGGCCACCGCAACACTCATCTACGGGGTCGTAGTCGTGTTCGCGGCCTGGCTCGCGGGCCCGACGACCTGGGCAGTGGGCACACGCCGCGGCCTTGCGCCGTACCTGCGCGAGCCCCGCTACGCGTGGGGCGCGTTCGGCGTAATCGTCCTCGTGCTGATCGCCTGGGCGCCGACCCCGGCCTTCCGCCTCGTGATCCCGGCCCTGATCCTGATCGGGCTGATGGCGGGGGGAGTCGAGGCCCTGCGCCGCCAGACCATGCGCGAGTTCCCGGACGCCGATCACCACGATGCCGGCGAGCGCCTCGGCAAGTGGCTGGCCGGCCTGGGCCGGCGAGGCGACAGCGGACCCTCGCCGGGGTCCGACCCGCGCCTCGATCAGCTCGAGCGCCTTGGTCAGATGCGCGACAGCGGCGTGCTCGACGCTTCCGAGTACAAGGCCGAGAAGGCCAGGATCCTCTCCGACGAGCCGCGGCCTGTCTGATGTGCCGCTGGAACGCCTACGTGGGGCAGCCGCTGCTGATGGGAGAGCTGCTCTATCGCACCAAGCACGGGCTGATCGACGAGAGCCTGCACTCGCGCATGGGCGCGGAGACCACGAACGGTGATGGGTTTGGGGTGGGCTGGTACGGCGTGGACCCCCGTACCTCGCCGGCCCGCTACCGCAGCGTCAACCCTGCGTGGAACGACTCCAACATGCGCGAGCTGGCGGACCACATCGAGACTCCGCTCTTTCTCGCGCACATCAGGGCCGCAATCGGTAGCCCGGTCCAGCAGACCAACTGCCATCCGTTTCGCTACGGCCGTTGGCTGTTCGTCCACAACGGCATGATCGCCGGGATCGCAGCGCTGCGCCGAGACCTGATGATGGCCGTGGACCCATCTCTCTTCAACGACATCACGGGGTCGACCGACTCGGAGCTGGTCTTTCACCTGGCGCTGACCTTCGGGCTCGAGGACGATCCGCCCGGGGCGATGGAGCAGGCGCTCGGCCTCGTCGAGTCCACGGCGAGCGAGCACGGGGTCGCGAGCCCAGTCCAGGGCACCTTCGGAATGAGCGACGGCGATCGGCTCTGGGCGATCCGGTACTCGTCGGACCACGACTCGCGCACGCTGTTCGTCTCCGCCGACGTCGACGCGCTGAAGCGCCTCCACCCTGAGAACGAGCGGTTTCAGCAACTGAGCGAAGGGGACCGGGTCGTGGTCTCGGAGCCGCTGTCCGACCTGGCAGGCGCCTGGCACGAGGTTCCGGAGTCGACCGCGCTCGTGATCGCCGGGGGCGAGCTGGAGCAACAGCCGTTCCAACCACGCGAGTAGGGCTCGTGGCGGGGCCCTAGAGGCGGGTGCCTTAGTTTCTTGTTGTATAGCCCCCACAACCTAAGGCACCCCCTCGAGCCTGACCGCTCGCGGCGCACTCGTGGGTTATGGGTGTTACCTCCGCGACTACATCTAGGCCGGCTGTGGACCAGCCACCGCGCCCTCGCCCGATTCGCCCGACTCTGACGCGCGTCCGCGCGCGAGGTCAGCGCTGATCTTCGTGGCGGCGGAGGTGAGCGGAGCGGCGAGGATCAAGCCAACCGCTCCGAAGAGGCTCCCGCCGGCGATCGTCACCACCAGGACGGCGAGCGGATGAATGCCGAGCGCAGCCCCGTAGGCGATCGGCTGTACGAGCTGCTGAAGAACGCCATTGGCCAGGAGCTGGACCACGACCATTGCGGCGGCCGCGTCCGTGCCTGAGCCTCCCAGCGCGAGCAGCACAGAGAAGGCACCAGCGGTCCAGGCGCCGAGATAGGGGATGTATGCCCCGAGAAAGGTGATCGCCGCGATCGTCCCGGCAAGCGGAATTCCCAGTACGACCGCCGAACCACCGACGACGACCGCATTGAACGCCGCCACGATCGTGACGCCGAAGAAGTAGCCGCGCATCGACCCCAGCACTCGCTCGGTCACAGTGTGGGCAACCGGTATAGGCACCCCGAAGTGCCGCTCGGCCCACGCACGGATCGTCGGCCCGTCCTTGAGGAGGAAGAAGAGGCTGAGGGCCGTCAGCGCCAGAAAGAAGACCAGCGACGAGAGCTGCTTGAGCCCGCCCGAGACGCCGTGGAGCAGGGTGCTAACGGCGCTGGTGGCGGAGGAGCTCGCATCGTTCTTCGCGTCGCTCGCCGTGCTCGGATCGACGCCGAGATCCTTGAGCCAGCCCTCGATCGTGTTCTTCGCATCCGAGAGGTAACCGCTGAGGTCGCTGGTCTGGCTCGTGATGCCCGCCACGACGATAAACACCACCCCGGCACCGAGCAGGATCAGCGAGACCAGCAGGAGCGCGGCACTCAGACCGCGAGGGAGGTGGTGGCCTGCAAGCCAACGGACCAGTGGAGCGGCAACCGCGGCGACCACGAGCGCCGCGATCAGGGGCATGACGATCGTCTGGGTGAGGGACAGGATCCAAACCGCACCGACCAAGAGAACGATCACGCCAACGATGAGCCAGGCGGTCAGACCCAGATCTCGAAGCCACCGCGGGGTGGCAACCAGCCCCGACAGCGCATCCGGATCGATCTTGAGGCTGTCGTCTTCGGTCACGACTTCACACCGTTTCGACCCTTGGTACCCGGCACCTCCCCGAACGGAGTGATATCCGAGCCCGAATCGCCGCCCGGCGTACACTCGCCCGGTGGACGCTCAGAGCGACGGGGGGGTGGCGCTCGACGCCGGCGAGTTCCTCATGGGAAGCACCGACCGCTTCGCCTACCCCGACGACGGGGAGGGCCCGCTCCGCCGTGTCCGGCTCGACCCCTTTCGGGTCGACACCCAAGCGGTCTCGACCTCCGACTTCGCTCGCTTCGTGGATGCGACGGGCCATGTGACCGAAGCTGAGCGCTTCGGCTGGTCGTTCGTGTTCGCCGGCCTGCTTCCCGACGACTTTCCTCCCACCCGCGGCGTTCAGGCCGCACCGTGGTGGCGCCAGGTCGAGGGAGCCGATTGGCGCTGCCCCGAGGGACCCGGCTCCGGGCTGGACGGGCGCGACGACCACCCGGTCGTGCATGTGAGCTGGAACGACGCCGAGGCCTACTGCCGGTGGGCAGAAGCCCGCCTCCCGACCGAAGCAGAGTGGGAATTCGCCGCACGGGGAGGGTTCGAGGCAAAGGCCTTTCCGTGGGGTGACGAGCTCGAGCCGGGCGGCGAGCATCGGATGAACGTCTGGCAGGGGACGTTCCCGGCCCAGAACACCGGGGACGATGGCTTCCTCGGCACCTGTCCCACTGACGCCTTTCCGCCCAACGGCTACGGCCTGCACAACATGACCGGCAACGTCTGGGAGTGGTGCTCGGACTGGTTCAGTCGCGACTTTCACACACGCGAGAAGCGGACCAACCCGCAGGGGCCGCGCCGCGGCGAGCGGCGCTCGACGCGCGGCGGCTCATACCTGTGCCACGCCTCCTACTGCCGCCGCTACCGCGTGGCTGCGCGCAATTCGCTCGAACCGGACTCGACGACCGGCAACACCGGCTTTCGGTGCGTCCGGGACGCCTGAGCCAAGGTCACAGATCACCCGATCTGGATGATGAGCCGCGCCGCTGAGGGCCTTACGCTCGCTCACATGATTCGGGTCAGCGAAGCCGCAGACCTGCACGCCGAGCACCTCCAGGAGTGGCGTGACGCCTCGAGGCGGGTCGTGCGCGACTACAAGGCATGGTCCGCTGCCGGCCGCGCCGACCGGCACCGCTTGCACGTCGCCTTCCTGGAGGCCCTGAGACGAGAGGAGCAGGCCGCCCGGCGCATTGAGCGCGACGTGGTGCCGCCGTCATCGTGACCGGCGGATCACCATTGCGCGAGGCCCACCTCCTGGTGTACGGATTCGGGCCGGGCGCTGACTTCGAGGGCCGGTTGGTCGGCGCTCTGGAGCGCGTCGAGAGCGGCGGCGCGCTCCGCATCCTCGAGGCGCTCTTCGTGGCGAGCGATCCCGAGACCGGCGAGCTCGTGGCGGTCGATCTCCGTGGAGACAGCGGCGGCATCGTCGCGCCGCTGATCGGCTTTCGGTTCGAGCCCGGCGCACGACGCCGCGCAACCGAGAAGGCGCTCAGCTCAGATCGCGGCGTGTCGCGCGAGACTCTGCTCGAGCTCGGGCAGGTGCTCGAGCCGGGCGCGGCCTTGGTTGCCGTCCTTGTCGAGCACAAGTGGGCCGGCGCATTGGAGGATGCCGTGTCGCGCAGCGGCGGGGCACCGCTGGCCAACTCATTCGTGGGCACCACAGAGCTCGGGGAGCTCGCTCCGGACCTGCTCGCCGCCGCGGCGCGGAGCGCCACGGCGGACGAGAGCCGCTAACGCAGAGGCGCAGTCCCTGCCATGAAGAGATGGCTGCCGATTCTCTCGTGGCTGCCGGCCTATCGCGGCCACCTCTTCAGGGCCGATGCCGTAGCGGCTGTGTCGGTGTGGGCGCTGCTGGTGCCCCAAAGCCTGGCGTACGCCACGCTCGCCGGTGTGCCCGTCCAGTACGGGCTCTATACGGCGTTCGCGGCGCTCCTCGCGTACGCCGTCTTCGGCACGTCGCGGCAACTCGTGCAGGGACCGAGCGCAACAGTGGCCGCGGTCTCGACCGCTGTCATCACTCCGCTGGCCGGAGCCGCGGCGATCGGCACGGACAAGGCCGCCGAGTGGGCGGCCGCCCTCGCGCTCGCCACAGCCGCGGTCTACATCGCGCTCGGCGCGCTGCGGATGGGCTGGGTGTCCACCTTCATCTCCAAGGCCGTCCTCGGCGGCTTCATCCTCGGCTTTGCGATCGGCATCGTGATCAACCAGTCGTACAAGTTGCTCGGCGTGCAGCAGACCGACGGAAGCTACGTCGAGGAATTGCTCGAAACCGTGGAGAGGATCCCGGACACGAACTTGACCACGCTGCCGGTCGGTGTCGGGACGCTCACGTTGCTGCTGACGATGCGCTACCTGCGTCCGAAGTGGCCGCGGGCGCTCATCGTGGTGACGCTCGCGATCGTCGCCTCGGTCGGGCTCGACCTCGCTGACGAGGGGGTCGCGGTAACCGGGAACGTTCCCACCGGCCTGTTCTCGGTCGGGCTCCCGGGGGTCGGGTGGAGCGAACTCGGCGCGCTGCTCCTGGGCGCCCTGTCCGTGGTCTTCGTCGGCTATTCGGAGACTCTGGCCGCGGCTCGCTCGGCGGCGACCAGGCACGGCTACGACATCGATCCCGATCAGGAGCTCATCGCTCAGGGCGCCGCCTCGGGAGCCGCCGGGTTCGTAGGCGGCTTCGTCAACGACGGCAGCCTCTCGAAGACCTCTGTCGCCGACACGGCAGGCCAGCGAACCCAGATGGCGTCCTTGATCAACGCCGGGCTGGTCCTGCTGACCATGCTTCTCCTGGCGGGCATGTTCGAGGAGCTCCCCTCGGCGGCACTGGGCGCGGTCGTGATCGACGCCATGCTGGGGCTGATCTCGTTCGTCGGCATGAAGCGCTACTACCGCGTCAACCGGCCCGACTGGATCTTCTTCATGGGAGCGATGCTCGGAATCCTGTTTCTGGGGATCATCCAGGGCATCGCCATCGGAGTGGCGCTGTCGCTGCTGTTGCTTCTTGCACGATCCTCGCGCCCTGGGATCCGAAGGCTCGGCCGCCAGCCCGGGTCGGAGGCGTACCTCGATCTCGAGCGGCACACAGACCTCGAGGAGGCTCCCGGGGTCGTCGTCGTGCGCTTGGACGGCCCGCTCTTCTTCGCCGACGCCAACCGGTTTCGCGATGGCCTGAAGGAGCTGATCGCGGATGACCCAAACCCCGTCGAGGCCGTGGTGCTGGATGCCGAGGCGGTCTCCCTCACCGACACCGACGGCGCGGACATGCTGATCGAACTCGCGCAGGAGCTCAGCTCGAAGGACGCCTCCCTGGCGCTCGCCCGCGTCCAATCGTCAATCCTCGACCTCTGGCGGCGCGCCGGCGTGCTCGAGGCGATCGGCTCCGACCGGACGTTTCACACCGTTCATGAAGCGGTGGATGCCATGCGCCCCCGCCCGCGCTAGCTAAAGCGGGGCCAGGCGCCCGACTGGTACGGATCCCGTGGCCTCGGTGCCGTGTCCCGGGGCGGTTTCGAGACTGAAGGTTCCATCGAGCGCGGCGAGCCGGTCGGCCATGTTGCGCAGGCCCAGGCCCTCGCGGCCGGCTCCGGGGGTAAAGCCGATTCCGTCATCTGAGACGCAGAAGCAAACCAGTGCCCCATCGGTCCACAGCCGCAGCTTCACGTGCGCGCCGGGGCCCGCGTGCTTGGTTGCGTTTTGGAGCGCCTCGACGCAGGCGAAGTACACGCCAGCCTCGAGGTGGGCCGGATAGCGCGGGATCTCCTGGAGGTCGAGGTCGACCGCGACGCCCGAGCGCTCCGCCGCCGCCTTCAGCGCAGCCCGGAGGCCGAAGTCGGGCAGCACAGAGGGGTAAATCCCCTGGACGAGCCCGCGCAGCTCCTCGACCGCGTGGTCGAGCTGCTCGCCGAGCTTCGCGAGCCGGGCGTGGCTCTCCGGATCGCCCTCCGCGCGCTCGCGGGCCAGCTCGAGCCCGATGCGGATGGCGACCAAGCGCTGCTGGGAGCCGTCGTGCAAATCCCGCTCGATCCGCTTTCGCTCGTCTGTGACGGCAGCGCCGAGCGCCCGCTCGGAGCGACTCAGCGCCTCGCGCGCCTGGCGAAGCTCCTCGTCGAGGCGGCGATTCTCCAGCACCATGACGGTGGCCTCGCCGGCCGCTTCGAGGAGCTCGGGATCCTCGTCGAGCGCGGGGTCGTGAACGATCGCGACGAGCGGTTCGCGGTCGGCGGACCGAAAGACGTGCACGGAGGAGGAGCTGCCATTAGGCGCTGGTAGCTCGACCGGGTGCGCGGCAGCGTCCACGTACTGGCGGCTCTGCGGCAGCCAAAAGGCCAGCCGAGATGAGGGGTCGGCGAGCACGCTTCGGACCGTTCGCTCGACCGAGCGCAGCGTGGAGTCCGTACGCAGCTCGTGGACCATCGTCTGGAGGGCTCCGCCGGCGTACGCGCGCGCCAAGACGAGCGCCGCGATGAAGGCCAGCGGGTAGAGCAGGCGGCTGACTGTGACGCCGATGCCAATCCTGTCCAGCACGTCCACGGACACGTTGGCATTGACGGCGGTGTTGTAGACGGCGAACGAACCGAGCCACAGACCCACCGCCGAGTAGACGAGTAGAAGGGTCCGCCGTCGCGGCCTGCTCGCCCGCAGAAAACGGCTGGTGACCAGGCCGGCGATTAGGAGCGTGACCGCAACGCGGCCAAACCGATCGATCCCGCCGAAGAAATCGGCAAGTCCGGACTCCGACGCGACCAGGAGGGCATTCGAGGGGCACCCGTCGCCGCAACGCGCCAGCGGCGTCGCCCCCGAAATATCCGCCGACAGCAAGAAGTTCGGAATGAAGCCGAGCAGGATCACCGCGCTGGCGAAGGTCATCACCAGCCGAGCGGGCGCATCCAGGCGGGAGCCCGGGAAAACGAGGACCAGATACCACGCCAGGAGGACCACGGGCGCGTCCACCAAGACGCCCAGGCTGAAGCCGAGCTCGCTCGCGCTGCCCTGGAAGGTCGCCAAGCCGAGCAAGAAACCGAGTGCGCACAGCAGCGGCCCGATCCGGCTCCACGGCCGGGCCCGCCACCACAACAGACCGGCGAGGACGAAGCCGACAACCGACCAGGCAGCAAGCCAGGCGAAGCCAACCGGGTGCGCGAGCGTGTCAGAGGTGAGCGGGACAACGAAGGCAAGCGCCACACAGCCCAGCGCCAGCACGCCAAGAGCAAGCTCGCGTTCGCGCACGGAAACGTCGCCGATCCGCTTCGGGACAAGCAGCGACCGCAACAGGTGCGGGCCGGGATCTATTGATGAGGCCTGGGGAACCGAGTCCATCTGTGCTCAAGGCTGGCCCGGCAGAGCACCAACAAGTGGCCCTTCCTTGGGGCGTTACGTCGGCTAGCGGGATGAGACCGTATGCAATGCCGCGGTCGGTGTCCAGCGGATCTCTACCTAGAGCCCGATCTTGGCACTGACCCTCTCGGAGTCGACGGCCTCGCGAAGCGTCGCGTAGTCGTGCTCGTTCTGATCGGCGTAGGTCTCGGCGAACGACGCCAGCGCCCGGTCGAAGCTGTCGCTTGACCCCAGATAGGACGCCATCGCGACGGGGTCGCCTGAGCGGGCGTGGGCCCGCGCGAGCGCCCACCCGCAGATCCCGGCGTAGGCTCCCATCAACTCCGGATCCATCGACTCGATCACGACGGACCCCTTCGAGTCCCAGAGTTGGCGGATGTAGAAATCGCGTTCCTTGCCGTCCACGCCCGCTTGCCGGATCCAGCCGAGCAGCACGTCGCTGGTCGCTTGAATCAGTTGCTGGCCCTCGACGACACGCTGCCCGTGGTTCGAGAAATCGCTCTTCCCGAGAAACGGCTCGAGGACAGACGCCTCGGCCTCCTTGAACTGGAGAAACAGAGGGTCTGGGGCGTCGCGACCGATCAGGAGCATGATCCACGCCCGCGTGCCGACGCTGCCGACGCCGACCACCTTGTGGGCGGCGTGCACGTAGCGGAAACGTGCCAGCAGCCGGCGGCGATCCGAGGCGAGCGTGCTGCCGTAGGAGTCGATGACCTCCTTCATCACGTCGCTGATCCGGTCGGCCTCGCCGGGAGGCACGAACTCCTCGATCGGGATCACGATGGGCGGGTCACTCGCGATGCGTGGCTCGCCGTCGACGATCTCGGTGAGCTTCTCGAACGCCCGAAGACTGTCCTTCGCTCGTGCCTTCGCGACGTTGGACTCGAACCGCTTGAGCTGCTTCGAAGACGCCCGCGTGGCCAAGGTCCTCGAGATGTCGTCCACTTCCTGGCGGGCGTACCAGACAGCGAGCGGCCCCAGCCGCGCGAAGTCCCTGATCGCCTCCCGGTAGGCGCGCACGACACCGACGTTGATCGCGTTGCGCTGCTTAGCGCTGAAGCCGCGGTCGCGCCCCGCGACCGCAAAGCTCGCGACAAGCCGCTTGACGTCCCACTCGAACGGGCCCGGGAGCGTCTCGTCGAAGTCGTTGAGGCTGAAGACGAGCCGCCGGTCCGGCGCTGCAAAGGCGCCGAAGTTCGAGAGGTGCGCGTCTCCGCAGAGCTGAACCTCGAGGCCGGTTCGCGGGGCCGCGGCGAGATCTGCCGCCATGATGTATGCCGCCCCGCGAAAGAACGTGAACGGAGAAACGAGCATCCTGCCATAGCGAATCGGGACGAGTTCGGGCACCCTCGTCTTTGCCTGCTCCTCGAGCAGCGCCACCGGATCGCGCGAGCCGGACGGCGCCCAGTCGGCATGGGACGACCGCGGCACCTCGGCCCGGATTGCCTTGCCTCGGTCGGAATCGGAGAGTTGTTCGGTTACCGCCGCCATCTCAGTACCCAACCCCCGTCTTGACGCGCTTGCGGTCGAGATCGTGCAGGCCGCCCTTCTGCTCCAGCGTCTCGCACGCCTCGGCGATGTCGTCCGCCAGCGTGGTGGCGAGCGTGTGGCCGAGCGTGAGCTTCACGAGCGCGCGCATGATCTTGACGTGGTTGGCGTTTGGCGGAAGCGTGTAGGCGGGCACCATCCAGCCCCGCTCCGCGGCCAGCTGCGATGCGATGTCGAACTCGTCGAACTTGCGTTCCTCGGCGAGCTGGAACGCCACGAGGGGCAGCTGCTCCTCGCCCGCTCCGATCAGTTCGAACGCCCCGATCTCGGTAATCCGCTCAGCGAGCGCGCGGGTGTTCTCCATCATCGTCTCCATGATGTAGCGGTAGCCGCGGTGCCCGAAGCGGACGAAGTTGTAGTACTGGGCCAGCACCATTGCCGATCCGGTGGAGAAGTTCAGGGTGAACGTCGCGTCGGTCTTGCCCAGGTAGTTCTCGTAGAAGACGAGATCCTCCGCCAGGTCGCTCTTCTCCCTGAAGACGAGCCATCCAATCCCGGGGTAGACGAGGCCGAACTTGTGACCAGACGCGTTGATCGAGCGCACCTGCTCGAGCCTGAAGTCCCACTCGGAGTCGGGGTACAGAAACGGCCACACGAAGGCGCCGCTCGCCCCGTCGACGTGAAGCGGCACGTCGAGCCCCTTCTCGTTCTTGATGCGGACGAGGAGGTCGTTGATCCCCACGATGTCGTCGGAGTGGCCGGTGAACGTCGTGCCCAGCACCGCGGCCACACCGATCGTGTTCTCGTCGAGGTGGGGCTCTACGTCCTCGGGCCCGATCGTGTACTTGTCCCTCTGCAGCGGGATGATGCGCGGCTCGACATCGAAGTAGCGGCAGAACTTCTCCCACACGACGTGCACGTCGCCTCCGAAGATGAGATTCGGGCGCGTGGTGTCCTTCCCGGCCTTCTCGCGCCGTTGACGCCACTTCCACTTCAGCGAGAGCGCACCGAGCATGATCGCCTCCGACGAGCCCTGCGTGCGGGCACCGGTCGTCTCCCCGGGGGCGTGGAACAGGTTCGCGAGCATGCGGATGCAGCGTTGCTCGATCTCGGCCGTCTGGGGGTACTCGGCGTGGTCGATGAAGTTGCGGTGCAGGTTCTCAGCGATGACCCGGTTGGCCTCGGGCTCCATCCAGGTCGTAACGAAGGTCGCCAGGTTGCGCATCGGGATGCCGTCGAGCACGAGCTCCTCGCCGATCAGCCGCATGGCGTCGACGGCGGGCATCCCGTGTTCCGGGAGCTGGTTATCGGGCGCCGGCTCGAGCAGGAAGCGGTGGCCGAACTGCTTGGCGAGCTCTTCTAGCTGCTCGCTCAGCAGGGGCTGCGCGCCCCCATCGGACAATGACGGCGTGACGGCGGGGTTGTCGCTTGACGGCATGGTCATACCTCCGTGGGGATGAGTGGTCGAGAGTCGGCGGGCGAGACGCCGTCGTGGCGGCGCGGTAGGAGCAGCAGAGAGCCGACGAGAAAGCAGAGCGCGCCCAGCGCGGTTGTCCAGTTCGCGGCCGCCAGGTCGAGGATCGATCCGCTTGACGGCACGATGAAGGACGCAATGGCCGAGATTCCGAAGAGCACGCAGCCCGCCAGGTTGACGGCCGCCATCTTCCATTCGCGGTCACGACGGCCGGCGGCGCGGCGCGCCGTGTCCGTCACGCGGTAGGCGAGCGCCCCTGAGATGAGGAAGGCCGTCGAGCCGAAGACGTCGGGCGCCCATACGAGCCGGTTGCCCTGCTCGGTGGAGAGCCCGTCCTGCATGGCTGCGAAGGTGCTGAGGTTGAAGAAGAGGGTGCCGACGAACTGGATCGCCGCGCTCCACCACGAGGGATCCGCGGCCCAGCGGCCAAGCCTCAGCGTGGACTCGCGCAGCTCGAGGAGAGCCGCAAGCGTGAAGAAGATCGAGCCGGCGAAGAACACCGCGCCGTCCGCGCCCGCGCCGACGAGCTGGACGAACCCCGGGAGCGGACCGATGAGAAAGCACGCCGAGCCGATGGCGAACCCGATGGCGATCCAGCGATCCCAAACGATCCGCCCTTCCAGTCTCGGCGCGAAGGAGAGTGCATGGCCAATCATGTGGGCACTTCATCAGACCACGGCCGGCGCGCATCGGGCATCACCCCGATCGGATGAATGCCGAGCGGTACGGTCTCACTGATGGAAGACCGGGCCGTCTCGATCGTGCTGGCCGACGACCACGCGGTCGTCCGCAGCGGTCTGCGGATGCTGCTCGAAGCCGAGCAGGATCTCGAGGTGGTGGCTGAGGCGGGCGACGTCGAGGCCACGCGACGCTACGTGCTCGGTCACAAGCCGGCCATCCTCATTCTCGATCTCAACATGCCGGGTGGCTCGAGCCTGGGGGCGATCCCCGATCTGATCGACAGCTCGCCCGCCACGGCGATCGTGGTATTGACGATGCAGGAGGATCCGGCCTTCGCCCGCGAGGCCCTGCGCGCTGGGGCCAAGGGATATGTGCTCAAGCAGGCAGCGGGCGCGGAGCTCGTGCAGGCTGTGCGCGCCGCCGCGGGCGGTGGCACCTGGCTCAACCCGGTGCTCGGCGCGCGCATGGCGGCGGCGCCGGCGCCGACGGGCCCGCCCGGCGACCTGACCGAGCGCGAGCTGGATGTGTTGCGCCTGATTGCGCTCGGCCACACCAACAACGAGATCGCGGGACAGCTCTATCTCAGCGTTCGCACTGTCGAGACCCACCGCTCGCATATCCAGCATAAGCTCGGCGTCTCGAGCCGCGCGGAGCTGGTCCGATACGCCCTCGAAAACGACCTGATCGAGCGCTAAGCGCTGACTCCCGCGTGGGCGGCGAGTTGCGCAACTTGCCGCAGTCGTTGGGCGGAAAACCACGGATTGCGACGATCGTATCTGGCTTCTGGGGCGGCGAGACACGATGGGAGGAGATCGCCGCCTCGGAGTTCCGGGCCTTCGATGCCCCCGGCCTTGCTCGGATCGCGTGCAACTTCTCGCTGCGTCACTACGGCGAGGCGCGCACGCTCATCTCCTACGAGACGCGCGGCCGCGGGCCGCGCACAACGAAACTGACGTTGACCGCCTATGTGGCGGCTAACGTCAGCCCGGCTACCCCAGCGAGCGCAGGAAGGGCCCGAGCTCTTCGGCGATCACCTTCTCGTCCGCGGGCCAGGGCCGCTCGGTCGTCGCCTCTGACTTCATGCGACCGTCCTCCATGCGCGCGGTGAGGTAGAGCGGCTCCGCGCCGGTGTGGAGAACGCCGCGGACGATCGGCCGCAGGGGCTCGGGCTCAGGGGCGTCGCCCGCGAGCGCAGCGATACCGGCCGCGGCGACGTCCGCCATCTGCGCGCCGAGACCGCCGTGCTTGATTTGAAAGTCGGTCATGTCGCCCGCGGCAAAGACGCGCGGGGAGAGGCCACGCACGCGGCAGTGCTCATCTATGCCGACGAAGCCGCCGGGGACGACCGGCACCCCGCGGACGGGACGGCCTTCGATTCGCGGCATGGCGACGATCCGCTCCGGCAAGAGCTCGGGGCCATCGGGGGCGACGAGCAGGCGGCCCGCGGCCGGGACGTCGGGGCGGGCGTCGGTGTAGAGGCGGACTCGTCCGCGTTCGAGCAGGGCGCCGACGGCCTGGCTGGCGCTCTCGCCGAGCGCGGCCAACGGCGCCGGCTCGGGGGTGACGAGGCTCACCCCTAGACCCTCCTCGCCCACGCTCGCGGCGCGTTCGGCCGTCATCAGGGCCAGCTCGTACGCCGGCAACAGCCAGGCCGGCCCCTCGGGGATGACAATGGCCACGCTGCGCGTGTAGCCACCCTCGACGTCCTGGACCAGGCCGTGGTAGGCATCATCGGCGTGCGCGTCGTCAAAGACGGTGACGTGCTCGAAGGGACGGGCCAAGCGCGCGCCGACGGCCAGGAGCAGCGCGTCGTACGGGACACCCTGGCCGCCAGTGGTGTGAACCGACTGGGCGTCTGGATCGAGCCACTCGACGGCGTCTTGCACCCACTCGGCGCCTGTCCTCCGCGCGATCGTCTTCAAGGCGTAGCGGCCCACCCCACGCCGGGCAAACGGCTCGTCGACGGCCAAGGGGCGGTAGCGCAACTCGTCGTTCGGAGCGACCAGTGTGACGTCGAGCGAGTCCCTCACCAGGCTGCGCAGGCGCAGCAGGCCCTCCACCGCAGCGATGCCTCCGCCGCAGATCACCACTCTGAAGCGGCTCATGCGGGCGACCCTACCCGGTACGGGAAATCACGGACCCAGACCAGAGCTATCCCCGGATGCCGGAAGGGCCGAATGAGTGGACCCTGGATGACATGAGCAATGGACCGACCAGGGTGACGATCGTGGGCGGTGGCGTGGCGGCGCTCGAGGCGCTGATCGCGTTGCGGCACCTTGCAGAGGAACGAGTCGCCGTCGAGCTCGTCACGCCCACCCCGGAGTGGGCCTACCGCCCGCTCGTGGTGGCCGAGCCATTCGGGCTGGGCCAGGCGACCCGCTTCGACCTGGTCACCATCACGCGCGATCAAGGCGCCGCTATGCACCTCGCCGGCGTCCAAGCAGTGAGGCCCGAACAGAGGCAGCTGCTCACCTGGGACGGCCGCACGCTCGACTACCAGCTGCTTCTGGTCGCGATAGGCGCGCAGCCGACCGCGTCGCTGCAGGGCAGCATCACGATGCAGGGCCCCGGCTACACGGGCCGCTTTCGCAGCGTCCTGCGCGAACTCGAGCAGCGCAAGATCCGGCGCGTGGCCTTTGCGGTGCCGACGGGCACGTCGTGGCCGCTGCCGCTCTACGAGCTTGCGCTGATGACCGCCGCGCGCGTGGCCGACCGCGGCCTGCGGCGCGTCGAGCTCTCAATCGTCACTCCCGAGCAGGCGCCCCTCGAGCTCTTTGGCTCAGCCGCTTCGGAAGCCGTGCGGAAGCTCTTGGCCGACCGCGGCGTGGCGCTGCTCACCGGACATCATGCGGCCGCCGTGCACGAGGGCGAGCTCACCCTTGTACCGGCCGGCTCGCTGCCCGCCGACCGAGTGGTCACCCTGCCCCGCTTGCGGGGCCCGTTCCTGCCCGGGCTTCCGCAGGATTCCGAAGGCTTCATCCCCACCGACCTGCATGGGCTTGTGGAGGGCGAACGCGAGATCTACGCGGCGGGTGACGCGACCACCTTCCCGATCAAGCAGGGCGGCATCGCAACCCAACAGGCGGACGCCGCGGCCGAGGCGATCGCCGCCCGCGCCGGCGCGGACGTCGAGCCCGCGCCATTTCGTCCCGTGCTTCGCGGACTGCTCCTCACGGGATCGGCCTCGCAGTATCTGCGCGCGGACGTGAGCGGCACCGCCGGCGACTCCTCGAGCGCCTCCGAGCAGGCACTCTGGTGGCCGCCGAGCAAGATAGCCGGCCGCTGGCTCGCCCCCTACCTCGCGTTGAACAAGCAGGAGCTACAGGCTCCGGAGGGGGTTGCCGTAGAGGCCGACCTCACCGCGATCAAGTGGCGCGTGATGCTTCTCCCCGGCTAGGAGCGACCCGCCGGCAGCCAGGCCCGGACGGTGGTACCGCGCTCCGGAGCGGAGTCGATCTCGAGACGCCCGCCGACGAGATCGACGCGTTCATTCATGCCGATCAGCCCAAAGCCGCCACTCTGCGGCTGCCCGGGCGTGAAGCCGGAGCCGTCGTCGTAGACCGTCACGGCCAGCTTTGGCCCCTGCTTCACGATCTCAACGGTCGCCCGGTCGGCGCCGGCGTGCTTTACCGCATTGGTCAGCGCCTCCTGCACGATCCGGTAGACGGTCGTTGTCACCTCCGCTTCGAGCCCGGTCTCGCTCGGGCCAGCGGGATCCTCGAGCTCGATCCTTGCCTCGACCTTCAGTCCCGACGTGGCGGAGGTCCGCTCCGCCAGGGCTTCCACCGCGGGCTTGAGGCCCAGCTCGTCGAGTGCCGCCGGCCGCAGCTCTGTGATCAGGCTCTGCAGCCCGCGGATGGTCAGTTCCAGGTGATCGACGGCCCGCGCCACGCCTGGACCGCTCGCCTCCACGCCCCCAGACGCCTCCAGCATCATCTTGAGCGCCCCGAGGTCTTGGAGGGTCTCGTCGTGCAGCTCGCGGGCCCAGCGCTTGCGCTCGTGCTCGGAGGCGCGGATGGAGTGACGCAGCCGCTCGGCCTCGACGGACTGAGCCGTGGCGACCGCGATCGCCGCGCTGGCCGCGAAAGAGGTCAGCAGGTGTTCGTCGTCGGCATCGAGGGCCGGCCCGCCGTCCGCTCGGTCGATCGCAACCAGCACGCCCCGCCCCTTGCCCCGGAAGCCCAGCGGAACGACCACGGCCGAGCGTGCGCCGGGGGCGATCGCATCGAGTCCTAGATCCAGCCGCCCCGACAGCTCGCTCACACGCAGCGGCGAGCCGGTTTCGAGCGCGGACCCCACCAACGTGCCTTCTACGGGCAGCGCTGTACCCACTACCCGGGCGCCGGCCTGGCCGGCGGCAGCGCCAACTCGCAGCGTGCCCTCCTCGTCCAACAGCACGAGCATCGAGGCCGCGCCGACCATCGCTCGACCGCGCTTGACGATCAGCTCGAGTACCCGCGTGAGCTCCGTCTCGAAGCCGACCGCTCGCGCGATCGCCGAAGTGGCCTCGAGGCCGCGCACGGCCCGCTCGAGTTCCTCGCGTCGCCGCTGGACGCCATCGAAGAGGCGGGCGTTGTCGATGGCGATAGCGGCCCACTCGGCCAGCACGAGAACGGACTCCTCGTCCTCCTCGTCGAACTCCGCGCCACCGGTCTTGTCGGTGAGGTAGAGATTGCCGAACGCCTCGCCCCGGATCGTGACCGGCACCCCCAGGAAGGTGGTCATGGGTGGATGCCCGGGCGGGAAGCCATACGAGCGCGGGTGTGCCGTCACGTCGGGCAGGCGCAGAGGCTCGGGGTGGCGGATCAGCTCCCCGAGTACGCCGTGGCCGCGCGGCAGCGGCCCGATCTCGCGCCGGGTCTCCTCGTCGAGGCCGATGAACAGGAAGCGCTCCAGCTCCCCCTTGCCTTCGTCGAGGATGCCGAGCGCCGCGAAGCGCGCGCCGGTGAGCTCACGGGCCGTGTCCAGCACATGGTGCAGCACGACCTCCAGGTCGAGCTGAACAACGAGCGATCGGCCGACGTCGAGCAGACGCCGCAGCCGGGCCTCGCCGAGGCGCATGCTCTACCCCGACAGGGTGACCGGGAACGTGGCGATCCAGATCACCGTGCCGAGGAACAGGGCGTAGCCGAGACCGACGATCACCATCCGCGGCGTGAAAGCGCGCAGCCGGGTGCTGATGCCGGCAAAGAACAGCGCCGCGGCGAACAGCACCACGGCCAGCGAGTAGTCGTCGGCCCGCTGGATGTATAGCCCCACGCTCTGGGAGGCGGCCGCCGCCTGGCGCTCGAGGTCCTCGGCCTGCGCGGTGGCCGCGAGCTTGTACTGCGGCATGGCGAACGGCGAAAGCGGGGCGCTGGGATTCGTCCGCGGCCTGGTTGCGACCCATGCGACGAACGCCGGCCGGAATTCGGGGCGAAAGCGCTTGCGATAGAAGCGGGCGAGCTCTGTCTCGTCGGTCGCGTAAGCGTCGACCCATTGCGTGAATAGCGCAACGTCGATCTGCGCCTGGCGATTGGCCACGTTCGCCTCACGCGTCGACTCGACGCGCGCGGCGATCGACGCGCTTTGGCCCTTCGCCTGCTCGCTGTGCCAGCGAGCAGACTGGTACGCCGCCCAAGCGGTCGCCACCGCCGCCATCGCGAGCAGAACGGTTGCGGCGAGCTCCAAGCGGCGGTGACTGGCGTCGTCCATCAGGATGAGAACGGGGCGCCCCGCGCGTCGCAAGGAAGCGCAGTCGTGTCGTTTACCACGGTGCGCGCCGTGTTGAGGAGCCGCAGTGACCGCTCCATCGCCACCGGTTTGATCTGCCCCACACCGTCTCGGTACGGGTTGTCGAGAGCGTTGATCGCCAGCAGCGTGACCACGATCACCGTGGTTGCCGATCCCATCAGCATCGCCTGAGCGCCGAGACCCTCGCCGCTGTCGGCAAAGAACAGCATGAAGGCGAACACGACACCCGCGATCAGGAAGAGGGCGAGCCAGATCGAGGTTGGGATGATCCCCTCGGCCCCATGGAGCCGGTCGCGCCGGCCCTCCTCGCGGTCCGAGGTCTGATCGAGCCACTTGCCGTAGGCGGCCTCCTCGCTGGGCGTGGTCGGGTTCGCGAGCTTCAAGCTCCGAAAGAGGGCGACTGACCAGGGGTTGATCGTGTTACCGCCCTTTCCGACCTCCATCTGCGGCCACTCCCGGTGAACGACCGAGCGTCCGTAGCAGACGATCTCCCCGGCCAGGCGGTCCTGCACCCTGGGCGGCAGAAACTCCGCGGTCTCGAACTGCTGCACCACGGTGAGCGCCTCGGCTTCCCCGCCGCTGCGCGACTGGTCGTAGGTCGTGAAGGCGAGGAAGATGATGAAGCCGGCGAAAATCGCAAAGCCACCGGCGAGCACACCGAACACCCCCGACGCGCGATCGCCATCCTTGAAGCGACTCCCCTCCGGCGCGCCGCGCCGGACGAGCAGCATCGCCGCGATCGTAGCCACGTTGGCGGCAATGATGATGACGATGCTCCAGAGAACAACCATGGGCGCAGAAGCCCGCGCAACATACACTCGCGCCCGTGAGCGTCGGAGCCGCCATCGTCCTGGGAGCCGTGCTGGGCCTGGCGCTCGGCATCGTCGTCAGCGTGACAACCGACGTGCCCCTTGCGCCCGAGGCCGGGCTCGTGCTCGGTGGGCTCCTGGGCTGGCTCGCACGCCGAGAACGCGCCTAGGCGATGCGCTTGTGCAGCCGCACGGCGGTACCGGTCGCGTAGGACCGGATCTGAACCAGGTCGCACACGTGATTGGCGAGCCAGAGGCCGTAGCCGCCGGCCGCTATGGACTTGGGAAGCTCGCGGCCGACCAGGGGCGAATCGATGGAGCCGCGGCCGGTTACGTCACAGACCACCGTGTCGTCCTCGCTCCAAATCCGCAGGATCCCGCCGCTGCCTCCGTGGACAACCACGTTCGCGGCGATCTCGCTGACCGCGAGCACGAGGTCCTCGGTGTTGCGAGTGCTCAGCCCGGTGGTGTGGGCGTACCTCGTGACAAACGCTCGCAGGCCGCTCAGGGTTGCCCGCTGGAACACCTGCCAGAAGTAGCGCTCCGGCGGGTCTGACAGCCGTTTCGCGAAAGGGATCGCCACCTCGTCGAGCGAGCGGCAGCAGTCACTGGTGCGGTAGGCCCCGTCCAGCCTGACCAGCGGGTGGCTGCGCTTTGCCTCCTCGAGCACCTCGTCGGACAGCGCGCCGGTGTCGTAGGGGCAGAGCAGGTGGAAGTCGGCCCGATCCGCGAAGGCGAGATTGAGAAGCGACTCGTGGTGCTGGCACTCGACGAGCTCGGCGGGCCTGCGCTCGGCCCAGATCGGCTCCCCGATTCCGCGGATGGCACGGCCTCGGTGCTCGTCTACGAAGTCACGCCACGCCGGGATGATGCAGGCGGGGTTGGACCCCACCTCCGCCATGTCGGCGAAGTGAACGGCGTCGGACTGGCTGCCGAGCGCGGACCGCAGCGCCCTGATCTTCGGCTCCGCCAGCACTGCCAGCGCCGGCTCGCCGGCGTCGGCGCCCTCGCGCAGGAATTTGGAGGTCCCTTCCAGGAACTCCTCGTCGTTTGCGTAGAAGAACGCTTCGTGCTGGAAGGCAGACCCCCTTGTACCAGAACGCACGTGAGCAAATGTAGCGCCCGGTCAGCCGCGCGGCGACGACATCGCGTCTACGGCAACCGCCACCGCCAGGACGAGAACGTCGTTCTGGCCCGGCGCGATCTCGACTCCGTAGGTCTCGCGCACGCGAAACCAGCGCTTGGACACCTCGGCGACCTTGACCCCGTCCTGCTCGATCTCGTACTCGTGGTCGACGATGTTGCCCTGCACGCGCAGCTCGGGGCCCTCGGGAAGCTCGGCCACCCAGCGCTGGCGAACTGGGTCGACAATGGCCTGCTTGATCATGGCCATGCGCTCGCCGTCCGGTCCCTCGATCTCCATGCTGTCCTTCACGCGCAGCTTGCGCTCCTGGATCTTGCAAAGCTCGTTGCCGTCCGGATCCTCGAAGACCAGCGTCTTGCGTACGCGCAGCGCCTTGCCGTTGACCTTGAAGACCTTCTCCCCGGACTCGTCCTCGATCCAGGAGTCGTCGCCGATCGCCAGCAGCTTCTGGCGAATCCGGTACCGGGTGGCACTCCCGTGGCGTCCGAAGGCGGCACGCTCCGCCTCGCGTGCCTCGCGCCGTTCTTGCCTGCGTCGACCCAGCATTCCGGTCTCCTTCTTGCGTCGCGGCCACCGCCGCCGGTTAGACGTCCAAGACCCCGTCGATGGCGAGGATGACACCGCAGGCTACGAGCGCGGCGCCCAGCAGGCGGCCCGCCCACCGGAGGACCCGGCCCCTGGGGCCCTCGGTCGGCCACCCCGCCGTCAGCCCGGTCAAGAGCGCGAGACCCGTCGTCATCGCGCCGGCGCACACGAGGACGTCCTGATCGGCGCCGGCGCCCAGCGCGACCACCAGCAGGGCGGGGCGCGCCACCAAGGGGATCGCGACGGGCACGAGCGCGGCGCGCCGGCCGGCGAGCGCCGGTTCGGGCGAGGGCGGTCGCCGAAACAGGTCGGAGGCGCCGGCCAGCGCGGCCACGATTCCGGCGGCGATGCGAAACGAGGGCTCGCTGACATCGAGCGCATCGAGCAGCGGGCCTCCCGCCGCGGCGGCGGCGCACACGGCCAGGCCGCCGATCGCCCCGCCGGCGGCGGCCACGCCGACGACTGTCGCGCGGCGAGCGCCCCGCGCGGGGAACCCCGAACGCGGCCCGGGCGGGGTTGAGCGCCAGCACGAGCACGACGGCCCACAACCAGCCCGAGGGGCGCGTCATCGCCGCGGGCGGACGAGCTCGACCCTCCTTCGCTTGCCTCGACGATCGGGATGGTTCGCAGGAGCCCGGCCAAAGCGTGCTGCTGGTCGTCCATGCGGGTCTCCCCATCGCGAAACCACGCGCCCTCCACTCGCTCCGGGTGGGCAGCGTCGGCGGCATCCTGCGCGTCGGACTGGGTGCTCACGGCCAGTCCGGCGATGCAGGTGGCACGTTCGGCGGTCGCGTCCTGCAGGTCGGCCAGCCGGGGCTCCTCGCGCGCGGTCAGCCACCACCCGGTGAGAGCCTCGTCTATCACGCCGTACCAGCCGCCGCGGGGCACGTAGCCGCCCCGTACGACCTGGCCCCATGGCCCGGCGCCCTGGGCGACCAACCGCGCCTGGATGCCGAACAGCGCGGCCTGGCGGCGCGCGTAGTCGACCTCCTCTTCGGTCAGCGGCTCGCGGCCGCGCTCGGGGAACTCGACGGTCTCGGACATGCCGTAGGCGGCCCAGTGATCGGGGATCGGCGGCCAGTGATCCTCGACCTCGTCGCGCGACGTCGCCAGGTAGGCGCCGATGGTGTCCGCGGCGTCGCCCCAACGCTCGCCCGGGAAGGCTCTGTGGAGGCGCGCCAGGGCCCAGTAGGCCTCGCCGGTGTAGTACTTGGAGTACTCGCCGGCCACCGGCGCCTCGGTCACCGGGTCATATGACGCGAGCACCGCGCCCGACGGCTCGGCCTGAGCGAGCACGAAGCGCCCGAGCCGGCGCAGCATGTCGTCGTAGCGCGTGTCGCCCGTGGCCTCCCGGCGAATGGTCAGCCCGGCGACCAAGAGCGCGGTTGCGCCGGTGGTGACCCGGTCCTCGCCTTCGAGCGCGGCCCAGCCATCGCGCTCGGATCAGCCGGTCGAGCGCCCATTCGGTACCCCGGTCGGCGGAGCGCAGCGCCCCGGGCAATCCTGCCGCGGCCGCCTGGTAGAGGCCCATCGTGACCCCGGCGTGGCGAACCTCGTTGTACTCGATCGGGGTCGAGTTGTCGTCGGCGTTGTAGAGGTACAGCCAGGATGCCATCCGTCTCCTGATTGCGGACGAACCAATCGACCGTGGCCTGGGCCGAGCTTCGGAGCTCTCGGGCGGAGACCGACGGACAGCGCTCCGGCGGCGCCACCACCACGAACGCCAGGGCGAGCAACAGCGCCAGGGTCAGCCCGGCCCGCCAGACACGCCTGCCAGGTCGGGGCGCGGACTCAGCCGGCACGCCGGGCCCGACGGACGACCGGGAGGAGCAGCGCCGGGAGCGCGAACCACGCCGTCAGCGGTAGGCGGCTCAGCCCAAAGGCGACGGCCGGCGCCCCGTAGATCGTCGTGCCATCCCGGTCCACGACCGCCGGGCGGGAACCGGGCGGAGCCGGCTCGACGCGAAAGCGCGCCAGCCAGTCGAGCCGGCGCACGAGCGCGCCCAGTCGCCGCTGGCGATCTGCCGTCGGGTCGATGCGGAGCACCCGATCCCGAGTCGACGGCACCGCCCAGATCACCAGGACGGCGATGCCGAGAACCGAGAAGACCTGTACCGACGCCGACACCTCGATGGCGACGTGAAAGGCGACGGCGACCCACACGGCCGCGTAGCGAGTGCCGCGCCACCACAGGCCGACCGCGATGAACAGCTCGGTGAGCACGATGAACTTGGCCGCTCCGGTGTGGAAGCCGCGGTCGGTCAGGACCGACACCGCCCAGTCCGGCAGCGGCCACGCGTCCAGATCGTCTCGCGCCCGCACGACCCGCTGCCAGGTCACGGTGCCGCCAAACCAGTCGGGGTCGACCAGCTTGCTCAGCCCGGACGCGCCGTAGATCGCGGCGCACTCGAACCGGAGCAGCCACAGCGGCCAGGCCGGCGCCGAGGGGTCGAGTGCCGGGAGCCCCCGGCGGCGGCGGACCCACGCGTCCACCGACAGCTCGCGTCCGCACGGCGCCACCGCCAACAGCCCCAGGACGATGACCAGGTAGGCCCGGTTGTTGTGGAAGTGCGTGGTCGACAGAAACAGGTTGTAGGCGACGATCGCGAACGTCGTCGCCGTCGCCAGGCGGGTGAGCAAGCCGAGCGACATGGCCACGGCCGCCACCGCCGCCAGCGAGAGCAGGCCGACGTAGACCGTGGCGGGCAGCTCCGGATACCAGGCGGCGTAAGGCTCGTAGAAGGCGTCCTGGTAGATCCGCCCGTCCAAGCCGTCGGCCAGGAACGGCCGTAGATGCAGGAGGACGACCGGGCCGGCCAGCACCCTCAGCAGCGCGAGGGCCCGCATGCTGACCGGGCGGCCGAGCAGCTCGTCGAAGCGGGCGACCACGCCGCGGATGCGGGGCGGCGCGCCGACCGCGGCCGCGTTCACCCTCCGCCCTCGCGGATCTGGCTCCGCAGCACCGCGACCCGGGGCGGGTCGGCGTTGTGCCAGGACGTCACCCTGGCCTCCAGGTAGCGGGTCTCGGCGTCGCGCGGAGTGTTGTCTGCGACCCAGTCGAGCGCGGCATCGAGGAACGCCAGCTGGTTGTCGAGCCCGGCGTCCGCGTGATGGCGGATCCACGGGGTAGCTCAGCCCCCGCGTCTGCACCAGCTCGTCCCAGCGGTAACCCGACCACGGACGCTCGATCGGGACGCGCCGGCCGTCGGCGGTGACCCTGACGACGTCGGCGCGCCAGGTGCTCGACTCGGGGAACATCTGGAACGCGAACTCCTTGTGGTCGGCCCAGTAGCCACGTGCCACAAACCCGAGCTGCAAGACCACGACGGCCAGGACCACCACCCGCCGCGCCGACAACCCTGACCCTCGACGTCACGCGGCTACGATGACACGGCCCGGCGACCCGCTGCACGCCGGCTCCACAGCTCGAAGCCCACCATCACGACGGCGGGCGGGACGGTGCCGGGGAGCGAGTCGACCACCGCGAAGAGCTGGTTCCACAGGTTCGCGGCGGCGAACGTGAGCAGGGCGGCGAGCACCTGCGGACGATGCTCGAGCGCCAGGATGCCGCCGACGACCCCCGCGACGAAGAAGTCCCCGTAGTCGGTCGAGACGTTGCCGATCTCCGCTACCTGGAGGCGCGGCAGGCCGCCGGCGGGCGCCGCGCTGTTGAACAGCGCGTTCTGGTCCCCGAAGAGATCGCCGAGGATGAACACGGTGTCGACCACGGCCATGGCAACGACGCCGACCTTGAGCAGGGTGATCGGCGTGGCGGCGGCCAGGAGCCGTCCGACCGTCACGCACGAGCCCACGATCAGGACGAGCCTCCCCACCCGGCCGGCCGGGTCGTCTGGCGCGGCCAGCGCCGCCGCCAGCGGAAACACTGTCAGTACGGCGAGCCATGGCCGGGCCCCGTGCGCGGCCCAGCCCAGCGCCAGCGCGCATCCCACCGGCACCAGGAGGAACGCCACCCAGGTGATGACGTCGGCGCTCGCCGAAGCGACCGTGATCGCGACCACGCTGATCACCACCGACGCCGGCGCCACCAGAGCCCAGCTCCGGCCTCCCAGCCGCAGCAGCACGGCCGGCACGCCGGCCGCCGGGAGGGCGACGCAGAGCGCCTGCGAAGCGTCGAGCACAGCCGTGTCGAGCTCGAAGTACACCCTCCCGGGAGCCTGGCAGGTGCCTCAGGTGGGCTGCTACGGGTCGTACTCCAAGTGGAGGGCTACCGTGGCGTCGACCTCGTCGCCTAGATTGCGGTTCGTGGACTACCACGCCGCGCTGGGGGAAGCCGCGCGCGGGCCGCATCGCGGCCGAGCGCGGCGTCTGAAACCGTGACGCTGCGCACGGCGGCCAAGGATCAAGAACACCGCGGTCTCGCCCGCCTATTGCCGGTGGTGGGATGGCTGCCCGGCTACGAGCGTCGGTGGCTTCGCGGCGATCTAGCGGCGGGGATCGCGGTCACGGCCTTGGTGGTGCCGAAGAACCTCGGATACGCGGATATCGCGGGAGTGCCGCTGCAGAACGGGCTGTACGCGGCGGCCGCCGGGGGGATCATCTACGCGCTCTTCTGCACGTCTCGGCAGATCTCGACAGGGCCGAGCTCGTCGCTTGCGGCCGTGGCGGGAGGCGCAGTAGCGGTGACCAGCCTCGCTGGAGAGCAGGCGGCGGAGCTTGTCGCGGCGATCGCACTGGCCACCGGTCTGTTGTTCCTGCTGCTCGCGCTCCTGCGGATGGGGTGGATCGCGAGCTTCCTGTCGAAGGCGGTGGTCACCGGGTTCCTGGCGGGGGCGGCGGTCGACGTGGTCGTCGGCGAGCTGCCCAAGCTCACCGGGACGTCCGCCGAGGGTGACAACGCGTGGCGCGAGCTCGGGTCGTGGCTGGGATCGCTCGCTGACACGAGCTGGACGACCTTGCTCGTCGGCGTCACGGCGCTCGCGGTGATCCTTGGACTGCGTCGCTTGGCGCCCGCGATCCCGGGTGCGCTGGTGCTCGTGGCCGGCGGACTGCTGGCCTCATCGCTGTTCGACCTCGGCGCGCACGGAGTGGCGCTCGTCGGCGACGTGCCGCGCGGGCTTCCGGTCCCGGAGCTCCCCGATCTCGGGCTCGTCCGGGACCACTACGCAACCGTCGTCATCGCGGCGGTGGCACTGCTTTTGATCGGGTTCTCCCAGACAGCGGGTGATGCGCGGGCGTTCGCAGCGCGACACCGCTACCGCATCGAGGTGAACCAGGAGTCTGTCGCTCAGGGAATGGCGAACGCGGGCGCGGGCCTGTTCCAGGGGATGCCCGTGTCGACCAGCCTCTCGGCCAGCTCACTGAACGAGTCCGCAGGCGCGCGGACGCAGGTCTCATCGCTCGTGACCGGGGGTCTGGTGCTCGCGACCCTGCTCGTCCTCGCTCCGCTTTTCTCGGATCTCCCGAAGGCCATCCTCGGGGCCGTGATCATTGACGCGGTCGTGTTCGGCATGATCGACGTTGTCGAGCTGCGCCGTCTCTACCGGGTGACGCGATTCGACTTCTGGGTTGCAGTGGCGGCGATCATCGGCGTGCTCTCGGCGGGAGTCCTTGCCGGTGTGGTGATCGGGGTCGTCCTCTCGCTTGGCTGGCTCGTCTATGTTGCGACGAGGCCGCCGATGCCACTGCTGGGCCGGCAAGCCGGGACCCAGGTTTTTCGCGATCTCGAAGAGAACCCCACCGACGAGACGCTCCCGGGCATCGCCGTCCTGCGAATCGATGGCGGTCTGTTCTTCGCAACCGCGGAAGCGCTCGACGACCGCGTCCGCGAGCTCGCGCGGGACGGCGACCACCGCGCCCTCGTGCTCGATCTCGAGGGCGTCAACTTCATCGACTCCCAGGGCGCAGCGAAGGTGGCCGAGATTTGCGAACTGACCGCAAGCCGACGGCGTCACGCTACGTCTAGCGCGGGTCAAGCCACAGGTTCTCGCCGTCCTGGAAGCCGACGGGATCATCGACCGCATCGGGGCCGACCACATCCACGGCAACGTCCACCGGGCGGTCGAAGCGCAGCTCGCTGAGGCCGACCGCTAGCTGCGAGGTCAGCCCGCCAGCATCTCGCCGACGGCGCTGGACGGCGGCGGGTCGGGTACACGGCCTTCGGCAGGAAAGCTGGTGCTCGCCGGCTCGGTCAGGCGGCCGGCGACTCCGCGCCACCGGACGATGGCAGGCGCTGAGCCGCCCCGGCAGCGAGGATCAGTCGCAGTGCCCGCTCGTAGGGCGGGCGAGATCCACCCGTCCCGGGGCCAGGATGGCGCAACCGATCGTCGAGATCCGACACCTTGACGGTGCGGGCGAGAACACCGGCCGGGCCGTCCGCACGCGCGATCAGGGTGACGTGCGCCAGGTAGGCCGACTCGGAGCCGCGGCCGACCGTCCGCGTCAGGAGCCGCAGCGCCCGCAACTCGTCGTCCGAAACCCCCTCAGCGAGCAAGTCCTTCTCGGAGACCGACGTCCACTCGAGCACCTCGTGAAGCCACGCCGCAGGGCGAGCGAACTCGGGCGTCGCCGCCGCCACGCGCCTAATGTGAGCTATCAGCGGCTCACCCGTCGGCTGTAGCTGGCCGTGATGCGCGCGCCTCGCGAGGAGCTGCGCTCGCGCGATGTTCACTGGCGCCCCCTGTCGAAGTACGCAAATTGCGGCTTCATCGTGGTAGAGCATCGCCGCTCGACACCGTTGTGGCAAGTCCGGGCCCGGAGTCTCGCCGGCACCCCGGGTCAGTCCGTGTGCTCCCCGGGCTCGTCGGGAGGGGAGGCGTCGCGGTGGCGGCGGAGCCTGAAGAGGCGCCGATCGCCGGTCGAGCGCTGTGCGGCGCGCTTCGCGGCGCGCTGTTCCTTCTGCTCTGCGACCGTGACCTTGGCGCCGCTGTAGGAGTGCTCGACGAGCTCCCTGCCACCGGCCCAACCGAACGCCCAGATCACGAGCGCGACCGCGAAGGCGATGTTCCACGCGGTGACGGCGAGCTGCTGGCCGAGCGAGTATGCGGTGGCGGTCGCCGGGTCGGTCACGTCGCCGAGGGCGGCCACGTTGGTGGCTTGGTTGATGCCGACGCCGCCCGGCGTCACGGAGACCGTGTTGGCGATCGAGTTGCCGCCCATCACCGACATCACCGTGTGGAACGTGACCGTGATCCCGTAGCCGGCCAGGAACACGGCGATCACGCCGAGCTTGGCCAGCCACGCGCCGAACGACGGTAGGAAGACACGAACCAGGTAGTCGCGCGGACGCGCGAGGATCGCGCCGCCCTGCTTGGCCCTCGCGATCAGGCCGGGCAGCTTGCGCCGGAAGATGCGAAACAGGACGGCGATCAGCAGCACGGCGCCTGCGCCCATTGCGAGCACGAGGCCGGGGTGGTCGTGCACCAGCTCGAACTGGCGCTCGAACGTGCCCGCCACGGACGCGAACAGGTAGAGGTAGACGAACGCGCCGGCGAGGGTGAAGAAGATCTTCTGCACCAGCATCCCGCCCAGGACCCCCGGGAGGTTCGCGCCGGGGATGATCGCGATGAACATCAGCAACATCACGAAGGTGCCGATGTTGGCCGGCAGGAAGCCGTTCAGCGCGACGCCGGCGGCGTAGGCGGCGAGCACCTGCCGGTACGGCGGCGGCGCGTCCGGATACCCGGCGCGCAGGATGAAGTACCAGCCGAGCGCCGTCAGCGTGGTCTGCAGCGTCTGCAGCGACCAACCGGCCACGAGGTACCCGAACCCGATGCCCGTGAGTGCGTCCCACAGGCTCTCGAACCAGCCGGCCAAGTCGACACCGAACAGTCCGAGGACGGCGACTGCCAATGCGATCACCGCCAGCCACGCCAGCACCTTGACCAGGCGGCGCCCACGCGATGGGTCCCCGAACGGCAACCACCGCAGACGACGCGGCGGCGGCGCACCAGGCTGCTCGGTGGTCACCATGCGCCTAGCCGGAGCCAACCGCCGGCCCGCTCCTGTCGAGTCTGTTGCGCGCGCGGGTCGGTGCGGTCCGCGGATCTAGCGGTCGCATTCGATGAGACGGTCGGCCGGCGGGCAAGGGGGCGCCTCGGGGCTGCCTGGGCAATAAAGGGTTGGCCCGGAAACGCTTTCGAACTCGTTCATTGTCGAGTTAGCGGTCCCAGCAACCGCTAACTCGACAGCGGACGTCCAATCCGGCCGCAGCGAAGCACCGCGCCGACCCGTCCCACCCCTTATAGCCCGCCGTTGGCCCGAGCCCAAGAGGCGCGTCAGCCAGAGGTGCAGGGATTTGGAATCGCTCATCTAGCGGTCGCAGTCGATTAGACGGTCGGCCGGGGGCGGCCCGGCGTGGCCGTGGAAGCTCGTCAGGAACGCCGCCTGCGCGTGTCGACCCGCCAACCACAACTGACCCGCGCCCGCGCCTCATTTGTGGACGGACGCTACCCGCGCAACCAGCTAGCTGCTCAGACCGGGCGTCCGTGCTGGCATTGGTGCGCGGGCAGGACTTCGCATTCCGAGCCCGAAATCCGCCCATGGCCGGCGGCGGTGTCGCACCTGCCGCCGGGAAAAGACGGAAGGAGAACGTTGATGGCGGAACACCTCACAAGGCGCTCCGGCTGGATCACCTTTGCCGGCGTAGCCGCTCTGATCGCGGGCGCCTACAACGCCCTCAGCGGGATCGCCGCGCTGTCCGACGACGACACGCTCGCCGCCCAGGCGCAGGAGGTGCTCTACGGGGTCGACCTCACCGCCTGGGGCTGGTTCTGGCTGATCGTCGGCCTGGTACAGCTCGTGACCGGCGTGCTGATCCTCCAGCGCAACATGTGGGGACTCTGGCTCGGGGTTGGGATCGCGTGCGTCAGCGCGCTCATGACCGTCTTGGTGATGTTCGTCTTCCCGCTGTGGGCTATAGCGGTCCTCACGATCGACTTCCTTGTGATCTTCGCCCTTCTGACCGAGAGCGAGGGATTCACGGCCTGACGCCGGGCGCATGGGGCGCGCCGATGGCGATCACGATCGACGGGCGATCACGGTAGGCTCGCCGGGGCATGGCTCGTCAGGCGGCACCGGTCCTGATCGCTTACGACGGTTCGGAGGTTGCACGGGCCGCCGTTCGGCACGCCGCCGAGCTCTTCGCCGGGCGTCCGACAGTGCTGGCGACGGTCTGGGAGCCAGGGCTGGCGGCGGTAGCAATGGGTCTACCCGACACCATCGGGCTGGGTACCCTGCCCCCGGATTTGGCGACGGTCGAAGCGGTCGATCGCCTCCAGCGTGAGCACGCTTCGACTGTGGCCGGCGACGGAGCCGAGTTCGCTCGCTCTGTCGGGCTGGCCGCGGAGCCGCAAGCCGTGCCGGGCGAGGTCGACGTGGCGGACACGCTGATCGGCATCGCGCGGGAGCGCGGCGCGGCCGTCGTCGTGGTGGGCTCGCATGGGATCTCAGGGCTGCGCACCCGCCTGCTCGGGAGCGTTTCGCGGAAGCTGATCGAGCATTGCGACCGGCCGGTCCTCGTCATCCGCGACGAGAGCCCCTAGCCGGTCGACGCTGAGCCGCGACGTCAGGTCGCGCCGGCGCCCTCTTTTTCGGCCGCCTCGATCTCACGTTTGAGCTCGTCGGCGTCGGCCTCTATCTGCTTCTCGATCAGCTTGTTGGCGCGCTTCGTCGCCTTCTCGAGCTGCTCTTCGATCTTCGACTCACCGAGCACGATCACAGCGGCGCTGCCCGCCTCCAGCTCCTCGCCGAGGTCCTTCAGGTCGCCGCGCGAGATGCCGCGCGCGAGGTGCCCGGTCAGGCCGCCCGCCCCCGCCCCGACGATCGCACTGCCGATGATCGCCGGCGGGAAGATCATGCCGACAAGCGCTCCAACCGCGGCCCCGGTCCAGGCGCCGTGCTGGGTCGGCTTCTCGGTCTTCGTCACCCGGACCTTGCCGTCCTCTTCCTTTCGGATCACCGCCGAGTCGAAGGTTCCGATCGCGCCCGCGGCGTGGAGGTCGAAAACGGCCTCGTAGTCGAGCTCGGCGTCAGCGACCTCGTCGTAGACCGCGGCGTACAGGAAGACGGGCCTGTCGGCCATTTCTAGGCTCCTTTCAGTGGGATTCGAGCTTACGTCGGCCACACACCGAGGACCTCACCCGATCGGGGTGAGGTCATCGGTGTCTGAGCGGGCTATTGGTTGAACGTCGTGTGGCGTTCGAGCGTGTGTGTTGTGAGCTGGGCGAGCGCGGTGCCGATCAGCGCGCCGGCGACGACGTCGCCCGGGATAGTGGACGCCGGTGTGCACGCGCGAGTAGGCGACGAGCGCGGCGAGTCCGCGCAGCGGGATCGCCGCGGGCGGGAGCACGTGGCCGACGCCGGTCGCGAACGCGAACGCGGCGGCGGAGTGGCCGGAGGGGAACGATGTCGAGGACGGGCATCCGCACGTGACGGGCGACCGGTACCCGCCTCGCCGCGCGGTCGGGGCGGCGGCGGCGGCCGAGCGGCTTCATGCCGAGGTTGACGAGGCCCGACGTCACCGCGACCGACGCGAGGCCCATCGTGGCGGCGCGCCGTCCCTGGCGTCCTCCGGTCGCGGCGAGCACGGCGGCCGCGGCCAGCGACAGGCGGGAATAGTCGGCGGCGCGCGAGAGCCGCGCCATCGCGCGGTCGAGCGCGGGCGTCGGCGTCTGCGCGATCGCCGCGTAGAGCGCGACGTCGATCCGCTCGGCGTCCTCCAGCCAGCGGGCGGGTCCGGACGGCGGCGGCGCCGGGTCGTCGGTGGGAGCGTCCACGGAGGGTGATCCTATGAGCGCCGGCGGCGCCGCGGCGATCGGCGCGCTGCTGCTCGGCCTCGGCGGGCTCGGCCTCGCGGTCGTCGTCGCGGTGCAGGAGTTCCCGCGCGGCCTGATCGCGCTCGGCCTGCGTCGCCATCGCCGCCGCCGCGGCCTGGTACGGCGATCCTGCGACGCGGCGCGGCCCGCGTCGCCGGGCCTCGCGGTCGGCGCGCTCGGGCTCGGCGCGGCGATCGTGCTGCTGGTGAGCGACCGCCTGCTCGAGGAGCTGCTCGTCGTCGGCGCGCTCGTGCTGGGCTGCGCCTGCGCGCGGGCCGCGTTCGGCTTCCGCGCGCACCTGCCCGACGCGCCGGCGCCGCGGCGGCCGGTGCTGTTCTACAACCCGAAGTCCGGCGGCGGCAAGGCGGAGCGCTTCGCGCTGGCCGACGAGGCGCGGGCGCGCGGGATCGAGCCGATCGAGCTCGGCGCCCCCGCTGGGACCTCGAGCAGCTCGTGCGCGACGCGGTCGCCGGCGGCGCCGACGGGCTCGCGATGGCCGGCGGCGACGGCTCGCAGGCCGATCGTCGCCGCGATCGCCGCCGAGCTCGACCTGCCCTACGCCTGCGTGCCGGCGGGCACGCGCAACCACTTCGCGCTCGACCTCGGCGTCGATCGCGACGACGTCGTCGGCGCGCTCGACGCGTTCGTCGACGGCGGCGAGCGCCGCGTCGACCTGGCCGAGGTCAACGGGCGCGTGTTCGTCAACAACGTCTCGCTCGGGCTCTACGCCGACGCGGTCCAGCGCGAGGGCTACCGCGACGCGAAGCTGCGCACGCTGCTCGACACCGTGCCCGACGTGCTCGGCCCCGACGGCGGCCGGGCTCGACCTGCGCTGGACCGGCCCGGGCGGGCACGAGCACCGCTCGGGCGTCGCGATCCTCGTCTCCAACAACCGCTACCGGCTCGGCCGCGCGGTCGGCTCGGGCACCCGCCCGCGGATCGACGACGGGCTGCTCGGGATCACCGTCGCCGGCGCCCCGACCGGCCGCGGCAGCGGCCGGCGCCTGCCGCAGCGGCCGTGGCGAGAGTGGACCGCGCCGGCACTTCGAGGTCGACGCCGACCACCCCGTGCCCGCCGGCATCGACGGCGAGGCGCGTCGAGCTCGAGCCGCCGCTGCGCTTCCGCATCCGCGCCGGCGTCCTGCGCGTGCGCGATCGCGCGCCAGCACCCCGGCGCCTCGCCCTCGGCGATGCTGCCCGAGGGCCTCGGGCAGAGCGCCCGCGCGCTCGGCGCGGATCGCCGCCGGGCGCGCACCCCTGCCACCCACGCAACCCACGACGAAGGAGAACTGATGGACATCTTCGAGGTAGAGCAGAAGGAGCGCCTCAGCCGCGAGGAGGTCGCCGCGCGGCTGCGCAACCTCGCCGACATGCTCGCGCGCCACAACGACATCGAGTTCGAGCGCGGCGGCATGCGCTTCAACGTCCACGTGCCCGACGAGGTCGACCTCAAGATCGAGCTCGAGATCGAGAGCGACGAGCGCGAGCTCGAGATCGAGCTGACCTGGTGAGGCACCGACGCGCTCAGGAGTAGGGCACCCGCAGGGCGGAGCGGCGTTCTACGCGTCGACGCCCTCTGCGAGCCACGTCTTTGCGGCCGCGAGGTCACGCACGTGGAAACCCTTGGCCTTTCCGGGCAGCAGGAACGACAGTCCGCGCAGCGCCGGGCGCATCCAGTCCTCGTCGCTGACCACGGCGACCCGGTCGAATGACGTGGCGTGGCGCGCGCGAAAGCCGGTGTCGGCCGTCATCGCGTCGCCCTCGACCTCTCGGGCCTCGGGCCCCAGCAGGTACAACAGCCGGATCTTGCGTCCGCCGGCCATCTCGTCGCGCAGCAACGGCTCGACCGCCCGCTCCCAGTCGTCGTCCTCGACCTCGCCGATGGCCTCGAAGCCGATCGTGCCGGCCGGCATGTCAGTCATACGTCGCAACATTCGTGTTTAGCGTCCTTCCTGAGGGGCGACCGCCCGGGGGATCCCGCAGCACAGCATTCTAAGCGGGACGCCGTCCATGCGTGTATACATGGGCTGGATTCGCTGGCTACGGAGGGAGCAGGACTAGATGGTGATAGGGGCTGACTATCCGTTCATGGATCTCCTGTGGTCCATGATCATCTTCTTTTTCTGGGTGATCTGGATCTGGATCGTGATAACCGTGCTGATCGACGTGTTCCGCCGGCACGACATCGGCGGCTTCTCCAAGGCGCTGTGGGTGATCTTCGTGGTGATCCTGCCGTGGCTTGGCGTGCTGATCTATCTGATCGTTGAGCACGACGGGATGCGCGATCGCGGCGTGAAGCAGGCCCAGGCCCAGCAGCAGGCGTTCGACGACTACGTGCGCGACGCGGCCGGTGGGTCCGCCGCCGAGATCGCGAAGGCCAAGGAACTGCTCGACTCGGGAGCGATCACCCAAGCGGAGTTCGACACGCTCAAGGCGAAGGCGCTCGCATAGCGCGACGGGCGAAGGCAGGTCCGCCACCGAAGGAAGCGGGCAACACGCGGCTGTCGCTCCTGCTGGCGGCGGCGATGTTCGTGCTCGTCGTCGACACGTCGCTGATGAACGTGTCGATCGCGGCGGTGGTCAAGGATCTCGACACGACGGTCAGCTCGGTCCAGAGCGCGATCGCGCTCGAGGCCCTGGTCTCCGCTGCGTTCATCCTGATCAGCAGCAAGATCGGCGACCTCTTCGGACGCAAGAGGGCGTACGTGCTGGGTCTGCTGGCGTACGCGATCGGCGCGCTGGCGATGACCCTCGCCCAGAGCCTGACGGCGATCATCGTCTTCTGGGCGATCATCGGCGGCCTCGGCGCCTCGCTCCTGCTGCCTGCGATGCAGTCGCTCATCCACGGCAACTTCGAGGGCGCGGCACAGAAGAAGACCTATGCGCTGGTCGGGGCAGCGGCCGCGATCGCCGCCGCGGTCGGGCCGCTGCTCGGAGGCTTCGTCACCACCTACCTGTCCTGGCGCGTCGGCTTCCTGCTGGAGGTCGTCGTCATCGCGGTCGTGCTGTCGCAGATCGGGCTCGTCAAGGACGTCCCGTACACGGGCGAGCGGCAGGTCGACGCTGTTGGCGCGGTCCTGTCCGTGGTGGGGATGGGCGGCGTGGTGCTGGGCATCCTGGTGTGGCAGGAGGGCGGCGACTACGTCGTGCTGCTGATCGCGATCGGCGCGCTCGCGCTCTGGGCGCTCGCCCGCTGGCTCGTGCGGCGCCATCGCGACGGCAAGGTGACGCTGCTCGATCCGGACCTGTTCCGGCTCCCGCACTTCAGGGTCGGGATCACCGGGCAGATGCTGCAGAACATCACGCTCGGCGGGGCGATGATCGCGCTGCCGATCTTCCTGCAGATCAAGCTCGAATACGACGCCCTGGAGACGGGCCTGTCGCTCGCCCCGCTCTCGCTGACCATGTTCGCCGTCGCGATCCTCGCCGGACGCAAGTCCGGCGGCCGGCGCCCCGCCAAGATCATCCGGACCGGGTTCGCGCTGAGCACGCTCGGCCTGGCGCTGATCATCCCGATCGTGCCCGAGGCGGACTCCGGCTGGTACCTCTTCATCCCGCTGGTGATCGCGGGAGCGGGGCTCGGCCTGCTGGTGTCGCAGCTCAACAACTACACGCTCGCCCCGATCGACGACGAGCGGATCAGCGAGGCGGCCGGGGTCAACTCGGCGTCGGGGTCGTTCGGGCTGTCGTTCGGCCTGGCGGTGGCCGGCGGCGTCCTGCTCGCGACCCTCTCCCTGGCGTTCACCAACATGACGAACGCGAGCCCCGTGATTCCCTCCACACAGCAGCAGCAGATCGCGCAGACGCTGGAGGACGACGCGCAGGTCGTGAGCAACACGCAGCTCGACGAACTGCTCGCCGACGAGCCCCCGGCCGTACGGGAAGAGATCCTCGGCATCAACACCGACGCGACGAACCTCGCCCTTCAGGTGGCGCTGCTCGTGCCGATCCTCGCGGGTCTCCTCGGGCTGTTCGACTCGTTCCGCATGATGCGCCTACCGGACATTCGAGCCCTCGGCCTCCGCCGAAGCAGCGGCCTTGGGCTGACCGAGCTCCCCCGGTCACCCGCGTGCGGGCTAGCGCTACTGGTTGCGCAGGGCAGCCATGCGCGTCCGTCGAGGCCCGCCGGCCTCGCGGAGCAGGATCTTGATCACGGCGGCGAACGGCACTGCCAGGATCGCGCCCACGACGCCGAGGAGAGAGCTCGCGATGAGCACGGCGACGATGGTGGTGAACGGCGAGAGCTCGACCGCCTCGCGGTAGACGATCGGGTAGACGATGTAGTTCTCGACCTGTTGATAGATCAGCTGGATGATTGCCATCCCGATCGCGGCCGGGGTGCTCACGGTCAGCGCGACCGCTACGAGGATCACCGCGGCGATCGTGGCGCCGACCTGCGGGATCAGGTCGAGGAAGCCGGTGATCACTGCGAGAACGATCGGAAACGGCAGCCCGAACGCCCAGGCCGACAAACCGGCGACCGTGGCCGCCACCAACGAGATCGCGACGTTGCCGATCAGCGAGGAGGAGACCGCTCCGATCGACTCCTCGAGCACTGGCCGCCACCGCTGCTCGACCTCCGGCGGTGCGAACCCGAACAGCCAGTTCGTGATCGTGACGCGCTCCATCAACAGAAACAGCGACAGGAACGTGAGCGTCACGAGCGAAAGCACGGAGCCGAACACGCCGGCGAAGACGCCCAGCAGCGTGGTCGCCGCGTCCGGCAGCCCGCCAGCGAGGTCCTTGAGCGCGTTGCGGATCGTGTCGTCCACGCCGGCTGTCGAGGTGAGGTTCTCGAAGGCCGCACTGTTGGTCAGCTCGTCCCAGTAGCCCGGCAGGGCGTTGGCGAACTCGAGAATCTGCTCCCACAACGGCGCTGCGGTAATCAGCACGATCGCCGCCGCTGCGACGAACAGCGCCGCGAACACAGCCAGTGCCGCCCGTCCTCGCCCCCAGCCGCGGCGCACGAGCGCCCCCACCACCGGGTCGAGGCCAAGAGCCAGCACCGCCGCGACGAAGATGGACAGCAACGTCCCGAGGGAGAAAACCACGAGCACGACCAGTGAGCCGAAGGCGAGCAGCACGAACAGCGTGCGCACCGGTACGACCACCTCGACGCGCTGCGACGGCTGGTCCACTGCCGCCGCACCGTAACGACGACACAGGACGCACTCCCTCGAGCACCTCGCCACGAACGCAGCAGTCCAGCGGCCAAACCGCCGCCCTGATCGCGATGCTGTCACTCGTGTTCGGCGTTGACCTGATCGGGCAGCTACTGCCAACCTGAGCCATGGCGGACGACGAGCTCAAGCGGCGGGGCCGCGTGGACCGCGAGCGCGTCGTGCGGACGCTGACGTTCTGGCTGCGGCCGGAGTTCCTGCTCCGCGTCCTCAACCGCTTTCAGAAGGTGGCGGGCTTCGACCGCTCGATCGCCCTGGCCTCCGGTGCGCTCACGGCCATCGATCCCGCTGGCGATCTTCACCAGCGCCGTGTCCTCGCAGCTCGGCGGCAAGGAGCACGGCCGATCGCATCATCGACCGCTACGAGCTGACCGGAGGCGGCGCCGAGGCGGTCCGGGACATCTTCTCGCCGCCCTCGGGCACGAGCACGAGCCTCGGCGTCATCGGATTCCTCTTCCTCATGGTCGCGGTCCTGAGCTTCTCCCGCGCCGTGCAGCGGCTGTTCGAGCAGACGTGGGAGCTCGAGCCCGCTGAGCGTCCGCAACACGTTCAACGGGCTGCTCTGGATCGGCGGGCTCGCGGTGTACATCGGCCTCAGCGGCGTCCTCCATGCCGTGCTCGGGCACAGCCGCCTCGAGCTCACGGCGGCGCTGCTCGGGATACCGCTGTCGGCGGTCTTCCTGGTCTGGAGCGGCTGGGTGCTCAGCGCCAAGCGGATCGCGCGCCAGGAGCTCCTCCCGTTCGCCATCGTCGGATCGGTCCTGCTCGCGGTGTATTCGGTCGGCGCGACGGTGTACGTCCCGCACCTCTTCAGCACGTACGCCACCCGCTACGGCGTGATCGGCGCGGTCTTCGCCATGATCTCGGCGCTCTTCTGCGTCATGGTCGTCAGTCGTCGGCTCGGCGGCGGCCGGCCGCGAGGTCCACGACGAGCTCGACCGCATCCGCCGGGGCGAACGACCCGCCGAGGACGAGGTCCGGCGCCAGTGGGACGAGGTCACCGCCGAGGCGCGGTCGCGCTGGGAGACGCTGCGCGCGCAGATCCAGGAGCGCCGGCGCAAACGCGACCGGGACTGAGTGCGAGTTGGCCGAGCGATTCATCGAAGCGAACGGCGTAGAGCTCTGCACGGAGCCCTTCGGCGATCCGGCCGACCCGCCGATCCTCCTGGTGATGGGCATCGGCGCTTCGATGCTCTGGTGGGAGGAGCCGTTCTGCCGGATGCTCGCCGACGGAGGACGGTTCGTGATCCGCTATGACCACCGCGACACGGGCCGATCGATCACCTACGAGCCGGGCAGCCCCGGGTACACGGGCGACGACTTGGTCGCCGACGCCGCGGGCGTACTCGACGCCTACGGCATCCCTGCGGCGCACTTGGTCGGCGTGTCGGCCGGCGGGGCGTTCGCGCAGCTGCTCGCGCTCGATTTCGCCGACGTGGTTCTGTCGCTCGTCCTCATCAGCACCAGTCCCGCCGTCCCAGGTGATCGCGAGCTCCCGCCGCCGACCGAGGAGTTCTCGCGGTTCGCGTCCACGGCGCATGTGGACTGGTCGGACGCAGAATCCGTGATCGAGTACCTGGTCGGCTACTCGCGCGTACTCGCAGGCGGGCAGCGCCCGTTCGATGAGACGGCGACTCGCGATCTGGCGCGCCGCGACGTCGAGCGGGCGCGCAGCTTCGCGGCCGCGCAGAACCATGACGCCATCCCGAACGGCGAACGATCGCGTGCGGCATCGCTCTCGATCGACGTCCCGACGCTGGTCATACACGGCACAGCGGATCCGATGTTCCCGCTCGGGCACGGCGAAGCTCTGGCGGCCGAGATTTCCGGGGCGAGGCTGCTGCAGCTCGACCGAGCCGGTCACGGGCTCGACCGAGCCGACTGGCAGACGGTCGCGCGGGCGATTCTCGAACACACTGGCGCCGCCGCGACAAGCTGATCACCTTGCTTGCGCCGCGCCTACTCCGCCCGGAACAGCTGCAACCCGCCCCCCGCCGGCACCAGCACGCCGTCGTGTCCCGCACCTAGGTCGGTAAGCCGGCCGAGGGCGGCCGGGGCGTCCAGGCCTCCCACCACGTAAGGGCAGAGCGTCACAACTGGCCGGTCGCGGAAGTGCTCTTCCCACGCGCGTTCGACCTCCATCGCGTGCCCGAACGACTCAGAGTCCGGCGGGACCGGGGTGTGAGATGACCAGAGGGTGCTCAGCCCGCGGCCGAGGGCCTGGTCGAAAGCAGGGTCGAGCCGGCGCGGCATCTGTTCAGGGGGCTCGTCGAGACGAATCTGCTCGATAGCAAGGCGACGCGCGGCCTCCAGGCCGTCGACGTCGAGCCCGGCTCGGGTCAGCGCCTTGCGATCGCCCCCGGGCTCGACTCCGCGGTGCACCAGCCAGCCGCCTCGCGCGGCTCCGAGGGCGTAGAACGAAGCGGCCACGGGAGCGAACTCTTCCGGGCTGCGAAGGAGGACGGCCAGGTGGGGACAGGCACCGCTGTCAAGCGCCGGAGAGAGGGCGCCGCTGAGCACGCCGGACACCATAGTCGAGCCCTCTCTCACACCGGCACCTCGAGCGTCACGCGGGCGCCCTCGCGCGGGGCCGAGCGCACCTCCAAGTGACCTCCGGCGCTTCGCGCCCGTTCGTGCATCAGCGTGAGGCCGAAATGGCCGTCGCCAGGGCCGCCGGCGTCGGCCGGGCGGAAGCCGACCCCGTCGTCCGAGATCTCGAGAGTCAAGTGGTCCTCCTGGACGTCGAGCCGCACCTCCACGCGCTCGGCCTGGGCATGTCGTGCGGAATTGGCGAGCGCCTCGGTGAGCACCCGCACGACCACCGCGGTGGTGTCCGGAGAGACGTCCACTGCGGGGCCCGAGCAGTGAATCGCGAGCGGCAGGCCATGGCCGCGTCGCTCGCTCACCTCCTCGACCGCCGCCTGGATCCCGCCCAACGGGAGGGTCACCGACAGGTCCTCCAGCCGAGCCCGCACCACGCGGCGCGCCGACGCCAGCGCTTCGTGCAGCCGTTCGGAGCTTGCCCGGGCCACGTCGGCGGGTGGCTGGGAGTCGAGCAGCGACAACTCCCGCGCTGCCAGCGCCAGGTCCTGGGCCAGGCCGTCGTGGATCTCACCGGCCAGGCGCATCCGCTCGCGCTCGATCTCCGCGCCCTGGAGTTGCTGACGCAGGCGCGCGGTGGCGATCCCGGCGGCCAAGAGGTCGCCCAGCAGGGTGAGGACGATGGCCGAGGTCGGGTCGAGCGCGAGCGGCGCGGCGGTGGACGCCATCACTACGCCGACCAGGCGCTTCTCGGAAACGAGCGGCACCACGAGCCACGACTGGGCGGGCGGGTCGAACGGGTTGAGCATCAGCCAGCTGGCTTCCTCACGGAACACAAGCGGCGCTCCGCGCGCCACGGCCAGGCCCCAGGCCTCATCCCCGAACGCAATCTCGTCCCGGGCACGGGTCTCCGTGTCCGTTCCCGTCGCAGAGATGTAGCGCTGTAGCGCCGGCTCCTCGCCCACGCGCGGGAGGTACAGCACTACGTGCTCGAGAGACAGGGCGTCTCGCATCTCTTCGAGCCCCCGCTCGGCCAGATGGCTGAGGCTGGCCGAGCCCACGAGCGCGCGCGCCACACGGCCGAGCGCTCCGAGCGCGGCGAGGACTTCCGGGCCGGGCTGGTGCGCCTGCACTGCGGCCTCTCTGGTGGGCCTCGGCTCCGTGGTCACGGCCGCTCCCACCATACTTCCGTGAAGCCATGGCCGACGAACCCGTACGCGTGCTGATCGCCGACGACCACCGGCTGATGCGGGAGGGCACGGCCGCGCTGCTGGCCGGCGACGAGCGCATCGAGGTCGTGGGTCTTGCGGCGGACGGGCGTGAGGCGATCGAATTGAGCGGGCGCCGCCGGCCGGATGTGGCCCTGCTCGACCTCAACATGCCGGAGGTGCGGGGCATCGAGGCTTGCGCGGCTATTCGCCAAGGCTCGCCCGACACCGAGGTGCTGATTCTCACGGTCTCCGAGCAGGAGCCTGACCTCTACGCGTCGCTGCGGGTGGGCGCGGCGGGCTACCTGCTGAAGGACATCGCCCCGAACGATCTGGTCGAGGCCGTGCTCGGAGCGGGACGGGGGGAGCCGCTCATACCGGCCTCGATGGCCAACCGCCTCTTGAGAGAGCTCGCCGGGGGAACGCCGGAGGCGGCCGACCCGCTCTCGGCTCTGAGCGAGCGTGAGCGTGAGGTTCTGGCGCTGCTGGCCGAGGGATTGCGCAACCGAGAGATCGCCGAGCGCCTCGTGATCAGCGAGGCCACGGTCAAGACCCACGTGCGGCACGTGCTCGAGAAGCTGCGCTTTCGAAACCGAGCCGAGGCCGCGGCGTTCGCCGCGCGCCACCTCGACTGACGCGCCGCGCGGGGTCACGACGCGGCGCGGGCCGTGGCACCCTTCAGCGCCGACAGCATGCTCTTCTTGACGACGTCATCACCGACCCCCAGTCTGCTCGCAATTTGAGCAGTCGAGTAGCCGGCGAGGCGGGCGAGCGCCACGGTTTCGCGGGCCAGTGGGTCCATGGCGGCGAAGCAGGCGGCCGGCTGGCTGCGCACCCCCGTCAGGATGGCGCGCTCCACCAGCCGCTCGCGGTCGATCACGTCTTCGGCGGCCGTCTTTGAGAGCACGCCCTCGGTGACCTGGGCGGCCGCTCGTTCGTCGCGGGACGCGGCCAGAGCCGCGCCGTAGACGTGGGGGGCGATGCGCATGAGCTCCGCCGTCCGGGCCAGACGGTTCATGAGCACCACGGTATGGCCCGCTCGCTGTCCCGCCATCGCCCGAAGGGCTCGACCGCCATCAGCCGAAAGGTGGATTCACCCGGCCCGCGGCGAAGCCAGCGCCCACGAAAAACCCTGCCCTAGCTGGGGTTTCGCTTGATGGGCGCGGCTGGGTTCGAACCAGCGACCTCTCGCGTGTGAGGCGAGCGCTCTCCCGCTGAGCTACGCGCCCGGGAGAGGCCTGGAGTTTAGACGCCATGATGAACTGGGCCGATGCCAGGATCAGCATGGGGAGCCACTTGCGCACGAGCGACCAAACCACCGCCCGCCTCTACTCGTACGGCCCTCATCGAGACCAGCTGGGGGAGTTGACCCTGCCCTCCGACGGGGCTGCGCCGTGGCCGGTCGCCGTCCTCATCCACGGCGGGTTCTGGCGGGCCAGGTACAACCGCCGCCTGGAGGACGCCCTCGCCGGCGACCTCCCCGCACGCGGCTGGGCGGTTTGGAATCTCGAGTACCGGCGGCTCGGCTGGCGCAGTCGCGGCGGCTGGCCCCAGACCTTCGAAGACGTGGCCGCCGCGATCGACCGGCTGGGAACGCTCGACGAGCCTCTCGACCTCGCGCGCGTGTTCGCCGTCGGACACTCGGCCGGAGGTCACCTGGCCTTCTGGGCGGCCGCGCGGCGCGGCCTGGCGGCCGGGTCGCCCGGCGCCGAGCCGCGCGTCCGGGTTGCCGGAGCCGTCGCCCAGGCCGGCGTCCTGGATTTGCGCGAGGCGGCTCGGCTGCGGCTGTCTCGCGACGTCGTCCGCACCCTGCTCGGGGGGCCGCCGGGCAAGGTCCCCAAGCGCTACGACGCCGCCTCGCCGATCGAGCGGCTTCCGCTCGGCGTGCCGCAATTGCTCGTTCACGGCGAAGCCGACGACGTGGTTCCGATCGCGATCGCCCGGCGCTATGTCGAGCGCGCCTCCGAAGCCGGCGACCCCTGTCGGCTCGTGGCGCTCGCCGGCGTCGGCCACATGGAACATCTCGACCCCTCCTCGGCCGCCTGGCGGGCCGTGACCGACTGGCTGGAGCAACCGTGATCGAGCGCGCTGACGCCGAACGCCTCGACGCCGCCGATCCGCTCGCGGCGTTTCGCGAGCGCTTCGTCATCGACGACCCCGAGACGATCTATCTCGACGGCAACTCGCTCGGAAGGCTGCCGGTCGCCACGCGCGAGCGGCTGCGGACGCTCACCGGCCAGTGGGGATCCGACCTCGTCACGGGCTGGCACGAGTGGATCGACCTTCCGGAACGCGTGGGCGACCTGCTCGCCACCGGTGTCCTCGGGGCCAAGGCCGGTGAGGTGATCGCCTGCGACTCCACCACCGTCAACCTTTACAAGCTCGCCTCGGCCGTGCTCGACACCCGGCCGGGCGCGATCGTCACCGACCGCGCCAACTTCCCCACCGACCGGTACGTGCTCGAAGGCCTTGCCCGAAGCCGGCGGCGGGAACTGCGCACCTTCGACGCCCACCCGCTGAACGGCCCCCAGGCCGAGGACGTCGCTAGCGCCGCAGGCGACGACGCCGTCGCGCTCATCTGCCTCTCCCACGTCGCCTACCGCTCGGGCGCGCTCGCCGATGTTGCGCGCATCACGGGCGAGTCGCCCGCCCCGGTGATCTGGGACCTCAGCCACTCCGCCGGGGCGGTCGCGATCGAGCTCGGCGAGTGGGGTGTCGAGCTGGCCGTCGGCTGCAGCTACAAGTACCTCAACGCCGGACCCGGTGCGCCCGCCTACCTCTACATCGCCGCCGCGCGCCAGGCCGAGCTCCGAACGCCGATCCAGGGCTGGTTCGGCCAGCGCGACCAGTTCGAGATGGAGCGCGCCTACGACCCCGAGCCCGGCGTCCGCGGCTTTCTCGCCGGGACGCCTCCCATCCTCGGACTCGCCGCGGTGGAGGAGGGCGCGACGCTGATCGCCGAGGCCGGCGTGTCGGAGCTCGAAGCAAAGTCGAGCCTCCTGACCGCGCTGGCAGTCGAACTGCATGACGACCGGCTCGTGCCGTTGGGCTTCGAGCTCGGGACGCCGCGCGATCCGGCCAGGCGCGCGGGCCATATCAGCCTCCGCCACGATCAGGCCTGGCCCATCACGCGAGCCCTCATCGAGCGCGCCCGCGTGATCCCGGACTTCCGCGGGCCCGACTCGATTCGCCTCGGCCTACCGCCGCTCTACACGCGCTTCGTCGACGTATACGACGCGCTCGCACGGCTGCGCACACTCGTCGAGGACGGCGCCCACACGGACCTCGAGCCCGCCCCACGGCGCGTGACCTGACCATTGTCGAGTTAGCGGTCCCAGCCAACGCTAACTCGACAACGAACGCCCATCCGGCAACACGGAAGCGCAGCAGCGACCCGGGCCTACCCTTTATAGCCGCCGTTGGCCCGAGCCCAAGCCAACCGGGCGAGTCATCGAGCGCCCGGCCCCGCGAGCGCCCGGCCTACAGCGCGACGATCGCGTCGATCTCCACGTCGGCGCCCTTGGGCAGGCCCGCGGCCGCCACCGCCACGCGGGCGGGCGGATCGCCGTCGGCGAAGAACTCGCCGTACACCTCGTTCACGCGCGCAAAGTCGCCCATGTCGGTCAGATAGACGGTGCAGCGCACCGCGTTCGCAAGCGACGCGCCGGCCGCCTCGCACACCGCCGTCAGGTTCTCGAGACAGCGCCGCGCCTGACCCTCCACGTCCTCCTTGACGATCTCTCCGGTAGAGGGGTCGAGCGGGATCTGACCCGAGCAGAAGAGCAGGTCACCGGTGCGCATAGCCTGCGAGTAGGGGCCGATGGCGGCCGGTGCGTGTTCGGTCGAGACAGCGGTGCGATCGGGCATGGCGCGCACTCTAATCGGCGACCGATCCGCCGGTCGCCGAGCTGGATCCGGGAGCCGAGCACCGTCCTCCAGCCGCGCGTTCTCAGGCCGACCGGCCCGGGTCAGTCGAACCGTTGTCGACGAAGGCGGTCCGCCACGGACATCAGCGTCGTCCGGACGCGATCGGAGTCAAACGCAACCTGGGCGTAGGTGAAGCGCAGCGGAGTCAGGCCGGCCGCCGCGTGCGTCTGATCGCGCAGGCGGTCCTTGGCCTGCTGAGCCGGAGTGCGGTGGTAACGGAGGCCGTCGGTCTCCACGACGAGGCCGAGCTCGGGCCAGTAGAAATCCACCTTGTAGCCGTCGAGACGGTGCCCCGTGACCGGCTGAGGTAGACCCGCGGCGCGCGCGAGTGGAAGAAAGCGCCGCTCGAGCTCCGAGTCGGTGAGGGTGAAGGTGCGGTGGTCGAGCAGCGTGCGGAGCTTCGCCACGCCCGGTCGTCGCGAGTATCCGTCGAGAGCCAATCGCAGCGTTTCGGGGTCGCACAGACCTCGCTTGTCCGCTTCGTTTACCGCGGCCTCGAGGTCGCTCGGGCTCAGCTGTGAGGCTAGGTCGATGAGTGTGCAGACGGGGCTGGTGGCCGGGATGCCGTGACATCGGATCGCGTCCTCCGGGTCGAGCCTCGCTCGCCGGTGTAGGACGATCCCCGGCACCCGTCGTCCGCTCCCAGCCGGCACCGATACCTCGACAGGACCGCCCGCACGCGTTCGGATCTCCAACAGCTGGGCAGCGCTCCCGTGACTGAGCAAGGCCTCTGGCCCGCACCGCAGGATCGCTGCCATCCAGGTTCCATGCTGGGTGAGACCGGGGCGGCCCACGGCGTACACCCCTCGCGAGACCGGGTGCAGCCGCCCTTTCGCGACGCGGTGCTTGATGGCATGTGCGGTGAACCCGAGCGCCAGCAGCTGACGCCTCGTCACGACGCCGTGCTGCCGTCGCGCGAGGGCCCAGAAGGCTTGGGCGCCGCTTGCCTGACGAGTTTGGTCGGTCATGGACCACCAAAGTCGTCAGCGAAGCGGGTTCGCCCCCTATCACGCAGTTGCCTGAAGGGTCTATCCTCCCGCGTGGACCGTGCTAGGCGGGGAATTAGCGGTGCCTTGTCACCTGCAATCCGCTATAGCAGGGCTGAACTCCCGTCTGAGGGGTTTCCGCTCTCGGGGCCAGTACGCCGCACAGAGGCGTCGATGGCCGGGTCCCGCGCGGCGAGCGCTTGCGAATCAGGTCAGATCCGGGAGGAAGCAGCCTTAAGCGATACCGCTCGTGCGCCGCGGATCAGCCTGGCCGGAGCCGAAGTTCGGCGGGCACGCCCGAGGACGAGCTTCGAAGGCGGGTGCACGGTCCGCTTCCTTTCATGCACATCCCCGACTCCGATCACCTCTCTCTCGCCCGCGAGCTGATCGAGCGCTGGAACGCCGGAGACGTCGACGGCGTGCTCGACCTCTACGCCGAGGACGCGGCCATGTACTCGGGGCCCGAGTGGCCCGAGCAGTTCACTTCACAGGGCCGCGAGGAGATCCACCAGACGATCGAGGAGTGGCGCTCGGTCTGGGAGTCGAGCACGATCGTGCTCGACTCGCTCGAGTCCCACGGCGACCGTGTGGTGGCCAGCGGCGCCTGGAACACGCTCGGGCGGGCCAGCGGCGTCGGCGGTCAGATGCCTTTCGTGATCCTGTTGACGGTCCGGAGTGGGAAGATCGCATCCCTTGAGTGGTTCACAGACCACGACTCCGCCGTCGCCGCAGCCCGCGACGCCTGACCTCGAGACCCTGAGGGCGATCGAGCGGCGCGTGCTCTGGCTCGCCGCGGCGATCGTTCATCATGCAAATCGCGTCCGCGAGAACAGCAGCGGAGTCAAGGTGGGCGGCCACCAGGCCTCGTCGGCTTCGATGGTCAGCCTCATGTGCGCGCTCTGGTTCTCCGAGCTGCGCGCCGAGGACCGCGTCTCGGTCAAGCCGCACGCGTCGCCCGTGCTGCACGCGATCAACTACCTGCTCGGCCGTCTCGAACAGCCCTATCTCGAGACGCTGCGGGCCTTCGGCGGGCTGCAGAGCTATCCGAGCCGGACCAAGGACCCCGATCCGGTCGACTACTCGACCGGCTCCGTGGGAATCGGCGCCACCGCGCCGATCTGGAGCGCGTTCGCCCGCCGCTACCTCGAGCACCACCGCTTCGAGGCTCCGCCGATGGGCCGTCAGATCGCACTGGTGGGAGACGCCGAGCTCGACGAGGGGGCCGTCTGGGAGGCGGTCGCCGACCCGAGCGTGGCCAAGCTCGGCGAGGTCCTGTGGGTGGTCGACCTCAACCGTCAGTCGCTCGATCGCGTGGTGCCCGACATCGCCTTCGGGCGCTGGGCGAACATGTTCGACGCCGCCGGCTGGCAGACCATCACGGTCAAGTACGGCTCGCGGCTTGCCGCGCTGTTCGAGCTGCCCGGCGGGGAGCAGCTGCGCCGGCGCATCGACGAGATGCCCAACGAGGAGTACCAGCGCCTTCTGCGCGCGACCCCGGAGGAGCTGCGCGAGCGTCTGCCGGTCTTCTCGTCTGCGCCCGACCCCAAGCTCGCTCGGCTGGTGATGGAGCTGACCGACGCCGAGCTGCGCGCGGCGGTGCGCGACCTCGGCGGCCACGACCCGGCCAAGCTGATCGAGGCCTACCGGGCGGTCGAGTCGGACCGCCCGACAGTGGTCTTCGCCTACACGATCAAGGGCTGGTCGCTGCCGGTCGAGGGCCATCCCGAGAACCACTCCGCGCTGCTGACGCGCGACCAGATGATCGAGCTGGCCGAGGTGCTCGGCGCCGACCCGGACCAGCCCTGGGCGGCGTTCGACCCGTCGAGCCCGAGGGCGAGCTGTGCGCCGCGGCGGCGACCGCGCTCGCGCGCGACGAGCCCGAGCCGAGGTCGCCTCCGCCGGTTCCGGCCGAGCTCGGGCGAAAGCACCGCGGCACCGCCTCCACGCAGCAGGCCTTCGGCCGCTTCTTCGTCGATCTCGTCCACGAGGCCCGCGAGGTGGCCGAGCGCGTGGTCACGGTGAGCCCCGACGTCGCCAGCTCGACGAACCTCGGCGGCTGGATCAACAAGGGCGAGATCTGGTCGGTGGGCGACCGGCGCGACTGGTTCGCCGACGACTCCGCAGACGCTCGTGCACTGGCACGAGTCGACGCGCGGCCATCACATCGAGCTGGGCATCGCCGAGACCAACCTGGTCGGGCTGCTGAGCGAGCTCGGCGCAACCTGGAGCCGCTATGGCCAGCCGCTGCTGCCGATCGGCACGATCTACGACCCGTTCGTCGGACGAGCGCTGGAGCCCTGGTCCTTCGGCATGTACGCGGGCGGCCAGTCGATCCTCGTCGGCACGCCGAGCGGCGTGTCGCTGGCGCCCGAGGGCGGCGCTCACCAGTCGATCGTCACGCCCTCGATCGGCATCGGGCAGCCGGGCTGCACGGCCTGGGAGCCGGCGTTCGGGCAGGACCTCGAGTGGACGTTGCTGCACGCGCTCTCGCGGCTCGGCCGCCCCGACGGCGAGTCGGCCTACTTCCGGCTCTCCACCCGGCCGATCGAGCAGGGGCTGGCGGGCGACCCCGGACGCGCGAGCTCGTGCTGGCGGGCGGCTACCCGCTGCGCCGGGCTGCCGGGCAGCCGCGGGTGACGCTCGTGGGAATGGGCGCCGTGGTGGTCGAGCTGCTCGAGGCCGCCGACGTGCTCGGCGACGAGATCGACGTCATCTGCGTGACCAGCGCCGACCTGCTGTTCCGCGCGCTGCGCGCGCGCGCCGGCTTCGGCGAGCATCCCGACGGCATCCTCGAGGAGCTGTTCCCGCGCGAGCGCGCGGCGCCGCTCGTGACGGTGCTCGACGGCGATCCGCACGCGCTCGCCTTCCTGGCCGCCGTCAACGGCAGCCCGCTGACGCCGCTCGGCGTCACGCGCTTCGGCCAGTCGGGCGAGCTCGCCGAGGTCTACGAGCACCACGAGATCGACGCCGAGACGATCGTCGGCGCGGCGCTGGACCTGATCGGCTAGACCCGTTCCTCGACCCTGTCGCGCGGGCCCGCCAGCCCGAGCAGCAGCTCCTCGGTGGCCGGCTCCCCGGCCGGGCCGTCGGGCGAGACCGCCGCGTCGGCGGCCCGCACGAGATCGATCGCGGTCGAGCGAACCTGGGCCACGATCTCCGCGAGGCCGAGACTGCGGTCGGCGTCGTAGCTCTCGCCGGCGAGCGCGGCCGCTTGCGCAGCATGCGCGCGAACCTCGTCCGCCCGCGGCTCCGAGGCCTCGATCTCCGCGCCGAGCACCCAGACGGCAAGCCCGAGCTCGTGAATCGCCTCCGCCAACTGCTGGGGCGCCTCGCCGCCGCCGCGCAGGAACCGCTGCACGTGGCGCGCCAAGACGCGCGTGTTTCTAACCGCGTAGTCCATGTGCCTTGCCCCGGCCGCGTAGCGCTCGAGCTCACCGCGCGACGAGCGCCACCCGGGCGAGAAGCGCGCGGTCTCACGGCCGAGCACCAGCGCCTCGTCGAGCTCGCGTACCGATTGGTCGAGGCGGCGCGCGCCCGCGAGGGCGGCCGACGGACCGCGGCCGTCTCGGTCGGCGAGCGCACGGCCAGCTCCTCGAGCGTTCGGCCGAGGCCTCCGATGATCGCCTGTGTCGAGCGCCCCACCAGCAGAACGGGATTCGGCGGGAACGCGAGCGCGCTCACGGCGAGGGCCACGCCGCCGCCGATCAGCGCCTCGATCACGCGGGTCGGGGGCAAGACGATCCCGAGGGCTCGATGAGCACGAGCAGAATCGCCGACACCGCCGCCTCGGTCACCAGCACCGGCCCGCCGCCGAGGAACACCGCGGTGGCCATCGCGAGCACCACGAGCACGCCCAGCTGCCACCGCCGCTGCCGATCCCGCTCACGAGCAGGTCCGCCACGCCGACGCCGAGCACGACGCCGCCGATCAGCTCGATGGCGCGCTCCGGGCGCTGGCCGTAGGTCGCTCCAAGTGCGATCACCGCCGCGATCGACGCAAACACCGGCTTCGACTCCGAGAGCAGGAGCTTGGCGAGGTACCACGCGGCAACGGCCGCGACGGCCGTCTGGAGGATCGGCCATGCGCGCACGCGCAAGAGCGCGTAGCGACCCATCGCTTGTCTTGGTAAGGCCTTGGTCATGGTTGATGCTCGAGAAGCTTCTATCAGCCAGAATGCTCTCTCTCAGTATGTCTTCGGTAAAAAGTCAGAAACCTCTATCCCTGCCCCCCGTCCGACCCCGCTTTCGCGGCGTGGTCCATCAGTGGTCGTTCTTCGTCGCGCTCGTCGCCGGAGTGGCGCTCGTGATCTGGGCGCCGGCCGGGCCGGCCCGCACGGCCTCGGCGATCTACGCGGTCGCCCTCGCCGGTCTGCTGGGCACCAGTGCGCTCTACCACCGTGTGACCTGGCGGCCGCCGGTGCGCGCCTGGCTGCGGCGCCTGGATCACTCGATGATCTTCGTGCTCATTGCCGGCACCTACACGCCATTCGCGGTGCTGGTGCTCGAGGAGCCCCTCAACGACGTGGTTCTGGCCGGCGTCTGGGGCGGCGCGGCCGCCGGGATTGTGTTCACGCTGCTCTGGGTCAATGCGCCGAAGTGGCTGAGCGCGGCGGCCTACATCGCGCTCGGCTGGTTCTCGATCATCGCCATCCCGCAGATCACCGAGCGCGCCGGGGCGGGTGCGCTCGTACTGCTGGCAGCGGGCGGGGTGGCCTACACGGCGGGCGCCGTGATCTACGCCCGCCGGCGTCCCGACCCGCGCCCGGCCAGCTTCGGGTACCACGAGATCTTCCACGTGCTCGTGGTGGTGGCGGCGATGACCCACTTCGTGGCCATCGCCGCCTTTGCCGTGCCGCAGGGCGGCTACGGGCACCAGCGATCAGCGCCCGCGCTTGTGCCCGTCGTGGTCGATTTGGGCCCGGATCTCACCGAGCGGGTAGCCCATCGTGTGGACGTTCACGTAGGTCACGCCCGCGCGTAGGGCGGCCAGCAGCTCGTCGATCTGCCCGCTGGCGATCCCTTGGCCGCCGGGACCGATCACGTCATCCGCGTCGATCACGCCGCTCACGCTGCCTGAGGGGTTCGGGCAGGGCTGGGTCCCTGGCGGAGGGGCCGGGGTGGTGAGGTTGGAGCACAGGAACACGCTGATGCCGCCGCTCTGATGGCGCCCGCCGAAGTGGATGTGCGCCTGGGTCACAGGGCTTTCCGTGTCCGAGTAGCGGAGCTTGTAGAAGATCCGCTTCCCGCTGCGATCGATGCTGGCGTGGAAGCTGCCGCGGCCGGTCGTGGAGAGTCGTCTGCGGATCCTCCTCGTAGCCGCTCAGCCGTTCGCGGATGTCGCGGTTGCCGCCCGCGATCGCCACCGTGCGCAGCGATCGCCACCGGCACACAGCACGTCCGCGATCAGCACGAGCTTGAGTCGCCCGTTCATCTGCTCACCTCCAGGGAGAGGGGTCTGGTGGCGGGTGCTACGTGCGCGACGGCGGGCGGTTCGATCCGGGCTCGGACGAGCGTTGCCCAGAGCGTGACCACGGCGTAGGAGCGCCACGGGCGCCAGCCCTCGGCGACGCGTTTCGCTCGGCGGAGCAGCCGAGCTGCGCGAGCGCGTTGCGCACCCCCACGTCGCCCGGCAGCCAGGCGTCGGGGTCGCCGAGCGCGCGCATCGCCACGTAGACGCCGTCCACGGGCCGATGCCGCGGATGCCGAGCAGCGTGGCGCGGGTGGCCTCCGGGTCGGCGCCCGCGTCGAGATCGAGCCGGCCGTCGAGCGCCGGCCGGGCGAGCTCGCGCAGCGCCTCGCCGCGCCCGCGCGGGAACGGGAACTGCGCCGGATCGATTCCGCAAGCACGGCCGGCACTCGGGAACAGCCGCTACCCGTCGTCTGCGCGCTCGCCGTGGTCGCCGCCAGGCGACCGAGCACCGTTCGCGCACCGGCCACCGACACCTGCTGGCCGACGACGGCCCGCACCGCGTGCTCGAAGCCGTCCACGCAGCCCGGCACGCGCAGGCCCGGGCCGGGCGCGCACCGAGCCGCCCAGCAGCGGGTCGGCGCCCAAGGTGCTCGGCCACGGCGCCCGGGTCGGCGTCGAGGTCGAGCAGGCGGCGACAGCGCGCCACCGCCGCGGTCAGGTCGCCCAGGTCGTCGAGGCGCAGGCGGCAGTGCACGGCCGCCCCGCTCGGCGTGAGCTCCACACTGCCCGTGCCGCGCTCGAGGCGCAGCGTGCGCCGGTAGGTGCCGCCGGCCACCCTCTCCACCCGGGCACGGCGCGCGTGGCCAGGAAGGCCAGCAGCGCCTCGCCGTCGAACGGCGCGCGGCACGGCAGGCGCAGCTCGAGGCGCCCCCGGGACGATCCTGCCGGCCCGGCGTAGGGTTGGACGCGTTGACTCTCTACGACACGGTGACGTCGCCCCTTGGGCCGCTGCTGCTGATCGGCGACGGTGACGCGCTGACGGGGCTGCTGATGGAAGGCGCCCGGCGCCCGGGTGGTCGCGCGACCGCGCCGCATTCGTCGAGGTGGCGACCAGCTCGAGGCCTACTTCGCGGCCGAGCGGACCGAATTCGACCTTCCCCTCGCCCCGCATGGCACCGACTTCCAGCGCGAGTTGGGCAGCGCTTGTCGAGATCCCCTACGGCGAGACGCGAACCTACGGCGAGCTCGCCGCCGCCGTCGGAAGCCGCGCGCGTTCCGCGCGGTGGGCGCCGCGAACGGGAGCAACCCGATCGCCGTGATCATCCCCTGCCACCGCGTGATCGGCGCGACGGCGGCCTCACCGGCTACGGCGGCGGGCTCCAGCGCAAGCGGACGCTGCTCGAGCTCGAGGCCGGCATCACCGCGGCGCCGGTAGACCGAGACACCGACCAACCGGCACGCGCACCGGCTCGGGCAGCTCAGCCACGGCGACGTTCAGCGCGACAGGGTCGAGGTGGTGCGCGCTCGGCCCCATCAGGCCGCGTCGGCGGCGCCCGCGTGGTCGAGGTCCATCGTCCACGCCAGCTCTCGGCGTCCACCGGTTGCAGATGCGGCGCCAGGCTCGCCGCCAGGCGCTCGGGCTTGCGCTCGTCCATGCCCAGCAGGCCGAGCGGCCGCGACCAGGCCGCCCAGGTGAGCCTGGGCCGGGCGTGACGATACCAGCGCGCCGTCGGGCCGGAGCACGCGCGCGATCTCCGCCGCGTCGCGCGGAGCGAAGACGCTCAGCACCAAGGCACACACGTCGTCGCTCAGCGGCAGCGGCCGCCAGGCGTCAGCGGCCACGGCGCCGATCCGGGCGTGCGCGCGCGCCGCGCGCCTCAGCGCGTGCTTGGAGAGGTCAAGCGCCACTCCGGTCCGATCCGGCGCGGCCTCCAGCAGGCGCGCCAGGTAGTAGCCGCTCCCGGCGCCGAGGTCGAGTACGCAGCCGTCCGGCCCGTCACCGAGCGCGCGCTGGCAGCGCGCGGCGAGGGCATCGGCCAGCGGATCGAAGTGCCCGCCCGCCAGGAAGCGCCCGCGGGCCGCGACCATCTCCGCGCTGTCGGCGCTGCCTAGCCGGGCGTCCCCGGCAAGCAGGCTCAGGTAGCCCTGGCGCGCGACGTCGAAGGAGTGCCCGCCCGGGCAGCGCACCGTGTCGCCCGCGCGGGCGAGCTCCCCGGCGCAGAACGGGCAGCGCAGCAGCGGAAGCACGGCGTCGAGCACGCGCTGAGCGTAGGCGGGGTCAGCCGTCGTCGCAGCGCCGGTCGTGCTGGACGATGCGCTCGGGGGCGAAGCGCGTGGACAGGCGCAGGAAGCCCGACGCGGAGCGATCACCCGCGTCCACGCGCCCGCCCGCTCGTCGCAACCCCCGGCGGCGAGCCAGTAGGAGACAATCCGGCTCATGGGCCGGCGCAGCCGGCGGCGAGCCAAGGGCGAACCCGCCGCTCAGACCACCACCAGCGACTACAGCGACTCCGAGGGCAACGTGCTCACGCTGCGCGACGAGCTGAGCGCGGGCACGCTGAGCAAGCTGCGCGACCTGGACGCGCGACCCGCGGCCTCGGCCGAGGATCGCTGGCAGCGCCGCGTGGAGTTCCTGTTCGAGCGCCTGGCCGTGCGCTGGGAGATCGCCGGGCTGCCGCTCGAGGGCCAGAAGGAGCTGCTGGGCCGCTACCGGATGGCCGGCTCCGCGGAGCGCGAGCAGGTGCGCGAGGCGATGGCGCGCCATCTCGCCGCCCACCATCCCGACGTGGATTTCTAGCTCTCGGGCGCGCCTAGCACCGGCTCGGCCTCCGCCGGGCGCAGGGCGCGCAGCGCGTCGTCGAGCGCGACATCGACCAGGCCGCCCACGCGGCCGCTCATCGCACCGAGCGCCAGGATCAGCTGCGGCGCGGGCAGCTTCGCGGGCGGCGGCTCGGGCCGGCGCGCGACGCCGGCGCGGCCCGCGAAGGCGGATCGGGGACACGGGCGTTGGGATCCTCCGGCGCGGGGATGCCGCCGAGGTCGCCGCCCAGCAGGCAGCCCTGCACGGCCTCGGCCAGCAGGCTGCCCGCAGCGCGTAGCCCTGGCCGGTGGCGTGGATGCGATCGCGCCCCAGCGCGCCGGGTGTGGTGGCCGCCGCCGAGCGCCAGTCCGCCACCTGCGCGCCGTCTCCGGCTCGCGAACTGCTCGATCACTCGGTTGAGCTCGGCGGTGGAGGAGCCGCGCAGGTTGGGCCGCGCGATCGTTGCCACCACCATGCAGCGCCCGCCGGCCAGCTCGGCGGCGGCGTTCAGGATGGCGGCCAGGCTCGCGGCGCTCAGGTCGTTGGTGCCCAGCGGGAAGACCACACCTCGTGGTCGGCGCGCAGCTTGTCGGCGAGCACCCGCAGGCGCCTCGGCGCTCGACCGGCTCCGCTTGGCGTCGACCTCGACCGGCGTCCCGGCGAGCGCCGCGCGCAGGTAGGGGCCGGAGCCGACCTCGAGGCTGTCGCCGACCACCAGCACGGACCCGCCGGCTCCCTGCGCCGCGGCCGGCGCCACCGGGAGGACCGCCGCTACAGCAAGAATCCCCGCCGTGAGCTTCCCGACGATCGAGTTCGCGGCCTTCTTCGTGGTCGTGTTCGTCATCTCGTGGGCGCTGATGCCCCACCCGCGGGCCTGGCGCCCGTTCATTCTCGTCGCTTCGTACGTCTTCTACGGCTGGGTGGACTGGCGCTGGGTGCTGCTGCTGATCGCGTCGAGCGTCGTGAACACGGTCGCGGCGCAGGTGATCGCCACCACTCCCTCGCCGCGGACCCGCAAGCGCGCGCTTGATCGCGGCGATCGTGCTTCGACCTGGGTTTGCTGTGCGTCTTCAAGTACCTCGGCTTCTTCGTCTCCGAAGTTGACGGCGCGCTCAACTCGGTCGGGCTCGGCTCGCCGCTGCCGCTCGTGCAGATCGTGCTGCCGATCGGCATCTCGTTCTTCACCTTCCAGGCGATCTCCTACGTGGTCGACGTCTATCGCGGCGAGACGAGGGCCGCCTCGCTGGGCGACGTGGCGATCCTGCAGGCCTTCTTCCCCCACCTCGTCGCCGGCCCGATCGTGCGCGCGAACGAGCTGCTGCCGCAGCTGCGCACGCCGCGCGATCCGCGCGAGGTGCTCGCCGGCCCGGGGCTGTTCCTGATCGCCGGCGGGCTGGTCAAGAAGACGGTGGTGGCCGACGAGCTGGCGCGCAACATCGTCGACCCCGTCTTCAACGACCCCCGGCGCACCTCCGGGCTCGAGGTGCTGTTCGCCATCTACGGGTTTGCCGCGCAGATCTACTGCGACTTCTCGGGCTACACCGACATGGCGATCGGCACGGCGCTGCTGCTCGGCTTCCAGCTCCCGCAGAACTTCAACGGCCCCTACCTGGCGCTCAGCCTCCAGGACTTCTGGCGGCGCTGGCACATGACGCTGTCGCGCTGGCTGCGCGACTACCTCTACATCCCGCTCGGCGGCAACCGCGACGGCGAGCGCCGCACCTACCGCAACCTGATGCTGACCATGCTGCTCGGCGGGCTCTGGCACGGCGCCGCCTGGACGTTCGTGATCTGGGGCGGCATCCACGGCGGCGCGCTCTCCGCTGGAACGCTGGGTCGCGCGGGCGCTGGAGCGAGCTTCCGGCTGCCGATCTGGCTCGCCTGGCTGATCACCTTCCACGTGGTCTGCCTGGCGTGGGTGTTCTTCCGGTCGCCCGACCTCAGCACCGCGTTCGCGATGCTGGGCGGCGCTCTTCTCCGGCGGCCCGTCGCCGCTCGTCACACTCCCGGTGGTGTTCCTGACCGTCGCCGCGATCGCCCTGCAGGCGGTGCCGGGCCGCTTCTGGGAGCGGGCCGAGGGCTGGCTCGTGACGCGACCCGTCGCCGCCCAGGGCGTCGCGCTCGGCCTCCTGATCGTGGTCGCGGACGCGGCCGTCGGCCAGGAAGGGCGTCGCTCCCTTCATCTACTTCCAGTTCTGAGCCATGGACCGTCCACCCCGCAAAGACCTCACCTTGCCCGCCGGCAGCGTGCTCGGCGTGATCGCGATCGCGCTGTTCGTGGCCGCGCTGTTCAACTCCGAAGCGATCGTGCGCGCGGGCGAGAGCATGCAGAGCGGCACCACGCGGGACGTCGTCCTGTCGGTCGGGCGCCCGCTCGACGACGTGGCCGGCGCCGTCGGGCTGCACCTCCCGCGGGAGGGATTCGACAAGGCCTTCGGCCAGGAGCCCAAGACGGCGGAGGGCACCGAGCTCGAGAAGGGCTCGACCGCGATCCTGCGGCCCAACCGGCGCAGGACCGTCCCGCAGTCGTTCGTCGCAGCCGACGCCGGCGGACCCGGTGGAGGTGCTCGTGACCGGCGACTCGCAGGCCGAGTTCATCGGCCAGCTCCTGACCGACCTGCTGCCCCACGACCTGTTCGACGTCGAGGTCGTCGCGCGCAACGCGACCGGGCTGACCAACCCCGAGTTCTTCAACTGGGAGATCAACGCCCAGCAGGAGATCGACGCTCGCCAGCCGGACGCCGTGGTGATGGTCATGGGCGGCAACGACGGCTTCAACGTGGTCGCTCCAGGACGGGCAGCTCTACGGCCCGCAGGACCCGCGAGTGGCAGACCGAGTACGCGCGCCGGGCCGCCGTGGTGATGCGCGAGCTCGAGCTCGACGGGAAGCGCCCGGTCTACTGGGTGCCGCCGCCCACCGCGCGCGACCCCGAGTTCAACGTGATCTACGAGACGCAGAATCGCGCCATCGAGCAGGCCGCCGCGGCCGTGCCCGGGCGCGCGCTACGTCGACATCTACACACGATCAACAACGGCCGCTACAGCGACGAGCTGAAGATCGACGGCGAGCGCGTGCTGGCGCGCCAGGCCGACGGAGTCCACTTCACGCGCGAGGGCGCCGTCGTGCCGGCACGGCTGATCCTCGAGGCGATGGCAAGGGACTACCCGGCGCTGCGCGACGACGCCGATGCGCAGCCTTAGCGCGCTCGGTCGCGCCGCTGCACGATGACGGCGAAGCTCTACGTGATCCCGCTCTCGAATCCGTCGGGAGCCGCCTGCGGCATGGTCGCCTACAAGCGGCTGCCTCACCGCATCGTCTCGTTCCCGCCCGGCTTCCACCCGCCCTTGGTGCGGGCCGTCGGCTTTCCCGGCCCGACCGTTGCCCGCGCTCGAGCTCGGCGGACGGACGGCGGATCCAGGGCTCGCTGGCGATCTCGCGCGTGCTCGACGACGTGGTCGAGGAGCGCCCGCTGTTCCCGCGCGAGGCCGCCGCCCGGCGCGCGGTGGAGGAGGCCGAGCGCTGGGGCCACTCGGAGCTGCAGCCGGTGCCGAGGCGCATCTTCCGCTGGGCCATGGTCAACGATCCGGAGCTGCGGCGCTGGCTCGCGTCCGAGATCCTCCGATGGCCCGCCCCGCGGCTGGCGGCGGTGAGCGGCAGCCGATCGCGCGGTGGATGGCCGCGCTCGCGGCCGCGAGCGAGTCGGCGGTGCGACAGGACCTTCGCGCCTTCCCGCCCAGCTCGACCGCGTCGACGAGCTGGTGGCCGGCGGCACGATCGGCGCCGAGACGCCCAACGCCGCCGACTTCCAGATCCTGTCGACCGTTCGGGTGATCCTCGAGTTCACGAGCCTCGCGCACCTGGCCGAGGAACGGCCCTGCGCGGCGGCGGCCCGGCGCCTGTTCGTGCGCTGGGACGGCCGGTCCCGCGCACCCCGCTTCCGTATGGCTAGATCTAGTTCAGCGACGGGTCCGCCGGCATCGTGGCCAGCAGCCGGTAGTTGCCGCCCTTGCGCGCCAGAGCGGCCGACCAGATGTCGCCGTCGCTGAACGGGTCGTCGGGCTCGGGTTCCGTCACCACCCAGGCCTCCTGCTCGAGCTCGCCGTCGAGCTGGCCCGCGGCCCAGCCGGCGTAGCCGGCGAACACGCGGATTCGGCGCAGCGACGCGTTGCTGGGCGTCGGGGTCGAGCGTGCCCAGCGCGCCGACCACCTGGGTGCCGGCCTCGGCGATGTCGTCGAACTCGCCGATGGCCACGCACCGACTCGCGGCGAGACCGGCCCGCCGATCCGCACCAGCTCGTCGTCGCGGCGCGAGCTCGGCGAGCTGCGGAACCGCGTCGGCCACGCGCGTCTCGGACTCGTGGTTGAGCACCACGCCCATCGCGCCTTCCGGCGTGTGCTCGATCACGAGCACCACCGTGCGCCGGAAGTAGTCGTGCAGCGACGGCGCCGCGATCAGGAGCTGTCCCCGAAGACTCTCGGCCACGGGTACATTCTCCCCAATGAACGCCAAGCTGGACACCGCAAGGGTCTTCGAGCGCATCTTCTCCGGTCTACGGCGAGCCAGTTCACGCTGCTGATCCCGGCCGCGCTCGTGCTCTTCCTTCCGGTCGCGCTTCTCAACGGGCTCGTGCTGCTCACGCGGGGAGGGGTGCTCGCGGCGCTGCTCACAGCGGCGATCGCGATCATCGCCGACCTACTGGTACCAGGGCATGGTCGTCGAGGCGACGCGTGGACATCCTCGACGGGCGCCGCGATCACACGATCGGCTCGCTGTTCGGTTCCGCGGCGCCGTTCATCGCGCCGCTGTTCCTCGCCGGCCTGCTGGCCGCGCATCGGCATCGCCGATCGGCTTCGTGCTGCTCATCGTGCCGGGCCTGATCCTGCTCACGATCTGGGCGGTGATCGTGCCGGTGATCGTGATCGAGCGAGCCGGGGTGCTCGAGGCCTTCGGGCGCAGCCGCGAGCTGGTCCGCGGCAACGGCTGGCGCGTGTTCGGCGTGATCGTCGTGCTGTTCCTGGCTCAGCCATCGTCGGCGGGCGTCGTGGACGCGATCGTCGGCGGGCTCAGCGACGAGTCGTTCGTCGGCTATGCGATCGCCGACCTGATCGTGCGAGTGCTGCTCGCGCCGCTGAGCGCGATCGCCGCCACCGTCATGTACGTAGAGCTGCGCCGTGTCAAGGGCCAGCCGCTCGCCGAGGACGCCGGCGCGCAGGTGCCCGCGCCGCTGCCGCCGCAGGAGCCTGCGCCCGCGGGCCGCAGACGCAGGCGCCGCCCCTGAGCCTCAGGACGCCCCGCCGCAGACGAACGGACCCAGGCGCCCCCGCGCTGATGCGCGTCCTCTCGGTCGTCCACCAGCGCGACGCCGCGGCGGGCGTGTTCGCCGAACCTGCCGCGGAGGCGGGCCACGAGCTGGTCGAGTGGGTGCCCGCCGAGGCGCCGCCGCCCGCGCTCGGCGAGTTCGACGCCGCGATCGTGTTCGGCGGCGAGGCGCAGGTGGACGAGGAGGACGCCACCCCTGGCTGCGCCCCGACAAGGAGCTCGTGGCCGAGCTGCTCGAGCGCGGCACGCCGCTGCTGGGCGTCTGCTTCGGCTCGCAGCTGGTGGCCGGCGCCAGCGGGCGCGGTGGTGCGCCGCGCCGCCGCGCCCGAGATCGGCTGGACGGAGATCGAGCTGACCCCCGAGGGCGTGGCCGACCCCCTGCTCGGTTTCCTGCCCGAGCGCTTCACCGGCTTCGGCTGGCACTACTACGAGTGGCTGCTGCCCCCGGGCGCGATGCGCTTGGCACGCAGCGCGGCCTGCCTGCAGGCCTTCCGGCTCGAGCAGCCGGACCGGTCTGGGGCATCCAGTTCCACCCCGAGGTCAGGCTCGACGATCTCGGCGCCTGGCTCGACACCTGGGAGACGACCCCGTCGCGCTGGCCACCGGGCTCGACCCCGAGGCGATCCGCGCCGAGAGCGCCAGCGGATCGGCGCCTGGAACGAGCGTGGGCCGCGCGATCTCGCAGCGCTTCCTCGCTGCGGCGGCGGAGCTCAGTCCAGCGGTGTCAGGTACGCGCCGCTGAGTCCGCCGTCCACCATGAAGGTCGACGCGTTCACGTAAGTCGACTCGTCGCTGGCCAGGAACACCACCGCCTGCGCCAGCTCGCGCACCTCGGCGAAGCGCCCCGGGGGCAGGTGGACCAGGCGCCGCTGGGCCTTCTCCTCGTCGTTGGCGTACAGCTCTTGGAGCAGCGGCGTGTTCACCGGCCCCGGGACAGAGCGCGTTCACGCGGATCCCCCTGCGGGCGAACTCCACCCCCAGCTCGCGCGACATCGCCAGCACGCCGCCCTTGGACGCGGTGTAGGAGACCTGCGACACGGCCGCGCCCATCACGGCCACGAACGAGGCGGTGTTGATGATCGAGCCGCCGCCGTTGTCGAGCAGGTGCGGGATCCCGAACTTGCAGCACAGGAAGACCGACTTGAGGTTCACGTTCTGCACGCGGTCCCAGGCCTCGACCGAGGTGTCGAGGATCGAGGCGTCGTCGTCGGGCGAGATCCCGGCGTTGTTGAACAGCACGTCGATCTTGCCGAACTCCTCGCGCGCGCGGCGCGTACATGCCCTCGACCTGCTGCGGGGTCGGTCACGTCGGCCTGGATCGCGAGGTCGCCGACGGCGTCCGGGCTCAGGTCGACGCCCGCCACCTTGGCGCCCTCGGTCTGGAACAGGCGGGCCGTCTCGGCGCCGATGCCGCTCGCGGTGCCGGTGATCACGCAGACCTTCCCGTCCAGCCGGCCCATCAGCCCTCCTCGGTCGCGTAGTAGACGTTCTTCAGCTCGGTGTAGTGCTCGAGCGCGTGCGGGCCCAGCTCGCGGCCGGTGCCCGACTGCTTGAAGCCGCCGAACGGCGTGGAGACCCGCACCGACGTGTTCGAGTTGATCGAGATCACGCCGCGTCTCGATCGCGCGCGCCACGCGCAGCGCCTTGGCGCCGTCGCGGGTCCAGACCGAGCCCGACAGGCCGTAGATCGTGTCGTTCGCGAGCCGGATCGCCTCGGCCTCGTCGCGGAACGGGATCACGCAGGCGACCGGTCCGAAGATCTCCTCGCGCGCGGCGCGGTCGTCGTTCGAGACCGGGCACAGCACCGTCGGCGGGAACCAGTAGCCCTTGCCCTCGGGCGCGCTGCCGCGGATCGCCACCGGCGCGTCGCCGTTCGACGATACGACGAGACCGTCTCGCGCTGGTCCGCGGAGATCAGCGGGCCCATCTCGGTCGACGTCGTCGAGCGGGTCGCCCACCGTTGATCGCCTCGACCGCCTCCTCGAGCGCGGACATGAAGCGGTCGAGCGCCGAGCGCTCGACGAGGATGCGCGAGCGCGCGCAGCAGTCCTGGCCGGCGTTGCCGAACACCGCGATCGGCGCGGCGGCCGCGGCCTTCTCGAGGTCGGCGTCGGCGAAGACCACGTTGGCCGACTTGCCGCCCAGCTCGAGCGTGACGCGCTTGATCGTCTCCGCGGCGCGGGCGGCGATCCGGCGTCCGACCTCGGTCGAGCCGGTGAAGGCCACCTTGGCCACGTCGGGGTGCTCGACGATGCGCTCGCCCACCACGCGGCCGCTGCCCGACGACGACGTTGAAGACACCCTCCGGCACGCCCGCCGCGACCACGATCTTCTCGAGCTCGACCGCGGTCAGCGGCGTCAGCTCGGCCGGCTTGAGCACGATCGTGTTGCCGGCCGCCAGCGCCGGCCCGACCTTCCAGGAGGCGATCGCCAGCGGGAAGTTCCAGGGCGTGATCAGGCCGACCACGCCGAGCGGCTCGCGGAACGTGAAGTCGACGCCGCCGGCCACCGGGATCGTGTCGCCCAGCAGGCGCTCGGGCGCGCCGGCGTAGTAGTCGAAGACGTCGGCCACCATGCCGACCTCGCCGCGGGCGTCGGAGATCGGCTTGCCGACGTTGCGCGCCTCGAGCCGGGCCAGCTCGTCCGCGCGTTCGCGCATCAGCGGCGGCCACCGCGCGCATCAGCTCGGCGCGCTCGCCGGGCGCCACGCGCTTCCACGGCCGGGAAGGCCTCCCGCGCGCGCGCGACCGCCGCGTCGGCCTCCTCGACGCCGGCCTGCGGGAGCTCGGCCATCACCTCCTCGGTCGCCGGCTCCACGACCCTGACCATCGCAGCCATCGCGTGATGGTATCTATAAGGACCGGCCTCGAAACCTTTTCTCACAGGAGCGATCCAGTCATCGGAATCTGCGCCGTCAAGGAGCGTGCCCGCTGGGCCTTCTGGGACCAGACCGCCCACCTGGTCGCCGACACCTACGTGCGCGCGGTGCAGGCAACCGGCGCGCTCGCGGTGCTCCTGCCCGTCGACACGCGCGCGCCCGAGCCGCTGCTCGACCAGATCGACGGGCTGATGCTGATCGGCGGGGCCGATATCGACCCGGCCAGTCTACGGCCAGGCCCGCTCCGAGGCCACCGAGGGCACCTACCGCGAGCGCGACGAGTTCGAGCTGGCGCTCACGCGCGGCGCGCTCGAGCGCGGGCTGCCGTTCTCGGCATCTGCCGCGGGATGCAGATCCTGAACGTGGCGCTGGGCGGCACGCTCAACCAGAACCTCGTGGGCGACGACGGCACCAACTCCCACCGTCGCGTGATCGGCACCTTCGCCGGGCACCGAGCACGACATCGACCTCGAGCGCGGCTCGCTCGCGGCGCGGGCGACCGGCGAGCAGGTCCACGAGGCGCGCTGCCACCACCATCAGGCGATCGACCGGCTCGGCGACGGGCCTCGTGGTCACCGGCCGTGCGCGCGACGGCGTGCCCGAGGCGATCGAGCTCGACGAGTCCGGCGGCTGGGTGCTCGGCGTGCAGTGGCACCCGGAGGCGGGCGACAAGCGCCAGCTGTTCGAGGTGTTCGCGGCGCCGCGCGCGCCGCCGGCGGCGCACCGGTCCGTTAGCCGCCCGCACTCGGGGCGGCTGCGGCGCGGCGCTCGCGCGCCGCGTCCACGAGCGACCCGATCACGCGGCTGCGCTCGTCCTCCTCCGGGTGCCACAGCACGCCGAGCGCGTAGGACTTGCCGGGCAGCTCGATCGCCTCGACCAGGTCGTCCTCCACCGCCCAGCCGCTGACCGCCACGTCCTCGCCGAGCTCCTCGACGCCCTGGTGGTGATGGGACTTGACCGCCGTCCGATCGGCGCCGACCGCCCGCGCCGCCAGCGTCCCTTCGTCGAGCCGCACGGCGTGGTCGCTGAAGGCCCCGCGCGTGTGGCGATGACGATCGCTGCCGAGCACGTCCGGCAGGTGCTGGACGAGCGTCCCGCCGCAGGCCACGTTCAGCAGCTCCATGCCGCGGCAGATGCCCGAGCACCGGCATGTCGCGCTCGAGCGCCCCGTGGGCCAGGGCGAGCTCGAAGCGGTCGCGTTCCGGCCGGGTGCCGCGCGTCTCCGGGTGCGGCCGCGCGCCGTAGGCGGTGGGATCGACGTCGGAGCCGCCGGCCAGCATCAGCCCGTCGATGCAGGTCGAGCAGCTCGCCGGGCTGCTCCGCGGCGGCGTCATCCGGCGGGCAGCAGCAGCGCCAGACCGCCCGCCGCCTGAACGGCGAGCGAGTAGGAGCGCGGCGACACGTTGCTGAGCAGCGTCCACGCCGCCCCAGCTGACCTCCTCGATGGCCGCGCAGATGCCGATGACCGGCCGGCTCACGAGCCTCAGAGGCGTTCGAAGCCGCGGAACTTCTCCCAGTCGGTGACGGCGGCCTCGAAGGCCTCGAGCTCGATGCGCGCGCGGTTCAGGTAGTGGTCGACCACGTCCTGGCCGAACGCCTCGCGAGCCACGTCCGACTCCGCGAACAGGTCGCGCGCGGCGTACATCGTGTGCGGCACGTGCGGCTTGTCGGACTCGTAGGCGTTGCCCTCGAAGGCGCCTCCAGCTCGAGCTCGTTGTCGATGCCGTGCAGGCCGGCGGCGATCATCGCCGCCAGCGCGAGGTACGGGTTCACGTCGGCGCCCGGCAGGCGGTTCTCCACGCGCAGCCCCTGGCCGTGGCCGACCACGCGCATCGAGCAGGTGCGGTTGTCCTTGCCCCAGGCCACCGCCGTCGGCGCGAACGAGCCCGGCACGAAGCGCTTGTACGAGTTGATGTTCGGGGCGAAGAACAGCGTCAGCTCGCGCAGGCAGGCGAGCTGTCCGGCCACGAAGTGGTGGAACAGGGTCTCGTCGTCCGCGAACACGTTGCCGCCGTCCTCGTCCTGCAGCGAGCAGTGGATGTGGCAGGAGTTGCCCTCGCGCTCGTCGAGCTTGGCCATGTAGGTGATCGACATGCCCTCCTGGTGGGCGATCTCCTTGGCGCCGGTCTTGTAGATCACGTGGTCGTCCGCGGTGGCCAGCGCCTCGTCGTAGTGGAAGTTGATCTCGTGCTGGCCGAAGTTGCACTCGCCCTTCGAGTTCTCGACGCGCATGTCCGCGCCGGTCATCGAGTTGCGGATGCGCCGGATCAGCGGCTCGACCCGGGCGGTGCCGATCATCGAGTAGTCGACGTTGTAGAGGTTGGCCGGCTCGAGGTCGCGGTAGCCCTTCGTCCACGCCTCCTCGTAGGTGTCGCGGAAGACGATGAACTCGAGCTCGGTGCCCGCGGTCGCCTTCCAGCCGCGCTCGGCGAGCCGCGCCAGCTGGCGGCGCAGGATCTGCCGCGGCGAGGCCACCACGTCCGAGCCGTCCTCCCAGGCGAGGTCGGCCATGACCAGCACCGTTCCCTCGTGCCACGGGATGGGGCGCAGCGTGTCGAAGTCCGGGGCCATCACGAAGTCGCCGTAGCCGCGCTCCCAGCTCGACATCTCGTAGCCGTCGACGGTGTTCATGTCGACGTCCACCGCGAGCAGGTAGTTGCAGCCCTCGGCGCTGTGGTCGGCGACCGTCTCGAGGAAATGGTCAGCGGTCAGACGCTTTCCCTGTAGCCGGCCCTCCATGTCGGCGATCGTGAGAAGCACGGTGTCAACCGTGCCCTCCTTGACTTGCTTGCGCAGCTCGTCGAGTGTCATCTCCCTCGCATAAGGTTGGGGCGCCAGACCTTGGGGCGGCCAGCCTAACCGATAGGAATCGCTGCTTGCTACTGCTCGGCATCGACGAGGGAACCACCGGCGTGAAGGCCGCGCTCTTCGACGAGCAGCTGCGCCCTGTGCGCGAGGCGCGCCGCGACAAGGTGAACCGCCACCCGCAGCCCGGCTGGGTGGAGCAGGACGGCGAGGAGGTCCTTGCGGCCGTGGTCGAGGCGGTCGCCGAGCTGCTCGCGGACGCACCGGGCGAGGTGGTCGGCGTGCGGGCTCGACCACCAGGGCGAGTCGGTGCTCGCCTGGGATGCCGAGAGCGGCAAGCCGCTCTCGCCGATCGTGGTCTGGCAGGACAAGCGCTCGCAGGAGGTGCTGTCGACGGCTGGGCGCGGCGGAGGACGAGATCCGCGAGCTGAGCGGCCTGCCCTTCGACCCCTACTTCTCCGCAGCGAAGCTCGCCTGGCTGCTCGAGAACGACGACGGCCGTAGCGCGGGCGCGCGAGGGCGGCACGCTGCGCATGGGGACGGTCGACTCGTTCCTGTGCGACCGGCTCGGGGCGGGCTTTGCCACCGACGCGTCGACCGCCTCGCGCACCCAGTTGCACGCGCTGGGCACGCCGGGCTTCGACGCCCGCCTCGGCGAGCTGTTCGGCGTGCCGCTCGACGTGCTGCCCGAGGTGCGCGACACGGCCGGCGAGCTGGGCGTGCTGCGCCACGAGTCGTGGCCGGTCGAGCTGCCGCTGTGCGGCCAGGTGGTCGACCAGCAGGCGGCGCTGGCGGGCGCGGGCTGCGTGGTGGCCGGCCGAGTGAAGGCGACCTACGGGACGGGAGTGTTCGTGCTCGGGCACGTGGGCGACGAGGTGCCGCGGCCGGCGGGCGGCCTGCTGCCGACCGTGGCTTGGTCGATCGACGGTCGCACCGAGTACGCGATCGACGGCGGGGTGTTCGCCGCCGGAGCGATGCTCGAGTGGATGTGCCGCGAGCTCGGGCTGGCCTCGCGCCCGGCCGAGCTGGCCGAGCTGGCGCGCTCGGTGGACGAGAGCGCGGGGCGCGCGTGCTGCCGGGCCTGGCCGGCCTCGGCGCGCCGTGGTGGCGGCCCGACGCGCGCGCCGTGATCGCCGGAATGCACGGGGGCACGACCCGCGCGCACGTGGCGCGCGCCGCGCTGGAGGGGATCGCATGGCGGGTGGCCGACGTGGTCGCGGCGATGAAGGAGACGGTCGACGTGGCGTCGCTGCGAGTGGACGGCGGCCTGACCAACGAGCCGCTGCTCCTCCAGCTCCAGGCCGACGCGATCGGCGTGCCGGTCGAAGCGGCCGGCGCCGACGCCACGGTCCTGGGCGCCGCGGTGCTGGCCGGGGTGGGCTCGGGAACGCTGGGCTCGCTGGCCGAAGCGGCCGAGCTGCTGCCGGTGGACAGGCGCGTGGAGCCGAGCCGCGACGAGGCGTGGCGAGCCGCCGAGCACGAGCGCTGGCGGGCGTTCGTGGAAGGCGCGGCCGCGCTGGGCAGTAAGGCTCGGCTCTCGAGCGGCTTGTAGGACGCGCGCGACGCCCACGCGTCACCACGCGAGTCCGCAGAATCCGTCCCCATGGACCACGCTCCCGCGTTTGACTCTGTACGGGCAGACAAAAACTCGGGAGCATGGACTCGAGGAGCGGATTGCAGCGCTCGCCGAGCGCCAGTACGGCGTGATCACGCGGCGGCAGCTGCTCGAGATCGGCGTCGGCTCGGGGGCGATCACGCATCGGCTGCAGCGCCGCCGCCTACATGCGCCTGCACCGCGGTGGTCTACGCGGTCGGGCACAGACGCCTTACCCAGACGGCTTCCTCTTTGCTCGCTGTTCTTGCATCGGGAGAGGATGCGCTCGTGACCCACCGCTCCGCGGGGGCGCTCTGGCAGATCCGCCGCTGGTCGGGCCCGATCGAGCTGACCGTCCCGTGGATGCGCCGCACCCCCGGCCTCACGCTGTACGAATCCGCAATCCCGCCGGACGAGCGCACCCACCTCCGCGGCATCCCCGTCACGACCGTCGCCCGCACGCTGCTCGACCTCGCCACGGTGCTCCGCCCGACCGACCTCGAACTTGCCGTCGAACAGGCCGAGGCGCTGCGGCTCTCGGACCGGCCTTCGCTGCCGGACCTGCTCGAGCGCTACCCGCGCAGGCAGGGAACGCGCGTGCTGCGATCGATCCTGGACGAGGCCAACATCGGCGAGGCGGTCACGCGCAGCGAGCTCGAGGACGCCTTTCTCCGCTTCATCGCCGACACCGGCCTGCCGCCACCGCCCAGGGTGAACTTCTGGCTGGAGCTCGGCGGCCGCTCGCTACAGCTCGACTTCTACTGGCCGGCCCAAGCGCTCGTGGCCGAACTCGACGGCTACGCAACCCACGGCACCCGGGCCGCCTTCGAGCGAGATCGCCGACGCGACCGCAGCCTGTGCGGTTGCCGGCTGCGCGTGGTCCGCGTCACCTGGCGGCAGCTACACCGCGAACGAGCGCAGCTGCGAGGCCGACCTCCGGGCTCTTCTATGTCGTCGAGGGCGCTGAGGGCGGCGGCGGCTCGCCGGGTCCTCGGTGATGCCCATGCCCTCGTCGAACGAGACGTTGCGGACCGGACCCGTGTAGCGGTTCTTCATGCCGAGGACCCACGCGATGCCGACGGCGACGACAAGCACGCCCATCACCAGCGGCGTGAAGTTGACCGCGTTCCAGTCGAACGCGTCGTTCCAGAGCACCGCCGCCGGGCGTAGAACGGCAGCGAGAAGAAGATCGACGCGATGATCACCCACACCACGGCGATCGGGTTCAGCCACCTGTACTTCGAGCCGAGGGTCCACGGCCCGGGCTTGAAGCTGTCGCCCGCCCGCAGGCGCAGGTAGACCGGAGTGACGTAGGCGATGTAGAGGCCGAGCACCCCGATCGACACGACCGCGAAGAAGGCGACCGGGATCCCCGGCCGCGTTCCCTGACAGCGCGGGCAGCGTCAGATCAGCGCCACGAGCACGCAGGACCCGAGCACCGCGGCCACCGGCACGCTGCGCGTGCCGTTGACGCGCGCTCCAGAGCCTGCTGCCAGGTGTGGCGCCGTCGCGCGAGAACGCGAAGAACGTCCGCGAGCAACTCGTGACGCAGGCCATGCCGCAGAAGAACTGGCCGATCGTCGAGATCAGGATCACGGTCTCGGCCCAGCCCGAGCTCATCGCGCTCGGTGAAGATCGCGAGCGAGGTGCCGCCCGCCTCGTTGACCGCGTCGACGTCGATCGCGGCGAACGTGATCGCCAGCAGGACGAACCAGCCGATCAGCGCCGAGAGGGCAACCGACTGCCAGACGCCCTTGGCGGCCGACTCCTCGGCGTCGCGCGTCTCCTCGGCCACGTGGGCCGACGCGTCGTAGCCGGTGACCGTGTACATGGTCAGCAGCAACCCGGTCGGCAGGATGTAGTACCAGTACATGCTCGACCGTCGAGAATCCGGAGTTGTTGATTCGCTCCGTGAAGACGAAGTCCGCGCTCTGATGGCTTGTCGGGGACGATGATCAGGATCGCGATGATGATCACCACGCCGACGCAGTGCCAGAACACCGAGATGTTGTTGAACAGCGCGACCAGGTGGGACGAGTAGATGTTGATCAAGGCGTGCAACCCCAGGATCACCACGAAGACGATGAAGATCTCCTCGAGCGATACGGCGTCGGCGAAGTTCAGGATGAAGTCGAGGTCCCAGAGGTTGAACACGGTCGTCGCGAAGCTCGAGCGCAGAACCAGTCGACCGTGGCCACGATGGCGATCAGGCCGATCAGGTTGAACCAGCCCGTGAACCACGACCAGACCGGGCCGCCGAGCTCGTTCGCCCACCAGTACGGCCCGCCGGCGGTCGGGTAGGCCGAGGCCACCTCCGCCATGCTCGAACGCCACCGTCAGGACGATGATGCAGACGATCGGCCAGCCCCAGGAGATGGCGATCGGTCCGCCGAGGTTCCAGGCCTGCCGGTAGGTCGTGAAGCACCCGGCCAGCACCGAGATGATCGTGAACGAGATCGCGAAGTTCGAGAACCGCGACCAGCCCGGTCGAGCTCCTGCTTGTAGCCGAGCTCAGCAAGCTTCTCCTCGTCCCTGTCGCGATGGCGAACCTCGTCGGCCATGGGCGTCATCTCCTCCTCGGTTGACCGGCTGAAGGGCGCCAGAACCGGACCAATTGGTCTACCGCCCCGACCTTCTCCGGCGCGACTGTAAGCCAACGTGCGGACGGACGCAAGCAGCCGGCGAATTCAGCGCGCGAGCGCGCCGATCACCTCCTGCCACCAGGCGCGGGCCGTCTCGTCGGTCTCGCGCGCCAGGCGGCGGCGCGCGTAGGCCTGCAGCTGGCGGGCGCCGCCGACCGCGAGCGTGGGCCCGGTGACGGCGCAGCGGCCGTCGGCGAGCACGAGCAGCGCGCCGCGGCGGTCGCGGCGCGTGCGCAGGTGGTCGCGCACCGGAACGCCGAGCACCTCCGTCGGATGCGCGGCGTCGCCGTCGGCCTCCTCGGTCCACGGGCCGCGAGGTGAACACGCCCGGGCTGCCGACGAGCTCGCGCTCGGGCTTCGCGCTGTCGCTCACCAGCGGCCCGCTTGCCCAGCGCTCGAGCACGCCGTCCATCTGGTTCGCCACCTCGCTGCGCACCACCACGTGCAGCTGGTCGCCCGCCTCCACACGCGTCGAGCCGCGCGGCAGCACCGCCTCGCCCTCGCGGACGATCACCGTGAGCAGCGCGTCGCGCGGCAGCCCGAGCTCGCGCACCCGATGGCCCGCCACCGCGTCCTCCGGCCCCACGGGGTACTCCAGCACCTCGGCGCCGAGCCGCTTGATCGTGCCCGACTCCGCCAGCGGGCGCGGCAGGGCGGGCTCGTTGGTGGTCACCCCGAGCCACTGCGCGAGCGGCTCGAAGGTCGTCCCCTGGACGAGCGTCGAGATCACAACCGCGAAGAAGACGATGTTGAAGAACTCCCGCGAGTGGGGGACCTCGGCGATCACCGGGAAGGTCGCGAGCACCACCGGCACGGCCCCGCGCAGCCCGGCCCAGCCGAGCACCAGCCGCTCGCTGCGCCGAGAACGAGTCGAGCGCCGTCCGAGCGAAGGTCGCGACCGGCCGGGCCACGAACAGCAGCAGCAAGCGCGAGCACGGTGCCCTCGATCCAGACGTCGTCGAGGCGGCTCGGGAACACGAGCAGGCCGAGAGCGAGGAACATCGTGATCTGGGCGACCCAGCCCAGGCCCTGGTGGAACACGGTCACGGTCCGGCGCGCCGGGATCGAGGCCGAGCCGAGCGCCAGGCCGCTCAGGTAGGCGGCGAGGAAGCCCGATCCGTGGAGGGTGTCGGCCGCGCCGAAGGCCACCGCCGCCGTGGCGAGCGTGGCCACGGGATAGAGCCCGGGGGTGTCGAGGCGCGCGCGGCGCAGCCCCTCCACCGCCAGCCAGCCGACCGCCGCCCCCGCCAGCAGGCCGATCCCGAGCTCCATCACGAACAGCCCGGCCATGTCCCAGGCCCCGAAGTCGGGCGTGTCGATCCACTCGATGAAGCCGATCACGAGCAGGACCGCCACCGGGTCGTTGAAGCCGGCCTCGCCCTCGAGCGTGTGAGCGAGCCGGCGGCGCAGCGTCGAGCCGCGCAGGATCGAGAAGACCGCGGCGCCGTCGGTGGAGGCGATGATCGAGCCGAGCAGGAGCCCCTCGAGAGCGCTCAGGTCGAAGAGCCAGGCGGCCGCGAGCCCGGTGATCGCTGCCGTGAGGAACGTGCCCACGAGCGCGAGGCCGAGCGAAGGACGCAGGACGGGACGGATCGCGTCGAGCCCCGCCGTCAGGCCGCCTTCGAAGAGGATCAGGACGAGCGCCACGGTGCCGATCGTTCGCGCCAGCTCGTAGTTCGAGAAGTCGATCCAGCCCAGGCCGTCGGTCCCGATGACCATGCCGAGGCCGAGGAACAGCAGCAGGCCGGGCAGGCGCACGCGCGCGGCCAGCAGAGACGCCGCGATGCCGGACGCGAGCAGCGCACCGGCTACGAGGATGAGCTCGCCGTCGCTCATTGCCCCGCGAGGGTGCCAGGGTTTACAAGCGCGCAGGCGGGGCTTCATCGAGGCTCGGCCGCCGGTGATCCCGGCGCTCGCTGTCCGCGAGGGTGCCGGCCGAGGCGTAGGGTGACCGCCATGCACGAGGAGATCTCCATCCCGGAGCTGACCGAGGTCATCGCTCGGCTCTCCGCCGGGCTCGGCCCGCGCCAGGGCGGCGTGCTGCCGCTCGAGGGCGGCATCACCAACCGCAACTTCCGCGTGAACTTCGGCGGCGCCGACTACGTGGTGCGCCTGCCGGGCAAGGACACCGAGCCTGCTCGGCATCGACCGCGAGGCCGAGCGGCTGGCCACGCGCCGAGCGGCCGAGCTTGGCCTCGGCCCGAAGGTGGCCGCCATGCTCGACAAGCCGCCCTGCCTCGTCACATGCTTCATCGCGAGCCGCGACATGACGGCCGAGGAGCTGCGCGAGGAGGAGGCGGTGACCGCGATCGCCCGCGGCCTGCGCGAGTTCCACGAAACCGACCTGGACCTCCCCACCGAGTTCTATGTCTTCGATATCGCGCGCGACTACGCGGAGGTCGTGCGCGCCCGCGGCAACGAGCCGCCCAAGGCGTTCGAGGACGCGCTCGGGACCGCCAAACAGGTCGTGAAGGCCGTTCGCGGACATCCCGAGCACGCGCCCGTGCCCTGTCATAACGACCTGCTCAGCGCGAACTTCCTGCACGACGGCAAGGACATCGTGATCGTGGACTGGGAGTACTCGGGGATGGGCGACCGCTTCTTCGACCTCGGCAACTTCGCCGTCAACAACGAGTTCGCCGACTCCGACGAGGACCGCCTGCTCGAGGCCTACTTCGGAGAGCCCCCCACGCCGCGCCGCCAGGCCGCGCTGAAGCTCTTCCGCTTCATGTCCGATTTCCGCGAGGCGATGTGGGGGGTCGTGCAGACGTCGGTGTCGGAGCTCGACTTCGACTTCGAGAGCTACGCGACCAAGCATTTCAAGCGGCTCGCGCAGACCAGCGGAGACGAGCGTTTTCGCACCTGGTTGCAGGAGGCCGGTGGCGGCTCTTCGTGAGCTTCCGGACGCGGCGCGCTGCGTAATCATCGGTGGCGGGGTCGGCGGCACTTCGATCGCCTACCACTTGGCCGAGCTGGGCTGGGACGACGTCGTCCTGGTCGACCGAAACCAGCTCACCTCGGGTTCGACGTTCCACTCCGCGGGTCTTGTAGGCCAGCTGCGCGGGTCGGTCTCGCTGACGAAGATGATGATGTACTCGGTCGAGCTCTACCGGCGCCTGGGGAGCGAGTCGGACTTCGACCCGGGCTGGACCGAGTGCGGCGGCATCCGCCTCGCTTCGAGCGAGGAGCGCATGGAGGAGCTGCGGCGCCAGGCGGGATGGGCCAAGACCTTCGGCCTGCCGCTCGACCTGATCTCGGCCGACGAGGCGCAGGAGCGCTTTCCGCTCATGTCCACCGATGGCGTCCTGGGCGCGGCCTGGCTGCCGACCGACGGCTACCTCGATCCCTCCCAGCTGACCTTCGCGCTGGCCGACGGCGCCCGGCGCGGCGGCGCCCAGATCTTCACCTCCACGCGCGTGACCGCGATCGAGAGCGACGGCGGGCACATCACGCGCGTATGCACCGAGCGTGGGGACATCGACGCCGAGGTCGTGGTGATAGCTGGAGGCATGTACGCGGCCGAGCTCGGGCGGATGGCCGGCGTGCGCATCCCGGTCCAGCCGATGTCGCACGAGTACATCGTGACCCAGCCGTTTCGCGACCGCGACCCGGAGAACCCGCTTCCGACCATGCGCGACCCCGACCTGCTGATCTACTTCCGCGAAGAGGGCGGCGGTCTCATCATGGGCGGCTACGAGCGCGACTGCGCACCCGCCTTCCTCCCCGACGGCGACGGGCGGTTCGACCAGATCCCGTTCGATTTCAACGGCCGCCTGCTCGAGGACGACTGGGACCGCTTCGAGGAGATCGTCGTGAACTCGCGCCGGCGCGTCCCGCAGATGGAGGACGTGAAGGTCACGCGGATGATCAACGGGCCCGAAGCATTCACCCCCGACAACGAGTTCTGCCTCGGGGAGACGGAGATCCGCGGCCTGTTCGTCGCCGCCGGGTTCTGCGCGCACGGGCTGGCGGGCGCGGGCGGGATCGGCAAGGTGCTGGCGGAGTGGATCGCCGAGGGCGAGCCGTCACTCGACCTCTGGCACATGGACATCCGCCGCTTCGGTGCCCAATACCGCTCGCCCTCCTACACCCTCAAGCGCATCCGCGAGACCTACGAGACCTACTACGACATCCGCTATCCGGCGCACGAGCGCCAGGCCGGCCGGCCGTTGCGGATGTCGCCCGCCAACGCCTGGCACCGCGAGCACAACGCGGCCTTCGGCGAGAAGTCGGGCTGGGAGCGAGTCAACTGGTACGAGTCGAACGCTGCCGGCGGCGACGGCGGGCTGCGCCCGCGCGGGTGGGCAGGTCAGCACTGGTCGCCGGCTATCGGCGCCGAGCACGCGGCCTGCCGCGAGGCCGCGGCGATCTTCGACGAGTCCTCGTTCTCGAAGATGGAGATCGCCGGGCCCGGCGCGGCCGGCCTGCTCGAACGCCTCTGCGACAACGAGGTCGCCCGCGAGGTCGGGAAGATCACCTACACCCAGATGCTCAACACGCGTGGCGGAATCGAGTGCGACTTCACCGTCGCCCGGCTCGGCGAGGAGCGCTTCTCGATCGTGACCGGAACCGCCTTCGGCAATCACGATCGCGAATGGATCCGGCGCCACCTGCCCGCGGACGGCTCGGTGCAGGTGCACGACGTGACCTCCGCCTGGGCCTGCTTCGGGATCTGGGGCCCGCGCGCTCGCGACGTGCTCGCGCCGCTCACTCCGCAGTCGCTCGAAAACGACGACTTTCCATACCTGACTTTGCGCGAGGTCACCGTCGGCGACGTGCCGGTTCGCGCCCTGCGCGTGACGTTCGTCGGAGAGCTCGGGTGGGAGCTGTACTGCCCGACCGAGTACGGGCTCGCGCTCTGGCGCGCCCTCTGGGAGGCGGGCGAGCCGCACGGCATGGCCGCGGCCGGCTATCGCGCAATCGACTCGCTGCGACTCGAGAAGGGCTATCGCGTCTGGGGCGCCGACATCACGCCCGACGAGACCCCGTACGAGGGGGGCGTCGGCTTCTGCGTGAAACCCGACAAGGAAGGCGGGTTCATCGGACGCGACGCCCTGGTCGAGGCCAGGGAGCGCGGGCCGCGCCAGCGGCTCTGTTGCCTGACGCTCGCGGATCCGCGCTCGGTGGCGCTCGGCAACGAGCCCGTGCGAGTCGACGGCCGGATCGCCGGGCGGGTGACCACCGGGGGCTACGGCTACACGGTCGAGCGCTCGATCGCCTACGCGTACCTTCCTCCCGAGCACAGTGCCCCCGGGACCGAGCTGGAGGTCGAGATCTTCGGGCTCTGGGTGGACGGCGAGGTGAGCGAGGAGCCGCTGCTCGATTCTCGCGGCGAACGCATCCGCCGCTAGACGTCCTGCAGGAACGGGGTTACCTTGGAGTAAGCTGCCTGGCCGGGTTTGGACGGCCTCTTGGCGCCGGATGCGCACGATCTACCCCATTTGAATCTTCTTCCCATTAGCCGGTTCGGCGTTTTAATCGCCGCTCTCTTTGTCCTGGCCCTGCCCGCCGCGGCGGCTGCCGAACGCCCGAGCGCGAGCTTCAGCTTCTCGCCCGGCGATCCGCGCGCCGACAGGCCGGTGCGCTTTGAGTCCTCGTCCTGCGACCCGGATGGGCGCCTGGCGAGCCAGGCCTGGGATCTGGACGGCGACGGGGCCTACAACGACGCCACGGGCGCCGTGGTCTCCAAGTCGTTCGGCTCGGCAGGGCCGCACGAGGTCGGCCTGCGCGTGACGTCGCGAGACGGCGGGACCGACGCACGGCGCCGGACCGTGGTGGTCGACACCGAGTACGCACTGCCGCGACCCGACCAGGCCCGGCTCATGAGCCCCTTTCCGGTCGTGCGCCTGGCCGGCCAGCTGATTCCGAACGGGGCACGGATCGGGCTGCTGGCCGTACGCGCCCCTGTCTGTGCACGCGCGGCGGTCAGCTGCTCCGGAAACGGGTGTCCGAAGCGTCGCCGTCAAACCAAGTTCGTCGGGCGCGGGCGCCTGCGCTTCCCGCGCTTCGAGACCCGCCTGCGCGAGGGCAGCGTGCTCGCCGTGCGCATCTCGAAGGCCAACCTGATCGGCAAGATCACCCGCTTCAGCGTCCGTATCGACAAGGCCCCCAAGCGCGCCGATCGGTGCTTGCGCCCCGGCGAGTCGGCAGGAACCCCGTGCCCGGAGGACTGAGCCGCCGCGTCATCGCCGGAGCCGCCGCCGCGTTTGCCGTGGCATTGGGGCTCGGGTACACGGTGAGCTCGTCCGGAGGGACCGAGCCGGCCCCTCCGGCTCCGCTCGGCTCCGCCGCTGTAACGCTCGACGTGCCCGCGGCCTCGACCAAACAGGCCGCGCTCGGCGACGCGCAGGCGCTGCCCGGCATCGCGCGCCGGCCGACCCCGCCCACTCCACCCCCGGCGCCGGTATCCGAGCCCGAGCCGGTGGAGCCTGTCGACGAAGAGCCCGTGACACCGGCCCCGGTGGCGCCGCCTGTGGCCACGCCCCCCGCTCCGGATCCCGCTCCCGCGCCGACGCCACCTCCGGTCGACTTCGACGACTCGGGATGACGATGTCCGACACCGGCTCCCAGACTGAGAAGGTGGCACTCGCCGAGCACTGGGTCGCACGAGCGCTCGAGGACGTCTCTATCTCCGAGGTGCCGCGCCACGCGCTCGCTCGTTTCGAGGACCGCAGGGTCTCCCTCAACGTCGTCGCGGCAACCGACGCGGGCGACCGGTGGCTGTGGTACTCGACCGCCGCCGCGAAGCGCGAGGCGGTGTCCGACGACCGGCTTGCCCCATTGGTGGCCAGCGGCCGCCTCGACGGAGCGTTCTACGTGGCTTACGACGTGGGCAAGGCCGTTCCGCTCGCGGCGTATCGCGAGCAGACCGAGATGTCGACCGCGCAGAGCCTCCAGCTGCTCTGGAGCCTCGCGCGCTCGCTCGACACGGCAGTGGCGAACGGGGTCCTGCCTGTCGAGGTAACGCCGGACTCCATCTTTGTCGACCTCGCTCGGGGCGCCGTGCTCGCGGACATCGGTGTGGCACGCGCCGCCCTTGGCAATCCCCCCGCGGCGATCGACGTGAATGCGGCCTGGGTCGCCCCCGAGATCTTGCTCGACGGGGAGCCGCACGAGCGCTCGGCGGTCTACTCGTATGGCGCGCTCATGTACACGCTGCTGACCGGGGCGCTGCCGCACTCGGGCCATCCGGACGAGATCGTCGCCGCTCCCCCGCCGTCGGTGCGCGAGATCCGCCCAGACCTGCCGGAGGCGCTCGACCTCGTCATATCGACCGCGATGGCGCGCGATCCGAGGCGGCGCTATCGGTCCGCGTCGGAAGCGCGCAGCCTTGCGCACGTGGTCCTACAGGACTCGCTGGCGCAGCCCGAGAGCAAGCCGAGGCTGCGAATCCCGGTGCGCCTGCCCGAGCGCCAGCCGCGTGAGCCTCGCGAGCCGCGCCGCACCGAGCTTCCGGCGCCCCGCGCGCGCTCGATTTCCCGTGCCGCGCTGCTGCTCGTCGGCGGCGCGCTCGCAGCCGGCGTGCTCGGCGGCGTTCTTCTTTCCGGCGGCGACGAAGCCCCGGCGGCGAAGCCGGTGCGCGTGGCCAAGGGCGATCTCGCGATCACCGCTCCCGCGGGGTGGCAGAGCGCACCCGCGACTGCGGGAACGCTCGTGGCGCATCCAGAGGGCGATCCCGCCTCGGGCCTGACCTTGGAGCGCGTCGACTCGCCGGTGGAGACGGCCGAGCAGGCGACGCCGGTGCGCGTGGGCAAGGTGGAGGCATGGAGAGACAGCGGCGCTCAGGGCACCGGCGCCGCCCCCGCCGTTCGCTACGTGATCCCGACGGCCTCCGGCAAGCTCGTGGCCACCTGCAGAGCGTCCCGCACTGCGGAGCCCGGGACGCTCGGCCTCTGCGAGCGCGCGCTCTCGACCCTTCGCCTGCCTGCGGCCACGAGCCTGCCGCTCGCCGACGTAGTCGAGTCGCAGCAGCGCTCGGACGCCGCCATTGCGCGGCTGAGCGAGCAGCGCGCCGGCGCCCGCCGCGCACTCGCCGCGGCCGACCGTCCGGCGGGTCAGCTGCTCGCCGCGCAGGCGCTTGCGCGCGTGCACGAGCGCGCCGCGACGCGCTTCGCCGCCCTGCCCGGCGGCGCCGACGTGGCCGCCGCCTCGCGCCGCACGGCCGCCGCTTACGAGGCTCTCGCACGTGCGGCGGGCACCGACAGCGCGAGCCGCTGGAACGCCGCCCGTGAGCGCGTGCGCCGCAGCGAGGCCGCCCTGCGGCGCGCAATCGCCGCGGCTTAGGCGCCACCCGCACAGGTGGTCGAGCAGCCCTACGACGAAGCATTCCTCGACAGCGGCAAGCCCCGACCGCACTACGAGGCGGTGCTGGCGGCCTTCGATGACCCGGCCGGGATGGCCGCTGCGGTCAAGGACCGGCTGCGCGCACGGGGAGTCACCTTCGGCGGGGCCGCCGACGGCATCTTCGCCCTGGACCCGGTGCCCCGTATCTTCACGGCCGCCGAGTGGTCGGAGCTGCAGGTGGGCGTGGCCCAGCGGCTGCGGACGCTCGATGCGTTCGTAGCCGACGTATACGGGGAGGGACGCTCCTTCGCCGCGGGCGTGGTGGCGCGCGAGGCGGTGGAGGAGTCGCCGCACTACGAGCCCGCGATGCGCGGAGCGCGGGTCTCCCGCTGGGTGGCCTTCGCGGGGTTGGACATCGTGCGCTGCTCGGACGGCCGCTTCCGCGTGATCGAGGATCAGGTGCGGATGCCGTCCGGGCTCGCGTATGCCGTGGCGGCGCGCGAGGTGCTGGGTGACGTGCTGCCCATCGAGGTGCCGCGCGCCGATCTCTCACTCGCTTACGGCGAGCTGGCGCTGGCGCTGCGCGACTCTGCGCCGGAGGGCGTCCGCGACCCGGTCACCGTGCTCCTGTGCGAGGGGCCGGAGGCCTCCGCCTGGTGGGAGCACGAGCTGCTTGCGCGCGAGCTGTGTGCCCCGGTGGTCACGATCGGCGACCTCGAGTTGCGCGACGGCCGTCTTGTCGCCTGGCTCGACGGCCGCGCGCGCGGAGTCGACGTCGTCTACCAGCGCACAGACGAGGACCGCTTCAGCGGGACGCCGTTCGAGCTGCTGATCGAGCCCTGCCGCAACGGCAGGCTTGGGGTGGTGAACGCGCCGGGGGCGGGCGTTGCCGACGACAAGCTCGTCCATGCCCGCGTCGATGACCTCGTGCGCTTCTTCCTCGAAGAGGAGCCGCTGCTGCCCTCGGTCCCGTCGTATCCGGCGGCGGAGGTCGACGACCTGGCCGGGTTCGTGGTCAAGCCCCGCGGCGAGATGGGCGGCGAGGATGTGGTGCTCTGGGACCACGCCGACGAGGAGACGCGCCGCAGCACGCGCGCGGCAGTCGAGGCGGACCCGCGGGGCTTCATCGCGCAGGAACTGGTCACGCTCTCCGTGCATCCGACTGTCTGCGACGGGCGGCTGGTGCCACGCCACGTGGACTTTCGGCCCTACGCGGTGCTGAGCGACGACGGGGTGCGACTGCTCCCCGGCGGCGTCAGCCGAGTGGCCCTCGAGGAAGGCTCGATGGTCGTGAACTCGGGCAAGGGCGGCGGAGCGAAGGACACCTGGGTCCCGGCCTGAGGGCCGCGACGCGGCGCGTGGGCCCGCGGTGCGCGGCGCGTTTTGCTAGCCCGGCTGCTCGGGCAGCAGTCCCCCGAGGATGTGCTCGGTGCCCTCGATGTGGTCTCGCATCAGGCGCACCGCGCGCCCGGTGTCGCGCCTGCGCAGCAGCGAGATCAGCCGGCGGTGCTGCTGGTTCGAGCTGATCAGGACCTCGGCCGGGTGCGCGATGCGGTGAATCAGGTCGCTCATCTGGCCTTGCATTTCCGTCATCGCCGTGATCAGGCGCGGCGAGTGCGATGCCTCCGCGACCCCGATGTGGAAGCGAACGTCGGCGCGGCGGTATTCCTCGAACGGACCGGCCTCGTCCATGTGCTCGGTCAGCTCGAACAGCCGGAGCAGGTCCTCCTCGGCGGCACGCTCGGCGGCGAGGACCGTGGCCCCGGTCTCGATGGCCACGCGATAGTCGAGCACCGCGCGCACATGCTCGTTCATCACGTCGCCGGCGGATTTCTGGCCGAGCGGCGGCTCGTCGGCCACGAACGTGCCCCCCGCGCGACCGCGAAGCGAGACCAGATGTCCGCTTTGCACGAGCGTCGTGAGCGCCTGACGCAGCGTCGAGCGCGAGATGCGCAGCTGGTCGGCGAGGTCGCGCTCGGGGGGCAGGCGGCTGCCCGGCTCGAGCAGGCCGAGGCGGATCGCCGTGCCGAGCCGCTCGACGGTCTCTTCGAAAGTGGTAGGCGGGTGGACCGGTTTGAAGACTGCCTCCAACGCCGGGGTCCGTCCCGCCGCGCCAGTCGGTTGCACCCCATCACCGTACACCCCGCTGTCTCGCCGCCGCGCCGGTCCCCGCTAGATTGAGCGGCCGTGGACAGTCGCCAGGAACGCGTCGTGGTCGAGACCGACCGATATCGGGTGGAGGGGATGATGTCCCTGCCCGCGGAGGGGTATCGCTCACGTGTGTCCGATCATGTGAACCGCCGCGATCAGGAGTTCTTCACGCTCACCGACTGCGAGATGATGGCCCTGGACGGCTCAGGCCGTGATTGGAAGGCCCCCGTGCTCATGCTTGCGCGGCGCCACATCCGGCTGATCGTGCCCGCCTCCGACGGCGCCTGACCCGGGCGCCCGGGCCCGCTCCGTCCGAGCGTGCGCCCACGATGTGGATCTCTCATGCTCTACGCGATCCTCATCTGCACCGACGAGTCCTGCGCCGACGAGTTCGAGGTCTGGGGCCAACCCGAGGAGTTCGACGCCCTCCTGTGCGAGAGCTGCGGCTGCACTCTTCATGCCGTGGGCTTCTCCGAAGTGCGCGTCGAGACTGCCGTAAGCCGCCTCCCGCGGGTGACTCCACACGTGCAGCTGCGCAACGCGGCCTGAGCGCGACGCTCGGGACGGCTCGGCCGGCTGATCGCCGCTTTCTTGCTGCACCGTCCTGCCCTGTGGTCGCCCTGCGACCCGAAGTCAGGACGGTGGCACGGTTTCGTCGGTACAGGGTCTGACCCCTTAGGCCACAATGCAGCCGTGGCCGCCTACTCCGTAAACGATCGCGCCGTCAAGCGCGCCCGGGAGCTCATCAAGGCCCGTCAGTACGTGCTCGACAGCGACTGGGGCGACGTTCAGCCGAGCGCGGACGATGAGAACAAGTTCCTGGAATCGCATTCCCGGGACGAGTACGCCGAATGGCATCTCGGGCTCACCGACGGCGCGACCGACGAGACCAAGGCCAGGTACGCATTCGTCTACGGCGATTTTCGCCGCATCCATCGCATGGGTCTGATCGCGTGTCAGTACCGCGCCGCCGAGTGGCGTCACAAGGACGTCGAGCTCGCCGCCCACGAGCTCTTGCAGCTGCTCGACAAGGCAACCGCCTGAGCGGCGACCTGCGTTATCTCCCAGTTACGCGGCGCTGCGTAGCGTCGCCGTGGTGAGCCGCCAGTCCAGCCTCTGGATCGACCGTGAGAATGGGCGCGAGCCCGATGCTGGGCCGTTTTCCTCTGCTCGCTGGCGCCGCCAGGCGCTCGAGGATGAGGAGCGTGGGAGGCCGCCTGGGGAGGGGGCGGGGCCAGAGCCCTCGCCCGAGCCGCCGCGCCGGCGCCGGCTGATGCCGCTGGCCGCGTTCGCGATGGCGTTCGCGGCGCTTGCGGTGTCGCTGGGCGCCGTTCTGCTCGACGGAGGGGAGGAGCCTGCGGGCGGTTCTGCGTCGCTGGCGGCCGCGGGAGGGCGCCTCGCCCCCACCCAGATTGGAAGGGTCTACGACTCCGCGGGGCCGGGCGTGGTCTTGATCCGGGCGGGGTCGGCGTCGGGCACCGGCTTCGTCGTGCGCGACGACGGCACGATCGTCACCAACGCTCATGTCGTCGGCGACGCCGAGACCGCTCAGGTGCGCTTCGCGGACAAGGGTGAGCTCGTCGATGCCGAGGTGCTCGGCTCCGACCGATCGTCCGACATCGCCGTTCTGCGGGTGGACCCGGGCAGCGTCGATCGCCTCGACCCGCTGCCGCTGGCCGACTCCAGCAAGGTCCGCGTCGGCGACGCGGTGGTGGCAATCGGGCATCCTTTCGGCCTCGAGCGGACCACGACGGCCGGGATCGTGTCCGGGCTCGAGCGCGAGATCCAGGCGCCGGACGGCTTTCAGATCGACGAGGTGATCCAGACCGACGCCGCCATCAACCCGGGTAACTCCGGCGGCCCGCTGCTCGACGCCCGCGGGCGCGTGGTCGGCGTGAACTCGCAGATCGCCACAGGGGGAGCCGGCAGCGGCAACGTCGGCGTGGGTTTCGCGGTCCCCTCGAACACCGTGCGCGAGGTGCTGCCCGCGCTCAGCCGCGGTGAGCGCATCGAGCGGCCTTACCTCGGCGTGACGACCGCGACGCACCCGGACGGCGCCGAGATCCAGAGCATCAGGCCCGGTAGCCCGGCGGAGGCGGCCGGCCTGGAGGCCGGCGAGGTGATCACGAGCGTCGATGGCCGGACGGTGCGAGATCCCGGCGAGGTGGCCGAGGCGGTCTCGGCCAACAAGCCCGGCGATACGATCGAGGTCACCGTTTCCGACGGCGGTCAAGAGCGGACGGTGGACGTCGAGGTCGGAACGCGGCCATGAGCTTTCAGGCGCCGCTGTTCCTCCTGGCGCTGGCTCTTGTGCCGGTCGCCGGCGCCGTCTACCTGTTTGCCGACCGCCGCCGCAAGGCCGACGCCGCGCGCTTCGCGTCGCCCGCGCTGCTGCCCGCCGTGGCTCCGATTCAGCCCGGCGCGCGCCGGCACCTGCCGCTCCTGCTCTACGGCGCGGCACTGGCCGCGGTCGCATTTGCGCTGGCCCGGCCGGAAGCCACCGTCGCGGTGCCCGAGGAACGCGCCGCCGTGATACTCGCCACCGACACGTCGGGCTCCATGGAGGCGCGCGACGTGCCGCCGTCCCGGATGGCCGTCGTCCGCCGCGCCGCGCTGCAACTGCTCGACGACGCCCCCAAGGAGCTGCGCGTGGGCGCCGTGGCCTTCAACCACTCCGTGCGCGCGATCGAGCCGCCGCGAGCAGATCGCCAGGACACGCGCGAGCTGCTGGGCGGTCTGCGGCCGAGCGGCGGCACGGCCACCGGCGAGGGCCTGGCGGCGGCGCTCGCCCTCTTGAACCGCGAGGCCGACCGCCGCGCCAAGCGTCCCCCCGCCGCCGTGATCCTGCTCTCCGACGGCACGTCCACCCACGGCCGCGACCCGATCGAGGTGGCCCGCGAGGCGGCCAAGGCGCGCATCCCGGTCTACACCGTTGCGCTCGGCACCGACTCCGGCACGATCGAGGTCGAGCGCCCCGACGGAACCACCGCCACCCGCTCGGTGCCGCCCGACCGCGAGGCCATGAGGCGCATCGCGACGATCAGCGGGGCGCGCAGCTTCTCCGCCGACGCGGGCGATCAGCTCAGCGCGGTCTACGAGCGGCTCGGCTCCCAGGTGGCCACCCGCGAGGAGCAGCGTGAGGTGACAGCCGCCTTTGCCGCGGGCGCCGGCCTGCTGCTTCTGACCGGCGGTGCCATGTCGCTGCGCTGGTTCGGGCGGCTCCCCTGAGAACGGGTTCCCTAGTCTGCGCACCATGAAGCGCGCGGCCATCGTGGCGGTGGCAATCGTGGGACTGGGACTGGTTGGCACCGGGGTGCGCGGAATTGCGGCGGTGGACGGGCGGCTTGCCGACGCCGCCGACGACCCGCCGGCGGTCCGCGAGCTCGAGAACGTCAGGCAGGAGATTCGAGCGCCGGGCGACTGCCCGTGGCGCGAAGATCGCGCCCCGGCGCCTCGTCGCGACCAGCTCCGGCTCTAGGCAGGCGCACCGACACGATCAGCCCGCCCTCGGTTCGCGGCTCGATCGAGAGCGAGCCGCCGTGGGCGCGGCTGACGGCGCTGACGATCGACAGCCCGAGTCCGGCGCCGCGCGCGTCGGCCTCGCGGCCGAGCCGCTCGAAGGGGTCGGTCAGGCGCGCGGCGGCGGCGGCGGTGACCGGCGGGCCGCTGTTCTCGACTCGCAGCTCGACCGACCCCACCCCCGCCCGCGTACGGACTTCGACGAATCCCCCGGGGCGGTTGTAGCGAATTCCGTTCTCGATCAGGTTGGCAGCCACGCGCTCGAGCAGAGCGGCGTCGCCGGCTGTCCCCGCGGGGTCGAGCCGGGCGCTAAGGCGCACGCCTTCGCGCGCCGCGTCGGCCTCGGCGTCCTCGACCGCGCAGCGAACGGCGTCGTCGAGCTCGACGGGGCGAGTGCGAAGGAGGTCCGGCTGGCTTCGGGCCAGGATCAACAGCCCGGCGAGCAGCGCTTCTGTGCGCCGGCTCGCATCGACGACGGCCTCGGCCATCCCGCGCAGCTCGTCGATGTCGGGCTCGGGGTTGGCAAGCGCCACCTCTGCCTCCGCCCGGATGACGGTCAGCGGACTGCGCAGCTCATGGCTCGCGTTGGCGACGAACCGCTGCCGGCTCTCGAACGAGCCCTCGAGACGGTCGAGCATCGAGTTGAGCGTCTCCCCCAGCTCGCGCAGCTCGTCGTCTGCGCCCGAGACCGGGATGCGCTCCGCGAGGCTCTCGTCGGACACGCGCCGCGCCGTGGCCGTAATGCGCTTGAGCGGCGCCAGCACCCGGCCCGCCACAACCCAGCCGATCACCGCGGCGAGCAGCAGCACGCCGATGAAGGCAAGCCCGTACTGCAGGGCCACCTCGCGCAGCGCATCGCTGGCCAGCGCCTCTGGCAGGGTGCGGTCGAAGCTGCGCCCGATCAGCCAGAGGCTCGCCAGCAGCAAGACGCCGGTGGACGCGCCCACCAGCAGCGCGTAGAGCGCGGTCAGGCGGGCCCGGACGGTGAGCTGCGGCCGCGTCATACCCGATAGCCCGCGCCCTTCACCGTGTGGACCACCGCCGGCTCGCCCAGCTTTCGCCGCAGCCGCAGGACCGACATCCTCACCGAGTTCGTCCAGGGGTCGGCGTTCTCGTCCCATACGCGCTGGACGAGCTCGTCGTTGGAGACCACGTCGCCGCCTGCCGCCATCAGCACCTCCAGGACCGCGAACTCCTTCGGGGTCAGCTCGACCGGGCGCCCGCCGCGGACGACGGCGCGGCGGCCCGGATCGAGCTCGACATCGCCGCTGCGCAGCGTGGCCGGGCGGGCGGCGCCGGCGCGGCGGGCGAGCGCCTGCAGCCGCGCGACCAGCTCGGCAAAGGCGAACGGCTTGGCCATGTAGTCGTCGGCTCCCAGCGACAGCCCGTCGACGAGATCGTCGGTTTTGGCCGCGGCGGTGAGCATCAGCACGCGCCGCTCGGGCTGCTCGTCGCGAAGGGTGCGGCAGACCTCGTCTCCGTGCAGCTCGGGCAGGTCGCGATCAAGGACGACGACGTCGTAGGGGTTGAGGCGGGCCTTGTCCAGGGCTGTCGCGCCGTCGTAGGCCACGTCGACCGCCATGCCCTCTCGCCGAAGCCCGCGAGCGACCGCATCGGCGATCCGTCGTTCGTCTTCGGCGAGCAACACGCGCACTCGTTCCAGAGTAGCCGGACGCGCGTTATCCACCGGTGACAGCCGCCTTCGTAGGTTGCCCCCATGAGCGAGAGCCAGAGAGACGAGGACCCGCGAGAGGCGCTCGAGAGCGCGCTCTTTGAGATGAAGCGCGTGATCATCGGCCAGGACGCCATGCTCGAGCGCGTGATGGTGGCCCTGCTCACCGGTGGGCACGTGCTGCTGGAGGGGGTGCCGGGCCTGGCAAAGACGCTGACGATCAAGACGCTCGCGCTGGCAGTGGGAGGCAGCTTCAGCCGCATCCAGTTCACGCCCGACCTGGTCCCCTCGGATCTGGTCGGCACGCGGATCTATCGGCCGGACAGCGGCAGCTTCGACACCGAGCTCGGCCCGGTGTTCGCCAACTTCCTGCTCGCCGACGAGATCAACCGCGCGCCGGCCAAGGTCCAATCCGCCCTGCTCGAGGTGATGCAGGAGCAGCAGGTGACGATCGGCGGCCAAACGCACCCGGTTCCGCTCCCGTTCCTCGTGCTCGCGACCCAGAACCCGATCGAGTCCGAGGGCACCTATCCGCTGCCGGAGGCCCAGGTCGACAGGTTTCTCATGAAGATCTTGGTCGACTACCCGTCGCCGGGCGACGAGGCCCTGGTCGTCGACCGCTCGCTGGATCCCGCCCCCGTGATCGGCGAGCGGATCGACGTCTCCGATCTTCTGCGCTTCCGCAGGGCCGCGGCCGAGGTGATGGTCGACCGCGAGGTGATCGACCATGCGGTCGCCCTGGCCGACGCCACCCGCCGGCCGGGGCGCTACGGGCTCGACGAGATCGAGCCGCTGATCAGCTACGGGGCCTCCCCCCGCGGCCCGATCGGCCTCGTGCAGGCCGCGCGATCGCTGGCGCTGCTGCGCGGCCGGCGCCATGTCCTGGTGAGCGACGTGCGCGACCTGGCGCCGGAGGTGCTTCGCCACCGGCTCGTGCTGAGCTACGAGGGACTGAGCGAGGGCGCGCAGCCGGATGACCTGCTCGAAAAGGTGCTCGAGGCCGTGCCCGAGCCGGACCGGCGCGACCTGGGAGCCGAGGCGCTGGTGGCGTGAGCCTGGCGCTGGTACCGCCCCCCGGTCGCCAGGGCCCCGGGCCGCTGCCGGGGGCGCTGGTGGACGCGCTCGATCTCGCATTCGTGCGACGGGCCGGAGGCGTGAGCGCCGGTGAGCACCGCGGCTCCGGGGTGGGTGCGGGCACCGAGCTGGCCCAGCTTCGCCCCTACCAGCCCGGCGATGACGTGCGCCAGCTCGACCCCGCGGCGACGGCGCGGACGGGCATCCCCCACGTCCGCCAGCGCGTGCCCGAGCGGCTGCTGACCACCTGGATGGCCCTCGACGTGTCGCCCTCCATGGCCTTCGGGACCGCCGACCGCCTCAAGAGCGACGTGGCCGAGGGAGTGGTCGACGTCCTGGGTGCGCTCGCGGTGCGCCGGGGCGGGCGCGTGGCGCTCATGAGCTACGGCGCCCCCCAAACCCGGTTGGTCCCGCCGCGCGGAGGCCGCGGGGCGCGGATCGGATTGCGCCGTGCCCTCTCTGAGGGCGTGGCCGCCGACGGCGTGTCCGGGGAGCCCCTGATGGAGGCGCTGGCGCGGATCGGCCGCCTGGCCTCGCAGCGGTCCCTGGTGGTGTTGATCTCCGACTTCGCGGGCGACCCCGGCGAATGGGCGCGGCCGCTGAAGGCGCTCGGCACGCGCCACACGCTGCTGGCTGTGGAGATACGCGACCCGCGCGAGTCCGAGCTGCCAAGCGTAGGACGACTGGCGATGGTGGACCCCGAGACCGGAGCGCGCGTCAACGTCGACACGCGCGACTCGCGCCTGCGCGAGCGCTTCGCCGAGGCGGCTCGGGAGGGACACGCCGCGGTGGCGAGCGCGCTTCGGCGAGCCGGCGCGGAACACGTCGTGCTGTCCACGGCCGGGGAGTGGGCGCGCGAGCTGGGCCGGAGGCTGTCATGAGCTTCGCTTCTCCCCTCTACCTCGCGGCCCTCGTGCTCGTGCCGCTCGCACTCATCGCCCAACTCGTCGCCTGGCGGCGAGCGCGGCGCTACGCCGTTCGCTTTCCGGGCGTGGCCACGCTGGCGCCCCTGCTGCCCCGGGTCCCCTCGTGGCGCCGCCAGGCTCCGCTCGCGTTGTTTCTCGCGGCGCTCGCTGCTTTTGCGTTCGCGCTGGCGCGGCCACAGGCGACCGTGGCGGTCCCGCGCGAGCAGGCCACGATCGTCCTGGTGACCGACGTCTCGCGCTCGATGCTCGCCGACGACGTCGAGCCCAGCCGTATCGAGGCGGCGCGCGACGCAGCGCAGCGCTTCCTCAAGGAGCTTCCCGACGAGGCGCGCGTAGGCGCCGTGGCGTTCTCGACCGACCCGCATACGGTGGAGGCGCCAACGGACGACCACCAGCGGATCGCCGACCTGATCGATGCCCTGGCGGCCGACGGCGGCACTGCGACCGGCGACGCCCTCGACACGGCGCTCAAGCTGGTCGACGGCCCGGTGAAGAAGCGCCCGCCCGCGGCCATCGTGCTGCTATCGGACGGGGAGACCACCACGGGGCGCGACCCGGTCGAGGTGGCGCGCGTGGCCAAGCGGCTGAAGATCCCGATCCACACGTTCGCGCTCGGCACGCGCGATGGAGTGATCCAACTGCCCGACGGCACTCTCATACCTGTCGCGCCCGACCCCGAGACCATGCGCCGCATCGCCGAGCTGTCCGGGGGGCGCTCGTTCGCGGTCGAGGATGCCGACGATCTGTCCGGCCTCTACCGCGATCTCGGCTCCCGCGTCGCCACCAAGAAGGAGGAGCGCGAGATCACCGGGGTGTTCGCGGCCGGCGGAGGGCTGCTGCTGGTGGGTGCGGCCGCCTTCGGCATCCGCGCGACGGCCCGCCTGCCTTAGTCAGCCGCGTTTCCCCGAGGCCTTCGGAGCGAGCTCGCGCTCGACCTTCTCGATCCACTCGAGATGCACCTCGAGCAGCCGCCGGCTGAGCTCGTGGCTCAACAGCAGGTACTTGCGCCGGTGGGGAAGCGTCTCGGCCATCGCCTCGGCCGTGTCGAGCCGGGCGGCGAGGTCCGCGATGTCCTCCCGCAGCGTTGCGATGCTCTCGCGGATAGTCGCCTCGCCGACCAGATCGGCGACCAGCAGCCGCACCAGTCCCTCGTGCTCCAGCCGTGGGAAGCGGACAGGTGTCCGCGCCCACTCGTCAAGAGCGTCGAGACCTTTCTCGGTCAGGGTGTACACGGTTCGCTCGCGCGTCTTCCCTGGCTCCTTGCGCGCTTCGAGGTAGCCCAGCTTCGCGAGCCGCTTCGGCTCGACGTAGTACTGGCTCTCGCCCGCCCAGTCGTAGATGCGGCCCTGTTTGGCCATCCGGCGCAGGTCGTACGGGCTCGCGCCTCCACGCCCCACCAGGCCCAGGACCATGAACGAGAAGAGGCTCAGCTGATTCCTTGACAATGCTATGTCTCATAGTATATAACGTATGAATCATAGTATTCACGGACAACTGGAGGAACCTGATGTACGACGCGATTGTCGTCGGCGCCCGCTGCGCCGGGTCACCAACGGCGATGTTGCTCGCGCGCAAGGGCCTGCGCGTCCTGCTGGTGGACAAGGCCCGCTTCCCGAGCGACACGCTCTCGACCCACTACATCCATCAGCCCGGCGTGGCCGCGCCTGAAGCGCTGGGGGCTCCTCCCTCAGATCGAGCGGTCGGGCTGCCCGCCCATCCGCCGGTACACGCTCGACGTCGGGCCGTTCGCGCTCGAGGGCACGCCGCCGCCCATCGGGGATGTCGGCGAGGCCTACTCGCCGCGCCGCTTCGTGCTCGATCAGATCCTCGTCGAGGCGGCCGCCGAGGCGGGCGCCGAGGTGCGCCAGGGGTTCTCGGTGCAGGAGCTGCTGACCGACGGCGAGCGCGTCGTGGGCATCCGTGGACGCTCCGCGCAGGCGAGCCGGTGACCGAGAGGGCGCGGATCGTGATCGGCGCCGACGGCTTGAATTCGCTCGTCGCGCGCAGCGTGCACGTCAGCGCCTACAACGTCGAGCCCGCGCTGACGTGCGCCTACTACACCTACTGGAGCGGAGTCGAGATGGAGGGCGTCGAGCTCTATCCGCGCCCCGACCGGATGATCGTCGCCTCGCCCACCAACGACGGACGAGTGGTGACGATCGCCTTCTGGCCAAATGACGACTTCCATCGCGTCCGCTCGGACGTCGAGGGCAACTTCCTGGAGACGCTCGAGCTCGCCCCCGGGCTGGCCGAGCGGGTCCGCGGCGCCACGCGCAGCGACCGCTTCCGTGGCACGACCCGGCTGCCCAACTACTTCCGGCGCCCCTTCGGCGACGGCTGGGCGCTGGTGGGCGACGCCGGCTACCACAAGGACCCGATCCTCGCGCTCGGCATCTCGGACGCGTTCCGCGACGCCGAGCTCCTGGCCGGGGCTGTCGACGACGGCCTCTCGGGCCGCCAGGAGCTCCAGTCGGCGCTCGCCGGCTATGAGCAGCGCCGCAACGAGCTCGCCGCGTGGGGCTTTGCAAGCACGCTCGACTTCGCGCGCCTGCAGCCGCCGCCGGCCGAGATGCAGCAGCTCTTCGGGGCCCTGCTGGGCAACCAGGAAGAGACGGACCGCTTCTTCGGCACCTTCGCGGGAACCGTCCCTCCCGCGGAGTTCTTCGCGCCCGCCAACCTCGCGCGAATCATCGGCGAGGCGGAGGAGGTCGGCAGATTCGGCCCGGCGCCGCACGCTCCCGAGCTTTTCACTGCATAGCAACGAATATCGCGGGCGCGTGGCCCCGGCCCCTACCAAGCCGCCGGCGGCAGCCTTCGCTCAGCCGTCGGCGGTGATCGTCGCCACGAGCTCGCCGAGGATCGCGGAGGCGTCCTCGTTGGCGACCTGGCAGGTGCCTGCCGCGTCGTGGCCGCCGCCGTCGTGGGCGAGCATCAGCTCGCCGACGTTGGTCTGGCGACGAGCGGTCGAGGATCGACTTGCCGGTGGCGAACACGGTGTTCTGCTGCTTGAGGCCCCAAAGCACGTGGATCGAGATGTTCGTGTCGGGATACAGCGCGTAGATCATGAAGCGATTGGTCGGGTGGATGACCTCCTCGTCGCGCAGGTCGAGCACGACGAGGTTGCCGTCGACCGTCGAGCAGCGGCGGATCTGCTCGGCCGCGCGCTCGCTGTGCTCGTTGTAGAGCGCGACGCGCTCCGCGACGTCCGGGGTCTGCAGGATCTCCTCGACGGTCATCTGCGTGCAGTCGTCGATCAGCTGCATCATCAGCTGGTAGTTCGAGATCCGGAAGTCGCGGAAGCGGCCCAGGCCGGTGCGCGGGTCCATCAGGAAGGTCATCAGGATCCAGCCCTGCGGGTCGAGGATCGTCCGGCTCGGAGAACCGCGCCGAGTCGGCCTTGTCGACCGCGTCCATCATCTCCTCGGAGATCGCCGGGAAGCGCTCCGCGCCGCCGTAGTGGTCGTAGACCACGCGCGCGGCGCTCAGCGCGCCCGGCACGATGATGTGGTTCTGCGGGCGAGTCCTCGACGCGAATCGCCTCGGAGGCGTGATGGTCGAACGCGAGTCCGACGCCGGGCACGTACGGCAGGTTGGTCGTGATGTCGCCGGGGCCGACCTCGACCTTGCCGTCCTGCATGTCCTTGGGGTGGACGAAGAGGACGCGACCTTCACCGGGTCATATCCGGCGTGCTAACCGACCGACGCGGCTTGCAGCGCGAAGAGGACGACCTCCTCGGGGCCCTCGTTCACAGCGACCTGCCTGGTGCAGACCGTGCGCGGGGAGGTGCTCGCCTTCCTGCTCGCTGCCACCGACGAGCCGCCGAGCGCCCTGGAGGCGGCCTGGTGCCTGTCGTCGAGCCAGCCCGAGCTCCTTGAGGAGCGCGGCGCAGAGCTCGCCGAGCGGCGCCGACCCTCGCCGACCGGGCGCGCCTGCCCTACCTCGACGCCGTCAAGAGACCGTCCGGGTCTACCCCGCGGTACGGCGAACCGACGGTCCCCGGTGTCCGGACCGCTATCGGCGGCACCCGCCTGCGTGCGGGCACGAACGTGATCGTGAGCCCACTCGTCACCCATCGCGAACCGGGTCTCTACGAGCGTCCAGCCCACGCCGAGGGGCTCTCGAGCCGCCGAGCGAAGAACTGCATCGGAGCCGAGAGGGTGGGATGACAATCCCACCCTTCGGAACGGAGAGGGTGGGATTCGAACCCACGAGGCAGTTTGACCCGCCCACACGATTTCCAGTCGTGCACCTTCAGCCGCTCGGTCACCTCTCCAGGCAGGCCACAACCCTAGATGGTCGTCTGGCTCCGGAGGCCGCTCAGAGACCCAGCTCGCGCACGCCCGGCTCGTTCCAGCCCAGGTGGTGGGCCAGCTCGTGGCGCAGCGTCCGCTCGACCTGGGCGCAGAGCAGGTCGCGATCCCAGCCGAAGTCGCGTTCGAGCGTGTCCTGGTAGAGCACGATCCGGTCCGGATAGTCGTCGCGCGCGACGGTGTCGCCGAAGTAGTGCCCATAGGCGCGGTGCTCGGCGCCGAGCTGCGAGACCACCACCGGCGTCTGGTCGAGCAGGCGCTGGAAGTCCGCCGGCAGCCGGTCGATCGCCTCGGCGACCAGGAGGTCGAACTCGGTGGTGCTGCTGCGCAGGTCGGGGTTGCGCGCGATCTCCTCGCTGCGGAGCACGAGCCGTTCGAACTCGTCGTCGGGCATGGCGTCCTTCCCCGTGAGCGCGACGAAGGCCCAGGCCGTGAGCAGGGCGAGCGCCAGCCCACCGCCCGTGAAGAAGGCGAGGCCCTCCGCGCCCGACAGCGACGGCGGGTTGAGCAACACGAAGGCGAGGCCGACCGCAAAGAACGCGGCGAAGGCTGCCTTGAGGGGTCCTCGAAGCGTGTCCAGCACGCCTTCGAGATTACGCGGTGCGCACTAGGACTCGGTGGACTCGTCCGCCCCGGCGGCGTCCGGATTGCCGGTCGCGGTCTCGTCGTGCTCGCCCGGCACGCCCGGGCTGTCCTTGGCCTGGTCGCGTGACCCGCGGCCGTCGTCGTCCGGCACCTGTCCCGCCGGGCCCTCCTCTGGCAGCTGGTCGGACTCCTCCGGAGTCTCGGTCACGGTCCATCCTCCTCTGACTCGGTGTCGTCGTCCGGCTGCGCGCCGGGCACGGCCGGATCCTGCTCCTTTGACTCCCAGTCGCGCCGAGTCTCCTCGATCCGGTCGCCGACCTTCTCGGACTCTTCTTCCATGCGGTCGGCCTCGCGCTCCAGCCGGTCTGCCTGCTCGTCGTGCTCCATGGCCGATCTCGTACCCGCCGGTCGCGGGCACACAAACCGCCGCGCTTCACTCGCGCGACCGAGATCGCGCTTAGAGGCGGAACTTCCTGGCCTTGGTCGCGGCGTTCCCCGCGTCGTCGCGCACCGTCATCACGATCCGAAAGCGCCCGCCGGCCAGCAAGCGGCCCCCAAGGCGCTTGGGCAGCAAGCGCCGGTTTGGACCCGCGTTGCCGGGGCCGCTGAACGTGGCGCCCAGCGTCACGTAGCGCGTGCAGCTCGGGCGGCCTCGGTTCTGGCGGGTCTCGCGCCCGCACCTGCCGCGCACCCGCCGCCCCGTGTGGCCCTCTGGACCCGGAACCTGACCGTCGATGCCTCACTCAGGCGGTATCTGACCCTTCTGCCTGTGACCCTTAGGCCGCTTACTGCCGGGGCGTCGTTGTCGCACGCCTCCTCGGTCGTGCTCTGGCTCGGGCATCCGTCCTGGGTCTCGTCTCCGAACCCGTCGCCGTCGGCGTCCGGCTCGATGTCGGCTTGCACGAGCAGCTCGCCGGTTGCGCCCTTGGAGCCGCGAACGGCCTCACCGCCCACCAGCGGCGGGAGCGAACAGATAGCTGAAATTCCCGCCGACGTTGACGGTCGCCCGAATGCTCGCCGCGTCGATGGCGAGGTGGTTGCCGCCGTCACCGAGAGACGCGCGGGGAACTCGTGCACCGGGCGTGTTGAGCGCGCCGCCCGTGGGAGGGATCGTCACGTTCGGGCCCGTGCCCGCAGCCGTTGCCAACGCAGATTCTGTATCCAGCGGATTCGCCGGGTGATGTCGGCCAGCCGGAACGTAACCGTGACGGGCGTGTCGCCCGGAACGAACGCTCGGATCCGGAACCTGGTGATCACGCCGCCAACAGGAGCGCCGCCCTCGTAGGGATCGCCGTTCGAAGCGCTGGGATGAATGAAGGACACGAGCGTGCAGGTTGTGCCCAGGCTGACGCACTCGCCCGATCCCACGGGGTCTTGGTCAAGCCGGCTTCCGAACGTGGTGGCCGCCAGGCTCGGCGCCGGCATCGCCACCAACGCGCAGGCGGCTGCCGTGAGTGATGTAAGGCGACGCCGGGCGGTCATCGCGAGCGACTCTCCCATTCGGCCGAAGCCGTGGTCAAGGCGACCGGCCCGCCCGCCGGGTCCACCCGCGCGGACCAGTCGTGCGGCAGCCGCGCGGAGCGACCCGGCATGACTCGCGGCAGGCGCTCGCTCCAGAGCGTGCGGTCGTCCTGGGTGACGAGAATCCGAGGCCTCCGGAGGTGCTCGCTCGCGCGGAGCGCGAAGTGGCCGCGGGCGGGTGGGCCCGCCGGGGCCGCGAGGGCGTTGGGGGCGATCCATCCGAGCGGCGGCTCACACGTGATCCGGACGCGCTCCGCGGGCCATGCACCGTCCGCGAGGAAGACCGCGACACCCGCTGCCACGTGACGCCCGCTCAGCGCCGCCACGTCCGCCTGCTCGGCTCCGTGCAGCAGGTTGCCCACCGCGAACACGCCGGCGCGCGAGGTGCGCAGGGCGGGATCCACGGCGGGGCCACGCGTGATCGGATCGAGCTCGACTCCAGCCTGCACCGCCAGCTCGTGGTCGGGGATCCAATCGGCGCTGAAGACGATGGTGTCGCAGGCCACGCTGCGCGCGCGGCCGCTGTCGAGGTCGGTCAGCTCGACCCCCTCGACCCGCTCGCGGCCGCGGATCGCGCTCACCCGGGTGCGCGTCCGCACGGGGACCCGGTAGCGCAGGCGCGCGCCAAGCCGAAAGGCGGCCAGCGACTGGTGGGCGGCGAGCTCGGTGGTCAGCGCCACCGTGCGAGCGCCTCCGTGGGCGAGCGTCGCGATCGCCGAGAAGCTCACGTGCTCAGCGCCGACCACCAGCGCGCGCCGGCCCGCCGGGAGCCCGCGCAGGTCAGACGAGCTGCTGCAGCATCCCCGTCGTCATGACGCCGGCGGGGCGGCTTCCCCGGGACTAGGCGCGCCGACCGCGGCCGCTCGCGGCAGCCGGTCGCCAGCACGACCGCCGCCGGCGACAGGGTGGTGCGCCCGCCGGGCCCGGTCAGCTCCAGCGCGCCCGCCTCGTCCCAGCCCGTGACCATCGTCTCGGCCAGCAGCTCGACTCCCGCGGCCCGCGCCAGCTCGGCGTAGCGGCGCGCGTACGCCGGGCCGGTCAGCACCCGGCGGAGGTCCCGCAGGCCGAAGCCCTGGTGGCGCGCGTGGCGCGGGATCCCGCCCGGCTTCGGCCTCGCGCTCGATCACCAGCACGTCCGGCGCAGCCCGCGGCGGCGCAGCGCGATGGCCGCCGCCAGCCCGCCCGGTCCGCCGCCGACGACCGCGACCGGGCCGTCAGGCACCGCGAGCCTCCAGCATCGCCGCCAGCTGCGCCCCGCAGAAGAACCCCTGGCAGCGCCCCATGTGAGCACGGGTGCGCCGTCGCAGCCCGTCGAGGTCGACCGGCGCGATCGGGCTCTCGAAGGCGTCGCGAATCTCCCCTCGCGTCACCCGCTCGCAGAAGCACACGATGCGCCCGTAGTCGGCATCGGAGCGGATCAGGTCCGGTCGGGCGAACGGGCGCTCGAAGGCCTGCCCGAGCTGCGGCATCCGCAGCTCCGGCAGCCCGTCGCGCGGCCGAAGGTCACCGAGACCGAGCCCGTCGCGAACGTGCTCGGCGATCGCCATCGATGCCGTGAGGCCCGTCGAGCGGATCCCTCCCACGCAGGCGTAGCCGTCCTCGAAACGGATCTGGAAGTCGACGTGCTCGGTGGCGGCGCGCAGGCCGACGTACACCGCGGTCACGTCGTAGTCGAGCAGCCTCGGCATGATGCGCGCGGTCTCGGCGCGAAGGTACTCGAGCCCGCCGGCGGTCGAGGAGGTGTCGCCCTTTTGCTCGACGTCGTCCGCCGTGGGGCCGACCATCACGTTCCCGAACACGGTGGGGAACCAGCACGCCCTTGGTGATCTTGGTCGGCACCGCCAGGACGATGTGGTTGACCAGCCGGCGCGAGAGCTTGTCGAAGACGATCAGCTCACCGCGCCGCGGCGTGACCGAGAAGCCGCTCCCCGCCGAGCATGCGGTCGATCTCGTCGCTGGCGAGCCCGGCGGCGTTCACAAGCCTGCGAGCCGTGAGCGCACCGGCCGGGGTCTCCACTCGGAAGCCGCCCTCGCTCAGGCGCGCGACGCCCGTGACCGGGGTGGAGCGGCGCAGCTCGCAGCCGGCCAGCACCGCCTCGGTGGCAAAGGCCAGCGGAGTGGTGAACGGGCAGATCAGCGCCTCGCCGGCCACCTCCAGGGCGCCGCGCGCGCCCGGCCCCAGGTGCGGCTCGCGGCGGGCGAGCTCGGCGGCGCCGATCTCGTCCATCACGTCATACCCGTTGGCGCGCGAGCGCTCGGCAATCCCGGGGAACTCGGCGAGCTGCTCGTCGTTCCACGCCACGAGCAGCGCGCCCGTGCGCTCGATGGGGATCCCCACGCGCGGCGCGTACTCCGACAGCAGCTCGTACCCGCGCGCGACGAGGCGGGCCTCGAGCGTGCCGGGCTTTGAGTCGAAGCCGGTGTGAAGCAGGGCCGTGTTCGCCTTGCTCGTGCCCGCCCCGACGTCCGGCGCGCATCGAGCAGCGTCACCCGCAGGTCGAGCCGCGCAAGGTCGCGGGCGATCGCCGCGCCGACCACGCCGGCGCCGACGACCACGACGTCCCTGTCCGCCACGCGGTCCATGCCGATCCCTACTCTGCCAGCCGTGACCGTTCGCATGGCACTCGCTCTCACAGCCGGCGCGCTGGCCCTGGCTTCAACCGCCTGCGGCGGTGACGACGACTCCGGCGAGGAGGGCTCTGGAAGCTCCGCGCAGGAGCTGCCTGCCGCGAAGATCACCAATCTCGCGGAGGCTGCGGACGCAGCCGGGTGCGAGCTCGTTGACACGAAGGCCGACTCGCGCGACCACGTGGCGGAGATCACCGCCCGCATCGACTACCCCACCAACCCTCCGACCGCCGGCATGCACTTCGGCGCGGCCGCCGAGGACGGCATCTACGCCGAGACCCCGCCCGACATCACGGTCGTTCACAGCCACGAGCACGGACGGGTGGCGATCTGGTTCAAGCCCGGCCTGCCGCGCGCGGACCGGGACGGGCTGCACGCGCTGGTCGAGGACGACTTCGACAAGATGCTGCTCATCCCCCGCGCCGAGATGCCCTTCGACGTCGCGGCCACGGCGTGGAACGCCGAGCCCGAGCCGCTCGGCACCGGCCGCCTACTCGGCTGTGAGACCTTCAGCCGCGCGACCTACGATGCGCTGCGCACCTTCCGCGACGAGCATCGCGGCAAGGGCCCCGAGCCGATTCCCTAGCGCGAGCGCAGGTAAGCCTTGGCCTGGCGCTTGACCACGTCGACGAGGTTGCCATAGGCCAGGTTGAGGTCCACGAGGTGCAGCCCCCAGTCCGCGCCGATCGAATGCGTGACGCGAAAGCGCCTGTCGCCGGCGCCGCCGGCGTCCGCGACCTGCAGCCAGTTTGCGTCGGCGTTCGCCGCGCAGCGCGCGCGATACAGGCCGGGGGTCGACACCCACGGCGTCGTCAGGCCCACCGGAGGCTGGTCCTGCACGAAGCCGAGCGGCCCGGGCATCCGCGCTGTCGGGAAGTAGGCGCGCAGGGCGCCGCCGTCGCCGGCGAGCCTCGTCGGGTCGGTACACAGCACGTCGAGCCTCGAGAGATCCTCCGAGCCGAAGAACCGCGCGCCGGGCTCGCCGAAGCGGGTGTCGGCGGGGGCGTGCCGTAGTACGCCGAGTACGCGATTACGCAACCGATCTGACCGGCTCGGCGACAAGCGCGGATCTTCCTGAAGTCCCCGCCGCGGTCGCCGCCCTCGCGGACGGTCACGTTCCCGCCGAGCAGCACTCCTGACACCAGTCGCCGCCGCACCGACCGGCGCGGGTCGATCACGCGGGTCATCAGCTCGCGCATCATGTAGGTGCCCTGGGAATGGCTGATCAGCACCACGCCGCGTCCGTGGTTGTACTTGGTCAGGTACTCCTTCCAGGCCCTCGCCACGTCGCCGAACGCGGTCGTGGCGCGCTTGTGGGTGATCAGCGCCGGGTCGCCGATCCCCGCGATCGTGAACTGCCGGTACATCGGCGCGAACGGCCGGCAGACGGACGCGAAGCGTGAGACCTGGATCGCGGCGATCGCCCGGATCTCGGGATCGATCGCGCGGGTGGCGAGCGGCGTCGGCTGCCCGCTCACGGTCGGATATACGTAGAAGCAATCGATCTTCGGCCGCCGCGCCGTCCCGGTCCTCTCGGTACGCGTGCTGCCGTCGGCCTCGATGACGGTGGTGGTGAGGCTGTCGAGGCAAGGGTTGTCCGCAAGCCCGGGCTTGCAGAGCCAGACCGTCTTTGCCGCGGCGTTCCCGGCGCCGGCGAGGGCGGCGAGGCAGGCGGCCCCGAGCAGGGTCAGGAGCAGACGGCGAGCGCGGGGCATGCGGCGGAACCTAGACCCTGCCGACAAGGTGGCAGCCCCCGCGTATCCTCGGCGGCATGCGCGCCCCATCAGTCTCGGCCTACAGCTACCCAACTTCAACTTCCCCGGCGTCAGCGAGGCGCAGCTGTTCGAGCGGCTGTCGGAGATCGCCCAAACGGCGGAGTCATCCGGCTTCGACTCCCTGTTCGTCATGGACCACTTGCACCAGATTCCGCCCATGGGTCCGCCCCAGAACTGGATGCTCGAGGGCAACACGATTCTCGCCGCGCTCGCTGCCCGCACCTCGAAGGTCAACCTCGGCCTGCTCGTGGGCGGCGTGACCTACCGCAACCCCGCGCTGATGGCCAAGATCACCACCACACTCGACGTGATCTCGGGCGGCCGCGCGATCCTCGGCATCGGGGCTGCCTGGTTCGAGGCCGAACACGTCGCCTACGGGTTCGACTTCCCGCCGATCTCCGAGCGCTTCGAGCGCCTCGAGGACTCGCTGCAGATCATGCGCGCGATGTTCACGCAGGAGAGCTCGACGGTTGACGGCACCCACCACAGGGTGGCGGACGTGCTGAACAACCCGAGCCCGATCCGCGGCGACATTCCGATCATGATCGGCGGGAGCGGCGAGAAGAAGACGCTGCGGATGGTGGCGCAGTACGCCGACGCGTCCAACTTCTTCGGCGACGCGGGACGCCTGCGCCACCTGGTGGGAGTGCTCGAGGGCCACTGCGAACGGCTCGGGCGCGACCCCGCGGAGATCACCAAGACGCGTCTCGGCACGGTCGTGATCGGTCCGACACACGAGCAGGCGGTAGCCAAGCTCGACTTCCTGCGACAGATCGGGATCAGCGCGGAAAGAATCGCCGGCATGACCACGGGCGACCCCGACACCGTGGTCGAGCAAGCCACGGAGATGCTCGACGCCGGCCTCGACGGGCTGATCTTCAACATGCCGGACGCGCACGACACCGAGGCGGTCGCGCTGGTCGGCGAGACGCTGGCGCCGCTGCTCGCCGAGCGCGCCAGAGCGTGATTGTCGACAAAGGGGCGCACGGGAGCGCCGCCGCTGACCCGCCCCACCCCCATGCCCGCAGTGGCCGGAGCCCTGCAAGCGCGACAAGGCCCGCCGGTACGCGTCCATTGTCGCTCAGCGGTCGCAGGACCGCTAACCCGACAACGGAGCAACAAGGGAGGGCGCACGGGAGCTGCCGCAGCGTCCGCCCCATAGCCCGCAGTTGGCCGGAGCCCTGCAAGCGCGACAAGGCCCGCCGGACACGCGTCCGTTGTCGACTAAGCGGTCGCAGACAACCCGACAATCGACACCGACAAAGGAGGGTCGCACGGAGCGCCGCCGCGACCCGTCCCACCCCCCATAGCCCGCAGTTGGCCCGAGCCCTGCAAGCGCGACACGGCCCGCCGGACACGCGTCCGTTGTCGACTTAGCGGTCGCAGGGACCGCTAACCCGACAACGGAACCTGCGGGCCGGGCCGAGCGCGGCGGCCCGCGCTAGTCGCGCTCGAACAGCCCCAGCAGCGGGTCGATCACCTCCGGCGGGTCGCCGGCGTCTCGCATCAGCTTCAGCTGGCGGCTCGCGGAGCTGAGCTGCTGGGGCTCCACGTCGCCCGCCGCCTTGGTGTAGGTCTCGGTCGCCTCACCGAGCTTGGCGTCGCCGCCGTCGAGGAGGTAGGCGTGGAGCGCGCACTCGGCCACGGTCAGCAGCGCCCAGACGTCACCCCCGCCCGGCTGGCTGCGAGCCGCCACGAAGCGGACTACCGGCAGGAGCTCGCGAGCCTCGGCGAGGTCTGTCTCGGTGCCGCCCCAGCGCTGGCCGCGCAGACGCAGCAGCGCCACCGCGTTGATCCCCGGGTAGTAGTCGCCGGGATCGGCCTCCAAACCCCTCCGGTAGGCGCGGATCGCCCGGTCGAGCGCCACGCCCGGCGGGGCCTTCCCGGCCTTGGCCGCGGCTTCCACGCGGGCCTTCGCGGCGCTGCCCAGCAGGCCGAGCGTCTCACCCGCCCTGCCGTAGCGCTCGCGCAGGGCCTTCAGCAGTACCTCCGCCTCGTCCAGGCGAGCCTCGTCGCCGGAGCGAATCAGCACGTGTGCGTACTGCTCCTGTAGGCGGCGGCGAGCGAGCGTAGAGTCCGCCGCGGCGAGTGGCTCCAGGATCCCCCGGGCCTCCTCGTAGCGGGCCAGCGGGATGAGACGTAGGCCGACCTGCTCGAGCAGCGCCGATCGCGCCACCGCCGTCAGCTCGCCCGAGCTGGCGGATCCGCTCGGCGAGGTCCAGCAACTCGTCCACATCGCCGAGATCGCCGGCGACCGTGAGCTGCTCCAGGAAATCGCCGGCGCCGTCACCCTCGCTCTCAGGCGGCTCGGGTAGCACCACGTCGGCCAGCGCGTTCACGTTCGCGAACACCGGACTGTCGACTCGCTTCTCCGGGACGTCGCGGAGCACCTCCTGGAGCATCGAGATCGCCGCGACGGCGTCTGCATCGCGGATCCGCCGAGCGCTGCGGCGATAGGACAGGATCGGCACGCGCCGGACGTCGAAGGGGTGCTTGACCCACTCGGGCGCAAGCAGAACGGTGCCCGAGCGGCGCCACGCGTGCCGAAGGCCGAGCTCCCACATCACGTTGGCGTTGAGCATCGCCAAGTCGACCAGCATGACCTCCGCGCCGTTGATCTCGCGGAGCATCGTGTGGTCGATGATCTCCAGCAGAGCGTCGGTGTCCGCGCGAATCGGCCGATAGCCGCCATCGATCAGCGCCGGCAGCATCACCCGCTGATAGCTCAGATCGGCCTCGAAGAGGCGCCAGTTTCGGTCCGGATAAGGCTTCTCGCCGAACGGCATGGCCACGAACGCCTTGGGTCGATCGCCACGGGACAAGGCGGGATCGATCCTGAGCAGGAGGCGGTTCTTACCCACGGCATGCTCGGCGAGATCCTCGGTGTGATCCTCCTCCTTGCGCGGCGCCGAAACGGCCAGGAACACGAGCGCCTCGTTCGCCTTGAGAAGCGCTTCGCCGCGCTCGGCGATCCGCCGTGTGACGGAGCGGTAGCCCTCACTCGGGCTGTCCTGGGGCTCCAGCTCCTCGACCTCCAGCCGCTCGACCTGATGGTCGTAGCGCCGCACCCAATCCGGCCCCTTGTCGGCCACCGAGCTTTCGCGAAATGAGTCGCGATCGCCCACGATCACCGCCTCCGCGGGGATCTCGAGCTCCTCCGCCGCCCTCAGCGCGAGCAGGTCCGCTCCGGCGGCCGCGCTGCCGACGATCCGGCGTGGGCGCAGGCCTCCCAGCACCTGGCCGATCTGCTCGGCGACGAACTCCACGTTGGCGTCCGGGAAGTCGGCGCTACCGGATCGCCTGCCGGCGTAGAGGACGATCACGGCGCGCGCTATCCGCGAACGAACGAGCCGAGATGGGCGAGGTCGACCTTCGTCGCGAGGGCCGCGCCGATCTCCTGCAGCTCGTCGAGGTTGTCCACGGCGTCCATCTTCTGCACCTTGTCGGGATCGATCCCGCTGTCGCCCAGGCCCAGCTCCTCGAGGCCGCTGGGCGTGAGCTCGGCGTTGTAGCGGACGTACAGAAAGTGCCTTCCGAGATCCTCGTCGAGCGTCAGCGGCTGGTCGTGCAGGCTCGGATCGACGATCAGCAGGTCGTGCAGCTCGCGGTCGATCACTCCGCCGAAGCTGCAGCGGCCCACGACGCGGCAGTTCACGTCCTGGTCCACCGCGGCCTGCGCCATCAACGCCGACAGCGTGTTGACCGCGGCCGACGCGACGTTCGACTCGGGGTCGTCGACGGTCGCGCCGAGCACCGGCGCGCTGCCGGTCCCGACCGACACGATCAGGAGATCGCGCTCTCCCTTCTTCCAGCAGAGGCGGTAGGAGGGAGCGACCGCCATCCGGTAGAACAGGAAGGCCGGGTTGTTGTAGGGAGTCGTGCCCCCGTCCACGAACACGAACGACTTCGACTCGTCGTGCGGGTCCCACTCGATCACCTCGGGCGGGAAGAAGACGGGCGCGGCGGTGCTGGCCCGGACGAGCTTCCAGAGCGGGATGTTCAGGTTGCAATCCGAGCGCGCCGGGTCGTTGTACCTTGCGAACGGGTTGGAGCTGACCGGCCAGCGGAGTCGGTGGTGGCGTTGCGCGTGACCACCGTGAGCAGGCAAGCCGAGGTGCTCGGGCCTGAGATTGGTCTCCTCGCCGAAGGTCTCCTTGAGCGTGGTGGCGAGCTTGCCGTCGCCGTAGAGCGACTGCCAGCGCATCCAGAGCTTGCGGCGCGAGAAGGCGATCTTCCCGAAGTTCTCGTAGAAGTCTGTGATCTCGTCCACCGACATCCGGCGCGCCAGGCCGGCGGCGATGATCGCTCCGGTGCTGGTGCCGCCGATCGTGTCGAAGAAGTCGCACAGCCGAAAATCGTCGCCGCCGCCGGTCGCCTCGGCCAGGTCGCGCTCGAGTCGCGAAAGGACGCCGAGCGTCATCACTCCCCTGATGCCGCCGCCGTCGAGGGCAAGGATGCGGCGCGGGCGCTCGGTCCGGTAGCGCTCGGCGAGCGGCCCCCACAACTCCCAGCGCTCGTCGTCTCGGTCGGGCATCGCCACCTCCGGTCGGGCTACGGGCTACGCCGGCAGTCTCGCCCAGCGTGTACGGTCGATCAAGTGTCCCGCGCGCGCGTGTGCGCGTCGATCGCCTCGACCACCTCCGCCCGCGTGGGCTGCGAGCCGAAGCCGGTCAGGCACCAGGTCGCACCCGCGGCGATCCACGGCGCCGGGTCGGTTCCCGGCCGGGTTTGTGACCACGAGCTCGAACGGCGTCTGCGCGGCCGCGGCCGCGCGCAGCGCCTCGACCTCGCCGGCGAGCTCGGCGAGCGCCTCGGGGCCGGGCAGGTCGATCGGAAAGAGCCCGTCCCAGCGCGCGGCGCGGCGAACCGGGCGCCGGTGCGGCCAGACCGCCGCCGCCCAGACCGGGATGCGCGGGTGCTGGAGCGGCCGCGGCTCGAACTCGCCGTCCCAGTAGGCCTGCAGGCGATCGAGCCGTTCGTCAAGCAGACGAGCGCGCGCCCGCGCGTCGCTCTCCTCGCCGAAGCGCCCGGCGTCGAACTCGCCGGTGCGCCCGCTCCCGAGCCCCACCCCGAGCACGAGCCGGCCCCCGCTGAGCCGGTCGAGGCTGACGGTCTCGCGCGCGAGCTGGTGCGCGCGCCGGCGCGCGAGCGGAGTGACCAGTGTGCCGATCACCAGCCGCTCGGTGGCAACGGCGACCGCGGCGAGCGTGATCCACGGGTCGGCGAGCGCGCGGACCGGCTCGCTGTAGGCCACGTGGTCCCACACGAAGAAGCCGTCCCAGCCGCGCGCCTCGGCGCGCTGCGCGAGATCGGCCACCACGCGCGGCTCCGACAGCTCCTCGAAGGGGGCAACGAAGACGCCGTGGCGCGCTCTCACGCGAGGCGCACCGGCAGGGCCTTGAGCTGGTTGATCAGGGCGGAGACGACGTACTGCGGCGTGCCCGCGAGCTCGATCGCCGGGTAGCGCCGGAGCGTCTCCTCGAGCAGGATCCGCAGCTCCAGCCGCGCGAGCGCGGCGCCCAGGCAGAAGTGGCGCCCGCCCGCGCCGAAGGCCTGGTGCTCCGCGTTGCGCGTGACGTCGAAGCGGTCGGGATCGTCATAGCGCGACTCGTCGCGGTTCGACGATACGTACCACATCACCACCTTCTCCCCTTCGCGGATCCGCTGCCCGTTGAGCTCGGTGTCGCGAGTGGCGGTGCGGCGAAAGTGGGCGAAGGCGGGGAACATCCGCAGCGACTCCTCGACGGCGCCCGGAATCAGCGACGGGTCATCGACCAGCAGCGCGCGCTGATCGGGATTCTCCATGAGAGCGCGCATGCCGCTGCAGTAGGTCGCCTTGGTGCTGTCGTTGCCGGCGGCGACGAGCAGGAAGAAGCCCATCACCAGCTCGTGCTCCTCGAGGCGCTGGCCGTCGACCTCGGCGTGCACGAGCACGCTGGTCAGGTCGTCGGTGGGCCGCTCGCGGCGCTCGGCGATGAGACGCCCGCAGCGCTCGAAGATCTCGGGGACGTCGCGCTGCATGACCACCTCGGCGCCTTCCGGATTGATATCCGGATCGCCGGCCCCGAGCGTCGTGTTCATCAGGCGCGCCCAGATCTCGTCGTCCTCGGGCGGGATGCCCATGAAGCTGCCGATCACCCGCGACACCACCGGCTGCGCCACGTCGGTCACGAGGTCGCAGGTCTTGCGTCCCTCCAGGCGGTCGAACACCCCCGCGGTGATCGCGCGGATCGCGGGCTCGTGCTCTGCGATGCGCTTCGGGGTAAAGCCGCGCTGAAAGAGAGCCTTGATGCGGTCGTGCTTGGGCGGGTCCATGCCTATGAACATCGCTCGGATCAGCTCCACGGGCATGATCGCGTTCGTGAGCGCGGTGATCCCGCCGAGCTCCGACGAATAGGTCGCCCAGTCGCGGCTCACCTCGTGGACGTCGTCGGCCAGGGTGATCGACCAGTAGCCCGCCTCCTCGGGGTACTCGGTGATCCTGTCGGTCCAGTGGACCGGGCAGCGCGAGCGCAGGTCCCGGAAGAGCTCGTGCGGCGGCCCGTCCTGCCAGAGCTCGCGCTCTGTCACAAGCACTTCGTCGAGCGATTTCCTGTCGACGGACACGCTGGGCCTTTCCGGGCGATGGCGGCGAGCGCAGCCGAGGCTACCTGAGACTCAAGCCCGAGAGCGTGCGTCCGATTACCGGATTGCCCCCATAGCGAGCTGGCCGCCTCGCTGTTTGGAGCCGAACCGGGGGAAGGCTCCGCCTCGAGCGGAAAGGACCACCGATGAAGGAAACAATCCAGAAGGCGCAGGCTTCGGCCGACCTGCGGTCGCTGCCGAAAGCCCCGACCGGGATCCACGGGCTCGACGAGGTGACCGAAGGCGGGCTGCCGCGAGGCCGTCCGACCCTCGTGTGCGGTCCGGCGGGCTGCGGAAAGACGCTGATGGCGCTCGAGTTCCTGGTCCGCGGTATCACCGAATACGGTGAGAACGGGGTCTTCATGGCCTTCGAGGAAACGCGCGAGGACCTGATCGCAAACGTCGCGTCGCTCGGGTTCGACCTACGCCAGCTCGAAGCCGACGGCAAGCTCGCGCTCGACCACGTGAGCATCGACCCGGGCGAGGTCGAGCAGTCGGGCGAGTGGGACCTCGAGGGCCTCTTCATCCGCCTCGGCGCCTCGATCGACGCCGTGGGCGCCGACCGCGTAGTGATCGACACGATCGAGAATCTCTTTGGGGCCTTCTCGGACAGCGCCACTCTGCGCGCCGAGCTGCGCCGGCTGTTTCGCTGGCTCAAGGAGCGCGGCGTGACCGCGGTCATCACGGGCGAGCGCAACCGCTCGCTGTCGGTGCTGAAGGCCCGCGGTATGGCGCATTCCAACCAGATCCGGGAGTTCCTGCTCACCGAGCACGGGATAGAGGTTGCAGACGTCCACAGGCTCGGAGAGAAAGAGGTGCTCACCGGCTCGGCGCGCCTCGCCCAGGACCTCGAGCAGGGCCGCGGCCACGCCTTCTCGCTCGATGTCGCTCCCGGCGACGGCGCTCCGTTCGCGGGCACGCGATGACGCAGGGCAGCCCAACCGGTTCCCTCGGCCAGGAGGCCGGCGAGGAGTTCTGGCACCTGCGGCTCTACGTCGCCGATGGCTCGCCCAAGTCGATCAAGGCACTGGCCAACCTCAAGCGCATGTGCGAGGAGCACCTGCAGTCGCGCTACGAGATCGAGGTCATCGACCTCGTCGAGGACCCGAGCCGCGCCAAGGGCGACGAGATCGCCGCCCTCCCCACGCTCGTGCGCCGGCTCCCGGAGCCGATACGCAGGGTGATCGGCGACCTGTCGAACTCGGACAGCGTCCTGATCGGACTTCGGATGGGGCCGAACCATGGCTGAGTCGCCGTCGTCCGAAACGGCACTCGAGCGACTCGAAGCCGCCCTTGCCACGCTCAAGGCGGCGCGCCACGAGCTCACTCTGTTCGTCAGCGGTGCCTCGGCGGCATCGGCTCGAGCCATTACCAACGCCCGAGCCCTGTGCGACGCCCATCTCGAGGGCCGCTACGAGCTCACCATCGTGGACGTCAACCAGAACCCGGAGCTCGCACGAGGCAGCCGGGTGCTGGCGACACCGACGCTGCTGAAGGCCAAGCCCGCGCCGGAGCGCATGGTCGTGGGCGACCTCTCCGACCTCGACCGCGTTCTGGTCGCGCTCGACGTGCTCGCCGTGGAGTCGAGCAACGGGAGGGCCGCGTGAACCCGCCCGAAAACCAGGCACCGGCCACCGTCGAGTCCGAAGCCGACATCAAGCTTGCCGAGGCCATCGAGACGCTGCGCGCGATCCGCAACGGCGAGGTCGACGCCCTGGTAGTGGCGGACGGCTCGCCCGGCGAGCAGGTCTTCACGCTGTCGAGCGCCGACCGTCCCTACCGGATGTTCGTCGAGCACATGCGCGACGGGGCGGCGACGGTGTCCGAGGAGGGCCTCGTCCTCTACGCCAACCGGCGCCTGGCGGAGATCCTTTCCAAGCCGCTCTCCGAGATCATCGCCGCACCGCTGTCCTCACTCGTCGTGGAAGGCCATCACGCCGAGCTCGAGGGCCTGAGCGGGCGAGCCGGAGCCGGGGGCACGATCGAGATCGAGCTGATCGGCCCCGAGGACCGCGCGATCCCCGTGCGAGTCGGCGCCTGGACTCTCGACGTGGACTTCGAGCGCGTTGTCTGCCTCTCGTTCACGGATCTCACTCAGGACAAGCTCGCCCAGGAACAGCTGAAGCGTGCGCACGAGGAGGCCGTCGAGGCCTCGCGCATGAAGTCCGAGTTCGTCGCGAACATGAGCCACGAGATCCGCACGCCGCTCAACGGCGTGATCGGGATGAGCGGGTTGCTGCTCGACACGACCCTGACCGACGAGCAGCGCGAGTACGCAGACGCCGTGCGGGCGTCGGGTGACGCCCTGGTCTCGGTGATCGACGAGATCCTCGACTTCTCGAAGATCGAGGCCGGCAAGCTCGAGCTCGAAGAGGCTCCGTTCACGCTCCTCGACGTGGTCGAGGAGGTCTGCTCGATCGTCGCGGTCCCCGCGCACGCGAAGGGCGTCGAGCTGCTGTCGTGGGTGGACGTCGGTCTCCCGGCGACCGTTCTGGGCGACTCGACTCGCGTGCGCCAGGTGCTCACCAACCTGATGTCCAACGCGGTCAAGTTCACGCAGCGTGGGCGAGGTCTTGGCCCGGGTCACGAGAGAGCCGACCGGCGGGCCGGCGGAGATCCGCTTCGAGGTCATGGACAGCGGCATCGGCATTGGCGCCGAATCGATCGACCGGATCTTCGACTCGTTCTCCCAGGCCGACGGCTCGACCACGCGCCAGTTCGGAGGCACCGGCCTCGGACTGACGATCTCAAAGCAACTGGTCGGGCTGATGGGCGGGAAGATCGGCGTCGAGAGCGTCGAGGGCAAGGGCAGCACCTTCTGGTTCACGGTGCCCTTGGAAGCGGTGGACGCAGACGAGCCGGCCGCGACCGGGCGCCCCGCGTTCGCCGAAGCCAGGGTTCTCGCGGTCGACGACAACGCCTCGAGCCGGGCAATGCTCGAGCGCCAGCTGCGCTCTTGGGGCCTCGAGTGCGACACGGCGGCCTACGGCGATGTCGCCCTCGAGATGATCCGCGTGGCGGACGACGCCGGGCTCGGATACAGCATGGTGCTCATCGACGCCGGAATGCCGGGAATGTCCGGGATCGAGCTGACCGAGGCAATCCGCTCGAGATCCGCCGCGCGCGCGGTGCCGATCCTCATGATGATCTCGCTGCGCGGCGAGCGCGAGGCGGGAACCAAGGCCGGGATCGACGCCTTTGTCACCAAGCCGGCCAAGCGGACGCGGCTCTACGACGAGATCGAACAGCTTCTGGATCCGGTCGGCTCGAAGGAGCGCAACGGGGGAGTCGCGCCGCTCGTGCCGTCCGACGACGCGTTCGAGCGCGACGGCACCCTGGTGCTGCTCGTCGAGGACAACGAGATCAACCAGTTGGTGGCCGTGCGGATGCTGGAAAAGCACGGCTTCCACGTGAACGTGGCCGACAACGGCCGCGTGGCGCTCGAGATGTGCGCCCGCCGCCGCTACAAGGCGGTCTTCATGGACTGCCACATGCCCGAGCTTGACGGCTACGAGACGGCCACCGAGATCCGCCGCCTCGAGGGCAACGACCGCCGCGTGCCGATCATCGCCATGACCGCCGACACCAAGAAGGGCAACCGCGAGAAATGCCTGGCGGCGGGCATGGACGACTACGTCGGCAAGCCAATCGATACCAAGACGCTCAAGGACGCCATCGGCAGGTCACTGGACTCCGGGCACAGCGAGGGCACCTAGCCGTATAGGTCGCTTGACGACATGTCGTGCGGCAACGTATAGTGCGCCGCATGTCCGAGGCCACGTTCTACACGCTCGCCGCTCTTCTCGGCGAGCGACTCCACGGTTACGGGATCATCAAGCAGGTCGCCCTGCTCTCGGGCGGCTCGGTGAAGCTCACCACCGGCACCCTCTACGGCGCGCTCGACAGGCTCGTCGGAAAGGGCCTGGTGGCGCCCGACGGCGAAGAGGAGATCAACGGCCGCCTGCGCCGCTACTACCGGATCACCGACGCCGGTGCCGAAGCCGTCCGCGACGAGGCGCAGCGAATGCGCCGCGCGGCCCGGGCGGTCGGTCCGCGGGGTCGCGCCGCGGTCAAGGCGGCCGCGCAATGACGACCCCGCACCGCTACCGCGTTGCCCTGCTCGCCTATCCGGCCGGCTACCGGACGAGCCGCGGGCCGGAGCTGGCGGCCACGCTGGCCGAGGGCGACGACGAGCGGGGCCGCCCGTCCACGCGCGAGGCTGCCGCGCTCGCCTACCGCGGCCTCCGCATGCGGGTCCGGCTCGCGGGGTCACCCCGCGGGCTGCTGGTGGCCGCGGCGGTCGTGCTGTTGGTCGCTCTCACAGGAGGGTTCACCTGGTCCGAGCGCGTGTTCCTCTTCCGCGGCCAAGCGGCGGCCATCGGCTCGGATGCGCCCGGGCTGTGGCCGCAATTCGCGCTGGGGGTCGCAGCTTTCACGGTCCTGGCGGTGGGTCCGTTTCGCGCGCTTGAGAGCCGGCGGCGGCGCAGGACGGCGTCGCTGCTCTCCGTCCCGCTCGCGCTCGCGATCTTCACGCAGCCCGGCCGGATCTTCTACGCGGGGCTGCCGGACGCCGGGGCGATCACGGAGTTCGTCAGGTGGGCCCCGGCGGCGGCTTTCCGCAACTGGCCGCTGACGGTGCCCGCGTGCATCGGATCGGCACTCGGCACCGCGGTCGCGCTTCGAGGGCTGCGGGGCCTTGGTCCCCCGGGGCGTCGGCAGACGCTGGGACTAGCGCTGGTGGTCCTTAGCGCCGTGTCGCGTGGCGCAGGCCTGGCACGCGCCCGGACCTTCCCGCCGAGTACGCGAGGAGCGCGTTCGCCGACCTGGGCCCCGCTACGTTCATGGCCGCCATGGGTCTTATCCTGGCCCTGGCAGCGATGTGGGGGCCGCGCCCCCGCGGAGGCCCGACGCGAGATAATGGCCTGGATGGAGACCGACGGTCAGCACCCGGTGCGGGGCTTCTCTGAAGCCGTCAACCGATTCGACCCCGACGCCGCGGTCGCATTCTGCGATCCGGAGATCGAGTTCCTCTCGGTGCTCGCCGTAGGTGGCGAGCCATACCGCGGCCACGACGGCATCCGCCAGTACTTCGAGGACATCGAGTCTGCCTGGGACGAGTGGAGGGTCGAGGTGGACCGCATCGAGGAGGGGCGCGACGGCCGCGTGGCCATCGTGATGACGATGCATTGGCGCGGCAAGGAGAGCGGGACGGGCTACTGCGACTGCACCGGTCACGTCTGGACGCTCAGAAACGGAAAGCTCCTGCGCAACGAGCCTCACCGTGTGAGCGAGAACGCGCTCCGCGCCCTGAGCCTGTCGCCCTAGTCAGAAAGCGGCCGGCCGCGAACGTAGTCGACGGCCGTCAGCCGCAGCTCAGAGCGCCACCACGGAATACGTGGCGGCGCTCTGTGCCCGCGAACTGCGTGGAGCTTCGTTAGGCGTTGCTGAGCTCACGGTCGGTTGCCTGAATCACTCCGGCCCGGGCCTTGTGCTTGCGCTCGTAGGCGCGCACGTCCTTGCTCCGCTGCTCGTCGCCCTCGGAGAGCACGGCGCGCACCTCGTCCACGCTCAGCTCGTCGTAGCCCGGCCAAGGCTCGCCACCCTGGAGGGAGTCGATTCGGCTGGTGACGGTGGAGCGATTCTGGTTCTTGCGCTCGTAGGCGTTGACCTTTGCCAGGTCGATCTGCGAGAGCTCGGTGAGCTTGTCCTGGACCTCGTTCGCGCTGAGCGAGTCGAAGCCCGGGATCGGCAGGTCCGACTCGGAGGCGACAGCGCCCTTGACCGTGCCTTCGGCACGCGCGACCCCCGGCACCTTGCGGGCCTGGCGGGCGGTCCGCTTGGCCTGTCCGGCGCCCTGGCGGGCGCTGCGCTTGGCGGTCTCGCCCGCCTCACGCACGGCGTCGGCCGCGCCAGTCTCGGTCAGCTCGTAGGAGCCCTCGCCATCGAACTGCGCCCGTGCCATTGCGTCGGTCAGGCGCGGGATCTCTCGCAACAGCAGGTCGAGCATCCGCTGCTCGTCCTTGATGATCGACTTGGCCAGCCGCTCGGTCTTGGCGTCGTCCGACGTGCGCGCGAGCCGGGCCAGCGCCGTGTAGGTGGCGATCTCAAGCGCTTCGGCGGCGCACGAGTCCTTGGCGTTCTTCAGCACCTTCTCCTCGCCGCCGCTTCCCCGGACCAGGTCGACCGGGGTCTTGGTCAGCGCCAGGGCCTGCCCGGCGACGGTCTGGACCGCACCGAGTCCGGCCTGCAGCGCGTTCTTGCCCTGGTCCAGCTCGCCGAGGCGGTTTTCGACCCGCTCGGCGTGCCGGCGAGTCTCCTGGAGGTGCGTCTCGAGCCCATCGCGGTAGCTGCCCCTCGGGGTCATCGCGATCTGCGCCTGCAACTGGCGCACCAGCGCCAGCTCCGAGCCACGGGCCTCGTTTAGGTACTGCACGATCTTCTGCTTCTGCTGCTTGGTCACGAACGTCACGTCCTAGGTCGAAGTTGTGTGCGGAGCATGGGAAATCCGGCAGGTCCAGCGTTGCTCCGAAATGCAGGGAGGCAGAGCGCTACAGGTCCAGATGGCTCGTGCCTTTAGGGGTTGTACCCAAAGACCCGCGCGGCGAACCGTTGCCTGGAAGGGGTACGCGGTGGCCGGCGCCTGTGATCACTTCTTGACCGGCGGGGTCGCTGATGAGACGGTCCACACATGAGCGAGAACTTCGACGCGATCGTGGTCGGAGCGCGCTGTGGGGGGTCGCCCACGGCGATGCTGCTGGCGCGCCAGGGCTATCGGGTGCTGCTGGTCGACAAGGCGACGTTTCCCGAGCGACACGATGTCGACGCACATGGTTCATCCGCCGGGAGTGGCCGCGCTCGCTCGGTGGGGGATTCTCGAGCGGCTCGAGGCCACCAACTGTCCGCCGGTCAAGAGGTACTCGTTCGACTTCGGGCCCGTCACAATCGCGGGATCTCCGCGGCCGGCGGACGGCGCAGCGGAGGCCTACGGCCCGCGGCGGATCGTTCTCGACGCTCTACTGGTCGAGGCAGCCGTTGCGGCCGGCGCCGAGCTGCGCGAAGCCTTCACCGTCGAGGAGGTATTGGTCGAGGAGGGCCGCGTGACCGGCATCCGCGGTCACGCCAAGGGCGGCGCGACGGTCACCGAGCGGGCCCGAGTGGTGATCGGAGCGGACGGCAAGCACTCGCTCGTCGCGAAGGCCGTGGAACCCGAGCGATACAACGAGGTGCCAGCACTCACGCCGTCCTACTACGCGTACTGGAGCGGGCTGCCGGTCGACGGCTTCGAGATGTACATCCGCGCCGAAGACGACCGCGGCTGGGCGGCGTCCTGCCGACCCACGACGACCTGACCTGCGTGGTGCAGGGCTGGCCGCAGTCACAGTTCAAGGCCAACCGCAAGGACGTGGAAGGCACCTACATGAAGTCGTTCGAGCTCGCCCCCGAGTTCGCCGAGCGGATACGTGGCGCCACACGGGAGACGGGCTTCGTGGGCACGGGAGACCTGCCCGGCTTCTTCCTGAAGCCCTACGGCCCGGGGTGGGCGCTGGTCGGGGACGCCGGCTACCACAAGCACCCGATCACGGCATTCGGGATCACCGACGCCTTCCGCGACGCGGAGGCGGTGGCGTCCGCGCTCGACGACGCGTTCGCCGAGCGACGCGCCTACGACGACGCGATGGCCGACTACCAGCGCGCCCGCGACGACGTGGCGCTGCCGATCTACGAGCTCACCTGCGAATTCGCGAAGCTCGAGCCTCCGCCGCCCGACATGCAGCAGCTCATCGGGGCGATGCCGAGCAACCAGGAGGCGATCGACGGCTTCGCGAGCGTCATGGCGGGCACGCTGCCCGCGCCCGAGTTCTTCGCGCCCGAGAACGTCGGGCGCATCATGGCCCAGGCGGGGGCTCCACCCGGCTAGTCAGCTCCGGACCCAGTCCGGAGACTCTCCTCATGTCGACGTACCGGCGACAGGCACACCTGGATGCACCCGTGGAGGTGGTTTGGGGCTTGGTCGGCGCGCCCCGGCGCTACCCGGAGTGGTGGCCGCGGGTGGTGGAAGTACGCGGTGAGCGGTTCGAGGAGGGCGACGAATACGTGCAGGTGACGCGTGACCCGACAAGCAAGGTGGAGGCGAGCTTCCTGCTCGAGCGGCGCACGGACCTGCGCGAGATTCGGATGAGCTGCCAGTTGACCGGCATGTTCGCCCACTGGCTCCTGACCCCCGCCCAGGGCGGCACGTTCGTCGACCTTCAGATGGGCATGGAGCCCAGACGCCTCGGCCATCGGCTGTTCGACCTGACGTTGGGCAGGCTCTACTTCCGCAGCTGGAGCGAGCAGTCGCTCGACGGTCTACGACGAGCTACGCACGACGAAAGCGAGCGGGTGCTCCAGGCAGGCACGCGATCGTGAGTCCCGACGAGAGTCCGTTCCGGGTCCTGTCGCTGATCGACGAAGAGCCGGTACTCAGCGCGGGCGGGGCGCTGCAATGGGTGCCGCTCCGGCGGCGGCTCGGGATTCGAGCATTTGGGACCAATGCCTTCCGGGCCGCGCGTGCGGGCGACCCCGTGGTTGAGGACCATGTCGAGTCGCCGGGGCAGGAGGAGCTCTATGTCGTCGTCTCGGGCCGAGCGCTCTTGAGCGTCGACGACCACGAGATCGATGCCCCCGCGGGGACGGCCGTGTTCGTGGAACGGCCGGAGGCCCGCCGAAGCGCCGTCGCGCTCGAGGACGGAACGGTGGTGCTTGCAGTCGGGGGTTGGCCAGACCGCGCGTACCACTCGTTGCCGTGGGAGCCGCTCTACCTGGCGCAGGAGTCGATGCGCCAGGGCGACTGGGCCGGCGCAGCCGAGATCCTGGAGCGCGAGGCGGGCGAGCACATCGACAGGCCGATCATCCGGTTCCGCCTCGCGTGCTGCCACGCGCAGGCGGGCGCCGGCGAGGTTGCCCTGGAGGAGCTGCGCCGCGCGATCGAGCTCGACCCGAGCATGCGTGAACGTGCCGCGACCGAGGAGCAGCTGGCGCCCCTGCGGGACCTCGAGGGGTGGAAAGCGCTGGTCGGGTGAGGAGGCCTAGGTGGTCTTCACGACGTACACCGAGCACGGCGCCTTGTGGGTGACCGTGTTGGGCACGCTTCCGAGGATTCGGCGCTGGAGGCCCTTGTTCCCGATCACGAGCAGGTCGGCGCCGCACTCTTCGGCGAGTCGCACCAGGACCTCCGCCGGGTCGCCCTCGTCGATCATCGTGCGGCACTCGATCTTCTGTTCGCGAAGGTCCTGTTCGGCCCTCGAGAGCATCTCTCGGACGCGGGCATCCTCATTCGTCACCCACTGCAGCTCCACGGCGCTCCCCCGGGGTCCGGATGGGTTGCGCGAATCCTTGAAGGCGCTCAATAGAACGAGCTCGGCGTCGAAGCGCCGCGCCATCTCAACCGCCACCGCCACCGCCTTGGACGCGGTTTCCGATCCATCTGTGCCGACAGCGATGGTGGCGAGCATGAGCGGCGCGAGCATCCCAGACGCGGCGGGTGACTGTCCACGTGACTGTGGCTGAGGTAGGTTCCCGAACGCTGGTGACCAGGAGGAGATCGGCGCGGTCACGCTGTTCGCGGCCTTCGGCCCGGACGAGTGCGAACGGCTTGCTCGGGTGGCGGCGGACATCAGCCTGGCGGCGGGCGAGTACGCGGTGCACGAGGGCGGCGAGCGAGCGCTCTTCGCGGTGCTCGAGGGTCGCATCGAGCCGACCAAGCTCGTCGACGGAATCGAGCGCGTCGTCGGTGAGCGCCGGCCGGGGGACGTCTTTGGCGAGGTGCCCATCGCGTTGGGGACGGTGTTCCCCGTGGGCTTCCGCGCCGCCGAGCCGTCCCGCGTCATGCGGATCGAGGCGCACGACTACCACGCTGTTGCGGCCGTGGTACCGGACGTCGGGAAGGAGGTCGGCAAGCTGGCGGCCCACCGGATGGGCGGATCGCGCGGGCTGCAGGGCATCGCGGCAGAGCCGCCGCCGCCGCGCGCGATCGTGGTCGGGCATCGCTGGGACGCGTCGTGCACCGAGCTGCGCAGGTTCCTGGACCGCAACCAGGTCACGTTCGAGTGGCTCACGCCTGGCACGCCGGATGCCGGGGACCTGTGGGGAGGCCCCTTCCCGGCCGACGGAGACCTGCCGGCGATCCAGATCATCGGCGGCAAGACCGTGGTACGACCGCAGCTCCGAAGGGTGGCCGAGCTACTCGGCCTCGGCACCGAGGCCGTCGCGGCGCAATACGACACGGTGATCGTGGGCGCCGGACCTGCAGGTCTGGCCGCCGCCGTTTACGGAGCATCGGAGGGGCTGAGCACGATCGTGGTGGAGCGAGAGGCGCCGGGCGGGCAGGCCGGCACCTCATCCCGGATCGAGAACTATCTCGGCTTCCCATCGGGCGTGTCGGGGGACGAGCTTGCGAGCCGGGCGTTGCAGCAAGCGCGGAGGCTCGGTGCGGAGATCCTCGTCACCCGCTCGATCACTCGGATAGACGCCTGAGTCGCGGCAGTTGCACCTCGACGGCGGTGACGTTCTCCGGGCGCGGACGATCATCCTCGCCTGCGGCGTCACGTGGCGACACCTCTCGATTGATGGGTTCGACCGGCTCGCCGGCAAGGGCATCTCCTACGGCGCGGCGCGCAGCGAGGCGCGGAATACCCACGGGCTGGACGTCCACATCGTCGGTGCGGGCAACTCGGCGGCGCAGGCGGCCCTTTTCTTCTCCACCCACGCTCGGAGCGTGACGATCCTCTGCCGCGGCGACGCGCTCGAGAAGAGCATGTCGCGCTATCTGGTCGAACAGATCGGGACGCGCCCGAACATTCGCGCGATGTTGCGGACCGAGGTCGCGGCCGTGCACGGCGAGGTCTCGCTCCAGGCGATCGACGTCCGGGATCTCACGACAGCAGAGACGACCTGCGTCGAGTCGGGTGGCCTGTTCATCTTCATCGGCGCGGACGCGCAGACGGCATGGCTTCCGCCCGAGATCGCGCTCGACCATAACGGCTACGTGCTCACCGGCTCCGACATGCGAGCAGCGGACCGTTGGACACTCGATCGCGACCCGTACCTCCTCGAGACGAGCGTTCCAGGCATCTTTGCCTGCGGCGATGTGAGGTTCGCTCCGGTCAAGCGCGTTGCTGCGGCAGTCGGCGAGGGCAGCATGGCCATCGCGTTCGTGCATCAGTACCTCGGAGCCTCGCGGTCGGCGCCGTCAGGCCCCGATTCCATCGGTAGCAATGCCCCTGGGGGAGGTGGTGAGCGCGAACTGCACGGTGTTGGAGGTCCCGTCGCTGATGCCGGTGGCGTGAGCCGTCCATAGGTAGTCGTAGTCGGTCTGATTGTGCTGGTACGCGGACGATCCGAGCCCCGCATGACCGTTGTAGACGATGGCGCTCGCCGGTCCGGCGGCAGCCAGCAGGCCCGTCGTGACGGCGAGGGTCACGACCGAGCGCTTGAGATTGATGCTGAGCATGGTGGTTCCTTTCCGGATGGGGGTTCGGCTCAGGGCAGTGGGTGAGCCCTGAAGAAGTCCCAGAACTCGGGTGCCGCCTCGAAGCCGGCGGGGTTGTTGTGCTCGTTTGCGTACTTGTGCTCGAGCCCCTCGAGCAGGGAGAAGCGGAACAGGGCGCCGTTAGGTCCTGTGCCGGTCGCGGGCCAACGGAGGGAGGTGGAGTGTGGGCGCGTAGTGACGCCGAAGTCGCCGCTGTCGAGCCCGAGCGTCGCGACCTGGGTCGCCCAGGATCGATCCGATCAGAGGCTCCGCCAGCAATGCGAACGGGTTGAGCGGCAGCTCGGTCAGCGGCGGCGGGCCGGTCTGTGCGAGCACCCTGTCGTCGAGGCTTCCGAGCGTGAGGTACATCGGGATCGGCCGGGCCGGCGACTGCGGGTGCGTGCAAGCCGCCGCCGGAGAAGGCGGCCGCCGCGAGCTTGTCGGAGCGCTCGACCGCCAGACGCGCTGTGAAGGCTCCGCCGTTCGAGAAGCCGGACGCATAGACGCGGTGGCGATCGATCGGTAGCTCCGCGCGCAGGTCGAACATGATCTGCGTCGACGAAGCCGACATCGTCAGCGGGCCACGGCGAGCTCTCCGGGTATCCCCGCGGCCTTTCGGTGAGGTCGACCTGAGAGGCGAGCGTGTAGTCGTTCCACTTCGTGCTGAGCCGGCCGTTATCGAGGATGCGGTAGCGCAGGCCCTGAGGGAAGACGGCGATGAGTCCTGTGGCGTCGGCCTGTTCGCGCCAGCCGGAGATCCGCAGGAACTGTTTGCCCGTTCCACTGCTCCCGTGGAACATGAAGACGACCGGTGCCTGCGAGCCGGTGACGGGCCTGCGGTCGGGCACGTAGACGATGTACTTCCGAGGATGGCCGTCCACCTCCACCACCCGACAGTTGATCCCGATCCGGTACGGGCGACCGGCCGCGCCTTCGGTGTCGCACTCGTCGGCTGCCTGTGCTGGGGCCGCGGCGGGCGCCGCCAGGGCGATGGCCAGCGCGGAGACGGCGATTCCGACGATTCCGACGATTCCCTTGATGAACATGACTCTGCCTTTCCGGCGGGTGGGTTGGCTGTCGCTGGTATGACCCACGGCCGGACGCTCAGGTTGGGGGGTTGTGGTCGGGATCCGGACGACCGGTCCCTACGCGGCCAGGCGGTAGGTCTGGCAGGGCTCGCACTGGCGCAGGTGACGGCGAAGCGGTCCGCGTCGCAGGGCACCACCGCGCCCGGCGTCCAGCTGACCACGGATCTCCTCGCACGGGGTGTCGCGCGCGTCACGGTCGGCGATCAGCGCCGTCCGCGCCTGGAAGATCAGCGCCTTCACACGGCCCGCTGAACATCCGATCACCGACGCGATATCCGCCTGGCTCAGGCCACCCAGCTCGAACAGCACCAGCGCCTCGCGCTGGTGCTCGGGAAGCCGCCCGATGTCATCGACAAGCTGGCGTAGATCGGCGCGGCGCCGGACGTCGTCTGCGAGGCCGTCGCAACCGGGCTCGAACTCCTCTGGCACCACCACCGCGTACCGGCGCGCCGCGAGCAGCGTGAAGCAACGGTTGCGGGCGATCGCGAAAAGCCATGGCCGGACGGCGTCCGGCGGCCGGCACTTGCGCAGCGCCCGATGGGCGCGCAGGAAGGTCTGCTGCAGAGCGTCCTCCCCGTCCTCGCGATCCCTCAGCGTGTGACGACAGAACGCCAGTAGCGACGCGCGATGGCGGTCGTAGAGCTCCTCGAAGGCCGCTTCGTCTCCGTCATGCACCAGCGCCGCGAGCCGCTGGTCGTCGAGCTTGCGAAGACGAGAGGCGGCGCGACCGGGGAGTGTGGCCATGCCTACCTAGACGCTTTCGCGCGCCGCCTATTCTGTGAGAACGGTCACCAAGGACCGGGGCCGCTGAGGCGCGATTCAGCCGATCAGGATCGCGATGATGCCCATTTCGTTGTCGTACGCGTCGCCCGAGAAACCCAGGGAGCGCTGACCCGGATGCAGCTTGTCGGGATCCTTGTTGTCGGTCACGACGGTGGACGCCGCGACCGCAATCCTCTCGGAGGTTCCGATGTCGATGGAGAAGGACCCCTTGGCCGGATCGACGGGAGCTGAGCTCGAGAGGGTCTGGGCCGAGGCGCTGACCGGTCCCGCGGCAGCGAGCAGGCCGGCCACCACGGCGAGAGTGACGAGTGGGCCCTTGCGGGTGGTGTGGGACATGACGATGCCTTTCGCGAGGTTGGGTGCTGGTCGCCGGGTATGACCCCCGGACTGCCCGGCAGGTTGGCCGCTAAGGCGCCGATCGCGAGCGGGCCTACCCGTCCGGCTGACGTTGAGCACAACTGTTGTGGTCAACGTCAGTTCCGTGCGGCGGACCGTCCGGCTGACGTTTGCCGCCATATAGGCGGTCAACGTCAGTTTCGTGCCAGGCTTCCGTGTCACCGGGCGAGACAAGGGGATCGGGCGGCTGCGGATGGTGCAGGCCGCCCAGGTCGGGAGCGTTTCAGCCTCGGTCGCGCGGTCACCTACGCGCGGCTGAGCGGACTCGTGCAACCAGCGAGAGAATGCGCGCGTCCGCGGCGCTGAGGAGCTCGCGAGTCATGACTCGACCGCATGGTGACGATCGAGTCGCCCGTGTGACAACCCGACCGCGGCGCCCGCCGTCGCGACGAGCAGAACGGCCATGCAAACGGCGAGGCCCCAGCGGGCCGCCACGTCGAAGCTCGCGACCGCGTCGTCGAGGAGGTCGACACGGGCGGTGCCCTGCAGGCGGCTCGCCGTTTCGGTGGCGTCCTCGATCGACTCCTTCGCCGCGGCGGGCACGCGGCTGTCGTCGCCGACCTCGGCGGCGTAGACCGCGGCGAACACGCTCCCCACGATCGCCACACCGAGCGCGCCGCCGACCTGCCTCGCGACCTGGTTGACCGCGGCGCCGTCGCCGGCCTTCTCCGTCCCGACGTCGTTCATGATCACCGCCGTCGACCGGCGGGAACATCGCGCCAATGCCGCAACCGACGAGCGCGGTGCCGAGCAACACGAGCGCGGCCGAGCTGTCGCCGGAGAGGAACAGCAGCGGCACGAAGCCGGCGATCGCGGTGAGCAGACCCGCGAGCATGACCGCACGTGGCCCGAACCTCGCGACGAGCCGCCCGCTCAGCGCCGCGAGTACAGCCGAGGCCGACGCCGAACGGCGCGACCTCGAGCCCCGAGGCGAACGCCGAGCCGTCCTGGACGTACTGCACGTACTGCGGGAGCACGAACAGCATGCCGAGCGTCGCGATGTAGGCCGCGAGGATCACCAGCGCGCCGGCCGCCACGCGCCGGCGTGCGAGCACACGCACGTCGAACAGCGGGTGGCGCCGGCGGAGCTCGATGGCAAGGAACGCGACGCCGGCGGCGACGCCCGTGACCGCGGCCGTGAGCACCGCCGGGCTCGTCCATCCGGCGTCGACGCCCTCGATCAGCGCGAACACGATGCCGGTCAGCGCCAGCGTCGAGAGGGCCACGCCCGGGATGTCGAGCGGAGGCACTCCTGGGCGGCGCGACTCGGGCAGCCAGCGCAGCCCGAGCGGCACGGCCAGCAGCACGAACGGGACGTTGACGAGGAAGACCCAGCGCCAGCCGGCGACGTCGACGAGCACACCGCCCACGACCGGTCCGAGCGCGAGCCCGAGCCCCGCGACCGCCGACCAGACTCCCGCCGCCTTCGGCCGCAGCTCAGGCGGGAAGAGCACGGCGAGCAGCGACAGCGCCGGAGGCATCACGCAGGCCGCCGCCACGCCCATCAGCACCCGCGCCGCGATCAGCTCGCCCACCGTCTGCGGCGACCGCCGCCAGCACCGACGTCGACGGCGAAGCCGACGAGCCCCAGCAGGAACACCCGCCGGCGCCCGAAGCGGTCTGCGAGCCCGTTGCCGACGAGCAGCAGGCCGGCGAGCGAGACGAGGAACGCGTCGAGCACCCACTGCAGCTCGCCGATGCCGGCGTCGAGGTCGTTCGACATGTCCGGCAGCGCGACGTTCACGATCGTCATGTCCATCGCGCTGATGAACATCGCCACGCAGATGACCCCGAGGCCCCGCCAGCGCTCTGTCCTCGACCGCCTCGGCGTCGGGCGCGACGTGCGAAGTGGATGAAGTGTGGAGCCTCGATGGCCGAGGTTCCCACATCCACCTGTGCGCCCGGGTTCGACCCCCACTCCCTGGTTTCTTCGCATGTGACCAACCTGCGCGGTGGGTCCGGGGTCATACCCGCCGACAAGCACCCACCCCAAGAAGGCACCCATCATGTTCAGCAGCACCATCAAGCGGTCAGTCGCAACCCTCGGCGTCGTGGCAGGACTGCTCGCAGCGGCCGGACCGGCGAGCGCGCAGATCCTGGACGGCCCGGTCCTGGCCAAGGCCGGGCCGCAGCCCGAGGCAGGCGGTTACCTCGCGACCGACCCCAGTAGCGAGGTCGACAACCAGATGAAGTACTACCTCGAAAGCGCGTGGCCCGTCACGGTCGATGCCGGGTCGGGCGACGACAAGGTGAAGGGACCGACCAACGCGACGGCGGGGGGCATCTCAGGGGAAGAGATGGCGAATGCCGGGAAGGCACCGGCCAGCCCGACGTCGGAGGTCTTCACGAGCGTGTCGAACGTGGCACCGCTCCGCGGCGATGCAACGACCATTTGGGTCTGGCACGAAGCCGCTCGGAACGGCTTTCACTACGACCGCGACATTATCGAGAGGGTGCAGGCACCGACCAACGCAGGCATGCAGGTCGGCAGCGAGGGCGTAAAGGACGACGTGCCGCTGGAGACAGTCTCATTCACCTTCAAGGGCGAGGTGATCGGCTTGGAGCCCACGTGAGCAACCGCAGCGCTCGCCCAGCGTTCGCAAACGGCCCCGGCCCCCGCATCCAGTCAGCTGGCTTCGCTCAGGGCGGCGGCGGGCGTAGAGCCCTCGTAGTTTCTCAACGTAACGTCGAGACAGGAGTGCGGCTAGACCGTCGAATATCCCTAACCGGGTTGACTCCGCTTGGGGCCGAAACCGGAACCGAAACCGGTCCCCGATGGCACCCGTTGGCACCCGTTGGCAATCGGCCGTTGTGGACGCCGGGTGCGGCTATCCCGGTGGTGGTGCGGGATTCCGCGCTATCAGCGGAGGGGGAGGGATTCGAACCCTCGGTGCGCCTAAAGCCGCACAACGGTTTTCGAGACGAGGGTTGGTGGGACGCCGTTTCGGCTCTGCTGTGCGGGAGGTTTGCCGCACATCACCGACGGATTCAAGGCTTCCGCGTCACAGGGCGCGACAAGGAGATCGTGCGCTGGATCGGGCGGCTGCGGATGGTGCAGGCCGCCCATGTCAGCGAGCGGTTCAGCCTCGGCCGCGCGGTCACATACGCGCGGCTGAGCGGACTCGTTCAACTCGACCTGCTCGAGCACGCGCGCGTCTTCCATGGAGCACCGGGCGTCTACCTGGCCACCCGGGCCGGGCTCGCAGCAGTCGACGTCGAGCTGCCCCCGGCGAAGATCGATTTGCGGACTTACGCGCACGACCTGGAGCTAACCGCGCTCGTGATCGAACTCGAGCGCGAATTCGCACACCCGCGCGTCGTCACCGAGCGCGAAGATGCGGGCGGCGGACACGCCGCTGGGGGCCGCGCCGATCCCGGCCCCGCGGTTCGCCGTTCGCTGGCCGGGGCACGTGGCCGGCAACAGCTGACGCCCGCCGGCCATCCACGGCTGCACTTCCCCGACTGCGCCATCACAGACCAGCCGGGCGACCGAGCTGGGATCCTTGCTGTCGAGCTCGAGCGGACCGCCAAGGGCCGCGCGCGGCTGCGCCGCATCCTTGCGGGGTACGTGTCCGCCAGACACATCAGCGCCGTGCGCTACTACGCGCTCGGCGACCGCGTCCGCGAAGTGGTCGGGAGCGAGGTCGGCGCCCAGCGTGCCCAAGCGTTAATTGAGGTTCGAGACTGGCCGATCCGTCGGCACCTTCACGGGGAGCTGGATACGGCCGCTTAGGCCAGCGCAGCAGTCCGCCTCATACTCGCCGATTGCGGTAGTGACGCGAGCTGGGTGATCGCGCTCGCATGTCGTCCACGGCAGCCGCCTCGGTATGACCTCGGAGACAGCTGCGTTTCGCGTTAGCCGGGGAAGGCTCATTTTGGTCCAGACAGTCCCATTTGGGGGATGACCGGACGTCCGGGGAGCGTTAGTCTCGGAGAAGAGCCATCCGTGTGCCCCGCTCATCTTCCAACACCCTCTTTCACGAGGCTGGTCGCCTGCAGTCGGGCAGGGGAGCAATCCCACGGCCGCGCGTCTTTCGGCGCGCCTCGGGTCAGTTCCCGTTCTACGTGGAGGAGCGCAACATTCTGGAGGGCGTGACATGTGCCGAGTGGCGTGGGCGGGGCCTGGCGTCTCGCGAAGCGGGTTTGCTCGCACATGTGCCGTGGCTAGGCGGATCGGGCGCTGGACCTCTTGCTGTTGACAGGCCCAACAGGGCAATCAAGTCAAGGAGGCTGGGAGATGGGACAAGACAGACGCCAGCGCAGGCGACGCGCCGCGGCCCTTGGAGGGGCCGCCATGGCCGCCAAGAAGCACCATGACGCCAAGGAAGAGCAGCAGCAGGAGGCGGCAGCGCCTCAGCAGGCTGCGCCGGCTGAGCCCGCCCAGGCCGCCCCGGCTGCCGCGGCAGGCGGGCTGACCCACGAGGCGATGGAGGAGCTCAAACAGCTGGGCGAGCTCCACGAGCAGAACGTGCTGACCGACGAGGAGTTCCAGCGCGAGAAGGCAAAGCTGCTCGGCTCGGGCTGAGCCACACCGCCCTCATCGGCCGACCCCTAACTGGAATCGGCCGCGACGCCAACTACGTCGCAGCGATCCCGGCTGCGACCACCCAGGGCACACCGGGTATGAGAGAGTTGCGCGCCGGAGGTAATCGACTGTGCCGGTCGGCTGGCTCGCGACGGCCGAGGGGGATACGAATGAGCGACATCCAGGGTCCTGGCGAAGAGCAGCGGGACGTCCTGCCGATCCCGGACAGGCCGTTCGAAGGAACGCTCCCATACGACGCCAAGGACCCAGACGCGTCGTTCCCTGCGATCGAGCCGCTGCAGCCACCGGCGGGCGCACCCAACGTGCTTGTCATCTTGCTCGACGACGTCGGCTTCGCCGCGTCTACTGCGTTCGGCGGGCCGTGCGCGACGCCGACGGCTGAGCGGCTGGCAGGGAACGGCCTGAAGTACAACCGCTTCCACACGACGGCGCTGTGCGCCCCGACGCGGGCTGCCTTGCTGTCGGGGCGCAACCACCACTCGGTGGGAATGGGGGTGATCACGGAACTCGCCACCGCGGCGCCCGGGTACAACTCGCTTCGCCCCAATACCTGCGCGCCGCTCGCGCAGACGCTGCTGTTGAACGGCTATTCGACGGCTCAGTTCGGTAAGTGCCACGAGGTGCCGGTCTGGCAGACGAGCCCGATGGGCCCGTTCGATGCCTGGCCGACCGGCGGCGGGGGCTTCGAGTACTTCTACGGCTTCATCGGCGGGGAGACGAACCAGTATTACCCGGCCGTCTACGAGGGCACGACGCCGGTCGAGCCCGAGGCGACGCCGGAGGAGGGCTACCACTTCACCGCGGACATGACCGACCAGGCGATCAAGTGGGCGCGCCAGCAGAAGTCTCTGATGCCCGACAAGCCGTTCTTCATGTACTTCGCACCAGGGGCGACGCACGCCCCGCATCACGTTCCGACCGAGTGGTCGGACAAGTACAAGGGTCGCTTCGACCAGGGCTGGGACGCGCTGCGCGAGGAGATCCTGACTCGGCAAAAGGAGCTCGGAGTCGTTCCCGCGGAAACGGAGCTGACAGCGCGGCACGAGGAGATTCCCGCCTGGGACGACATGCCCGATGGGCTGAAGCCGATTCTCGCCCGCCAGATGGAGGTCTACGCGGGATTCCTGGAGCACACCGACCACCACATCGGACGGCTCGTGGACGCGCTCGACGATCTCGGCGTGCTCGAGGACACGCTCGTCTACTACATCATCGGCGACAACGGGGCGAGCGCCGAGGGCGGGATCAACGGCAGCTTCAACGAGACCTTCCTCTTCAACGGCGCCGCGGCGCTCGAGACGCCCGAGTTCATGGCCGCGCGCATCGACGACTTCGGCACTCCGAAGGCTTACAACCACTTCGCGGTCGGCTGGGCGCACGCGATGGACACGCCCTACCAGTGGACGAAGCAGGTCGCCTCGCACTGGGGCGGAACGCGCAACGGTACGATCGTCCACTGGCCGCGCGGGATCGCCGCGCGTGGCGAGGTTCGCTCGCAGTTCCACCACGTCATCGACGTGGCCCCGACCGTCCTCGATGCGGCGGGGCTGCCCGAGCCGACCTTCGTGAACGGCATCCAGCAGATGCCGCTGCACGGCGTGAGCATGGCCTACGCCTTCGACGATGCGGACGCTCCCGAGGCGCGCGAGACGCAGTACTTCGAGATGTTCTGCAACCGCGGCATCTACCACCAGGGCTGGACCGCGGTCACCAATCACAGCGTGCCGTGGGTGATGGAGCCCCCGCCACCGTTCTCGGACGACGTCTGGGAGCTCTACGACACGAGTACGGACTGGAGCCAGGCGCACGACCTTGCCGCCGAGCTGCCGGAGAAGCTGGCCGAGTTGCAACAGCTGTGGCTCGAGGAGGCCCGCAAGTACAACGTGCTCCCGCTCGACGACCGTCGCATCGAGCGCTTCAACGCCGAGCTCGTCGGCCGCCCGGAGCTTGTGAAGGGAAACTCACAGCTGCTCTTCGGCGGCATGGGACGCCTCAGCGAGAACAGCCTCCTCAACATCAAGAACAAGTCCCACGCGGTCACGGCGGAAGTCGTCGTGCCCGAGGCGGGCGCCGAGGGCGTGATCCTCGCCCAGGGCGGCGCCTTCGCCGGCTGGAGCCTGTACGCGAAGGATGGGCGCCCAACCTACTGCTACAACCTGCTCGGCCTACAGCGCTTCAAGATCGATGCCGACGCCGCGATCCCGCCCGGAACGCACCAGGTGCGCATGGAGTTCGCCTACGACGGCGGCGGCCCCGCCAAGGGCGGCACTGTGACCCTTTACCTCGACGGCGACAAGACCGGTGAGGGCCGCGTCGAGGCAACCGTGCCGCTGATCTTCTCCGCGGACGAGACCGCCGACGTCGGACGAGACACCGCGTCCCCGGTCAGCGACGACTACGACGGCGAGAGCAGCGTCTTCACCGGCACGGTCAACTGGGTGCAGATAGATCTCGGCGAGGACGCAGACGACGCCGACCACCTCATCACACCCGAGGAGCGCCTCCGGGTCGCGATGGCGCGGCAGTAGACGACACGCACGATGACCGGGCGTGCCGCCGCGACACGGCCCGCCTGCTTCACGGTCGCCATGCGCTGGTGGGGAGGCATCCGGGGGTGCT
>CAVXKC010000005.1:0-189831 GCA_963762265.1 uncultured Thermoleophilaceae bacterium | reverse complement strand
GCGCACGGCCTCCGTGCTCGCGAGGGCGTCCACCACGGCGCCCCCCGCGATGGAGCGGGAAACCAGAGCAACCGCGGCCGCGAAGATGAAGCCGATGCCGCACGCTCGCAGCGCCTCGCGCCGCCAGCCGCGGGCCAGGTAGACGCCCAGTCCGAAGAGGAACAAGGCCAGCGCAACGAGCACGACGGCCAGCGCCTTCAGGAGCCGGACGCCCGTCTGGGCGAGTTCGAGCTCGTCCGAATGGAAGAGCACGATCGAACCGGCACTCTCGGGGAGCCGCTCCTCCACGCGTCCTCCGACTCCGAGGTTGGCCTGAGTTTGGCTGAGCAAGCTCGAGAGGTTGAGGGTTACGTCGCCGTTGGAGGTCGAGAGCGTGTCGCCGCCGCCCTCGATGACCTCGAGCAGCCGGAGATGTGCGCGCCGGTTGGCCGCCTCCCAAAGCTCCTGGACGCGCGGCCGCTCGAGGAGCACCTCGACCCGCTGGTCCGCGAGCGTCCTGAGGCCGCTGGCGGCCGGGCCGGCCAGCGCGCTGGCCCCCTCGGGTTCAAGGACCCGGTCGAAGACCTGCTCGAGCTCGCCCTTCACGTCGACGTTTGCGTACAGCTCGTCGACGAGAAAGAGGCCGATCTGCTTGCGGATCGCATCGTTCTCCAGCAGCTCGCTGCTGGTCTCCGTCCAGTTGTCGGTATTGAGCAATTGGCGGTTGGCCCAGACCGCGAAGATCGCGAGGAAGGTCAGCAGCGACGCAACCACGATCAGCGCCAGGCCGAGCTTGCGGTGAGCACGGCGTGGCGTCGAGTCGGCCTGCGTGGGCTCGGTGTCTTCGACCTCTGTCATTCCTCCACCTCTCCTCCGGCGACGCCTACGAGACCTGCATCCCGAGCGCGATCGACTGCGCTTCCCCGGCACGAGACACCGAGCTTTCGGTAAATCCCCCGCGCGTGCGTCTTGACCGTGTTGGGCGAGACGAACAGGCGCTCCGCGATCTGGCGAAAAGACAGGTGGCTCGGCAGATAACGCAGGACGCGCAGCTCGGCCGTCGTGAGCGACCAATCCGCTTCGGCGGTGGAGTCAAGGGCGAGGTCGACCTCGGCCTGGGCCTCCTCGAGCCATCCGGCGAGCACTCCGGCGTCTGCGGTCCTGCCCAGCGGGCCGGCGGCCATCGCAAGCAGCTCTCGAGCGGCGGTGAGTCCGTTCAGCCGATGCGTCGCGCGCGCCACCAGGATGCGGCACTCCACCTCGTACCACGGGCTCGGGTCGATGATCCCATCCAGAAGCTCGAGGGCGTGGCGCAGGTCACGGCGCGCCTCGTCGGCGCGGCCTTGCTCGGCTCGAACCGCGGCCGACACGGCAACCACCAGGGCCATCATCGGGCACCGGTCCAGGCCGCAGCGATCGACCTGGGCCCTTGCTCGCGCGGCAAGGACGCCCGCCCTGTCGGGGTCGCCCTCGTCGGTCGCCAGGAGCGCGAGCTGAGCGAGGCAGAGCGCCTGGAACATCGGCGCCGGCACAACGGCGCGATGGGCGGCTTCCTGGAGTCGTTCCCGGGCTATGGCCCGTTCGCCTGCCAGGTGCAGCGCCACCCCCTCGAAGAACAGGCAGAGCGGATTCCAAGGACTGTCCGCGTCGAGCAGTGTGCGGGCGCGAGCCGCGTCGGAGCCCATCTTCTCGACACCTTGCCGGCCGATCGCTGCCTGCATGATCGCCACGCCCGCTTCGACGATGTCCGTGTCGCGCGGGGCGCGGTCGGCGAGCGACGTCCAGCGCTCGGCCTCGTACAGGTCGCCGGCCGCGAGGCTGCTGGCCGCGGCCGCGAGCGCGAGGATCGGGCTGCTCGACAGCTCATCCTCGGTGAAGCGACCGAGCCGCACACGCACCGCTTCGTCGCTTCCACGCCCCACATGCTGGAGCGCGCTGCCCCACAACAGGCGCCCGGCCCGCTGGAGCTCCTGGGCCGCTATGGCGTGGTCGATCGCACCGGCGGCGTCGCCGTGGCTTTCGCACCACTCCCCCGCGCGCCTGTGAAGCCCGGCCTCCTGATCGGGCTCTCGACGGCGCAGCTCCGAGCGCAGCACGTCGGCGAACAGGCCGTGGTAGCGATAGGAGGTCTGGCTTCGGTCGAGCGCCACCAGCATGACGTTGGAGCGCGCGAGGCGCGCGAGCATGGACGCGGAGCCGTCGCGCTCGAGCACGGCATCGCACAGCGGTCCCGACAGACGCTCGAGCACGGAGGTCCTGGTCAGGAACTCGGTCTCTGCGGCGGACAGCCCCGAGAGGAACTCCTCGCGCACGTATTCCGACACGAAGCGATCGTCACCCGAGAAGTCCTCCACAGCCGCATGGTCCCCGTTCTGCCCGCGCATGGACAGCGCCGCCAGATGCAGCCCGGCCGGCCAGCCCTCGGTCCGGCGCACCAGCGAGAGCACCTCGTCCGGCGAGAGCTCGAGACCGGCTTCGTGCATGAGCCCGGCGGCCTCTGATCTGGTCATGGCGAGTTGCTCCGCCGTGAGCTCGATCGAGCTGCCGTGGGCACGCATGCGCCCGACCGGCAGTGCGGAGTCGCTGCGGCCCGAGAGCACGAGCTGAGAACCCGGAAGCAGGGACTGCCCGATTGCGACCACCGACCGTCGAGCGGCAGGCGCCTTCAGCGTGTGCACGTCGTCGAGCGCCAGGACGCAGGACAGCTCTCTGGCGCTCAGAGCCCTCGCGAGGCGCTGGAGCGCCACCGTAGCGGCGTCCGCGCGCTTTGAGGACAGCGCCTCGAACACCTCCCAGCCGAGCGGCTCGACGGCGTCGAGCGCGAGCGCGATGGCCGAGAGCAGAGTCGTCGGGTCGTTGTCCGCCTCGTCCAGCGTGACCCATGCGAAGGGGCGGCCGTCGCGGCGAGCCCATTCCGAGAGCAGCGCGGTCTTCCCGTAGCCGGCCGGAGCGATGAGAAGGGCAACCGGGATGTCTCGCGCTTCCGCGAGCTGCCGGACCAGCCGCTCGCGGGGCACCAGCCGGGGTCGCGACGAAGTGCGCCGGCCCTTGAGGCTCAGGAGACCGGTCTCGATGAGCGGCGAGTCCGCACCGCGGGCAGGTGCCGTCAAGGCTGGGGCCACGGCTTGGGACCCTCTCAGTGGCGGGGCCGACGGGCAACGGCGCGCGCCTGCGTTTGGGGGTGCGGGTGACTTCCGCTCCGGGTGCGGCTGCTTTCTGCGAGATTTCCAGCCGTGACGCGCGTCATCGTCGCCGACGACAGCTTCATCTTCCGCGAAGGGCTGGGCGAGTTGCTCGCCACGCGCGCCGGGATGGACGTGGTAGGGGCGTGCGGGGACCTCGAGGCGTTGCTGGAGGCGGTCGAGGCGCAACGTCCGGACGTCGTGATCACGGACATTCGCATGCCGCCCACGAAGACCACCGAGGGCATTCAGGCGGCAACGCTGCTGCGTAAGTCTCACCCGCAGATAGGGGTCGTCGTGCTCAGCCAGCACGCGGACGCGGCGTACGTGCTCGCGCTGCTCGAGTCGGGGTCGAACGGCCGCGCGTACCTCCTGAAAGAGCGCGTCCGCGACATTCGCGAGCTGGGGAGCGCAATAGAAGCGGTGCAGGGCGGCGGGTCGGTGATCGACCCGAAGATCGTGGAGCTGCTGGTGTCGGCGGAGGCGGGAACCGACAACTCTCCGCTCGAGGAGCTGACCGAGCGCGAGCGCGCGGTGCTGGCAGAAATCGCAGCCGGCAAGAGCAACCTGGCCATCGCTCAGACGCTGCAGCTCTCCCAGCGTGCTGTGGAAAAGCACACCCACGCGATCTTCGTGAAGCTGGGGCTCTCGAACGTGGCGGAGATAAGCAAGCGCGTCAAGGCCACCCTGCTGTTCCTGGCCGAGGGGGAAGGAGTGCCAAGGGCCTGACGGGCGCCTCCACCGGGGGATATCGTTGGCGCGTGGCCATCAGCGTTGTCGTGGCTGAGGACAACCTGCTGGTGCGGGAGGGTCTTCAGCAGCTACTCGCGAGCTCACCAAGCGTCGAAGTGGTGGCGGCCTACGGCGATGTCGACACACTTCTCGGCGCGGTGGAGCAGGATCCGCCGGATGTCGTTCTGACGGACATCCGGATGCCTCCGTCCAACACCGATGAAGGCATCCGCGTCGCGGACCGGCTGCGTGAGACCTGTCCGTCGACGGGGGTGATCGTCCTCAGCCAGTTCGCCGACCCCGCCTACGTACTCGCACTGCTCGAGCGTGGCTCCGATCGCCGCGGCTACCTGCTGAAGGAGCGCCTGCATGACCGAGGCCAGCTGGTTCATGCAATTGACTGCGTCGCGCGCGGCGGGTCGGTGATCGATCCCAAGGTGGTCGAGCTGCTCGTGAACGCCAAGACCCGCATAGCCCGGTCGCCGCTGTCGGAGCTCACTCAGCGCGAGCGTCAGGTGCTGGCCGAGATGGCGGAGGGCAAGAGCAACGCCGCGATCGCCGACTCGCTCGTTCTGACAAAGCGAGCGGTCGAGAAGCACGTCAACTCGATCTTCATGAAGCTGGGGCTGGGCGCCTCGGAGAACGTGTCGAAGCGCGTCAAGGCGACGCTGATGTTCCTTGCCGACATTTCACCCTGAAGGGATGATGTGAGCCGGGTGCGCGCGATCTATAGATTCGCCGCCTGAGAACAGCAGGCCGACTGCCGACGAACGGAGAAATGGATGGAAGCCCACAACGAGGAATTCGGGCCTGTCGACATCGTGGTGATCGCCTACCCGGCCGATGCCCCGATGACCGGCGAGGCCATTCCCATCGTGATGGATCTGGTCGAGCGCGGAATCATTCGCATACTCGATGTCCTGTTCGTCATGCAGAACGACGATGGGACGGTCTCCGGCTTCGAGGCGCAGGATCTCGAGGCCGGCAAGGCCGGGGACTTCAAGGTCTTCGAAGGGGCCTCGACCGGCCTGCTCGGCGAGGATGACGCGGCCACCGCCGCCGCGGCGATCGAACCCGGGAGCGCCGCCGTCCTGATTGCCTATGAGAACCGCTGGGCAGCCCCGTTCGCGGCCGCCGTGCGCCGCAACGGCGGCGTGGTGGTAGACAACCAGCGCATCCCTGTCGAGGACCTGATCCGCGCTCTCGACGCCGTCGAAGCGACGGCCTAACCGAAAGGACCACCCATGCCAGGATTGCTCCGCGGCGTCGCCCGCACCGCCGTCATCGCCGGCACGGCCACGACCGTCTCGAATCGTGTGAGCCGGCGCCAAGGCCAGAAATGGGCCGCGCAGGAAGAGCAGGCCGCCCCACCGCCTCAGCAGTACGCCGCGCCACCGCCTCAGCAGTACGCCGCGCCACCGCCTCCGGCAGGGGAGGACCGGATTGCCAAGCTGAAGGACCTGGCCGCCCTGAAGGAGCAGGGAGTCCTGACCGAGGAGGAGTTCGCGGCCGAGAAGGCACGCATCCTCGGCAGCTGACTCCGTCATTGGTAGGCGTCGGCGAAGAAGTCCGCAAAGCCGACACCCTTCTGGCGGCGTCTGGGCAGGGAGGCCGGCAAACGGCGGCCATGAGGGTGGGACGGGGTTGCCGCGGCGGCCCCGCGTGCGGATTCAGCGTCGTTGTCGGGTTACCGGTCCCTGGCAACGCTAAGCCGACAACGGCCGCGAGCCCGGGACCGTGCTGCTCCCGTCATTCGTACGCGTCGGCGAAGAAGTCCGCATCCTCCTGGGTAGCGGCTTGGAACACGACGGTCCCGACGATCGTCGTCTTCTCGCCACTCTTCGCAACCTCGCCGGCATACTCCTTTGCGCTTGCCTCGGTGGGAAAGGAGCGCGCGCTGCCGGACTTGTCGCCGGTGATCTTGACCCCGACCTCGGCGCCGTCCAGCTCCGCCTTGGGCAAGGGAGCGACCACGAGGCCCTGGCCCTCGAGCGCGGCCTCGAGGCCATCGAACGCGCGATCCGGCGGTGGGGCGACCGCTTCGACGCCCGTGTCCGAGGCACCCGTGTTCTCCTCGTCATCGTCCCCACACGCGCTCATGCACATCACCATGAGTGCGACCAGGCCTAGGCTGATTGCGCCGCGCGTGTTCTTCATGACGTTCATGCGAGCATGCCACACCACGGCCGGGCACCACCTTTTCGGATGAAGTGCCAGGATCACCCGATCCGGATGATGAGCCGGCGCGGAGGCGTGCGTAGGCTCGCTGAGGTGGCTACCGAAGCCCCGGTCCCCGCGTACGACCAGAACCCGGGCTGGCAGCCGGCGAGGCCCCGTCTCAGCCTCGTCCGGCTGCTGGTGGGCTGGATCGTCGCCGCCGCGGCGGTCTGGGTGGCCGCGTGTCATCGTTCCCGGCTTCAGCCTGGAGGAGCCGGGCTCCGCCTTCGTCGTCGCCGCGGCGATAGCCGTCCTCAACGCCATCCTGCCGGCGCTCGTGGCGGCGCTGCGGCTGCCGTTCACGCTGGTGCTCGGCTTCCTGCTCGTGCTGCTCGTCGATGCGCTCGCGCTCGTTCTGGCAGACGACCTGTTGCCGGACTTCGGGCAGGTCGACTCGTTCGGGGAGCGCGCTGCTCGCCTCGATCGTGATAGCGGCGGCCTCGATCGTGTTCGAGGTCGCGGTGGGGACAAGCGACGACGACGAGAGCGCGCTGCGGGTGGTGCGCCGGGTGGCGCGGCGCCAGGGCAGGGAGGATCCCACCGACGTCCCGGGGATCGTCTTCCTCGAGATCGACGGGTTGGCGCTTCCGATCCTGCGGCGCGCGATGCGCGACGGAAACGCACCCGTGATGGCTCGCTGGATGGAGGAGAACGGCTACCGGCTGACGGAATGGGAGACCGACCTCTCGTCCCAGACGGGCGCAAGCCAGGCCGGGATACTGCTCGGATCGAACGAGGACATCCCGGCGTTTCGGTGGGTGGAGAAGGAGACCGGGACGATGATGGTCTGCTCCTCGCCGCAGGACTGCGCCGAGATCGAGCGCCGCATGTCGACGGGTATCGGCCTTCTGGCCGACGGCGGCGCCAGCCGCGGAAACCTGCTCTCGGGCGAGGCCGCGGAGACGATCCTCACCGTCAGCCGTATGGACGCAGAGAAGGGCGCGAACCCCGGCTACCGAGCGTTCCTGGCCCACGGGGTCAACGTGACCCGGGCGCTCGTCCTGTTCTTCTGGGAGGTGTTGCTCGAGTGGTCCGCGGCGCTGCGAGCGGCGCGGCGCGACGTGCGTCCTCGCGGCCATCGCGGAGGCTCGTACCCCTTCCTGCGCGGTGCGCTGTGCGTGATCGTCCGCAACATGATCGTGTTCGGCGTCCTCACCGACATGATGCGCGGGCGCCCGGCGGTCTATGCGACGTTCTCGAGCTACGACGAGGTCGCACACCACTCGGGCCTCGAGCGAGCCGACACGCTCGAGGCGCTGCGCAAGCTCGACCAGCAGTTCGGCAGGATCGAGCGCGCGCGCCGCTATGCGCCGCGGCCGTATGAGCTGGTCGTGCTCTCCGACCACGGGCAGACCCAGGGCGCGACGTTCAAGCAGCGCAACGGCTACGGGCTCGAGGACCTCGTAGAGCGCTCGCTGGAGACCGGCGACGTGGCGGCGTTTGCCGGCGGCGACGAGCAGACGGCGATGGTCGGGCACGCCGTCGGTGAGGCCACCGGCGCCAAGCCGAACAAGAAGCGCGCCAAGAACGACGTCTCCGACCGCAACGTGGTGGTGCTGGGGTCCGGCAACCTCGGCCTGATCTACCTCATGGAGGAGAAGCGCCGGCTCACGCTCGAGGAGATCGAGGAGCGCCACCCGCGGCTCGTCGGTGCGCTGCGCGAGCACCCCCACGTCGGCTGGCTGCTCATCCGTTCCGCCGAGCGCGGAGCGCTGGTCCTCGGAGCGGCCGGGACACGCCACCTCGGCTCCGGCGAGATCGAGGGCGACGATCCGCTCGCGTCGTTCTCGGACACGGCCGCGGAGCACCTCATCCGCACCGACGGGTTCGCACACGTCGCGGACATCATGGTGGGCAGCTTCTACGACTCAGAGCGCGACGAGGGCTGCGCGTTCGAGGAGCTGATCTCGTTCCACGGCGGCCTCGGGGGCGATCAGACGCGGCCGTTCATCCTGCACGGCGATCACCTGCCTGTGCCCGAGCAGCCCGATTCTGGGCGCGGCCGCGGTACATGGGCTGCTCTCGAGCTGGCGCCGCAAGCTTCAGAGCGGCGCCCTGCCGCTCCCCGGGGCTCAGCCCGAGCTTACGACGATCAAGAGCCCAGGCCGCAGGTCGAGCACCGCGTCGGAGTCACGGTCTGCCTGAGCGCTTGGCTTCCCCATTGCGAACACAGCCGTGGGCGCGAGCAACCGCGTGTCTGTCAGTGGCTCCATTCCGAGCGACTCGTTCGGGTCCGGTGGGGGAAGTCTCGGGTTCATTTCCAGCCTGGACCATTTATCGGGTCGCGGGGCGGGCAACGTTAGGCCGGGCCCTGACCGGATGCCCGTGACCGAGGCCCTCTCGTACGTGGGCCACGCCACCCTGCTGCTCGAGACCGGCGGCGCGAGGTTCCTCACCGACCCGATGCTCGCCCGGGGCATCGGTCACATTCGGCGCCGGGTGCCCGCGCCGAGGGTCGAGAGCCTGCTGCCGCTCGACGCGGTGTTGCTGTCTCATGTCCATCACGATCACCTGCATCCGAGGTCGCTGAGGCGGGTCGCGCGCGATTGCCCGGTTCTCGCCCCCCGTGGCTGCGGGAAGATGCTGCGCCGCTACGGCATCCGGGAGGTGATCGAGGTCGAGGCCGGCGACCGCGTCCCGGTGCGCGGCATACCGATCGAGGCGGTGCCCGCCGTCCACGACGGGCGCCGGTATCCCGTCGGCCCGCCCAGGCCGGCCATCGGCTTCCTGATCGACGGGCCGGTACGCACCTACTTCGCCGGGGACACAGACCTCTTTCCAGCCCTGGAGGAGCTGGCCGGTCGTGTGGACGTTGCCGCGCTCCCGGTGTGGGGCTGGGGGCCGCGCGTGCCGCAGGGTCACCTCAACCCGGAGCGAGCCGCGCAAGCCGTGGCGCTCATCCGCCCTCGCGTGGCCATCCCGATCCACTGGGGAACGCTAGTCGCGATCCGCTCTCAGCGGGGCATGGATCCACTCGATCCCCCCCGCGCGTTCGCCGACGCGGTTACCAGGATCGCCCCGGACGTCGAGGTGCGGATCCTGATGGCGGGTGAGCGGAGCCCGTTCCTACCGGAGTGACATCGCGACGCGCGAGCGGCGTCGTTCCTCGTTCATGTTCTCCTAGAGGTGAGGTGACTTGTGCGTTTGCCAGAGCCTGCGGAGCATCGACGGACCGAACTCCTGCTTGCGTACCAGCGCGACCGCGCCCGAGCTCTCCGCCGCGGCCGCGATCGCGGCGCTGTCCTCTACGGAGATGAGCACGACGACGACGTCGGGGTGCTGCTCGGTTATTCGGTTCGCAACCTCGAACCCGTCCATCCCCGGCATCCGCACGTCGAGCAGGACCAGCGCCGGCTCGGCTTCGTCGATGACGGCGAGCGCCTCCTCGCCACATGTCACGCCGGCGACCCAGCGAAAGCCCTGCGTTGCCGCGACCACCTCTTGGGCGGCGTCGAGGAAGACCGGCTGGTCGTCGACCGCGAGAACCCCGACCCGGTCTTGCGTGGATGTTTCCACTCGCTAAGGCACCAAGCTTCCGTACAACTGCCGGAGCGGGCAACGTAATCGGCCGGGTGCCAACGCCCATCATCCGATTAGGGTGAACTCGCATCGCGCCACGGAGGACGGCCATGACGAAAGCACCAAGAGTGGTCGTGCTCGCCGGGCTCCCGGCGGCGGGCTTGGACATGCTCGGGGAGCGCTTCGCTGTCGAGGCCCGTGGCCGTCAGGCGGAGCCTCGCTGGCTCACCGAGCACGCACCGGGCGCCGCGGCGATCGTCGCCGAGCCCGGCATCCCGGTGGACGCCGGGCTCATGGATGCGGCGGGCGGCTCGCTCAAGGTCGTCGCGAACTTCGGGGTCGGCTACGACAACATCGACGTCGAGGCAGCCCGCGCGCGAGGGGTCCGGGCGACCAACACGCCGGACGTGCTCACGAACGCCACGGCCGAGCTGGCGGTCGCTCTGATGCTGGCGGCGGGGCGACGGATCGCGGAAGCCGACGCCATGATCCGCGACGGCCGGTGGACCGGATCGGAGGAGGACATCCTCGGGCGAGAGCTCGCCGGCTCGACCGTCGGGCTGGTGGGCTTCGGGCGCATCGCCAAGCGTGTCGCCGAGCTGCTCAGGGCGTTCGACGTGACGCTGTTGTACAGCTCTCGCTCCAGCGGCCCGGCATGGCCGGGCGCCGAGCGCCTGGAGCTGCACGACCTCCTTGCGGGGTCCGACTTCGTCAGCGTCCACGTGCCGCTCACCTCGGCCACGAGGCACCTGATCGACGCGAACGCCTTCGCGGCGATGAAGCAGGGGGCGATCCTCGTCAACACCAGCCGCGGCGCCGTGGTGGACACACGGGCGCTGATCGACGCCCTGTGCTCGGGCCGGCTGGCGGCGGCCGGCCTGGACGTCTACGAGGACGAGCCGAACGTGCCGCCCGAGCTGCGCGACCTGCCCAACACGGTGCTCCTGCCGCACATCGGATCGGCGACCGCCGCCACCCGGGATGCGATGGCGCGCCTCTGCGCCGAGAACGTGATCGCGGTCATCGAAGGGCGGGAGCCTCCGGCGCCGGTGGGCGGACCTCCTCGGAGGAGTCAAGGCCGGACAGGATCCGGGTCGTGAGGTAGGCGACCACCACGCCGACGATGATGAGCGGGCCGGAGCCCGCGCCCGATCCCCCCGTCAGGAGCACGGCGAGCACGACGGCGGAGAGCGGCAGGTTCAGAACCGCGACGACCGCTGCCCCCATCCCCACCGCCACCGCCGGCGTGATCGGGAAGCCAGGCAGGTGCGAGGCCATCACGCCTGCGGTCGCACCCAGGAACAGCGCCGGGAACGTGGGTCCGCCTCGAAAGCCGCCGAGCGAGATGCTCCAGGCGATGCCCTTGAACGCGACGACCAGCGCCAGTGCGGAGAGCGACCAGGCGGCGGGATTGGCCACCAGCGGCCCAAGCGCGTCCTGTCCCGAGAACAGGACCTGGTCGACACCCTTGTCCGCGGCTTCCGAGAAGGCGATCGCCAGGCCGGCGATCGCAATCCCCGCGGCGGGCACGAGGATGAAGGGCCGGCGCTCGATAATGCCCTGGGCCTCGCGGGCGAGCCGCAGGACCAGGAAGACGCCCACCGCGCAAGCCACCGCCAGGACGATCGTCCATCCGAAGTCGCCCACGTCCGGGCGGGCGAATGTGGGCAGGTCGAGAGTGCCGAGCGCGTAGTCGCTCGTGCTCAGACCGGTCCACGATCCCAGGCCGATCGACACGAGCGACCCGATGCCGGCGGCGAGCAGGCCGGGGACCAGCACCATGGGCAGTCGTGGGCCGCCTATCCCCGTGGCCTCGATGAGGAGGATCGCGGCGACGAGCGGGGAGTCGAAGATCAGGGCGATCGCGGCGAAGGTTCCCGAGGCGGCGATGACCTCCGACACTTCGGACGGCAACTCTCTCGGTATCAGCCGGACGGCCAGGATGCCCAGACCGCCGCCGAGGGCAATCAGCGGCGCCTCCGGGCCGAGCACGACTCCGAGCCCGATGGTCGCGACCGCGGCCAGCATGACCCCGGGCAGCTCGACCGGCTGGACCATGCCCGTCTTCAAGCCCTCGGCGGGTATGTGGCCCCCTCGGCCGGGCAGCCGCACGATCGCAAAGGCCACGATCAGTCCGGCGATTGCGAGGACCGGAAGCCCCCACCACAACGGGGCGCCGTCCTCGTAGCCCAGCTGAGCCGGCAGGTCGTCCCACACCCCCTGTTGGGTCTGGTAGATCAGCTCGAGGAAGGCCCAAGCGGCCAACGAGACGACCAGGCCGACCACCGCGGCGAGCAGGAGCAGGACCGCGAACGCCTTGGGCGATGGCTTGGCCGGCTCGGTCATTGGAAGCTCCACCGCCGCGCGATCCTCCGCTGAACGACCAGCGTCAGGCTTCCGCCCACCAGCAACATGGCCACATTGACGCTCAGGACGGCGAGGGCGCCCCACGCCTTGTCGGCCTCTCCCAGGGCGAGTGCGACGCCGAAGTAGGCGGCGGCCGGGATGGTCGTGATGGAGATGCCCACACCGACTGCCGAGCTCGCGCGTGTCTCGAGCGCGAGGATGCCTGCAACCCCGGCCGTCAGCGCGACCCCGACCGTTGACTCGTTGACCGTCGTCAGGCCGGAGAGCGCCGACTCCCCGAGGTCGAACCCGGCGGGAAAGCGACCGAAGAGGTCGAGGACGAGCGTAACCAGCGTGGCCATCAGCCACGTCACGGTGAGCCCGACGAGGAGCGTTACGATCGCGCGCGAGGCGAGGCGCGCGCGGCGACTGACCAGGCCGACGCAGGCGGCACTCAGTGGCAGCAGGTCTGGACTAACGGCCATCGCGCCGACGATCAGGATGGAGTTGACCTCGATCACGCCGAACCCCGCGATCACTCCCGCCGCCATCATGAAGACGAGATAGCGGGCGATCGGCCGGGCGTTGACCGTGGCCTGCCCGAGCACGTCGGCCCAGATCATGCTCGCGTCCGAGTGCTCGGCGGAGACCGGGCCGATCTCGTCCCACCGGGCGAGCGCGATGTCCTCGCGCTCCAGCCCGGCACCGAGGAGATAGTCCAGGACCGAATCGGCAGACTCCGGGTGGATCTCCGCGGTCAGCAGGATGTGCCCGGCGCGAACGCCCTGAGACATAGCCACTCGGTGCGTCGCGCCATGCGCCTCGAGGCCCTCGCCGACCTCGGTCAGGTCGTCGGCAGCCCCGTAGACCCGGAGGTGCAGCATCTCAGAAGATCGCGGTGGGGTTGAGCGGCGATCCGGTGCCGCGGGATATTCGGAGCGGGGCGGCGGCGAACAGGAACTCCCAGCGGCCAGCCGCCTCGCAGTGGGGCACGAGATCCTCGAACTGCAGGTAGTCGAGGAGGTGGATTCCCATCGCGTTGATCGCGAGGACGTGGATCGGGAACGCGACCCCCTCGGTCGTGCTCGGGGCGGTGTCGTTGTTGCCGTCCGATCCGAGGACCGCGACGCCGCGCTCGGCCAGGAACGTCGCCGCGGTGGGATGCAACCCGGCCTTCGACTTCGGGGTGTCCCACGGCTCGTGCTCGGCCTGGCGCCGCGCGTGGCCCGTGCGCACCAGCAGGATGTCGCCGGTCCCCACCGTCACCCCCTGGGCGCGCTCGGCCGCCTCGAGGTCCTCGCGGAAGACAAACTCGCCCGGCTCGATCCAGGAGATGCCGCGCTCTCGCGGTACGTCGAGCAGGACGCCGCGCCCGACGAGGCCGTCCTTCAGGACCTCGATCGAGCCGGTGGCGGCGCCTTCGGAGGTCACGGTCTCGGCGGGCGCGCCGCCGTACAGGCGATCTTGGTAGGCGACGTGGCTGAATGCGTCGATGTGGCTGTGCCCGTCGTTGTGGTAGTCGACGCCGACGTAGTCCTTGGCAAAGCGCACCGAGCCCGAACCGATATCGACGTCGGTCAGCATGGTCATGTGATGGTCGGCGGGCTCGGGCATATCGATCCGCGCCACGGTCCTCAGGGGTTGGCTGAGCGTGACCGTCACCCCACTGCGAACGAGCTTGGCCGCGGCGGCCGTCCGCGCGGGCGTGAGGTTGTTCAGCGCCCCGCGTTCGGTGTCGCCGTCCCAGCGACCCCAGGTCGAGACCGCCTCGAAGAGTTCACGGAACTCAGCCTCGGTCATGTCGACGCTTCGCATCGGCGGCCAACAGTAAGGTGGAAGCCGGGTGGATGAATCATCCGATCGGGGTGATGCACCCGCGGGGCGCGCTCTTGAAGGATCGGTGGCCGCTGATCGTCTGACCTTCCATCGAAAGGCCCGGCTTGTCCGAAACACAGTCCGCCGACGTATTCGTCATCTTCGGCATCACTGGCGACCTGGCCAAGGTCATGACCTTCCACTCGCTCTACCGGCTGGAGCGGCGCGGGCTGTTGGACTGCCCGATCGTGGGGGTGGCCGGGGACGACTGGAGCGTCGAGCGCCTGCGCGAGCACGCGCGCACGTGCATAGAGGACTGCGGCGAGACGATCGACGACGAGGTCTTCAACCGCCTCGCCTCTCGGCTCTCCTATCTATCCGGCGACTTCGGCGACGACGCCACCTACGGTCGCGTGGCCGATGCCATCAAGGACGCGCGGAGCCCCGTCTTCTACCTCGAGATCCCACCGTCGCTGTTCGGGATGGTGATCAAGGGGCTGGCCGGAGCGGGCCTGACCGAGTCGGCGCGCGTCGTTGTCGAGAAGCCCTTCGGACACGACACCGCCTCGGCAGCCGCGCTCAACGAGCAGGTCCACCAGTACCTGGACGAGTCCCAGCTCTACCGGATCGACCACTTCCTGGGCAAGATGGGCCTCGACGAGATCCTCTACCTGCGGTTCGCGAACGCGATGTTCGAGCCGATCTGGAACCGCAACTACATCTCGTCGGTGCAGATCACGATGGCCGAGAGCTTCGGGGTCGAGGACCGTGGCCACTTCTACGACCCCGTCGGCGCCCTGCGCGACGTTGTCGTCAACCACATCATGCAGGTAATTGCAGCCAGCGCGATGGAGCCGCCGGCCAACGGCGAGGCGAACACGCTGAAGAACGCGATGGTCTCGGTCTTCCAGGCCATGCCGCCGGCCGATCCCGCCCACTACGTGCGCGGCCAGTACGACGGCTATCTCGAGACCGACGGCGTCGCCTCCGACTCGACGACAGAGACCTACGCGGCCATGCGGCTCGCTGTCGACAACTGGCGCTGGTCGGGCGTCCCGTTCTACATCCGCACCGGCAAGCACCTGCCGATCACCCAGACCGAGCTGCGGCTCGTCTTCAGGCACCCCCCGCGGCTCGGCTTCATGCGCGCAGGATCGCGGCGCCCCGAGCCCGATCAGCTGGTGATCAGGCTGGATCCGACAACCGGCATCAGGCTCCTCGTCGATGCCATGCGGGCCGAGGCGCAGACGCCCGAGCAGATCAACCTCGACATGGAGTTCGAGCAGCAGGGTGGGGAGGGCGCGACACCATATGAGGTGCTTCTGCACGCGGCGCTGGTCGGCGACAGCAAGCGCTTCACGCGCCAGGACGGCATCGAGGAGGCGTGGCGCGTGATGCAGCCGCTGCTCGACGACCCGCCGCCGGTTCACCCGTACGAGAAGGGCTCATGGGGCCCCGCGGCCGGGGACAAGCTCGTCGTCGGGCCACGGCAAGTGGCACGCACCGTGGGTGGGCGCATGAGCACGCCGGCGGACACGCCCACGCCACAGAGCGCCGCCGCGCCGTCGCCCTTCCCGCCGATCGCGGACTACGCATTCCTCTCCAACTGCCACACGAGCGCGCTCGTCGCACCCGACGGATCGGTCGACTGGCTCTGCCTGCCGCGCTTCGACTCGCCCAGCGTGTTCGGCATGCTGCTCGATCGCCAGGCCGGCTCGTTTCGGCTGGGGCCCTTCGGGATCAACCACCCCACTGCGCGTATCTACGAGCCTGGGACAAACATCGTCTCCACGACCTGGGAGACGCCGAGCGGCTGGATCCTGGTGCGCGACGCGCTGACGATGGGCCCGCGCAGTCACGAGGACGAGGTCACTCCTCATACGCGGCCCCCGGCCGACGACGACGCCGACCACATGCTTGTGCGCACGATCCTCTGCATCGATGGCAGCGTCGAGGTCCAACTGGTCTGCGAGCCGGGCTTCGACTACGGGCGCACACCGGCCGAGTGGTCGCTGGTCGGCGAGCACCGCCACACCGCCGACGCCACCGGCGCCGAGGTGACGATGAGACTGCAGACGGACATGGCGCTCGGCATCGAGGGCGACCGGGTCCGCGCACATCACACGCTCGAGCAGGGAGAGCAGGCCTACTGTGCGCTCTCCTGGGCCGAGAACCTCGACGTGCCACAGAACTCAGACGAGGCGAACGCGCGGCTTGCGGCCACGGCGCGATTTTGGCGCCGCTGGCTGGGCCGGGCGCGCCTTCTCGATCACCGCTGGCGCGACCCGATCCAGCGCTCGGCGCTCGCGATCAAGGGGCTCACCTACATGCCGACCGGCGCGACCGTTGCGGCGCCGACTACCTCGCTGCCGGAGACGCCGGGCGGCAACCGCAACTGGGATTACCGCTACACATGGATCCGCGACTCGACCTTCACCCTGCAGGCGCTGCACTTCCTCAACCTGGATTGGGAGGCCGAGGAGTTCATGCAGTTCCTGTCCGATCTCGAGCCGAACGGGGACGGGGCGCTTCAGATCATGTACGGCATCGACGGCCGGCGCGACCTGACGGAGTCCACCCGGGACGAGCTTTCGGGCTACGCCGGGGCCTATCCGGTGCGCCTTGGCAACGGCGCCTTCGACCAGCGCCAGAACGACGTCTTCGGGGCGGCGCTCGACTCGATCCTCCAACACACGCGGCGCAGCCAGCGCCTGCCGCGGCGGCTATGGCCGATCGTCCAGGCGCAGGCGCAGTGCGCGACGGCCGTGTGGCGCGAGCCCGACCAGGGCATCTGGGAGGCGCGCGGCGAGCCGCAGCAATACGTGTCCTCGAAGCTGATGTGCTGGGTCGCGCTCGACCGCGCGGCCAAGCTCGCCGAGATCCGCGGGGACCCCAAGCTCCAGCAGACCTGGCAGGCGACGGCGGACGAGATCAAGGAGGACATCCTCGAGCACGGTCTGCGCGACGGGGTGCTGCGCCAGCACTACGTCGACCGACGCGCTCGACGCCTCAACCCTGTTGGCGGCGATCTTCGGCTTCCTGCCCGGCAACGACGACCGCCTGCGCAAGAGCGTGGAGGCGATCGCCGACGACCTGACCGAGGACGGCTTCGTGTTGCGTTACCGCACCGACGAGACCGACGACGGCCTGTCGGGCAAGGAGGGGAGCTTCCTGATCTGCTCGTTCTGGCTCGTCTCGGCGCTTGCGATCGTCGGCGACAGCCAGCGCGCCCGCGACCTGATGGAGCGCCTGCTGAGGGTGGCGTCGCCGCTCGGCCTCTACGCCGAGGAGTTCGACACCAGCACCGGCCGGCACCTGGGCAACTTCCCGCAGGCGTTCTCCCACCTGGCGCTGATCGAGGCGGCCGCCCGAATCATCCTCGAAGAGCGGCTGAAGGAGGTCACCGCATGAGCGAATACGACGTCATCGTCATCGGCAGCGGCGCCGGAGGCGGCACGCTGGTCAGGCACCTCGCTCCCTCGGGCAAGCGCATCCTGCTGCTCGAGCGCGGGGACTGGCTCCCGCGCGAGCCACAGAACTGGTCGACGAACGACGTCTTCGTCGACAACCGCTACATCTCCGAGGACCTCTGGTCGGACGCCGAGACCGCAAAGCAGTTCCAGCCGCAGGTGCACTACTTCGTCGGCGGCGCGACCAAGCTCTACGGCGCGGCCCTCTACCGCCTGCGCGAAGAGGACTTCGGCGAGCTGCACCATCACGACGGCATCTCCCCCCGCGTGGCCGATCGGCTACGACGAGATGGAGCCCTACTACACCCAGGCAGAGCAGCTCTACCAGGTGCACGGGGCGCGCGGCGAGGACCCGACCGAGCCGCCGGCCAGCGCGCCCTACCCGTTCCCGGCGGTGTCGCACGAGCCGCGCATCCAGCAGCTCTCCGACGATCTCGCGGCGGCCGGGTACAAGCCGTTCCACGCCCCGTGCGGGGTGATGCTCAACGAGGCCGACATGGCCTACAGCAACTGCGTCCGCTGCGCGACCTGCGACGGCTTTCCGTGCCTGGTTCACGCAAAGTCGGACGCCGAGGTGCTGGCGGTCCGGCCGGCGCTCGAGCATCCGAACGTCACGCTGCTGACCAACGCCCGGGCCGTGGTCGCTGCACACCAACCCCTCCGGCAAGGCCGTCACCGAGGTCGCGGTCGAGCGCGAGGGCACCCTCGAGACCTTCGCGGCGGACATCGTCGTAGTGTCATGCGGAGCGGCCAACTCGGCGAAGCTGCTGCTGGCCTCGGCCACCGACAAGCACCCGAACGGTCTCTCCAACCGCTCCGATCAGCTCGGGCGCAACTACACCTTCCACAACAGCCAGGCGGTGCTGGCGCTCTCCAAGGAAGAGAACCCGACGGTCTTCCAGAAGACCCTCGGGCTCAACGACTTCTACTTCCGCAGCGACGACTTCGAGTACCCGCTGGGCAACATTCAGATGATCGGCAAGTCGCAGGCCGAGATGTACCGCGGCGAGAAGCCGCTCGAGACCAAGCTCGCGCCCACGCGCACCCTGGAGAGCATGGCCCGCCACGCGGTCGACTTCTGGCTCTCGACCGAGGACCTGCCGCGGCCCGAGAACCGCGTGACCCTGGACCGCGACGGCGGCGTGCGGCTCAGCTACACGCAGACCAACAACGAGCCCGCGAAGCGCCTCTACCACGAGCTCAAGAAGCTGCTGGAGCACGGCGGGATGAATCCGGACCACCTCATCCCGCGCCACGCCTACCTGAAGACGGCGATCCCGGTGGCGGGCGTGGCCCACCAGGCCGGCACCTGCCGCTTCGGGAGCGACCCGCAGACGTCGGTGCTGAACGTCGACTGCCGGGCGCACGAGCTGGACAACCTCTACGTCGTCGACACGAGCTTCTTCCCGAGCATCGGCGCGGTGAACCCGGCGTTGACTGCGATGGCGAACGCACTGCGCGTCGGCGACCACCTGCTCGAGCGGCTCGGCGCGACGGGGACGGCGAAAGAGGCCGTCGGTGCCGGCTGACACGCCCAGAAGCGGCCGCCGCCGGGTCGTGATCGTCGGCGGCGGCTTCGGCGGCCTCGCGGCCGCGCGCCGCCTGCGTCATGCCGACGTCGACGTAACCCTCGTCGACCGCAGGAATCACCATCTCTTCCAGCCGCTGCTCTACCAGGCCGCTTCGGGTGCGCTGTCCCCGAGCGATTGTGCCTCGCCGATTCGTCCCGCGCTCAAGCGCAGCTCCAACACCACCGTCCTGATGGCCGAGGTCACAGACGTCGACGCCGAACATCGCCAGGTCGTTCTCGATCGCGGCGACCGCCTCGACTACGACAGCCTGATCGTCGCGTGCGGCGGCGAGACCTCGTACTTCGGCCACGACGAGTGGAAGGACGTCACGTGCGGGCTGAAGACGCTCGCCGACGTGGCCGACCTGCGCAAGCGCTTCTACGGGGCCTTCGAGGAGGCCGAGCGCACCGACGACCCGGCAGCGCGGGCCGAGTGGCTGACGTTCGTCATCGTCGGCGGCGGTCCCACCGGCGTGGAGATCGCCGGCGCGCTCGCCATCACCGCCCAGACGATCAAGCGCGCGTTCCGTCGGATCGACACCGCCGGGGCCAGGGTGATCCTGCTCGACGCCGGCGACCGGGTGGTGGCCGCCTTCAGCCCGAAGCTCTCGAAGAAGGTCACCGGCAACCTCGAGGCGCTCGGCGTAACGGTGCACGAGGGCTCACGCGTCACGGCTATCGATGAGCGCGGCGTGACTTACGAGGCCGGTGGGGCGAGCAAGCGGATCGACACGAGAACGGTCATCTGGGCGGCCGGCGTGCACGCCGTTGCCGCTCACCGAGTCGCTCGCCCGGACGACCGGCGTCGAGCACCGACCGCGGCAGGTCGCATCGAGGTCAACCCCGACCTGACGGTGCCGGGCCGGCCCGAGATCTCGGTGATCGGCGACGTGGCGTCCCTGGAGGGCCCGGGCGGCAAGCCGCTTCCCGGGCTCGCGACGGTCGCGATCCAGCAGGCCCATCACGTGGCGAAGGGGATCCACGCGGGCGGGCCCGGCGGCGAACACGCCGTTCCACTACCTCGACAAGGGGGCGCTCGCGGTCGTCGGGCGCGGCCGGGCGGTCTGCGAGGTCCGGGGCCTCGAGCTGTGGGGCTGGCCCGCCTTCCTCACCTACCTCGGCGTTCATCTCTACTACCTCGGCGGCCAGACAGGCCGCCGCTTGGACGTGCTGATCAAGTGGATCGGGGTCTGGTTCGGCGAGCGCCAGAGCGCGCTGATCGAGGGCGAGCTCGCGACCGTGGACCGGGCGGCGCCGGGCGCGGAGGCGACTGAGTGGGCGCCGACCTCTTCCCGCTAGCCGCCGACCTCGGAGCCGCGCGAAGCCAGATGGCTTTCACGCTCGGCTTCCACATCATCCTGGCCTCGATGGGCGTGGCCTTTCCGGCGATCATCCTGCTCGCCAACTACATCGGGCTGCGCCGCAACGACCCCGTCGCCCTCCAGCTCGCGCAGCGCTGGTCGAAGGTAGCGGCGGTGCTGTTCGCGGTCGGCGCGGTCACCGGCACCGTCCTCTCGTTCGAGATGGGTCTTCTGTGGCCCGAATTCATGAGTCGCTTCGGCGACGTCTTCGGGCCTGCCTTCGCCCTCGAGGGGATCTTCTTCTTCACCGAGGCGATCTTCGTTGCGATCTACATCTTCGGCTGGAACGCGCCTGTCGGGATGGGTGCACTTCTGGACGGGCGTCCCGATCGTGATCGCCGGGCTCGGCGGGGCCATCACGGTCGTTGCCGTCAACTCGTGGATGAACACGCCCGACGGCTTCAAGCTGGCCGCCGACGGCAGCATCACCGACGTCGATCCGGTCGACGCTTTCTTCAACTCAGCGCTCTCGTACGAGGCGCCGCACATGATCCTCGCGGCGTACATGGTCGCCGGGTTCCTCGTGGCCTCGGTCTACGCCGTGGGCATGCTCCGCGGGCGCCGCGACCGTCATCATCGCCTCGGGCTGCTGATCCCACTGACGCTGGCCCTTATCGTCACCCCGATCCAGTTGGGCGTCGGCGACACCGCCGCCCGCGCGATCGCCGAGGACCAGCCGATCAAGTTCGCGGCGATGGAGTGCGTGCAGGAGACCGCACACGCACGTGACCGAGTACATCGACGGCCGCTGCACCGCGGACGGCGTGAAGGGAGGCATCGGCATCCCTGGGCTTCGACTCGTGGCTCGTGGGGTTCAGCACCGACACGAAGGTCATCGGCCTGGACACCGTCCCGCCCGACCAGCGGCCGCCGGCGAACACGATGCTCCACTGGGCCTTCGACACCATGGTGGGGATCGGCACTGCGCTGCTCTTCCTCGGGCTCTGGCTCGGCATCTCCTGGCTGCGAAAGCGCGACATGCCGAAATCGCCGTGGTTCCTGCGCGCGGTGGCGGTATCGGGCGTGGCGGCGGTCGTGGCGCTCGAGTGCGGCTGGATCGTCACCGAGGTCGGCCGCCAGCCCTACATCGTCTACGGAGTGATGCGGACCGAGGATGCCGTCACCGACGCGAGCGGCGTGTGGATCAGCCTGGCGATCGGTCCTCGTGCTCTACACAGGCCTCGGGATCGCGACGGTGCTCGTGCTGCGTGCCATGTCCCGCCGGTGGCGGACGGCCGAGGTCGGAGAAGGGGAGGTGCCCTACGGGCCGCGCCCCGGTCCGGACGAGCTGACCGAGGGTCCGGCTTGAGCACCGCGGATGCGGCGGCGGCGGTCCTGTGGTTCGGGGTGACGTTCTACGCGGTCTTTGGCGGTGCCGACTTCGGCGCGGGATTCTGGACGCTCTTGGCGGGCGGCGAAGAGCGCGGCAAACGGCCGCGTGCCCTGATCGACTGGGCGATCGGCCCGGTCTGGGAGGCCAACCACGTCTGGCTGATCTTCGTGCTCGTGATGCTGTGGACGGCCTTCTCCGAGGCCTTCGCGCGCGATCATGTCGACTCTGTTCATCCCGCTCTGCCTCGCGGCCGTCGGGATCGTGCTGCGCGGCGCCGGGCTTTGCGTTCCACCGCGTCGCGGGCAGCAGCTCGGGACGGCGTCTGGCCGAGGGCGCGTTCGCGGTCTCGTCGGTGATCACGCCCTTCTTCATGGGGACGGTGGCCGGCGCCATCGCGTCCGGGCGCGTCCCGATCGGCAACGCGCAGGGCGATCCGGTCACGAGCTGGCTCAACCCCGTCTCCCTCGCTCATCGGCGTGCTGTTCGTCGCCACCGGGGCATATCTCGCCGCCGTGTTCCTCGTCAGCGACGCCCGCCGCTTCGGCGATCCCGCTCTCGAGCGCTACTTCGCGACGCGGGCGCTCGGCGCCGCGGCCGTGACGGGGGTGGTTGCGCATCGCGGGGATCTTCGTCCTGCGCTCGGACGCCCGCTATCTCTTCGACGGGCTGACGAGCGAGGGGCTGCCGTTCGTGCTGCGTCTCGGCCGCCTGCGGCCTCGTCGCGCTGGTGCTGCTGCAGCGCCGGGCGCGCCGCGGGCATCCGCCCGCTCGCCGTCGCCGCCGTGGTTGCCGTGATCTGCGGGTGGGGCGCGGCGCAGTACCCCTACCTGCTGCCCGAGACGCTGACGATCGAGGACGGTGCAGGGGCGAGCGCGACGCTCACCGCGGTGCTCGTGGTCTTCGGGCTGGCCGTCCTGATCGTCGTGCCGGCGCTCCTGCTCCTGCTACACGCTCGATCAGCGCAGCATCCTGGAGGAAGAGGCGGAGACCTGAATGATCGCCCCGTCCGGCGAGCAGATCGAGATCGCTCACGGGGATCAGGAGGCGGTCGTGGTGGAGGTAGGCGGCGGCCTGCGTACCTACTCGGCCGCGGGCCGCGACATCCTCGACGGATACGGCGCCGATGAGATGAGCAGCTCCGGGCGAGGGCAGGTGCTGATTCCGTGGCCGAATCGCGTACTCGATGGCGACTATGAGTTCGACGGGCGCCGTCACCAGCTCCCGATCGACGACGTCGAGGAGCAGGATGCGATCCACGGCCTCGTCCGCTGGGCGGCCTGGACGGTCGGCGAGCGCGAGCCGGACCGGGTCGTGATGGAGCACGTTCTCCATCCGCAGCCCGGCTACCCGTTCTCGCTGGCGCTTGCCATCGAGTACGTGCTCTCGGCAGAGGGCCTGCGGGTGGCGGCGACCGCCACCAACCTCGGAACGAGCCCCTGTCCCTACGGAGCCGGAGCGCATCCGTATCTCACCGTCGGGACGCCGACGGTCGACTCGCTTGTGCTGCGCTCTCCGGGGCGGACGGTGCTGCGCTCCGACGAACGCGGCATCCCCGTCGGCGCCGGCTCCGTGGAGGGCACGGACTACGACTTTCGCCGCCCGAGGGAGATCGGCGCGACTCGGCTCGACAACGCCTTCACCGACCTCGAGCGAGCCGACGACGGCCTCGCTCGCGTCGAGCTACGCAATCCCGACGAAGACCGCGGGCTCACCCTCTGGGTCGACGAGAGCTACCCCTACCTGATGCTCTTCACCGGCGACCCGCTGCCCGACGTCGACCGGCGCAGCCTCGCGGTGGAGCCCATGACCTGCCCGCCTGACGCCTTCCGGAGCGGGCAGGACCTCGTTCGCCTGGAACCCGGAGGGTCGTTCACGAGCGCCTGGGGCATCAGTCCGTCGCCGGGCGCGTGAGAATCTCCCGGCTCCCATGGTGAACGTCGACAGCGAGTCCTTCCTGGCGATCGCCGTAGTCGCGGCGCTCGCCGCGCTGTTGGCGGGGCTCATGGCCGGGAGTCGCCTGCCACTGCCGGTTGTGGTCATCGAGATCGTGCTCGGCATCGTGATCGGACCCGAGCTGCTCGGCCTGGCCAAGCCAGACGACTTCGTCGAGTTCTTCTCGAGCCTCGGCCTGGGCATGCTCTTTTTCTTCGCCGGCTACGAGATCGACTTCGAGCGCATCCGCGGCAGCCCACTGCGGCTGGCGGTCCTCGGGTGGCTGCTGTCGCTGGTGCTCGCCTACTCGCTCGGCGCCCTGCTGGAGGTTTCGGGTGTCGTGCTCTCCCTCGTGTTCACCGGGTCCGCGCTCGCCACCACCGCGATCGGGACCCTGATTCCGATCCTGAGCGACGCCGGCGAGCTGCGCACCCGCTTCGGGACATTTCTCCTGGCTGCCGGCGCTGCCGGCGAGTTCGGCCCCATTCTCCTGATCACGCTGGTGTTCTCGACAAAGAGCGCGGCCTCGAACGCAGCCATCCTGGTCCTGTTCATCGCCGTGGCGGTGGTCGCGGCGCTGCTGGCCGTGAGAGGCGTGGGCCGTGGCTGGGGCCTGCTCGAGCGCAACCTGGAGACGAGCGGGCAGCTCGCGATCCGGATGGCCGTCGTAACGGTCTTCGCGCTCGGCGCTCTCGCCTCATCGCTCGGTCTCGACCTGCTCCTCGGCGGCTTTGTGGCGGGGGTCATCGTCCGCCTCGCGCTCAAGGGCCGCGAGGTGCATCTCTTCGAGTCGAAGCTGATCGCGGTCGGTTACGGCTTCTTCATCCCGTTCTTCTTCGTTGTGAGCGGAATCAAGTTCGACCTCGACGCGCTCGTGGACGATCCGGTCAACCTGTTGAAGCTCCCGCTCTTCCTCGCGCTCTTCCTCGTGGTCCGAGGCACGCCGGCGCTGCTGCTGTACCGAAAGGAGCTCGACTCGCGGGACAGAATGGCTCTCGCCATCTTCTCCGCGACCCAGCTGCCGATGGTCGTGGCGATAACGACCATCGCAGTCGAGGAGGGCCACATGCGGTCCTCGACGGCCGCGTCGCTCATCGGCGCGGCGATCCTGTCCACGACCATCTTCCCGATCGTCGGCCTGCGGCTGCGCGGCGATCGCGCCGGGGAGGCCGGCAGCCCCGCGCCTACGCCTGCGTGATGATGACCACGAGCGTGCCGAGCGCCAGTGCCAAGCCCACAAGCGTGAGCGCGAGCACGCCGCGCTCGGCGACGCCGGCCCACTCGCCGTCACGAAGCGCCCGCTCGACCTGGCGGCGCCGCAGCGCGGCGGCCGCGAACACCCCGGCGGCGAGCAGGGCGTAACCGCACCCGAGCACGACATAGGCGGTCCGCCCGCTGTCGACGAGCTCCGGCACCACGCCACCCACCGCGACCGAGGCGGTCGCCGCTGCGATTCCCGAGCGCCACCAGGCGAGCCAGGTGCGCTCGGCCGCCAGCAGCGTGCGCCTTGTGACGTCGGGTTCAGCGGGGTCGGTCATGAAGGGCCGGGGCGCGGCCGCACGAACAGCCCGCGAAGTGTTTCCAAGATGCCGCCCCCGGATTCCGCCTCCACCTCCTCCGGGCGCCCGGCTGCAGCTGAGACGTGCGCCCCGAAGATCAGTGCAAGCGCCACGAGATAGGTGGAGAAGACCACAGCCAGAAGGGCGCCCATGGTCCCATAGATCGCTCTCGTGTCTCCGAACAGGCTTAGGTAGGCCTCGGTTCCGAGTCGGATCAGCACGATCCCCGCAACGGCGGCAAGCGCCCCGGGCCACGCCCGCCGGAGGCTGGCCCTGGGGGACTCCGGCAGCACCCTGTAGAGGCCGGTGAGGAGCGCGAATAGCAACGCCAGCGGCAGCAATCTCGTCACCGAGAACTGCGCCACGGCCACGAGCCACGGGCGATCCCCGATCGATGACGCCAGATCGCCCGACAGGAGGAGCCCGAACGCGACGATCACAAGCGGCGCGGCGAGCAGCGTCACGCCGGCGTCGCGCGCCCTGGCCGGGACCCAAGGTCGCTCCTCGGGACGCTGCCACGCCTCGTTGACCGCGTGGCGAATCCCCCCGATGGCGCCGCTTGCCGAATAGAGCAACGCGACCACGCTGATCCAGCCCAGGCTGCCCGCGCCGGCGGCCACGTCGTCGAGCAGCGCCTCGATCTTCGCGCGGTCGCCGTCATCCGAGATCGGGAGCAATTCCACGATCGCGTCGACGATCGGCTCACGGACGCTGTCGTCGTCGAGGAGGGTGGAGAAGGCCCAGACCAACAGCAGCAGCGCGGCCGGCAACGACATCACGAGGTAGTACGCGACCTGCGCGGCGTCGCGCGTGCCCGCCGTGTCGAACATGGAGCCAACCGCGCGGCGCAGAAGGCGCCCGGGCGCCGCGAGCCGCTCTTTCACGGAGCGTCCTACTCGGTCTCCCGGACCGCCTGCGAGATGGCCGCCAGCTTCGGTTCCATCGCGGCCACGGTCTCGGGCGTCAGGAAGGTGTCGCCCAGGCTGCGGCCGCCCGCGTCGCGAACCGCGCGCTTGAGTCCGCGCGCCCACACGTGCTCGATCAGCAGGAGACCCGCCGAGCCTCCGGGGGAAAGCGATGCGCCCATCTCCTCGATCTCCGCACGCGTGAACCCAAACGAATGCTCCTCGGCGTCCGACGAGTCATCGCCTTCGAGCTTCAGTCCGAGCAGCGCGCCCACGACCGCTCCCATCTTCTCCTCCTGATGCTCGACGATCACGAGCTCGTCGGAGTCCGTGTCCTTCGCGACGAAGAGCATGTCAAGCACCCGGATCGTCCGCTCGCTCTCGAGCCTCGCCAGCTCGTCCGCGATCCGCCCCTCGAAGTTCGCGCCGGGCTCGAAGCCCACCTGCATCAGCTGAACCGGGCCGATTTCCGAAAGGTCGTTCATCGGTACTGCCTCCTTGTTAGCCGCGAGCCATCCGGCAGCCGTAGAGTCTGTAGCGCCGCGGGCCGGCGGCAATCACCCAGAAGGGGTGATGTAAGCCGGCGGGGCAAGCAGGACCATGGGATGTTCCCAACTTCGTACAGGAGGAGCGCCAGTGTCAAATCTCGTAGCGATCGCATACGACGATCTGGACCAGGCCAACCAGGTCATGGGCACGATCGGGCAACTCGTCAAGGAGCACTCGCTCACGATCGAGGATGCGGTGGTCGTCGAGCACAAGGCCGACGGCAAGATGAAGCTCCACCAGCCCTCGATGGCCGGCGTGGGCGCCGCGAGCGGCGCGCTCTGGGGCGGGCTTATCGGGCTGATCTTCCTCATGCCCCTGTTCGGCATGGCGATTGGGGCCGCGACCGGAGCCGCGGCGGGCGCCGCCAGCGACTACGGGGTCGACGACCAGTTCGTCAAGGAGCTCGGCGAGAAGCTGCCGGCGGGCGGTGCGGCCGTACTCATCCTCGTCGTCGAGGCGACGCGCGACAAGGTGGTCCCGGAGATCGCCAAGTTCGGCGGCCACGTGATCCAGAGCTCGCTCTCGAACGAGCAGCAGGAGGCGCTGCAGCAGGCTCTTGACGCTCGGGGTGCCACCGCCTAGCTTCTCCGGCTTGTCGCCGCAGATAGGGCACACCACCGGCCTTGCCCGGCTGCTCCCGCATGGCCATCTCGCCGGGAGCATCTACGGCCTGATACTCGTGACGTCGGTCCTGGCAACGCTCGAGCAGAGCGAAGAGCGGGTCGGCCTCATGATCGCCGCCCTGCTGGTCACCGCGCTGGTGTTCGCGCTTGCTCATGCCTGGGCTCACGCGCTCGACGCGGCCGCAAAGGAGCACGTGCCGGTCGACCGCCACGTGCTCGCGCGCGGCGTGCGCCACGAATGGCCGATCGTCCAGGCCGCCCTGCCGGCCTCGATCGTCCTCGCGCTGGCAGCCTCAGACCTTTACACGGTCGCCACCGCGCTCTGGATCGCGACGGGGCTGAACGTGGGGCTGCTGTTCGTGTGGGGCGTTGTCCTGCGCGAGGACGCCGGGGGCACGCGCACTCAGGCGCTGCTCGCCGGCCTCTCGGGCGCGGCGCTCGGCCTGGTGCTGGTGCTGCTCAAGGTGATCGTCTCCCACTGAGTCCGGAGCGGCCGGTCACCGGCGGCAGGTCCGGTGCGGCCACGACGACCGTGCCCGCCAGCATGTCCTGGAGGCCGCGGCGGCGAGCGTCGACGAGGATCGGCAGAAATCCGGCAAACAGCGGAATGGCGGCGAGCACCAGGGCGCCCAGCCGCACGAGCGCCCGGAATGGGCGCGGTGGCTCGCCGGTGTCTGCCATGCAGACGCGGATCCGCATCAGCCGGTTGCCCGGAGTTTCGCCCGTGGAGGCCCAGAAGGTCACGAAGTAGCCGACCCACCAGAGCGCGTACGCGGCCGCGCCAAGCACGACCGCCACGGGCTCGAGCGAGTTGGGGATATGGAGCACCGACAGCACGAGCGCCACGCCAGCGGCCACGGTGATCGAGACCAGGTTGATGACCGCCGCATCGATGGCGAACGCAATGCCACGGGTGACCAGCCCCTGGTAGGACGGCTCCGCGAGGCCGGCTTGCTCGGACGCCGCCGAATGCTCCGGGGCGACGGCCGGCACGGCGGGGCCAACCGCGTGGCTCATGGCGCGGTGGAGCTCCCTCGTCCCAGGGCGCGCCGCACCTTGGCCTCGATCCACGTGTCCGCGTTCCGCGAGCGCGTCCGCACGCCCCCGGCGACCTGGTCGGCGAAGCCCATGCTCTGCTGGGTGATCGCGTCCATGACCGCCGGGCTGCGAGCGATCTCGTCCACGAACAGCCACAGCTCGCTGCTATCCAGCAGCCGCTCGACCGCCTCGTCGAGCAGCTTGCTCTCGATTACGCGCCCGACGAGGCGCTCCATCGCCGGGCTGTCGAGCGCGGATGTGACGACGCGCTCGAGCTCGGGTCCCTCGAGAACGCGCGCCGCGCCCTGTTCGACAACTCCGTCGGCGAGCACCCGCTCGACCACCGCATCGAGGGCGCCGCTGGCGAGCACCCGGTCGGTCACCTGCTCCAGCGCATCGCTTGCCACGAGCTCGCCCGCCACGCGCTCGAGGACAGCGTGCCGGATCACGTCGCGGGTGACATCCTCCACGATCGGCCCCTGGAGCGCAGCGCTGATCGCGCGCTGTGTGAGCGCGCTCGCGAGCACATGCTCCACCACCTCCGCGGCCAGCCGGGATGCAAGCAGCGCGTCGAGGCCGGCGACCGCGGCATCGGTCGCGCGCTCGAGCGCGGCCCTGCGCGTGCGCCGCTCGAGCCGGCCGCCCAGCGAGGCGGCGCCGGCGATCGGGCGCAGCGCCGCGCCACCGACCGCGCCGGCAATGCGAGCAACGTCGGCGAGGGGCGAGTCCGCCATTCGAAGCTCAACGGTCCCACCTCGAACCGTTCAGCGCAAGTCGATGGGCGGCTTATCCCGACCGGACGCGGTATGTGTGAACGGCGATACTGCCGACGCGCCGGCCGAGCGCGAGGCCCGCGTGGTTGCCGCTGCGGAAGTGGATGCCGCCGCATAAGCGCGAGTTGTCAGCACATAGACAGCACAAGTCGACACACCCCCGCTCCCGTGCTCGGGTGCCTGAGGTCTTGGGTGCTATGCAACAACAAACTAAGACACCCCCCGGCTCGCGAGCTACATCATCCGTGGGTGGCACCGCGGTTCGGGTTGCGCGGACCCCTCGCCATCGTGGAGACTCGGCCCGATGGCCGGCAAGGACTAGCTGCCACCAAGATGCCCGTCGACGACATCTTCTGGGACGTGGGGATCGGGGCCGACTACCACCTGGTTCCCGGGCTCAGCTCGCCTCGGTTGGATCAGCTGCTCTCCATCATCTTCGACGGGAACTTGATGCGTGGGGACGCTCCGCCGCCGGGTGTTGCGGTGACCTTCGTGACGGAGGTCGTTCCGGGGTCGCCGGGCACGAGCGGCGTGGCGCTCAACGCCGCGACGGGCGAGGTAACCGTCACAAGCCCGCTGTCACCGCATCCGCGGCTGCTCGACTTCCTCGTGCGAGCGATCGTCGTAGACCCCGCGAGTGCCGCGTTTCGCGCCTACATTCGCTTCCACATCCACGCCGGCCTGACCAGGATGTGGCTCACGCCCTCGCCGCTCACCGTTCGACGGGGGGCAAGAAACGCCCGCTTCTCGGTGCTCGCAGAGTTCACCGACGGAACCTACGGCGACGTGTCCAACTGGTCGCCGTGGCGCGTGCCCGGCCCCCAGGATCGCACCTTCGTCCACCTCCCAGGCGCCCCCTCGCAGCCGCTTGTGACCTGGGGCTCGAGCGCGATCGGCACCTTGGACGTGCACCCTCGTACCGGGAACCTCACGTGCAGCTCCGCGGGGGCCGCCGCCCAGATCCAGGCGGCCACCCCGATTGCGAACGGCGTCGCGGCCGGGCAGGCGGCGGGGGCGCCTCCATGGAGCACCCCGCTCACGGTCGTCCCGCTCCCGGGCCCCGGCTTTCTCGCGCCCGGAAGCGCACCGAACATCCTCATCGTCAGCGACGGCTTCCAGGCAACCGAGGGGCAGGCCTTCCTCGACAAGGCGGGCCTGCTGGCCAAGATGCTGCAGACCGGGGCCAGGACGAGCCCCTTCCGCGAGCTCAGCGACCGGATCAACTACTTCGCGGCCTTCGTCGCGTCGCGGGAGTCGGGGATCTCGTCTTTGAGCCCGGTCGAGCGCGTGACGGTTGCCGGCGGGCCGGACGAGGCGACGGAGATCGACGTGGCGGTCGCGGCCGACGACGCCGTGGGGACGACCACGACTCCTCCTCTGCCACCCACGATCGGCGTGCCGCCCACACCGGCCACCAACACGCGCTTCCTGCTCAACGAGCTCGACACTGCGTTCGGCGCGCGCGTGGGCGAGCGCCCCCGCGCCCAGCGCTTCGACGAGATCAGGACCGCGGCGCTTTCAGAGCGGCGCTTCGACGAGGACGACTTCGACGATTTCCTGGCTGCGCTCGTCGACCCCGCCGGCGGCAACGTGGGACAGCACTTCAAGCAACACGGCAAGGATGACGTCGCGGTCCTCGTGCTGTGCCGCTCAGACCACAACGGCGGCGCGAACTCCCCCCGGGCCGAGTCGGGCGCGATCATCTGCCTGACCCTGGGTGTCGAGCAGACGTTCCACATCACTCCGGCGGCGGGAGGGCGCGGGCAGGACATCGTGACCGATCCGGTCCCGGCCAGGGTCCACGTCGAGGTTCGCACCTGCGCGGCGCACGAGCTCGCCCACTCGTTCACGCTCGGCGACGAGTACGGCGGCGGCGGGCCGCTGCCCGCGAGCTTCCACGAGGAGATCGAGACCCTTGCGAACGTCCAGGCGCGCACGCCGGATCCGGCTCCCGCGGGGCAGCCGCTCCGTCGCGGCCTGGTCAACGCGGCGGGCAACCTCGACGCGGACCTGATCAAGTGGCGCTGGCCGCGCCTCGAGAAGGCACACGTGCTCAGCGGCGCGCCGGTACCGATACCGGCCACGACGCGCCACCGGCTGCCTCTCAGCATCGGCCACCCGTTCAAGCTGGACGACATCGTGCGATTGCGGACGCGTCCACTCCCAACCTCGGTGGCGTCGGACCGGCTGAAGGTAGTGGCTCCCGTGGGCGCCGCCGAGATCGTGGTCGAGCCGGTTGGCGCGCCGCTCACCGGCACCTTCCCCGCGGGCAGCATCGTGATGAAGCCCCTGCGCGCACCCGACCCGCCGGGCGGACTGGGCGACGATCTCGAGCTCGTGCACGTCGGCGTGCGCAACTTCATCGGCTCCACGTCAAACGGGGTGCCCGGCCGTCAGAACCCCTTGAACGCCATCGAGACGGCACCGGCGAACAGCCTGTGCACGGCCATTGGGTTCACCGGCGATTCCACACCCGCGCGCAACTACGCGCTGGGCGCCGCCCCGATACCGCCGAGGGAGTCCGCTTGGATCACCGGTCTGTTCGAAATGGGCAGGGGCTTCGACTGCGAGGTCTACCACCCGACCGGCGCATGCATCATGGGCGTCCTGACCGTCGCGAACACCGGGAGCTCCTTCCAGTTCTGCTGGGTGTGCCGCTACGCCATGGTGGATCTCGTCGATCCTTCCCTGCACCCTGTGATGGACGTCGCTTACGCCGACCGGTATCCCACGTGAGCGAACAAAGAGGCAGCCTCCGCGGGCTGGCGGATCACCTGGCGCAGGCTGTGGCGCCGCTCGATCGCATGCTGCGGGACCCCGAGGCGTTCGCGATCGCGATGGGGCGGGTCGGGTGGCTTGCGGAGGAGCTCCCGCCGAGCTACGCCGCGGTGGCCGACGCCGCCGCCGATGCGGTCGCGGCCGCGAGCGCGCTGGCGGATGACGCGGAGCTCGCCGAGGTCGTCGTCCTCCTGAATGCGGTGGGCGCGGTCTATCGCGCCGTGGATGACCTCACCGTGGCACCGCCCGGAGCCGACCCGGACGACTTCCTGCCCGTGATCGCCCGGGAGCTCTTCGAGTACCTGCTGGCAGACCATCTCGCGAAGAAGGCGCCGGGATTCCTCTGGGCCCTCCATGGGCTCGGGGTGATCGACTTCGAGCCCGTGGCGCCCGCCGGCGGGAGACCGGGGTTCGTCCGCACCCGGTTTGCCTGGGAGCTGTTGCCAAACGCGCTCTCCGACCCCGGCGCGATTCCTGCGGAGCTCTTCGGTTGGGGCGCGCCCGACTTCGATTTCGCCCGAGTGGCGGAGACGGTGAGCGAGCTCCTGGCCGGCATCGGCGTGTCGGCCTCGGTGGACCGCGTGAGCCCCGACCTCATCGAAGGGATCCAGGGGCAGTCGACCGGCGAGCCCGCCAGCGCGCTCTACCTCGGCTTCACGGTCCTGCTCTTCGACAGCCCGGTCGACTACCAGCCCGTGGGCCTCTCCGTGGTCGAGCTGCCCGCGGAGGGCGCCGCGGCTCCCGGGATGGTCGTCTTGCCCAAGGTTCCCGCGGGGATCGACTCGGAGCTGGACGTCGGCGGGGGGTGGACGTTCTCCGTCCGAGCAGACACCGACCTGGCCGAGCAGCTCGGCATCGTGGTGCGGCCCGGGGAGGCCTTCGTGCGCTACCCGTTTGCGCCCGGCAAGCCGCTGCCTGCGGGCGGGTTCGGAGCGTCGCTCACCTGCGCCTCAGACCCGCCGCGCGTGGTGCTCGGCGAGCCGAACGGCATCCGCCTCGAGCTGGCGAGCATGACCTTCTCGCTCGACGTCGACGAGGTCGACGGAGAACTCGAGCTCGCTTTCGGGGTGCGACCCGACGGGCTGGCGCTGGTGCTCTCCGGGGCCTCGCTCGACAATTTCCTCGGCTCGATGCTCGGCGGTTTCGAGTCGCGCCTCGAGGTCCCCTTCGGAATTTCCCTGTCCAACCGCACCGGCCTGGGCGTCGCGGCCGGAATCGGCTTCGAGATCTCGCTGCGTCCGGGGCTCACGATCGCCGGCGTGAGCGTCGACCGGGTGGACCTCGCGCTGCGCCTGGACTCGGGCGAGGCGCCCGAGGTCGCGCTGCGGGCCGTGGCCGCGATTTCGGGGGCGCTCGGGCCGGTCTCCTTCGCCGCCGACGCATTCGGCGTCGAGCTCCCGATTCGGTTCGTCGAAGGCAACGTCGGCCCGCTCGACGTCTCCTTCGCGGTGGTCCTCCCGAACGGCCTCGGCATCGGCGTCGACGTGGCGGGCGTGATCAGCGGGGGCGGCTTCCTGGACATCGACGCGGAGGCCGGCCGCTACGCGGGAATCGCCGAGCTCGAGCTGCTCGGCGTGGGCATCGTCGCCACCGGCATCCTCGACACCAAGATCCCCGGCGCACCGAACGCCTGGTCGATGTTCCTGAGCCTCGCGGCGCGCTTCGTCGGCGTGCAGCTCGGCTTCGGCTTCACGCTCAACGGCGTCGGCGGGCTGGTCGGCATCCACCGCGGCCTGGACGAGGACGCGCTCGGCGACGCGGTGCGCACCGGCTCGCTCGACGAGATCCTGTTCGCCGAGGACCCGGTGGCCGACGCCGTGCGGATCCTCGCCGAGATCGACGCCGATCTTCCCGCCGGTGCGGGACAGTACGTGTTCGGCCCGGTCGTCAAGATCGGCTGGGGCACGCCCACGCTCGTCGAGCTCGATGCGGGCGTCGCGATCCAGCTGCCGGAGCCGCTGACGATCTCGCTGCTCGGCGCGCTCAGCGCCGTGCTGCCGGACGAGGCCGCGCCGATCCTCGAGCTGCACGTCGCCTTCGCCGGCACGTCGAACATCACCGAGGGCACGCTCAAGATCGACGCGTCGCTGAGCGGCTCGAAGGTCGCGGGCTTTCTCATCACCGGCGACATGTCGGTGCGCATGGAGTTCTTCGGCGAGCCGAGCTTCCTGGTCGCGTTCGGCGGCTTCCATCCGGCAGTTCGACCCGCCCGACGAGCTTCCCCGGCTCGACCGGCTGGCGATCTCGCTCGATACCGGCGACACGCTGCAGCTGGCGCTCGGCGGCTACTTCGCGCTGACCTCGAACAGCATCCAGTTCGGCGCGTTCGCGTAGTTCTGCAGCCGGGGTCGAGGGCTTCACCGCCGAGGGCGGCACCAACTTCGATGCGCTGATCATCTACCGCCGGTTCGGCTTCACGATCGGCCTGTCGGTCTGGGTGTCGATCTCGGCCGGCAAGGCACGGAGCTGCTCTGCGTGCAGCTCGACGGGCAGACCTCACCGGGCCGAACCCGTGGCAGTGGTCGCGGCGAGGCGAGCTTCAGCTGCTCGGGCATCAAGCAGAGCATCGAGCTCGAGCGAGAGCTTCGGCGAGCGCGCGAACGAGGCCGCGTCGAGGAGGTCGACGTCCAGGCGCTGCTCGACGGAGGAGCTGGCGCGGGACGATGCCTGGTCGGTGCTGAGCCCCGCGGGCGACGTGCCGGTGATCGTGGTCTCCGACGCCGCACGTGCCGGCGATCGATCCGGCAGGCCGGGTGCAGGTCGGCCAGCGGATCGTGCCGCTCGATCGCGCGATCGAGCGCTACGGCAACGCCGATCTGGCGGGCCGGACGGAGACGCTCTCGGTCGAGGTCGGGCTTCGCCGCCGACGAGATCGAGGACGTCGAGGACTGGTTCGGCTCGGAGCCATTACTTCCGCCTCGACCGAGGACGAGCGCCTGTCGGCGCCGTCGTTCACGCTGATGAAGGCCGGGCTGATCATCGGCGGCGCGGGTGCCGACGCCGCCGGTGCCGAGCCGATGACCTACGACCACGAGATCGCCTACAAGGACCCGACGGCGCCCGAGACGCCGAAACGCTCGGTCCCGAAGATCGCGGGCGAGGCGACCCTCGACCGCGCGCTCGCCATGCGGGATAGCCGGCCGCGACCGCAGCTACGGCGTCAGCGAGCCGCTATGCCGATCTGCGATGCCAGACACCGGCCGCCTCGACCGGCGCCACCTCGCCCGCCGGCGCCGATTTCTTCGCGGCCCGCGCCGCGCTCGCACGCACTGCGCGCGAGCTCGCTCTCGTGATCCCGGCCTACGAGCTGGAGCTTCTGGCATGAGCGTCGACCTTCGCTTCCTCTCGTACCTGCGCCGCGGCATGGCGCGCTTGATCGGCGAGCAGGCGGACGGCTCGGGCATCCCGCAGCGGACGAGCGGCGACCGTCACCATTCGCCTGCGGACGGCCGGAGACGCCGATCGACCGAGCCTTTCCGCTCCGCGGGCCCGGGCTCGATCACCGGTCTCGCGGCCGGCGAGGTGCTGCGCGTCGATCCGCCCGCGGGGCCCACGATCATCCGCCCAATCTCTTCCCGAGCGTCGAGCTTCAGGACCCCGGACCTCCCCTGGCGCTACACTCCGGCACAGCCCAACGGCGAGAATCTGCTGCCCTGGCTGGTCCTGGTCGTGGTCGACCGACCGCCCGGGCAACACGCTCGGCGCCGACGGCTCCGGGCTCTCGGTGCTCAGCGTCGACGACGTGGCGGAGCTGCCGGACCTGAAGGAGGCGTGGGCCTGGGCGCATGTGCAGATCGGCGTGCCGAGGACGACCTGGACTGAGGTCCTCGACGAGACGCCGGAGGCGATCTGGGGCGCGCCTGCTCTGCCCGCGCTACCTGGAGCCGGACACGCCCTATCTCGCCTGCCTCGTGCCGAGCTTCGAGGCCGGGCGGCTTGCCGGCCTCGGCCTCTCGGCGCCGGCGCGACTCGGTGGCGACCTCGCCTGGACCGCGGCGAGCGGCGCGGCGTGCAGCTGCCGGTCTACCACTCCTGGAGCTTTCGCACCGCGCCGCAGGGCGCCGACTTCGAGGAGCTGGTCAGGCGCCTCGACCCCGATCATGCTGTCGCCCGATGTCGGCGTGCATGCGCTCGACCTGTCCGACCCGGGCTCGACGCAGCCTGCCCAGAGGCCCCGGTGGTCGTGGGCTTCGAAGGCGCTCTGGTGTCGCCCGTGGTCGAGCTGCCGCCCTGGCGCGATCCGCACCGTGAGCAAGTTCCGTCGGCACTTGCCGATCTGCTCGCCGAGGCCACCCCCGGCACGCCGCGTCGCCGCGGGCGAGGCCTACGATCCGTCGCGCCACGACCCGGTGGTGGCGCCGCCCGCGCTACGGCGCTGCTGCCGGCCGGGCTCGACGACGGTGCCCGGCACCCGGCGCGCGGCCCGTCGCGGGCTGCGCCGCGCTGGCTGTCCGAGGCCAACCTCGATCCCCGGCACCGCTCGGTCGCCGGCCTGGGAGCGCGAGGTGGTGCGCACGCAACCAGGAGCGGCTGATGGCGCAGGCCTGGGATCAGGCGATCGGGGCGTCAGGCGCGTCAACCGCGTGCTCGGCCAGACCCGCCTCGCCCGCGAGGTCGGCCGGCGCCGGCACGTCCGCGTGCTGCAGCTGCGCCGATGCGAGCGCGCTGCAGCTCAGCAGCGGCGCCCATCCGCGCCTGAAAGCGTAGCCGGCGTCACCGTCTTCGGCTCGCTGCTTGCGAGCGACCTGCCGCAGGGCACGGTGTCGGCGGCATTTCGCCGGCAGATGCGAGCCGGCGCCACCGTTGCGGCACGGCGGTCGCCGCGCGCGCGCGAGCGCCGGCACGTGACGCGGCGGCTGACCGAGCGCATCGCCACCGAGCACGTCGAGCGATGCTGCGCTATGCCGACCTCACCGTGCCGCACGGCGCCTGGCTGACCGCCCGGACGCGTCCAGCCTGGAAGGACGGCCGATCGAGGCTCGAGATCGGCACGCGCAGCCGATCGACTTCAGCGATTGGACCGTGCGAATCTGGAAGCTGGAGCAGCGGCTCGCGCGCCCGCTCGCCCGCGGCGGCGCGCCTGCGCGCCGTTTCGCAGCATCGCCCGCCGTCGCCAGGCCCTCGAGACGCGGCGCGGACCTTCGTCGTGCGCGATCCCATCTCGTCGCGAACAGCGTGATCGCCCAATCGAGGCCGGTGCTCGACACCCGGCCGATCGATTCCGTGTTCGGCAGCATCGATCATGTCCTGACCGGGGTCGGCACCGTCTCGACCACGGCCTCGCTCGATCGACCTGCCGGGGCTCGCGCCGGGATCACGGCGCAGCTCGAGCCGACCGCGCGTCCTGGCAGCGCGCCTGCGCCACATCATCCCGCCGGCCGGCGTGCTCGGCGACGAGCCGGTGCCCGCGTCGATCTGGGCGTCGCCGTCGATCGACGTCGCCGCTCTACGCCGAGGTCGTGCGCATCGATCCCGAGCTGCTGATGCCGGGCATCGGCGACCTCGCGGACGAGAGCGTCGGCCTCGCCGTGATCAACGGCGACGTATGTCGAGGCATTCCTGCTGGGCGCCAATCACGAGCTTGCGCGCGAGATGGCTCTGGCGCGAGTACCCGGCGGATCTCGCCGGCACCTGGCTGCGGATGTTCTGGGACCATGCGGCGCGGACGGCGCAGCCGCGAGCGACATTCCGCCGGTCGCCGCATGGCGCCCGAGCGCGCTCGGCAGCCATCCGCACGCCGGCGCCGATCCGGCCCGGACGCTCGTCCTGGTGATCAAGGGCGAGCTGCTCCGGCGCTATCCCAACACGCTGATCAGCGCCGTGCCGGCCAGCTGGGCAACGGCGCGACGGCGAGTTCTGCGCGAGGAGGACGCCGACGCGGCGGTCCTTGCGCCGGTCTTCGCCGGCAGCCTCGGCCGCAACGCCATGTTCGTCGGCTTCGCGTTCGAGTGCCACGATCGACGTCGAAGCGCGACGTCCAGGGCTCGCCGGACCCGGACGACAAGCTGCCCGGCTGGTACTTCGCCTTCGAGGAGCCGCCGACCGAGCCGAGCTTCGGGCTCGACACCGCCGCAAGCGACGAGTCGCCCGATCTGAGCTCTGGAAGGACCTGACCTGGGCCGACGCGCGCGCGGCGAGCAGGCGCGGCACGTCCAGCTCGGCGGCGCTCGGGCGAGACCTCGCCCTACGACGACCAGGGCGCCAACCAGTGGACCGAGACCTGGGCGGACAGCGCGGCCGGCGATGGCGCGCATCACGCTGCAGCGCCCGGTGCGCATGCTCGTGCATGCCGACCAGATGCTCGACCTCGCCGCGGCGCGCTGAGCGCGGACGCCATGGCCTGCGCTCTCGCACGCCGGTCCGTTGCCGGCCGCGACGGCGTTCGCGCTGACGCCGACCTGCTCGAGTCGGCGAGTTCGCGGTGCTGAGCATCGATCATCGCGAGGCTTCGAGATCGGCGACACGCCGCTGCTGTTCTTGCCGGTGCGCCTGGAGACCCGCTTCTTCGGCGAGCGAGCTGCGGGTGCGCGATCTATCCCGACCAGATCCATCTGAACGAGCACCAGGAGCTGCTGACGCGAGCGCGAGGTGGCGCTCGGCGAGGCTTACTGGCGCCGGCGGCTCGCGGCGATGCCGACGGCGCGCGCGACGCCCTGGTGCGCGCATCGCCGCCGCGGCGCGCGGTCTGGGTGGCGGCGCGAGACGCGGCCCACGCCGTGGCGAAGCGCGCGAGCCGGTGTCTACCCGAAGCGCAAGACGCGCAAGGGCGCCGCGCCGGGCAGGGCCGCGCTGATGCCGGACGCGCTGGTGCGATCGCGGGCTTCGTCGGCAACGAGCGGCGCGTTCGTGGCCTTGGGCAACGCGGTCGCGACCCCGCTCGCACTTCGCGCCCGATCTCGGCGGATCTGGTCTGCCTTCGAGGCGGCGACGATCGCTGCCGGTCGACGACCCGATGGCGTGGATGGTCGACTACGACAAGGCGCTCGGGGCCGGCATGGCCATCACGATCCCGCTGCCGGGCTTCGACTTCGGCGCCAGCGGGCTCACGCTGCTCGTGGTGGGCATCGGCGAAGAGCTGCAACCGCGCCAGGCGCTCGAGCAGCTGCTCGAGCGCGCATCACTACTACCGACGGCCTGGCCGTCGTGGCGCAGGGCACGCCGACCAACAACACCGACGAGGCGATCGCCGGCTGGACGCGCGGAGGTGGACGACGTGGCGGCGCTGTTCGCGCGCGAGCTCGACGGCAGGGCCTGGCCGATCCGGCGGCCTCGGCGGCCGGCCAGCTCAGCCGCGCGCTCGGCCTCGACGAGCTCGGTGCTGCGGCGCGTCGCCGATGCGCGGCATCGACGAGGACGCGGCGATGGCGGCGATGAACCGCGCGCTCTGGCCGGTCACCTGGGGCCGTTACCTCGACGACCTGCTGGCGCCCGAGGAGGGCGCGTCGATCGTGCCGGAGGCGAAGCGCCGCGCGATCCGGGATTTCTTCATCGATCACGTGCGCGGCGGCGCGCCGCTTCCGACGCTCGTCGTCGGCGCGCAGCCTTACGGGGTGCTGCCCGTGATGCGGCGCGACGGCGGCGACTTGCGACTCGCCAGATCCGCTCGTCGCGCTCGAGGCGATCCTGCTCGAGCTGCGCGAGCGCTGGCGCGAATCGCTGCCGGGCGTCGCAGCGCCTCGATCCGGTCGACCGCGGCACGTCCGATGAGGTCGCGGCCGAGATGCTCGGCTCCTGCCGCACCCGCAGCGCTTCGTGGTCCGCCGGCTCAACTGGCTGTGGGACCTCCGAACGGGCGTCTGGGAGGGGCTGTGGGAGGCCACCAAGGCACCGATGTCAGCGCTCTGGCCGGGCTCTACGAGGCGGGCCCGTTCATCATCGGGGTTGGCGACGCCACCTCGATCGCCCAAGAGCTGGAGGTGCTGAATTTCTACCTGGACCATCGAGACGTCTTGGGCGATCCGGGCGAGCTCAGGAGGAGGATGCTCGACTTCATCAGGATCGCCATCGACCTTTGTGAGGCGCATCGCGACCGCCAGACGCCGTTCAACGAGTGGTACCCCGACGCGATCAGCGGCGTCTTCAACGAGACGGTCACGACCGACCCGAAGATCTTCTTCTCCGGCTATTCGGTCCCCGAGGTGGATGAGCTCTTCACCCGTGGGCTGGTCCTCAGCTCCGGCTCCGACCCCTCCCAGTACCTGAGCGACCTCCGCTTCCGCGTCACCGGTCCCGGCGCCCGGCGTCCGTCGCCACGGCCCGCTGCCGGCCCGCCCGCGCCCCCCTTCGCGCGCCGGTCATCCGCGACCCGGTCGCTGGCTCGGCATCGGGCGCGGATCTTCGAGGAGGGTCCTCCCATCGACCCCGAGGATCATGAGATACCGGGCATCGACCTGGGCAAGCCGCTGCTTCGGCAGCTGATCGAATCCGTCGTCGACGACGTGCCGGACGAGCCAGGAGCGTCCTACTCGAGCGCGCTGGCCACGCTCTCGCGGACGGTCGGTCGACGAGCTCGAGCTGCGCCTGCGAGAGACGCTCGGCCTGGCGAGCCACCGGCTCGACGCGTGGATCACCGCGCTCGCCTCGCGCGCGCTCGCGGCCCTGCGCGATGAGGGTGGCGGTGCCTTGCGCATCGGCGGCTTTGGCTGGGTGGAGAGGCTCCACCCCGTGGCACGGGCACCCGCGAGTCGCACGGATTCATCCACGCGCCCTCGCTCGAGCACGCCGCGACCGCGGCGGTGCTGCGCGCCGGCTGGGACGCGCACGGCTCCCATGACCCGGGGTCGTCGATGGCAGTCGACCTGCGCTCCGAGCGGGTGCGCGTCGCCGCCTACCTGCTCGACGGCATGCGCCAGGGCGGGGAGCTCGGGGACCTGCTCGGATGCCGCTTCGAGCGCCGCCTGCACGATCTCCTGCTCGACCAGTTCATCGATGACTGCCGCCGGCGCGTGCTCGAGGCCAAGGGCATCACGCGCGCCCCGCGGGGACCCGTCGACGGGCTCGAGCTCGCCGAGCTCTACCACGGGGCGGGCGTCCGGATCGACCTGCCCGACGAGGTGGCGTTCACGGTGCGGCCCGACAAGGTGGAGACCGTGCCCGGCCGCGTCGGACTGCAGGGCGCACTCGAACGGCCTGCTCGCGAGCATGGATGCGGTGGCCGACGCCTCGATGGCCGACTCGATGCACCATCTCCTCCAGGGCAACAGCGAGCGCGCGTCGGCGACCCTCGACGCCATCGCGACCGGCGCGATGCCGCCGCCGCGCCTCAGCGGGCTGGACACGCCGGTCACGGGCGCGAGCGTCTCCCATCGCCTGATCGTGACGCTCCCCCCGGCCGCGAGCCCCGTCCCGAAGTGGGGCTCGTCGCCGCGATCGGAGCTCGAGCCGTCGCTCTCGGCCTGGGTGGCGAGCCTGCTGGGCGATCCCGCGAAGGTCCGTTGCGTGGTGCGGATCGGAGCGACCGGCGAAGGGGTGCCCGTTTCGCTCGCCAACATCGCCGAGGGCCAAGGCTTCAGTCCGCTCGACGCGCTGTTCGAGACTCCGGGCACCTGGGAGCGGCGCGCACGCGCGCATGTGCTGTCGCAGCCGGGTCACGCAAAGCTGGAGGACGACCTCGTGGTCGATACCGCCCCCGCCGATCTGGCCGCCGGCGAGCTCTCCTTCGACGACCTCTCCGAGCTTGCATCGGCGCTTCGCACCCTCGTTGCGGCGTCCCGGCCGCTGAACGCGCGCGACCTCGACCTGCCCGGCGCCGAGCTCGAGAGCGGCGCCGACCAGGCCGAGGCCGACGCGCGCGTGGCCGGGTTTCGAGCCGGCCTGGCGAGTGCGAGGAGGAGGCTCGAGCGACTTCTCCCGATACCGAGCGAGGCCGTTCCCGCACCGGTGGGCAAGACGAGCCTCGCCTCCATTCGCGCCGCGCTGCTCGAGCTGGCCGGCCACGGGATCGCGAACGCCGTGCCGATCCACGGCTATGCCGAGGCAGGCCGGGAGGCGCTCCATGTGGACGCCTGGGCGGCGCTCGCGACGGCTCGGGCGCGGCTCGACGCCGACAGCCCGCTCGAGCCGGGCTTCCCGCTGCTGCCGCTGTTCTCCGCCGGCGGCTCGCAGTTCGAGGACGCCCTGCGCAAGAGCGACGAGCTGCTCGCTGATGACCCCGCCGCGGCGATGGGATGGCTGCGCAGCGTGGCGCACGTGCGCGGCGACGCAGGTGCTCTGGATGAGGCGATCACGCTCACGGAGCTGCTTTACGACGAGGCGCGCATCAGGCCGGTGGTCGGCCAGCTGCCGAGGGCGCAGGGCGAGCCGTGGGTGGCTTTGCACGCGCCGGGCGACCGGCGGCGCGGCGCGCTCTCCTGGTTCGTCGTCGACGACGGCGGGCGGGCGAGCCTGTCCGAGTCGGGGACGGCGGCCGGCCTGGTGGTCGACGAATGGGCCGAGGTGATCCCGAGCGGCGACGTGGTGACGGGCGTGGCGCTCAACGTGGATGCCCCGAGCTCGCGGCCTCCGCAGGCGATGTTGCTGGGGCTCCCTCCGCGCGATCGCAGCTGGAGCTTCGACAACGTCGTCGACACGCTGCTGGAGGCGCTCGAGGCGGCGAAGCTACGCGCGGTCGACCCGGACGTCCTGGTCGCCTACGGCCACCAGATGCCCGCGATCTTCCCGCCCGTGGACGATCGACTCGGGCCCCCAGGAGGATTCCGATGGCTGACCTCCTCTGGGACCGCATCGAGCCGCACACGCGCGATCCAGAGCTCGAGGAGGGCCTGCAGGCAAGGCTCGGGGACCCGCTCTGGCTGCTTTCGCGCCAGTGGCAGGTCGGCGAGTTTCGCGGCGAGGACGCCGCCTCCCCGATCCACATTCGCGCGACCGTCGAGCACTTTCCGCTCACGGGCTTTCGCAACCGCGTGCTGCCCGGCCTGCCGGTCGAGCCCTTCCCCGAAGGACGGCCGCTCGAGTCGCGCGTGGAGGCCGAGGCTCGGGTGGGCCACGGACGGGTGGCGGTTTCCGGTGAGGCCGGCCTGCAGCTGCTGCGGCGCCTGGACGAGGAGGGGCTCGGGCCCCTGCGCGTAAAGCTGCGCACCGCCTACCGGCTCGCGGTGCCGGCAGGCGCGCTCGCCGGGCTTCCGCCGCGCGAGCAGCGCCGCTTGAGGCTGATGGAGCGTGGCTCGATCGACGGCCTGCGGGCGCTCGCCGACGGCCGCGAGAAGCTGGTCGGCTTCGCCGAGCCCGCGGATCGCCCTGCCATGGAGCGGGCCGTGGACGCCTGGCGCGAGGAGCAGATCGGGCGCTTCGACCTGCCCGGCGCCTCGGGGGAGACCTGGATGGACAACCGGCTCGAGCACCGCTTCTCGATCACCGCGCAGGCGACCCAGGGGGAGGTCGTCATGAATGCGGAGGAGTACCCCGGTGGCAGGCTCGACTGGCACGCCTTCGACGTGGCGGCTACGCCCCCGGCGCCCCCCGACGGCCCCTTCAAGGTGCTCCCCATCGGGGGTCCGACTCAGCGCGAGCTGAACGTGTTGCCGGTGCCGCTCACCTACGCGGGCATGCCCGCGTCGAGCTACTGGGAGGTGGAGGAGGGCGCCGTCTACTTCGGCGGGGTCGAGGCCGGTCCCGCGGACCTCGCCCGCCTCACCGTGGCCGAGTTCGCGATCGTCTACTCCAACGACTACTTCCTGTTCCCGGCGCGGTTTCCCGCAGGGAGCATCGCGCGAGTTACGCGCCTCGTGGTGCGAAACACCTTCGAGGAGAGCTTCGACGTGAGCTCGACCGCCGAGCTCGACGAGCGGCCACCGGGGTCCGGGCGAGTCTGGGCGTTCTTCGAGCTGAGCGGCGACCCGTCGCCCGCACGCGGCCAACCGCCCTGGCTCCTGCTCGTTCCGGCGCTGCCGACTCCGCAGAACGGTCCGCCGCTCGAGTCAGTGAGCTTCGTCCGCGACGAGGAGGCGAACCTGGCGTGGGCCATCGAGGAGCGCCTGGAGACCGCCACCGGCGGCTCGATCAGGAGGCGCCTCATGGACGGCATGGCCGCCGAGCGCCCGGCGCCGTCCGCGGCCCGGGCCCCAGACGATGCGTGGGGCTACCGGCTTCAGTCGCCGGTGCCGCCGTACTGGATCCCGCTGGTTCCAGAGCGGGTGGACCCGGCGTCGGCGCAGGTCCGCCTGCGCCGGGCGCGGATGCTCGCGTGGGAGGAGCTCGACGACCCGAGCGTCGCCGGGCCGAAGGGTCGGGTGCTCGCGCCGGAGCGCGCGTTCGCGCTCCATGAGGAGGAGATCCCGGCAACCGGCGCGCAGGTCACACGGCGCTGGCAGCTGGCCCGCGGGGCCGACGGCAAGCCGCACCTGTGGATGGCGCGCCGCAAGCGGCCGGGACGCGGGGAGCGCGGCTCTGGCCTGGGCTACGACGTGATGGAACGCTCGTAGGTGCCCGCCATCCGCGTTCGCCTCGTGACTCCCGATCTCGCGCTGCTCGATGCGGCGATCGACGATCGCCCTGCGCTGGGGCGCGCGCTGGACTGCGAGGTGGCCGAGGGCTGGGACGTATTCCCCCAGGCGCTTGAGCGCGCCCGCGACGCGGTTGCGGCCGATCCGGACAGCACGCGCTGGGGAACCCGGCTGTTCGTTCTCGACGAGCCTCGCACGCTGGTCGGCCTGGGCGGCTTCAAGGGACCGCCGCGCGACGGCGTGCTGGAGATCGGCTACGCGGTCGCACCGAGCTGGGAGGGCCGCGGGATCGCAACCGCCGCCACCCGCGAGCTGCTGCGCGAAGCGTTCACGTCGCCCGGCCTACGGGCGGTGATCGCGCACACGCTGGCCGGACCCGGAGCGTCCGTGCGCGTGCTCGAGAAGACCGGCTTCGTCCCGGACGGCGAGGTCCCCGACGACGACCTTGGGACGGCCTGGCGCTTTCGGCTGGATCTTTGACTCGATTGGGTGCGGCGAACCGCTCGGCTGGTACCGGCCTCTCGAAAAACTGCAGCTATGAGGGGTCGGCCCGATCGCATGAGGTGGGCCCCGAAAGTGGTCGAATACGCCCGAACGAGGGCCCACGGGGGGGTGTGACCTTGGGATCGACCCCTTCATTGCTGCAGTTTTTCGCGCCCGGCGGGCGCTATCCGCGCCGGCGCAGCGCGATGCCGGTGAGGATCTCCCGCACGATGCGATCCGCCACGAGCGCCGAGGCGTCGGCCGTACCCACCTGGCTGGGCAGCACCTCGACCAGGTCGGCGCCCACCAGCTCGAGCCCTTGCGCCACCTCGCGCACCGCCCACAGCAGCTCGGCGGACGTGAGGCCACCGGGCTCGGGCGTCCCGGTTCCCGGCACGAAGGCGGGGTCGAGCACATCGATGTCCACGGTCAGGTAGGCGGGGCCGTCCCCCACCGCACGCAGGGCGCGCGCGACGACCTCCCTGATCCCGAGGTCGCGAACCTCGTGCATGAACAGGCTCGTGATGCCGCGCTCGGCCTGCCAGGCGAATTCGTCCTCCCCGGGCCAATAGCCGCGCAGGCCGATCTGCGCGTAGCGCCCGGCGTCGACCTGGCCGTCGTCCACCAGGGTGCGCATGAAGGTTCCGTGGGAGAACTTGACGCCGAACACCTCTTCCCCGGTGTCCGTATGGGTGTCGAAGTGCACGACGCCGACGGGGCCGCGCGTGGCCACGCACGCGCGCACGCTCGGCTCGGTGATCGAATGGTCGCCGCCGAGCAGCACGGGCGTCGCGCCGGCGGCGAGCACCTCTCCCACCACGGTCTCGATCGCGGCGTGCGAGCGACGCGGGTCGCCGGGCAGCACGGCCGCGTCGCCGAAGTCCACGACCCTGAGCTCCGCGAAGGCATCCACGCCGGCCTCCAGGTGCGGCCCCGGAGGGCTGCTCGCCGCGCGGATCGCGCGCGGCGCGAAGCTCGTCCCGGGCCGGTCGGAGACGAGGTCGTCCATCGGTGCGCCCACGATCGCAACGTCAACTCCCTCGAGCTCGGCCGCGTCCTCGGTGTACGGGCAGCCGGCGAAGGTGAGCAGCCCCGCATAGTCCGGCTTCTCGCCGATCGCCGACCAGCGGTTGAGTGGGTCGATCAAGTCAGGCCAGCTTGAAGGCGAGCGCGTCGTGCGTCGGCGGCGGGTCGGCGCTCTCGTCGACCGGCGTGCCGGCGAACTGCGCGCGAATGCCGTCAATCCAGTCCCGGCCGCGCTGGGTGAGCTCGTTGTCCTCGGTCTGAAGGCGCCCGCGCGTGACCATGATGCCGAGGTCGGCACCCTTGTAGCGGTAGTCGCCGGGGGCCAGCACGCGCAGGTAGAACCCCTCGGTGTCGTCCTGGAGGCTGTGCCAGTCGTTGCCCCAGCGGCTGAAGCGGATGCCCGCCCCGCCGTCGAGGCGCCAGATGCCCGTCTTGGGCGCCTGGGTGAGCAGCTGCACCTGATCGTCCGGCTCCTTCAGCACGAGCTGGCTCCAGACGTCGGTCGCGTCCTGGCTCGACCAGCGGTCGTTGATCTCGTCGACGTCGATCTCGTACTCGACGTCCATGTACTCGAGCAGGTGGAACAGGAAGAGCGGCACGTCGGCGTAGGCGCCGGCGCTGACGTTGGTCATCGAGCTGATCCCGCTGAGGCGCGGGTTCAGCTCGCCGAGATAGAGCTCGCCGCTGTCGGCGTCCACCAGGTAGTCGATCTCCAGCAGCCCGCGGTAGCCCTCGTCGAGCAGCCGGTCGCCGAGCTTCCGTGTGAGCTCCCGCGCGCGCTCGCGGTGCTCCGGTGACACCGCGTCCGGGAAAATGTCGTTCCCGCACCAGCCGCCCCTGTAAGGGGTGAGCTCGGGGTGGCCGGTCAGGTCGGTCATCAGCGGCCCGACGAGCGTGCCCTGGCGCGTGATGCACGCCTCGACCGCGACCGCGCGCGGGTTGATCCGTCGCATCACCTTGAGCTCCTGGGTCGACATCTCCTCGGCGTTGTCGTCCCAGTCACGCTGCTCGCGCACGAAGAAGGTCGTCTTGCCAGAGTCGCCGTAGGGGGTCTGGACGACCAGGTCGTCTCCGAGCTCGGCGCCCCGTGCGAGCTCCAAGAGCTCCTCGTAGCTCGCGGCCTCGCCCATCACGTTCGGGACGCTCGGCACGCCGGCCTCGTCGGCGATCCGCGTCGTCTCGATCTTGGAGTCCAGCCGGTGACGGAGCTCCGCCGACGGGAGTGCCACCCCGAGCCCGGCATCGGCGGCAAGCGCCTCGGTCTGCTCGTCGAAGAACACGAACAGCGCCTTCCCGCCCGGCCCGCGCCGGCGGAACAGGTCGTGCACCTCCTTGTCCTCGAGCAGGTAGTTGCAGATCTCCTCGATCGAGCCAAACTCGCGGTACGGGCGCTCCCTCGGCACGAAGACCCGCGGGTGGCTGCCTTCGAACGAGTCGAAGTAGTTGACGAAGAAGAAGCTCCGTACCCAGCGGTCGATCCCGAGCAGGTTGAACGCCGTGGGCGAGACGAAGTAGATCGGCGTCTGGTTGGTGCGGAAGAAGCCCCGGATTTCGGAGATTCCCCGGAGCGTGGTCGTGGTCTTCGCCATGGCTCTCCTCCTGTGGTGCGGCCGGATTGCGATTGTATGGCTCCGTGAGCCCAGCCGACGATCAGATCCTTGGCGCCATCGCCGCCGAGCGGCCCTGGATGGAGGAGCTGCTCGTGCGGCTCGTCGAGGCGCCGACGCTGCTCGGACACGAGGCACCCGGGCAGGACGTGATGCGCGACGCCTTCGTGGAGCTGGGCCTCGACCCGGTCGACGTCCCCCTGGACGCCGACGCGCTGCGCGAGCATCCCGGGGCCTCGCCGTTCAGCTGGGACGTGGCGGGCAAGGCCAACGTGGTCGCCGCCTGGCCGCCGGCCGAGCCGGCCGACGGCCGCTCGCTCGTGCTCAACGGACACATCGACGTCGTCAGCCCGGCGCCCGAGTCGATGTGGGCGTCACCGCCGTTTCGCGCCCGCCGCGACGGCGACTGGCTCTACGGCCGCGGCGCCGGCGACATGAAGGCCGGCCTCGTGGCGATCGCCGGCGCGGTGCGCGGCCTCAAGGCCTTGGGCCTGGCCCCGCGGGCGCCGGTCGACCTGCAGTCGGTCGTCGAGGAGGAGTGCAGTGGCAACGGGGCCCTGGCGTGCGTGCTCGCCGGGCGCACGGCCGACGCGGTGATCCTGACCGAGCCGACGAGCGGCGGCATCCAGAACTCTCAGGTCGGCGTGCTCTGGTTCGGTGTGCGGGTGGCCGGCAAGCCTGCCCACGCCGGCGACGCCCCCGAGGGGCAGAACGCGATCGAGGCGGTCTTCCCGATCATCTCGGCACTGCGCGAGCTCGAGGCGGAGCTGAACGTCGACCCGCCCGCCCCCTACGACGTGTATCCGCACCCGATCAACCTGAACGTGGGCGTGATCCGGGGCGGGGACTGGCCGTCGACGGTGGCCGGCGAGAGCGTCACCCAGTTCCGGCTGGCGCTCTATCCAGGCACCGGGGTGGAGAACCTGAAGCGGCGCGTCGAGGAGGCTGTCAGCGCCGCCACGGCAGCGGACCCGGTGCTCGCCGGGTTCGAGGTCGAGGTCCTCTACGACGGTTTCGCCTGCGAGGGCTTCACGCTCGAGCCTGACGCGCCGGTGACCGGTGCGCTCGGCCGGGCCGCTGAGCGGGTTGCCGGCGCTGCTCCGCCGGTGTTCGCCTCGACAGCCACCACCGATGCGCGCAGCTTCCAGCTCTACGGGAACACCCCCGCGCTCTGCTTCGGGCCCCACGCCGAGGGCATCCACGGGGTCGACGAGCGCGTCCTGCTCACCTCGATGGTGGAGACGGCACAGGTGCTCGGCCTGTTCATCGGCGACTGGTGCGGCCTGGCCGCCCGGTGACGGCGCTACCGTAGCGCCCATGTCGTCCCTGCCCGACCTGCCCGAACTGCCCGAGTGGGTCAAGTCGCTCGGCCTGCCGGCGGTCGCCGTCGAGGCGATCGACCGCTACTGGAAGCCCGTCTGGGACGAGATCAAGCACGAGCTCGAGCTGTTGCCCGACCACCAGGGCGGCAGGCCCGAGCCCGCCCCGGCTCCCGACGGCAACTGGCTGACATTCGAGGCGATCGAGGAGCTCGAGCCCGGGGACAAGTGGAAGGCCTCCTTCGACGCGATGTGGCCTGCCTACCGGGGCTGGTACCTGAAGGAGGGCGAGTCGGCTCGCCCGGACCTGTCGACCTGCCGCCGGATGCTGCGAGAGCACATGCCCGAGCTGGTCGGAACCTACGAACGCCTCGTCGAGCTCGCGGGCGGCGACGAGCTGGCGGCCCGCTTCCTCTCGCTCTACAGGCCGCCGGGCTTCGTCGTGGGCTGCTCGCAGGGAGCGTGGAGCCGCGACGCGGATCCAGTGCTGGTGCGCAACTACGACTATCCGGCGGCCCGCGCGGAGGGGATCATCTGCTCGACCGCCTGGACCGGCCGGCGCGTGATCGGCATGAGCGACTGCCTCTGGGGCCTGCTCGACGGCGTAAACGATGCCGGCCTCGCCGCCTCGCTGACCTTCGGCGGGCGGCGCGAGGTCGGAGACGGATTCGGCATCCCGCTCGTCATCCGCTACCTGCTCGAAACGTGCGAGACGGTGGGTCAGGCGCGCGAGGCGCTCGCACGGATCCCGGTCCACGCGGCCCAGAACGTCACGCTGCTCGACCGGACCGGCGCGGTGGTGACCGCCTGTCTGAGCCCCGACCGCGAGCCGGCCTTCAGCGACGTGCCGGCCGCGACCAATCACCAGCGCAAGGACGATTGGCCCGACTACGCCCGCGCGACTCGCACGTTCGAGCGCGAGCGCTATGTCCTCGAGTTGCTCGACGCGCCGAAGATGACGCGCGAGCGCCTGGTCGAGGTCTTCCTCCAACCGCCGCTCTACAGCACCGCGTTCTCGACCGGTTTCGGCACGATCTACACCGCGGCCTACTACCCGGCCGAGGGCCGCGCCGAGTACCGCTGGCCCGGCTTCACCTGGAGCCAGTCGTTCGACGAGTTCGTCGAGGGAGAGCGCACGCAGACCTTTGCCGAGGGCCTCCGAGCGGCGTAGGAGAGCCCCTGTGTGGCACCCTGCGTGCCACAACGCCCGGAATCACGATCTGCGGAGGCACTGCCATGGCTGAGACGCGCCAACTGCTCAACTACGTCAACGGCGAGTTCGCGGCCGCGCAGGGAGGCGAGACGCTCGACATCGTGAACCCGTCCACGGGCGAGATCTACGCGACCTCCCCGAAGTCGGGCGAGGCCGACATCGACGCCGCGATGAAGGCGGCGGAGGCGGCGTTCGAGGGGGGCTGGCGCGACACGACGCCCAGCGAGCGCATGAGCTGCCTGCTCAAGATGGCCGACGCGATCGAGGAGAACGCCGAGCATCTGGTCGATGTCGAGGCCGAGAACACCGGCAAGCCAAAGGGACTCACCCTCAGCGAGGAGATCCCGCCGATGTGCGACCAGATCCGCTTCTTCGCCGGCGCGGCGCGCGTGCTCGAGGGCAGGGCGACGACGGAGTACATGGAGGGCTTCACGTCCTGGATCCGGCGCGAGCCGATCGGGGTGATCGGATCGGTGACGCCCTGGAACTACCCGATGATGATGGCCGTGTGGAAGTTCGCCCCGGCGCTGGCGGCGGGCAACACGCTCGTGCTAAAGCCCTCCGACACCACCCCGGCGAGCACCGTCAAGATGGCGGAGCTGTTCGGCGACATCCTGCCGCCGGGAGTGTTCAACGTGGTCTGCGGCGACCGCGACACCGGCGCCGGGGTGGTGAGTCACGAGATCCCGCAGATGGTCTCGATCACGGGCAGCATCGCTGCCGGCAAGGCGGTCGCCCGGGCGGCGGCCGACACGGTCAAGCGCTGCCATCTCGAGCTCGGCGGCAAGGCGCCGGTGATCGTGCTCGACGACGCAGACCTCTCCCAGGCGGCTGAGGACATTGCCGTCGCCGGCTACTTCAACGCGGGCCAGGACTGCACGGCTGCCACGCGCGTGCTGGCCAGCAGAGGGGTGCAGGAGGACCTGTCGGCCGCGCTGGTCGAACAGGCGGGCGACGTGAAGCTGTCAAAGGACGAGCAGAACGGCTCGGAGGACTTCTTCATCCCTCCGATCAACAACGCCAACCAGCTCGCACACGTCAGCGGGCTCGTCGACCGCACACCCGACCACGCCACGGTGATGGTGGGCGGCGAGCGGCTCACCGACAACGGCTTCTTCTATGCCCCGACCGTGGTAGGAGGGCTGGAGCCGTCCGACGAGCTGGCCCGCACCGAGATCTTCGGCCCGGTCATCACCGTGCAGTCGTTCTCCGACGAGGACGAGGCGCTGCGCTGGGCGAACGGGACCGAGTACGGCCTCGCCTCCAGTGTCTGGACGAGCAACCACAAGCGCGCGCTGCGCATCTCACGGGCGCTCGACTTCGGCTGCGTGTGGATCAACTGTCACATCCCGCTCGTCGCGGAGATGCCGCACGGCGGGTTCAAGCAGTCCGGCTACGGCAAGGACCTGTCGATGTACTCGCTCGAGGAATACACGCGGGTCAAGCACGTGATGTCTTCGATCGAGGGCTAGGTCCTCCCGGCCATCCAGGCGTTGCAGATCTCGCTCACGTGGCGGTGATCTGTGCCGCAGCAGCCGCCTAGCACGTTGAGCTCGGGGAGCTTGTCCTTGAGCGCCACGTAGCGGGCGCTCAGGTCGGCCGGATCGCCGGCGTCGAGCTCAGTGGCCTCGTCGAGCTCGGCGTGGCTCTTGGCCGAGGCATTTGCGCGCAAGCCGCGGATCCGAGCGTGCCAGGGCTCGAGCCCACCGATCACGTCGTCGAAATGCGTCGGGTGGGCGCAATTGATCATGTAGTAGGCAGGGGCGCCACCCGTTTCCTCGTCGACCTGGCCGATCGCCTCGCCGAGCGCCTGGCCGCTCGGCAGGCGCCCATCGGTCTCGACGGTGAATGAGATGATCGCCGGAAGCTCGGCCTGGCCGGCGGCGCGAGTGAGGCCGATCGCCTCCTCGACGTAGGTCATCGTGATCCCGGTGACCATGTCCGCCGCGGTGTCTTGGAAAGTGCCGATCTGCGTCGCGTGGTACTCCTGCGCGGCGGCTGCCGTGAGCATCTGCGCGGGGCTGTATCCGTCGTCCTGGGGCCCGATGCAGCCGCTGATCACGACCGGCGCCGCGTCCGGTCCGAAGCCGTCCCTGATCTCCTCCATCAGCGCGATCGCCTTGCGGTTGAACGTGTCGAGCTCCTCATCCGTGTAGCCGAGCTCGCGGGCCCAGCGCGGGCTCGCCCGCCAGGTCGGGCTCTCGAGCACCAGGCCGACGCCGCGCTCGCGGGCCAGCGCGGTGTAGGGCTCGTAGTAGCGCCGCAGCGCTTCGGTGCCCTCCTTGTCCTTTAAGAGATCGAAAGCCGCGAAGGCGGGCAGGTCGATCCCTTCGTGGAAGATCAGCGTGGTCTCGATGCCGCCGTCGGTCAAGAACAGGCTGCCGTCGAGTTGGGGCAGGTGGTTGCGGTAGCTCATGGGCCTCCTTTGAGCTCATTTTCTCACTTAGTGTTCGCCTCGTGAACCTAGACACTCCCGACGTCCGCTACGCCCGCAGCGGCGATGTGAGCATCGCCTACCAGGTGGTCGGCGAGGGCCCGGTCGACCTGCTGTTCGTGCCGTTCATGATCAATCTGGTCTGGGCTTGGGAGCAGCCGATCTTCGTCGACTTCTGCCGCCGCGCCGCGTCGTTCTCGCGCCTGATCCTGCTCGACAAGCGCGGGACCGGCATGTCCGACCGGCCGCGCGACCTGCCCACGCTCGAAACGAGGATGGACGACATTCGTGCGGTCATGGACGACGCCGGATCCGACCGGGCGGCCCTGCTGGGCGCGGGCTCACCCGGAGGGCAGCTCTGCGCGCTGTTCGCCGCGACCTACCCGGAGCGGGTCGTCGCCCTCGTCTTTCACAACACGTGGCCGCGAGTGACCGCCGCGCCCGGCTTTCCGCACGGCGAGCCGGTCGAGGACTGGCGCCGGCGCGTGCGCGAGGCTCGCATGAGCTGGGGAAGCCGCGAGTACCAGCGCACCGAGCTGGAGCACTACTTTCCGAGCTTCGCCGGCGACCCGGTATTCGAGCAGTGGCACGTCAACCACGAGCGCCTCGCCGCGAGCCCCGGGGCCGCGGCCTGGTTCCTGCGTTCGCTGATGGAGACGGACATCCGCGAGGTCCTGCCGGCGATTTCCGTGCCCACGCTGATGCTCTACCACCCGCGCTGGCGCGGCGGCTGCGTCTACATGGCGGAGCGCATCCCACAGGCCGAGGCAATGGAGCTCGACGTGCCGGACGTGAGCACCTGGGTCGATCCGCGTGTGCTCATGCAGACGGAGCGCTTCCTTGCCGAGGGCCGCGTCGACATCGCGCCCGAGCGAGTGCTGACCACGGTCATGTTCACGGACATAGTCGAGTCGACCTCGCGGGCGGCGGAGCTTGGCGACACGCGCTGGCGCGAGCTGCTGGAGGCCCATCACGCCGCGTTTCGAGCGCAGCTCGCACGCTACGGCGGCAAGGAGATCCGCAGCACCGGCGACGGCTTCTTTGCGACCTTCGAGGGCCCGGCGCGTGCGATCGCCTGCGCCCATCGCGCCGTCGCGGCCGTCGCGGAGCTCGGGCTCGACATTCGCGCCGGCGTCCACACCGGCGAGGTGGAGATCTCCGGGGACAAGGTCGAGGGGATCGCGGTGCACATCGGCGCGCGCATCGCGGCAGAGGCCCGGCCCTGCGAGGTGCTCGTCTCGAGCATCGTGAGGGATCTAGCCGCCGGCTCCAGCATCGACTTCGAGGACCGCGGCGTGGCCACTCTCAAGGGCGTTCCCGGGGAATGGCACGTGTACGCGACTCGACTCAGAGAGCGCGCCCAAATAGGGTAGGGCGAATGAGGCTGTTCAACCAGGACACGAAGGTCCAAGCGCTCAAGCGCGCTCCCCTCTTCGAGGGGCTGTCGAAGAAGGAGCTCGTCGCGCTCGCGAGGGTGACCGAGGATCTCGAGATACCGGCCGGCGGCTTGCTCTGCAAGGAGGGCGAAACCGGGCAGGAGTTCTTCGTGATCGTCGATGGCAAGATCGAGGTCATCAAGAACGGCCGACGCCTGGCGGCGCGTGGGGGCGGGGACTTCGTCGGGGAGATCGCGCTGCTGGAGGACGTTCCGCGGACGGCGACCGTCAAGGCGAAGACCGAGCTGCGCGTGTTCGTGCTGACGCGCAAGGACTTTCGCCACCTGGTCGACGAGAACCCGTCCGTGGAGCGCAAGGTCATGCGCGCGCTCGCCCGCCGGGTGATGGAGCTTTCGCAGGATCCGACGCTGGCCTAGCGGCGGTTCCTGGCCGCACCCCACGGGTCCGGCGCACGGCCCGGCTGCGCCCCCGGTTTTCTCGGGTGCCTGAGGTTGTGGGGGCTATACGACAAGAAGGTAAGGCACCCCGCGGATCCGGGGTTTCTTTGCCGTGTCCGGCGCGCCGCCCGAGCCTCCATTGTCGACTTAGCGGTCTCAGGCACCGCTAAGTCGACTGAGGAACGACTCGCGGGGTACCCGAGCGCGCTTGCGCGCGCTGCCCGATGGGTTTAGGTTCGCCGGGATATCTACCGGGAGAACTGCCTTGGCCACCGGAGCTGCTTCACGGGACCTGATCGAAACCCTGCCCCTCTATCGCCGCGCCTCGAACTACATCGCGGCGGCGATGATCTACCTGCAGGACAACCACCTGCTCGAGGAGCCGCTTCGCCACGAGCACATCAAGCCGCGGCTGCTCGGGCACTGGGGGACCGTGCCGGGTCTCAACCTGATGTACGCCGGGCTGAACCGGCTGATCCTCGACACCGGGTCGAGCATCCTGCTCGTCACCGGTCCAGGTCACGGCGCGCCGGCGAACCTCGCGAACCTCTGGATCGACGGCTCGCCTCGAGGACGTCAAGCCTGAGCTGAGCCGCGACCGCGACGGGCTCGGGCAGCTGGTCCGCAGCTTCTCCTGGCCGGGCGGCTTTCCGAGCCACCTCGCGCCGATCGTGCCCGGCACGATCCACGAGGGCGGCGAGCTCGGCTACGCGCTCGCGACCGCCTTCGGCGCGGCGCTCGACAACCCGGACCTGATCGCCGCCGTGCATCATCGGCGACGGCGAGGCCGAGACCGGCCCGACGGCCGGCGCCTGGCACTCCAACAAGTTCCTCGATCCCGCGACCTCCGGCGCGGTGCTGCCGATCCTGCACGTCAACGGCTTCAAGATCGCCAATCCGACGATCTACAAGGCGATGAGCAACGAGGAGCTGACGAAGCTCTTCGAGGGCTACGGCTGGCACCCGCTGATCGTCGAGGGCGAGGACCTCGACGCCGACCTTGCGCGCGCGCTGGACACCGCCCACGACGAGATCCGCGAGCTCCAGGCCGCGTGCCGCGGAGGCGAGCGCCCCGAGCGGCCGACCTGGCCCGATGATCATCGTGCGCTCGCTCAAGGGCTGGACCGGGATCAAGGAGCTCGGCGGCGTCGAGGTCGAGGGCAGGGCGAACTCGCACCAGGTGCCGGCCGCCGCCGCGAAGAGCGACGAGGCTCACCTGAAGGCGCTCGAGGAGTGGCTGCGCTCCTACCGGCCGGAGGAGCTGTTCGACCAGAGCGGCGCCCCGATCCAGGAGATCCTCGACGCCTGTCCCGACCGGCGACCTTCGCATGGGCGCGAATCCGCACGTGAACGGCGGCAAGCTGCGCAAGCCGCTCAACCTGCCCGAGCTCGACAAGCACGCCGTCGCAGGTGAGCGCCGCCGGGAGCCGAGAGCGCGAGCGCGCTCGAGCACCTCGGCGACTACATGGCGGACGTCTTCCGGATGAACGAGGACGAGGCGAACTTCCGGATCGTCTGTCCCGACGAGGTGGCGTCCAACAAGCTCGGCGCCGTCTTCGAGGCGACCAACCACGCCTTCACCTGGCCGCTCGACCCCGACGTCGACCCGGGCAACTCCTGGGACGGCCGTGTAATGGAGGTGCTCTCCGAGCACAACTGCCAGGGCTGGCTGCAGGGCTACGTGCTCACCGGCCGGCACGGGGTCTTCCCCTGCTACGAGGCGTTCATCCCGATCGTCGACGGAATGGTCAACCAGTACGGCAAGTTCCTCAAGATGTCGCGCGACGAGGCGCCGTGGCGCGAGCCCGTGCCGTCGCTCAACTACCTGCTCACCTCCGTCGGCTGGCGCCAGGATCACAACGGCTACTCGCACCAGGTGCCGGGCTTCATCAACTCGATGCTCAACCGCAAGTCGGACTTTGCGCGCATCTACCTGCCGCCGGACAGCAACACGCTGCTGGCGACGATGGAGAAGTGCCTCGAGGCCACGAACACGATCAACCTCGTGATCGCCAACAAGCACCCGATGCAGCAGTGGCTGTCGATCGACGAGGCCCGCGAGCACGTGGAGCGCGGTGCGTCGGTCTTCGACTTCGCGAGCAACGACGACGGCGACCCGGACGTGGTGCTGGCCGCGTGCGGCTCGATCCCCACGATCGAGCTGCTGGCCGCCGGCGAGCTCCTGCGCGAGGAGCTGCCGGACCTGAAGGTGCGCTTCGTGTGCGTCACCGACCTGTTCTCGCTGGCGCTGCCGAGGCGCATCCGCACGGGATGTCGCAGGCCGACTTCGCCGAGCTGTTCACGAAGGACAAGCCCGTGATCTTCAACTTCCACGGCTATCCGTCGGCGGTCCACCAGCTGATCCACCGGCGCCCGAGCCAGGAGCGCTTCCACGTGCGCGGCTACGCGGAGGAGGGCACCACGACCACGCCCTTCAACCTGCTGGCGATGAACGGCGTCGATCGCTACCAGCTCGCGATCGAGGCGCTCAGCCGCGTGGACATCGGGGTCGCCGAGACGGTCAAGGGCATGTCCGGCGAGTTCGCGGTGCGCTCGATCCAGGGCGCCCAGGGCGTGATCGAGAAGTGCCAGGCGAAGCTCGAAGGAGTACCGCGCGTACATCCACGAGCACGGCAACGACCCGCCGGAGTTCACCGACTGGGCGTGGTCTCCGAACGGCTCCGGGCCCTCCTGAGAGAACCGGTATCAGGCGCAGCGTCTATGTCACGTCGATGGAGCCCCATAGCGGGAAGTCCATCGTGGCCCTTGGGCTCGTGGAGACGCTCTCCACGCGCGTCGAGCGTGTGGGCTTCTTTCGGCCGATCGTCGCCTCCGGCAGCGAGAACGATCCACAGATCGAGCTGATCCGCCGGCGCTACCGGCTCGAGACCTCCTACGCCGACATGCACGCCCTCTCCGACGACGAGGGCCAGGCGGCGATCGCGAGCGGCGTCTTCAACCAGGTCGAGCAGCGGGTGGTGGCTTCCTTTCGCGAGCTTGAGCGCCGCAGCGACGTGGTCGTCTGCGAGGGCACCGACTTCACGGGCGCATCGCCGGCGCTCGACTTCGACCTGAATGCCGGCCTGGCGATCCTGCTCGACGCGCCGGTGCTGGTGGTGGTGAGCGGGACCGCCACGCGCGAGATCGTGAAGTCCGCCCGCGTGGCCCGCGAGTCGCTCGAGCGCAAGGGCTGCGCGCTGTTCGGCGTGATCGCCAACCGCGTGCCGCCGGAGCTGGTCGAGGAGGTGACCGAGCTGCTGCGCACCCGCTTCGAGGGCCAGCCCGTGTACGTGCTCCCCGAGCAGCCCGACCTGGCCTATCCGACGATGAGAGACGTGGCCGTGGCGCTCGGCGCGCAGCCGGTCGGCGGCATGGAGGATGAGCGCTACCGCGAGGTGCGCGACGTGACCGTCGCCGCGATGAGCGTCGAGCACTTCCTCCGCGACCTGACCGAGGGCACGCTCGTGATCGTTCCCGGCGACCGGCCCGACATCATCGTGGCGAGCCTGGCGTCGACGGTGTCGGGCGAGCTGCCGGCGGTCGCCGGGATCGTGCTGACCGGCGGCTATGGGCTCGACCCCGCGCTGCGGCGCCTGGTCGAGGAGGCGCCGTTCCCGGTGCTCGAGGCGCCCGGCGAGACCTACCCGGTGGCCACCGCGGTCAGCGCCGTCCGCCCGCAGCTGGCGCCAGACGACGACCGCCGGATAGCGGCGGCGCTCGGCCTCTTCGAGTCACGGGTCGACGCCCGTGAGCTCGAGCGCCAGATCGCGCTCGAGCGGCCCGTGCGCATGACGCCGACAATGTTCGAGTACGAGCTGGTCGAGCGGGCGCGCTCGGATCGCCGCCACATCGTCCTGCCGGAGGGCGACGACGAACGCGTGCTGCGCGCGACCGAGATGCTGCTGCGCCGCGGCGTGGTGGACCTCACGCTGCTGGGCCCAGGGGACGAGGTGCGCCGCCGGGCGGCGGCGCTCGGCCTGGACCTGAGCGCGGCGGAGATCGTCGATCCCTCCACCTCACCGCTCCGAGAGGAGTTCGCCGCGTGTCTACCACGAGCTGCGCCGCCACAAGGGCGTGACCGAGGAGCTGGCTTACGACACGGTCGCCGACGTGAGCTACTTCGGCACGCTCATGGTCCATTCGGGCGCGGTCGACGGCATGGTGTCCGGCGCCGCGCACACCACCGGCGACACGATCCGGCCGGCCTTCGAGATAATCAAGGCCCAGCCAGGGGTCTCGGTCGTGTCGAGCGTCTTCCTGATGTGCCTCGCCGACCGCGTGCTCGTGTACGGCGACTGCGCCGTGAACCCGAAGCCCGACGTCGAGCAGCTCGCCGACATCGCGATCAGCTCGGCGGAGACCGCGGAGGCATTCGGCATCGAGCCGCGCGTGGCGATGCTCTCCTACTCGACCGGCGAGTCGGGAAAGGGCGAACAGGTGGAGGCGGTGCGCACCGCCGCCGAGCTGGTGCGCGAGCGCCGGCCGGGCCTAAAGGTCGAGGGGCCGATCCAGTACGACGCGGCGATCGATCCGGGCGTAGCCGACAAGAAGCTGCCGGGCAGCGACGTGGCGGGCCGGGCGACGGTATTCATCTTCCCGGACCTCGAGACCGGCAACATCGCGTACAAGGCCGTCCAGCGCTCTTCAGGCGCGGTGGCCATCGGGCCGCTGCTGCAAGGGCTCAACAAGCCGGTGAACGACCTCAGCCGCGGCTGTCTCGTGCGCGACATCGTGAGCACGGTCGTGATCACGGCGCTCCAGGCGCAGGAGGTTTCGGGAAGGAGCAGTTCGCGGCTGCATGTGAAACTGCCCACGGGCTGACAGGAGGCAAACGCAAGCATGGCCCATCAGGTTCCGCCGGAGGTCCTCGACTACCTCGGGTCCCAGAAGACGCTGACCCTGGCGACTAGCGGAAGCGACGGCCCCTGGGCCGCCACCCTCACCTACGTCAACGACGGCCCGACCATCTACGTGTGGACGCGGCCGAGCTCAACCACCGCGCGCCACATCGAGGAGAACCCCGCCACGGCGTTCGCGATCGACGAGTACACCGAGGACTGGCGCCAGACGAAGGGCATCCAGGGTCGCGCGGGCTCCGAGGTCGTTCAGGGCGAGGAGATCGCCCGCGCGGCAGACCTTTTCGGCCAGAAGTATCCCCAGCTGCGCCCGGGGTCCACGAGCGCGATCGTGTTCTTCCGCCTCGATCCCGACTCGCTCGAGTTCATCGACAACTCGCGCGGCGTCGAGGAGGAAGGCGACTTCGGGGCCGAGTACCGGCGCCAGTCGGTCTTCGACCTGCCTGCGATCGACTAGTCATCTAGGTACCGGGCGGTTGACGCGCACGTTTTCGATGGGCGAGTATGCGGTCGATGATTGGCGGAGGGACGAGCTAGGCCGATGACCGCGTTGGACGAGGCTCGCGCACATTTCGAGGCCGGGGCGTTCGGAAGGGCTCACGAGGCGGCCGTCGCCGGCCTCGAAGCTGCGCCCGACGACGTGGAGCTGCTGAGGTTGGCCGGGCGCGCCGGGGTGGAGGTCGGCTCCGGGGACGCCGTCGAGCGGCTCAGGAGGCTGACCGAGCTGCAGCCCGACTCGGCGGAGGCCTGGCGCGACCTGGGCGACGCGCTGGCCGCCGAGGGCCGCACCGATGAGGCGAGCGAGGCCTTCCGCAAGGTCCTCGAGACCGAGCCCGAGGACGAGGCCGCGCTCACCGCGCTCGGCCATACGGCGTTCCAGGAAGGCAAGCGCGACGACGCCGTCTCGATGCTCGAGCAGGTGGCCGGCCGCGGGCGCGGCGCCTCGAGCGCCGCGATCTCCCTGGTTGACATGTACCGGACGCTTGGCCAGCCCGAGAACGCGCTTACCGCGGCGCGCAGGGTGGCCGAGGCGGACCCCGACAGCCCGCTCGCCGCACTCGACGTGGCCGAGCTGGCGCTCGAGACGGGGCACCACGACGAGGCCGCCGACGCCTTCGCGCGCCTCAGGGACGCTCCTCGAGCTGCCCGACGACGAGGTCGCGGCACTGCAAGGCGCGATCAAGGTGGAGCTGGCGCGCGAGCAGCCTGAGCGCGCCCTGGAGCTGGCCCGCGAGGCGAGCTCGATCGACAGCGTGGGGCGCACTGCGGGCGTGCTGGCTCATCTCGAGGCCGACCTGGGCGTGGACGAGACCCCGTTCGATGCAATCGCTCGCGGCGCGACGACCGTGTTCATCAAAGCCCAGGAGCTTCCGCCGAGCCGCACCGAGGTGGACTGGCTCCTCGACGCCACGCTCGCGGAGCTGCGCCGCGGGCTGCTCGGCGAGGAGGGGCGTGGGGAGAGCGGAGGCGGCGGTGGCTGAGGTCGCCGCACCCAGCCGCGCCGTGTCGGCCGAGTGGCGACGCTGCCCGGCGTGCGAGGCGTTCGTCTACCACAAGCGTCTCAAGCGCAACCTGGGCGTCTGCCCGGAGTGCAACCACCACTTCCGCCTGCGCCTGCGCGAGCGCATCGCACAGCTGCTCGACGAGGACAGCTTCGAGGAGCTGTCTGGCGACCTCGAGCCGATCGACGCGCTCTCCTTCGTCGACTCGAAGCCCTATCCCGAGCGCATCGCCGCGGCCCAGAAGAAGTCCGGCGCGAGGTCGGGCGCGCTCTACGGGACGGGCAGCGTCGACGGCTCGCCGCTGGTGATCGCGGGCCTCGACTTCGAGCTTCATCGGCGGCAGCATGGGCGGCGCGGTCGGCGAGGCGATCACGCGCGCCGCGGAGCTCGCGCTGGAGCGGCGAATCCCGCTGCTCGTGATCTCCGCCTCCGGGCGGCGCGCGCATGCAGGAGGGCTGCGTCTCGCTGATGCAGATGGCCAAGACGAGCCAGGCGATCGGGCGCCTGAACGAGGAGGGCATCCTCTACGTCTCGCTGCTCACCGATCCGACCTACGGCGGCGTGAGCGCCTCGTTCGCCACGCTCGGCGACGTGCTGATCGCCGAGCCCCGGGCCCACATCGGCTTCGCCGGGCCCGCGGTGATCGAGCAGACGATCCGCGCAGAAGCTGCCCGACGGCTTCCAGACCGTCCGGCTTCCTGATGGAGCACGGGATGCTCGACCTCGTCGAGCCGCGCGAGAACCTGCGCGCGCGCGATTCGCAGCCTCGCTCGAGCTGCACGCGGAGATCGAGGGCGCCAGGGAGCGGACGCCGGCATCGCTCGCGGCGAGACTGCCGGAGACCGACGGCGAGGAGCCCGTCGAGGAGGCGGAGGCGCTCGCGGCTCGCGACCCCTGGGAGGTCGTCCAGCTCGCGCGCAACCTCGAGCGCCCGCACACGCTCGACTACGTCGGCTTCGTCTTCGACGACTTCCTCGAGCTGCACGGCGACCGCGCGTTCGGGGAGGACCCGGCGATCGTCGCCGGCGCTGGCCCGGCTCGGCGACCTGGTGCTGATGCTGATCGGGCACCAGAAGGGCGCCACCACGGGCGAGATGATGGAGCGCAACTTCGGCATGCCGGAGCCCGAGGGCTACCGCAAGGGCATGCGCCTGATGCGCTACGCGGCCAAGTTCGGCATCCCGATCGTCACGCTCGTGGACACGGCCGGGCGCCTATCCGGGCATCGGCGCCGAGGAGCGCGGCCAGTCGAACGCGATCGCCGAGTCGATCATGCTGCAGTCGCGGCTGCCGGTGCCGACGCGTCACGATCGTGACCGGCGAGGGCGGCAGCGGCGGGGCGCTGGCCCTGGCCGCGAGCGACAAGGTGCTGATGCTCGAGAACTCCTACTACTCGGTGATCAGCCCAGAGGGCTGCGCGACGATCCTGTTCAAGGACGCAGCCGCGGCGCCGCGGGCCGCCGCGGCGCTGCGCATCACCGCGCCCGACCTGCTGCGGCTGGGAGTCATGGACGCGGTGGTGCCCGAGCCCCCCGACGGCGCGCACAGCGACCACAACGCCACAGCGGCCAACGTGAAGAGGGCGCTCGTCGAGAGCCTGCAGGGAGCTGCTCCCGCTCTCGCCCGACGAGCTGCTCCAGAGGCGCTACGAGCGGTTCCGAAAGTTCGGCGCCCCCGGCCGGCAACCGGTGCTCCCGCCCATCTTCGAGCAGGAGGGACAGATGAACGACGACAAGAAGATGATCGAGTCGACCTGGGCCGAGGCGCGGGACCTGGTGCGCCAGCTCGAGGGGACGAGCGTGCAGCGATTCGCCGTCAAGGCAGGCGATTACGAGATCGAGATCGAGCGCGGCGCCATCGTCCAGCCTGCCGCGACGCGGGGCGGGTGAGCCGCCCCAGATCAGCGGGCAGGTCGCCCATGGCGCCGGGGCCGGCCTGGGCGTCGCCCGGGGGCGCGGAGCGCCTCGGGCGTCTTTACGCTGGGCGACGCGGCCCAGGAGGCGGACAACCGCGTGCCCGTGCTCGCCCCGCTGGTGGGCACGTTCTACCGCGCGTCCCAGCCTGGCGCGAAGCCGTTCGTGACAGGAGGGCGACGTCGTCGAGCTGGGCCAGACGGTCTGCATCGTCGAGGCGATGAAGCTGATGAACGAGATCGGCGCCGGCGACGCCGGCAAGGTCGTGGAGATCATGGTGGAGGACGGCGAGCCGGTCGAGTTCGAGCAGATCCTGATGTACCTCGAGCCGGCGAGCGAGTAGCGACGCCGTGTTCGACAAGGTCCTGATCGCCAACCGCGGCGAGATCGCCCTTCGGGTGGCGCGCGCCTGCCGCGAGCTCGGGGTGAAGTCCGTGGCCGTCTACTCCACGGCCGACGCCGAGTCGGCGGTCGTCAGGTTCGCCGACGAGTCCGTCTGCATCGGCCCGCCGCCACCTGGCAAGAGCTACCTGCACATCCCGAACATCATCGGCGCCGCCCAGAAGACCGGCGCGGATGCCATCCACCCCGGCTATGGCTTTCTCTCCGAGGACCCGTTCTTCGCCGAGATCTGCGCAGACAACGACATCACCTTCATCGGGCCCAGGCCGGAGGTGATGGAGCGGGTCGGGGACAAGGCGATCGCGCGCGAGCTGATGCAGAAGGCGGGCCTGCCGCTGCTGCCGGGTACCGTCGAGCCGGTCCAGACGGTGGAGGACGCCCAGGAGATCGCCGACTCGATCGGCTACCCGGTGATCATCAAGGCGGTTGCGGGGGGCGGTGGGCGGGGCATGAACGTCGTTCGCCGACATGAGGACCTCGGCCGGCTCTACCAGACCACGCGTGCGACCGCCCAGGCCGTCTTCAAGGACAGCGCGGTGTACATCGAGCGCTACCTGGAGGCGCCGCGACATACCGAGGTCCAGCTCGTCTGCGACGGCCACGGCAACGGCGTCTACTTCTTCGAGCGTGACTGCTCGGTCCAGCGGCGCCACCAGAAGCTGATCGAGGAGGCGCCCTCGATCCACCTCAACGACGAGCAGCGACACGACATCGGGCAGCGGGCGGTAGCCGGCGCGCTGTCGGTGGGCTACACGGGCGCCGGCACCATGGAGTTCCTGCTCGACCCCGACGGCAACCTGAGCTTCATGGAGATGAACGCGCGCATCCAGGTCGAGCACCCGGTCAGCGAGATGGTGACCAACGCGGATCTTGTCCAGGAGCAGATCCGAGTCGCCGCGGGCGAACCGCTTTCGGTCTCGCAGGACGAGGTGCCGCTCACGGGACACTCGATCGAGTGCCGCATCAACGCCGAGGACCCGGACAACGACTTCGCGCCCGCGGCCGGCATGCTCGACGTCTATGTCCCGCCAGGAGGCCCGGGCACGCGCGTGGATTCCCACTGCTACCCGGGATGGATGATCGCCCCCTACTACGACTCCCTGATCGCGAAGCTGATCGTCTGGGCACCCGACCGGCCGCGCGCGATCGATCGCATGCAGCGGGCACTATCCGAGTTCCGCATCGAGGGCCGAGGCGTCAAGACCACGATCGCTTTTCACCAGCGCGTGCTCGCCAACGAGCAGTTTCGGTCGGGCGACGTCTCGACCGACTTCCTCGAGCACTTCCTGGCGGGTGAGGCCGAGGCCCAGGCAGCAAGCTAGTCGGGATAGGATCGCCGGGTACTGCGGCCACTACGGAGGACGAAGCTATGAGCACCGAGCAACCAGCCGTGGACGTGCCGGCCCATGTACTCGAGTACCTGAGCCAGCAGAGCACGGTCACGCTCGCTACGGCGTCCCCCACGGGCGTGCCTCGCGCCAGCACCTTCCTCTACGTAAACGACGGCCCCAACCTCTTCTTCTGGACGCGACCGGACACCACGACCGCCCGGCAGATCGAGCAAAACCCGGTTGTGTCGTTTGCAATCGACGAGTACGCGCAGGACCTCGGCCAGACGAAAGGCGTACAGGGCAGCGGCGAGTGCTCGGTGATCCTGAGCGGCGAGCAGATCGCCCGGGTAGCCGACCTGTTCGGGCAGAAGTTCCCCGATCTCTCGCCCGGCGCGACCCTCAGCATCTCCTTCTTCCGAATCACCCCGACCGAGCTCGAGTTCATCGACAACGCGGGCGCGGGCGCGGACACGGACGAGGGCAGCTTCGGCGCCGAGTTCCATCGTGAGAGCAGCTTCAGCATCTTCGTCGACCTGCCGGCGTTCAATCCCGACAGCCTCACGGCAACCCTTCAGAGCACGACAGCCGCGCCGGGCGAGGTAATCGCGCGCGAGGGCGCGCCTGCCGACAAGTTCTTCATCGTGATCGAGGGCGAGTTGGAGGTCGTGCGAGGGGCGCGAGAGGAGGGCGGGGGCGAGGTCGTCTCGACGCTCGGCCCCGGGGACCTCTTCGGCGAGATCGCGATCATGCGTGACCGGCCACGCACCGCAACGGTCAGGGCGGCGGCGCCCACCAGGCTGCTCGCGATGGAGCACGACACGTTTCGCGAGCTCGTGGCGCACGCTCTCGGCACTACCGCCGAGTTCGACAAGGTCATCCGTGCTCGCCTCGAGGCGCTCGGGACCGGCGGCTAGCCGGCGGCTCAGGCGATGGAGGCGGGCGCCGCAGCAAAGGGGTTCACGAGCCAGGACTTCCGGTCTGCGCTCGGGGCGTTCGCGACCGGTGTCACGGTGATTACGACGCGCGGCGAGCAACACGCGTACGGCATGACCGCCAACGCCTTCTCCTCGGTGTCGCTCGACCCGCCCCTGGTGCTCGTGTGCATCAAGACCGGCGCCGAGGGCAGCGACCACGTCGAGCGCAACGGCTGCTTCGCGGTCAACATCCTCGGAGCCGACCAGGAGCCAATGTCCCGCTACTTCGCTTCGAAGGAACGGCCGCGGGGGCGCGACGCGTTCAGGGACGTGCCGCACCGAGTCATGGCAACCGGCTCGCCGATCCTGGACGGCGTGGTCGCCTATCTCGACTGCGAGCTGCATGCGGCCCACGAGGCCGGCGATCACCGCGTCTTCATCGGCGAGGTGCTCGACCTCGGCGTCTACCCGAGCGTTCTTCCGCTCACCTTCGTTGCGGGCCAATACCGCCGGTTGCCGGAGGCCTAGGAGGCCGCCTCCCCTCGGCCCCGCAGGCGCCCGGCTTTCAGCCGAACAGGGCCATGATCTGCTCGGCGGCCTGATCGCCGCGGCCGTAGCCGCGCACGTTGCCCTCGGGGTCGATGAGGACCATCGCGGCGTCCCGCTCGACCTCGGCCAAGCCAAAGCTGTTGGCCACCGTCCCCTCCCAGTCGGGCAGCATGATCACGAGCTCCGGGCCCGGTGGCACGGGCTTCCCCGCGGCCTGCAGCTGGGCCGCCGCGGCGTCGACAGCGTCCTTGTACCTCCGCTTTAGCTGCCTCTTCACAAGAGCGCGGGCAGCTCGCGGGAGCCCGGCCATGTCGCCCACTGCGACGATCGGGAGTTGCTCGGCGTCGTAGTGAGTGCGCAACGTGTTCATGCCGGCGATCATCTGCTCGGCACTGTTACGACCCGAGAGGACGACCACCACGGTCCGACCCCGGTAATCGCTCAGGGAGACCGGGTGGCCCTCGATGTGCTCCAAAGTGAATTGGGGGGCTTGCTGAACGTGCATGGCGCCGACCCTATACCTTGCGGCGGGCCTGTGCGGTCAATACTCGACCAGGAGGCTTTTGTTGGCTTTCTTGAACAAGGAAGGCTTGGTCTCGATCCTGATCGCCTGATGGTGAATGACCCGCAGAAGCGGGTTTTTCGACTGCTGGAGCCTGCCGATCGCGCGCGACGATCGCACCATCTTCTTCGTCCGAGGAATCCGCTCCGCCTCCCAGGCCCTGAGCGCAGCCGCCCGATCGTCGCCCTGCGCCAGCTGCTTCGCCAGGAGCACTGCGCCCTCGATGCCCTGACTTGCCCCCTGGCCCCTGTCCCAGGTCATCGGATGGGCGGCGTCCCCTAAGAGTGTGACCCGGCCCTCGCCCCAGCGCTCGACCGGATCGCGGTCCTGTGTGTCGGAGAGGAAGGTGTTTGACTCGTCTGTAGCCTGCACCAGGGACTCGATCGGATCGGGCCAGCCGCGGAAGCGCTCCAGGACGGTCCGCTTGATCTCGGCTCCATCCTCCTTCCCGCCGGGCGGCTCGTTTGTGGCCGCCGTCCAATACAAGTACCCCTGACCCACGGGGTAGAAGACGAATCGCTCACCGATTCCGAGGAAGACGTACTCCGGGCCATCCTTGGCCAAATCGGTCTGCAGAATCCCTCGCCGGGTGCAGTACCCGCGGTATCGGGGCTCGGTGTCACCGAGAAGCTGCTTGCGGACGGTGGACTGCAGCCCGTCCGCGCCGATCAGGACCTCCCCACGGGCAGTCCGCCCATCCGCGAAATGCGCCGTCACCCCGCCCTCGTCCTGCTCGAAGCGGACGAGCTTCGTCCCCACCTGCACCTCGTCCTCGCCCACGCTGCTCGCCAGTACCCCGTGCAGGGCGGGTCGGAGGATGCCCAGGGCCAGCTCCAACGCGCGCGCGGTGCCGACGTGATGACCCTTGTGGGTCGTGAACTCCAAGCCCGTGATCGACGCGGCCGGCCCGGTCAGCTCGCCGAGGAGGTCGAGGTGCTTGAACGCGCGCGTAACGTTGTAGCCGAGCGAGAGGCCGGACCCGACCTGGGTCTTGCGCAGGTCGTCGGCCTGCTCGAAGACGCGCGAGTCGATCCCATATTGCCGTAGCGCGACAGCGGCGGTGAGACCGGCGATCCCCCCACCGATGATCAGGGCGGTCGTGTCGTGATCTGCTGCCAAGGCCGCGATCCTATTCCAGCGGGGCAGTGCCCGGCAACGCTCACGACGGCGGTCTGGACTCGACCTGCCCAGTGCGGATATGGTCACCCCATCTCGCCAAGTACAGAGAGAGGTCGTTTGTGAGCCAGGAGCCGATCGAGGGGGAGCCGCGGCGCCGGCTGATCTCGTCCGTACGCCTCCGGGTTGCACTGGCCGCGGCGGCCGCGCTCGCTGCGCTCTGGCTGGGGATCGTCAGGCAGTACGTCGCCGGAGACGACCCGGCCGTTGGCAACCCGTCCGCTCAGACCGAGGCGACCGAGACCGAGGCGACCGAGACCGAGGCGACCGAGACCGAGGCGACCGAGACCGAGGCGACTGAGACCGAGGCGACTGACACCGAGGCCACCGAGACCGAGACGACCGAGACCGAGACCGAGACGACCGAGACGACCACCGACCCCGAGACGACGACGACCGCGGAGTCGTGAGGCGCGACACCGGACAGCGGGCATGATCGTGGCCTCGGTCGATCCCAGTCAAAGCCTGTACTGGCTCACCAGTCGCGCCGCCGGGACCGCTGCGCTCCTCTTCGCCAGCGCCGCGGTGTTCGTCGGCGCGCTGAGGGCCGGTGGGCTGGCAGGCAGCGCCCCGCGCGGTAGTCGCCGCCGGCTAGAGCTGGCGATCATCCACGAGGCCTTGGGCTGGGCCACCATCGTGGCGCTGCTAATCCACGGCTTCGTTCTGATGGGCGACAACTACCTGCCTCAGAACTTCGTCGACATCGCGATCCCGTTCGTGGGGCCCTTCCACCCCGTGCCCAACGGCATCGGGATCATCTCAGGGTACGTGTTCATGGTGCTGAGCCTCACGTACTACATCCGCGACCGCTTCGGCGAGGCGCGCTGGAAGGCGGTGCACCGACTCGTTCTCCTGGCCTGGGTCGGCTCGATCGTGCACACCCTGGGCGAGGGGACGGACAGGGAGCAAGCCTGGTTCCTGGTCGTGCTGGCGGTGCCGGCGATCGCCGCTCTGGTCGCGCTCGGGATGCGCGTACGCGGCTCGGCCCGCTCAGAGCGAGCCGTCCCGCCTGGTGCTCAGCCGACCGCGTAGTACACGAGAAACGTGGCCGCCGTGAGGATCAAGGCGATCTCGACCAGGCCGGTCACGACCCAGAGCCAGCCCGGCAGGCCTCCCGCCGCAGCCGTCGCGGCCGGCGCCCCGGCGAGGGCAGCCGTCGCGGTCGGCGAGCCGGCGACCGTCGGAGGGGCCTGCATGTCCAACCTCGTCGGCACGTCCTCCTGGGGCACGGCCACGATCAGCTCGGATGTGCCGACTCGAATCACGTCCGCGTCTCCGACACTCACCGCCTCGGTGATCCTATGGCCGTTTACGAAGGTGCCGTTGCTGGAGCCCAGGTCCTCAATGTGCAGGCCGGCTCCGGCGGGCTTGAGCACGAAGTGGCGCCGCGAGACCTCGGGTTCGTCCAGCGTGATGTCGCAGCCCGCGCGCCCGAAGCTCAGCTCCCGATCGAGTTCGAGTTGCTGTCCGACCCAGGGCCCCACGCTGAAGACGACTGTGATCAACGATGGTGACCTTATCCCGCCCGCAGCCGCAGGGCAACGGTCTGTCTAGGTGATATGACCGAGGAAAAGGACGAGTTCAGCTGCTTCGGCTCGACCTGCGCTGCGTTCGTCATCGGCGACGTGCCGGGGCGTAGCGCCCGCGCGGCGGTCGCACAGGCCCGGAGCTTCCTTTTGGATTGGCATGAGCGCTTCACGCGCTTCGAGCCCGACAGTGAGCTCTCGCGGCTCAATGCGGACGCGCGCCGGGTCGTGCCCGTCAGCGACGCGATGGCGCGCCTCGCCGAAGCGGTGGTCGTGGCGGGCCGGCAGACCGGCGGGCTCGTCGACGGCACGCTGCTGGGCGAGATCGAGGCCGCCGGCTACCGCGAGGATCTCGGCGTTTCCGTCCCGCTGGCGCTGGCGCTCGAGCGCGCCCCGCCGCGCCGGCCGGCGGGTCCGAGCCCGCGCGAGGGCTGGAACCAGATAGCCGTCGACCGCGCCGGCCGCACGATCACCCGGCCGGTCGGCGTCGCGCTCGACAGCGGCGGCCTGGCAAAGGGTCTGGCCGCCGACTTGCTGGCGGCCACCCTTGGCACGCATAAGTGCTTCGCGATCAACGCCGCCGGCGACGTGCGGGTCGGTGGCGCGGGGCGAGTCCCGCGGCCCGTACGGGTCGCCAGCCCGTTCGACGGCGCGACGCTTCACACCTTTGCGCTGACCGAAGCGGGCGTCGCCACCACCGGGATCGGCCGGCGCAGCTGGCAGGGCTCCGACGGTGCACCGGCGCACCACCTGCTCGATCCAGCCACCGGCAAGCCCGCGTTCACGGGCGTCGTGCAGGCCACGGCGATTGCGCCAACCGCGCTCGAGGCCGAGACGCGCGCGAAGGCCGCGGTGCTGAGCGGGCCCGACGCTGCGGCGGCCTGGCTGCCGGACGGTGGCGTCCTCGTTCTCGAGGACGCCGGTCATCTGGTGGTTGAGCCGGCCGCCGCAGCCGCGCGCTCCTGACTGCCGCGCAAGAGCTGGCGGCGTCGAAGAGACACGCGGCGGCCGGCGGGCTTGCCGGCCGGGGCGGCGTGGGCGGGATCGGGCTCTCGGGGTTTTAGCCGGCCCCGGATGCCGGCAGCGTGCTGACTTTGGGGGTCTATGGCCTCTAAAGCCAGGACGCTGCGGCAACACAGCGGCGCTAGCTCGGCTCGCAGCCGAACAGGCGCTCATGCCACGGTCTCCCGCCAAGCGCGGGCGCAGGTCACCTAGCCCTGCTCGGCCTTTCGCATACCGAGAAGAGCCCAGCCCGCGAAGAAAACCACGAGCCCGCCGGTGGCTGCGAAGGCCAGCCCGACGCTGACCGGATCATCGGCGAGAAAGCCTCGCCCCGACTCCATCGCGGCGGTCAACGGGTTCACGCCGGCCACCGCTTTCACCCAGTCGGTGAGCTGGTCGCGAGGAGTGAAGACAGGGGTCAGGAACAGGAGCATGAAGACGGGAATGAGCACCAGTGTTCCGGCCGCGACGGACTGGAAGCGCAGCGCGATGCCGGCGCCGTAGAGGGTCGTCGCGAGGTTGAGGAGCACGGCCAGCAATACGAGCGCTGCTATGTCGAGGGGGCCTCCCCGCACGGGCATGCCGGTAGCCAGCACGACGCCCCAGACGACAGCGATGGCTACCAGCGAACGACCGACGGACACGATCAGATAGCCGACGATGATGGCCATCCGCTTCGGCGCAGCTGCCATGAGCCGACGGCCCATGCCGCTCTCGAAATCGGACGCGATGTCGAAGGCCGTGAATACGCCGGCGAACATCGACGCCATGAAGAGGATGAACACGGCCTGGAACGCGGTGAAGTCGTAGTAGCCGAAGCCCTTGGTCTCTCCGATCCCCGAGAGCGCTCCCTTGAAGGCGGCAAAGAAGAACAGCGGGACCAGCATGGGCGGGAACAGCTTGGGAGGGTCATTCAGAAGGCCGCGCAGATTGAGCGAGGCCACGCCCAGCGCGACGGAGACGGAGCGCCCGCTCACGCTGCCGTCCTCCGTCTGAGGCTGCGAACCGAGCCGGTCAGACCAACGATCAAGAGGGCGCCCGCGATGCCGGCGCCGAGCGCCAAGGCCTCCGTGTCCCACCCGTTGATGAAGAGGCTGCGCGCTGCCTCGATCGGGTAGGAAATCGGGTTGTAGGTGGCGATGGTCTTGAACCAGTCCTCCTGAATGAGGTCCCGCGGCATGGCCATCGAGGACATGAAGAGCAGGCCCAGCGTGATCGAGAACAGGGGATGGACGCGCTCCGGAGCCCCGGTCTTCACCGCGACGAACATGCCGGCGGAGCCGAAGGCGAGTATCACGAGCAGTACGAGGCCAATGAGGGCCAGCGCTCCCCCGGCGCCGGCCTCGATGTGGGCGCCGACGGCCAACCCCACCCCCAGGACCAGAAGCCCCTGCATGACGCCGACCACCGCAACGCCGGAAAGCTGTGCCGTGATGAGGACCACCCCGCGCACCCGCGTCAGTGCGATGCGGTTGAGGAAACCTGACTGGATGTCGCTCCCAATCCCGAGCCCGGCCATCGTGGTGGCGCCTGCGGCCGACTGCACCATCATCCCGCCCAGAACGAATGTCATGTAGGAGTCGGTCGGGAATCCCTCGATGGCGGTGACCCGGTCGCCGGCCCCCGACATGACGGCGAGCAGGAACAGCGGGAAGACGAGGTTCGGCACGTAGACCACCGGCTGGCGAAGCGTGCCGACGATCGAGCGCCGCGCGAGCTTTCCGAACTGTGTGCCCAGGGAAGGGTTCACGGCCCGGCGGCCGGGCTGGGCACGCCAGGCACGCCGCTGGCGGTGAGCTGCTCGAGCACGCCTTCGTCTTCCGCCTCGCCATCGTCGGCCGCGCCCTCCAGGGAGCGGCCCGTCTTCGCCAGGAAGACGTCGTCGAGCGTGGGAGCGTGGAGCTGCACGTTCGAGACGCGCAGATTCGCGGCGTCCAAGGCGCGGATGATGTCGGCCAGATCGTCCACCCCGGCACGGAGGCGGACAGCCACGCCCCTGTTGGTTCCGTTTACAAGCTCGCCGAAGCGCTGGAACACTTCGCTGATGGCGGCCCCCTCGGCGGGGTCGAGGGGAACCGCCTCGACGGTCGGTCGGCCGATCTCGGCCTTCAGGTTGGCCGGGGTGTCCTCGGCCACGATCTCCCCGGAATCGATGATCCCCACCCGGTCGGCCAAGACATCGGCCTCCTCCAGGTATTGGGTGGTGAGGAAGATCGTCATGCCCTCCTCCTTGACAAGCCGGGCACACTCCTGCCAGAGCGCGGTCCGGCTCTGTGGATCAAGCCCGGTCGTCGGCTCGTCGAGGAACAGCACCCGCGGCCGGTGGACCAGGGCGAGCGCAAGATCGAGCCGCCGCTTCATCCCGCCCGAGTAGCCGCCAACGGCGCGGTCCGCGGCCTCAGTCAGCCCGACCCGCTCGAGCAGCTCGACGCCGCGCGGCTTGCGTTGCGCTTTCGGGATCCCCTGGAGGGACGTCTGGAGGTCCATGTGCTCCCAGGCGTTGAGATGCGGGTCCAGGGCCGCGGCCTGTAGGGCCACGCCGATCGAGGTCCGGACCTGTGGACCCTGGTTGGTGACCTGAAACCCCGCTACGCGCGCGATGCCCGAGGTCGGCCGCAGCAACGTCGTCAGCATCAAGACGGTCGTCGACTTGCCGGCGCCATTCGGCCCGAGGAATCCGTAGATCTCCCCCGGATTCACGTAGAGGCTGATCCCGGCGACGGCGCGGTGGGAGCCGAAGTCCTTGACGAGCCCCTCGACGACGATGTCGTTGGCGGGGGCGCCGGGCGCCGCCGTCGGGGCCACCGCCGGGGCGGTGGGGGGCTCGACCACCGCCTCGCCGGGCACCCGGATGTCGATGACGGTCTCTCCGAGCTCGACTCGGTCGCCCGTGCTGAGAGTCACGGCGTACTCCAGGCGGTGGCCGTTCACGAACGTCCCGTTGGTCGAGCCGAGGTCCTGCACGGTGAGTCCGTCCCCGACCGGCGAGAAGCTGGCGTGCCGACGGGAGATATCGGGATCCTGGTCGAGGACCACGTCTGCGGCGCCGGGATCGCGGCCGAACACGATCTGGTCGCCGACGGCCAGCTCGGTGCCCGCCCGCTGGCCGGCGACGAAGACGAGCACCGGCAGAGTCGGTATCTGCTTTGCGCGAGTCACCTGCGGCGCGGTGGGGAGGACCGCGGGCTCGGTGGCGGTCGGCTCGGGCTCGGTGGCGGTCGGCTCGGGCTCGGTGGCGGTCGGCGCGGGCTCGGTAGCGGTCGGCGCGGCCGCCCCGCGAACCTCCAGCACGGTCGCTCCGAGCTGTATCCGGTCCCCCGCCTGCAGCTGCTGCGAACCGGTCACGCGCTGCCCGTTCACGTAAGTGCCGTTGGTCGAGTCGAGATCCTCAACGGCGGCGCCCCCGTCGACAAGCAGGAAGGAGGCGTGCCTGGTGGAGACCTCCGAATCGGCGATGACCAGGTCGGCGCTCGGGTCCCGCCCTATCAGCATCGTTCCCGTCAGGGGGAACTGCAGTCCGGCGTCCCTGCCCTCGACGATGGCGAGTGTGACCTGAGACACCGAGCGATCGTAGTCAACCGCGGGAGTCAATGGAAGCCCGCTCGCGGCGATCAGCCGCACGGGGACGATCGGCGCGCGCCGCGAAGCCTTGCGCGTCCGCGACGACCTCGGATAGGGTCGTGCTACCCCGTCGGAAGCGCGCAAATGGCATCCCAGCTCCCACCCGGCCCGGGCGGCACACGCCTGGTGAACACCATCAAGTTCCAGCGCCGACCCGCCGTGTTCATGGAGGCGGCGCGTCAAGAGCATGGCGACGTATGGACGCTCCGATTGATGGGCGGCACCAATTTCGTGGTGGTCTCCGATCCCAAGCTGGTCGAGCAGATATTCACGGCGGATCCGACGGTGTTGCACACCGGCTCGAGCACCGGCAAGCCGGTCATGGGCGCACGGTCGGTGATCATCCTCGACGAGCGCGAGCATGCGGACATGCGCAAGCTGCTGGCGCCGGCCTTCCAGCCCGAGCGGCTGGAGCGCTACCGGGAGCTCACCGACGCAGATCTGCCGGCGGGAGGTCGCCGAGCTGGCCGTCTGAGCGAGCCGTTCGAGTTGCTGCCGCGCATGGAGAGGATCACGCTCGGCGTGATCATGAGCGCGATCTTCGGGGTGACCCAGAGCGCGACGCCAGGAGTCGCTGCGCACCCGCGATCAACACGATGGTCGCCTGGGGAGGCGAGCCGCGTGCGCATGGCCAGGCTGCACGCCAGCCAGAGGAGGGCTGGGGGCCTCCAGGTCGCTCGTGCGGGTGAGGGCAGCCCCTCGACACCGCCGTCTTCGAGGTGATCACCGAGGCCAGGCAGGACCCTCGACCTCGAGGAGCGCGACGACATCCTCGCCATGCTCTCCAGGCGCGCTACGACGACGGCAGCCCGATGACGGATCGCGACCTTCGCGACACGCTCGTGACGCTGCTGATTCAGGGCCACGCGTCGACCGCGGACGGGCTCTGCTGGGCGTACGAGCGCCTCATGCGCCATCCGGAGATCTACGAACGGCTGCGGGCCGAGGTCGCAGACGGAGAGTGAGGACTACCTCGACGCGGTCGTCAAGGAGACGCTGCGGGTGCGCCCGCCGCTGCCGATCGGTACGCGCCTCGTCAACAAGCCGATCGCGCTGGGCGAGTACGAGCTCGAGCCGGGCACGCTCATCGCACCCTGCATCTACCTGGTCCACCACCGTGAGGACATCTACCCCGAGCCGCATCGATTCCGCCCTGAGCGATTCCTGGAGCAACCGGCGGGCAAGTACACGTGGATTCCCTTCGCCGGCGGTCACCGCGCCTGTCTCGGAGGCGCACTTCGCGATGAATGAGATCAAGACCGTCCTCGCGCACGCTCACCGGCTGATCCGCCTCGAACCCGAACGAGCAAGGCGACGAGGAGATCACCCTCCGCAGGGTCGGGCTCAGTCCGAGCCGCCGCGCCCGGGCGGTGCTCGTGGAACGCATACCTGAGGCCGAGGCGGCCGAGGTCGCCGCCGCCTGAGCCATGACCGATGCCCGACCTGGAGCTGCCCCCGGCGGTCCTCCGGGCGGCGGACCGCCGGGGCCTCCGCCCGGGGCCTCCGGGCGGCCCTCCGGGTCCCGCGATCGAGGTCGACGAGCAGCGGGTAGACGACCTCGCCTCGCTGTTCCGGCTCGACGGTAGACGAGTGATCCTGGTCGGCGGGTACGGCGGGATCGGGGAGGTCACCGCGCGGCTGTTCGCCGACTACGGGGCGGAGCTCGCGATAGCGGGACGCTCTGAGGAGAAGGCGGGCGCGCTCGCGCAGGAGCTCTCGGCCGCCGGCCGCCGCGCGATCGGGCTCCGTGTCGACATCGCCGATCGGGACAGCGCGCGTGCGCTGGTCGCGGACTGCGTGGAGCAGCTCGGCGGACTCGACGTGCTTGTGAATCTCGCCGGGATAGATCTCGAGGCGCCCGCCGAGCGGTTCGACGAGAACGACTGGCGCAGCGTCGTCGACGTAAACCTGTCCGGTGCGTTCTGGCTCTCCCAGGCGGCCGGCGAGGTGATGATCGAGGCCGGTCGCGGCGGGCGCATCGTCCATTACTCGACGACCCGCAGCGTCGCGGGGGGGCGCAGGGGCTTTGCCGCCTACGCGGCGAGCAAGGCCGGGCTCAACGGCCTCATCCGCCAGCTCGCCACCGAATGGGGCAAGTACCGCATCGCGGTGAACGGCGTCGCACCGGGCTTCGTCCCGACCGAGCTCGTGCAAGACGCCGCCGCGGATAACCGGTTCATGGCGATGATGCTGGGTCGCATCCCGTTCGGGCGCTTCGGCGAGCCCGTCGAGCTGGCGGGCGCGACGCTGTTCCTCGCGTCGCCGGCCGCCAGCTTCATCACCGGCCAGGTGATCTTCGTGGATGGCGGCGTGACCGCCAGCTCGTAGGACGCCGGCCGGCGCTGCCGGACGGCCCCAGGGCTACACCCTGATGGTCAGCTCGAAGGTCTCCGTGACCGGCGGCTCGGCGAGGATCCCCTTCAGCTCAGCGGTCATACGACGGGCGATCTCGGTGCTGGACTCCATGTTCTCCTCTGTGTCCCACATCGTGATCGCGATGCCCTTGTCGCCCTCGGGCTCGGTGAGGAGGATGTAGCCCTCGAAGCCGGGATGGTCCTGGTAGGCCGGGATGATGGTGTCCCGGGTCAGGTCCATGGCCTCCTCGCGGCGGTCGGGGTTCCAGCGGGCCGTGTTTACGCGCGCGTACATTGTTGGTCTCCTAGTCCTGGTGCAAGTAAGGGGTTGAGCATCTCCGCTGTCTGACCGAGGTGTCAAGGCGAGCGTCCCTCATTCGGCTGCTCCGCCGAGCGCGAACAGCCGCCTTGCGTTGCCCTCGAGCACATTCCGCCTCTCCTCGTCGGAGATCGGAAGGTCGTCCACCATCGCGATCGCCGCTTCCAGGGGCGTGCTCATGGGGGGCGAGTCAGTGCCGAAGAGCATCCGCTCGGGTCCCATGAACGCCAGGTTCGCGAGGTGGATCTGCGGGTTCAGATTCGCGGTGTCCACGTAGACGTTGCGAAGGTACTCGCTCGGGCTGCGCGCGACCTCGGCCCGGATGACCCCGTCTGCGGGCGGGCGGGAGCGCTGTGCGAGGTCGATCCTGTTGTGGATGAGGGAGACGCCTCCCCCCGCTGTGGCGGCGACGAGCTTCAGGTTGGGGTACTGCTCCAAGCGCCCGGCCACGGCCAGCGTCGCCAGACTGACCGCTACGTCGAAGAAGCGGCTCACCTGCTCGACAAGCCGGAAATCGGCCACGCTGCCGCTGCCGACCGGCTCGGCGCCGGGGTGGAGGAAGACGGGCAGGTCGAGCTCGGCGGCCATCTCGAAGAAGTCATCGGCCCGCTCCGAGTCGAGGTATTCCCCCTGAACGCTGCTGTTGACGATCAGCCCGACGAAGCCGCCCTCCCGCACGGTCCGCGCCGTCTGCTCGAGCAGCTCGAGGCCGCCGAACGGGTTGGTGTAGGCGTAGGCCGCCAGCCGGCCGGCGTGTTCGGTCACCGTGAGAGCCAGCCAGTCGTGGAACGACTTGAGCTGGTCGATGGGCTGCGCGTAGTTGTCCAGCCCCGGGACGGGCATCATCGTCCCGAACCCGACCGGGCTGCCGACGATCGTGAGGTCGATGCCGAGTTGCGCCTTCTGCTCGAGCATGCCCTCGATGTCGGCCAGCGCCGGCGGCATCGGGAAACGCTTGAACAGCTCGGGGTGTGTGACGTGGCCGTGGACGTCGACGATCACTCGTCGAGGTGCTTCACGACAAGCGTTTGCATGATCGACTCCATGAAGAACTTGCGTGCGCCCTCGGGATCGGCCATGTCGCGCGCGACGGCCAGGTGTGGGTTGAGCTTGTCCTCGAGCTCCTGGATCTCAGGCTGTCGCCCGAGGTGGGCCGCCACCTCGGGAAGCGCACCCTCGATCTCCACTGCGCGCACGATGGTTTGGCCCTTCATGAAGACAACCGTCCGAAGGAGCTTGCCCTTCTCGTTCCCCTCCTCGTCCTTGACGATGGGGTCGGGCGATTTGTAGTTTCTGAAGAGTTCCTGGACCTTCTCCTCGGTCCCGGGCTTGACGTCCCACATCAGGGCCCACCAGTCGCCCATATGTGCCTCCTTGTCTGGGGAGCTGGGAGCTAGGAGGCCTCAGCCTGGGTCTGCCGGAAGATCTCGAGACCCGGGCCGCCCTCCTCCGACGTGTAGATCGGTCCCTTGTAGAGGTTGACCTCGTAGTTCTCGGGGTCGTGGACCCCCTCGAAGAACTCGCCAAAGCGCTCCAGCGCCTGGTTGTGGTACTCGGCCTCGGTGCTGGCGATCAGCTGCTCGTCGCCTTCCCAGAGCGTTACCGAGAGCGCCTTTCCGGTGTTGTGGTCCACGAGCGATAGCACGCCCTGGAACCCCTCTCGCGCGCTGGTGGTCGGGAGCACGTTCTGGTACCAGAGCTTCAGGCCCTCCTGGATCTTGCCCTCACCCTCGGGGGCCTGCACATACGTCACGCGTGCGAACACATCTCTCCCTTCATTTCGACCAGCGGCTAGTCCTGCGCGCGATCTTAGGGTCATTGACTCCCGACGGCAACCGTGCACCGAGGCGGAGTAGCTTCTCCGCCGGTGCCATCCCCCGAAGGCGGAGCTGAAGCGACGTCGGCGTCTGCTCGCGAGCCGGCCCGGTCGGCGCTGAGCCCGCTCCGGATACCCGTCTTCCGCGCCGTGTGGATCGCTTCGCTCGCCTCGTACGTGGGAACGTGGATGCACCTGGTTGCCGTCGGGTGGCTGATGACCACCCTCACCTCCTCGGTCGCGCTGATCGCCCTTGTGCAGACCGCCATCGCCCTGCCGACCTTGGTGCTGGCGCTACCGGGTGGTGCGCTTGCGGACATGGTGGATCGCCGGCGCATGATCATCGCCACACAGGCGTGGCAGGTCGTCACGGCTGCCGCGCTGGCGATCGTCACGCTGACCGACGTCGCGACCCCGGGGCTTGTGCTCGCCCTCACTCTCGCGCTGGGCGTGGGAGCTGCGCTGGGCCTGCCGGTGTTCTGGGCGATCACTCCGGAGATCGTGGGGCGGGCCGAACTGCCGGCGGCACTGGCGCTGAACAGCGCCGGCGTCACCCTGGCGCAGGCCGTCGGCCCCGCGCTCGGCGGGCTGCTGGTGGCTTCCGCCGGTGCCGGCGTGGTGTTCCTGCTGAATGCCGGCTCGTTCCTGGTCGTCGTTGGCGTCATCACGGCCTGGCGGCGCACCCCATCCGTGAGTGCGCTGCCGCGCGAACACGTCGTCGAGGCCGTCCGCGCGGGGCTCCGATACGTGCCAGGAACGCGCCCCCTTTGCAGGTGGTGCTGCTCCGCACGGGCGGCCCACGCATTCTGCTATCAGCGTCCTGCCCGCCCTGCTCGTGGTGGTGGCGCGGACTCGGCTCGACGTGGGGGCCGCGGGTTACGGAGTGCTGTTCGGATGCTTCGGTGCGGGCGGCGCGATCGGCGCCGTACTCCTCACGCGGGTGCGCGCACACATTTCGACGGACCGGCTCATGGTCCTCGCGGGGACCACCCTGGCCGCAGCGCTGGTGGCGCTGGGGACGGTCCGCTCGTTCGCCGCGCTGCTGCCGGTGATGGTCCTCGGGGGCGTGGGGTCGGTAATGGTCATGTCCTCGCTCAACATCGCGGTGCAGTCGGTTCTACCGGACTGGGTGCGCGGTCGCGGGCTCGCCCTTCAACTGCTCACCTTCCAGGCGGCGCTGGCGGCCGGAGCGGCGCTGCTGGGGCGCGATGGCCGCGAACGTCGACGTTTCCGCCGCGCTCATCGCCGCGGCGGCGGCGATGGTGGCCGCCCATGTCGTGAGCGCGCTTGCCGGGCTCCGGCTGGCCATCGCCGACGATGTCGATCTCGCGCCGGCGTCCTGGTTGGAGCCCCAGTTCGTTCTGGAGCCTGACCCTCGTGACGGACCGATCCTGATCGAGATCGAGTACCGGATCGCGCTCGAGCAGACACCCGAGTTCCTCGAGGCGATGCGACAGCTCCGGCGCACGCGGAGGCGCGACGGGGCCATGCAGTGGTCGATCTACCAGGATCTCTCCGACCCGGAGCGGCATGTCGAGAGCTTCCTCGTCAGATCTTGGGCCGAGCACGAACGCGCCCACGAGCGCGCGGTGCAGTCGGATCGCGCAGCGATCGAGCGCGTCCTTGCGCTACACCGTGGGGAGGCTCCCCGCGTCACCCATCTTCTCTGGCACGACCTCCGCAACCCCCGCGGTGCCCGCCCAACTTGACACCGCCTGACGGGCTCGCTTAGGTTCGGGGTGTCCCGGTGGTCCCGAAGGAGGCAAGCGTGGCAGTCAACTGGCAGAAGGAACCACCGGTCCAGGGGATCGGAGAGGCGAAGGTCGTCGACAGCGGCGACATGCAGGCCGACACGCGTCGCGGCGGGCGACGTCCGCACGCTGCTCAGCCCGAAGACGGTGCGGATCGAAGTCCGGCTTCATGGGCGTCGCGACGCTCGCTCCCGGGGACTAGCATCTCCGAGCACTGGCACCCCTTCTCGGAGGAGTTCATCTACTGCGTTCGGGGCACGCTCACGGCCGACCTCGACGACGAGCCGCCGTGAGGTGAGGCCGGGCGAGGCGCTCTACGTCCCGTTCATGATGCGCCACCGCCTCCGAAACGAGGGCAACGAGGACGCGTTCATCGTCTTCCACCTCGGGCCGCTGGCTCCGCGTGCCGACATCGGACACGTCGACACGGAGTGAGGCGCAGCGCGGTCACCGGGATCGGAGTCGTCGCGCCCGGCGGCACCGGCGCGCGAGGCGTTCTGGGAGACGATCACCGCCGGCCGGACCGCCACCCGCGGGATCACCTTCTTCGACCCGTCGGGCTTCCGCTCCCAGATCGCCGCCGAGTCCGACTTCGACCCGCACGCCGCCGGGCTGACCGAGCACGAGGTGCGCCGCATGGACCGCTACATCCAGTTCGCGGTCGCCGCCGGCGATGGAGGCGATCACCGACAGCGGCCTCGACCTCGAGGCCGTCGACCGCGAGCGCATGGGCGTCACGCCTCGGCACGCGCCGTCGGCGGCACCATGGTGCCTCGAGGACGAGTACGTCGCGGTCTCAGCAACCGCGGCCAGGAGTGGCTGGTCGACCCCGACTACGCGATGCCCGTTCCTCTACCACGGCGCTCGTGCCGAGCAGCCTGGCCGAGCGAGGTCGCGGTCAAGTTCGGCGCCCACGGGCCCTGCCGCTGGTGATCTCCACCGGCTGCACCTCGGGCATCGACGCGATCGGCTACGGCGCACCAGCTGATCCAGGACGGCGAGGCCGACATCGTGATCGCCGGCGCCGTCGGAGTCGCCGATCTCGCCGATCTCGATGGCCTGCTTCGACGCGATCAAGGCGACCTCGCGCCGCAACGACGACCCGGAGCACGCCTCGCGGCCGTTCGACCGCGACCGCGACGGGTTCGTCATGGGCGAGGGCGGCGCGGTCCTGGTGCTCGAGGAGCTGGAGTCGGCGCCGCCCGCGGCGCGCACATCTACTGCGAGGTCGCGGGCTTCGCCGAGCCGCGGCAACGCGTACCACATGACCGGCCTGCGCCCGGACGGCCGGGAGATGGCCGAGGCCATCCTGGACGCGATGCGCCAGGGCGGCATCAAGCCGGAGGACATCGACTACATCAACGCGCACGGCTCGGGCACCAAGCAGAACGACCGGCACGAGACGGCCGCCTTCAAGCAGTCGCTCGGCGAGCAGCGCCTACGAGATCCCGATCAGCTCGATCAAGTCGATGATCGGCCACTCGCTCGGCGCGATCGGCGCGATCGAGATGGCCGCCTGCGCGCTGGCCATCGAGCGCGGCGTCGTGCCGCCGACCGCCAACTGGGAGAACCCCGATCCCGAGTGCGACCTCGACTACACGCCGAGCGAGGCGCGCCGCAGGCAGGTCGACGTGGTGCTGTCGACCGGCAGCGGCTTCGGCGGCTTCCAGTCGGCGATGATCTTCGCCCTGCCGCCCGAGCTCAGGGAGGTGGGGACCTGATCACCTCGCTCCCAGACTCCGGCCGACGGGCGGTCGTCACCGGCATCGGCGTCGTCGCGCCCGAACGGGATCGGCACCGAGGCCTGGTGGAAGGCCACCTGCGCCGGGACGAGCGGCGATCGGGCGCATCACGCGCTTCGATCCCTCGCACGTACGCGACCCAGCTGGCCGGCGAGGTGGACGGCTTCGCGGCCGAGGACTGCATCGAGAAGCGGCTGATCGTCCAGACCGACCACTGGACCCAGATGGCGCTCGCGGCCACGCAGATGGCGCTGGACGACGCCGGCGGTCGACCCCGCGGACGCAGGACCCGTACTCGATGAGCGTGATCACCGCGAGCTCGTCGGGCGGCAACGAGTTCGGCCAGAGGGAGATCCAGAGCGCTCTGGGAGCAAGGGGCCGATGTTCGTCGGCGCCTACCAGTCGATCGCCTGGTTCTACGCCGCCACGACCGGCCAGATCTCGATCCGGCACGGGATGAAGGGGCCCTGCGGCGTCGTCGTCGCCGAGGGCGCCGGCGGCCTCGAGGCGCTCCAGCACTCGCGGCGGACGATCCGCCGCGGCGTCGACGATCGTCGTCAGCGGCGGCACTCGAGGCGCCGATCGGGCCCTACGCGCTGACGTGCCAGCTGAGAACGGCAGGCTGAGCACGGAGCACGAGCCGGACGCCGCGTACCGCCCGTTCGACGTGCGCGCCAACGGCTACGTGCCCGGCGAGGGCGGCGCGATCCTGCTCGTCGAGGATCTCGAGACACGCGCGCGAGCGCGGCGCGCCGCAGATCTACGGCGAGATCGCCGGCTACGGCGCCACGCACGACGCCCACCACTGGCAGCGCGCCCGCGCCGGACGGCGCGCCAGCTCGCGCGTGCCATCACGCGTCGCGCTCGAGGACGCCGGCGTCGGCCCGGACGACGTCGACGTGGTCTTCGCCGACGCCGCCGGCGTCCCCGAGGCCGACGCTCACCGAGGCGGACGCGATCAAGGAGGTCTTCGGCGAGCGCGCGGCGAGCTGCCCGTGACCGCGCCCAAGACGATGGTCGGCCGGCTCTACGCGGGCGGCGCGTCGCTGGACGTGGCCGCCGCGCTGCTGGCGATGCGCGACGGCCGCCTGCCGCCCACGATCAACCTCGACGAGCCCGCCGAGGGCTGCGACCTGCGCTTCGTCACGGACTCGGCGAGGAGGCCGAGCTGCGGCACGGTGCTCGTGAACGCGCGCGGGTTCGGCGGCTTCAACAGCGCGCTCGTGCTGCGCCGCGATGCATGACGCGCGTCGACGCCGCTGCTGCGCGACCAGCGCCGAGCAGCACCGCCGACCGGCCTCGCCCTGGCCCACGGCGACTGGGACGTGCTCGCTACGGCGAGCTGACGAGCGCGGTCGACGGCCTGGCCGGCGCGCTTGCGCGGGCTCGCCGCGGCCCGGCGAGCGCGTCGCGCTGATCGCGCCGAACGTGCCCGCCCTCGTGCGTCGCGCCTGTTCGCGCGCTGGCGCGTCGGGCGCCGTGGCGGTGCCGCTGAACGCCCGGCTGCGCGAGTACGAGCTGCGGCAGGTGCTCGCCGATGCGCGAGCCCGCCGTCGTGGTCGTCGGTGCCCGCACACGGCGGCTATCCGTTCGCCGAGCTGATCGAGCTAGCTGCTGCCCGAGCTGCCCACCGTGCGTGGCGTGCTTCTGTCGTCGAGCGCCGACGGGCGAGATCGCTGGAGCGGCGCGACAGCGTGACCGCGAAGCCGAGCAGACGCTGGAGCTGCGCGCCGGAGATCGCGGCGATCCTCTACACGTCGGGCACGCACGGGCGAGCCCAAGGGCGCGCTCGTGACCGCACGGCTGCGCGCGTGGCCGGCGCGCGCGCGCTGGCCGAGCGTGCTGCGAGCTGGCGCCCGAGGACGTGGCGCGCTGATCATCCCGATCTCGCACGCCTTCGGGCTGGGCTGCGCTCCTGGCTGCGTTGCGCGCGGCGGCACGGCGGTGCTGGTGGAGTCACAGCTTCTCGCTCGACCCGCTCCTGCGACGCGATCGGGCGGCGCCGGGCGACCGTGCTGCACGGCTCGCCGCGCCCTCTTCGGACGCCTGCTGGTGCCGCCCCGGCGGCGCTCGGCCGGCATTCGCACCGGCCTCGTGGCCGGCGCGCCCTGCCCGCCCGCGGTGCTTGAGCGCACTGGACGCGGCCGGGCCGCTGATCCTCAACGTCTACGGCATGACCGAGATCGGCGCGGCGTCCGGCTGCGCCGCCGACGATCCCGCCGCGCGTACGGCAGACCACGGTCGGGCGCGCCGCTGCCGGGCTACGAGTTCCGCGTGGCCGAGGGCGAGCCGGGCGAGCTCCAGGTGCGCGGCCCGTACGTGATGCCCGGCTACCTCGACCGCCCGAGCAGACCGCCGCAGGCTTTCGACGGCGAGTGGTTTCGCACCGGTGACCTGGGGAGCATCGACGACGGAGGGCTACATCCGCATCGACGGCCGCGCCAAGGAGCGTCGTCCACGTCGGCGGCTTCAACGTCTTCCCGGCCGAGGTGGAGGCCGTTCTTGCTCACCCATCCCGACGTGGCGCAGGTGGCCGTGCGTCGGCGTGCCGCACGAGCGCATGGGCGAGGCGCTCGCCGCCTTCGTGGTGCCGCGCCCCGGAGCCGAGCTCGAGCCCGCGCGAGCTGCTGCGCTTCGCCCGCCCGCAGATCGCCGGCTACAAGCTGCCCTACGCGATCCAGGTGCTGGCCGAGCTGCCGCTCGGACCCTCCGGCAAGCCGGACCGCGAGGCGCTGCTGGCCGGCCGCGAGCGCGAGATGAGCGCCGCGAGATGAGGAACGCCACCTCGTTCGAGGGGGTGGCCGTGCCGGTCTCGGCGCTGGCCAGCGTGCCGCTGTTCGACGGCCTGGGGCCGGCGAGCTCGTGACGGTGGCCGCCGCCGATGCGCTTCCGCGAGTTCCCCGCCGGCGAGGCTGGTCGGTCGCGCGAGGGCCAGCCGGGTCAGAGCATGCTCGTGATCCTCGAGGGCCTGGCCAACGAGCTGACCGCCATGATCGACTCCCCCGAGCAGCGCTCGCGCTCGGTGTTCGCCGAGGGGCGCCTGGTCGGGCAAGCTGCGCCGCGGCGACGTGACGGGCGCGATGTCGCTGATCACCGGCGAGCCGCACACGGCCACCGTCGCGACCGCCGTCCCGACCACCGCGCTCGAGCTGCGCGAGGACGAGTTCCGCGACGCTGATGGCCCGCTTCCCGCCGATCCTGGCGCAACCTCAACCGGCATCCTCAGCGACCGTCTGGTCGCGGCCACGCGCGCCACGCCGACGCGCGGGCGCCGCGGCGAGGCGGTGGCGCTGGTCGCGGCGCCGGCGCTGGCCGCGGCCGTGCCCGAGCTGCTGGCCGCCGCCCGTGCGGCGAGCCCGGGCTCGGTGGAGGCGATCGACGCGGCCGGATCGCTCGAGGAGGCGCTCGCGCGGCTCGACGACGCGCTCCTCGAGCACCGCACGGTGGTGCTCTCCGCGGAGCTCGAAGCCCACACGCTGCCGCTGCTGCTCGAGCAGGTGGACCGGGCCGTGGTGCTGCTGACCGAGGACGACTCTCAGCTTCGCCCCCCGCCCGGCGACGGCGTGGAGCTGGTGCTCGCCGGCCCCGGCGGCTGGCGCGGCGGCGGCGACGTGGTGCGCCGCGTGGAGCGGCGCGGGGCGGGCCTGGCCGCGGGCGACATGGCCTGGCTCGGCCGCCACCTGGCCCGCACGAAGCTCGGCCTGGCGCTGGGCGCCGGCGGTGCGAAGGGCTACGCCCACGTCGGGCGCGCTGCAGGTGCTCGAGGAGGCCGGCTACACGATCGACTGCGTGGGCGGCAGCAGCATCGGCGCGATCGTGGGCGCGTACGTCGGCGCTCGGGATGGACTCGGCCGAGATCGAGGCCACGCTGCGCGACGCCTTCACCGAGGACGCCGTGGCCGAGGTCTTCAAGCTCTCGCTGAGCGGCCAGTCGACCGGGCGCGACACGATGACGCGCATCCTCCGCGAGACGACCGGCGCGACGCTCGTTCGAGGACACTGCGATCCCGTTCGTGGCGATGACGGTCGACCTCAACGCACGCCTGCCCGCCCCGCTGCGCGAGGGGCCGCTCTGGCAGGCGCTGCTCGCGTCGACGGCGCTCGCCGGGATGTTCCCGCCGCTGCGAGCGCGACGGGCAGCGGCTCGTGGACGGGCTGGCGCTCGTGCCGGTCCCCGTGGACGCCGTGGCGGCGGACGGTGCCGACGTGACCGTGGCCGTGAACATCATGAGCCGCGACACGCTCGCCGCCTGGCCCGGCGAGAGCGGTGCCCGAGGAGCCGCCCAAGCGGCCCGGCTCGCGGATGCTCGAGACGCTGCTCGAGGTGATGGACGTGTCGCAGCTCGACTCGAGCGATCGCGCACGCGGCCACGGCCGACGTGACGGTCACGCCGCGCTTCGGCCCGTCGAGCTGGCGCGACTTCGAGCTCGCAGACCTGTTCCTCGCCGCCGGCCGCCAGGCGGCGGAGGAGCTGCTTCCCACCCTGCAATCACTGGCCGGCCGCAGACGGCTAGCGGTCACCAACGTAGGAAGGAGCGAGCATGGCACACAGAGCTTCACCTTCGAGGACGTGAAGCGAATCCTCGTCGACCGCGTCGGCCTGCGACGAGGACGACGTGGTCGACGACCCGGACGCCACGTTCGAGTCCATGGGGCTCGACTCGCTCGCGTTCGTCGAGATCCAGCTCGCGATGCAGCAGGAGTACGGCTTCACGATCCCCGACGAGGACGCGGAGCGGATCACGACGGTCGGCGAGGCGATCGAGTACGTCAACGAGCGGCTCGCAGAGCAGGAGTGAGGCACATGGCAGCGCACACCGACAACGCGGTGACGATCAACGCGCCCGCGCGACTTCGTCTGGGAGCGGATGATGGACGTCGAGAGCTGGCCCGAGCTCTTCACCGAGTACGCGAAGGCGGAGGTGATCGAGGAGAACGGCGACACGATCCAGTTCCGCCTCACCACCCACCCCGACCCCGAGTACGACGGCCAGGTGTGGAGCTGGGTCTCGGAGCGGACCGCCGACCCGGCCAGCTACTCGTCCAAGTCGAAGCGGATCGAGACCGGTCCGTTCGAGTACATGAACATCGAGTGGTACTTCGAGGAGGCCGACGACGGCACCAAGATGCGCTGGGTCCAGGACTTCTCGATGAAGCCCGACGCGCCGGCCGACGACGCCACCGCCGAGGACTACATGAACCGCAACACCAAGGAGCAGATGAGCGCTCATCAAGGAGACGGCTCGAGAGGCGGCGCGGCGGACGCGTGAAGGGCCGCGTGGTCTTCATCGTCCGGCTCAAGCCCGACGTGACCGACGAGCAGTTCCTCGAGGCCTACGAGGGGTCCGCACGAGGTGGCCGAGGGCGTGAAGGGCCACATCGTCGATCAGGTCTGCAAGTCGGACGAGGACGAGCGCCTGTGGCTGATCACAAGCGAGTGGGACTCGATCGACGACTTCTGGACCTGGGAGCGCACCGAGGAGCACCGCGACCAGGCCAAGCCGATGCGCGAGTGCTTCGACGAGGCCCGCTCCTCAAGTTCGAGGTGCGAAAGGAGACCACTCCTAGAGCGGGTTCGCGGGGAGAGACGATGGACAAGCAGCGGATCGGCTTCATTGGACTCGGCAACATGGGGCTCGGAATGGCCTCGCGGCTCGCCGAGTCGGGCTACGAGATCGCGGTGTACAACCGCACGCGATCGAAGGCGGATCCCGTGGCCGAGCTCGGCGCCCGGGTGGCGGAGTCCCCCGCGGACGCCGCCCGGGACGCGCAGGTGCTCATGCTCAGCCTCGCGAACCAGGATGCCGTCCGTGAGGATGCTGTTCGGCGAAAACGGCGGCCGCCGCTGCGCTGCCTGAGGGCTCCTACATCGTCGACATGAGCACGATCCCGCCCGACTTCGCGCGCGAGCTGGCCGCCACGGCGCCGCAGTCCGGGCACCGCGCGCTCGATGCCTGCGTCTACGGCGCGCCTCATGCACGCACGCAGCGGCGAGCTCCGGGTCATGGTCGGCGCCGACGAGGCGGATTTCCGCGCCGTGGAGGGCATCCTGGAGGCGATCGGCAAGGAGGTGACCTTCCTCGGCGCCAACGGCATGGGCGCGACGATGAAGCTCGTCCTCAACATGCTGATGGGGGTGCAGATGCCGGCCCTGGCGGAGGCGATCGTCTTCGGAGAGCGCGCGGCTGCGCAGGGAGGACATCCTGAAGATGATCGCCGGTAGCGGCTACAGCTCGCCGGTCATGAGCTTCCGCTGCGACTTCATCGGCCGGCGGGCGTTCGAGAACGCCGCCTTCAGGCTCTCCCTGATGCGAAAGGACATGATGCTCGTGCTCGCCGAGAGCCAGGGGCTTGCCGTTCCGATGCCGGTCGCCGAGAGCGCCTACGCGATGCTGACCGCCGCCCAGCAGCAGGGCCTCGGCGACCTGGACGTGGCGGCGATCGTGGCGTTCATGGAGCGGATGGCGGGCATGGACGACTATCCCTGGCCCGTGAAGGGTCCGACCGAAGGAGAAGGGGTGGAATGATCAAGCGCGGCCTGATCGTGGCCAAGATCAAGCCCGGCGCCGAGGAGGACGTGGCGCGGCTGTTCGAGGAGTCCGACAAGTCCGAGCTGCCGCGGCTGGCCGGCGTGCGCCACCGCAGCCTGTTCGTGCTCGACGACGTCTACATCCACTACCTGGAGACCGACGACGACTTCGCCGAGGCGGTCGACCGGTGCGCGAGCACCCGCTCTTCAAGGAGATCAGCGACAAGCTCGACGCCTACATCACGCCCTACGACCCGGAGACCTGGCGCTCGCCCAAGGACGCCCAGGCGCGCGAGTTCTACACCTGGGACCCGCCCGAGTAGCTCGCGGCGAACTCCTCGAGCACCTCGGGCGAGTCGGTGGAGACTGGCCGCACGTCGCTGCCCGCGATCTGACGCACGAGGCCGCCGAGCACGCGGCCCGAGCCCAGCTCGAGGAAGTCGGTGCAGCCGGCGTCCACGAGCGTGCGCACGCAGTCCACCCAGCGCACCGGGCTCGCGATCTGCTCGATGAGCGCCTCGCGCACCGCCGGCGGCGTCCGCCACCGGCGAGCCGGAGAAGTTCGCCACCAGCGGCACCTGCAGATCGCTCCAGTCGAGCTCGTCCATGGTCTCGGCGAGGCTCGCCTGAACCGGCTTCATCAGCTCGCTGTGGAAGGCCGCGCCCACCTGCAGGCGCACCGTCTTGGCGGCGCCCGCCTCGCTCGCCAGCTCCATGCAGCCGGTCCACGCCGGCCTCCTCGCCGGAGACCACGATCTGGGTGGGCGAGTTGAGGTTGGCGAGCGACACCGATCCCTGGGCTGAGACGTCGCCGCAGAGCTCCTCGAGCATGTCCGCCTCCAGGCCGATGATCGCCGCCATCGCGCCCGGGCTCTCCTCGTCGATCGCCGGCCATCAGGCGGCCGCGCTCGCACACCAGGCGCATGCCCTCGCTCGGCGTCGAGGGCGCCCGCGGCCACCGCGGCGCGTGTACTCGCCGAGGCTGTGCCCGGCCACGAAGTCGGGCTTGAGGCCGCTTGGCGCGGGCCACCTCGTCCACGGCCATCGAGAGGGCGAACAGCGCCGGCTGGGCCACGTCGGTGCGGGTGAGCGACTCCATCGGCCCGTCGCTCGTGTACTCGCTCACCGGCAGGCCCGAGAGCTCGTCGGCGCGGCTCAGGTGGCGCTCGAGCAGATCGGGATCGACCTCGCGCAGAGTCGGCTCCCATGCCGACCTTCTGCGAGCCCTGCCCGGGGTACAGGAAGGCGAGTTTGCCCATGGCGCGGGCACTCTAACGGAGCCTCGCTCAGCGGTCATCCCCGCCGCGGTTGCGGTTAAGCTCGCCTTGGATGCCGTGAATCAGCGACGACATCCATCGACGTGCTGGCCAGCGCCGTCCAGGGCGAGCCGCTCGACCTGGGCGGTCACACCTCGCCCGACGGCGCGATCACGCTGGTCTTCAGCGACATCGAGGGCTCGACCGCGCTGATCGAGAAGCTCGGCGAACGGCCCTGGTTCGATCTCGTCCGCAACCACAACGCGATCGTGCGCGGGGTGGTGGGCGCCCACGACGGAACCGTGGTCAAGTCGCAGGGCGACGGCTTCATGCTCGCGTTCGCGAGCGCCCACTCGGCGCTGCGCTGCGCGATCGAAGTAGAGCGGGCCTTCACCGCGCCCGCCGACGGGTGGCGCGGACCCGCTGCGAGATCCGCATCGGTGCCCATACCGGCTTCGTGATCGACGACTCCGACGACTTCTACGGTCGCAACGTGGTGCTGGCCGCCCGAATCGCCGACCAGGCCGCGGCGGCGAGATCCTGGTGTCCGTCAGCCGCCAAGCAATACACGGAGTCCGACCCTACCTTCCGCTTCGAGCAGCCGCGGCGAGCTGCGGCTCAAGGGCCTCGTCGGGGAGCACAGCGTCTACGCCCTCGCCTGGGACGACTAGATGATTGATTCCGGATCCGTGTGCCTTCGGGGGCGCGCCAGGGCTGCCTGGGCGATAAAGGGTTGGCCCGCAAACGCTTTCGAAACTCGTTCATCGTCGAGTTAGCGGTCCCAGCAACCGCTAACTCGACAGCGAACGCCAATCCGGCCGCACCGAAGCACCGCGCCGACCCGTCCCACCCCGTATAGCCCGCCGTTGGCCCGAGCCCAAAGGCGCGTCAGCCAGAGGTGCAGGGATTGGAATCAGTCCGCCTAGGCCTCTAGTAGGCGGGTCGATAGCGAACACGCGAGCCGACTCAGCTCGCGTTGCCCACCTGTTTCAGGGCGCGCTGCAGGGCGGCGTCGCCCGCGCGCACGTTCGCGCGTGCCTTGTCGTAGGCCGCGCTCTTGCTGTTCTTCGCGGCGGACGCGAGGCTGCGGTAGGCGTCCTCGCTCTTGCGCAGGGCGGCGCGCACCTCAGCATTGGCATCGGCCACGGCCGGGCTGATCGTCAGCCCCGATAGCTGTTGTCTCGCCCGCGCGTAGGTCTTGGCCAACGACTGGGCGGCCGTCGCCTGCTTCGAGGGCGTCTTGGCCTTGTTCAGCGCGGACACGCCCTGCTTGCGGCCTCGAGTTCAGCTCCGCCCATCGTCTTGTCCAGCTGCGCCAGGTAGTCCTCGTCAGCGCCCAGCGCGAAAACCTCCCCGTTCACGAGCCGGAGCCCGGTCGCGACGTCCTCGCAGGCGGGGAGAAACTCGCCGGCGCTGCCGGCGGCCGTGCAGGCAACCGTTGCCACGCCGTCGGTCGTGGGAGCCACGTAGAGCGTGAGGCGCCCGTCGAAACCCTCGGGCTGGAGGTCCTCATAGCGGTAGGCCTCGATCTGCCCCAGCTTGACCGCGTCGTCGCGCGGCGGCGCCTCATCGAGTAGGGAGAGGAAGCTCGCGGGGAGCAACGCGGGGCCGGTGGCGTCGGTCATGCCGGCGCCCAGGCCGTCGCTGCTCGGGCGCCCGCGCTCGTTCAGCGCGATCGGATTTCGCAGCTCCAGGCCGGGGATCGCCGGCGGCTGCGACGTCTGTCTCCAGGTGTTCGGGATAGCTGACCTCGAGGCTGCCGCCGGTGGCCACGGAGCTCCCGGTGGGCGTGTTGCTGGAGTCCTCGGACTCGCCGCCTGAGCTGCCGATCAGGTAGCCCGCCAAGACCACGACGAGGGCCACAGCCGCGGCGGCCGCGATCAGCACCGGAGTTCCCGCCCGGCGTGCGGGGGCCTCGCGCGATGGGGGCGCGGCGGCGCGGTGTCTCCGGTCGCGGCGGCCGCGGCGGCTCCAGCGGCGGCTCCGGCGGCGCACCTCCGGGTGGGCTCGAGCGGGGGCGCATCGCGGGGGCGGGCGTGCCCCGTGTCGAAGCTCTCGTCGCGCACGGGTTCGCCGGGAAACACTCTCGGCGGGCGGAGGGGTGGGGCCGTCTCCCCCGGCGGCGCCGACGGCACGGCCGCGTGCATGGTCTCGGCCGCGGCGGCTGGCCGGGCACCGTCACTCGGGGACGGCGGCCGCGCCGTTTCGTCGTAGCCCGGGATCGGACTCCTCTTCGGGTCTGCACGTGGCATCCGGGGCCGGTTTCGCCCGGGGCGGTCTCGTCACGCACTCCTCCGGCGGCGGCTCGCCGGGGGCCGTCTCGCCGGGGGCCGTCTCACCGGGGGCGGTCTCACCGGGCGGCGCACTCGGCACGGCGCCCACGACGGTCTCAGAGGCGCCGCTCTCCGCCGGGGGAACCTCGCCCGGCGCCGTCTCTGCAGGCGCGGTCGCGCCCGGAGCGGTCTCTGGGGGAGCTGCGTCTGCGGCGGTCTCTGCGGGAATCTCCTCTGTCTCTTCGGGAGCTGCCTCCGCCGCGGCGGCCGCTCCGGCCGCTGCGGCCCCGGCGGCGCCGGCGCCGATCACGGTCTCGTCGAGCTCCGGAGATTGGGTCTCGGCTTCGAGCGCGCCCTCCTCGGTCGGCGGCGTCGTGTGCGGGCGACTGCCGCGTTGGCGACGTCGACCTCCGCGGAGCGTATGCCCGTTTCCTGCGGCGTCTCGATCGGGCGCGGTGGGGTGAATGCCGCCCGGGTGCGCCGCGTGAAGGTCCGGTTGGCCTCGAGCAGACAGCTGCTCCCGCGGACTCGTAGCGCTCGGTCGGGATCCTTCGCCATCCCCTTGCGCGATCACCTCGTCGAGCGTGGCCGGGCAGCTCCGGCCGCTGCTCGGTGAGCGTCGGCGGCGTCCTCGGCCATGTGCGCGTACAGAACCGCGGCCTCGGAGTCCTTCGGGAAGGGCACGAGCCCGGACAGGCACTCGTAGAGCACCGCCGCGAGCGCGTATACGTCGCTGCGGGTGGTCGCTCGCTCGCCCTTGATCTGCTCGGGCGAGATGTAGTCGAACGTGCCGACGAACTGACCGGTGCGTCGTGAGGCTCTTCTCGCCCGAGGCCTTCGTCAGCCCGAAGTCGGCCAGGAACGCCTGGTCGCGTGCTTCCAACGAGGATGTTCTGCGGCTTGATGTCGCGGTGGATCAGCCCGGCCGTCGTGTGCGACGTCGAGCGCCTCGGCGATCGGCGTGAGGATCCGCAGCGTGCGGCCCGGGTCCAGCTCGCGCGAGACGATCATGTCCTTCAGGTTCGGGCCCGCGGATCAGCCGCATCGCGATGAAGAAGCCGTGCTCGCTCGTGCCCGCCTCGTAGACCGTGACGATGTGCGCGTGCTCGATGCCTGCCTGGATCTGCCCCTCGCGCACGAAGCGCTCACGGAACAGGATGTCGTCGCCGAGGTGGGGCGCAAGCACCTTGAGCGCAACGGTCCTGTTGAGCGAGATCTGAGTCGCCTCGTACGACGACCCCCATGCCGCCCTGCCCAAGGATCGCCCGTGATCTGGTATCCGGCTAGCGTAGTCCCGGGTTCGATGGCCAACGTCTACCTACGCTTAGCGCAGCTTGATTGTGGTCGTGTAAGGACTTCCATCGAGCTCAACACCCGCGACCTTAACGCTGTCGCCCGCCGCCTTCGAGCCCAGAATGTCGCACACGTCGGGAACGCCTTCGACTCCGGTGTTGTCGATCTTGTCGATCCGGTCCCCGAACAGCATGCGGCCCTTGTCGGCCGGTGAGTTCGAGTCGACAGAGATGACGTACAGGCCGTTGTTCAGCTCGGCGATGTTTTGGATGCTCCAGCCGACGTAGGCGCTGTCCTGGCCGTTCTCCAACCCCGAGAGAAGCGACTTCGCCCGGTCGATGGCGATCGCCCCGTTCTGGTTCTGCGCCCCGCTCTCTGAGGTAGCCGCCAGCGTGTTGATCCCGACGACCTCACCGGTGTCGTCGAACAGCGGCCCGCCCGAGTTGCCGGGGCTGATCGGCGCCTGGTGCTGAATCACCGCCGGGAGGTTCGGCAGGCTGCCGCCGAGCGTGGCCGGACCGGGCTTGGAGCTGATGGTGCCCTCGGTGGACTGGAGCTTGCGCTCGGTGATGTCCTCCTCGAAAGCGCCCGGGAAGCCGAGCGCCGTGACCTTGTCGCCTGCCTTGAGCCCCGAGGATCGTCCGAGCGTCGCCGACTTGAGGCCGCGAGGCTGCGGCGAGAGCTCGATCACCGCCAGGTCCTCGCAGGGCGCATGGCCTCGGACGCGGGCGTTCACTTCCTCGCCGTTGTCGAGGCGCGCCTTGACCGAAGTGGCGCCCGCGACCACGTGGTCGTTGGTCAGCACGAAGCCGCGCTTTGCGTCGGTCACGACACCCGTCCCGCCGCCGCTCACCACGACCTCGTTACCGTCGGCGTCGAAGCCCGGGCCCTTGGTGTTGATGCTCACGGTGGTCTTGTTGTTGGCCGTGGAGATCTGGCCGGAGGTAAGGACCGCGGGCTCCTCGCTCTCATCATCGCCGCCGGTGAGCAGCAAGACTCCTGCCACCACTGCTCCGACAAGCAGCAGTCCGAGCACCGCGATGAGCGGCTTGGGAAGGCCTCCCTCGCGGCCGCCCGAGGGTGGCGCGGGGGGCGGCGGCGGCGGAGGCGGCGTGGGTCCTGGCGGGCCGGGCGCGGCGCCAGGTGCCCGTAGTGGCGGGCCGGGCGCGGCGCCAGGTGCCCGTGGCGCCGGGGCGGGGGCAGGGCCAGGTGCCCGTGGCGCCGGGGCGGGCGGAGGGGCAGGTGCCCGAGGGCGGCGGAGCCGCGGCGGGCGGGGGCGCGGGCGCCGGGGCGGCCGGCGGGGTGGCCGCCGGCGCTGTGACCTGCGCCTGCGGAGGCACGGCTCCCAGCGCAGTCGCCTGCGGGGCGGCACCCGTCTCGTCGAGCACCTGAAGAGTCGTGGTGCCAAGCTTGATGGAATCGCCGGGCCGCAGCGTCTGGGCCTCCGTGATCCGCTTGCCGTTGACGAACGTGCCGTTCGTGGATCCGAGATCCTCGATCGTCAGCTGATCGCCCGCGCGCCGGGCGATCCTGGCGTGATTGCGCGACAGCTCCGGATCCTCGCCGAGCCGGCCGTCGCCGGTCGTTGCGCGCCCGATAAGAAACTCGTCTTCGAGCGAGATCTCAGTCCCGCTCGCCTTGCCTCCGGTTACCCGGAGCCGTTCACCAGCCAAGTCGCCGCTCCTGTGTCGAGATCATCGGTCGACCGTCAGCCGGTCGTCGTAGTGGTGCGTGGAGGTCGAGGTGTCGCCGGTCGTGGAGGTCGAGGTGTCGCCAGTGGTCGAGGTCGAGGTGTCGGTACCGGTCGTGGAGGTGGAGGTGTCGGTGCCGGTCGTGGTCGAGGTGTCGGTGCCGGTGGTCGACGTATCGCTGCTCGTGGTCGTCGTCGAGTCCTCCGGCTCCGGCTTGGGCTTCAGCTTGGGCAGCGCGCCCACGGAGGCGACCGAGGGGACGTTCGCGGCGCTCTCGGCCACCTCGACCTGCTCAGCGCTCTTGGGCTTGGCCGTTGAGCCTCCGTCCGAGTCTTCACCACCGCTCGCGCTGCCGACGGCAAAGGCTGCGCCGAACAGCACAACTGCCGCCGCCGCGAGCGCGAGTCGCGTACGACCTGCGCTCACGTACAGCCTCTCTTGCGCAGCTTCTTGGAGCTCTCCCTCATGCAGAAGATCTGCTCAGAGAGCCGGTTTCCGGACCTCACGACCTTGAGGCGGATGAAGCGCCCTGCCGCATCCCTGGCCGTGACGCGAATGGTGATCGTCGTGCCGTAGGGGAGCGACTTACCGATGAGGCTGCGAACGGGGAAGTCCCTTGCGGCCTTGGCCCGCACAGGGGCGCCGGCCGCGGCCGTCGCCTTCTTGACCGTGAGCCCGCCACAGCGGCGTCCGCTTGGCAGCTTGCACTTGACGACGACGCGCGCACCCTTCGGCACCTTTACCACGGCGAACTTGGTGAACAGGATGCCGTTAGCCGTGCCGATGGCAGCCTTCTGAGCAGCGGCGGAAGGCGGCAGAGTGTCCGAGCAGCCGTCCCGCGGCCTCTTGTCGTCGCGACCCCGGCGAGCAGGATTGTGACGCTCGCATTTGTCCGTACCGCCTTCGGGAACTCCGTCCTTGTCGGCGTCCGGACATCCGCCGAAGTTGGCACCGCCGGGGAGAAGGTCGCAGAGGTCGTCCTTGTCCGCGATCTTGTCCCCGTCGCTGTCGGGGCAGCCCCCGAGGTCGGCGCCGCCGGCCTCCAGGTCGCACTGGTCTCCACTGTCGACCACCCCGTCACGGTCTGTATCGGCGTCGAAGAGGAAAAAGATGTCGTAAGGCCCCGGTGTGCCGCTGAGCGGCACGCCGACCTGGGTCGTGTAAGCGGCCCCTTCCTTGAGGCGGAAGCGGTAGTTGAGAGTGACCTGCCCAAGACCGCCCGCGGCGTCGCAATGGCTCTCGGCGGCGTTGGGCCGCTGCGGTGCCGCCAGGTCAAACGGCATTACCCCGACGACTGGGCCGAAGGCTCCCCGCACGACCACGGTCAGGTTGCCGGGTCGATGCGGGTAGACGTCCCACCAGACGGTGCTGTCGTAGTCGACGGCCGGTCCGTCGGTAATCGAGCATCGGTTGAAATCTGGCACCTCCCCGCCCGGGCCTCCCTGGCCCTCGAGGATGTCGTCCTGGAGTGTGGCCTCGGCTGTGGTGAAGCTAAACGCGCTGGATGGGGGGAGCGGGGTGCCGCGGGTGTTGACGGCTAGCGAGCCGTAGTAGTCGTCATTGGCCGGCGGCGCAGCCATCGCCATGGCGGGCAGCGACGTGAGCGCGGCGACCGCCACGATCGCGACGAGCGTACTCCGAACGAAGGCGCGGCCAGAAGGCCGCGGATGGCGCAGAAGAGTGGTGTGCGAATCCGGCATTTAGAGGCTCCCGAGGATCTAGGCCGATGAAGCGGCGGTAGCCCGCTTCTTAAGAGTCCAGTTGACCATGGATGGAGGCGGAGCGCAAGCAATGTGCTGGTCGCATTGCATCAAGCCCCGACGCCGATTGCAACGACCTCCAGGGCTGGTCGAGCCGGCCCTGACCGCGCCGGCTACCCCCCCGCTCGACCCCTCGCGACGAGTCCTGAGCGGCGGCGTTCCAAGCGCCCCGAGATCCGATCCCTGAGCGCCGGCAGCCACGCGCTGACCCGCTCGGGAGGCAGGAACGCGAGGTAGAGCACGAACAGCGCCATACCGAAGAATCCGACTCGCAGAGTCAGTTCGATGCCCAGGTGCATGCCGACCCCCAGCGCGAGCACGTACGGCCGGAGGGTCCTGTTCCACACGAGCACCCCAAGCGATGCCTCGACCGCGATCGTCCCGTAAGTCAGTAGGTTGCTGACAAGCTCGGAGGCCGCGAACGCGGTGGGTGGCTCGAAGCGCTGAAGGTCCTCGAGCCGCAGGGCGTAGGACACGGCCGTGCCGTTGTTCCAGGTCTCGCCCGAGAGTTTGGCCCAAACGCTCGCCAGGTAGAGGATGCTCAGCTGGACCTGGATCAATCGGAGCGCCCACGGCGCCCGGGGCGGGAACTTCCAAAACGTCTCCCGGGCGCGGCGCCAGCGGTCGAGCGAGAGCGACTCTCCCGCCGGCGCGAACATCAAGCAGAACGCGATCACTCTGATGAGGCTGTCGCCGGAGTTGAACACGAAGGGGTTCCGGCGCTCCAGTGAGAGGACACCGATGAACACGACCACGGCGGCCACGCGGGTGTCCTGACCGACGATGAGGCAAAGCGAGGCCAGCGTCAGGACGACCAGCAGCGCGGTGACCGCAAGCTGTCCGTCGAACAGGTCCAGCAGGCCCCACGAGGCCGCCGCCTCCCCCTGAAAGTCTGAGCCCGGGAGAATCCCCGAGCTTGTGAAGAAGTCGTCTGCGTCGCGCGTGAGGCTCAGCGTCCAGACAAGCACGACGAGACCGAAGGCGATCCGCACGACTGCCAGCGTCGAGGTCTCCTCGGGCTCGAACCAGAATCGTCGCCAGGCCGCGCTCGGCCGCCTCATCTGAGCGACAGGGTGTAGAAGGCCTCGCTACGCCAAGCGCCGCGGTCGGGGCCTGGCGCTCCAGGTGGCCGAAGCTCTTGCGAGCTCACGACGAGGGTCACGCTGTCCGGCATGCGGTCCGGCCCGCGCACCTGGCGGGCGGCGAACATCGCGGCGGGCCGCCACAGGGCCTCCCGCTCAGGGTCCACGGTCACGTTCTCGAGCCACTTGCGCCAGCGGTAGTCCCAGTAGGCGCCCACGACGTCGCCGCCTGCCGGGAGTTGCCACGCGACGACCGAGCCGTCCTCGTAGCGCACGCGAGCCTCGAGTCTCAGGCTGGTCTGGCGCGGGTGTGGAGCGAAGATCCGCCAGTTCTGGTCGAGGCCGGTGGCCTCGAGGTAGGGGTCGGCGACCTTGGAGAGGTTTCGCCGCAGCAGCGATTCAGGGAGGTTTGTGACGATCACGGCAGCCAGCGTCACGACGATGAATAGGCTGAGCGCGATTTGCCCCGCAGCGCTCGACTCGATCCGCTCCTGGAGGCGCGTGGTCATTCGCCGTCGAGTGTGGTGGCCGCACGGGTACCCGTCAAGAAACGAGACTTCCGGCCCTACTCGGTCTAAGCTGGTTCTCGGTGACTCGCGCTCGCACTCTCGATGCCGCAGAGCTGGTTCGCGGCGATACCGTCGGGCCGTACACGGTCGAGGGCCCGCTCGGCGAGGGCGGAATGGCTCGCGTGTATCAGGCGTCCGGGCCGGACGGCGAGACGGTCGCCCTCAAGCTGGTGCGGCCCGAGCTCGCGGTGGAGAACATGTTCAGGCGCCGCTTCGCGCGTGAGGTCCAGACGGCCGAGCGCATCGACCACCCGCACGTGGTGCCCGTGCTCGACAGCGGCGAGCACGACGGCGTGCCCTACATGGCCCAACCCTTCATCAAGGGCGGCTCGCTGCAGGAGCGCCTCGAGCGCGAGGGCGAGCTCGAGCTCGAGGACGCCGTCACCCTGTGCCTGCACGTGGCCAAGGGGCTCGGAGCGCTCCACGCGCACGACCTGGTCCACCGCGACCTCAAGCCGGCGAACATCCTGCTCGACGAGCGGGGCTGCGCCTTCGTGGCCGACTTCGGCCTTACCAAGGACCCGCAGGCGAGCCTGATCACCCAGCCGGGGCAGGCGGTCGGATCGCTCGACTACATGGCGCCCGAGCAGATCCGCGCCGAGGAGGTCAGCCCCGCCACCGACGTCTACTCGCTCGGCTGCGTGATGCTGGAATGCCTGTGCGGGCAGCCGCCGTTCGCAGACCGGGAGGGGATCCAGGTTCTGTGGGCCCATCTGCGCGACGATCCGCCGGACCCCTGCGCGGGACGGTCGAACGTTCCCAAGGACGTGTCGTGGGCCGTACTCTGCGCCCTCGAGAAGGACCCGGCCAAGCGGCCCGCCACCGCCACCGCGTACGCGCGGATGGTCCAGGCGGCGGCCGGGGTGCCGCCACTGAGCCCCGGGAGGGACGGATGACAGACCTCGTCTTCATCGAGGAGGCCCCCATGCAGGGGCTGGAGCGCCCGGCTTCGCCCGGCGTCACGATCGGTCGCGCGGAATGCGACGTGGACCTCAACGACCCGGACGTCTCGCGGCGTCATGCCGTCGTTCGCCGGGTGGACGAGGGCCTCGCCATCGAGGATCTCGGCTCGACCAACGGGACATTCGTGAACGACCGCCGCGTCGCGGGGATCGCGGAGATCGCCGAGCGGGGACCGGATCCGCTTCGGCAACACCGTCTGGCGGCTGGGGCCTTCGTCGGGCGCCGAAGGTGAAGAAGGTCGCAGTACAGCGGGCGACGCGGCGGGCAGCGGGCTCGCCGGCTGACTTGCGTCTTCGGCCGCCACGGCGAATCGCTCTCGGCCTGTTGGCCGGAGGGTTGCTGCTGCTTGCCGCGGCGGCCCGGCGTCAGCCGCCGACATCCGCGCCCAGAGCTCTGCCGCGGCAGGCCGCTCCGGCGCTGAGGCGACCTACGACGTGCGCGCGCGCGGCGGTGGCCCTTATGTGGCACAAGCGTCCGCCGCCCGGCGCGGCCTACGCCGCGCGCTGGGAGCTTCGGGCGTGGTCGAGACCGCCCCGCTCACCGGCGGGCTGGCCGTCGTGGCCAGGCGGGACGGGTTCCTGACCCGCGAGAGCGCCGAGCGCCCCCGCGACATCGCCGTCTCCTACCTGCGCGGCCGCCGCGCGACCTTTCGGGCTCGACTCGACCGACATCGCATCCCTCGAGCTCACCCGTCGCTACGCCTCGGGGAGCGGCGCCGTGCACCTCTGGTGGCACAGACCTACAGAGGGATTCCTTCCTTCGACCAGGGGCTGCGGGCCAACGTCGACGCGGACGGCCGCCTGATCAACATCGGCGGCGCGCCGCGGCCCGACCTGGCGGTGGACTCGATCGTGCCGGGCTCGGCCCCCGCGAGGCGCTCGAGGCGGCCGCCCGCAGCGTCTCGGCGAGCGTCCGGCCAGGACCGGGCGGTCCCAGCGTCGGGCCCGATCGGGCCACTGCCTTCGATCGCGGCCACCGCGCGAGCCTCGTGCTCTTCGGCGACGCCCAGGACGTCCGCCTTGCCTGGCGCGTGCTGCTCTTCACGGGCGACGGCGGCATCTACGACGCCGTGGTGGACGCCGGGAGCGGGGAGCTGCTCTATCGCGCCAGCCTGGTTCACGACATCGCGGCACGGGCCTTCGACCACTATCCCGGCGCGCCGCGGGCGGCGCGCAGGTGAGCCAAGGACTTCCCGCCGGCGTGGCTGACGCCCCGGTGCGCGGCTGATCGGGCCCAACACCCACGTGCATTCCGATGTCGACGATGACATCTACATGGACACTGACGGTCCGCTGCCGGGCGCGGGAGACGAGATCGGGCCGACCGGCGGCACGTGGAACTACACACAGTCGACTACGCTTCCCGGGGCGGCACCCTGCCCCTCCCCCCGGCTGCAGCTGGAACAGCGCCGTCGCCTTCAGCTGGGACACCAACCGCGAGCAGGCGGGCACCCAGCTCTTCTACTTCGTCAACAACTTCCACGACCACCTGCGCGACGCGCCGGGATCGGGTTCGGCGCCAGCTCCGGGAACTTCGAGGGGGCGGACCGCGGTGCTGGCCCAGGTCGACGACGGCGCCGACGGCTCGGGTGGCCGCCCCGACTGCGACCACTCGCAACAACGCCAACATGGCCGTGCTGCCGCGACGGAGATCCCGCCCGGATGCAGATGTACCTCTGTAGGACGACTGCTCGGGGGCATCCGCCGCGTGAGGGACGTGAACGGCGCCGACGACGCGCACATCGTCTACCACGAGTACACGCACGGGCTCTCCAACCGGCTGGTCACCGACGTCGACCGGGCTTCGGCGCGCTCGATGGCGCTCGCAGTCGGGCGCCATGGGGGAGGCGTGGAGCGACTTGTACGCCGAGGACTACCTGGCCGGCGCGCGGGCTTCCAGACCGACACCGGCGGCGCCCGGCGAGATCCGCTCGTCCACCTACGTGAACGTCGGCATTCGCACCCAACCCTTCGACTGCCCGGTCGGCTCGGGCCCGCCCGCCTGCCCGGGCTCTCCGCGGCGCCGGGTCCGGCGGCTACACCTACGGCGACTTCGCGAGATCCTCGGCTTCGCCGGAGGTGCATGCCGACGGCGAGATCTGGGTCGAGGCGCTATGGGATCTGCGCCAGGCGCTGATCGCGGCGCACGGTGGCGCCGGCGGCACCTTACCGCGTTCGCGCGCTCGTGACCGACGGGATGCGGCTGTCGCCCGCCGAGCCCCACCTTCCTCCAGATGCGAGACGCGATCCTCCAGGCCGATGTCACCGCGGCTTTGTGCGACCGCGACCGGATCTGGGCGGTGTTCGCGGCGCGCGGGATGGGCCTGAACGCCACCACCACCGGGGACAACGACAGCGCCCCGGTGGAGGACTTCACCGCGCCGCCGCCGCTGCCGGTGGCGGACACCACGCGGCCCGTCATATCCGGCTTTGCCATGACCAACAAGCGCTTCCGCGTGGGGTTCGACCGGACCCCGCGCGTGGCGGCGGCGCAGCGTCGCGCCCCGGTACGGCACGCGGTTCCGCTTTCGCCTGTCGGAGGCCTCGACGTGGTGACCATCAAGCTCGAGCGTGGCCGGCCGGGGCGCAAGGTGGGCCGGAGCTGCCGCCGCCCGACGCGCCGGCTGCGTGCGCGCAAGCGCTGCACGCGCTACGTGACCGTCGGCGCGCTCGTCCGGCGCAACCGCGCGCGCCGGGCGCGACCGCGTCGACTTCAGCGGCCGGATCGGCGTCGAGGCGCTTCCGCTTGGCCTCCACCGCACCTCGGTCACGGCCAAGGACGCCGCCGGCAACGTCTCGCGCCCGCGCCGGGTGGGGTTCAGGGTCGTGCGCAGGTAACCCAGACCGGCCGCTCGGGTGCCACCGTCCTGGATCGAGAGCCAGGGGACAGCGAAACCAGGATCGTGGCGAAATCTCAGGTCTGCGGGCCGAAGGCAGCGCCCGACGCGATCTGCACCATGCGCGCGTAAGCCGTGGCGGTGGGCGGGCGCTCTGTCCGGATCCTTCTCGAGAGCCATGCAGATCGTCTGGCCGAACTCCTTCGGCATCCCCGACCGCGAGACGCCACGGATCGGCCGGCACGTCCTGGAGGTGCGCCCAGAGCACCCGCATTCCCTGGCGGTCGGCGAACGGCGGGGCGCCGGTGAGGCACTCGAACATGACGCAGCCGAGCGCGTAGACGTCGGCGGCTCCGGTCACCGGTTCCGAACGGATCTGCTCGGGAGCCATGTAGTCGAGCGAGCCGAGCGCCTGGCCGGGTTTTGTGAGCACGGTCCCCTGGCTGTCCTTGGCCAGCCCGAAGTCCGTGATGAACGCGACCCCGTCCTCGTCGAGCAGGATGTTGCCCGGCTTGACGTCGCGGTGGATCAGCCCGGCGGCGTGGATCGCGTCGAGGCCGGAAGCCACCCACAGGCAGATCTTCACGGCGGTCTCGATCTCCAGGGTCTCCTCGCGCTCGAGCTTGTCGGCGAGCGAGCCGCCGCGGATGAAGCGCTGGACGAGATAGGGGACGCCGTCGTGCTCGCCCTGGTCAACGACGGGCACCACGTGCCGGTGGACGACGCGCTGCGCGATGTTTGCCTCGCGCGCGAAGCGACTGCGGAAGATCTTGTCGCGGGCGAGGTCTCGCTTGACGACCTTGAGCGCCACGTGCTCGGCGTCCGGGCCCACGGCCTCGTACACCCGGCCCATTCCGCCCACTCCCAGCAGAGACTCGATCCTGTATGGACCGACGACCATTCCCTTGATGAGTTCGGTCGTCACATCTTGCGGGTGGCCAGCAGACATGTTCAACTATCCGTCGGGTCCCTGAGGGTACGCCATCGGCCCGATGAGAGAGATATTTGCGATGAGCATCGGGCACAAGCCGGCCACATCCGCTGACGCCGGGTCTCCCTCGGGGTGAGGCGGGGCCCGAAGGACGCTTCGCTGGGACGGGGGCGGCTGGCGGGCGTCTACGGGACGCTGGTCCTGCTACTCGCGGTGGTGTCGGTGGTCGTGATCGCGGCCGGCCAGGACCGCGAGCCCGCAGCCGGCCGTGGCGGGCGGCTACGCGGTCCTCGACGGACGGGCCTGCCTCGGTCGATGCGATCCAGCTCTCGCAGTCGGGTCGCTTCATCAGCCTTGGCGATGCCGAGGAGCAAGCTTGGCGGCGAGTTGACGCTCGAGGACGAGTCGCCTCACGGGCAAGGTCGAGTGCGTGGGCGGCTCCACTGCCGAGCTCGACGCGACGGTGGAGGAGGGGCGCCTCGAGGGCACGCTCGAGGGGCGGCCGGTGCTCGCCGAGCTCACCCGCGGCCCGTCGGGGCTCACCGCCCGCCCGGCGCGGCTAGCCGGGCTCGCTGGCCGGGGAGTACACGCTCTCGCCCCGCTCGCTGTGCCTCGGAGAAGAGCTCGTCATCGAGGGCGAGGGCGTGCGGGTCGAGCTGCTTGCCGAGGGGCACACCGTGGGCCGGGCTCGTTACGTCGACGGGAGGCTGCTCGGCGAGGTGCGCTGCTCCCGCGGGCGGACGGCGCTCGGTAGTGGGCACCGCGTTCGACCGCAGCCTCAGCATCGTGCTGCTCCCGCCGGGTACCTCGGCGCCCGAGGCCGGACCGCCGCCCCCGGGTACCGAACGGCTGTCGGTCGAGAAGCGGCGCGAGGCGGGCAGCGTGTTCGCGGCCTTCTTCATCGCGGTTGCCGTGGTGATGCGTCCTCGCACGACTGCTCGGCATGGCCGCCGTGGCGGTCGGGCAGCCGCGGGTGATCGGCGAGGTCGTGGCCGGCCTCGCCCTGGGCCCGTCGCTGCTCGGGGCGATCTCGCCCGCGGCCGCCGAGGCGCTCTTTCCCGAGGACATCATTCCCTACCTCGAGGTGGCCGCCCAGCTCGGGCTGATCTTCTACATGTTCCTGATCGGGCTCGAGCTCGACCCGCGCCAGATCGGCCGGCGCGCGGGCCAGATCGCGCTGATCTCGAACGCCAGCGTGGCGCTGCCGATGGTGCTCGGCATCGCGGTCGCGCTGCCGGTCTACAGCGCTGCTGGCGCCCGACACCGACTTCCTGCCCGTTCGCCCTGTTCGTCGGGCATCTCGATGTCGATCACCGCCTTCCCGGTGCTGGCGCGAATCCTCGTCGAGCGCCGCATGCTCAAGCGCCCGATCGGCGCGGTGGTGCTGGCCGCCGCCGCGTTCGACGACGTCACCGCCTGGATACTGATCGCGCTGGGAACGGCGATCGCGGTCTCCGGATCGCCGTTCGACGTCGTGGTCACGCATCGGGCTCGGCGCGGTCTTCTGCCTGGTGATGGCGCTTGGCGTGCGGCCGCTGCTGGCACGTGCGTCGACCGCCTACGACGAGGCGGGCCGGATTCCCAGCGGCTGGACCGCGCTGATCTTCGCCGGCGTCCTGCTGTCGGCGTACCTGACGGAGGAGATCGGCATCGCGCTGATCTTCGGCGCGTTCGTGATGGGGCTGATCATGCCGCGCCACGCCGGCCTGACCGAGGACGTCACGCGGCGTATCGAGGACTTCGTCGTGATCCTGCTGCTGCCGCTGTTCTTCGTGGTAACCGGGCTGCGCACGGACATCGGGCTGCTCGACCGGCCGGAGCTCTGGCTGATCACGGTCGCGCTGCTTGCGGTGGCCCTGCTCGGCAAGCTGTTCGGAGCCGCGCTCGCCGCCCGGATCTCGGGCTTCGACGGCCGCTCGTCGGCGGTGATCGGGGTGCTCATGAACACCCGCGGGCTGACCGAGCTGATCGTCCTCAACCTCGCGCTCGAGAAGGGGGTGATCTCGGACGCGCTGTTCGCGATGCTCGTGATCATGGCGCTCGTCACGACGCTGATCACCGGGCCGATGATGAAGGCCGCTCGACCCGCGCAACGAGCTGGGCGCTCCGCTCGAGGAGGAGCTCGAGGAGGCTCGCGCGCTGTCGATGGCGGACTTCCCCGTCCTGCGCGAGCAGTCGGTGTTGGTTGCCCCGGAGGGCGACGCGGCGCTCGGTCAACTGCTCTCGCTGGCAGGCCCGCTTGCGCGCTCGGAGCCACCGCGGGAGCTCATCATCACGCGGCTCGTGCGACCTCCGCGAACCGCCGGGGTCCGCGGCGGCCTGCAATCCGAGGATCGCCTGCTGGCCGAGGCCTCGAGTGAGGTGAACGCGGCGCGCCGCGAGCTGATCGAGGTGGGGCGTCGCGGCGCGTGCCGTCGCGTTCATCTCAACGGACATCGGAGCCGACCTGACGCGGCTTGCCAGCTCCGACCAGGTGGCGCTCGTGCTGGTCAACGGGCGTCGGCCGCTCCTCGGGGAGGGAGTACCGCGCGGCGCCGTCGGCCACGTGCTGCGCGAGGCCCCCTGCGACGTGGCGGTGCTGGTTGCCAAGGGCGACGAGGACGTGCTGCCCGGCGCCGGCGCTCCGGTGGTGGTGCCCTTCGGCGGCGCAGAGCACGACTGGGCCGCGCTCGAGCTCGCCGCGTGGACATGCGCGGCGACGGGTGCGCCCCTGAAGCTGCTGGGCGCCGCCGGGCAGACGGACGAGCGCGCCCGCGTGAGTCGGCTGCTCGGCGACGCCGGGCTGCTGGTCCAACAGTACGCCGGCGTGTCCGCCGAGCCGGTGGTCGCCCCGCCCGGCCGCGAGGGGATCGTCGAGGCGGCGGGACACGCCGGCCTGCTCGTGATCGGCCTGTCGGAGCGCTGGGAGCGGGAGGGTCTCGGAGCGGCACGTTCGGAGATCGCCAAGGCCGCGCCCGCGCCCGTTCTGTTCGTCCGCCGCGGCGTGCGCGCGGGTGCGCTTGCGCCGCGCGAGGACGTGACTCGCTTCACCTGGTCCGCGCCCGACCACATGGCGCCCGGCCGCCGCGGCCCGGCGGGCTAATACGCTAGGCGCCGTGAGCGAGTGGGTTAGAGACGGCGGGATCGGCACGAGCCCGTTTCCGCCGATTGCGGAATACGGGTTCTTGTCGGATTGCCAGACCTGTGCGCTGGTGGCGCCCGACTCGAATGTGGAGTGGTTGTGCTTGCCGCGCTTTGACTCGCCGAGCGTTTTCGGGGCGATGTTGGATCGGGACGCCGGGACGTTTCGGCTGGCCCCGGCGGATGTGGACGTGCCGGCGGCGCGGCGCTATTTGCCCGGGACGAACGTGCTCGAGACGAGCTGGGGCACGAGCGGCGGCTGGATCATCGTGCGCGACGTGCTGCTGATCGGTCCGTGGCATCACGAGCACGAGCGTGCGCACATCCATCGGCGGGCACCGACCGATTACGACGCCGACCATGTGTTGCTGCGGCTGATCAGGTGTGTCAACGGCGAGGTGCAGGTGCTGCTCGACTGCGAGCCCGTCTTCGACTACGGCGGTCTGACCGCGGAGTGGGAGTACACCGGGCCCGACTACCACCGCGCGAAGGCGAGCAATGAGGGCATCAAGCTCGAGCTCGAGCTGACGACGGACATGAACATCGGGTTCGAGGGGCCGCGGGCGACGGGGCGGACGTTGATGAAGGAGAGCGACACGCTGTTCGTGGCGCTGTCGTGGTCTGATCACGGGGCGCCCTCCTCATATGACGAGGCGTATGACCGGTTGGTGTGGACCGCGCATCACTGGCAGCACTGGCTCGACCACGGGCAGTTTCCGGATCATCCGTGGCGCGCGCATTTGCAGCGCTCGGCGTTGACGTTGAAGGGGTTGTCGTATGCCCCGACGGGGGCGCTGGTAGCTGCCGCGACGACGTCGTTGCCGGAGACGCCTGGTGGGGAGCGCAACTGGGACTACAGGTTCACCTGGATACGGGACGCGACGTTCATGTTGTGGGGCCTGTACACGCTCGGCTTTGACTGGGAGGCCAACGACTTCTTCTATTTCATCGCCGACGTGGCGGAGGCGGAGGAAGGCGTTCTGCAGATCATGTACGGCATCGATGGTGAGGACCGGTTGACCGAGCAGACGCTCGATCACCTGTCTGGGTATGAGGGCGCGCGGCCGGTGCGAATCGGCAACGGGGCGTTTGACCAGGAGCAGCACGATGTCTGGGGGGCGCTGCTCGATTCTGTGTACCTGCACACCAAGTCGCGCGATCACCTGCCGGAGCGGATCTGGCCGATCATGAAGAAGCAGGTCCAGACGGCGCTCGAGCGCTGGCGTGACCCCGACCGCGGGATCTGGGAGGTGCGCGGCGACCCCAAGCACTTCACCTCTTCGAAGCTGATGTGCTGGGTCGCGGCCGATCGCGGCGCGCGGCTTGCCGAGATGCGCGAGGAGCTGGAGTTCGCGGCGCGCTGGCAGTCCGCCGCCGATGAGATCAAGCAGGACATCCTCGACAACGCGCTCGACGACAGGGGCGTGTTCTGCCAGCACTACGACACAGACGCTCTCGACGCGTCCGTGCTGTTGATGGTGATGACCCGCTTCTTGGCGCCCGATGACGAGCGCATCCGCGCGACCGTGCTGGCGATCGCCGACGAGCTGACCCAGGACGGGCTCGTCTTGCGCTACCGCGTCGAGGAGACCGACGACGGCCTCGCCGGCGAGGAGGGCACCTTCACGATCTGCTCGTTCTGGCTCGTTTCCGCGCTGGTCGAGATCGGCGAGATCGAGCGCGGCCGCGACCTCTGCGAGAAGCTGCTCTCCTACGCCAGCCCGCTCGGTCTCTACGCCGAGGAGATCGACCCGCGCACCGGCCGCCACCTGGGCAACTTCCCGCAGGCCTTCACCCACCTTGCGCTGATCAACGCGGTCATGCACGTCGTGCGGGCAGACCAGGGCCTCGAGACCGGCACCCTCCCACTCGGCCGCGAGCTGGCACGCCAACGCTCGCAGAAGGGCTGAGAGCTCGCTGGATCAGCCCGGCGCGCCGCTCTCGCCGTGGTAGTAGCCGACGTTGCTCGATCGCTCCACCATCACATCGTCGGCCTTGTTGCCGGTCCAGATCCCGATCTTGTCGCTGTCGGGGTAGACGCTCGCCGTCGGGAAGTTCACCGTCGACCACATCAACACACGCGCCGTGCTGTCGGTGTCGTTGCGGATCAAGTGTGCGCCTTCGGGACCCATCGGGAAGAACACCATCGACATCGGCTCGAGCTGCCGGGTCCCCTCGGGTGTGCGGAGCGTCGGCCGCCCGACGAGCACCAGCGCCCACTCCTCCTCGCCGTGCTCGTAGTGGTACGGGCACACCGCCTGGCCCGGCGGAAGCTCGTACACGCTCGCGCCGGTCCGTTTTGCGCCGACCTGGCGGCCGAAGCGAAACATGCCCGCGCGAAACCCCTCGGGGTCAGCCGGGTCGTAGTCGAAGGTCGGATCGGAGATATCGACGGGCTTCATCGGCCCATCGTGACACGGGGGCTGGTGGGCCCACTAACCGGCTTCGGCCAGCGCGAACTCCGAGCCCGCGACTCGCACCACCGGGCCGTCTTGGGTGATCTCGGCAACCACGCCCGTGCGCCCGTCGGGCAGGTCGATCTCCGCCCCGGGTGGGTGGGGCAGGACGACCTCGCAGAACACCTTGGTCAGCTCCGGATCGAACGCGCTGCCCGCGCCGTCGCGGATCACCGCCACGCCCGCGCTCTGGGGGGAGGCGACCATGTGGTAGCGCTCGCTGGTCACGGCATCGAACGCATCGGCCACCGCCGCCAGGCGCGCGAACTGCGAGATCCGGTCCCCGACGATCCCGCTGGGGTAGCCGGCTCCGTCCCAGCGCTCGTGGTGGGAGCGCACCACCGACTTGGCCAGCGAGCCGATCCCGTTGTCTCGCAGGAACTCGAGCCCGAGCTCGGGATGGCGCATCATCAGCTCCCACTCGTCTGCCTCGAGCGGACCGGGCTTGTGGACGATCGAAGGCGGCAGGGCCAGCTTTCCGATGTCCTGGAGGAAGAGGCCGAGACCGAGCTGGAGCAGCAGGCCGCTGGGCGCGTCGTAGTGCCGCTCGCCGGCGGAGTCGAGGCGCCCGCGCGTGCGAAACAGGTGGCGGCCTATCAACAGGCCGATCACGGTGGCGTCGATCGAGTGCTCGACGGTGTAGCCGTCGGGGCCGGCGGTGTCCGCAAAGCACCAGGGCGCATCGGGCAGCGCCTCCACCTCGGCGACGATCCGTTCCGCCGCCGCCGTCAGCTCGTCGAGCAGCTCGTACGACAGCAGGTTGCCGGGCATGCGCTTCGCCTCGGCGAAGGTGCGCGAGATGGCGCCGCGAGCCTCCTGGCGGGTCGCCTCCGACAGCGGGATCGGCACCTCGATCCCCTCGCCGAGAGCATCGTCTACATAGATCCGCTTGACGCCTGCTTCGAGCAGGGCACTGCGCTGTCGCTGCCCGAGCGTCACGCCGGCGCGCAGCAGCGGCGCCTCGCCCTGGCGCGCGGGCAGGTCCCTCGCGAGGGCAACGCCCTCGTTGAAGCCTGAGGTTGAAACGAGTCGCATCTACCCATTTCATCGGCGCGTCCAGGCGTGGTCGTTAGGCGGCGCACACAGGCCCGGACCGTGTGTCGGCGGGGGTGCCGCGGCTGGTACTAGCATGGGGCGACCGATGCTCTCGCTCTATCGCCGCCACCGCCCGAGGACCTTTGACGAGGTGGTGGGCCAGGATCATGTGGTCCGAACGCTGCGTAACGCGCTCGAGCTGGACAAGGTCCATCACGCCTATCTGTTCGTGGGCTCGAGGGGCACGGGCAAGACCTCCATGGCCAAGCTGCTGGCCTGCGCGCTGAATGCCGAGGGGGGCCCGAGCGCCGCCTTCGATCCCGCCTCTGAGCGCTGCCGGGCGATCCTCGCGGGCACCTCGCTCGACGTGGTGGAGATGGACGCCGCGTCCAACAACTCGGTCGATGACATCCGCGAGCTGCGCGAGAACGTCGCGCTGGCGCCGATGCAGGGCGGCCGGCGCGTCTACATCCTCGACGAGGCGCACATGCTCTCGGCGGCCGCCTGGAACGCCTTCCTGAAGACGCTCGAGGAGCCGCCGTCGCACGTGGTCTTCGTGCTCGCCACGACCGAGGCGCACAAGGTTCCCGCCACCATCGTGGACCGCTGCCATCGCTTCGACTTCCACCGCCCGGGGCTCGAGCAGATCGCCGGCGTCCTGCGCCGGGTGGCCGCGGAGGAGGAGATCGAGCTGCCCGACCCCGCCATCGGGATGCTCGCCCGCGCCGCCACGGGGTCCTTCCGGGACGCCCTCGGCACGCTCGAGCAGCTCGTGACCTACGGGGGCAACCAGGTCAAGCTCGAGGACGTCCAGGACATCCTCGGCGTCGCCGACGCGGAGCTGGTGCTCGACACCGCCGAGGCCCTCGTCGAGCACGACGCGCGCGCGGCGCTGCTCGCCGTGCAGCGCCTGTCCGACTCGGGGCGCGACTTCACCCAGTTCATGCGCGACCTGTCGGCCCACCTGCGCCACCTGTTCGTCGTCCAGACGCTCGGCTCGGTTCCGGACTCGTTCTCGGTCACGGCCGAGCACACAGATCGCCTGGCGGTCCAGGCAGAGCGGCTCTCACAGGGTGAGATCCTGCGCGCGATCGACTTCCTCGCCGCGGCGATCGCCGCCGTGAAGGACGGCTCGGAGCCGCGCATCCAGCTCGAGATGGCGCTGCTCAAGGCGACCCAGCCACAGGCTGACCTGTCGCTGGGGGCGCTGATGTTCAGGATTGAGCAGCTCGAGGCCCGGCTTGGGCAGGGTGAGGGCGCGTCAGCCGGTGCGAGCGCGCCCGGTGACACCGCTTCGGAGCCCGCGGCCCCGGCAACGGCCCCCACCCGTGCCGCGGCTACCGGGCCGGCGGCGGCCGCCGTGGCGGCCGAGCCAGAGCCCGACTCGCAGCCGTTGCCGGTCGGCGCGCTCGACCTGGAGCAGCTGCAGGCCATCTGGCCCGCTGTCGCCCAGGCGGTGACCGAGGAGAACGGGATGCTCGGTGCGGCGCTCGTCGCCGCCCGGCCGATAACGGTCGAGGGCGACCGCCTGACCGTCGCATTCCCGCCCGACGCCGCCTTTGTCAAGAAGAAGGCAGAGGCCAATCACGAGATGGTGCAGCGTGCCCTGCGCGGCCTAACCGGGCAGGGGCTGAACATCGCCTACGAGCTCCGTGAGGACGCCGCTTCGGGCGGCCCGGCGCTGCTCGGCGAGGACGAGCTGATCGAGCGGCTGCGAGCGGAGTTCGCGGCCGAGGAAGTCTTCGACGAAGAGGAGCGCTGAGCTATGGCTGGCCAGCCCAACATGAACGCCATGATGAAGCAGGTCCAGAAGATGCAGGCCGACATGGTCAAGGCCCAGGAGGAGCTCAAGACAGAGACCGTCGAGGCCAGCGCCGGAGGCGGCATGGTCACCGTGAGGATCAGCGGCGATCTCGAGCTGAGGGAGCTGACGATCGATCCCGAGGCGGTCGACCCGGAGGACGTCGAAATGCTGCAGGACATGGTCCAGGCCGCCGTCAACGAGGCGCTACGGGCCGCACAGGAGCTGGCCGCGTCGAAGATGAATGCTGCCGCCGGCGGGCTCGCGGGCCCGGGCGGCCTGGGCGGGCTCGGCCTCCCCGGGTTCTAGCTTGGAGCGGCATCAGCTCGCGTTCGAACTCGTTCATTGTCGAGTTACCGGTCCCAGCAACCGCTAACTCGACAACGGACGCCAATCCGGCCGCACCGAAGCACCGTGCCGGCCCCGTCCCACCCTTATAGCCCGCCGTTGGCCCGAGCCCAAAGGCGGGCCATCCAGAGGAACATCAATTTGGAATCAGTCAGCTAGCTGCCGAAGCCCGCGGTCCGCAGGCTGCGCCCCGCGCTGCGCTCCCCGAGCGCGAAGCGCGGCTCGGGGGCCTCGCGGCCGCCCAGCACCGCCGCCGCGTGCTCGGCCAGCGCCGGCCCGTGCTTGTAGCCGTGACCCGAGCCGCCGCCCAGCAGCCAGACGCCCTCGTGCTCGGGATGGGGTGCAAAGATGAACTCCCCGTCGGGGGTGAGGCTGTAGTGACACGCCGGGGCACTCGCCAGGGGCGCGTCGGCGAGCGCCGGGAAGCGGTGGGCCAGATAGGCGCGGGCGACGTCCAGGGCCTCCTGCTCGGCCTCGAGCGGCCGCTCGTCGGGGTCGACCTCGCGGCCGTCGAAGTCCGGCCCCACCTTGAAGCCGAAGGGATCCACGCGGGCGTGACCGTAGAGGGCCGCGTCGAAGTCGACCCACCCGGGCCCGCTCCACTCGCGCGGCGCCTCGAAGAGAACGAGCTGCTGGAAGGACACACGCAGCGGGACGATCCGCGGAAACAGGCGGGCAAGCCAGGCGCCGCAGGCCCAGACGACCGCGTCGGCCTCGAGCCGCGCCCCGCCGGCCACCACGGCGGCGCCCTCGGGGCGAGCGTCGGCTCTGAGCACCCGCGCGCCGGCCGCGCTCGCCCGATCGACCAGCGCGCGCACCCCGTCTGCCGCTCGCAGCACCCCGGCCTCGGGCTCGTGCAGGATGAACGCGAGGTCGTCGACGGCGAGGTCCGGGAAGAGGTCGCGCCCCTCCTCGGGCGTGAGCCGGCCCACCGGGATGCCTTCGGCACGCAGAACGCGCTCGCTGTCGGCCTCCCAGCCGTCCTCGCGGCGGGCGAACCAGACCACGCCCGACTCCACCAGCACCCCCGCGCCGAGCTCGCGCCACAGCTCCAGCGCGCGGCGCGCGGAGCGGGTGTAGAACGCATCGGGGCCATGGGAGCAGCGGATCAGCCGCGTCTCGCCGCCCGATTCGGCGCGGGTGTTGCCGGGCTCGGACCGCTCTACCAGCGTGACCTCCCAGCCCTCGCCGGCCAGCCGGTCGGCGAGCGACGCGCCGAACACACCGGCGCCGATGACGATTGCGGAGGGCATGGCCGACCGCAAAGCTACGCTTGATCGTCCTTGTTTGCCGCTCCGGTCAACCGCCTTATCACCGAGCTCGCGCGCCTGCCCGGCATCGGGCAGCGCACCGCGCAGCGGCTCGCCTTCCACATCCTGAGTGCCTCGGACGAGGAGGCGCTCGCGCTCGCCGATGCCATCCGCGAGGTAAAGGAGAAGGTCGGCCAGTGCGAGGTCTGCTTCAACCTGGCGACAGAGGCCACCTGCCGCATCTGCCAGGACGAGCGCCGCGAGACCACCACGCTCTGCGTGGTCGAGCAGCCCAGCGACGTGATCCCGATCGAGCGCTCAGGCGAGTTTCACGGCCGCTACCACGTGCTCGGCGGCGCGCTGTCGCCGATCGACGGCGTGGATCCCGAGAACCTGCACATTGGCGAGCTGCTCGCGCGCGTCTCCAATGGCGGCGGCGTGCGCGAGGTGGTTATCGCCACGAACGCAACGACCACGGGCGAAGCGACCGCCCTCTACCTCGCGGACAGCGTGCGCGAGAAGGCTCCCGACGTCGCCGTCACCAGGCTGGCCAGCGGCCTGCCGGTGGGCTCGGACCTCGAGTACGCCGACGAGATCACCCTCGGGCGCGCCCTGCGCGGCCGGCACGCTCTGTAAGCGACTGATCGCGCCCGAGGCGTACGATCCGAGCCATGGCCCCCCAGATCGTGCGCGGCGCCTGTCCGCACGACTGTCCCGACACCTGCGCGATGCACGTGACCGTCGAGGACGGACGGGCGGTTGCCGTCGCGGGCGACCCCGAGCACCCGATCACCGTCGGCTTTCTCTGCGGCAAGGTCTCGAACTACCTCGACCGCGTCTATTCGGACGAGCGCCTGCTGCACCCGCTGGTGCGCGAGAACGGCGGCTTTCGGCGGGCGAGCTGGGACGAGGCGCTCGAACGAGTGGCCGCCGGCCTTGCCCGTGCCAGGGATGAGTTCGGGGGCGAATCGATTCTGCCCTACTCGTATATGGGCACCCAGGGCCTGATCCAGGGCAACACCATGAGCGCGCGCGTGATGAACGCGCTGGGCGCGACCAACCTGGAGCGGACGATTTGCGCGACGGCAGGGATCGTGGGGACAGTGAGCGCGCACGGGCTCTCACCGGAGGTCGATCCCGAGGAGTGGCCGCTCGCGCGTTACGTGCTCGTCTGGGGCTGGAACCCGCTCTCGACCGCGCCGCACCTGTGGCGCAAGCTGCTCGACGCCCGCAAAGCCGGCGCGAAGCTCGTGGTGGTCGATCCCTTCCGCAGCCGCACCGCGCGCGTAGCGGACGAGCACCTGCGCCCGCTGCCGGGCACAGACGCCGCGCTCGGCATCGGGATGATGCGGGCGGTCGTCGACGCCGGCCTTCACGACGACGACGTGGTGCCGCGCCCACGCCGACGGCTATGACGAGCTGCTCGGCGCCGTCGGCGCGCACCCGGTCGACCACTGGGCCAAGATCTGCGGCGTGGACGCGGAGACGATCGCGCGGACCGGCCGCGAGTTCGCGTCCAGCCGCCCGGCGCTCCTGCGGCTCGGCGTAGGCGCCCAGCGCCACCTGGGCGCGCCCGCGGCTTACACGACGCTCGCCGCGCTGCCGGCGCTCACCGGCGCCTGGCGCGACCGCGGCGGCGGCTGCTCCTACATCCCGACGGCCACGGCGGCCGCCGTCAGCGCGGGACCGCTGCAGGGCGAGGACCTGCGCCCCGGGCCGGTGCGCACGATCAACATGTCGCAGCTCGGCAACGCGCTCACCGACCCCGGGCTCGACCCGCCGGTCAAGGCGTTGGTGTGCTGGAACTCGAACCCGGCGGCGATCGCGCCCGACCAGGAGCGCGTGCTCGAGGGCCTGGATCGCGATGACCTGTTCGTCGTCGTGCTCGAGCAGTTCATGACCGACACCGCCGCGCACGCCGACGTGGTCCTGCCCGCAACCACCCAGCTCGAGCACCGCGACGTCCTGTTCTCATGGGGCCACCACTACCTGACCTGGAACGAGCCCGCGATCGAGCCGCAGGGCGAGGCCAAGCCGAACACGGAGGTCTTCCGCCTGCTCGCCGCTCGCCTCGGCCTCGACGATCCGCGCTTTGCGGAGTCCGATGCCGAGCTCGTCGACGCCCTGCTGGATGGTTTCGAGGAGAACGGCCTGCGCGAGCGCGGCTGGACCAAGATCGACGTCGGCCAGGGACCCGTCCCGCACGCCGAGGGAGGATTCGGCACCGAGACCGGCCGCATCACGCTGCGAGCCGAGTACGTGCCTCCCGCGGAGGTGAGCGACGCGGCGCTGGCGCAGCGCTTCCCGCTGGCGATGATCACGCCCAAGACGCATCTGTTCCTCAACTCCACCTTCGCCAACCAGAAGCGCCAGCACTCGGCCCAGCCGAGCCCGGAGGTGGTGCTGCACCCCGACGACGCTGGCTCCCGCGGCATCGAGGACGGCACGACCGTGAGGGTGTTCAACGACCGCGGCGCCTTCTCGTGCACGGCCCGCGTGTCAGACGACGCCCGCCCCGGCGTGCTGGTGGCGCCGATGGGCTGGTGGAACGCCGACTACGCCGATCGCAGGAGCGGCCAGGCGACGACCTCGCAGCGGCTGACCGAGCTCGGCAGCGCTCCGACCTTCAACGACAACCGGGTCGAGGTCGAGCCGGCGGCTGGGTCGCAAGTACTCGGCTAGGCCGGGTGCGCGCGGATCCTTTTCCTAGCGGATCAGCCCGTACGCCTCCTTGACCTTGAGCGCGCGCAGCAGCGCCTCGTCGAGGCGCCGGCGCGGGAGCCGGCCGCTGCGGGCGGCGCGCAGCACGGCGGCGTAGGCGGCCTCCTGGTCGGCGGTCGGGCCGGAGATCCAGAGCAGGTCGGCCCCCGCCGCCAGCGCCCGTACCGCCGCATCGGGCACCGAGTAGGTCGCCGTGATCGCCGGGTCGGCGAGGTCGTCGGTGATCGCGACTCCCGCGAAGTGCAGCTCCTTGCGAAGGAGTCCGGTTGCGATCGCGGGCGAGAGAGAGGCGGGCACCGTGAAGTCGCTCATCGGATAGAGGGCGTGCGAGAGCACGACGCCCGGGACCCCGGCCTCGACGGCTGCCCGGAAGGGGAGCAGGTCGCGCCGGCGCAGCTCCTCGAGGTCCAGTCCGACGCTGGCCGGCCCAAGCTCGGTGGACTGATCCGCCGTGCCGAGGCCCGGGAAATGGCGAACGGCGCCGAACAGCCGCTTGGCGCGGTAGGCGGTGATGATCGCGTCGACGTAGCCCGACACCTCGTCGGGGTCATCCGAGTAGATGCGCGCGCCGAGCGCCGACCCGGATTCGAACCCGACGTCGGCCACCGGGCCGAGCACGCCGGTCACGTTGAGTCCGCGTAGTGTGGTGGCGGTCTGAGTCGCCATCCGCTCGGCGTCGGCGGCCGACGCCGTGTCAGCGGGGGCGCGCTCCGGCGGCAGGCCGTTGAGCGAGTTGAACTCGCCGCCGTCCTGGAGGGTGAGCACCCACGGCGGTATGTGCTTCTCCTGGCGCGAGATCACGATCGCCTCGCCGCCCATCTGACCGAGCAGCGCCGGTGCGCGGTAGTTCGCCGACTCGACGACGATGCCGCCCAGGTCGAGGCGGCGCAGGCGGCGGAAGATCTCGGAGTTGAGGTCGGTGCCCTGGAAGCCGAGCAGAAACAGCTGCGCGACCTGGCGCTCGAGCGGCAGGCGCCTGGCCAGGTCCGCCACGTTGCGCGGCACGCTCGGCCCGCGCGCTCGGCGCTCGCGCCGCTCGGCCAGCGGCACGATGCGGGCGAGGAACGAGGTCCGCTCGAGCGAGCGGCCGGTGCGCTCGGCCACCGCCGGCGGCGCCGGGCCGGGCGACTCGTCCCGGCCCGCGCCCACGACCACGCCGGCCACGAACGCCCCGAGGGCGCAGGCCGCGAAGAGGGCGATGGCCAGGTGGCGCCGTCGCGTCACCAGGAGAACGCTACGGGCTCCGGGCTATCTTTCGGCGCCATGGCCGAGACCGTTGTCATGAAGTTCGGTGGCACGTCCGTTGCCGACGCCGAGCGCATCAAGCGCGCGGCCGGGCGCATCGTGCGTAGCGCCGATCAGGGCAACCAGGTGGTGGCGGTGCTCTCGGCTCGCGGCAAGCACACCGACGAGCTGGTCGCCCTGGCCCACGAGGTCTCCGATCGCCCGCACCCGCGCGAGATGGACATGCTGCTCTCGACCGGGGAGCGGATCTCGTGTGCCCTGGCCGCGATGGTCATCAACGACGGGGGCCACGAGGCGATCTCGCTGACCGGGTCTCAGGCCGGGATCGTCACGGACTCCGGGCATACCAAGGCGCGCATCCTCGAGGTCAAGGCGCACCGCATCCAGGCGGCGCTCGACGCCGGCAAGATCGTGCTCGTGGCCGGGTTCCAGGGCGTTTCGCAGGAATCGCTCGACGTGACCACGCTCGGCCGCGGCGGATCGGATACGACCGCTGTCGCGCTCGCCGCCGCGCTCGGCGCCCCGGTGTGCGAGATCTACACCGACGTCGCCGGCGTCTTCAGCGCCGACCCGCGCCTCGTGCCCGGCGCGCGCAAGCTGTCGGTGGTCACCTTCGAGGAGATGCTCGAGATGTCGGCCTCGGGCGCCGGGGTGCTGCAGCTGCGCTCGGTCGAGTACGCGCGCAACCACGGAGTCGCGATCCACTGCCGATCGAGCTTCGAGGATGGACCCGGTACCGTGGTCCAGGACGAGGAGCTGACCGTGGAACGACCGCTCGTAACCGCCGTGACGCACTCCACATCGGAGGCGCGGATCACGCTCACAGGCCTGCCCGACAAGCCGGGAATCGCCGGGCGCGTGCTCACGGCCCTGGCCGACGCCAACGTGAACGTCGACATGATCATCCAGAACGAGCCCCAGAGCGAGGGGCACCTGGCCGACATGTCGGTGACCGTGCCGCGCGACGACCTGCGCGAGGCGGGCGAGGCGCTCGAGCCGCTCGCCGCGGAGCTCGGCTTCGGAAAGGTGCAGATGGACGACCGCATGGGGAAGGTCTCGCTCGTCGGCGCCGGCATGCGCAGCCACCCCGGCGTCGCGGCCAAGGCGCTCACCGTGCTGGGCGATGCCGAGGTGAACATCGAGATGATCTCCACCTCCCCGATCAAGATCTCCTGCGTCGTGCGCGAAGCGGACGTCGAAACGGCCGTCCGCGAGCTGCACACCGCCTTCGGGCTCGGCGCGGACGACGTGCACCCGGAGGACGTCTCCGGGGTCCACCGGCCGAAGGTTGGCTCCTAGTGAGGGTGGCGGTGGTCGGAGCCACCGGCGCGGTCGGCTCGACGATCCTCGGCGTGATGCACGAGCGCGGCTTTCCCGCCGACGAGATCGTCCCCTTCGCCTCGGAGCGCTCCGCCGGGCGCACCATCGACTACGGCGACCGCGAGCTCACGGTCGCGGCGCTCTCGGACGCCGCGATCGGTGGCTTCGACCTGGCGCTGTTCTCGGCGGGCTCGGCGATCAGCGCCGACTGGGCGCCGAAGTTCACGGACGCCGGCGCGGTGGTGGTCGACAACTCGTCGCAGTGGCGCATGCACGAGGACGTGCCGCTGGTCGTCGCCGAGGTAAACCCGCAGGCGCTCGAGGACCACCGGGGCATCGTCGCCAACCCCAACTGCACGACGATGCAGACCGTGATGGCGCTCGGCCCGATCCTGCAAGAGGTGGGAATCGAGCGCGTGATCATGTCCAGCTATCAGGCGGTGTCCGGCACCGGTCAGAAGGCGGTCGACGAGCTGCGCCGCCAGTCGGAGGCGGTGATCGGGTCCACGGAGGTCCCCGCGCCGGCGGTCTATCCGCATCAGATCGCCTTCAACGTGCTCCCGCAGGTCGAGACCTTCAAGGACGGCGACGACTACACGACCGAGGAGCGCAAGTGCATGGGTGAGACGCGCAAGATCCTCGGTCGAGACGACGTCGGAGTATCGGCCACCTGCGCGCGCGTGCCGGTCTACACCGGCCACTCGGTGGCGGCGAACGTACAGACGCGCGAGCCGATCTCGCCCGACGAGTGCCGCGCCCTGCTGGCGCGCGCCCCGGGCGTGGTCGTGGTCGACGATCCCGCCAATGGCCTCTACCCGACCGCCCTGGACGTGACCGGCCGCGACGACGTGCTCGTCGGACGCATCCGCAGCGATCCCTCGCACGAGCGCTGCCTCAACCTCTGGATCGTGGGCGACAACCTGCGCAAGGGCGCCGCGACGAACGCGGTGCAGGTGGCGGAGCTGTTGAACGTGCGCGGGCTGCTGCGGGCCGCCCGCGCGGCATAGCCCCAGCGGCCCGAGGCCCCGCGCGGCCGTCCATTCTCGAGTTAGCGGTCCCTGCGACCGCCTAGCTGACAATGGACGCGCGGGGAGCCCCGCCTGGCTTCACACCGGGCGGCGCTGGTCGTCGACCACGACCGGATCCTGGCGCGCGAGGCTGCCGAGCTCGCGGCGCGAGGCGATGCCGAGCTTGCGGTAGATGTTGCGCGCGTGCGTTCGCACCGTCTCGATCCCGATCGTGAGGTGGTGGGCGATCTGCGCGTTCGTGGAGCCGTCCTGGAGCAGCTCGAGCACCTCCACTTCGCGCGGGGTCAGCAGGTCCGAGCCCTCGACGCTCAGTGCCTCGCTGCCGCCGGCCGCGGCCGAGCGCGGCAACACGTGCATGCCGCGTGAGGCCAGGTGGATCGCGCTGATGATGTCGCGCGCCTCGGTCTCCTTCGACAGGCAGGCCGTGGCGCCGAAGGAGAGCATCTGATTGCACTCCGCCGCGGTCGGGCGGTTGGCCAGCACCACGATGCGCGTCTCGGGGTGGGCCTGGTGGAGCTGGAAGACGTCGGCCGGGGCTCGCAGCGTGCCGAAGTTGATCAGCACCACGGCGGGCTCGTGCTTCTCGATCGCGCCCGCCACCTGGTCCATCGGGATGTCGGCGTCCACCAGCTCGAGGTTGGGATCCTCGGAGATCAGCACCCTGAGTCCGACCGCCACGAGGTCCTCGAACTTGGATGAGATCACGGTTGGCACCGGCGAGAGTCTACGGGCGGCGGGGGGAGAACGGGTGAGTCGTCGTCACCCCTCGGAGTACGCGCCCGTAACCCGAGGCGTCCTCCCGATCTCACTCGCCGCCTCCCCTCGATATCCCACGCCGGGGGTGGCGACAACAGCGCCCCCGCGGGGCACCATTCACCTACGGCGATTGAAGAGGGAAGCTCAGCCGCCGAATAGAGGGAGAGATCTTCAAGACTTCCCAGGGCGGACATGGGGTACGCCAAGCGAGAGCCGGCCAGCTATTGGCCGGTTTTCTCGTTTCTGGACCCGCTCAGGCGGCGGCGAGCTGCGCGACCTTGCGCACGACCTCGCGCGTGGAAACCACGTGCTTGCCCATCCCGAGCTCCTTGGGCTCGAGACCGAGGGCGAGGCCCACCATCTGCGGCAGGTGCAGGACCGGCAGGTCGAGGTCGCGCTCCACGAACTGGGCGGCCGCCGGCTGCTGCATGTCCAGGTTGAGGTGACAGAGCGGGCAGGGCGTGACGAGGCAGTCGGCGCCGGCGTCGATCGCGTCGGCCACGTGGCGGCCGGCCTGGCGCAGCGACGTCGTCCGGTTCATCGTGATCACGGGAAAGCCGCAGCACTTGCGAGCGCCGGCGTACTCGACGGGCTCCGCGCCCAGGCACTCGATCACCTGGCCGAGGTACTCGTCGCGCTCGGGGTGCTCGTCGAAGCCCAGCCGCTTGGTCGGGCGCACGATGTAACAGCCGTAGAAGGGAGCGATCCTCAGTCCCTCGAGCGGGCGCTTGATGCGGTCGCTCAGCGTGCCGAGCCCGATCTCCTCGACCAGGATCCAGAGGAAGTTCTTGTTCCACCAGTCCCCGGATTGCTCATAGGAGAGCCCCTCGGCTCCGAGATGGGCATTCACCTCAGAGCGGTACGAAGACGACGCGTCGAGGCGCTCCTGGCACTCCGACTGCGCGCCCTGGCAGGTCGAGCAGATGTTCATCATGCCCGCGGCGCCCTGGACCTGCTGGGCCATCGCGAACGTGCGCGCGTTGAGGGTGTCCACGAGCTCCTGGTTGTGCTCGGCGATCACACCGGCGCCCGAGCAGTTGGCGCGGTCGAGCTCGACCAGCTCGAGGTCGAGCAGCGGCGCGATCTTGGACATCGAGCCGTGCAGCTCGGGGGTGAAGCCGCGCGAGACGCATCCCGGCCAATAGGCGAGCTTCATGATTCCTGGCTCCCTTCGGCCATGGCGGGCTCCTCTTCGCCGGCCATCTCGCCGACGATGTAGAGGTTCAGCTCCACGCGCTCGTCCTTTGACTCGATCTCGTTGAAGATGCGCCGCACCTGCTTTTGATCGGGCAGCTTCGGGTGCAGCAGGGCCTTCATCGGCTTGACCTTGCCGGACTTCACGCCCCGGAAGGCCGTGGGCAGGCTCTCGGTGAGCTGCTTCGCGCCCTGGGGGCGCAGCTGGCCCTTGATCAGCGAGCCGTCGCCGAACGAGCGCGGCAGCAGCTGGGCCTCGAACAGCGTGCCCCACTTCTCGATGATGTTGACGAACGCCTTCTCGTGGCCGTAGCCGTTGTTTGAGTCCTTGATCCCGAAGTCCGCGGTGGCGCGCCGGCGCAGGCGCATGATCTGGTCCATGGGGGCGACGTCCTTGGGGCAGACCTCCACGCAGGCAAAGCAGTGGGTGCAGTCGTAGATGCCGTGCGGATCCTCGGCCAGGTCGCGCAGGCGCGACTCCTGCTCGCCGTCGCGCGGGTCGCCCACGAAGCGGTAGGCCTTGGCAAGCGCGGCCGGGCCGATGAACTCGGGATCGACCTCAAGCGACAGGCAGGCCGAGACGCAGACGCCGCAGTGGATGCACGCCATCGCCTGGGTCACGTCGAGCATCGACTCGGCGGGGACGATGTACTCCCGGCCCTCCGGCGGGTCCTCGGCCGGCAGGAGCCACGGCACGATCCGGCGGACCTTCTTCCAGTGCACGGTCTCCATGTCTGAGACCAGGTCCTTGATCACCGGCATGTTGCCCATCGGCTCGACCGTGATCGCCCCGTCGCGCGCCCTCTCGGCGGCGTCGCCGATGCGCGTGTTGCAGGCGAGCGCCGACTTGCCGTTGATTCGCACACCGCACGAGCCGCAGATGGCGGCGCGGCAGGAGCAGCGAATGGCGATCGAGCCGTCCTCGCGGTCCTTGACCTGCAGGATGCCGTCGAGCACCGAGCGCTCAGGCGGCAGGTCAACCTCGAAGTCCTCCCAGTAGGCGCTGTCGCCGGACTCGGGATCGAAACGGCGGATCTTGAGCGTGTAGTCGGCCACCGCGCTAGTACGTCCTCTCCTGGGGCTCCCACTGCGTCATGGTGACCTCCGAGTAGCTGATCTCCGGCTGGTCGCCGTTGGCCGCGACGTTGATGTGCTTGAGCCACTGGTCGTCGTTGCGCTCGGGGAAGTCGGTGCGGAACTGGGCGCCGCGGCTCTCCTTGCGCTCGATCGCCGACACAACGATGCACTCGGCGTTGTCGAGCATGAACTGCAGCTCTAGAGCGCCCAGGACGTCCTGGTTGAAGACCGTGCCCTTGTCGTCGATCGCGACGTCCTTGGCCTCCTCCTGGAGGCGCCGGACGGTCTCCAGAGCCCCGCGCAGCCCTTCCTCATCGCGAAAGACGGCGGCGTGCTTGTCCATCGTCTTGCCGAGCTCGGCCTTGAGCTCCGATACGCGCCGGCCACCGCCGTCGCGGCCGACGATCCGCGCGATGCGCTCCTCCTCGTCGGCGAGCTGCGCGTAGCTCGGCTTGCCCACCGGCAGGCCCTTGACGGCCTCGGCGGCGTGCGCGCCGGAGCGGCGGCCGAACACGAGCGTGTCGAGCAGCGAATTCGCGCCAAGCCGGTTGCCTCCGTGCACCGAGACGCAGGCGCACTCGCCCGCCGCGTAGAGGCCCGGTATGGGCGTCTGGCCGTATGTGTCGGTCTTCACGCCGCCCATCGCGTAGTGGTTACCCGGCTTGATGTGGATCGGCTCGCGGGTGATGTCCACGCCGGCGAAGTCACGCCCGACGTTGACGATCTCGCGCAGCGCCTCGTGGATGCGCTTGCGCGGCACGACGGTGATGTCGAGCGCCACCGTGCCGTCGGGGAAGCCACGGCCCTCGTTGATCTCGGTCTGCTCGGCGCGCGAGACAACGTCGCGCGAGGCGAGCTCCATCTTGTTCGGGGCGTACTTCTCCATGAAGCGCTCGCCCTCGGCGTTGTAGAGGTGCGCGCCCTCCCCGCGTGCTCCCTCGGTGATCAGCAGCCCCAGCCCGGCCAGCGTGGTCGGGTGGTACTGGATCATCTCCATGTCCATCAGCGGAACGCCGATGCGGTAGGCCATCGCTATCCCGTCCCCGGTGCAGATCAGCGCATTGGTGGTCGGGTCGTACATCTGGCCGTTGCCGCCGGTCGCGAGGATCACCGCCTTGGCGGAGAAGAGCTCCAGCGAGCCATCGCGGATGTTGCGCGTGATGGCGCCGGCGATGCGGCCGTCATCGTCCTGGACGAGTGCGGTCGTGAACCACTCCTCGTAGCGGTAGACCTCGTCGAACTTCATGAGCTGCTCGTAGAGCACGTGCAGGATGGCCTGCCCGGTTATGTCGGCCACGTAGTAGGTGCGCGCCGCGCTCGCCCCGCCGAAGGCTCGCTTGCCGAGCCTGCCCTCCTCGTTTCGGTGAAAGGTCACGCCGAGGTGCTCGAGCGCGAGCAGCTCGTTGGGCGCCTCGCGGCACATGATCTCGATGGCGTCCTGGTCGCCGAGGTAGTCCGAGCCCTTGACCGTGTCGAAGGCGTGCGACTCCCAGGAGTCCTGGGGGTCGAGCGCTGCGTTGATGCCTCCCTGGGCCGCGTTGGAGTGCGAGCGCACCGGGTGGACCTTCGAGATGATCCCCACGGATGCGCCCTCTTCCGCTGCGGCGAGGGCGGCGCGCTGGCCGGCGAGGCCGGCTCCTATGACAAGGACGTCGTGCTGGGGCATCTTCGGCGAGGCGGGCGCGATTCTATGGAAACGGTACGGCCGGCACGCGGGTGCTAGACGACGACGGCTCCGCGCAGGGCGCGGCGCACCGCGTCCACCGTCACGATCCCGCGCAGGACGCCGTCGCCGTCCACCGCCATCACGGCACCCAGGCGGCCGAGGCTCTCCTGGCCCAGCAGCGACTCGAGCGGGTCCTCGAGGCGTGCCCTCAGGCCGCTGTCACCGTCGTCGCGGGCCATCACCGATGCGATCGGCCGGCTGTGGCGTACTTCCGGCGTCACGCTGTTGATCGCCTCCCTGGAGACCACTCCCACGAGCCGGCCGGTCCCGTCGATCACCGGGAACCAGGGCCAGCCGTAGCGCAGGAAGTAATCGCTCTCGGCCTGGTCGAGCGAGGCGGACTCGGGGATCGCGACCGGCTCGGCATCCATCACGTCCGACACGCGCAGGTGCTCGATGCGCCCGGCGAAGGCGGCCTGGACCTGGGCGGACTTGGCGGCCTGCGCGAGGAAGACTCCGATCACGGCGAGCCAGATGCCCCCGAGCGCGTTGCCGCTCGCCAGCATCAGGACCCCGACGCCGACCATCAGCCAGCCCGCGCCGCGCCCGAGGACGGCCGCGAAGCGGGTGGCCTTGTTGCGGTCGCCGGTGATCTTCCACGCGATTGCGCGCGCGATCCGGCCGCCGTCGAGCGGGAAGCCCGGAATCAGGTTGAAGAGCAGCACCAGCACGTTGATCGAGGCGAGGTAGCCGAGCACGGCGGTCGCCTCGGTGGTCTGGCTGACCTCGAAGCGCGTGCCGTCGATGACGGTGCTCGAGCCCGAGATCGCGGAGCCGATTCCAAAGCACAGCGCCGCGATCGCGAGCGTCACGAGCGGCCCGGCGACGGCCACCCGGAACTCCACGCCCGCCGAGTCGGTGTCGCGCTCGAGCTTCGCCACGCCGCCGAACATCCAGAGGTCGATGCCCAAGATCGGGATTCCGTTGCGCATCGCGACGACCGCGTGACCGAGCTCGTGGAGCAGGATCGAGAGAAAGAACGCGAGCCCCGACAGGACGGCCAGCACGTACGCCTTCGTGTCCTCGCCCGGGAACAGGTCGCCGTAGTAGCCCGAGAGCGACCAGATGATCAAGAAGAGGACGAAGAACCAGCTCACGTCCACGCCGATGCGGATCCCGAAGATCCGGGCCAGTTGGATGGATCCGCCGCCACCGAACACAGTCCAGATGGTGGCATGCGGGCTCAGGTTGTTTGAATGGGTGCTTCTCTGAGACCGAAAGGACTGCTTTGGCACATCGCGTCACCTTCATCCCGGGCGACGGCACCGGACCCGAGCTCGCGGAGGCGACCCAGTGCGTGCTCGAGGCCACCGGCGTCGAGTTCGAGTGGGACTTCCAGGACGCGGGCATCGACGTCTACGAGCAGGAGGGCAACCCGCTGCCCGACCGCACCCTCGACTCGATCCGCGAGCGCGGGCTTGCCATCAAGGGCCCGACCACCACGCCGGTGGGCTCGGGCCACCGCTCGATCAACGTCGCGCTGCGCAAGGAGTTCGACCTCTACTCGTGCATCCGGCCGTGCAAGGCCTACGAGGGCGTGCGCACGCGCTTTCCCGACACGGACATCGTGATCGTCCGCGAGAACACCGAGGACCTCTACGCGGGAATCGAATTCGAGCGCGGATCGGAGGAGGTCGGGAAGCTGCGCCGCTTCCTCGCCGACGAGCTCGACTCACCCGTGCGCGAGGACGCCGGCATCTCGATCAAGCCGATCTCCGTGTTCGGCTCGGAGCGTATCGTCGAGTCCGCGTTCGCGTACGCGGAGGAGAACGGGCGCGGCAAGGTGACCGCCGCTCACAAGGCCAACATCATGAAGTTCTCGGACGGCCTGTTCCTGGAGGTGGCACGCGAGGTGGCCGAGCGCCATCCCGACATCGAGTTCGAGGACCGGATCATCGACAACCTCTGCAACCAGCTCGTGTCGCGGCCCGAGGAATACGACGTGATCGTGCTGCCCAACCTGTACGGAGACATCGTCTCCGACCTCGGGGCGGGCCTGATCGGCGGCCTCGGATTGGCGCCCGGCGCCAACATCGGCACCGACGGCGCGATCTTCGAGGCGACCCACGGCTCCTCGCCCAAGTACAAGGGCCAGAACAAGGTCAACCCCACGGCGCTGCTGCTCTCGGGCGTGCTCATGCTGCGCCACCTCGGCGAGACCGACCCGGCCGACCGAATGGAGGCCGGCATCGCCGGCGTGATCCGCAAGGGTGACAAGGTCACCTACGACTTGAAGCCTTCGCGTGACGATCCGTCTGCAGTGGGTACGAGCGAGTTTGCCGATGCCGTTATCGAGGAGATGAACGCCTGATGCCCACCACAGTCACCGTCACGGGCGCCGCCGGCCAGATCGGCTACGCGCTGCTGTTTCGAGTAGCGAGCGGCCAGATGCTCGGCCCCGACGAGAAGCTCGACCTGCGCCTGCTGGAGATCCCCGACGCAGTCAAGGCGGCCGAAGGGACGGCGCTGGAACTGCAGGACTGCGCCTTTCCGCTGCTTGCCTCCACCGAGATCTTCGACGATCCCGGCAAGGCATTCGACGGGGTGGACGTGGCGTTGCTGGTGGGCGCGCGTCCCCGCTCGAAGGGCATGGAGCGTGCCGACCTGCTCGAGGCAAACGGCGCGATCTTCACCAAGCAGGGCGAGGCGCTGAACAGCGGAGCGTCATCCGATGTCCGCGTGCTTGTTGTCGGCAATCCGGCGAACACCAACTGCCTGATCGCGATGAGCAACGCTCCCGACATCCCGCGCGAGCGCTTCACCGCCATGACACGACTTGACCAAAACCGAGCGGTTGCGCAACTCGCCTCCAAGCTGGCTGTGGGAGTGGAGGACGTCGATGACCTCGTCGTGTGGGGCAATCACTCACCGACGATGTTTCCCGACCTGTTCAACGCCACGGTGAACGGTGAACGAGCCGTCGACAAGGTCGACATGCCCTGGTACGAGAACGAGTACATACCGCGCGTGGGCAAGCGTGGGGCCGAGATCATCGACGCCCGCGGGGCCTCGTCGGCCGCCAGCGCCGCCAACGCGGCAATCGACCACGTCCACGATTGGGTGCTGGGCGCCGACGGGCTGCTGTCGATGGCGGTGGCGTCGTCGGGCGCGTATGGGGTCGACGAAGGGCTCGTGTCGAGCTTCCCCGTTCGCGTGAGCGCGGGCAGCTACGAGGTCGTGGAGGGCCTGGAGGTAGAGGACTTTGCCCGCGCGAAGATCGACAACACGGTCAACGAGCTCCGTGAAGAGCGCGACGCCGTGAAGGAGATGGGACTCGTCTGAGGTCTACGCGGGGTGGAAGCCTCCGTTGCGCTTCTTGACCTGGCCCTCGGACTCGAGGCTCGGCATCACGCGATAGAGGTAGTTGGGTTGGATCTTCATCGCCTCGGCCAGCTCGGAGATCGTGATGCCGGGCCGGGCGCGGACGAGCTCCAGTGCCTGCTTGGCGCGGTTGCCCGTGCCTCGGGGGCGGCCTCGGCGGCCGCTCGAGTTCGTGCGACGCTTGCGTGTCGGGCGCTCTGACCCTCCGACACCGGATAGCGCGGCGCTTGCTTTTTCGAGACGGTGGAACTCCTCCACCAAAGGACGCAGCTCACGCATCCGTGCGTCTATCTCTTTGCGTTTTTCATCCAGGAAATCAGCCATTAACCGTTACTCTACTAGTGACTTGAGGCGCTGCAGGGATCCGTCCAGCTCCTTTTGGGTAACTCGTGCCACAGCCTTCCCGGCAAGGCGCCCGAGCGCGCCCCCCGGAAGGTCGTACTCATTCAGGTAGGAGAACTTCGTCTGGTCGCCGTCACCCTCGAAGCGGTACTCGACTCGGGCGTGTGACGCAACCGGGCCCTTTCCCTCCCACACCACGCGCTTGCACGGGTCGTTCTCCACGACGGTCCAGTGCACCTTGAACTTCTTGCCGGCGACCTTGAGGCACTGCGTCAGGCGCGAGCCCTGCTTGAGCGGGGAGGGCGGGGAGCCTTCGAGTTGGTGGTGGATCGTGACCCAGTCCTCGAGGCGGCGGGGGTCCATCACGACGTCGTACAGGCGCCGCGGCGGGGCCGCGACCTTCGTGCTGCGCTCGACCTTCATCGTGCGCCCAGCGTCTCGCGGGTCTCCCATTCGCGCAGCGCGCGATCGACTGCGCGCCCGAAGGCGAGCGGGCGAATCCCGTATAGGCGCGGCGCCAGCTCGGGCTCGCGCGGAAGGATGTCGGCCTCGAGGCTCTCCATCAAAGGGCGTACGAGCTCGAGCGGCTGACCGGTCACAGCGGCGACCACCGCGCTTGCCGGCGGAGTGAGCGAGAGCCTCAGGCCGAGCGGCATTCGCCCGACCCCCATCGCCTCGGCGATCCGCTCGATCATCTCTCCGTAGGTCATCACGTCGGGACCGGCCACGTCGAGCGAGCGGCCGGCCGCCTCCGGGACCTCGGGCGTACGGGCGAGGAACTCGATCACGTCGCGCTCGGCCAGCGGCTGGGTGCGGTTGCTCTGCCAGCCCGGCAGTGGGAGCACGCGCAGCCGCTCCACCAGGCGGACCAGGACGCGAAAGGACGAAGAGCCCGCCCCGATCACGATCGAGGCCCGCAGCGCGGTCGAGCCCGGGACGGCCTCGAGCAGGATGCGCTCGACCTCGGCCCGAGAGCGCAGGTGGGGCGAAACGGCGCCGCCTTCGGGCTCGATGCCGCCCAGGTAGACGATCCTTTCGAGCCCCGCATCGGCTGCGGCCCGGCCGAAGGCCTCGGCGGCGCGCCTGTCGCGCGAGGAGAAGTCGCCGCCGTTTGCGTTCGCCTCCATGGAGTGAACGAGGTAGTAGGCGGTGTGGCAGCCGTCGAGCGCGCCGGCGAGGCTCTCACCCGAGAGGAGGTCGCCCCGGACCACCTCGACGCCCGGGGGCGCTTCGACCTGCTCCGGCCGGCGCGCCAGCGCGCGCACGGGCCGTCCCTCGCCGGCGATGCGGCGCAGCAGGCGGCCGCCGATGTAGCCCGAGGATCCGGTAACGAGTTCCATGACGACTCCAATCCTGACCGATGCGCCGTTCGGCCAATTCGCCCCCCTCGAAAACCCGCTAGGAGCGGGTCGCGTCTTCAAGACCCTGCAAATAGCGAGCAAAGGAAAAGTCTGGGTATTGCGGGGTCGCGGCTGGCATATCTGGCCGGGTTGCTGCAGCATGTTCCGTCGTGCCGAAGCCCAAGCCCGCCCGCTGCGAGGACTGCTACTTCCGCCAGAACCTGCTCTGCGCGCTCAACCTGGACGAGCCCTGCACCACCTTCCGGCCGGCCGAGCGCGGACTGGTTCCCGAGCGCCAGCTCGCCTTCGTCTTTCGCACCGAGCGCACCACGGCCGCCTACGCCTTTCCCGCGCCGAGAAGCTAGATGACTGATTCCGTATCCCTGCACCTCCGGATGGCGCGCCATACCGGCGCTGGTTCGCCACCCGCGTCCTCGCCGATAGTTCTTTAACTATCGGCTTCGTCCGCGTGCGCCGCCCAGCTTGGTCTGGCGCGCCCCCGAAGGCACACGGATACGGAATCAGTCATCTAGCCGCCGCGGATAGTCTCCGCGGATGAGGCTCACGGTCCTGGGCAAGTCCCCTGCCTGGCAGGACGCCGGCGGTGCGTGCTCGGGCTACCTGATCGAGGAGAACGGCACCGCCCTCCTGATCGACTGCGGGAACGGCGTGTTCGCGAAGCTGCGCGAGCGGATCGACTACGTGGACGTCGACGCGGTGGTGATCTCCCACCTGCACGCCGATCACTTCCTGGACCTCGTTCCCTACTCCTACGCGTTGACCTACGCGCCGCGCCAGCAGCCGGTGCCCGTCGACCGCTGGCCCGGGACCGATAACCCGGCGCGGCCCTGGCTGCACGTGCCGCCCGGAGCCGCGAAGGCCTTCCGGCGCGTCGTGGGAGCGTGGGGAAACGAGGATCTGATCGAGAAGGCGTTTCGGCTCGAGGAGTACGGGGCGGCGAGCGAGCTCGAGGTCGGTCCCGTGCGGATCCGCTTCCAGCCGGTGCCGCACTTCACGGAGACGTTCGCGATGTCGATCACCACGAGCGAGGGCTCGGGGCGGATCGTCTACGGCGCCGACTGCAGCCCGACCGACGCCCTGACCGACTTCGGCAGCGACGCCGACCTGATACTCGTCGAGGCGACGCTGCCTCGCCCCGAGCGCACCGGCAAGCGCGGTCACCTGACGCCCTCCGAGGCCGGCCGGCAGGCGCGCGCCGCCGGGGCGAAGCGCCTGCTGCTGGTGCACATCTCAGACGAGCTCGACGCCGACTGGGCGCGGCGCGAGGCCGAGGAGGCCTTCGGCGGCTCGGTGGAGGTGGCGTCGGAGGGCGCAGTGTTCGAGGTTTGAGGCAGACCGCGCACAGAGTTGTAACGCTCGTGACCCTGCCGTAACCGAACGACGGCGACCATGGGGCGGTGGGCCCCCAATCAGGCGTATTCGACCCCCGAGAGGGCCCACCCGCTGGGGATGGGCGCCCTGGAGATGGGGCGATCGGCGATCTCGCCGGGCGCCAGCACGGGGTGGTGTCCCGTGGGCAGCTCGTCAATCTCGGCCTCACGTCGGACGCGATCAGGTCGCGGGTGAAGCTCCGGCGGCTCCGAGTGCTCCACCGCGGCGTCTATGCGGTGGGGCATGCGTCGCTCACGTCACGCTCGCGTTACCTTGCGGCCGTGCTCGCCTGCGGGCCGGAGGCGCTGCTCAGCCATCGCTCCGCCGCCTGGCTGTGGTCGCTGATCCGCGCGAGCTTCATGCGCATCGAGGTCACCGCCCCGCGCGGCCGCAAGCCCAAGCCGGGAATCACGGTTCATCGCACGCGCCTGATCCATCCCGACGATCGCGCGATCGTGGACGGCATCCCGGTGACGAGCGTTGCAAGGACGCTCGTGGACCTCGCCGACGTGCTGAGCGACTCCCTCTTGGCTGCCGCAGTCAACGAGGCCGAGGTGCTCCGCATATTTGATCTCGGGGCGGTCGAGGCAACGCTCGAGCGCCTCCAGGGTCGCCGGGGAGAGGCACGCTTGAGGCGAGTGCTGGCCGGCTACAGCCCCGAGCCGCGGTTTACCCGTAGCGAGCTCGAACGCCGCTTCCTCGCCATCTGCAAGCGCCACGGGCTCCCGCTGCCGCAGACGAATCTCTGGATCGAGGGGCAAGAGGTGGACGCGTACTGGCCCGATGCCCGACTGGCGATCGAGATCGACAGCATCGCCTTCCACCACACCCGGCGCGCCTTCCACGACGACCGCCGCCGCGACCGCGCCCTCGCCGGCCTCGGCATCCAGGTGCTCCGAGTGACGTCGAGGGATCTCGCGGACGAAGCTCGCCTCGCCCGCGAGCTCGCGGCAATCCGTGAGCAACGCACCGCGCGCCCTTGACACGCGCTCCGCCGTCGCCGAGCGTTGTCGCCATGAGCACCCCCGCACTCTCGTCCAAGGCCCGCGCCGCCCTCGACGCCATCTGCGACACGTTCGCTCCGGGCGGGGACGGTCTACCGTCGGCGACCGAGCTCGGCGTGCCGGAGGCGCTGCTCTCGCTCGTGTCGCGCAACCCGCGCGCGGCCGAGCGCAAGCAGGTGGCTCAGCTGCTCGGCCTCTGGGACACCCACCTGCTCTGCGCGATCGCCGGCGGCGGTGTCAAGCGCTTCACCTCCCTGTCGCAGGCCGAGCGCGAGCGGGTGCTCCTCTCCTGGGCCGACAGCCGCGTGCCCCAGCGGCGCGCTGCCTTTCAGGCGCTTCGCAAGGGCTCGCTGCTCGCCTACTACGGCAAGGGCGGCCACAACGGCGACCGCAATCCGGTCTGGGACGCGATCGGCTATCCGGGTCCGCTCGGCGCCGCCCGAGAGCCCGCCGGCGCCGACCATCGAGCCGCTCACGGTCACCGGCGACCTCACGCTCGACTGCGACGTCGTCGTGGTCGGGTCCGGGGCCGGCGGCGGCACCGCGGCGGCCGTCCTCGCCCGGGCGGGGCTCGACGTGGTCATCGTCGAGGCGGGGCGCTACTTCACCGAAAAGGACTTCGACGGCGCCGAGTTGTCGGGCTTCGACCGCCTCTACCAAAACGGAGGAGGCATGGCGAGCGTCGACGGCAGCGTCGGGCTGCTGGCCGCACAGGGTCTTGGCGGGACCACGCTGGTCAACTACACGTTCTGCTTCCGCACACCGGACAAGGTGCGCGACGAGTGGGCCCGCGAGCACGGGTTGGCCGCGGTCGCCGACACCCGACTTCGACCAGAGCCTCGACGCCGTCTGGGAGCGGATCGGCGTGAACGCCGAGCACAGCATTCCGAGCCGCCGCGACGAGACGATCCGCGAGGGACTCGACAAGCTCGGCTGGGAGTGGGAGGTGATGCAGCGCAACGTCCGCGGCTGCACCGAGAAGGTCTGCCGCCTCTGCCACTACGGCTGCCAGCTCGGCGCCAAGCAGTCGACGCTCAAGACCTGGGTGCAGGACGCCCACGACGCGGACGCCCGCATCCTCGTCCAGACGCGCGCCGAGCGGGTGCTGATCGAGGGCGGAGTGGCGAGCGGCGTCGAGGCGCGCACGGCCGACGGGCACAAGGTGACCGTGAAGGCGCGCGCGGTGGTCAGCGCCTGCGGCTCGCTCCACACGCCGGTGCTGCTGGCGCGCTCGGGCGTGCAGCTCGCAAGGCGCTCGGCAAGCACCTGCGGCTGCACCCGGTGCTCGTGATCTGGGGCCAGTTCGACGAGGAGGTACGGCCGTGGGAGGGGATGCTGTCCTCGACCTACTCCGACCAGGACGCGGACATGGACGGCGACGGCTACGGGGTCAAGTACGAGCACGTGGCCACCCCGCCGAGCATCCTGCATGTCGTTCGCGCCCTGGCGCGGAGGGCGCCAGCACGCCGAGCTGATGCAGGCGATGCCGTACACGGGCGGGGTCGGGGTGCTCCTGCGCGACCACGGCGTGGGCGAGGTCCGCACCGGCAGGGACGGCGAGCCGGTCGTGCGCTACAAGCTCACGCCGAAGGACGTCGAGCACATGCGCCGCGGCGTGCGCGGCGCCGCGCGGGTGGTCGAGGCGATGGGCGCGCGGCGCGTCTACTCCTCGCACTCGGACTGGGTGTCCTACGAGCCCGGGCGCGCGCGGCGACGTGGACGACTTCATGCGCCACGCCGACGCCTGCGGCTGGGGCGCCGGCCAGGCGCAGATGGTCTCGTTCCACATCATGGGCAGCGCCCGCATCGGCCGCTCGCCGATCGACTCGGTCTGCGATCCCACCGGAGAGGTGTGGAGCACGCCCGGCCTGTACGTGATGGACGGCGCTCGGCCTTCCCGACCGCGTCCGGAGTCAACCCGATGGTCACGATCGAAGCCCTGTCGCACATGAACGCCCGCGGCCTGGCCGCGAAGCTGGGCGCGGTTGCCTGAAGCCGGCGCCGAGGCGGTCGTCGTCGGGTCCGGCCCGAACGGGCTCGCTGCGGCGATCGCCCTGGCCCGGGCCGGCCGGCGCGTGCGCGTGCTCGAGGCCCAGGCGACGCCTCGGCGGAGGCTGCCGCTCCGCCGAGCTGACGCTGCCCGGCTTCGTGCACGACACCTGCTCGACCGTTCACGCGCTCGCGCTCGCCTCGCCGTTCCTGAGCACCCTCGCCGCTCGCCGAGCACGGCCTCGAGCTTGTCCATCCGCAGGCCCCGCTGGCCCACCCGCTCGACGACGGGCTCGGCGGTCATGCTCGAGCGCTCGGTCGAGCGAGACCGCGCGCGGGCTCGGCCCCGACGAGCTCGCCTACCGGCGGCTGTTCGAGCCGCTCGTCGCGGACGCACGAGACGCTCTTCGCCGAGCTGCTGGCCCCGCCTGCACCCGCCGCGCCACCCGCTCCTGGTGGCCCGCTTCGGCCTCAGCGGCCTGCGCTCGGCGGCCGGGCTGGCCCGCTCGCGCTTCGAGGGCGAGCGTGCCCGGGCGCTGCTCGCCGGCTGCTGCGCCCACTCGATGCTGTCGCTGCGGGCGCCGGTCAGTGCCGCCTTCGGTCTCGTGCTGGCGCTGACCGCGCACGCGGTCGGGTGGCCGGTCGCGCGCGGCGGCTCGCAGCGTCTCACCGACGCGCTCGCGGCCCACCTGCGCTCGCTGGGCGGCGTCCTTGAGACGGGGCGGAGGGTCGACTCGCTCGACGAGCTGCCGGCCGGCCGCTCGCAACCGGTGCTGCTCGACGTCACCCCGCGCGAGCTGCGTCCGCCTGGCGGGCGCGCCGGCTTGCCGGACGTCTACCGGCGCCGCCTGCGCGGCTTTCGCCACGGACCGGGAGTCTTCAAGCTCGACTGGGCGCTCGACGGCCCGATCCCCTGGACGCGCGCCCGAGGTGGCGCGCGCGGGCACGGTGCACCTGGGCGCCACGCTCGACGAGATCGCCGCAGTCCGAGGAGGCCGCCACGCGCGGGCGCCACCACGAGCGCCCCTTCGTCCTGCTCGTGCAGCCGAGCCTCTTCGACCCGACTCGGGCGCCGGCGGGCCGGCACACGGCCTGGGCCTACTGCCACGTGCCGACCGGATCCACGCGCGACATGACCGCCGCGATCGAGGCCCAGGTCGAGCGCTTCGCGCCCGGCTTTCGCGACCTGATCGCGGCCCGCTCGGCGATGGACAGCGCGGAGGTCGAGCGCCGCAACCGCAACCACGTCGGCGGCGACATCAACGGCGGCACCCAGGACCTGCGCCAGCTCTTCACCCGCCCCGTCGCCCGCCCGGTCCCCTACTCGACGCCGCTTCCCGGCGTGTTCCTCTGCTCGTCGTGCACGCCCCCGGGCGGCGGCGTGCACGGGATGTGCGGCTACTGGGCCGCGCGCGCGGCGCTCGGGTGAGTGGACGCCGTCACGGCTCGGGCCACGCGGGCTATAACGGTGGGACGGGTCGCCGCGGCGCGCCAGTGCGGCCGGATTGGCCTCGTGTCGAGTTTCCGGTCGCTGTGACCGCTAACTCGACAACCATCGCGGGCTTTGACGAGTCGTTACCCGAGCTGCGCCGCACCCTGGTCCGCCTGGGCCGGTTATTCCAGCCCGCGTATGCGGCCGGCCGGTGACGCATGCCGCCCGCGACCCCCCCGGGGGCTATCCTCGAACGCCGTGGCCCCGTCTCGCGACCTGTTCGCCAACTTCGAGCGCATGCGGCGCGACATCGACGAGCTCTTCGGCGACGTCTTCGAGCGCCAGACAGGCCTGCGCGGCCACGGCTTCTCGCCCTCGGTGGATGTCTTCTACTCCGACGACCCGCCGCGCGCGGTCGTCAAGGCAGAGCTCGCCGGGGTTGAGATCGGCGACGTCGCGCTCGAGATCCGCGGCCGCCAGCTCCTGATCGCCGGCGAGCGCCGTCCCGCCGCCGCGGCCGGGCGGCTCTATCAGCAGATCGAGATCGAGCACGGCCCCTTCCGCCGCTTCGTCGAGCTCGGCGCCGAGGTGATCGCGGGCGAGGCGCGCGCCTCCTATGAGGACGGCATCCTCGAGGTCGAGATCCCGCTGGCCCGGACGGAGGCGAGCGCGCGCCGGGTGCCGATCGAAGACCCCGGTTCGTGAGCATCCACATTCCCTCAGGCGAGGGCGAGGCGGTGGCGGCGCAGGTGCGCGCGAGCATGCCCGATGCGCTGCCGATCCTGCCGCTGCGCGACTCGGTGGCGTTCCCGGAGACGCTCACGCCGCTGGCCATCGGCCAGGAGCGCTCGATCAAGCTGATCAACGACGTGCTCGCCGGCAACCGCATGCTCGCGATGGTCGCCTCGAGAAGCGACGACGAGCCCGAGCCGGGCCCCGAGGGCCTCTACACGGTGGGCGTGGCCGGCGTGGTGGCGCGCATGCTGAAGGTGCCCGGACGGCACCGTGCGCATCCTCGTCCACGGCGCCCAGCGCGTCGAGATCGGCGACTACGTGGCCACCGATCCCTATCTCGTGGCGCGCATCACCGAAGCGCCCGACGAGATCGTTCCCTCGCCCGAGCTCGAGGCCCTGCACCGCAACGTGCAGACGACCTTCTCGCGCATCATCGAGGAGCTCCCCTACCTCCCCGAGGAGCTGCAGATCGCGGTCACCAACCTGGACGACCCGGCGGAGCTGGCGCACATGATCGCCGGCGCGCTGCGCATCAAGACCGAGGAGAAGCAGGCGCTGCTCGAGGAGCGCAACGTGGCCAAGCGGCTGCGCCGGCTGTCCGAGCTGCTCGCGCGCGAGCTCGAGCTGGTCGAGATCGGCGACGAAGATCCAGACGCAGGTCCAGTCCGAGATGGAGAAGGGCCAGCGCGAGTACTTCCTGCGCCAGCAGCTCAAGGCGATCCAGGAGGAGCTGGGCGAGGTCGACGAGACCCAGGCCGAGGCCGACGAGCTGCGCGAGCGCCTCGAGGCGGCCGGCCTGCCCGAGCACGCCTGGAAGCAGGCCGAGCGCGAGCTCGCGGCGCTTCGAGCGCCTGCCCCCGCAGGCCGCCGAGCACGGCGTGATCCGCACCTACCTCGAGTGGCTGGCCGACCTGCCCTGGTCGACGGCCACCGAGGACAGCCTCGACCTGAAGAACGCGCGCAGGATCCTCGACCGCGACCACTACGACATCGAGCGCGTCAAGGACCGCATCCTCGAGTTCCTCGCGGTCCGCAAGCTCAAGCCCGACGCGCGCTCGTCGATCCTCTGCTTCGTCGGGCCGCCGGGCGTGGGCAAGACCTCGCTGGGGCGTTCGATCGCCGCCGCGATGGAGCGTGAGTTCGAACGCATCTCGGTGGGCGGGGTGCGCGACGAGTCCGAGATCCGCGGCCACCGGCGCACCTACATCGGCGCCATGCCGGGGACGATCCTGCGCGCCATGCGCGACGCCGGCTCGAACAACCCCGTGCTGATGATCGACGAGATCGACAAGATGGGCGCGGACTTCCGCGGCGACCCCGCGAGCGCGATGCTCGAGGTGCTCGACTCCGAGCAGAACTCGACCTTCCGCGACCACTACCTCGACCTGCCGTTCGACCTGTCGCACGTGTTCTTCATCTGCACGGCCAACCAGCTCGACACCGTGCCGCCCGCGCTGCGCGACCGCATGGAGATCATCGAGCTGTCGGGCTACACGCACGAGGAGAAGCGCGAGATCGCCAATCGCTACCTCGTGCCGCGCCAGACCGAGCGCAACGGGCTCGGCCGCTCGAAGATCGAGTTCACCGACGAGGCGCTCGACCTGATCATCGACGGCTACACGCGCGAGGCGGGCGTGCGCGGACTCGAGCGCGAGATCGGCTCGGTCTGCCGCAAGGTGGCGCGCGAGTTCGCCGAGGGCACGCGCCGCTCGAAGCGCACGGTGCGCGCGAAGACCGTGATCGAGCTGCTCGGCAAGCGGCGCGTCCAGGCCGACGTCCAGCGCCGCACCGGCGAGCCGGGGGTCGCGACCGGCCTCGCCTGGACGCCGGTCGGCGGCGACGTGCTGTTCGTGGAGGCCACGGCCTTCCCCGGCGACGGCGAGCTGCAGATCACGGGACAGCTCGGCGACGTGATGAAGGAATCCGCGGCGGCGGCGCTCTCCTATGTCAAGTCGCTCGACGGCGAGGTCCCCGAGGGCTTCTTTCGCACGAACGACATCCACGTGCACGTGCCCGCGGGGGCGATTCCGAAGGACGGCCCGAGCGCCGGGATCACCATGGCGACGGCGCTGGCGTCGTGCGCCACCGGACGCCCGGTCCGCGCGGACACGGCGATGACCGGCGAGATCACCCTGACCGGCCAGGTGCTCCCGATCGGCGGGCTCAAGGAGAAGGCGCTGGCGGCGCAGCGGGCCGGCATCAAGCGCCTGGTCATCCCGCGCCGCAACGAAGCCGACATCGACGACATCCCGCAGCACCTGCGCAGAAAGCTGAAGTTCGTGCTCGTTGACGACGTGCGCGAGGTGCTGGAGGCCGCGCTCGAGAAGAGGCGGCGGCCGCGACCCTGAGCAGGGCTTTCGTGTTCCCACTCGCGCAAGCCGGGTATGGTTTGCCCACCAAGCGGATCCGAGGAGAGCAATGGCAGCGAAGAAGAAGGCCGCGAAGGCCGGCGCCGGAGCGTACGCCGCCGGCAAGGCGGTCCGCTCCAACCAGTATGTCCAGCGCCTGATCGAGGACAAGGAGCTGCGCGACAACTTGCGTAGCGCGTTCGTGTCCACACGGAAGGCGTATGGCCGAGTCAACGGCAAGGGCCCGGCGAAGGCGCTCGACGACAAGAAGGTCAAGCGCGAGCTCAAGGAGGCGGCAGCCAACCTCAAGGATGCCGCCGACTCGCTGCGCGGGGGCAAGAAGCCCAAGCGCCGCAAGCGCAAGCTGCTGTTTGTCGCACTCGTCGGCGCTGGTCGCCGCGCTAGCCCTGAGCGAGGGCCTGCGCAAGAAGGTCCTCGACACCCTGTTCGGGGCCGAGGAGGAGTTCGAGTACACCGCGACCACCACTCCCGAGTCGAGCTCGCCGGGCTCCGGCTCGAGCGAGACGGTGAGCACGGGCTAGCCAGACCCGCACGACCAGCTTCGAGAAGGGCGTCCTCCGGGGCGCCCTTTTCGTGTTCCTCTACACGGGCGCGACCGATCCGCTCGGCGGCATCAACCAGTTGTTCCCGGCGCGACTTCGAGCGCTGGCGAATTGGACCAGCGCGAGGCGAACCCCAGTGCCCGCTGCTGCTGAGGGGTAGCCTGCGGGCATGGAAGCCGCTGTCGCGCAACCCAAGAAGCTCGAGGGCGAGAAGGCCCAGCGGATCATCGAGGCCATGCGGGCGAGCGTGGGTACGCGCGGCGCGGCGGGCTCGACGTTCGACCACGTGGCGCGCGAGGCCGGCGTTTCGCGCGGCCTGCTCCATTACTACTTCGGCTCGAAGGAGCGGCTGCTGGTCGAGGTGGTGCGCCACGACTGCGAAGCGCGCATCGGGGCCATGGAGGAGCGAATCGCGCGGGCCGACGAGCGTCGACGAGATCGTCGCAGCGCTGGTGGTCGGGCTCGAGGAGTTCATCGAGGGCGAGCCCGGGAGCCAGGCGGTCATCTACGAGATGCTCTCGGCGTCGCGCCACTCCGAGGAGATCCGCGCCGAGCTGGCCGAGCTCTACCGTCGCTGGCGCGCGCACCTGGCCGACGCCCTGCGGGCGAAGGAGCGCGAGGGCGTCGTCCGCCTGGAGGCCGACCCCGAGTCGGTGGCGTCGATGCTGTTCTCGCTCGGCGACGGCTTCGGAATCCAGGTGATCTCGGACCCCGATTGGGATCGCGAGGCGGCCTTCGGCCTCGGCGTGAAAATCGCGCGCCGGCTGCTCGGCTCGGCCGGCTAGCGCGTCCTCCGACGCGATAGATGGAAGTCGCCCCGCTGGAGTCCACCCGTACGATACGCGCGATGACCGCGACGGGGTATGCGGAGAGCTCGGTCACGGCGCGCACGCCCGCGCTGTTCGGCCGGGTGATGGCGCTCGTGGCGCTCACCGTCGGGTTCGCGACGCTGGGCGTGTGGGTCGCGCGCGGCTGGGGCGGTGCGGGCTGGTTCATCGCGTGGCTGCTCTCGCTCGGCTGCCTGGTCGGCCTCAATGTCGCCGCCGCGCGCGGCAACACCGGGTTGTCGCTTGTACTCCTGCTCGCCTTCGGCCTGCTGGTCGGCGCAAGCGTCGCCACGACCGTCAACTATTACGCCGAGACCGATCCGGTCGCGGTCCGGCAGGCGTTCGGGGCGACCGCGTTGTTCGTCGGGGCGCTGGGGTCCGCCGGATACGCGGTGCGCCGTGATCTCTCGTTTCTCTACCGGCTGTTGTTCTGGCTGCTGCTCGCGCTGATGGGGGCCGGGATCGTGCTGATCTTCGTCAACATCCCGGCCGTCTACACGGCCTGGTCGGTGGCCGGCCTCGTCATCTTCGGGCTCTACACAGTCGTGGACTTCAACAGGCTGCGGCGAGCCGGCAAGGAGGAGGCAATACCGCTGGCCGCCGGCGATCTTCCTCGACGTGCTGAACGTCTTCCTGCTCTTCCTCCGCCTGTTCGGCGGCCGCTCGAGCTGAGCGTGCGCCTGTGCGGCTGGCTGCAGCTTCGCTGGGTAGAGGATGAAGGGGCTCCGCCTGAGCAGGAGCGGCCCAGGGGGGTCGCCAAGCGGCCCTGGGCCTCGGGTCAAGGCCCGACGCTGACGTTTAGGCTGCCCGGCGTGGACGTCCTCCCGCACTGGGAACGAGGGACGCCGGCGATCCTGTGCGTGGCCGGCCCGCACGCGATCCCGATGACCACGGCGATTCGGGCCGGCGACGACCGCGTCCTGTTCGCCCTGGGTCGCGATCGCGAGACCCTGAAGCGCCTGCGCGACGATTCGCGCGCCGCGATCTGCCTGCTCGGGAAGGGCCTCGCGTTCACCGCACACGGGTACGCCTCGGTGGTAGCGGAAAGGCTCGAGTCGAGCAACCGGTTGGTCGCCGTGGAGCTGCGCGTCGAGGGCGTGCAGGACCATTTGGCCGACGGCCGCACCGAGATCCTGGATGGCGTGCGCTGGCGCTGGCTCGACGAGAAGTTCGGTGAGGGCGAGGACGCGATCGTCGCCGAGCTGGAGAAGCTGTAGCGCCCCGCCGGTAGTCGGCTAGGCCAACCTGCCCGCGAGCTCGTCCGCGAGCTCGCTCGCCGGGATGCGCTGCTGCTCGAGCGTGTCGCGGTCGCGCAGGGTGACCGTGCCGTCCTCGATGGTCTGGCCGTCCACCGTTACGCCAAACGGCGTACCGATCTCGTCCTGGCGCCGATAGCGCTTGCCGATCGAGCCGCCGGCGTCGTACTCGGCCGGCATCCGCACGCGCAGCTCCTCGTAGATCTCCCGGGCCTTCTCGGGCATGCCGGCCTTGTTCACGAGCGGAAGCACGGCGACCTTGATCGGCGCCATGCTCGGGGAGAGCCGCAGGACCGTCCGTGCGTCGCCGCCGATCTCGTCCTCGTCGTAGGCGTCGCAGAGCAGGGCCAGCATCGTGCGCCCGACGCCCGCTGCGGGCTCGATCACGTGCGGCACGTAGCGCTCACCGGTTGCCGTGTCCACGTACTCGAGCTTCTGGCCCGAGTGCTCGGTGTGCTGGGTCAGGTCGAAGTTGCCGCGGTTGGCGACCCCTTCGAGCTCCGACCAGCCGATCGGGTAGAGGTATTCGATGTCGCTCGTGGCCGTCGAGTAGTGCGACAGCTCGTCGGCGCCGTGCGGGCGCAGGCGCAGGCGCTCGCGATCGATGCCGAGCTTGACGTACCACTCCATGCGCTGCTCGAGCCAGTGCTCGTGCCACTTCGCCGCCTCGTCCGGCGGCGTGAAGAACTCCATCTCCATCTGCTCGAACTCGAGCGTGCGAAAGATGAAGTTCCCGGGGGTGATCTCGTTTCGAAACGACTTGCCGACCTGCGCGATCCCGAACGGCGGCTTGCGGCGGGCGTAACCGAGCGTGGTCTTGAAGTCGAGGAAGATGCCCTGCGCGGTCTCGGGGCGCAGGTAGACGGTCGAGCCGGCCTCCTTGACCGGTCCGATCGTGGTCTCGAACATCAGGTTGAACTCGCGCGCCTCGGTGAGATCGCAGTCCTTGTGGTCCCCGGGCAGCTTGGAGGAGGCGTGGCCGCAGCGGGTATCCGGGTGCTCGGCCGAGCCCGCGCGCGCCTCCTCGATGTGATCGGCGCGAAATCGCAGACCGCACGTCTTGCAGTCGACGAGCGGGTCGGTGAAGCCGGCGAGGTGACCGGACGCCTCCCAGGTGCGCGGGTGCTGGATGATGGCCGAGTCGAGCGCGACGATGTCATCGCGCTCCTGGATCATCGCCTTCCACCAGGCATTCACCACGTTGTTCTTCAAGAGCACGCCGTAGTGCCCGTAGTCGTAGGTGTTGGCGATGCCGCCGTAGATCTCGGAGGCGGGAAAGATGAGCCCGCGGCGCTTGCAGAGCGCCACGATCTTGTCCATGGTGACCATCGGCTGGCACCCTACCGCCGGGTGGGATAGCGTGGACAGCGAATGACCGGAGCCGTCCTGCGACCGATCTCCCACCTGGCCGCCTGGCTCCTGTGGCACACCGTGCGGGTGTCGCTGCTCGACGACCTGAAACACCCGCGGCCACCGGTGTGAGGCTCCGCTTGGCACTCCTATACTGAGAGTGCCGATGCCGATCTACGAGTACCGCTGCGAGCAGGGCCACACCTTCGAGGTCGTGCAGCGCATGACCGACGACACGCTGACGAGCTGCTCGACCTGCTCGGCGCCGGTGCAGCGCGTCTTCCATCCGGTGGCGGTGCACTTCAAGGGTTCCGGCTTCTACACCACCGACTACGGCAAGCACAAGAAGGCCGGCATCGGCGCGTCGGAGACGGGCTCGAAGTCCGATTCCAAGTCGGAGTCGAAGTCCGATTCCAAGTCGGAATCGAAGTCCGATTCCGGCGGCGGTAGCGGCGGCAAGGACTCGGGCTCGAAATCGGGCTCGGACTCGGGCTCCAAGTCGAGCTCGTCCTCCTCCTCGTCCTCGGACTAGCTCCCGTTCAGCAGCTTGTCGACGGCCGCCCGCTTGGCGCCGTCTGAGACGAACAGGTTGCTCCCGTTGATGCAGCAGCCCGACTCGAGCACCTCGGTCTCATCGGAGTTGCCGGTGGCCATGTCGGCGAACAGGCCCATCAGCCCGGGGCCCTTCATGTCGGTCTTGAGCGCCTTGGGCGCCTTCCAGCTCACCCAGGGCAGCCGGAAGAAGGTGCTCGGCGACTTCGCCTGCGCTCCTATCGCGCGCAGCACCTCCTGCTGACGCGCGGCGCGCGCCCGGTCGTCCTCCGCCGGCGCACAGGGGTTCTTGCGAACGCGCGCAAAGCCCAGAGCACGCCGGCCGTCGAGCTCGATCTCCCCCTTGCGGAAGTTGAGCCCCTTCCAGAAGTTGTCGAACGGCGGGGAGCAGATGCGCGACTTGTTGTTGACCGTGATGCCGCCGAGCGAGTCGATCAGCTCGGGGAAGTCCTCGAAGTCGACTTCCACGAGGTGGTTGACCTTCAGCCCGTTGCCGAGGAAGCTCTCGACCGTCTCGATCGTCAGCGCCGGGCCGCCGAGGGCATACGCCGCGTTGATCTTGTTGGTGCCGTGACCGGGGACCTCGACCTCGATGTCGCGCGGGATCGAGAGCTTGCGCACGCTCCCGAGCGCGGCGTGGACCAGCATGATCGTGTCGGCGCGCGAGGGGCCGCCCTGGCTGTCGTCGATCGACTCGCCGGTGCGGGCGTCGGAGCCGAGCACGAGGATCGTGCTGCCGGTCATCAGGTTGCCCTTCCGCGAGAGCGCCCGCTCGGCCTCGTCTGAGACGCCGTCCTGGATCTGGGCGCTGATCATGAACAGCGCGAACGAGAGCACCAGCCAGCCGAGCACCGCGAGAGCCAGCCACTTGAGCACGCGGCCGGGGGTGATGGGCTTGCGGTCGCGCGTATCGGGGCCCGGCTCGTCGCCCTTTGCGCGGCTCAGCCGCCGCCTCAGGGAGTCGAAGTCGGTGCCGCCCGCGAGGCGGCTGAGCGGGCGCTTGCGCGCCCGGTACACCTTGTATTCCGGGGGATCCGGAGGGCCGGGGGTGGGGTTGTTCACCCCCCTCTGTATATCTACCTGCCATGCCGCCTATGCGTGTGATCGGGATCGATGCGGGTGGAACGAAGCTCTTGGGCGGCGTCGTCGACGAGGGTTTGGTGGTCCATCACAGGGTCCACCGGATCTGGCGCGGGTCCGATCGAGCGGAGACTCTCGACATCTTCGTCGAGTCCGTCGAGGAGGTGCGCGCGGCCGCTCCCGAGGTGGCCGCGGTGGGGTTCGGAATCCCGGCGCTCGTGGAGTGGGACACCGGGGTCTCGCGCTGGTCGACCCACCTCCCGCTCGAGGACGTGCGCTTCCGCGACCTGATGAGCGAGCGCCTCGGCCTGCCGGTGGTGGTGGACAACGACGTCAACGCCGCGCTGCTCGCCGAGGCCCGCTTCGGAGCGGCTCGCGACGTGTCCCACGCCGTGCTGGTGGCGCTGGGGACCGGGATCGGAAGCGGCCTGCTGCTCGACGGGAAGATCTACCGCGGGGCGCGCGGCTTCGCGGCCGAGCTCGGCCACATGGTGGTCGACCTGCACGGGCCCGAGTGCCAGGGCGCGTGCCCGGGCCGCGGCTGCCTCGAGGTGATGGCGTCCGGGTCTCGGATCGGGCGCGACGGGGTGGAGGCCGCCGCGGCGGCGCCGGACTCCGAGCTCGGCCGCCGCGCGGCGGCCGGTCTCGAGATCACCGGCGGGATCGTGACCGAGATGGCGCATGACGGCGATCCTGCAGCGCGCGCGGTGCTCGCGGAGGTCGGGCGCCGGCTCGGCTTTGGGCTCGTCGGGGTGGTCAACACGTTCAATCCGGAGCTCATCGTGATCGGTGGCGGCGCGGTGGCTGCCGGCGACCTGCTGCTCGACTCGGCCCGCGAGGTCGTGGCGAGCAGGGCGATCCCGCCGATGCGCGATGCGGTGCAGATCGTCACCACTCACTTCGGCGACGAATCCGGGATGCTGGGCGCCGCCTTGCTCGCGTTCGACTCGCTCCAATGACCGGCCGGCTCGTGGTCTGCCCGACTCCGATCGGAAATCTGGAGGACGTGACCCTGCGCGTCCTGTCGGCGTTGCGCGACGCAGACGTGGTCGCCTGCGAGGACACGCGCCGGACGCGTGTGTTGCTGGATCGCTACGGCGTGAAGGCCCGGCTCGTCTCCTACCACGAGCACAACGAACACGGGCGGGCGTCGGAGCTGGTCGGGCGCATGCGCGATGGCGCGGTGGTGGCCCTGGTCTCCGACGCCGGCATGCCGCTCGTGTCCGACCCCGGCTACGTGCTGGTGCGCGCCTGCGTCGCCGCGGGGCTCCCGGTCGAGGTGCTCCCGGGACCCTCGGCGGCGATCACCGCGCTGGTCGCATCCGGGCTGCCCGCGGACGAGTGGCACTTCCACGGCTTCCTGCCTCGCAAGAAGGGCGAGCTGCGGCGCGTGCTGTCGGAGCCGGGCGGGACGCTGGTGGCCTTCGAGTCGCCGCGGCGACTGCCCGGGACGCTGGCGCTGCTGGCCGAGGTCGACGGCGCACGCGAGGTGGCGGTCTGCCGCGAGCTGACAAAGGCGCACGAGGAGATCGTGCGCGGCAGCGCGGCCGAGCTGGCGGCGCGCTACGCGGGCGCGCCGCCCAAGGGCGAGGTCGTGCTGGTGCTCGGCCCGCCGAGCGCGCCGGCGGGTGGCGGCCCCGGTGCGCCCGCCGGCCTCGACGGCCTGCGGCGGCTCGTGGAGGCGGGCGCCCACCCGCGCAAGGCGGCAACGGTGGTCGCCGAGCTGACGGGCGGCAGTGCGAATGAGCTGTACCGGGCGCTGACGTCGGGCGAGTGAGGGGTTGGTCACCCGCCGGCCACGGCGGGCGACCCCGAGCTTCGCGAGCCCCGGGGCGCCCGCGAGCCCCGGGGCGCCCGCGAGTCCCGCGAGCCTCGCGAGCTCCAGTGTCGACTTAGCGGGCAGGGGGACCGCTTAGTCGACAATGGATGGCCTCAGAAGCTTTCCGATGCGGTTTCGCGCACGGAACAGCGCGCTCTGTTACAGCACTGGGACGGGACTGCAACAACTCTGCACCGGCCGCGCCACGCGGGGCGGACCGGCCGTACGGTCGAGGCATGCGCCGCCTCATCCTCGCCTCAGCCCTTGCTCTCATTGCTCTCCTCATGGCCGCTTCGCCCGCGCATGCGGACTGGGTCTGGCCGCTGCACGGTGAGCTGATCACGCCCTACCGAAACGGCGACGACCCCTACGCCGGCGGCCAGCACCGTGGCATCGACATCGCGGGCAACCCAGGCGCGCCCGTGATCGCAGCGGCCGCCGGCGTTGTGCGCTTCGCCGGCACCGCGGGCTCGTCGGGCCTCACCGTCAGCATCCGCACGGCCGACGGCTTCGACACCTCGTACCTGCACCTGTCGGCAGCCGGCGTTCGCCGGGGCGATCTCGTCAGGGCGGGGGATCCGGTCGGCGCGGTCGGCACGAGCGGAGTGCGGTCGGCCGACCGCCCACACCTGCACTTCGGCGTGCGCGAGGCCGGCGAGCGCCACGCCTACCGCGACCCGCTGGCCTTCCTGCCGGCGCTCCCGCCGGCGACCGACGCGCCGAGCGCGGCCCCGGTGCCCGAGCCGGCGCCGGAGCCCGTGCCGGCGAACCCCGCCCCGGCGCCGGTGAGGGTCCCCGCGGGGCGCCGCGTGCCGGCCCCGCGCCGCGTGCCGGGCGCTCGCCGAGTACCTGCCGCTCGCCGCGTGCCCGCCCCGCCGCGGGTCCACGACGTCCGACCGGCGCCCAGCGAGCGCAACGCCCCGGCGCGACACCCTGCGCCGGTGGCACACCCCGCGCCGCAACATGGGCCGGCCGCGGAGCGCGGCACCGCAAGCGGCGGCGTGCCCGCGACCCGAGCCCTTCCAGGTGGGGTTCCGGACCTGGGCACAGATCCGTCGCGCGGCGCCGCGGCCCGGAGCCTCGCCGCGCCGCCCGCGGCCGCGCCCCGCGCCACCCCCGCAACGCCGCGCGGCTCGTACCAGCCCGCGCCCGGCCCCGACCTCGGGCTACTGGCCGCCTGCCTCGGCCTCGTGGCAGCCGCGGCGATCCTCGGACTCTCCGAAGGCGGCCGCGCGGCCACCCGCCGCGGCGGTCGTCGCGTCGGTGGCGTGCTGCGCCCGCTGGTCGGCCGGCGATGAAGCTGTGGGTAGCATCGACGTTCAATGTCGTACTACGTGTCCACGCCCATCTACTACGTGAACGGCGAGCCTCATCTTGGCCACGCCTACACGACCATCGCCGCCGACGTTCTGGCGCGACACATGCGCCAGCGCGGCGAGGACGTCTTCTTTCTCACCGGGACAGACGAGCACGGCGAGCCGGTCGCCCTGGCGGCCGAGAAGCTCGGCATCACCCCGCGCGAGCTGGGCGACACGAACGCGGTCCACTTCAAGGAGCTCGCCGCGAGGCTGAACGTCACGAACGACTTCTTCATCCGCACCACCGATCCGGAGCACATGGCGAAGGTCGCCGAGGTGGTGCAGCGCATTCACGACAACGGACACGTCTACGCCGGCACATACGAGGGCTGGTACTGCCCGCGCTGCGCGGACTTCAAAACCGAGTCCGAGCTCGCGGACGGCAACCGCTGCCCCATTCACCTGATCGAGCTCGAGATCGAAAAGGAGGACAACTGGTTCTTTCGGCTGTCCTCGTTTCAGGAGCCGCTCGAACGCCTCTACGCCGAGCGCCCGGACTTCGTTACGCCGCGCAACCGCTACAACGAGGCGCTGTCGTTCATCAAGGGCGGCCTGCACGACCTGTCGCTCAGCCGCCAGCGCCTGAAGTGGGGAGTGCCCGTGCCCTGGGACGAGACCCAGGTCGTGTACGTCTGGATCGACGCGCTTCTCAACTACTACACAGCGCTCTCCTACGCGCGGGAGGGGGAGGATCTGACCGATCGCTTCTGGCCCGCGACCGTCCACCTGATCGGCAAGGACATCCTCAAGTTCCACGCGGTCATCTGGCCGGCGATGCTGATGGCGGCGGACATCGAGGTGCCGCGCACCGTGGCCATCCACGGCTACCTGCTCCTGGGCGAGCACAAGATGTCGAAGTCGCTCGGCAACGTGATCGAGCCCTTCCACGTGGCCGACGTCTACGGCCCCGACGCCCTGCGCTTCTACGTTCTGCGCGAGGTGAGCTTCGGCTCGGACGGCGAGGTGTCGCCCGAGGGCTTCGAGACGCGCTACAACACCGAGTTGGCCAACGAGTACGGCAATCTCGCCAGCCGGACGCTCGCGATGATCTCCCGCTATCGCGGAGGGGTCGTGCCAGACGCCGACCCGCCGGAGCGGCTGGTGGCCGATTTCGACGGCCTCGACGAGGCGGTCAAGGAGCGCATCGACCAGGTCGAGCTCACAGCCGCGCTCGACGAGGTCTGGCGGCGGATCAAGCGCCTCAACGCGTTCGTCCAGGACGAGGAGCCGTGGCAGCTGGCCAAGGACGAGTCCCAGGCGGACAAGCTCGACCAGGTGCTCTACGGCCTCGCCGAGGGCCTGCGCGTCGTGTCCGTGCTCCTCCACCCGTTCATGCCGGGCTCGGCCGAGCGGCTGCTGGCCGCATTGGGACAGGAGGAGCTGTCGCTGGACGGGGCCCGGCTCGGGTCGACCGGTGGCGGCGCTCGAATCGGGGACCTCGGGCAGCTCTTCCCGCGGGTCGAGTCGCCCGAGCCCTCACCTGCCTGATGCGCGGCGCGGGCCGTTCTGCCGGCCGCCCATGATCGACACCCACTGCCACCTCGACCACTGCGAGCCGCCCGACGCTGAACTGGTCGAGCGCGCCCGGCTGGCCGGTGTGACCCGGCTCGCGACGGTCGGCATGGACAGCGCTTCCATAGAGCGCGCGCTGGCCGCCGCGGGCGAGCACGAGGAGGTGTTCGCGATCGTCGGACGCCACCCGCACGAGACGGCCGGCTTTGGCCAACCCGACCTCGAGGAGATCGAGCGCGCGGCGGCCGACCCCTACGCCCGCGCGATCGGGGAGACCGGCCTCGACTACTACCGCGACTACGCGCCGCGAGACGACCAGCGCCGCGCCTTCGAGGCTCAGCTCGAGCTGGCCGGCCGGCTCGCCATGCCGGTGGCCATCCACACCCGCGCCGCCGAGGACGACACCTTCGCCCTCCTGCGCGAGCACTGCGACCGCCTGCCGGCCGTGATCCTGCACTGCTTCTCGGCTCCCGACCGGCTCGAGGAGTGCGTCGAGCGCGGGTACCTCTGCTCGTTCGCGGGCAACGTCACCTACCCCAAGGCCGGCGATCTCCAGCAGGCGGCGCGCGAGCTTCCCGCAGAGCTGCTGCTGGTGGAGACCGACTCCCCATTCCTGTCTCCGCAGGTTCTCCGCAGCAAGCGCAACGAGCCAGCCTACGTCGTGCACACCGCGCATCAGCTCGCCGGCCTCCGCGGGCTCTCCTACCAGGAGCTCGAACAGATCGTCGAAAGCAACGCCGCGCGGGTGCTCGGGTGGTGAGCGGCGAGCCCCGCCAGGCGAGCCTGCGCCGCCTGCGCCGCTTCGAGATCCGGCCAAACCGCGAGCTCGGCCAGAACTTCCTCATCGACGACAACATCCTCGGAGTGATCGCCCGGGCAGCGGAGCTCGCGCCGGCGGATGTGGTCCTCGAGGTCGGCGGCGGGCTGGGCGTGCTCTCCGAGTACCTCGCGCCACGCGTCGGGCATCTCCACGTGGTCGAGATCGACCCCGCGCTCGAGCCGCCGCTCGCCGACGCCCTGCGCCCGTTCGACAACGCCAGCCTCCACCTGGCCGACGCCGTCAAGCTCGACTACGCGTCGCTCGGGCCGCCGCCCACCAAGGTGGTGGCGAACCTTCCCTACGGCGTCGCGGCGACCGTGCTGCTCAAGTCGATCTTCGAGCTGCCCGGCGCGATGCTCTGGGTCGCGATGGTCCAGCGCGAGGTGGGCGAGCGCCTCGCGTCGGCCCCCGGAGACAAGGCCTACGGCGCGACCTCGGTGCTGGCCCAGCTCGCCTGCGAGGTCCGCGTCCTGCGCCGCGTGTCGCGGACCGTGTTCCACCCCGAGCCCAACGTCGACTCCGTGCTCGTGCAGATGCGCCGCAGCGCGGACGCACCGAGCCCCGAGCTGATCGCCCTCGTGCACTCCGCCTTCGCCCACCGCCGCAAGGCGCTGTCCGGCTCGCTCGCGCTCACGCCGGGTGCGCCCGCCGACATCCGCGCCGCCGCGCGCTCCGCCCTCGAGCGGATCGGCCACCCCCCGGACGCCCGCGCCGAGCGCCTGCCCGCGGCCGACTGGCTGCGCCTGGCAGAGGCCATCGGCCCCGAGCTCCTCGAGGACCTGCGGCCGCGATGACCGCGTGAGCGAGCAGGCGCGATGACCCGCGTCATCGAGCAGGCCTTCGCGAAGCTCAACCTCGTCCTCCACGTCGGCCGGCCCCGGCCCGGCGGGCTGCACCCGCTCTGCTCGATATTCGCCTCGATCGACCTTGCCGACGAGCTGCACGCGGAGCCGAACGGTCAGAGCGCGGACCGCGTCGAATGCCCGGGCGTCGCGCCCGAGGACAACCTCGCCGGCGCAGCGCTGGCCGCCTTTCGCGAGCGCGTGCCGTCGCTGCCCCCGATCGGCGTGCAGATCGTCAAGCGCATCCCGGTGGCCGCCGGCCTGGGCGGCGGGAGCGCCGACGCCGCGGCGGCCCTGCGCGCGGCCAACCGCATCGCGGGCGAGCCGCTCGACGCCGCCGCCCTGCGCGAGCTCGCGAGCCGCCTGGGCTCAGACGTCCCCAGCCAGATCGACCCCCGCCACGCCCTGGTCGGGGGAGTGGGCGAGATCGTCGAGCCGGTCGAGCTGCCGCCGCTGGGCGTCGTGCTCGTACCCCGCGAACCTGGGCTGTCGGCCGGCGAGGTCTACGCGCAGCTCGATCGCACCGAGGGCTGGCGCGACCGGCTCGACGCGGGGCCGCTCAGGGCGCTCGTCTCAGCCCTCCCCGGCGCGCCCGCCGAGCTGGCCGGCGCGCTCGACAACGACCTCCAGCCGGCCGCCCTGGCGCTGCGCCCCGAGCTCGGCGAGGGCCTCGACTCCCTGCGCGCCGCAGGGGCCCTCGGCGCCCTGGTGAGCGGCTCGGGTCCCACCTGCTTCGGGCTGTTCGCCGGGCGCGCCGCAGCCGAGGCCGCCGCGCCGCGGATAGCCGGAGCGATAGTCACCGAGCTGCGGCGGATCTGAGGCACAACCGGCCCGCCCGCTCTACATTGCGGGCGTGTCGCCCCTCCAGATAGCCGCCGCCGTGGCCGCCGTCGCGATCGCGGCCTTCGCCATCTGGCGCCGCCGCGGGCTGAGCGGCGAGCGCAAGCTGATCGCCGCGGCGCTCGTGCTGGCCTGCGCCGTCTACGCCAGCGGAGTCCTCTCCGAGCTGCCCGACCCGAAGGAGGTGATCGAGGACGTCGCCCAGCGCCTCGGCGCCTGGACCTACGTGCTCGTGGGCGTGATGGCGTACCTCGAGACGGGCGCATTCGTCGGTCTCGTGGCGCCGGGCGAGACCGTCGTGATCGCCGGCGGCGTAATCGCCGGCCAGGGCGAGATCGAGTTGATCCCGCTGATCGGGCTCGTCTGGATCTGCGCCATTCTCGGCGACACCACGAGCTTCTTCATCGGGCGCCGCCTCGGCCGCGAGTTCCTGATGAAGCACGGGCCGAAGCTGAAGATCACACCGCAGCGGCTCGAGCAGGTCGAGGGCTACTTCCAGCGCCACGGCGGCAAGACGATCCTGATCGGGCGCTTCATCGGCCTGGTGCGCGCGCTTGCGCCGTTCGTGGCCGGCTCGTCGGGTATGGCGTTCCGCCGCTTTCTCCCGTTCAGCGTCCTCGGGACCGGCCTCTGGGCCACCACCTTCTGCGTGCTCGGCTACATCTTCTGGCGCTCGTTCGACCGGGTGGCGCACATCGCCGGCCAGGCGATCTTCGGATTCGGCCTGACCGTCGCCGTGATCGTCGGGATCGTGACCGCATACAAGCGCCGCGCCGACATCCGCGCCTGGTTGGCCGAGCACGAGCGCCACCCGCTGCTGCGCCCGCTGTTCGCGGTCGCCCGCCCGGTGTACCGGCGCGTGATCCGGCCGGTCGCGGCCGCGGTGGCCCCGCAGGCCCGTTTCGTCTGGGACCGCGTGACCCCGGGCGAGCTCGGCCTGGAGCTGACCACGGCGCTCGCGATCGGCGCCGTCGGCTTCTACGTCTTCGGGCTGTACGCGCTGGTGCTCTCGGGCGACCTGAACGCGACGCCGCTCGATCGCGAGCTGCTCGATCTCGGCGACAGCGCGCGCAGTCAGGTGGCCGTCGACGTGACGAAGGTCATCGCCGGCTTCGGGGCCTTCCCCACGTGTGCCGCCGTTCTGCTCGTGGCCTGCGTGGTGCTCGCCGTGCGCCGCCAGCCGGCCGAGCTGCTCGTCCTCCTGGCCGGGTCCGCGCTGATCTTCGCAGCGGTGCACCTGGCCAAGGCGGGCATCGACCGGCCGCGCCCGGCCGGGCCTCTGACGGGCACCGAGGGCTCGTCGTATCCGAGCGGGCACGCCGCGTACTCCACGATCTGGATCGCGGTGGCGGTCGCGCTCACGCGCGGCCGCGGATTGGCGCACCAGGCCGCCCTCGTGACGGGCGCCCTTGTGCTCGTGGTGGCGATCGGAATGTCGCGCATCTACCTGCGCGCGCACTACTGGTCGGACATCGCGGGCGGCTGGGGCCTGGGCGCCGGGGTGTTCGGCCTGCTCGCCGCGCTCGCCATTGTCGTCGCGCACATGCGCCACAATGATCCCCAGCGCGCCGAGCGTCCCGTGGCGCGCGCCGAGCGATGAACCTGGACCTCACCTCGACCGAGATCGCGATCGCGCTGGCTGCCGGCGTGGTCGTTTCCTGCTACGCGGCCCTGATCGTGGCGCCCGCTTGGCGCTGCTACGGGCGGCTTTGGGAGAAGCTCACCGCGAGCCTCCTGACGCTGTTCATCCTGGGCACGCTGCTCGGGATCGGCGCCGCTGTTGGGCTGGCGGTCGTGTGGACGTACGACCAGTACGCCTAGCAAGCCAATGAAGTCCGCCGCAGCCCGCACCTTCCTGGAGGCGCTCGACGAGGTCTCCGAGGCCGTCGAGTCCGGCGCCGGGCTGCCCGCGGTCGCGCGCGCCGCAAGCAGAGCGCTCGACGCGAGCGTGATCGTGCTGGACGCCGCCGGCGGCGTGCTGGCGGTCGCCTGCCAGTCCACCGAGGACGAGCGCGCTGTCATGGCCGGCGAGTCGGGATCGGAGAGCGTCGAGCTGCGCGTGGCCGAGGCGCCCGTGGGCCAGCTGCGCTATCGCTCGCGCGGCGACCCTCCACAGCCCGCCCTGCTGCGGCTGGTGATCAACCTGATCGGATTCGAGGTCGAGCGGGTCAAGGCGCCCGAGCGCGCGAGCGAGGCCGCTGTGGGCGATTTCCTCGGCGATCTGCTGGCCCGCAAGGTCACGGATCGCGAGAACATCGTGGCGCGGGGCAGCGAGCTCGGCTGCGACCTCTCGGCCGGCGCGAGCGTGCTCGTGATTCGGGCTCGGCCGCAGCATCCGGAGGAGGGCGACTGGCGGGCGCGGGTGCTCACCGTGGCCGAGCGCGGGGCCCGCGCGATCGCGCGCTCGTCGCTGGCTGCCCTGGTGCATGCGGGCTGGACTCGCCACGGAAGCGGCGGGCCCAACGAGGACGCCGGTCGCCGCAGCGAGCGCGAGCTGGTGATCCTGACTCCCGGCCCAGACGCCGGCGCCGCCAAGCGAGTGGCGGCCGCCGCCCTGCGCGAGCTCGAGGCCGCCCTCCCCGGCTTCACGATCACGGTCGCCCGCAGCCGCCACGCGAGCGACCCGGCCGACCTTCACCGCGCGGGCGCCGAGGCGATGCTCGCGGCAAACGTCGCCGAGGCGCGCGGTCTGGTCGAGCTCTCGTTCGAGGAGACCGGCGCCTACCGCCTGCTGCTGCCGGCCATGAGCGAGGACCCGACCGAGCTGCGGGGCTTCTTCGACGAGACGGTCGCTCCGCTCGTGGCGTACGACGAGCAGTACGAGACCGACCTGGTGCTCACGCTCGAGACCTTCCTGGACGCCGACGGCAACGTCGCCGGCAGCGCCGAGCGGCTGTTCACCCACCGGCACACGATTCGCTACCGCCTCGAGCGCGTGAAGGAGCTGACCTCCCTCGACGTCGGCTCGACGGACGGCCGCGAGCGCCTGTCGCTCGGCCTCAAGGCGATGCGCGTGCTGGGCATCGTCCCGCCCGGCGGGCCCGGCGCACGAGAAGGGCGCGGAGGCCGGCCGGGTGCCGAAGGAGCGCAAGGACCGCTAGCGCCGCAGCCGCGAGACGCCGCGTCCCTCATGCCAGGACTCGATCACGAGGTGGTCGGCGGGGTCGCCCAGACGGACGACCACGAGCTCGGTCAAATCGCAGCGAAACAGGTGCATGGGACCGGGCGGGCCCTTGCCGCCGACGATCGCCCGCTTTCGCTCGTCGTCCTCGATCTCCTCGACTCGCCCGGCGAACTTGGCGTCGCCCTTCCAGCCCTTGTCCGGATCGTCAGAGCCGGAGTGCACGGCAAAGCGCGGATCGCGCCGCAGGTCGAGCGCCTTGACCGCCTTGGGCATGCTGCCGAGCCAGAGCTCGCCCTCGGCGATGATGATCTCCGTGCCGCTGATTCGCGGCGAGCCGTCCTTTCGCAGCGTGGCCAGGGTGAGATGTGTGTGGGCGAGCAGGAACTCCCGCGCGAGGGCGCTCAGCTCCGGCGCCTCGGTCTCGACCTCGCTCCAGCCGGCCATGGTCGGGCACGCTAGCTCTTAGACTCTCCACCGGCGCTCCGGGATGGGGTAGTTGGCAGCCCGCCAGGTTTTGGTCCTGGAGGCGAGGGTTCAAATCCTTCTCCCGGAATTTCCCGGCCGCTGTACTCTCGTCCTCCGATGCCCGAGGCGTTCACGGTTCTCATCATGGCCGCCGGGCGGGGCACCCGGATGCGGTCCCAGACCCCCAAGGTCCTGCACCCCGTCTGCGGAAAGCCCATGGTCGAGTGGGTCATCGATTCGGCGCGCGAGGCAGGCGCGGGCAGGATCGTGTGCGTTGTGAGGCCAGGCGACGGCGTGGCCGCCGGCCTGCCCGACAACGTGGAGGTCGCCGAGCAGCTCGAGGGGGAGGGCACGGGCGCCGCGGTACTCGCTGCGCGTGACCGCGTCGACCCCGGCCCGGTGGTCGTCCTCTCGGGCGACCACCCGCTTGTGAGCGCCGAGCACCTCGCGGGGATGGTCGACAGCCACGTCGCGGCCGGCGGCGGGGCCACGATCCTCACGACCGACCAGCTCGACCCCTCCGGCTACGGGCGCATCGTTCGCGGCCCCGACGGCGAGTTCGAGCGCATCGTCGAGACCAAGTACACGGAGGGAGTGCCCCCTGAGGAGCTCGCGATCCGCGAGATCAACCTGGGCAGCTACGTCTTCGAGGCTCCCGGGCTGTTCGAGGCACTCGACGAGGTCGGCGAGGAGAGCGGCGAGCGCTACCTCACCGGGCGTCTTTCCGGTCCTCGTCGCCGGCGGCGAGGGCATCGCGACCCACGCCACCGAGGACCCGGCGGTCTCGCTGGGCGTAAACGACCGCGCCGACCTGATGAGCGCCGAGGACCTCGCCCAGCGCCGGATCCTCGAGGAGCACGCCAGGCGTGGGGTGACGATTCTGCACCCGGGAACGATCCGGGTGGAGGCCGGAGTGACGATCGGCGCCGATACCACGATCTCGCCCGGCGTCAGCCTGCTGGGGGAGACGAGCGTGGGCGCCGGCTGTGTGATCGGACCGCACGCCACGCTGATCGACTGCCGGGTCGGCGACGGCGCCACGGTCGTCCACTCCTACGCGGTGGAGGCGACCGTGCACGACCGCTCGAGCGTCGGCCCGTTCGCCTACCTGCGCCCCGGCACCGTCGTCGGGCAGGGGGCGAAGGTCGGCACGTTCGTCGAGGTCAAGAACTCGGATATCGGCGCCGCCGCCAAGGTGCCTCATCTCTCGTACATCGGCGACGCGGACGTCGGCGAGGGCGCAAACCTGGGCGCCGGGACGATCACGGCGAACTACGACGGCAGGAAGAAACACCGCACGAAGGTCGGAAAGAGCGTGAAGACCGGGATCCATACCTCGCTCGTCGCTCCGGTTGACGTCGGCGATCGGGCGTACACTGGTGCGGGCTCGGTGATCACCGACGACGTCCCCGAAGGGGCACTCGGAATCGCTCGATCGAAGCAGAGCAACGTCGAGGGCTACGCAGACCGCGCGGAGGAGGACTCGTAATGACAACTTCCCTCGAGACCGGAACCGACGAGACGCTCACGTCAAGCATCCCCGCGGGCTACGAGAAGCGGCTGATGGTCACAGCGGGCCGGGCGAGCCAGGAACTGGGCGGGCGGATCGCCGAGCGGCTGGGCGTCGAGTTGACAGACGCCGGGCTGAAGACCTTCGCCGACGGCGAGGTCTACTGCCGCTACGCGGACTCGATCCGGGGCGCCGACCTCTTCATCGTCCAGTCCATCTGCGGCTCCGAGCACGAGCACCTCACGGTCAACGACGCCCTCTGGGAGCTGCTGCTGATGGTGCACGCCGCAAAGCACGCCTCCGCGCACCGCATCATCGCGGTGACCCCCTGGTACGGCTACTCGCGCCAGGACAAGAAGTCGGCTCCCCGCGAGCCCATCTCGGCGCGTCTGGTGGCCGACGTCCTGGAGACGGCCGGCATCGACCGCCTGGTGACGATGGACCTCCACGCCGGCCAGGTGCAGGGCTTCTTCTCCAAGCCGGTCGACCACATGACCGCGATGCCGATCCTCACCCAGTTCGTGCAGGATCGGCTGGCCGGCCTGGAGCTCGTGATCATCGCGCCGGACGCCGGGCGGGTGAAGCTCGTCCGCAAGTTCGCGCAGAAGGTGGGAGCGCCCTACGCCCTGATGGAGAAGGAGCGCCCCGCGCAGCAGGTGGCCGAGATCGGCTACGTGATCGGCGACGTCAAGAACAAGACCGCCGTGATCGTCGACGACATCATCGACACCGGCGGCACCCTGTCAGCGGCCGCCCAGACGGTCCTCGACGAGGGCGCAAACGAGGTCTACGCCGTCGCAACCCACGGTCTCTTCTCCGGCCAAGCCTTCGAGATCCTGGGAGCGGGCCCGCTGCGAGGCGTCGTCGTGACCGACACGATCCCACTGCGCGCGGGCGCACCCGAGCTGGTCACCCAGCTCACCTGTGCAGACATCCTCGAGGACTCGATCCGGCGCATCTTCACCGACGACTCGGTGTCGGAGATCTTCGCGGGCGAGAACCAGCTGTTCTAGCGTTCTCCGCTCTACGAGCGGGATCGCGGCGCGGATGCTCACGAGATGCTCACGCGCGCATGAGCCGCGCGCTCAGCGGACCGAACCCCGGATAGACTCGGTACTGCGTTTGCAGCCCGGAGTGCCCGCCTGGGGCCGCGACAATAGCCCTCCTGGTACTCGACCTGGTACAGGGAAGGAGACAAATGTACGTATCGGTGAGACGGTACGAGGGCGTCACGGATCCGCCCGAGGCGGGGCGTCGCACCGCCGAGGGCTTCGTGCCGCTGATCAAGGACGTCCCGGGGCTCGTTGCCTACCACTTCGCGGACGCGGGTGGCGGCGTGATGATCTCGATGAGCGTGTACGAGGACCAGTCCGGCGCCGAGGAGTCGAACAAGCGAGAGGGCAAATGGGATGCCGAGAACCTCGCCGAGCTGATGCCGAACCCGCCCGAGATCACGGCAGGTGAGGTCGTCGCCCACGTGTAGAGACGCGAAACCGCGCTAGATCAAGTACATGGCGTCGTGCGGAGCCAGTCGCGGGCATCCGAATGGACCGCGGTCCCGACGGCGCTCACGGCCGGCACCACACAGCTGCTCTACGGCGATTTCCGGGCGGCGTTCACGATCGCCGACCGGCTCGGCATGACCGCCGAAATCGTCTCCCACCTGTTCGGGGCGTCCAGAAGGCCCACAGGCGAAAGGGGCCTGTTCGCGTATTGGCGCTCCGGTTCGAAGACCGTGGGTGCCTGAGGCGCTGCGCTACCTGGAGACGCTGTGATGGCGGCGCGCAAGCCGCAGGCGGCGCGCAAGCTGCAGGTGCTGGTCGCCACCGCGTCGTGCGTCACCGAGCACAACGGGAAGCAGGTGCGGGTTGCTGCCGGCGCGCGGTACACGTCGACGCACCCGCTCGTCAAAGCGCGGCCCGAACTGTTCGAGCCGGCCGACCAAGCAGGCGTCGAGCAAGGCAAGGCCGCGTGACCCCGGCACCGACAAGTGAAGCCGAGCCCGCCACCATCACCGTCGAGCTCGACGAGCACGGCAACCCGGTCGGGTACACGCTCGCGTTCGACGACGCCGACCAGTTCGAGACGCTCGACCGCTCAAGCCTGATGCGCTTCCTGCGCCAACAGTTCGAGCGCCAAGGGGCGCCATGACCAAACCCTTCGGCGGGTTTCCATTCTTTGACCGCGCCGAGGCGGGCGGCTTTTTCCTTTCCTTGGCCGCCTGGCCGCAACGGGACGAGGGGCGGCGCGGGCGCTTAGGAGAGCCACGCGTCGCCCCAGCCCCCGAGCGGCGGCGGCCGCGCCCACCTGGCCAGAAGTCTCAGCCCCCCCAAGGGGGCATGTGGCGGAACGACGCCAACAGCCGCTTGATCCTCCACCAAAGCACCTTGAGCCGGTTTCCCGTCGTGGCTTCCCCGTCGCCTCGCTCGTCAGCCATGGGCCGCACCCTAACCGCCTCGCTTGAGCGCCGCGCCGAACGAGGGACGCTCCGGCTCCGGAGCGCGCGCACCCTGATGCAGGTCGGGCGTCGGAACGCTCGGCTTGCGCCCGGGGGATGGGGGGTGCCTCGAAGAAAACACCCCCACGATCACCCCGCCCTCGCTCTCCGCGAGGAAGAGTTCGTGATCGTGGGGAAATGAATGACGGGCGTGCGTGAGCAGTGCGGCGCTCCGTTTGAGCCGAATACGCGTGGTCGGCCGCGGAGGTTCTGCGAGCGGTGTGGAAGTCCGGCTGTGGCGGCTGCCCGGTGGGCGTGAGGTGAACGCTGAGGCGCGTGCTGCGTACAACGCCTCTCGGCGTGTTGTGCCGGTGGCGAAGAGCTGCGTGGTGTGCGGATCGCTCTTCACGCCGAAGAGGTCCGACTGCCAGGTCTGCTCGGATATGTGCCGGTGGGCTCGCGACAGGGCGAGGGCCGCCTGAGCACTCAGCTGTGGCCAGCGGCATAGAAGGCACTCCGCCGCTAAGTGTCGTCCAAACGGCCCGCCGTAGTGACGTCGACGGATCATCGTCATGTAGTGCAATCCCTGGGCCGCGTCTCGCCAAGCGTGTCGAAACTCCTCCCGACTCCCGACAGCAGCGGCCCGCCCAAGATCGTCAAGGCGCCGATGCGCCTCAGCCTGGATCCGCTCTTCGAGCGGAGGCTGTAGATGGTTTTTTTCGATGACTCGAGCAACCGTGAAGAACGGGTGATCCCTATAGGAGAAGGGCCTAAGAATCTTGAAGCGGTGCGTCGGGTTCTTCAACAGCTTGCGCCACGAGGCCACGGCCCACCGGCGCCGTTCTGGGTAGCTCGGGAGCAGCTGCTCCAGATATTTCCCGAGTTCATCAGCAGTCGGCCGCTCGCCCACCGCTACGAGATCTGTGAGGTTCATCAGCACGGTCACCCGCGCGCTGGGGTTCGTGTCCTCTAGTCGCTCCTGAGACCGATCGAGCACGAGTTGCCATAGTGGTTTTGCCACCTGCACGAAAGTACCCCCTCTGCCTGCCGCCCTGCGCCGCCCAACTATCTTGCTCGCCATCGTCGTGCTTGCGGGCTGCGGGACCGAAGTTGACTCGACTCCCGAGAAGCTCGACGGGACGCCCTCCTACGAGTTCGAACAGGAGGACCTTGACGCAGCGGAAGGAGCCAGTGACGCCGTCAAGGAGTACTGCGCGGACGCCGTTTCCGAGGCCCAACGGCTGGGGTGCGAGTCGCACGTCACCGAAAGCGATATCCCGTAGTGGGCAGGTCGAGGGCGAGTGATTCCTGTGCGCGCTCGCCGACTTGCAGGCCTCGTCAATCGGTGCGCTCGGCTTAGCGAACTCCTTCGTTTTCTCGCCCGGAGAGGAGTATGATTCCTTGAGCTGGCCCTGCGGCCATCAACCCCGGCCCCCAGAGAGCAAAGAGAGCCGAAGCGCGGCGACGCGCAAGGCAAGAGACTCAGAGGCGCACGGGATTCCTGCGGGGCCAGTTTTGGGTTTTGGAGAGGCACCAGTTCCCCGCCTTCGGCGGGACTGGGCTGCGGACACACAGACGTACGCCTCGGACCGCCCCTCCCTTCAGCATCGGTGGGCCTCGGCCTGCTCGCTGCCTACGCCGGCTTCGTGGACGATGCCGAGTTCTTCTTCACACCGATCGTGGGTGTCTGCGGTGGGGGAGCGCTGGTCTACGCGCTCGACCGCTAACCGGGCCTGCTTGCTAACGGATTGCTAACGAACGCTCCACAACAGGACGTAACTAGCCGTCACCGCGAGCGCCCTTTCGGCACCGATTTCCCTGCAAACTCGGGCACTTCCCGATACGAGTCGGTATTGGCCGTCACGGCGCCAAGAGAACCAGCTGTTCTAGGCGCTTCCGCGCGTTGCAAGGACCGTCGGGCCAGCGGTGCGTCGCGCTGCCTGGAGCAATAAGGGTTGACCCGGCGACGCGCCCGAAATCCGCTCCATTGTCGAGTTACCGGTCCCACGAACCGCTAACTCGACAACGGACGCAGAATCCGGCCACAAGGGAGCGCCGCGGCAAACCGTCCACTCCTTATAGCCCGCCGTTCTTAGGCCCGAGCCCAAGCAATCCGGGCGAGCCCCGCCAGCCAACCCGACGCCGCAGCCAGCTCAGGCCAGCGGGCTGGCGCTCCGGCGCCGGCTGTGTCGCCCTTCGTACATCGCGCGGTCCGCCGTGGTGAGCAGCTCGTCGAGGCCTTCCAGCTTTCCCGCGCAGAGAGTGGCGACGCCGATGCTCGCCGAGAGCGGATGCTCCAAGCCACATGCCTTTATCGCGGTTCGGACGCGGTCACACAGCTTTTCCACCTGAGGCGGCGACAGGCCGATCAGGACCGCCGCGAACTCGTCGCCTCCGATGCGCCCGACGACGTCGTTGGAGCGCATGGCCTCCCGCAGCTTGGTGGCCACAGCGATCAGCGCCCGGTCGCCCGCGGCGTGACCATAGCCGTCGTTGATTGCCTTGAGACCGTCCAGGTCTGTGAAGAGCACGCACACATCAGCGTCGATTTCACGGGCTGCTGCGATGGCCTCGTTGCCCATCTGCTCGAAGCCACGGAGGTTGTACAGGCCGGTCAGCTGATCGCGCAGCGTGAGCTGGGCGAGCTCGCCGGCCAGGGTGGCCAGCTGATCGGCCTGCTCGCGCTCTCGGTCCTCGGAGAGCTTCCGGGCCGTGATGTCGCGAGACAGGCCGAAGATGCCCACGACGCGGCCGCCGCGATCGTGGAGCGGCACCCTTGTGGTCGAGACCCACGAGACCCGGCCGTTGGGCCAGACCTCCCGCTCCTCGAGCGCGACGACGTGCTGCCCGGTGCGCATGACGTGAAGCTCCGACCTTCGCGCCGCCGAGGCGTGCTGGTCGGCGAAGAAGTCGAAGTCGGTGGAGCCGAGCACCTGATCGACCTCCTCGACACCGAGCCAGCGAGCAAGCGAGCGGCTGACCCGCGTGAACCGGCCGTCGAGATCCTTGAAGTACACGTGATCGGGCGTGTTCTCCAGGAAGGTCTGCAGCAGGTAGCCCTCGTCGACCGGGGCACCGGCGGCATCGTCCATACCACTGTGATCGGCTTGTCGGCGAGCGGCTTGAACTCCTCCCCGCGCTAACGGCGTCGGCCGCCTCAGCGCTCGATGTGGAAGATGAACGCGAACTTGGTGCCGCCCTCGCGCGACTCGAGCTTCATCGTGCCCCGGGCCTTGCGGTAGCGGCCGGTGCCTCCGGTGATGGCGAGAACGCCGTCCTTGGCGTCGTAGAACGGACCCTCCACGACGATGTTGCCGCCGGGCAGCAGGTTGGTCCAGTTGCACTCATAGAACTCGCCCGGCTCCACGCGGATGCAGTAGCCCTGGCTCATCCCCACCTTGTTGGAGTCCGTGCGGTCGAACACCTCGTTCGCGAAGGTCAGAATGTCTCCCGCGCTGTCGTCGGGGGCTCCGGTGTCCGTGGTCGCGTCGGTGGTGGCGTGCTCGATCACGGTGATCGTCTTATGGCCCTTGTGGCCGTGGTTTCCGTTCGGCTTTGCCCACGCGGTTACGGCGGCCACCAACACGGCGACGAGGCCGACGGCCAACAGGGCGCTCAGCAGGCGCTTCATGACGCTCCTCCTGTTCGGATGTCCCAGCTTCCTATCCGACGCGACGCCGCCGGGTCAAGTTCGGACCAAAGGACTAGTGTTGGTGAAGCAGGGCGTTCGTTAGGTCTCACTCCTTCTTCCTTTCGCGCGGGCCCCATAGAGGGACTGAAAGGCTGAGGTCCAATGGCAGACCAGGAACGGAAGAGCGCGCGCCAGCGGCTCGAGTTCGCAATGATCGAGAGGGACCGGCTCGGCAAGTGCTTTGATGCCGCGGTCGGAACGTCGACCGAGCTACGAGCCTACGTGCGTCTCGAGGCGGCAGTCCAAGAGGTCGCGTCGCGGGAGGCCTGGTTCGAATGGGTGGACGACGAGAGCTACCGAGGGCTCAACGCGGGCCCGTTTGAGTTGCTCGCCGAGAGCCGCGCGGCTCGCCCGCACTAACCCCCGAGGGCTTCGAGAGCTTCTTCGCGGCTGAAGTACTCGCGCACCTCGGTGACCTGCCCTTGCCGCACCGTGACGACCTGGGCGAGCGTCTGCTCGAGGGTGATACCGCTACCCGTCCCTCGCGCGCGGACGATGAAGACGACGAGGACCGGCCCTCCGACGTCGCGGAGTTCGACTATCTCACTGGTGAGGTCCTCGTAGAGCTCGTGCAACTCGCGAAGCCACCGCCCCACGCCGTCGTGCCCCTGGAACACACCAGACTCTCCCTCGAGGGCCTGCTGAGTGGCCGCGTGGTACTCGACATCTGGGTGTGACACCGAGAGGACGCTCTCCAGGTCCCCTCGAAGGACCGCCAGGTGGACCTCGCGGACGAGCTCGACGTTGTCTCGCGACGTCGCCTGACCGGTATCGGGTGCTGAGCGAGGCATGCTGGCGTGGTGCCGGGGCCCTCCGTGGCCGTTGGGGATCGATTCAGCCTACCGACGCGGCTTTAGTCTGGCGCCCCATGTACGAGTTCCTGCTCGCCGTGCACGTGCTCGCGGCCGTCATCTGGGTCGGGGGCGCAGTGACCTTGCACATCTTCGGACGGTTCGCGACCAAGGAGGGACCCGAGCGCCAGCTCGCCTTCACCGGAGAGTCGATCCGGATCGGCAACATGGTCTATGCCCCGCTGGCGGTGGTCCTTCTGATCGCGGGCATCCTGCTCGTCGACGAGGTCGGCTACTCCTACGGCGACCCCTGGATCACCATCGGCTTTCTCGGCTTCCTGGTGTCGTTCGTGCTCGGGGGTCGGCTACTACGGGCGGGCCGGCAAGCGCTACGCCGAGGTCGCGGCGGGCGAGGGTCCGGGCTCCCCTGCGGCCCAGGCGATCTACCAGCGCACGGCCGTCGTGAACATGTTCGAGCTGGCCGTGCTGCTGCTCGTGGTCATCGACATGGCGGTCAAGCCGGGTTGAGGGCGGCGGCGCCCGCCCTTGCGCCGTCATCCCCATCGTGGATGACTCCGGCTCCATGACGTTCAACGACCCCACCGACCTGCGCATCCGGGCCATGGAGCTGTTCATCGATACGCAGGGCAACGAGCAGCGCACCCTGGGCGCCGTTGAGTTCGGCACCGACACCGCTGCGCTTCGTCGATCGCCTGCCAGGCGCCGCCGAGGAAGTTCACCGATGGCTTCACGAAGGTCGGCCAGTCGAAGGCGCACGTGGTGAAGATCCCGCGCGCGATCAAGTCGGCCCAGTTCGTGCTGAGTTGGCCGAACGCCGACGACGCCTTCACCATCGGCGCCTTCCGCGTCCTGCGCAAAGGCAAGCTGGTGGCCCGCGGCTCGAAGCGAAAGATCCGCAAGCTCAAGGTGAGCCGGCGCAAGGGGGCGACCTTCACCACGGTCAAGGTCAGCAACCTGGTCCGAGGCAGGCTGGCGTTCAAGGTGAAGGCCACGAAGCTGTCCTCGATCGGCGTCACGACGGAGCTGACCACCCAGGTCAGCCGCCGCGCCAACTAGATGATTGATTCCGAGTCCGTGGGCCTTCGGGGGCGCGCCAGACCAAGCTGGGCGGCGCACGCGGACGAAGCCGATAGTTAGAGAACTATCGGCGAGGAGGCGGGTGGCGCTCCAGCGCCGGTATGGCGCGTCATCCGGAGGTGCAGAGATTTGGAATCAGTCATCTAGGTGAGACGCTCGTTGAACGCCCGCCTGCGCTGCTCGCCGCGCGACTCGAAATAGGCCCGTTCGCGATCCCCCAGCTCCGTGGCTGGGGGATCGGCGAACCACCACTCGCGGCCGATCCGATACCAGTTGCGGGTCGCCTCGAGTTGCCCCAGGACGGCCAAGACCCCCGACTCCATCCGGCGCCCCATGAGCTCGTTGGCGGGCAGGTTCTCGCGGCGCATGATTCGGTAGAAGTCGGAGCGCGGGTCGGACACGGCGGCGATCGCGTCCATCACACGCCGCGAGTCGACGGTGACCTCGCGGTCCTCCATGTACCAGCCGCCGACCTCCTTGACGTGCTCCATCAGAAGCTCGGCGTCCACCTTCTTCGGGTTGTTGAGAAAGCCGAGATCGTGCAGCGCGACGCGCAGCCGCTCCGGGTCGTCGTCGAAGACGGCCCCGAGAGCGGTGATCTCGAGCTCGATCTGCTCCTGGTCGAGGTGCTTGGTCATGCCGAAGTCGAGGAACGCCACTCGTCCGTCCGCCATCAGGATGTAGTTGCCCGGATGGGCATCCGCGTTGAAGTGGCGGCAGGTGATAGATCGAGCCAAAGCAGAAGCGGAAGACGATCTCGCCGAAGCGGTCGCGCTCGGCCTGCGGCAGTTTGCGGACCTCCTCGAATCCCACGCCGTCGACCCACTCGGTGACCAGCACGCGGGCGGTCGACAGCCGTGTGATCACGTCGGGGACGTGGATGAAGGGATGGCCGCGGTAGCCGCGTGAGAACGAGCGCTGATTCTGGGCCTCGAGCTCGTAGTCGAGCTCTTCGAGCACGCGCTCCTTGAGCTCCTCGGCGGCGGCTTTTGCGTCGAGGCCCGGCGCGAGCGCCTTGGCCATTCGCATGAGCATTCCCGCGTTCTGCATGTCGGCGGCGATCGCGTCCGCCACACCCGGGTACTGGATCTTGACCGCGACCCGGCGCCCGTCCGGGAGCACGGCGCGATGGACCTGGCCGATCGAGGCGGCTGCGGAGGCCTCCTCTTCGAAGCTCTCGAACAGCTCCTCTACGGGCTCGGCCCACTCGGCGTCAAGCACCTTGCGCACCTTCTTCCAGGGCATCGTCGGTGCCTGGGTGCGGAGCTGGCTGAGCTGCTCCTGGTAGAGCTCGCGGTATTCGGGCGGCAGAAACTCCGTGTCGATGAACGACGCGAGCTGGCCGATCTTCATCGCTGCGCCCTTCATGCGCCCGAGCGTCTGGACCATGCGTTCGGCGGCCTCGAGGTGGCGGCGCTCCAGGGCGTCGGCGGCCCCGCCGCGGGAGCGGGCCAGGTTGCGCGCACGCGTGCCGGCGTAGCGCGCGCTCTCGCTACCGACCACCGAGCCCACCTGGGCGGTGCGCTTGATCCTCCCCGTCGGGATGGAGCTGTCGTCCTCCCTCGCCACGCCTCTGAGGATAGGGCGCATCGCTAGACTGGCCCGCCGTATGGCCGAAGGAACACGACCCACTCTCGTCGCCCAGGAGCGTCCCGAGCGCGGCACTCGCGCGACCAAGCGGCTGCGCCGCGAGGGTCTTGTCCCGGGCATCGTCTACGGCGGCAGCGACGGCGCCTGCGTCACGTTCAAGGTTCACAACCGCGTGCTGCGCCAGGTGCTCGTCGACGGCTCCGCGCTGATCGACCTCGAGGTCGGTGGCAGCACACGTCCGGTGATCGTCAAGGACCAGCAGCTGCACCCGGTGCGCGACGAGGTCATCCACATCGACCTGCTCGAGGTGCGCCTCGACGAGACGATCCAGACCACCGTCGGCGTGCACGTTGAAGGCGCCGAGGAGGCGCCTGGCATCAAGGAGGGCGGGGTCCTCGACCAGGTCACCCACCAGCTCAACATCGAGGCGCTCCCCACCGCGATTCCGGATGTCATCGTCGTCGACGTGAGCGGTATGGAGATCGCCGCCACCATGCACCTCTCCGAGCTCACCGCTCCCGAGGGCGTCACCTTCCTCGACGATCTGGAGGAGACGATCATCGCGTCGGTCGTCGTGCCGACCGAGGTCGAGGAGCCCGAGGAGATCGAGGAAGAGACCGAGCTGGTCGGCGAGGACGGCGAGCCCGATCGAGGCCGAGGCCGCCGACGGCGACGCGTCCGATTCTCGGCAGAGGAAGCCGAAGGCGACCAGGGGTGAGCCTCTTCCGTCGCGGACGCGGCGGGGGCGGGGGCGGGAAGGCTGACTGGCTGGTAGTCGGGCTCGGTAACCCCGGCGACCGCTACGCCCGCACCCGCCACAACGTGGGCTTCGAAGTGGCCGCGCTCGCGGCTGAGCGCTGGGGGCTGCCCAAGGCAAGGAAGCGCTACGGCGGGCTGTTCACCGACGGTCGCATCGGCCCCGGCGCCCCGCGCGTCGCGGTGCTGTTGCCGCAGACCTACATGAACGAGTCGGGTGATTCGGCCGGCCCGGCTCGCGGCGCGCTCGGGCTCGACCTCGACCACGTCGTGGCGGTGCACGACGAGATCGACCTCCCCTTCGGCCGCATCGAGGTGCGGCTCGGCGGCGGCCTCGCGGGGCACAACGGTCTCAAGTCGCTCAAGCGCGGACTCGGCAGCGCCGACTTCCGGCGCGTGCGGGTCGGGGTCGGGCGCCCCGACACCACCGACCCCGAGATCGTCTCCGCCCACGTCCTCGGCCGCTTCAGCGAGCCCAAGGACGAGGTGCGCGAACTCGTCGAGCGGGCCGCCGACGAGCTCGAGCGCCTGGTCAGCGCGGAAGCCTAGAATCGAGCGAGTTGCCGCGCGGTCGCCCCGGGCGGCCGCTGCGCATGCTCAGAGCACTCCTCAGATACGCCCACGAGAACGAGTCGGTGACCGCGCTGGCCGAGGCCGCGCGGCGCGCTCCCCAGCGCGCTTTTGTGTCGGCGAGCCTGCGTCCGTACCTGCTCGCCAGCCTGCTCGACCTCGAGCCCGAGCGTCCCGCCCTGGTGATCGCGGGCGACGACCGCGCCGCCCGCGACCTGGCGGCCGACCTGAGGGCCTATCTCGCGCCGCGCAAGGTGCGCTTCTACCCGGCGCGCGGCATGCGCTACGAGTCGCACCTGGCGCCGCCGCCGCACCTCGTCGGTCTGCGCATCGCGGCTCTCGACGCCCTACTCGACTCCGAGCGCCCCGCTGTGGTGGTCGCGAGCGCCGCCGCGCTCTCGGAGAAGGTGCCCGACCCCGACCTGCGCCCGCACGGCTTCGAGATCGAGAAGGGCGCCCTGCTCGACCTCGACGAGGTCGGCGCCCGGCTGGTTGGCGTGCGGGTACGAGCGAGTCGACCAGGTGGAGGACCGCGGGCAGTTCGCGATCCGCGGCGACATCCTCGACGTCTATCCGGCCACCGAGGAGCGCGCGGTGCGCTGCGAGCTCTTCGACATCGAGGTCGAGCGGCTCACGTGGTTCTCCACCTTCACCCAGCGCTCGCTCGAGGAGGCGGAGCATCGTCGAGATAGCCCCGGCCGCCGAGCTCGCGCCCGAGCACCGCGAACTGGCGGAGATCGCTGCGTCGAGCGCGGAGGGCGAGCGCCCCGACGTCGCCGACGTGCTGCCGGTCGACCGCTTCCGCGAGCTGCTCGACCTCGTTCCCGCCGGCGCCCTGGTCGCCGTCGGGGCCGAGGAGGAGCTCGGCCCGGCGCTGCGCGACATGTGGGAGGACGTGACGACGAGCTTTCACGACCAGGACGCCCACCACCTCTACGTCTCACCCGAGCGGCTGACCGCGGCGCTCGACGAGCGCGCCTCGCTGCGGCTGTCGAGCATCTCCCAGGACCAGCCGCACGAGTTCCGCGCCCAGAGCGCCGACACCGCGGCGCGCTCGCTGCGCGACGCCGAGCCCGAGCTGGAGAAGCTCGTGCGCTCGGGCTACCGCACGGTCGTCGCCTGGGGGCGTCGCGGCGAGGGCGAGCGCGCCCAGCTCAACCTGGCGCGACTGCAGGCCGGGTTCCTCGACGGTCGGCCCGCGCCGGCCGAGCCCATGGTGCTGTTCGCGCACGCGACCCTGCGCGACGGCTTCGTGGCTCCGCAGCTCAAGCTTGCGATCGTGCCGGAGCATCGCCTCCTACGCAGGCGCCAGGGCCGCCGTCCCGAGGGCCCGCGAGCGGGCGCGATCGCCGCCTTCACAGACCTGCGCGCGGGCTCACCGGTGGTCCACGAGGACCACGGCATCGCGCTCTTCACGGGCTTTGAGACCAAGACCGTGGGGGGCATCACCCGCGACTACCTCGAGCTGGAGTACAGGGACGGCGACCGTGTCTTCGTCCCGAGCGACCAGCTCCACAAGATCAGCCGCTACGTGGGCGCCGACGCCGGCGAGCCGCCGCTGTCCAAGCTCGGCGGCAAGCTCTGGGAGCAGCAGAAGCTGCGCGCCCGCCGGGCCGCGGAGGCGCTGGCCGGGGAGCTGATCAACCTCTACGCCGAGCGCCGCCGCCGCGCCGGGCACGCCTTCCCGCGCGACTCCGAGTGGCAGCTCGAGTTCGAGAGCCGCTTCCCCTACCGCGAGACGCCCGACCAGCTCGAGGCGATCGAGGCCGTGCGCGCCGACATGGAGGAGGCACGCCCGATGGATCGCCTGATCTGCGGGGACGTGGGGTACGGCAAGACGGAGGTAGCCCTGCGGGCGGCCTTCAAGGCGGCCGAGGACGGCAAGCAGGTGATGTTCCTCGTGCCCACCACGGTGCTCGCCCAGCAGCACTTCGGAACCTTCACCGAGCGTCTGCGCGACTACCCGTTCGAGATCGCGATGGTCTCGCGCTTTCGCACGCCAAAGCAGACGCGGGCGGCGCTCGACGCCTTCACCGAGGGCAGGGTGGACATCCTGATCGGCACGCACCGGCTGCTGTCGCGCGATGTCCGGCCGAAGGAGCTCGGCCTGCTGATAGTCGACGAGGAACAGCGCTTCGGCGTCAAGCAGAAGGAGCTGCTGCGCCAGCTCAAGCTGCGCGTGGACGTGCTCTCGCTGTCGGCCACCCCGATCCCGCGGACGCTGCAGATGTCGCTGGCCGGCCTGCGCGACATCTCTGTGATCGAGACCCCGCCCGAGGGGCGGCGCTCGGTCAAGACCTATGTGGGCGACTACGACGAGGAGCTGGTGGCCGCCGCGATCAAGCGCGAGCTGGCGCGCGAGGGACAGACCTTCTTCCTGCACAACCGCGTGGACACGATCGACGAGACGGCCGAGCGCATCCGCGCGATGCTGCCCGAGGCGCGGGTGCTGGTGGCGCACGGCCAGATGGCCGAGGGCCAGCTCGAGAAGACGATGCTCGCCTTCCTGCGCGGCGACGGCGACGTGCTGGTCTGCACGAGCATCGTCGAGTCCGGGCTCGACATCCCCACCGCAAACACGCTGATCATCGAGCGCGCGGACCTCTTCGGGCTCGCCCAGCTCTACCAGATCCGCGGGCGGGTGGGCCGCTCGCGCGAGCGTGCCTACGCCTACCTGCTCTACCCGAGTCACGCGGCGCTCACCGACGAGGCGAGCAAGCGCCTCGCCACGCTGTCCGACTACACCGAGCTCGGATCGGGCTTCAAGATTGCGATGCGCGATCTCGAGATCCGCGGTGCCGGCAACCTGTTGGGAGACGAGCAGTCGGGCCACGTGGCCGCGATCGGCTTCGAGCTGTACGTCTCGATGCTCGACGAGGCCGTGCGCCTGCTGGCCGGCTCGGCCGCCGACGAGACCGCCGAGCCCGTGCGGCTCGACCTGCCCGTCGACGCGTACGTCCCGGGCAGCTACGTGCCGTACGAGGCGGCCAAGATCGAGATCCACCGGCGCGTGGCAGGGGCCCGCGAGATCGCGCAGCTGATCGTGCTGCGCGAGGAGCTCGAGGACCGCTTCGGCCCGGTGCCCGAGCCGCTCGACAACCTGATCCGCCTCCAGGACGCGCGCATCAAGCTCGGCCGGGCGGGGGCAAGGTCCGTGGACTTCCGCCAGGGAAGGATGTCGGTCACGCCGATCGAGCTGGACTCGCGCGGGTCAAAGGCGCTGCGCGAGCGGATCCCGGAGGCCGTCTACGAGTCGGGGCGCAGCACGGTCCGCGTGCGCCTGCCCGAGGAGGCCGAAGAGCGCTTCCGGGCGGTGGTCACCGCGGCGGAGGCGATCCTGGAGGTCGCAACCGAGCCGGAGGCCGGCGAGGTCGCCCGGGGGGTGTGACGCGCGCCTTGCTGGCTGGCGGCTCGCCCGGCTTGCTTGGGCCCCGGCGAAACGGCGGGCTCTAAAGGGTGGGACGGGTTGCCGCGGCGCTCCCGTGCGGCCCGATTTTGGCGTTCGTTGTCGAGTTAGCGTTGCCTGGGACCGGTAACTCGACAATGAACCGGATTTCGAGCGCGTTCACGGGTCGACCCTTTATTGCTCCAGGCAGCGCGACGCACCCTGGTCCGACGGTCCTTGCAACGCGCGGGAACCGGGTGCACAGAAGAGCCCCCCAGCCAGAGCCGTGATGCGAACAGACTGAACGCCCACTCGCATCACCCAACTAGGTGGATCGTATTACCCCGGCTGGGGGAATTGCCCAGGCTTCTAGGCCGTACGGCCGGTGTCAAGCGAACTCCACGAATGTACGAGTCGGAGAGTCGAACATCGTCCGCTACCCTTCGCACCGCTCCCGGCCTCGCGAGTTTCAGCGCTCGGAGCCGCACCCCCTTAGCTCGCCTTTACGTCCCCGAAGTAGACATGGTTCGGATGACTCACGCCTCGATCAAGTCACTGTTCGCCGTCGCCCTCGTTGGGCTCGGCGCCCTCGTCCTCGCTGCCTGCGGAAATGAAGTCCCGCCAGGAGCGGTCGCCAAGGTAGGCGACTCGGAGATCACCCAGGAGGAGTTCGACAAGTGGCTGACGACAGCCGTCAAGGGCCAGACCCAGGGCGGCACGGCCGTGGTCCCCGACCCGCCGGACTACAAGAAGTGCGTGGCGAACAAGAAGAAGGTGCCGGCGCCAGAGGGCCAGGCCAAGCAGTCGGACGCTCAGCTGAAGAAGCAGTGCGAGCAGGAGCACGACCAGATCAAGCGTGAGGTCATGCAGTTCCTGATCCAGGCGGAGTGGGTCCAGCAGGAGGCCGAGGAGCGCGACATCGACGTCTCCGACAAGGCCGTCGCCAAGTCGTTCGAGGATCAGAAGAAGCAGGCCTTCCCGACCGACAAGGCGTACGCGGAGTTCCTCAAGAGCTCGGGCATGACCGAGGAGGACATCCTCTTTCGCGTCAAGCTCGACCAGCTCCAGCAGAAGCTGACGCAGAAGGTCACCGAGGAGTCCAAGAAGGTGTCCGACGCAGATGTCGAGGAGTACTACGAGAAGAACAAGAAGCGCTTCGCCCAGCCCGAGCGCCGCGACCTCCGGGTGGCCCTCACCAAGAACGAGGCGAAGGCCGACCAGGCAAGGAAGGCGCTCGACGACGGAGACTCCTGGGAGGAGGTGGTGAAGAAGTACTCGATCGACGAGGCCTCCAAGGCCCAGCAGGGCCGCCTCCCCGCCGTGGCCGAGGGCCAGCAGGAGAAGGCACTCGACGAGGCCGTCTTCGCCGCCAACAAGGGCAAGATCGAGGGGCCGGTCAAGACCCAGTTCGGCTGGTATGTGTTCGAGGTGGAGAAGGTCACCCCGGCCTCGCAGCAGTCGCTCGAGGAGTCAAAGGACACGATCAAGAACCTGCTGCGCTCCGAGCGCCAGCAGAAGTCGCTTGACCAGTTCATCAAGGACTTCCGCGAGCGCTACAAGGATGAGACCGAGTGCGCCGAGGACTATCGCGTCGCCGAGTGCAAGAACGCGCCGAAGGAAGAGAAGAACAACGGCGCCGCCCGGTGGCACCTCGGGCGGCCAGCCCCAGGAGCAGGCGCCCACGCCCGAGAACCCCACCCCGGAGGGGTGAGCGAACAACCAGCGATCGACCCCGCCGCCGCTCTGCAGCGGCTGGATGAGATCACGCGCAGGCTGCGAGTCGAGTGCCCATGGGATCGCGAGCAGGACGAGCGATCGATAGTTCCGCACACCGTCGAGGAGGCCTACGAGCTCGCGGACGCCGCGTACTCCGGCGATGACGCAAAGCTGCTCGACGAGCTCGGCGACGTCCTCTTCCAGGTCTACTTCTTGGCGCTGCTGCTCGAGGAGCGCGGAGCCGGGAGCCTCGCCGCGGTCGCGGAGCATTGCCGCGCCAAGCTGATCCGCCGCCACCCGCACGTCTTCGGCGATCGGGAGGCCGAGACCGCGGCCGCGGTCGTTCGCAACTGGGACGAGATCAAGCGCGAGCAGGAGGGCCGCGGCGAGGTCTTCGGCTCGATCCCGGAGACCCTGCCCTCGACCCTGTACGCGAAGAAGGTCCTGCGCCGGGCCCGTAGCGCAGGACACGAATGGGGCGGTCCCAGCGATGATCCCGGCGACCGGCTGCTGGCGGCCGTCCGCGATGCGGTCGCGGCCGGCGCCGACCCGGAGCTGGCGTTGCGTCAGGCTGCTGATCGATTCAAGGAAGAGGTGGAGCGAGGGTGAGCGAGATCGAGAAGGTTCACGCGCGGCAGATCGTCGACAGCCGCGGCAATCCCACCGTCGAGGTGGACGTGGTGCTCAAGTCGGGCGCCGCGGGCCGCGCGGCGGTGCCGTCGGGCGCGTCGACGGGCGAGTTCGAGGCCGTCGAGTTGCGCGACGGCGGAGACGACTGGAACGGCAAGGGAGTCTCCACGGCAGTCGCCAACGTGAACGGCGAGCTGGCCGCGGCCGTGCGCGGTCTCGACGCCGCAGACCAAGCGGCGGTTGATCGCGCGATGCTCGCTCTCGACGGCACCCCGAACAAGGGCCGCCTGGGAGCCAACGCGATCCTGGGGGTGTCCCTGGCCGGCGCGAAGGCGGCGGCCGCCGAGGCCGGACAGCCGCTGTGGCGCTACCTCGGCGGCGAGGCGGCGCACGTGCTCCCGGTCCCGATGATGAACGTGCTGAACGGCGGCGTGCACGCCGACAACAAGGTCGACTTCCAGGAGTTCATGGTGGTCCCGGTCGGCGCGCCCAGCTTCGCCGAGGCGCTTCGCACCGGCGCCGAGGTCTTCCACGCGCTCAAGCGAACGCTGCACGATCGCGGCCTGGCAACGGCGGTGGGCGACGAGGGCGGCTTCGCGCCCGACCTCGAATCGAACGAGGCCGCCCTGCAGGCGCTGATCGAGGGCATCGAGGCCGCCGGCTTTGATCCCGGCGACGACGTGGCGATCGCGCTCGACCCCGCCACCAGCGAGATCTTCGACGACGGCGCATACGTGCTCGAGCACGAGGGCCGCTCGCTCAGCTCCGACGAGCTCGGCGACTACTGGGCCGAGATGGCCGGGCGCTACCCGATCGTCTCGATCGAGGACGGGATGGACGAGGAGGACTGGGAGGGTTGGAGGGCGCTGACCGAGAAGCTCGGCGATCGGGTGCAGCTCGTCGGCGACGACCTGTTCGTCACCAACACCGAGCGGCTGAGCCGCGGCATCGACTCGCAGACCGCCAACTCGATCCTCGTGAAGGTCAACCAGATCGGCACCCTGACGGAGACGCTCGATGCGGTGCGCATGGCGCAGGAGGCGGGCTACACCGCGGTCATGTCGCACCGCTCGGGCGAGACCGAGGACACCACGATCGCCGACCTGGCGGTGGCCACCGGCTGTGGTCAGATCAAGACCGGCGCTCCGTCGCGTTCAGACCGGGTGGCCAAGTACAACCAGCTGCTGCGAATCGAGGAGGCGCTGGGCGCCGACGCCACCTACCCGGGCCGAAGCGTCTTTCGCTCCTGAGCGCCGAGCGGCCGCGGGTCACCGCGGCAAGCCCTCGATCACGTACGCGCGCTCGCCCTGGCGCACCATTCCCAGCCGGCGCGCCTCGCGCTCCAGGGCGCCGGGATCGCGCAGGGCGCGCACGCGCTTCTTGAGGCTGCGGTTCTCCTCGGTCAGGTCGCGCAGCTCCTGCTTCTCGGCGCCGGCCGTGCGCGACTGCTGCCACCAGTGCTTGGCGGGGGAGATGTAGAGCAGCACGATCACGATCAGGGTGCCCAGCAGAGCCACCCTGCCGAGGCGATCCCAGCGGATGTTCGTGCGGCGGCGTGGCTGCATCCGGCTTTCCTTCGTCGCGCCGGCGGCGGCTCCTGCCCGCCCGCGGGGCGGGATCGCAATACTTCACCGCCCGATGTCCTACGCCATCGAAAATGCGCTCTTTCAGTGGCGCGAGGGAGAGCAGCGGCTCGCTTCGACTACGGAGCCGGCGCGCTCGGACCTCGACTACGCGGTCGCCGCGGTGGTCGAGGAGCTGCGGCGCAGGCTCGGCTCGAGCTTCGTGCTTGACGAGCTGATCGACCTCTACGCGGAGAGCACCGACTGGGCGACGGGGCTGGCAGATCGTCACGGCGCCGGCACGGACTCGGCATCGGTTGTGGATGCCGCGTTTGCCCGCTATGCCCGCGAGGCGTCCAACTACGCGGGCGGAGTCGCGCGCGAGCGCCACTCGAAGCCCTAGGCGCATCTAGGCCTCTTCGTCGTCTCCGTCGGCCTCTTCGCCGGCGCGGCTGATCACGATGCGCTCGGGCTCGACGATCACCGTCACCGGGCGGTGCCCTGCCCAGTGCTCGGCGTAGACGGGGTCGTCCTGGACGGCCGGGTCGAGCCACAGGCCGTAGCCCTCGTCGCCGTGATCGAAGGTTCCCTCGAGCGCCTTCGGCTTGCGCCGCCGACCGCGCCCGCCGCGCCGTCCGCGCCGCCGGCGCTTGGCCTTGCCCTCCTCGTCGGCAGAATCTTCGTCGTCCTCGCCGGTGAGGTCGTCGGAGTCCTCCTCCTGGTCGTCGGCCTCCTGCTCGGCCTCGAGCGCGGCGGCCACCAGGGCGTCGTCCTCGGCGCGCAGGTCGAGCTCGTCGGGAGTCGACCCCACCGAGAACCCGTCGTCGCCTTCACCGCCCTCGTCCGGGACGAGCTCGTGCTCGCGCTTGAACGAGCGGATGTCACCGACCGAGACCTCGAGCTGATGGGCGATCCAGGCATCCGTGCGGCCCTGGCGAACCCAGGTCCTGATCTGGTTTAGCTGTGGTTTGAGGGATCTGCGTGCCAAACGGCGCCCGAGACTAGCAATCCCTTGCATTCAGAACTGCGCTGTTGCGGCAGATAGGTTCCCCACAAAAGCGAGAGTCGCGCTAGATTAGGCAGGGGGTACAACCCAGGGAGTCACACCGTCGTCCAGGCAGGGGAGGCCAGGGACGTGCTAGTGCTAACGCGCAAGGGCAATCAGTCGATCATGATCGGCGACGACATCGAGATCTCGGTGCTGTCGATCATGGGCGAAAAAGTGAGGATTGGAATCGACGCGCCACGCGCCGTCCCCGTCTTCCGCAAAGAGGTCTACGTCCAGATCCAGCAGGGTCGCGACGCCGACGGCGAGCGCAAGGAGGTCGACAGGGAACTCGACCGCCTCAAGCACCCGCGCATGGAGTAGCCGCCTCAGCCCGCGAGCATCGCCAGCGTCTCGAACATCACGATCGTTACCGCCACGGCGGTGGCGACGATCGCGAGTACGAGAAAGGTGAAGCGGAGCTTGCCCTGCTTGCGCGAGCGCTGGACTCTGCGGACCCGGGCGCGCTGAGCCGACTGCTTGCGCAGCGACTCGCGGCGTACCACCGACTCGGCCGCCTCCTCCCGGAAGGCTTCCTCGAACTGCGCAAGGGATTGCCGCATCCGCATCGTGCGCGGAAGGCTACCAGCGTTATCTGGCCCCGGAGCCCTCCGCGCGCGCTCGCGAAGGACGCTCACGCGGTCGCCGTCTCCTTCGCCGCTTCGTCGTAGACCTCGACGAAGCGCATGTAGTTCTTGGCGATCTGTTCCGCGGCGTCGTCGCGCTCGAGGTCGCCGTCGAGGAAGCCCTTGAGGGCGTCCCACCAGATGGTCCGGCCGATCGCGAAGCCCGCATAGCCCTCCACCGGAGCGCCCTGGCGCAGCCAGTGGTCGACCTTGTCGTCGTCGGCGCCACGGCCGAGGACGACGCAGACCACGCCGTCGCGGCCGTCGCGGCGGCAGGTCTCGACGATCTTCTCGCAGTCCTCCCTGGCTGTCGATGCCCTCGATCTTCCAGATGTCGGCCTCGATGCCCGCGTCCTGGAGGTCCTCGATCGTCTGGCGCATCAGCCCCGGACGCAACTCGGCGTCGTAGCGGTCGGTGTCGCCGCCGACCTTCTCGAGCTGGTGGTCCTCGGCGGGAACGAGCAGCTCGAAGAGGAACTTGCGGTCGTGCTCGTGGAGCCAGTCGGCGAGGCGCTTGAGCCGCTTCGACCTGGCGCTCGTTCATCTCGGAGTCGCCGTCCGGGTTGTAGCGCACCAGCACCTTGGAGAAGTCGGGGTCGAACTCCTCGATGTGGTCGCCGAACTCGTCGCCGTAGTCGAAGTCGAACTCGTTCTGGCCCGGACTTCTCGACCGGCATGGCGAGCAGGAGCCCGCGCTCCTTGGTCTCGGCCGGAATGTTCGTCGGAGCGCCGAACTGCTCATCGACGAGCACGCCGGTCAGCCCGGCCTCCGCACCCTGCTCGACCGCCTTCAGCATGCCCTCGAAGATCAGGCGCTTGGCGTCGGCGATCTTCTCGGTGTCCTCGTCGCTGGGATCGCCCTCGATCCCGAACATCTTCTTCTGGAACGAGCCGCGATGATCGAACGCGAGTATGTAGAGCTTGCCGTCGTAGCCGAGAGTCATACGAGGGTTATACCCCGTGCGGGGCATCTGTCGCTTACTGGCGTTGCCTCCGGATACGATGCGGAGGTGGAGCACCGATTCACGGGCCCCTCGTACACGATCGGGGTCGAAGAGGAGCTCATGATCGTCGATCAGGAGACCCTCGACCTGACCAGCTCGATCGAGGGGCTGCTCGAGACGCTCGAAGACGTCCCCAAGGAGGGTGAGGTCAAGTCCGAGCTGATGGAGTCGGTCTGCGAGATCGCGACCGATCCCTGCGCGAACACCCGCGACGTCGGCCGCAGCTCAGCGCGCTGCGGCGCCTCGTCCACCAGGCCGCCGGGGAGCGCGGGCTTGCGATCGGCTCGTCCGGCACGCATCCGTTCGCGATGTGGGAGGACCAGCGCGTGGTGTCGCAGCCGCGCTACCGCGACCTGATCGCCGACCTCCAGTTCGTGGCCCGCCGCGAGATCATCTTCGGCATCCACGTGCACGTGGGCCTCGACGACCCCGACAAGGCCATCCACGTGGCCAACGGCATGCGCGTGCACGTGCCGCTCCTGCTCGCCCTGTCGGCGAACTCGCCCTTCTGGCGCGGCCGGCAGACCGGCCTTCAGTCCACCCGCACGCCGATCTTCCGCGCCTTTCCGCGCGTCGGCATCCCGCCGCGCTACGAGGACTTCGAGGACTGGTCGGAGCGCATCGGGTTCATGGTCGACAGCAAGGTCATCCGCGACTACACCTACCAGTGGTACGACGTTCGCCCGCATCCGAACTTCGGCACGGTCGAGATCCGGGCGATGGACGCTCAGACGCGCGTGGAACACACGCTCGGCATCACCGCTCTCATCCAGGCGATGGTCAAGGAGCTCGCCGAGCACTACGAGGCGGGCAAGGAGCTGTCGCGCTACCCGTACGAGATGCTCGACGAGAACAAGTGGCTGGCCGCTCGCCACGGGCTCGACGGCGAGCTCGTCGACCTGCCCGAGCGCGAGCGCATACCGGCCGCGGACCTGGCTCGTGCGCGTGATGGAGCGCCTACAGCCGCACGCCGAGGAGCTCGGCTCGACCGAGGACTTCGACGCGCTGGAGGACATCCTCGAGAACGGCACCGGCGCAGCGCGCCAGCTGAAGGTCTACGACGCCAACCACGACTTCAGGGAGGTCGTGCGCGAGATCGTGAGCGCGACCGTGCCCGAGCCCGCCGAGGCGCCGCGGCGGGTGATTCCTTATTCGGGCTTTGGCCGACGGGTACCCTGAGAGGACGTGTCCCAGCCAGACCTGTTCGTCGTCTGCCGCAACTGCGGGTCTGAGGTCAGCCCGTACGTCACCGAGTGCCCGTACTGCGGCCAGCGCGTGCGCAAGCGCGCGCCGAAGCTCGACCGCACCGGCGAAGGCGAGCCGCAGCCCAAGCGCAAGCGGCGGAGGCGGCCGAGCTCCCGCGACTGCGTTCCGACGAGATCGCGGGGCTGGCGCCCGACACGCGGCCGTACGCGACGTTTGCGCTGATCTCGCTGTGCGTGCTGTCGTTGCTCGTCTTTCGCGCGCGATCCGAGTCTCGACCTGGGCTATGTGTTCGTCCCACCGTTGGAGGAGGTCTGGCGCTTCTTCGCCGCCCCGTTCCTCTTTGCCGACCAGATCGGCTACGCGTTCGTCACCCTCATCGCCACGGGCATCTTCGGCACCATGCTCGAGCGGCGCTTCGGCCCGCTGCCGGTGGTCGCGATCTTCGTGCTCTGCGGCGCGGCGGGCATGGCGGTGGTGGCGTACGCGGAGACTCCGCCGCTGTTCGAGGACAGCAGCGGCTTTCGTCGCCTTCGGTGCCAACGGCGCCGCGCTCGGGCTGCTGTGTGCCTGGCTCGTCGACGACCGCAGGGCCGCGCGCCGCGGCGACGAGCGCGAGAACGACCTGCTCGGCGTCTACGTGATCGCGATCGTGCTGGTGCTGCTCTCGGTGGCCGAGGAGTCGGCCAACATCGGCGCGGCCGTCGGCGGCGCCGTGACCGGAGCGCTGCTCGGGCTCGCGCTGCCGCTGTTCACGCGCAAGAGCGCGTCTACTAGACACCGCCCTAGTATCCAGACCGTGTTCACGGACGAGCAGGTGGAGGCGGCCGTCCGCGCTCTCTCCGACCCCGAGCGTTTTGCCGGCGCCGAGCGCACGCTGGCGCTGCTGGCCCCGCAACTTCAGCGCGTGCTCGCGCACGCGCTCGAGGAGGGCGGCTGGTTCGGCGACGCCCACCGCTCGCAGGTGCGCTCCGCCCTGTCTGCATCCGACGACGCCGAGCGCGCCGAGCGCATCGAGACCCTGCTCGCGGAGGAGACGCGGATGGGGATGCTCGTAGGCGTGGCCGTCGGCTGGGAGCTCGCCCGTGAGCTCGACCTTTCCCCCGACCCCGAAGGAGACTGACAGTGGAGATCCGCTTCCTAGGCCACTCGTGCTTCGAGCTCACCGACGGCGACCACCGCGTCCTCATCGACCCCTTCCTCACCGGCAACCCGAAGGCCGCGGTGAGCGCCGACGAGGTCGAGCCCACCCACATCCTGCTCACGCACGGCCACAGCGACCACTACGGCGACGTCGAGGACATCGCCAAGCGCACGGGAGCGCCGGTGCTGGCGATCGCGGAGATCGCCGACGAGCTGGGCGAGGCCGGCGTCGAGAACGTGACCGACCCGAACCTCGGCGGGACGGTCACCTTCGACTGGGGCTGGGCGAAGCTCACGCCGGCCTGGCACACCTCGACCACGCCCAAGGGGCAGGTCAACGTGCCCGCCGGCCTGCTCGTTCAGCATGGGCGGGAAGACCGTCTACCACCTCGGCGACACGGCGCTCTTCTCCGACCTGAAGCTCGTGGCCGGGCGCGGCGACCCGATCGACGTTGCGCTCATGTGCATCGGCGGCCACTACACGATGGACCGCACCGACGCGGTCACCGCGGCGGAGTACGTCGGGCGCCACCACCGTGATCCCCTGCCACTACGACACGTTCCCCCCGATCGAGACCGACGCGGAGGCCTTCAAGGTGGACGTCGAGGCGATGACGTCCTCGAAGGTGCAGATCCTGGAGCCGGGCGAGAGCTTCTCGCCGTAAGGCTGGACCGGAAACGCGGCGCCTCAGCCCGCTCCAGGAGTGCGAGCCGTACCCCGGTGGCGCCAGTGATGGACACGCTGACCCGCGACCAACGAAGCGGCGCGGCAGGTCGTAGCCGATCACGCTGATTACCGTGTGTCCATGGCCTGCCACACAGGTCCCCAGCTCATGTTGATCGGCATTCCCTGCAAATCTCTCAGTCGGTCGTTCGCCGGCGCTCTGGCGGTCGCATTCGTGCTCGCCCTCGCGGGCTGTGGCGGCGACGACGAGGAGCCTTCGACCTCGAGCGAGACGCAATCCGAGACGACCGAGCGCCGACGACGGCCACGGAGACCGAGACCGAGCCGAGTCCGAGACCGAGACCGAGTCCGACACCACCGAGCCCGCCCCCCCGCCCACGGACGAGGAGCCGCCGGAGACAAAGACCCCACCTCGCCCGAGGACCAGCCCGGCGGTGGCGGGGACGAGGAGCCGGCGCGCTCGCTGGCGCTCTTCACCGGCGAGGGCGGGCGGATCACGCCGCGCGTCGTCCGAGTGCCGCCTTCATCTCCATCCGAGTCGAGCTGCGCTCTGCCGACGGCGCAGGAGTACGGGCTGACGCTTCGGCGGCGAGACGATCAGGGTGAGCGCCGGCCTGGGCTCGGTCTCGACGACGCATCGACGGGCTGCGGCCGGGCATGGGCGTGGTCGGGCATCCGCGACCGGCGCGTCCAACCGGGTGCGGATCGAGGCGACCGCCGAGCCGGGTCCCCTGAACTGGCTGGCCAGCCAGCTTTTCGCTAGGCTCGCCGCAGATGAGCGAGAGCGTGACCACCAGCAGCGGACCGAGCGCGAGGACTTCCAGGCCACCAGCGACCCGGCGCTGCTGGAGTCCGCCGACCGCGGCGAGGTCAACCTGCTCAGCTACGAGCAGCTCTACAACCTCTGGGAGCGCCAGCAGTGGGCGACCCAGGACATCGACTTCACGCAGGACCGGATCGACTGGCACGAGCGCATCCCCGAGGACGAGCGCTACCAGCGCATGTACGGCCTGTCGCTCGTTCTTCATCGGCGAGCAGAAGGTGGCCGAGGAGCTCGGCCCGATGATGCGCGCGGCGCCCGACCGAGGAGATGCGCATCTTCCTCTGCACGCAGATCGCCGACGAGGCGCGCCACGTGCGCTTCTTCAACCGCTTCTACGACGAGGTGGGCGTGCTCGAGGCGGACAACCTCCAGGACCGCCTGGCCGAGACGAGCGAGCACGTCAATCCCGAGTTCGACGCAGCTCTTCGACGAGATGCTCAAGAGCCGCGTCGACCGCCTCGCGCGCCACCCCGAGGACCTCGAGACGCTGGTGGAGGCGGTCACGCTCTACCACATGGTCATCGAGGGGATGCTGGCCCTGACCGGCCAGCACTTCATCCTTCGAGTACAACGAGGAGGTGGGCACGCTGCCGGGCTTCGTCGAGGGCTTCAACAAGATCGCCCGCGACGAGCACCGCCACGTCGCCTTCGGCGCGCGCTTCCTGCGCGAGCATGGCGCAGGAGGACCCGAAGCTACGGCGACGCGATCACAGCGCACGATGGCGGAGGTGGCGCCGATCGCCGACGGCGTGCTTCAGCCCAACTGGTACGTCGAGGGCGAGACCGAGGTGCTCGGCGCCTCGATGGAGGAGACGCGCGCGTTCGCGATGAAGGCGCTCGAGCGGCGGCTGAAGGTCATCGGCCTCGCGCCGGTCGCGCTAGAGCGAGCGCCCCGGCTCAGAACATCCGCTCCGCCGAGCGGCACGTCCGTGGTCGGGCGGAGCAGGATCACGCGGCCCTCCTCGTCCGGCACGCCCGAGCACCAGCACCTCGGACATGAACGGGTCCGATCTGGCGCGGCGGGAAGTTCACGACGGCCACGACGAGGCTGCCCTCGAGCTCCTCGCGCGAGTAGTTGGCTGATCTGCGCCGACGAGCGCTTCTCGCCGATCTCAGGGCCGAAGTCGACCAGCAGCTTCCAGGCCGGCTTGCGCGCCTCGGGGAACTCCTCGACCGCGACCACCCGGCCCACGCGGATGTCGACCTTGAGGAAGTCGTCGAAGCTCGATCACGGCGCGGCAGCCTACCCGGCGCGGGCCAGACGGGCGCTCGGCGGACGACTGGCGCCTCGGCGGGCGCCGGCTGGAGCGCGTCCGTGGGAGCGGCGGAGCGGGCTCGCCCGCGGGCTGGCGCCGGCGGCGGCGGGCTCCGGGTCGTCGGTGGTGTCCTCGACCGGCGTCGTGGCCGGCGCTCGGGCGTGGGCGCTGGCGTCTCGCCGGCCGGCAGGGCCGGCCGCGCGGCATCTCGCGGTCGCGCGGCGGCAGCGTCACCGTCGGAGCCGTCCTCCTGGACCGGCGCGGGCGGCCGGCGCGCGCCACCGCCGCGACCGGCGCGGGCGGGCACGGCGGGCTCGGTGGCGGGCGCCGCTCGCGCGGGCCGGCTCGTCCTTGGCGGGCCTGACCGGCTCGTCTGCTTGTCGGCTTGGCCGGCTCGTCGGCCTGCTTGGGCCGGTGCCGCGGGCGCGGCGCACGCGCGGGGCCACCGCCGGCTGTGCGAGGCGCCTGCGCCGGCGGGGCCGCCGGGCGGTTCGGTCGCGTGCTTCACCTCGACGGCGCCGGCGGTGACGATCACTGCGGCGGCCATCCCGGCGGCGGCCTTCGAGGCGATCGTGGAGATGCCGGCCGACATCGCTCCGCCGGCGGTGATGCCGCCGGCCGCGCGCGGCGGTCGCGCCGGCCACTCCCGCGCCGGCGGCGGCACCGCCGCCCGAGCCGGCGGCGGCCCGGCGCTCGCGGCCCCGCCCGACGCCCGAGCTTGGCGATCCACAGCTTCTTGAAGAACAGCAGCGGCCCGATCGGGTAGATCGCGGCGAGCGCCTTCGATTGGTGCTGCGCAGCTCGCCGCTGAAGGTGCGGCAGCGGTCGCAGGTCTTGAGGTGGCGGCGCATCGGCGGCGAGCGTCCGGGCGATGCCCTCGGCGACCTGGCCGAGCTCGAGGCGCACCTCGTCGCAGGTGAGCAGGCGCGCCTCGGCGGCCTCGGCGAGCGCCACCCGGGCGCGCACGAGCAGCGACTTGACGCTCGGCACGGTCGTGTCCATCGCCTCGGCGATCTGCTCGTAGGAGAGAGCGTCGATCTCGCGCAGCAGCAGCGCGGTGCGCTGCGTCTCGGGCAGCTCCTGGACGTCGGCCACGATCTGGCGGAACTCCTCGCGCTGGTGGACCGTGTCGGCGGTGGTGGTGCCGCCGTCGCGCTCGAAGACGTCCATCGAGTCCTGACCCGGTCGGCTGCGGGCGGCGCAGGTGGTTGAGGCAGCGGTTGCGCGCGATCCGGTAGAGCCACGGACGCGCGTTGATCGGGCGGTCGTCGGCGCAGATCGCGTTGAAGGAGGCGGCGAAGACCTCCTGGAGCACGTCCTCGGCGTCCTCGCGCGAGCCGAGCATGTGCCGGCAGAAGGCGAGCAGCCGCGGCTGGTAGCGCTGCACGAGCGCCTCGAAGGCGCCGTGGTGCCCGCGCCGGATGAGCGCCACAGCCGCTCGTCGGTCTGGAGCCGGAGCAGGGGCGAACGGCCTGCGAGCGCAGGCAGTCGCGCCGTGTGTTGAAGTGCTGTTGCCTCCAAGGCCTACCCGTACGGAGTTGGGTACCCGCCCCTGAGGACACCGTAGCAACGGAAAAGTTGCGCGCTCGCCGGCTCATACGACTTGATCGGGCGCCCGGGTAGCCCAACTGGTAGAGGCGGCGGCTTAAGCCCGGCTCAGGTGTGGGTTCGACTCCCACCCCGGGCACTCAGGCTTCGCAGGCTCCCGCACGAGGGGTATACAGCTGGCATGGCCAAGCTTCTCTTCATCCCGTGAGCATCGTCGGCGGTCTCGTCGCCGGCTTCGTCTCCAAGCAAGCTGTTCGACCAGATCTGGGGCCTCGTCGACGAGGAGGAGCCGCCCGAGACTCAAAGCACCGCGACATCGACTGGCGCAAGCTCGCTGATGGCGGCTGCGGTACAGGGCGCGATCTTCCGCGGCGATGAAGGAGGCGACCGACCACTACGAGCCGGCATGCCTTCGCACGCACGACCGGAACCTGGCCGGGCGAGGAGAAGCCCGACAAGGAGTGACCGCTTAGCAGCGCCACAACGCGCGCCGCCGTGGCTACCGTTTGTAACATCTCGGAAGCCGGACGCAGGGCCGCTTTCAGGGGCCGCGATGCCTGCGCGTCAGAGAGCCGATGTGAGTCAGAGTTGAAGGGCGCAAGCCGATCCACGCACGCCTGCATGGCCCGGTACCGAGCATGGACGAACGTACGACTCGCTCGAAAATAGCCCTAATCCTGGACGTTTGATCTGCCGAGATAACTACTGTGGCCCCCTTCCACCCCCTGCGACATAGCGCGCGGGCGTTCATCGCCCGTGCTGGAGCGGCTTTCGCCGTGTTCGTGGTGATCGCCGCCCTCCTGCTCGCGGGCGGCTCAGAGCGGGCCACTTGGGAGCGCCGAGGCCACGAAGGGGGCCCCCGGCGTTCCCGAGGTTGTAGTTCCGGATACAGGCGAGGGCGAAGCTCCGCCGCCGGTCGACGTTCCGGATCCCGTTGATCCGGCCGAGCCGGGGGCGCCGCGGCCGAAGAGCCGCCGCCGGCTGAACAGCCGCCGGTCGATGAGGAGCCGCCCCCGGTCGGCGAAGAGCCACCGACTGACAAGCCGCCGGCCGAGGAGCCACCGGGCGAAGAGCCACCAGTGGACAAGCCGGATCCGGCGGATCCAAGCACCGAAGAGCCGACGGCGGCGAGGTGCCGACAGCGGCGAGGAACCCGATCCTGACGAAGAGCCCAGCGGGGGCGACAAGGGCCGGAGACGTCCCGGGCCGACCGGTCCGACGGGCGGCGGCGAGGGCGAGCAGCCGACGGGCGGCACCAAGGGCGAGGACCCAACCACTGAGGAGCCCGGGACCGATCCGTCAGAGCCCGCTCCGACCGGCCGTCCCCAGGTGACACCGGAAGGCAGTGAGCCCGGAAGCGGCGACCCCACGGGCGACGACCCCACGGGCGACGACCCGGGGGCCGGTCCACCCACGATCGGCACTGGCGAGGGGGTCATCGACGATTCCGGCCCCGGCAGGGGGTTCGCCGGGACGCTCGAGTTGGCCCAGGTCCCGGGGGCCGGCGACACCGGCGGCTCCGGCGGCGACACCGCCGGCGCGATCGCGGGCGACACGTCCGACCTCACGCTGGCCGCCGACACCGCTGCCGGTGCGCCCGGCGAGGGCGAGGGCGAGGGCAACGGCGACGGCAACGCGGGCTCCGGAAAGGGCACCGAGAAGCCGGAGGACCAGAACATCGGGCTCCGCGTGATCGGACCGCTCCGCGATGTCGTGGAGCGTGTGCCCGAGGAGATGAAGGCCGCGCTCGCCGCGCTGGCCGCGCTCTCGATCCTGCTCGGCTTCGGCTACCTGCTTTCGGCGCATGCGCGCGCGGCGGCTCGCACGCCAGCGCCGCGAGCTGCTCCAGGAGGTCGGCCTGCTCCAGCACGCGCGCTGCTGCCGCCGGTGCCCGACAGAGTCGGCGCGCTGCGCACGTCGGTCGCCTACCGGCCGGCGGATGGACCCGGGCGCCGGCGGAGACTTCTACGACGTGCTGCCGCTCCCCGGCGGCCGCGTCGGATTCATCCTCGGCGACGTGTCCGGCCACGGCCGCGGCGCCCTCGCCCGCACAGCCTTCATGCGCTACACGCTGCGTGCCTACCTCGAGGCCGGGCTCGAGCCGCGTGTCGCGCTCCAGGTCGCCGGCCGCGTGATCGACGACAACCTGGGCGGAGACTTCGCCACCGTCCTTCTCGCCGTGCACGACCCCGAAACCGGCTCGCTGACCTACGCGACCGCGGGACACCCGGCGCCGATCGTGGTCGGCCCCCAGCCGCACGAGCCCGTCACCGCGGGCTCCTCGCCTCCGATCGGTGTAGGCGTGCGGACCGGACTGCGCCAGACCACGGTGCCGCTGGTGCCCGGGTCGGTCGCCTGTCTGTTCACCGACGGTCTCATGGAAGCGCGCACCGAGGAGGGCATCCTCGGCCGCGAGCGCCTGGCCGAGCTGCTCGACGAGCTGGGCGACGACGCGAGCGCGCGCCGGCTGATCGAGAGCGTCGCCGCGGAGTCCTCGGTCCGCTCGACGACATGGCCGCCGTGGTCGTGTCTCCCACCGCCGGCGTGACGGCCGGTCTCTTCCGCACCGAGCAGCTCGAGCTCTCGGCGCGCGAGCTCGAGGGGCCGATCGCCGGCCGCTTCCTCGAGGCCTGTGGCCTTCCGGCCTACGAGGTCGAGGACGGCCGAGCACGACGCCCGGCTCGCTGGCCGAGCGCTTCGGCGGCGTGGTGCTGCACGTGGTGTTCGGCAACCGGCTGCGAGTCGAGGTGCTCCCGCGCAACGTGGAGAGCATCGAGGCCGCGTCGCGGCGCGTCACTGCAGGAACCGCTCAATAGCGCCGGTCACCTCGTCGGGCCGGTCTTCCACAAGGAAGTGGGAGGCCTCGTCGATTTGGACGGCCTCGGCGTGGGGGAACAGCTCGCGCCACATGTCGAGGAAGACGGGCTGGAAGACCGGGTCGCGCATGCCCCACACCAGCAGGACCGGGCAGTCGAGCGCGCCGAGGCCATCGTGGATCGAGCCCATCAGCGACGCGCTGCGGTCACGCTCGGTTAGCGGTATCTCGCGCTGGAAGGCGAGCGTGCCGACCCGCGACCAGTAGTCGGGGAAGGGAGCGCGGTAGGCCGCCATCATCTGCGGGTCGGCGTCGCGGCGGGCCATTCCGCCCGGGATCGACTCGACGAACAGGTTGCCGCCAAGCGCGAGGATCTCACCCAGCCCCTCCGTGCGGAACTCGCGCACGAATGGAGGCAGAAAGCTCGGCAGCTCCCAGGCCCAGGTGTTCATGAGCACGAGGCGGCCGAGCCGCTCGGAGCGCTCGAGCATCGCGCCGGCGCCGACCGGGCCGCCCCAGTCGTGGCCCACGAGCGTGACGTCGCGCAGATCGAGGGCGTCGATCAGCGCGAGGGCATTGTCGACGTGGCGCCTCAACGAGTAGGCCGCCAGGTGCGGCGGCTTGTCGGAGCGCCCGAATCCCATTTGGTCGAAGGCGATGCAGCGATGGCCCTGCTCGCTCAGGCGCGCGATCGGGCGGCGCCAGAAGTAGCTCCAGGTGGGGTTGCCGTGGACGAACAGGATCGGCGCGGCGTCCCTCGGTCCCTCGTCGACGTAGTGAAGCTTGCAGTCGGCTGCGTTCTGGAAGCGCGCCTCGAATGGGAAGGTTCCGCCGAAGTCGCCGTTGAGAGCCGCTTCCATCGCTGCCCGGTATATAGCGGATGCGCCCGGGCGACCGGGATCATCTAGTTTGCGCCTCCCATGAGCACCAACGCGCAGACCGAGCAGGCGACGGGACTTCACGGCGGCCGGCTGGTCGCCAAGCGGCTGAAGGCACACGGCGTCTCCAAGCTGTTCACCCTCTCGGGCGGGCACCTCTTCTCGATCTACGACGGCTGCAGGGAAGAGGGCATCGACATCGTCGACGTCCGCCACGAGCAGTCGGCGGCGTTCGCGGCGGAGGGCTGGGCGAAGGCCACCCGCGAGGTGGGCGTCTGTGCCGTGACCGCCGGGCCGGGAGTGACCAACGCCATGAGCGCGATCGCCTCGGCGCAGCAGAACGGCTCGTCGGTGCTGACGCTCGGCGGCCGGGCTCCAGCGTTTCGCTGGGGCCAGGGCTCCCTGCAGGAGATCGACCACGTTCCGTTCGTGGCTCCGCTGACCAAGCTCGCGAAGACGGCGGCCGCCACGGCCGAGATCCCGGGACTCGTCGACGAGGCGCTGCGGGTGGCGGTCGAGCCGCCGACCGGGCCGACGTTCCTGGACTTCCCCCTCGACCAGGTGTTCATGGAGGCAGACGTCGAAGCCGATGGTCCGAGCGAGTTGTTCGACCCGCTCGCGGTCGCGGCGGCGGACGGCGACGCCCTCGACCGCGCCGCCGAGCTGCTGCGCGGGGCGTCGCAGCCGGTGGTGATGGCGGGCACGGGGCTGTACTGGGCGCGTGCCGAGCAGGCGCTCGTGCGCCTCTGCGAGGAGCTCTCGGTGCCGGTGTTCCTCAACGGGCTGGCGCGCGGCTGTGTACCGGCCGACCACTCGATGTTCTTCTCGCGCGCGCGAGGCACGGGGCTCAAGGGCGCCGACGTCGCGCTGATGATCGGCGTGCCCATGGACTTCCGGCTGGGCTTCGGCGCCTCGTTCGGGGAGGACACCGAGATCGTCGCGATCGGCTCGTCCGCGCCTGAGCGCCCGCACCCGCGCTCGGTGGCCGCCGAGCTGTACGGCGGTGTTGCTGCGACCCTCGACGCCCTTCGCTCCGGCGCGGGCCAACCGCCCGACCGCAGCGCCTGGGTCGCGTCGCTGCGCGAGGCCGAGAACGAGAGACGCGCGGGCGAGCAGGCCGACCTGAACGACCCGCGCGCGCCGTTGCACCCGATGCGCGTCTACCACGAGCTCGGCCAGATCCTGGATCGAAACGCGATCGTGATCGGCGACGGCGGCGACTTCGTTTCCTTCGCGGGACGCATGATCGAGACATACGAGCCGGGCTGCTGGATGGACCCGGGCCCCTACGGCTGCCTCGGCTCGGGACCCGGGTTCGCCCTCGCTGCCAAGCTCGCGCATCCCGAGCGGCAGGTCTGCCTGCTGCTGGGCGACGGAGCCTTCGGATTCGCCGGCCTCGAGTTCGACACCTTCGTGCGCCTGGGCGTGCCCGTCGTCGGCGTGATGGGAAACAACGGCATCTGGGCGCTCGAAAAGCACCCGATGGAGTACCTCTACGGCTACTCGGTGGCGGCCGATCTGCAGCCGGGGTGCCGATACGACGAGGTGGTGCGGGCGCTCGGCGGCCACGGCGAGCTGGTTTCGAAGCCGGACGAGTTGCGGCCGGCGCTCGAGCGCGCCTTCGCGTGCGGCAAGCCGGCGCTGGTCAACGTGCTGACGGACCCCGAAGTGGTCTATCCGCGCCGGGCCAACCTCGCCTGATTGCGTCGCAGAAAAGAAACCGCCGGCGTCATGCCGGCGGTTTCCAAAACGGCCCCATCAGGACGGGCAGGGGTACGTGCCATGAAAGGGCCTTGCGGTCCGGACGGCGGGAGGCGCCGATACGATGCGGCTTCGCCCGAACCTATGTACCGGATAGGAGACCATACGGGTTGGCCGCACGGCTAGCCCCACCCAGCGGCCGGGATCATAGACCTTTTTTAGTCCCTTGGGAAGGGGAGATGGACAATCCGTCTAGGTCAAACGTCCACCCCGTTTGGGCCACTCCGAGTTCCCCCTGCAGAAGATTGCTTTTCGCGCCAAGTCGTGGTTGTGCCCTGACGCGCGGGGTCAGCCCGACCCCGCCGCCAGAGCGGCCCCGTGAAGGATGTCCGCCTCGCTGACCTCGATCTCGTCGAGGTCGAAAGCGCGCATCGATTCGAGCATGATCACCGTGCCCGCGACGATCGTCGGCGCGCGGTCTGGATGAAGCCCCGTTACGCGCCGGCGCTCGTTGACGGCGAGCGCGGCGAGCTGAGCGGCGATGCGCTCGCAGGTGCCTCGGTTGACCCGGTGACCGTGCACCTTGTCCGGGTCGTAGGGGTCGAGCTCGAGGTCGATCGCGGCCAGGTTGGTCGCGGTGCCGGCGACGCCGATGCCGTGCTCGACGCGTCCACGGACCTCGGCGGGCACGTCGCTCTTCAGGCGCTCCTCCGCCTCGTCCGCAAGTGCGGCCATCTCCTCGTTTTTCGGAGGGTCGCTGTGCAGGTGGCGCTCGGTGAAGCGAACGGATCCCATGCGGGTGGAAACGTGGAAGTCGGGGTCGCCCCCCGCCCGGCCGGTCACGTACTCGGTGCTGCCGCCGCCGATGTCGATCACCAGAACGTCGGCGTCGACGTCGCGGCCCGCGGTCGCGCCCAGAAATGTGAGGCGCGCCTCCTCGTCACCGGAGATGGTCCGGGCGTCGATGCCGAAGCGCTCGTGGATCTCGTCGCGGAAGGCCGGACCGTTCTCGGCGTCACGCATGGCGCTGGTGGCGACGGCGACGATCTCCTTCGCTCCGAGGCGGTCGATGACCTCGCGGTAGCCGGCAAGCGCCTCGCTGACCCGGGCAATGGCCTCGTCCTCGAGCCGGCCGGTCGCGTCGACGCCCTGGCCGAGCCGCGTGACGGTCGTGCGGCGTTCGAGCTCGCTGACCTGGCCGTCCTCGACCTCCGCAACAAGCAGCCGGGTCGAGTTGGTGCCGAGATCGACGACAGCGACTAACACGCCCGGCACCGTACACGCCCGCCTGCGCCAAGCCTCGACTCAGAGTTGACGCTCGCCAGAAGGTTGCTACATTCGTAAACACGCCGCGGGGTGGAGCAGTCAGGTAGCTCGTCGGGCTCATAACCCGAAGGTCGCGGGTTCGAATCCCGCCCCCGCT
>CAVXKC010000004.1:0-834456 GCA_963762265.1 uncultured Thermoleophilaceae bacterium | reverse complement strand
CCGCTACATACCTGGCTGCCGGACGCGATGGAGGGCCCCACGCCGGTCTCGGCACTCATCCACGCGGCCACGATGGTCACCGCCGGCGTCTACCTGATCTCCCGCTGCTACCGGCTCTTCGAGCTCGCGCCCACAGCCGCGGACATCAGCGCGATCATCGGCACCGCCACACTGCTGTTCGCGGCGACCGTCGCGATGGTGGTCACCGACCTCAAGCGCGTTATCGCCTACTCGACGATCTCGCAGATCGGCTACATGGTGCTCGGCGTCTCGGTCGCGGCCTATGGCGCCGGGCTCTTTCACCTGATGACCCACGCCTTCTTCAAGGCGCTGCTGTTCATGGGGGCCGGCTCGGTGATCGGCGCCATGGCCGGTGTGCAGGACCTCGACCGGATGGGCGGCTTTCGCCGCGCGATGCCGTTCACCTACGTGACCTTCGTGGCCGGTGCGCTCGCGCTCTCGGGCTTCCCGCTGATGTCGGGCTTCTTCTCCAAGGACGAGGTCATCGCGTTCGTCATCAACCGCGGCGGCTGGTTCGTCGTCCTGGCCATCGTGGCCTATCTGACCGCGGGCCTCACCGCCTTCTACGCGTTTCGCATGGTCTTTCGCACGTTCTGGGGCGACCCCGTGCCCGAGGCGCGCGAGCTCGAGGGCGGCCACGTCGCGCACGGCGAGCCCGCGAACCCCCTGACCGGCGAGCCCGAGGACACCGACGTCGGCTTCCCGGGACCCGAGCACCACGTGGCCGAGCGGTCCTGGCCGATGAAAATCGCGATGAGCACGCTCGCCGTGCTCGCGATCATCGGCGGAGTCGTCGGCATCCCGGGCCTGACCGACACGCTCGACCACTTCCTCGAGCCCACGTTCGCCGACTCGCGCTTCATCGACGACGTTCCCAGTGACACCGCCGAGTGGGAGGGCCTCGGAGTCGGCGGCATCATCGCCCTGCTCGGCATCGCCGCGGCCTTCGTGGTGTTCGTGCGCCGGCGCGGCCTCAGCCTCGAGCTGCGTGACCGCTTCTCGGCGGTGCACAACTTCCTCTCGCACAAGTGGTACTTCGACGAGCTCTTCGACGCCATGTTCGTCCGCCCGTTCGCCACCGCCGGCTCGTTCGGGCGCCGCGTGATCGAGACGGACTTCGTGCAGGGCTTCATCGTCGGCGGCACCACCGGGATCGTGCGAGCCGGAACCTCCATCGCGCGAGCGGTCCAGACCGGCTACCTGCGCGCCTACGCGCTGCTGCTCCTGCTCGGCGTGGCCGGACTCGTCCTCTACTTCCTGATCGCCTCCTCATGACGATCCACCTGTCCATCGTCCTCTTCCTGCCGCTCGCGGCCGGGCTGATCGGCGCCTTGTTGCCGCGCGGCCTCGCGCGCTGGGCGGTGCTGGCGGGAACGGTCGCGGTGCTCGCCTACGCGATCGCGATGCTGATCGACTTCGAGTCCGGTGGCGGGCTGCAGTGGGTGACCGACGACGAGTGGATCCCCGAGCTCGGCATCCGCTATCAGCTCGGCGTCGACGGCCTCAACCTGTTCATGGTCGTCCTGACGGCCGTTTCCTGGGTGCCCTGCACGCTCGTGGCCGCGTTCACGCGAGCGCGAACGGCCGAAGCTCTTCTTCTTCAACCTCGCGCTCGCCGAGACCGCGGTGATGGGCGCGTTCATGGCCCAGGACCTGGCGCTGTTCATCGTCTTCTTCGACCTGATGCTCGTGCCCTTCTACTTCATGATCGGCGGCTGGGGCACGGGCGATCGCGTCAAGGCCACGACCAAGTTCGTGATCTACACGCTGGCCGGATCGCTGCTCATGCTGGCCGCGGCGATCGCGCTCGGCGTGCTCTCCACTCCCGACGGCGGCGAGATCTCGTTCTCGCTCGCAGAGCTGCAGCAGCGCTCGGTCAGCGAGGGGACCCAGCACTGGATCGTGCTCCTGTTCGCGCTCGCGTTCTTCGTCAAGGCCCCGCTCTTCCCGCTGCACGGATGGGTGCCCGAGACCTACCGGTCCACGCCGATAGTGACGCTTGCGCTGCTGTCCGCGGTGCTGTCGAAGGTCGGCGTCTACGGCTTCCTGCGCATCGTGCTCCCGATCATGCCCGAGGGCTCTCAGCACTGGCAGGAGCTGTTCATCGGGATCGCGGTGTTCTCGATCCTCTACGGGTCGATCCTGGCCTTCTCCCAGGACAACGTGCGCCTGGTGGTCGCCTACTCCTCGATCGCGCAGCTCGGCTTCATCGTGCTGGGGATCTTCGCCCTGGACGACAAGGGCGCCCAGGGGGCGGTCCTCCAGATGCTCAACCACGGGCTCGTGGTGGTGGCGCTGTTCCTCATCATCGGGGTCGTCGCGGCGCGGGCCGGCGGCAGCGAGTCGCTCACGCGAACTGGGGGGGATGGCGTTCCGGGCGCCGGTGCTGGCCGCGCTGTTCCTGATCGTCACCTTCGCGACGCTGGCCATGCCGGGCTCGGCGAACTTCATCGGCGAGGTGCTCGTGCTGTTCGGCGCCTTCGAGGACAAGCTCGTCTACGGCCTCGTGGCGAGCGTCGGCGTCATGCTCGCCGCGGTCTACATGATCCGCGTCTTCCAGCGGGTGATGCACGAGCGGGTGGGCCCGGCTGTCAAGTCGCGTGACATCGACGGCCTTAACCTGGCCGCGGTCGCGCCGCTGGTGGCGGTCATCATCGCGCTCGGCCTCTATCCGCAGTTCGTCATCGAGCGCACCGAGGACGCCACGACGGCGTCGATAGCGGCGGCCAAGGACATCGGGGAGGAGGTCGCCTCGCGATGACGCTGTCCCTCGCCGCGGTGCAGGCCCCCGAGATCGACTACAAGGCGCTCGCTCCGCTGATGGCCACCGCCGGCGGCTCGATCGTGGTGCTGATGGTCGGCCTGTTTCGCGGACGCCTGGTGCAGACCGTGCTCGTGCCGGCGCTCGCGGCGATCGCGCTGCTGGCCGCGATCGGGCTCACGATCTGGAACTGGGAGCCCGGCGACGTCGAACCGATCATCGAGGGCGCGCTGGAGGTGGACACGCTCGCGCTCGGCCTCTCGATGCTCTTCTACGTGGCCGGCCTGGTCTGCATCGTGCTCTCGCTGCGCGCCCTCGCCCCCCGCGAGGCCGGCCACGGCGAGTACCACTCGCTGCTGCTCGGCTCGATCACCGGGATGGTGGTGCTGGCGCAGTCGTCCAGCCTGATCACCCTGTTCGTCGGCATCGAGCTGCTCTCGATCCCGCTCTATGTGCTGTGCGCCACCGAGCTGCGCCGGCGCACCTCGCTCGAGTCCGGGCTCAAGTACCTCGTGATCGGCTCGGTCGGCTCGGCGACGCTGCTCTATGGCCTGGCGCTCATCTACGGGGCGACCGGCGCGCTGCAGTTCGACGGCATCGCCGCGGCGATCGCCGGCGACGAGCTGAGCGCCACCGACCCGCTGCTGCTCACGGGCATCGCCCTCACCGCCACGGGCCTCGCCTTCAAGGCGTCCGTCGCGCCCTTCCACCAGTGGACGCCCGACGTCTACGAGGGCGCCCCCACGCCGATCACCACGTTCATGGCGGTGGCCACCAAGGCGGCCGCCTTCGCGATCTTCCTGCGGCTGTTCGGCGGCGCGCTGGGCCTGTCGCAGCTCGAGTGGGGCCCCGCGCTCGCGGTGCTCGCGGCCGTCACGATCATCGTGGGCAACGTCGGCGCGATCGCGCAGCGCTCGCTCAAGCGCCTGCTCGCGTGGTCGAGCGTGGCGCAGGCCGGCTACCTGCTGGCCGGCGTGGTGGTGGGCTCGACGCTCGGCCTGCAGGCGACGGCCTTCTACCTCGCGGCCTACCTCGTCATGAACGTGGCGGCGTTCGCGGTCGTCCTCGCGCGCGAGCGCGTCTCCGAGCACGGCGACGACCTCGCCGCGCTGCAGAACCTCGGCACCAGCCAGCCCTGGCTCGCCTGGCCGATGACGATCGCGATGCTGTCGCTCGCCGGCTTCCCCGCCACCGCCGGCTTCATCGGAAAGTTCTACCTGATCGATGCCTCGGTCGCGGGCGACTACACGTGGCTCGGCATCCTGATCGTGATCGGCTCGGTCATCTCGCTCGCCTACTACCTGCGCGTGGTCGCGGTGATGTGGATGGGCCGAGTCGAGGTCGAGCTGCCGACCGTCCCGCCGAGGCGGGTGAGGCCCGTGTCGGGCTGGTCGCCCGAGGCCGACCTGCGCGCACAGCCCGAGGTGGCCGCCATCGCGATCCTCTTCGCGGCCGCCACGATCCTGTTCGGCATCTGGCCGGATCCGCTGTTCGACGCCGCCCGCGACATGGGCACGTCGATCTCTTCCTGCGCTAGCTGCTGGATGACTGTCCAACGGTCTCTGGGCGCGCTTTGAGCTCGGCCGACCGCGGGCGGACCTTGCGGCGCTCGTGGCCGCCCGGATTCCGTCCGTGCAGGCGCGCCGCACGCACGGGCGATGACGCCTCGATAGCCACGCTGGGCGCATGAGCGAGAACCTGGCGAGGATCCTTACCGAGACGGCCGAGCGCAGCGGCGACCACACGGCGTTCAAGCTCGACGACGTCGAGCTGACGTACGCGATGCTCGACGGCGCGGCAGCGCGCATCGCGCACCTGCTCGAGGACAAGGGCCTTCAGCCCGGCGACCGAGTCGGGCTGATGCTCCCGAACGTCCCCTACTTCCCCGCGATCTACTACGGGATCCTGCGCGCCGGCGGCGTCGTCGTGCCGATGAACGTGCTGCTCAAGAGCCGCGAGGTGAGCTACTACCTCCAGGATTCGGGCGCCAAGCTGCTGTTCGCCTGGCACGGCTTCGCCGACGAGGCCGAGCAGGGCGCGGGCGAGGCCGGCGCCGAGGTCGTTTCGGTCGCGCCGGGCGAGTTCGAGCAGCTGATCGGCGGCTACGGCGCCGAGCACGAGGTGCTCGACCGCAAGGCCGACGACACCGCCGTGATCCTCTACACGAGCGGCACCACGGGCCAGCCCAAGGGCGCCGAGCTCACCCATGGGAACCTCCACAAGAATTGCGACGTCACGTCCAACACGCTCGGCGGGTTCGACGCGAACGACGTGCTGCTGGGCGCGCTGCCCCTGTTCCATTCCTTCGGCCAGACCTGCACGATGAACAGCGCGATCTGCCAGGGCGCGACGGTCACGATGCTGCCGCGCTTCGACCCCGAGAAGGCGCTCGAGATCATCGAGCGCGACGGGGTAACCGTCTTCCAGGGCGTGCCCACGATGTACAACGCGATGCTGCACTCCGACCGCGCCGACTCGACCGACGTCTCGACGCTGCGCCTGTGCATGTCGGGCGGCGCGGCCATCGCCGTCGAGCTGATGCGCGGCTTCGAGAAGAAGTTCGACTGCATGATCCTCGAGGGCTACGGGCTGTCGGAGACCTCGCCGGTCGCCTCCTTCAACCACCCCGACCGCGAGCGCAAGCCGGGCTCGATCGGCACGCCGATCCTGGGCGTCGAGATGCAGGTCTGGGACGACGACGGCAACGAGGTCGAGCAGGGCGAGGTCGGCGAGATCGTGATCCGCGGCCACAACCTGATGAAGGGCTACTGGCAGCGGCCCGACGCCACCCGCGAGTCGATCACCGACGACGGCTGGTTCAAGTCCGGCGACATGGCGACGGTGGACGAGGACGGCTACTTCTTCATCGTCGACCGCAAGAAGGACATGATCATCCGGGGCGGCTACAACGTCTACCCGCGCGAGATCGAGGAGGTGCTCTACGAGCACCCGGCGATCCAGGAGGCCGCCGTGGTGGGCGTGCCCGACGAGGCGCTCGGCGAGGAGGTCGGCGCCGCGGTCGTTCTCAAGAAGGGCGAGTCGCTCGACGCTCAGGAGGTCAAGGCCTACGTCAAGGAGCAGGTCGCCGCCTACAAGTACCCGCGCAAGGTCTGGTTCGTCGACGAGCTGCCCAAGGGCCCGACCGGCAAGATCCTCAAGCGCGAGATAGCGGTGCCCGAGCAGGCCGCCGCGACCTCGCGCGCCTAGCGGACAGCTCTCAAGCCCGCGATGCGCGGGCCGAGTACGGGAGGGGATGCTCGATTCCCCTGCCCAAGGCCGTGCGGGCTATGCCATCCCGCTCGTGGCCCTTCTGCTCGCGATGGCTCTGTTGGCCGTCGCCGTCGGCGCAGCGGCTAACGATCACGGGCGTAAGCGCGACGCGTTGGACCGCACCCTTGCCGGCGAGGCCAGCGAGCAGGCGAAGGAGCTCGAGGACTACTTCCAGCGGGCGCACGCGCTCACGCTGGTGACCGCGAACAACCCCGCTTACCGCGACTTCTACGGGCTTCCCGGTGACCGCCAGGACCGGATTCGCAACGACAGTCCCACGCTGGAGGCCGCCCAGCAGGGCCTCATCTACCTGCAAGAGCTGTTTCCGGGAAGCATCGGCGAGGCCTCCTTCATCGACCGCGGCGGCGCGGAGAATGCCCGCGCGGTCAGGGGCGCGATCGAACCGATGTGGGGCCTGTCGCCGGACAAGACCGCCGCGCCTTTCTTCGAGCCCACCTTGGCGCTTGGGTCGGGCGAGGTCTACCAGGCGCTTCCGTACGTGTCGTCCGATACCAACGAGTGGGTGATCTCGAACTCCGCGCCGGTCCCGGTTCGCTTCGAGGAGTCCCCGGCGATCATCCACTTCGAGATCACCGTCGAGAGCTTCCGGCGCCAGGCCGCCGACACGAGCGCCGGCATCGACATCGCGATCGTCGAAGCCACGAACGGGAAGGTCATCGCCGACAGCCGCTACCAGCAGCCCGCCGGCGACGGGGCCGGGCTCGGCCGGCCCGACGATCATCGCTTCGAGGGTGTCTTCTCCACCGCCGACAAGACGCTCGGGCGCGGCAACATCGACGTGGAGGGCCATCCGAGCGCCTTCAACGCGCTGCGTACTCAGCCTCACAACCCGAGCCGCTGGGTCGTTGTTGCGACCGCCCCCACGCCCGGCAGCTCGTGGCTGCGCGAGCTGGGAGCCGGCGAGCTCTCGATGCTGCTTCTGGCGCTGCTGCTGCTCGCCTTTGCCGTGTTCAGCTTCCGCTCATCGCAGGCACAGCTGCGGCGGCCGCGCACAGCGATCCACTCACCGGGCTCGGCAACCGGCGTCAAGCTGGTCGAGCCGATCTCGAGCGCTTCATGCCCCAGGCGAGCGAGAGGCGGCCGCTGCTGCTCGGCATCTTCGACCTCGATGGCTTCAAGGCCTACAACGACACCTTCGGCCACCCGGCCGGCGACGCGCTGCTCGTCCGGCTGTCGACGCGGCTCGCGGCGGTCGTGCAGGACGGCGGCGGCGCCTATCGCATGGGCGGCGACGAGTTCTGCGTGCTCGCGCCGCTCGAGCGTCGGGCCCGAGCGGGAGGTGCTCGAGGCGGCCGGCGCCGCGCTCTCCGAGCACGGCGAGGGATTTGCGATCAGCGCCTCTCACGGGTGCATCCTCCTGCCGCTCGAGACGAGCGACCCGACCGAGGCACTGCGGATCGCCGACCATCGCATGTACGCGGACAAGAACGACGGCCGCGTCTCGGCCGGGCGCCAGACGACCGACGCCCTCGTGCGCGTGCTCGCCGAGCGCTACCCGGAGATCGGGAGGCATCTCGACGAGGTAACCGCCCTCTGCGGGCGTGTTGCCGACGTCATCGGACTTCCCGACGAGGAGCGCGCCGCACTGCTTCAGGCCGCCTCGCTGCACGACATCGGCAAGGCCGCCGTGCCGGACACGATCCTGTCCAAGGAGGGCCCGCTCGACGACGAAGAGTGGGCCTTCATGCAGCAGCACACGGTGATCGGCGAGCGGATCCTGGCGGCGGCGCCGGCGCTCAACCGAGCGGCGCAGCTCGTGCGCTGGAGCCACGAGCGCTACGACGGCAAGGGCTACCCGGACAGGCTGGCCGGCGCGAACATCCCGCTCGGCGCGCGCATCATCACCGTCTGCGATGCCTTCGACGCAATGACCTCGCGCCGCCCCTCACGGAGCACACCGATGAGCACCGAGGGCGCCCTGACCGAGCTCGACCGCTGCGCGGGTGGGCAGTTCGATCCCGACGTCGTGAACGCTTTCCGCCAGGCGATCACCACGGCCCCGCCGGAGCTCGCCCCTCGTCCCTGGGCAGGACCACATCACCAAGGCCTGAGCGCGCACCCACTAGTCTTCCCCGGCCGGTGGCCCTGACTCGGAAAGGATTTCTCGCCGCCGGCGCGGCGGGTGCGACGACGCTCGGACTCGGGGCGTGCGGTGACGACTACTTCGAACCGGCCACGAGCCATGCGAAGGACGCGCCGAACACGCTGCTGATCGTCACCGACTCGACGCGCGCCGACTTCATCCGCCACTACAACCCCGATTCGCCCGCAAAGACGCCGAATCTCGACGCGCTCGCCCGCGACTCGCTGAGCTTCTCGCTCGCGGTGCCGGAGGCCATGCCCACCGGGCCCGCGCGGCGCGCGCTGCTCACCGGGGTCCGCTCGTTTCCTTTCCGAAACTACGTCCCCACCAAGGGCCTGCCGGTGGGACCGGGCTGGATCCAGATTCCCGACCATCACCCGATCCTGACCGAGGTGATGGGCGAGGCGGGGATCGAGACTGCCTACTGCACCGACAACCCGTTCCTGATCGGTCCGCGCTTCGCCAACTTCCGCCGCACCCTGGACGAGGTCAAGCCGAGCTACTCGCAGGGGGCGTATCGCTTCCTCAACAAGCCGTTCAAGCGCCCCGCGACCCGCAGCGCCATCGACCGCTACCTGCTGCCCGAGCTGTCGGACTCGGTCGAGGTGGGGCGGCTGCGCTCGATGGTCGGCTGGAACTCGGTCTACCGCGAGCGCGAGACCCAGTACCCCACGGCACGGGTGGTCCGCAGCGCCATCAACCTGGTCGACGACATGAAGAAGAAGCGCCCGTTCTTCATGGGTGTGGACTGCTTTGACCCGCATGAGCCGCTCGACGCCCCGCAGGCCTACCAGCTTGCTGCCGGCAGCCCGAAGGGGATCCAGGTGGAGAAGGGGATCATCCCGATCCAGCCGTTCGAGACTCCTTACTCCTGGGTTGTGGACGTGGACCTCGACGACGAGACCATTCAGCGCGTTCGCGAGCTATACGCCGCGGAGGTCACGTTCGCCGACGAGTGGATCGGCCGGCTGATGAACAAGATGGCCGACGAGAAGCTCCTCGACGAGACCGTCATCTACTACATGTCCGATCACGGTCTGACCCTCGGCGAGCACGGCGTGGTCGGCAAGCACGGCGCGCGGGCGCACTGGCACATCTACCACGTGCCGGCGATGATCCGCCACCCCGAGGGCAAGCGCGCCGGCGAGTCGAGCGATTTCTTTGCCTCGACCCACGACGTGCCCCGCACCCTGCTCAGCTTCATGGGAGCGCGCGCACCCGGTCAGATGAGTGGCGAGGACCTGTCGGTGCTGTTCGAGGGGGGCGAGCCGGCTCAGGAGCGGCCCTACTTCACCGCCTGCTACGACGACTACGTGCTGGCCGGAAACCTGGAGTGGTTTCTCCTGTCAGACAGCGAGGGCCGTCGCAAGCGACTCTACGACCGGCGCCGCGACCCGCAGGAGCTGCGCGACGTGGCCGCCGGCAACCCGGAGATCGTCGACATGCTCTGGAAGGTCCTCGAGGACGAGGCCGGGGGCACGCTGCCGCAGTTCGGGTCAAGCGGCGCGAAGGCGGTGATCGGCGGGTGAGGCGGGGTTTTACTCGCCGCGGCCTGCTGCGGCGAGGCGGAGCCGGCGCCGTGAGCGCGACCATGCTCGGCGGGCTGGCGCTGCCGGCACGCGCGGCCGCCCAGGCCGACGAGGGCCGCGCGCCGAGCGCCCTGCTCGTCGTGCTGCCCCTGGTTCGCGCCGACCACGTGAACGCGTTCGAGGGCGGGTCGGGCACCGACACACCGAACCTCGACGAGCTCACCGGCGACTCGCTGCGATTCGACCGCGCCATCCCGGAGTGCATGCCGGCGCTGCCGGTTCGGCGCACGCTCGTGACCGGCATGCGCTCGTATCCCTTCCGCGACTGGAAGCGCACCGAAGGCCTGCCTGCCGTGCCCGGCTACAACCCGGTCTGGGACTGGCAGCCGGTCATGACCGAGAGCATGCGTGCCGGCGGCGTCAAGACCGCCTACGTGACCGACAACCCGATGCTCGAAGGGCCGCGTTTCCCCGACGTGCGGCGGCCCGGTGCGCCTTTGCCGGGGCCGACGAGCGCAAACGGGATCGAAGGCGAGATCGCGGCTCTCAAGCGAGCGTCCCAGGCGACCGAGCGCACCTTCAAGGCGGGCATCGAGGCGCTCGGGCGAGCTCGACGGTCCCGAGCAGTTCTTCGTCGCGATCGACCCCTTCGATCCGCTCGACGCCGCCGAGGCGCCGCCGATCTACGTCAAGCCCGGCGAGGTGGAGGACGAGGGGATCGGGCCGATGGACGATCGCATGGTCGAGCTGAAGTGGGGCGACCTCGGTGCGCTGAGGGATGCCTACGCAGACCACGTCGAGGCGGTCGACGGCTGGGTGGGGCGGCTCATGAACGAGGTGCCGGACGACGTGCTCGTCTTCATGCTCGGAGACATCGGCATGGCCCTCGGAGAGCACGACTACCTCGGCCGCGGCGCGCCGACCTCGCACCGCGAGTCCTACGAGATCCCCTACCTGATCCGCCATCCCCAGGGCGAGCTCGCGGGCGACGACGTCGACTGGTACGCATCCACCCACGACGTGGCTCCGACGCTTCTCTCCCACATGGGCCTCATCATTCCCGGCAAGATGTGGGGCGAGGACCTGACCGCGCTCTTCGACGACGTCGACGAGGACGACCTCTATGACCGTCCCTTCTCGATCACCGCAAGCGGATCCCAGATCATCGTGCGCGACAAGCGCTTCCTGATGGTCGCCGACCGCGAGCAGATCGAGCGGCGCATGTACGACGACGACGAAGAGGTCGAAGACGACATCAAGCGCTACGACAACATCGCCAACGAAGACCCCAGCCAGCTGACGGACATGTCGGTCGCGGCACTCACCGTCGCGGGCGGCACGCTCCCCGAGTTCGGCCCCGACGGCGCCCTGCGCCCGCCCGTCGAGCGCGGCGACGACGACGCCGACGACGACGGCATCCCGAACGACTTCGACGCCGGTGGACAACGACGAGCGCAAGGACGGCGTGGAGCCCGAGGACGTCGAGTTCGACGGCCGCGACCCGCAGGATCGTCCGGTGGAGGGCGGGCCGCTGCCGTGACGGCGGAGGAGACCCGCAGGAACCCCGCCCCGGAGTTCCTCTACGCCAACAAGTGGCGCATCTTCGGCGTGATGATGATCGGCTGGGCGATGTCCCTGATCGACGTCTCGATCGTGAACATCACGATCCCCGAGCTCCAGGACGAGCTGTCGACCGACATCGCATCGGTCACCTGGGTCATCAACGCCTACAACATCACCTTCGCCATCCTGCTCGTGTCGATGGGGCGGCTGGCGGACCAGTTCGGGCGCAAGCGCTTCTTCGTCATCGGCCTCGGCGTCTTCACGGTCGGCTCCGCGCTCTGCGCAGTCGCGTGGTCGGTGGAGTGGCTGATCGCCTTCCGGGTGATCCAGGGAGTCGGCGCGGGCATCCTCGCCCCGCTCGGCTTCGCCATCACGGTTCTGGTGTTCCCGCCCCAGGACCGCGGCCGCGGGCTGGCATTGATCGCGGTCGTGGCGCTGGTCTCCTCGGCGGTCGGGCCGGTGCTCGGCGGCGTGCTCGTCGAGATCGCGAGCTGGCACTGGATCTTCCTCATCAACATCCCGTTCGGCATCCTCGGGATCGTGCTGGCCCTGCGCTGGTGGCCGGAGACCTGGGACCTCACCGCCGGGCGCGAGGTGGACATCCGAGGCATGGTGCTGCTGGGCCTGGCCGTCTTCTGCCTGACCGTGGCGCTGATCGAGGCAAACCCCTTCGACGGCCATCTCGCGCTCTGGCTGAGCCTGATGCAGGCAGCGATCCTGCTCGGAGTGGCGTTCGTCTGGTGGGAGCGCAGGGCGCCCAACCCGATGATCACCCCGGGGCTGATAGCCAACAAGCAGTTCCGCAGCGCGAATCTCGGCATGCTGTTCTTCGGCGCGGGCGCGCTGGGCACGCTCCTGATGCTCTCGCTGGTCTTCGTGAACCTCTGGGGCTACACGCAGCTCGAGGCCGCGCTGGCACTCGCCGTGGTGCCGCTCTGCGGCCTGCTCGCGTGGCCCTTCGTCGGGCAGGGCGGCGGACACGCGCGCGCCGGGCGAGATCGCCAAGCCGGCGCTGATCCTGATGGCGATCGGCCTGGTGATCGTCTCGTTCCTGCCATCCACCGCCGACGACGCCTTCGCCTACCTCAGGATCCTGCCCGGGCTCATCCTGATCGGAGTCGGGATGGGGATCGGCTTCCCCGCGCTGAACGTCGGCGCCATGGGCGCGGTCGCCGGACCGGAGGTCGGCCTGGCCTCGGGGGTTCTCAACACCTCACGGCAGCTCGGGGCGGCGATCGGCGTCGCGCTGCTGGTGGCCACCTTCGGTGGAGCGCTCCACGCCCACATGTCGTGGTTCGCCGACGAGGAGATCGAGGACATCGTGGACGAGTGGGAGATCCCCGCGCCACTCGCGGGCGCGGTGATCCAGTCCACCTTGCACGACTACACGGGCGGGACGAGCGACCGCTTCGAGCCCAAGCCGGGCTTCGACGAGGAAATCATCCGCCAGACCGCGGGCTCGGCGCGCGAGGGCTTCGCCTGGGCCTTCCGCCACGCCGCGCTGCTGATCCTCTCGGTATTCCCGTTGATGGGAGCCCTGCGCCGCACGCCCGCCCAGGCGCAGGCAGAGTTCCGGGCTCAGATGGAAGCCGGCCAAAGCGGCCCGAACGGCCCGGATCCACCGGCCGGGCGCGATGCGCCTGGGCCACTGCTCCGGTGGGGCCAGCAGACCTAGCCGGGGCCCGCGTCCGTCCTAGACCGCCGCGCCGACCTTCGACGCGCGGCGCGCAGCCGCTCCTCCACCAGCGCGATCAGCTTCTCCGCCGACTCCTGCGCCGTCTCCGCCTCGGTGTCGAGCAGGAGCTCGGGCGCCAGTGGCTCCTCGTAGGGATCGGAGACACCGGTGAACGCGCTGATCTCGCCGTTTCGGGCCTTCTCGTAGAGGCCCTTGACGTCGCGGCGCTCGCATTCGGCGACCGAGGCGTGCACGTAGACCTCGGCGAAGCGCTCTCCCATCATCGCGCGCGCCTGGTCGCGGGCCGCGCGGAAGGGCGAGACGGCGGCCACGAAGGTCACGACACCGTTGCGGGACAGCAGGTTGGACACCCATGCGATGCGGCGCACGTTGATGTCGCGGTCCTCGCGCGAGAAGCCGAGGCCGGCGCACAGGTTCTGGCGCACGTCGTCGCCGTCGAGCACCTCGACGCGGTAGCCGCGGTCGCGCAGCTCACCCGCCGCGAGCCGCCCGATGGTCGACTTGCCGGACCCCGACAGGCCGGTCAGCCAGACGCAGAGGCCATCGCCGCCGCGCGTGGGCGCGGCGAGCGTGCTGTGCAGGATCGGGCCGAGGTTCGGCTCGCGCCCGTGGAGCTCGAAGTCCCGAAAGCGGCTGAAGAGCCGGTGGCCGGGGCCGTGGTAGTCGGCTGAGCCCGTGGTCAGCAGCCCGAGCTCCGCGCAGCGCTCGGCGACGCACGCTCGTCTGCTCCTCGGTGTGCGCGGTGTAGAAGACCTCCACCCCGTCCAGGCCGGCCGCGCGGTAGCGGTCGATCGCCGCCAGCACCTGCGTCTGGCGTCCTTGATGTCCCAGAACGGATGCGCCCAGATCGCGACGCCGGCCGCGTCGTGGATCCAGCCGATCGCCTCCTCCACGGTGGGGTGCGTGCGCGCCACGTAGCCCGGCTTGCCCTGGATCAGGTAGGCGGGGATGAACGACGAGACATCGCCGTGCCCCTCCTCAGCCAGCCGCTCGGCGTTCGCCGGGATGGGCCAGCACGGCGGCCGCCAGATGCGGGCGCCCGACCGGCTTGCCGGCCGCCTTGCGCGCCAGGATCGGCGCCGGGTCGACCTCGAAGCCGAGCTTCTCGAGCCGCTCGGCCATGGCGTCGGCGCGGCGCTCGCGGTCACCGCGCGCCTCCAGCAGGCGCTCGCGCCAGCAGCGCGCTGCGGTGGTCGATCCCGTACCCGAGCACGTGCAGGTCCTCGTAGGGGCCGTCGACCGCCGAGATCTCGGTGGCCGCCACCACGCGCACGCCGTGGAGGGCGCCCGCGGCGAGCGCCTCGTCGACCCCGTCGACGGTGTCGTGATCCGACAGCGCAAGCAGCTCGCACGCCCGCCGCGGCGGCGTTCTCCACCACCTGGGCAGGCGCCAGCTCACCGTCGGAGTGGAGCGAGTGCGACTGGAGATCGAAGACGGGGGCGCTCACGCGCGCAAGGGTATCGCCGGAGCCCCCCGCCTCCGCTCAGCTCAGCGGGTTGCCGGCGTGCCCGTCTTGGGCCCGCGATCCTCTCCGCCCGCGACGGCGCGGTAGACGCCGAGCAGGATCATCGTGCCGATGATCGCCCCGATCAGGCCGCCGAGGTCGAACATCTCGTTGTCGCCGATGCCCAGCAGCTCCGTGAACAGGAAGAAGCCGACCAACGAGCCCGCCAGGCCGAGCAGGATCGTGACGAAGAAGCCACCTGGATCCTTGCCGGGCATTAGGGCCTTGCCTATGAACCCGGCAACGAGGCCGAGGATGATTGCTCCGATCATGGTGTTCTTGTACCCCCGTTTGTCGCAAGCATGCGGCTCGGCCGCATGCGCGCGAATCTTGTTATTCGACTTGTAAGCCGTGCCGCATCGTGTTCTCTGTAACTACGCGCGGTTCGACGAATTGCAACAGGTAGTCAGGTCCCGCCCGCCTTTGAGCCTACCCCCGAGCGCCGGTTTCCGCCGAAGGGTTGGCGCCCTACCATCGCCCCGGTGATCCCTCGGTTGACGTAGAGGTTGCCCACCGGTGAGCGCTGCGGATACGCGCTCGACGGTTCCCGGGCTGCGGGAGAAGAGCCCGCCGGTGAGCGCGAAGGGCAGCGAGTCGATCACGTCCATCGCCTCGTCGACGTCCCTGACCGCCGTCAGCGAGAGCAGCGGGCCGAAGATCTCCTCGCGGTTCACGGGCGAGTCCTCGGGCAGCCCGACCACCAGCGACGGTGGAGCGAACCAGCCAACCTCGGGCACCGGCTCGGCGCTGGCGCGCAGCGCCCTCGCCGGCCAGCTCGCGGTAGCGCAGGACGCGCTCCTGGGCCTCCTGCTCGATCACCGGCGGCACCTCGGTGGCGAACTCGTCGGCCTGCCCCACGCGCAGCACGTCGATCGCTCCGGCCAGGCGCTCGACCAGCGTCTCGGCGATCGCCTCGTGCACGAGCACGCGCGCCGCGGCCGAGCACTTCTGGCCCGCGTAGCCGAAGGCGGAGTGCACGAGCTCCGGCACCGCCTCGTCGAGATCGGCGTCGGCATCCACGATCACGCAGTTCTTGCCGCCCATCTCCGAGACCACGCGCTTGACGTGGCCCTGCTCGTCCGGCGTCTCCGCCGCCGCGCGCAGGATCTCGAGGCCGACAGGGGCCGAGCCGGTGAAGGCGATCACGTGCACGCGCGGGTCGCGCACGAGCGCGGCGCCCGCCTCGCCGTGCCCGGGCAGCAGCGCCAGCGCGTCGCGCGGCACGCCCGCGTCGTGCAGCGCCTCGACCAGCGCCAGCGCGTTCCCCGGCGACTGCTCCGCCGGCTTGAGCACGGCGGCGTTGCCGGCGGCCAGCGCGGCGGCGGTCATTCCGCAGGGAATCGGCCAGCGGGAAGTTCCAGGGCGCGATCACCGCCGTCACCCCGCGCGGCGCGTAGCGCATCGTGTTGCGCTCGCCGGGCACCTGCACGAGCTCGCGGCCGCGGTCGAGCTCGATCGCCTCGAGCGCGTAGTACTCCAGGAAGTCGATCGCCTCGCACACGTCGCCGTCGGCCTCGGGCCAGGGCTTCGCGCACTCGCGCACCTGCAGCGCGGCCAGCTCGAGCCGGCGTTCGCGCAGGCGCGCCGCCGCGCCGCGCAGGACCTCGGCCCGCTCGGGCGCCGGGCGGGCGCTCCACTCGCGAAAGCCGCGCTCGGCCGCCTCCACCGCGGCGGCGGCCTCGGCCTCCCCGCGCGACCGGCGGCGAGAGCGACCGCGCGCGCGGGCATCCCGGGATCGGTGGACACAGCTCCTCGCCCGCGGACCTGTCGGCACCGATGATCACCGGCACCGACAGCGGAAGCCGCGCGTCGAGCGAGCGCAGCGCCTCCAGCAGCGTCTCGCGCGACCGGCGCGCGGCGCAGCTCGAGGATCGGCTCGTTGCTGAAGGCGCCGGAGCTCACGGCGCGGCGAGCAGCTCCTCGACGGCGACGCCGCGCTGCTGGTCGCCGAGGAACGACTCGTTGGCCGTGTTCTCGAGCAGCCGGCGCACGAGGTAGGCCATCCCCGCGACCATGTCGCCGACGGGGCAGTAGATGCGCACGCGCATGTCGTGCGCGACCAGCGCCACAGCCAGGTCGTCGCCCAGCCCGCGCAGCACCTGGAGCTCGAGGTCGCGGTCCTCGCGCCCGGCCGCGCGGTTGGCGGCGATCGCATGCGCCACCGAGCGCAGGTTGTGCGACGCGATCGCCGGGCGCACGTGCGGCCAGCCCTCGAGCAGGCGCATCGTGAGCGCCTCGAAGTTGCGGTCGGACTCGGCCTTCTCCTCGAACACGGGCGGGGTCCAGCCGTGCTGGCGCGCCGCCACGACCTCGTGGTCCCAGTAGGCGCCCTTGACCAGCCGCACCACCAGCGGCGGCTCGCGCTCGGTCGAGCGCGCCCACTCGATCACCCGCTCGAGCTGCTCGGGCGACTCGCGCAGGTAGGCCTGCATCACGACACCCGGCGGAGGGGCCGTCGCGCAGCTCGGGCTCGTCGAGCAGCTCGAAGACCAGCTCCATCGTGGCCTCGAGCGTGTCCACCGACTCCATGTCGATGTGCAGGTGCGCGCCGAGCTCCTTTGCGCGAACGAGCAGCGGACGCATGCGCCGGGCCGCGTCGTCGCGGCCGACCGCGGGAGCCTCGGGGCGCAGCAGCGGGCTCAGCGCGGACACCTTCACCGACAGGTTCACGCGCGGCAGCGGGCCGAGCGAGTCGGCCTCGAGGGTCGGCTGCGGCGGCCAGTCCGGCGCCGCCTCGGCGAGCGTCTCGAGTGCGTCCATGCAGCGCTCCGCATAGCGATCGGCCTCCGCCTGCGTGACCGTCGCCTCGCCGAGCAGGTCGAGCGACACCGCGGCGCCGTGCTCCCAGAGCTGGCGGATCGGCTTCACCGCCGCGCGCGGGGTCTCGCCGACGATGAAGCGGTGCGCCATCCGCCGCACCCCGGCGGCCGCCGCGGCGCCGAGCGCCGCGCGACCCGGCCTTGCTGTGCGGACATCAGCATCGCCGCCTCGATCGGCGGCGGGCGCTCGTCCACGTCCTCGAGGTAGTCGGTCAGGTGGCGAGCGAGATCGTCGAGGCTGCGACAGGCGGGCGTCACGTCCACGAACCGAAACAGAGCCGCGCGCAGCTCGGCATCGCCGGGCCGCCAGCTCCATGGCCTTGTCGTCGAGCGCCTTGAGCGGATGGCGGCTCTTACCGGGGAATGCCGCGTGGATCGAGCGGCCGACGCTTTGCAGCTCCTCCTCCACGGCTCGAACCGTATCCTGCCGCCATGCCCAGCCTGGTGCTCGGCCCCGTGCTGCGCTACGTGGGCGAGACCGACGCCGTGATCTGGGTCGAGACCGACGCCGCGTGCGAGGTCGAGGTGCTGGGCACGCGCGAGCGCACCTTCTGCGTCTGCGACCACCACTACGCGCTCGTCTGCTGCGGCGATCTGGAGCCGGGCGCCTGGCACGAGTACGAGGTCGCGCTCGACGGCGAGCGGGTCTGGCCGGTCGGCGACGGCTTTCCCGCCAGCGCCTTTCACACCTATCCCAAGGACGGCGAGCTGAACGTGGTGTTCGGCTCCTGCCGGGTGGCCGCGCCGCACGTGCCGCCCTACTCGCTCGCGCAAGGACGAGGACCCGCGCGGCCGCGAGATCGACGCCCTGCACACGCTCGCGCAGCGGATGCGAAACCAGCCGCGCGACGAGTGGCCGGACGTCCTGCTGATGATCGGCGACCAGGTCTACGCCGACGAGGTGTCGCCCTTCACGCGCGTCCTTCATCGAGACGCGGCGCGACCCGTCCGAGGACGCCCGGCGAGCGCGTGGTCGACTTCGAGGAGTACACGCACCTCTACCGGAGAGCTGGGGCGACCCCACGATTCGCTGGCTCCTGTCGACCGTCTCGACGGCGATGATCTTCGACGACCACGACGTCCACGACGACTGGAACATCTCCGCAGGCCTGGCTCGACGAGATGCGCTCGCAAGGACTGGTGGAACCACCACATCCTGGGCGCGCTCGCGTCGTACTGGGTCTACCAGCACCTCGGCAACCTCGCGCCCGGGCGCACCATCGCGACGACGAGCTGCTTCAAGCGCGTCCAGGCCGCGGACGACGCCGAGTCGATCCTCGAGGAGTTCGCCCACCAGGCCGACCGCGGGAGCGCGGGCACGCGCTGGAGCTACTGCCGCGACCTCGGCCGCACGCGGCTGGTGGTCGTCGACTCGCGCGCCGGGCCGTCAGCTCGAGGAGGGCCGCGCGGTCGATGCTCGACGAACGCGAGTGGGACTGGCTCGAGGAGCAGGTGTCGGGCGACTTCGACCACGTCCTGATCGCCACCTCGCTGCCCTGGCTGCTGGGGCGCGGCATGCACTTCGCCGAGGCCTGGAGCGAGGCCGTGGCCGGCGGAGGCTGGGGCGAGGCCGTTCGTGCCGATCGCCGAGCGCGTCCGCCAGACGGTGGATCTCGAGCACTGGGCGGCCTTCGGCGAGTCCTTCGCGCGCCTGGCCGAGATCATCCGCTCGGTGGCCGCCGGCGAGCGCGGGCGGGCGCCGGCGTCGGTCGTGGTGCTCTCGGGCGACGTCCACCACGCCTACCTCTTCGAGGTCGCCTTCCCGCGCGGATCGGGCGTGCGGTCGAACGTATGGCAGGCAGTCTGCTCGCCGTACCGAAACCCGCTCGAGCGCAAGGAGCGGCGCGTGATCCGGCTGGGGATGTCGCGGCCGTTCGAGGCGGTCTGGCGCGCGCTCGCGCGCTCCGCCGGAGTCGACGAGCCGCCCGTGCGCTGGCGCATGGTCGGCGACGGCCCCTGGTTCGACAACCAGGTCGCGTCGCTGCGGATCGACGGGCGCCGAGATCGAGATGAGCCTGGACAAGGCCGTGCCCGACGAGCACGGACTCGGCGCGGCTCGATCGCGTACTCGACCACCGCTTGGCTTAGATTCAAAGCCGATGGATTACCCGATCGAGACGTTCACCGCCGCCGAGCGCGCCGCGCTGGCGCCGCACTTCACGAACCTCGACGCGCCCGTCTTTGCCCTCGTCAACCTGCCCGAGACGGTCAAGGGCGCACTGTTTGCGCGCTATTCGCGCTATCAGGGCACGCTGAGGCGGCTCTACCTCGACGAGTTCGCGGCGGAGGCCGCGCCGGGAGCGTCCTTCGACGGCGAGGAGGGCGAGCGCGCCCGCAAGCTCTACGAGCGCATCTTCCTCGGCTACGGCGACGACTCGGTGGCCCAGCTCGGCGGGGCGCACATCGCCATGGAATGGGTCTCCAACGTGATGACCAAGCTGCTCCAGCGCGGCCGGCTGGCCGCCTATCTCGAGCAGTCGACGCGCTACATCCCCTACGACGCGCCGATCGCCGAGGGCTTGGGCTACCGCTACTGGCGCAATCCGGAGCTCGGGCCGCGGTACGAGGCGGCGATGGACTTCCTGTTCGACTCCTACTCGGAAGCGCTCCCGCGCGTGATGGCCTGGGCCGAGGAGCGCTTCCCGCGAGCGCCCGACCAGGCGGAGGGCGCCTACCGCGGCTCGATCAAGGCAAAGGCGCTCGACCTGCTGCGCGGCCTGCTGCCCGCGGCCTCGCTCTCGCACATGGGCATGTTCGCCAGCGGACAGGCCTACGAGCAGCTGCTGCTGCGCCTCTACGCGTCGCCGCTGCCCGAGGCGCGCGACTACGCGGACATGATCCTGGCCGAGCTGAAGGCGGTGATGCCGAGCTTCGTGGCGCGAGTCGAGCGGCCCGAGCGCGGCGGCGAGTGGATCTCCTACTTCGAGGAGCGCGGCGAGGCGGGCGAGCGCTGGACCGAGCGGCTCGGGCTCGACCGCGCTCGGCGCGACGAGCAGGCCGGGGCCGGCGGTGCGCCTGCTCGTCGGTGGAGGGCGACGAGGACGAGCTGCTCGCGGCGCTGCTCTTCGAGGCCGCCGCCTGCTCTGAGGAGGAGACGCGCAGCGCGGTGCGGGCGCTGCCGCCCGACGAGCGCGCGGCGATGCTGGCCGAGCTGATCGGCGAGCGCGCAGAACCGCCGCCACCGGCCCGGCCGCGGCTTCGAGGCGCTGCGCTATCGCTTCGAGGTCGTATCCGACTACGGGGCGTTTCGCGACCTGCAGCGCCACCGCATGCTGACCGTGCAGTGGCAGACGCTCGGTCCCGACCTCGGCGCGGGCGTGCCCGGAAGAGCTCGAGCAGGCCGGCGTGGCGGACTCCTATCGCGCGCGGGCTCGAGCGCTCGAGCGCCGAGTACGCGCGCATCGCGGCGGCCGGCCGGCCCGAGCTGGCGCCCTACGCGCTCTGCCTCGGCTATCGAATCCGCTACGTGCTCGACATGAACGCGCGCGAGGCGATGCACCTGATCGAGCTGCGCTCCGGGCGCGAGGGCCACCCGGCCTACCGCGCCGTCGCGCACGCCCTGCACGCCGAGATCGCGCGCGTCCATCCGGCGGTGGCGGCGGCGATGAGCTTCGTCGACCGCGACACCGAGCCGCGTCTCGAGCGCATCCTCTCGGAGATTCGGGCGCACGCGAAGCAGACTGCTCGCGCCTAGCGCTCCCGCAACTTCCCTTCCCGACAACGGTTAGAGGGGCACCCACCACCAAGGAGGATGCCCCTATGAGTCAGCGTAGCAACAGGATCCTGCTCGGCCTCGTGGCCGCCGCAGCCCTAACGCTCGTGAGTGCGGCCGTCGCGATGGCGGCCACGATCATCGGCGACGATGGTCCCAACACCCTTACCGGCACCGACGAGCGCGATCGCATCGTCGCGAAGGGCGGAGACGACGTCGTCAACGCCCTCGCCCGCGGCGACCTTGTCAGCGCCGGTGACGGCAACGACACCGTCAACGCCGGATCCGGGCGCGACGGCGTGTCCGGAGGCGAGGGCAACGACGTCCTCAACGGCCAAGCGCGGCCATGACCTCATCGGCGGAGGCCCGGCGACGATCAGATCGACGGCGGCGAGAAGGGCGATCGCCTGCACGCCGGAGAAGGCAACGACGGCGCCAGGGGCGGCCACGGAGCCGACTGGGTCTTCGGAGCTGCCGGCAACGACGCCCTCGACGGCGGCATCGGCCACGACCGTCGTCCGCGGCGGCGAGGGCGACGACACCATCACCGGTGGCGGCGGCTTCCCGGGCCGGCGCGGCGACAAGCTGCACGGCAACGCCGGCAACGACAACGTGGCGGGCGGCGCGGGCTATGACCTCATCACCGGCAACGCCGGCGACGACACGCTGAACGGCGGCAGCGGCTGCGACCGCATCTTCGCCGGACCCGACAACGACACGCTGGAAGGCGGCGCCGGCAACAACCTGCATCGCTTCCGTTGCGAGCGCCTCCACGGCGGCGCCGGCAACGACGTGTCCACGGCGGCAACGGCCGGGACTTCATGTCCGGCGGCCGCGACGACGACACCCAGAACGGTGGCGACGGATCGGACAAGATCTACGCCAACCAGGGTCGCGACGTCTCCGACGGCGGCGACGGCCACGACGTTCTGTGGGCGCTGTCGCGCAAGGACGTGACGGCAATCGGCGACACCGAGGGCGACGAGCTCATCGGGCGGCGAGGGCCGGGACCGCTTCATGGTCCGTGACGGCGAGGTGGACGTGGTCCACTGCGGCGACGGCATCGATCGCGTCATCGCCGACCAGTACGACCAGGTCGACGCCGACTGCGAGCAGGTCGACCGCCGGGACATCACCTCGCTCGAGCAGGTCGAGGACGAGGAGGAGAACCGCACGGAGGAGCCCTCGGAGGACAACGACGAGGGCTAGTCCGGCGAGCGCCCGCCGCCGCGCGCAGGTGTAGCGTGCGGCGGCGTGCCTCACCCGCTTCTGCAGGACGTTCGCGTAGCGCCCTCGATCCTCGCCGCTGACTTCGCCCGCCTCGGCGAGCAGGTCGAGCTGGTGATGGATGCGGGGGCGCGCGTCATTCACGTGGACGTGATGGACGGCCACTTCGTTCCGCCCATCTCCATCGGGGCGCTGGTCGTCGACGCCCTTCGCGACCTCGTCCACGAGCGCGAGGGCGTGCTCGACGTGCACCTGATGATCGAGCGTCCCGGAGCGCCGCATCGAGGAGTTCGCGGCCGCCGGCGCCGACACGCTGATCGTGCACTGGGAGGCGACCCCCCACGTGCACTACGCGCTCAAGGCGGTGCGCGAGGCCGGCCTGGACTCGGGCCTGGCCATCAACCCGGCCACGCCACCCGAGGCAGTGCTCGGCTCTGGGCGGGATGTTCGACCACCTGCTCTGCATGACGGTCAACCCGGGCTGGGGCGGGCAGCCCTACATCGAGACCTCGACCGCAAAGGTCGCCCGCCTGCGCGAGCTGCTCGGGCCGGACGTGCCGATCGAGGTCGACGGCGGCATCGTCGCCGCCACCGCGGGACCGGTCGCGGCCGCCGGGGCCACGCTGTTCGTGGCCGGCTCCTCGATCTTCGGCGCCGACGACCCAGCCGCCGCCTACCGCGAGATCGCGGCGGCGGCCGGAGCGGTCTAAAAGGCCTGCGCCCTCCAGCAGCGGCTCGGTCCCCCTGATCCGACAGCTCACGACGTCGCCGATCCGCGCGGGGTTCACCGGCAGGTGGGCGTGGGGGGCGAGCGTGCTGCCGTCGGTCTGGGTCATCGGCCAGGTCTCCTCCTGCGACGCGAGCACGACGCCGTCGGAGTCCACGCACTCGATCGTGACCCGGGCGCGCCCGCCCGCGCGCTCGGACCGGTTTGCGGAGGCGTCGTCGATGTAGATGAGCATCTCCGAGAACCCGGGCGAGCGCTCGACGCGCAGCGCGGGCGTCGGCTCCTTTTCCTCGTCTCCGTCGCCGCCGCCATCCCCGCCACCGCTCACTGAGAGCACCACCAAGAGCGGCACCGAGATGGCCAGCAATACGAGCACGGCGATCAGCGCGAGATACGGGCCGAGCGCTCCACTGCTAGCGGGTCGGACCCCTCAACAATCGCGGGCGCGTGCCCTCGATAACCGCGGGCGCCAGCCGCGCCCCCTCGATCCCGCGCGTCGAGAGCCTCAGGCGCAGGATGCCGGTGCGAGTGGTGCCCGGCGAGGCCGCCCCGAAGACGAAGTTGCCGAGGCTGTAGGCGACCAGGCGCCGGCCGCTGCGCACGATCGGCTGGAGCACGTGCGGGTGGGCGCCGATCACCGCGTCGGCGCCGGCGCCCAGCGCGGTGGCGGCGAAGGCGCGCTGGCGCCCGTCCTCTCGCGGAGAGCGCTCGACGCCCCAGTGGAAGGTGGCGATCACCACGTCCGCCCGCTTGCTCGCCGCGCGCACGCCGGCGGCGATCAGCTGCGGCGTGGCGGGCTGGGTGCCTGCGCGCCCGGGGCCGGCGAAGAACGACGCCGGCAGGATGTTGGAGAAGCCGACGAACGCGATCCGCAGCCCGAGCCGCTCGACCACGCGTGGCTTCGCGGCCGCCGCGAGGCTGCCGCCGGCGCCCACCGGCAACCATGCCGAAGCGGCGCACGTTCTTGACGGTGTCGAGCATCGCCGCCGTGCCGTAGTCGCCGGTGTGGTTGTTGGCGAGGTTCAGCACGTCGAAGCCCGCGTAGCGGGCCATCACTCGCAGCGCGGCGGGCGGGCCGCGGAAGTTGAACTCCTTCGGCACGGGCGCGCCGCGCACCGAGACGGCGCACTCGAGGTTGCCGAAGGCCACGTCGGCCGCTCGCAGGCTCCGAGCCGTGCCGGTCCAGGGGAAGCTGAACCCGCGCAGCGCCATCACCGCGCCTGGCCCGTCGCCGAGGTTGATGTCGCCGACCGAGGCGAGCGTGACCGCGCGCGTGCGCACAACCAGCCTGCGCGACGTCGTGCCGTCCGCGCCGCGGGCGCGCAGCACGATCCGCCTGCGCGGCTTGTTGGGGCGCACGTCGCGCCGAAAGCGCCCTGCCGGATCGGCCCGGGCGCCCGCAAGCGCGGCCCAGCGGCCGTCCTCGAGGCGGATCTCGATCCGGACGCGCTCGCCCGCCTGCGGCCCCCGAGCCGCGCAGATCGACCGCCGTACCCGTGGCCACCAGCCGCGGGCGCGCTGAGCGCGAGCGTCCGCGCCGGCTGCGCGACCGCCGTGCTCGCGCCGGTGCAGAGAGTCAGGGCCGCCAGCGCCGCCGCTGCCGCCCGGGCGCTCAACGCGCGCTTGCGCTTGCGCGAGCTCGGCCGCTTCGGGGCGGGCTCGGGCTCGCCGCCGTCAGGCTCGGCGCGCCGGTCCCGCCTCCGGCGGAGGGGCCAGCCCCCGGCGCTGCGCCGGTGTCGGCCACGGCACCTCCTCGCCCGTTTCCCAGGCCTCGCCGCGCCCTCCGGGCCACCTACCCAGGAAGAGCAGCCCCAGGGCGCCCAGCCAGAAGGCCTGGATGATCACGGGCACGCCCGGGATGAGCGGCAGCACGAGCAGCACGCCGCAGATCACGCCCAGGATCCCCATGAACGGACTCATGAGCCCCACGCGGCGGGCGCGCAGGGGCAACATCACGAACAGGAACGCAACCGCCACGGTCCCGGCCAGGCCGAAGCCCGCGACGAAGCCGTTCTGTCCATCCTTCGTGAGCTCGTCCGCGCGCACATCCCCGGGCTCACCGCGAATCGGCGCGCCGTCGACGAAGTCCGAGGCGACATCGACCTGGGAAAGCGCGCCGAGCACCTGACGTGAGCGCGTACAAGACCGGTCCCGCAAAGATCAGGTAGACGAACCAGCTCGGCATCTGCGGGTTGCGCAGGCGAATCGCCCGAAACAGGTAGTAGAAGACCAGGATCAGGCAGAGCGCCGAGAGTGCCTGGACAACGCGCGAAGCGATCAAGCTGCCGGAGTGCTCGTCGACCGAGACCAGGAACTCCGGTAGCGGCTCGAGCCCGTCCCTGCGCTCGAGCAGCGTCTGGATGATCACCTGCCCGGCCAGTACCAGGAGCCCGGCCGCAAAGGCCGCCACCGCGGCAGGCGGGCCGAAGCGGGCCTCCCACTGGAGCTGGTCTTCCTTGCTCACCGGCGTGGCTGAGTGCGCGCACCGCGCGGGGGGTGGTACTCGACGTCGTCGCGTTCGACCACGCGCGAGAGGCGATCGCCCGCGGCGAGCAGGAGGTCGAGGGCCGGCGCCATCACGCGAATCACACCCTCCACGCGCCGTCGAGTACGCAGCTGGTCCGGGTTGAGCGGCGCCAACCGGGTCAGCCGCCCCGCTGGTGGAAGTAGAACTCGGGCAGCGCGGCCTTGGCCACCTCGGCCGTGATGTGCTGGGCCAGCTGGAGGTCGCCCGCGCGCACTGCGAGGTCATCGATCGTCACGATGCCCACCAGGACCTCGCCCTCGGTCACGGGCAGGCGCCGGATGCGGTGCTGCACCATCAGCGCAACCGCCTCCTCGAGGTCCATCTCGACCTCGCCGGTGACGATCGGCCGCGAAGCCACCGAGCCCGCGAGATCGGCCGGATCGACCCGGTCGGCCACGACCGCGAGCGCGAGATCGCGGTCGGTGATCACGCCCACCGCGCGCTCACCGTCGCTGATCACGACGGAGCCGACGTTGTGGTCGCGCATGAGCTCGCCGACATGGCGAAGGCTGTCCCCGCTCTCGGCGGTGACGACGCCCTGCGTCATCACATCTGAGATGCGCACCAGGGCGACATTACCCGGTCTCGTCTGAGGCCGGTTCCCTAAATCCGTCATCTAGACTCGAACGCATGTCCTCAGAAGACCCATTTGGCGGCCTCTTTGGCGATCCCGACGAGCTGCGCCGGCGCATGGGCGAGTTCGCTGAGCAGATGCAGGGCGCGCAGCGAGTGGCCTGGGCCGACAACGCGATCAAGCTCGCAGTCGACATGACGGTGGCCGGAATACAGCGCATGAACCTCCAGGGCAACTCCGAGCAGCAGGCCGCTGACCTGCTACAGGCGATGCGCCTGGTGTTCCCCGAAGCCGTGATCCTCGTCCGCGAGGCGCGCGAAGGCTTCGGGACGGCCTAGGGCTCGCCCTCCGCCGGCCTCCCCGGCGCCCGGCGCGCCGCCTCGTCGGCCCGGTCCTCCTTCCCCAGGGCGATCACCTCCTTGAAGGAGCGCACGCGGAAGATGAACACGAGCGCCGCGAAGCCGATCCCGAAGGTCAGCACGCCGATCGCGATCTGCTGGCCGACCGAGTAGGAGGCCACCGTCGCGCTGCCGCCAAAGACCTTCACGAGCAGCGCCTGAGCCACGCCCGCGCCCTGCGGGGTGAAGGGCACCGCGGCCGAAACGGCGTTGACGCCCAGTACCAGGAAGACGTTCTTCACCGAGCCGCCCACGTTGAAGGCCTCGAGCAGCGCCCAGAAGGCCGCGAAGCGAAACAGCCACCCGCCGAACTGGACCGCGAACACCTCGCGGAAGTAGCGGGGCCGGTCGCGCAGGATCGTAAAGCCCTGCTTGACCCGCTCCCAGAAGGCCTTCACGCGCACGCTGAGCAGGGCAAAGCCGACCAGAGCGCCGACCGCCAGCGCCGTCAGCAGGAAGAGCGTGAAGCGCGGGTGCTGTGCGAGGTAGGAGAGGTCGAATGCGTTCAGCTTCGCGAAGTCGGGCGGCTTTGGGAACACGCCCTGGCTGAAGGCGAAGATCAGGATCAGCGTGCCCATCGCGATGTCGAAGCCGAGCTCGACCCCAAAGCTCGCCGCCACGGCCGGGTAGCTCGAGTTCGGCACGGATTTCTTGGTCAGAAAGAGGCGGACCACGTCGCCGCCGCGCGCCGGAATCACCGCGTTGAAGCCGTAGCCCGCGAAGTAGGAGCCCCAGATGTTGAGGAAGCGGATGTGCTCGGTGGGATACGCGGCGCGCAGGATGTTGAAGCTCGCCCGGGCCCGCAGGGTCAGGTACGCGGTGAAGAACGCGAGAGCGAGCACCAGCGGTCCCGAGCCGAACGTCGGCCAGGTTGGAGAAGAACGAGTCGACGGCGTCGAAGAACGACTGGAACGACTCACCGATGTCCGCCGAGGCCGGCACGAAGGAGAAAGGTACGCGCGAGGAGCCGAACCGGGCCCGCGCGCGCCGCGTATACCTTCACCGACATGGCCCCGAGCGACGCCACGCTCGTCGAGCGCCTTCCGCGCGACAACAGCGGGGACGAGCTGCGCGAGCTCTACAGGCGCTATTCCGGCGAGCTATTCGGCTTCGCCTGCAACGCCCTGGGCGACCGCGAGGTCGCCGAAGAGGTAGTGCAGGACGTATTCGCACGCGCGTGGCGTCACGCCGACGACTACGACCCGCGCCGCGCGACCGTGCGCACCTGGCTCTATGCGATCGCCCGCAACCGGATCGTGGACGCCCGGCGTCGGGCCGCGGTGCGCCCGGGCCTGGCCCAGCGCGAGCCCGACGAGGGCCCGGCCGAGCTCGACCGCCGACTCGAGCAGGCCGTGCTCAGGTGGCAGGTGGCGGCCGCACTCACGCGCCTGTCGTCCGAGCACCGAGAGGTGATCCGCCTCGCCCACTACGGCGGGCTGAGCCTGCGCGAGATCGCCGAGCACAAGGGGATACCGCTGGGGACCGTCAAGAGCCGCACGTCATACGCCCTGCGCACCCTGCGGCTGATCCTCGACGAGATGGAGGTGGGGCGATGAGCCGCTGCCAAAGCCATGGCGAGCTGGTCGGCGGCTTTGTCCTGAGCGCGCTCGAGCCCGACGAGATGGAGGAGATGCGCAACCACCTGGCGAGCTGTCCCGCCTGCGGACGCGAGGCGCGCGCCATGGCCGGCCTGCCCGCGTTGCTCGACCAAGATCGAGCCGTCCGACATCCCTCCGCCCGCCCCGTCGCCCGGTGTCGAGGAGGCCGTGCTCGACCGCTTCGCCCGCGAGCGCCCGAAGCCCGCCGCGGCCCCGAGGCGCCGTCGCAGGCTGGCCGCGATGGCGGGCGCCCTCGCGGTGCTCGCCGTGGCGGTCGTGGCGATATTCACCGCGCTCGCCTCCGACGAGGAGGCGGTCGACCCTGCATACGCCACGGCGCAAGCTGGCGCCCCGGGCGCAGGGCAGCGCGGCTCGCGCGACCGCCTACGCCGACGCGGTGCCCGCCGGAACTCGGGTCAGGATCTGGGCGCGCGGCCTGGACGGGTCGAGGACAGCCGTCTACGAACTCTGGTGCGTGCGAAGCGATGGCGGCTGGGTCAGCGGCGGCACCTTCCGCGCGGGCGCCGACGGCGCCGCGCGGGCCGAGCTCACCGCCGCCGTCAAGCCCGGCGACTACCACACGATGGTCGTGACCCGGCGCTCGGCGGGAGCACCCGAGCGAGCCCGCGGGACAGCAGTGCTGCGAGGGGACTTGCGCTACTAGTGGACCTAGCGAAGCGCCGCGAGCACGAGCTCATCGTGCTCCTTCGGCTTGACGTTGCGGAAGATCTTCTCGACCGCGCCGTCGGCGCCGATCACGAACGTCGTTCGCTCGGCGCCCCAGTACTGCTTGCCGAGCTTCAATTTCTGCACCCACACGCCGTAGGCCTCGCAGACCGAGTGATCCTCGTCGGCCAGCAGGGTGAAGTTGAGCCTCCGCTTGTCGTGGAAGCGCTTGACCCGCGAGACGGGGTCGGGCGAGACGCCCAGCACCACGGCGCCCGCCTGCTCATACTCGGGCCCATGGTCGCGCACTCCGCGCGCCTGGGTGGTGCAGCCGGGGGTGTCGGCCCGCGGGTAGAAGTACAGGACGACCCGCCGCCCGCGGAGGTCGCCCAGGCGAACCGCCTTGCCGTCCTGGTCGGGCAAGTCGAAGCCCGGCGCCTGCTCGCCTTCCGCGATCACTTCAACAATCGTGACAGGCGCCTGTCCTTGAGCACTCGGCCCGCCGGTCTGCTCCTCGGGGCAGTAGCACATCACGTAGTCCTTGAAGTGGATCGCCTCGATCGTGCGTGCCGCAGCGCGGGCAGGGCTCGCCCGCGCGCCGGTGGACCTGCAGCGGCATCGGCAGCTTGTCGGGGATCGTGTCGCCGATCGCCTGCTCGTAGTGCTCGAGCGCGCCCCCGAGCACCGAGTCGCAGGCGCCGCGCAGCCGCTCGAGCGCCTCGGCGTCGAGGTCGGAGCCCTTCTGGAAGGGCGACAGGCGAGCGGTCCACAGCAGCTCGTCGACCCACGAGCGGCCGATCCCGGCGATCACCCGCTGGTCGCGCAGCAGCGGGTGCAGGTGGCGCGGCTGGTCGAGCAGGCGGGCGAACTCGTCGGCGGGCAGGGCCGGGTAGGCGTCCGGGCCGAGCGTCGCCACCGAGTCGTCGGCGGCGACCGCGTCTGCCGCCAGCAGCTTCGCCCAGGCTCGCTGCTGGGTGCCGAACTCGCGCAGGCGCAGCTCGCGCCCGCCCTCGAGCCGGATCAGCAGGCGCGAGGCGCGGTCGCGCAGCGAGGCGCGCGTCGTCCCAGAGCTGGAGCCGGCCGGCCGACATCAGGTGGACGAGCACGACCAGCTCGCCGGCCTCGATCGCCAGCATCTTGCCGATCCGGCGCACCCCGTCCACGCTCTGTCCGGCGAGCGCGTCGAGCGGCGGGTCGAAGGTCTTCATCGTGACCATGCCCGGCGCGAGCGCGGACTCGATCTGCGCGCCGGCGGCGCCGCGTGACAGGCGGCGCGCCGTGATCTCGACCTCGGGCAGCTCGGGCATCGTCCCCTGATCCTGGCGTACGCGATGAGGATCTCCGTCGCCGCCGACGAGCGCACGGGCGTGGCCGAGACCGTCGTCGAGGAGCTGCGCCGCCGCGGACACGAGCCGCTCCTGCACGGCGCGCTCGAAGAGGACGAGCGCGACGACTGGGCCTGGTCTTCGGAGGCCGCCGCCCGCGACGTGGCCGAGGGACGTGCCGAGCAGGCGGTCGTCTGCTGCTGGACCGGCACCGGTGCGTCGATCGCCGCCAACAAGGTCGCGGGCGTCCGGGCCGCGCTCTGCGCGGACGCCGAGACCGCGCGCGGCGCTCGACGCTGGAACGACGCCAACGTGCTCGCCCTGTCGCTGCGCACCACCAGTCCCGCGGTGCTCGCGAGATCCTCGACGGCTGGTTCGAAGCCGGCCCCGGCCCGGACGGCGAGGACGTGGCCAACATCCGTCACGTAGACGAGATCGGCTGAGCCCGGCCTCCCGGGAGCGGCTGGCGCTCGGGATCGCGCACCCCGGGCACGAACAGCAGTGCGAAGCTGAGCAGGCCGAAGGCGCCGGCGACCGCGAGCGTCGTGCGCGCTCCGAGCCATTCGGCCACCGGCCCGGTGAGCGCGAACGAGACCGGGATCAGCCCGATCGAGACGAACCAGTCGACGCTCGACACGCGGCCGAGCATCTCGGCCGGGACGAGCGTGTTCATCAGCGTGTTCCAGATCGACCATCCCCGCCGTGGCGCACCCGAAGGACACGAAGGCGATCGCGCACATCTGCCAAGCCGCGCTCGCCACGGCCAGGCCGATGTCGAGCGTGGTGCCGACCCCCCACGCGCACCACATGAAGGTCACGTGCCGGCGCGGGGCGCCCGTGCGGCTGAGGATCAGCGCCGCGGCGATCGAGCCGAGCCCGCCCGCGGCAAGCACGGCGCCGAACGTGGCCGCGTCGCCGCCGAGGTCGTTGCGGATGATGTACGGCAGCAGCACCTCGAACGGTCCGTAGGTCGACCAGCAGGAAGAGCGCGGCGCTCCGGCGAGCGTGGCCCACAGCCAGGAGTGCGCGCGCACGTACGCGAAGCCCTCGGCCAGGTCGGCTCGCAGCGAGCCGTGCGCGGTCCGGATGGCCGGCCGGCGCGACATCAGCGAGACCGCGATCGCCGAGACCACGAACGTGGCGGCGTCCACCATCAGCGCGGTGCCGACGTCGAACAGCGGCGATCAGGAAGCCGCCCAGCGCCGGGCCACCGAAGCGCATCCCGAGCGGCTCCATCAGCTCTCGCAGCGCGTTTGCCTGGAGCAGCTGGTCGCGCGGAACCACGTCAGGCACGATCGCCGCGAACGCCGGCTGGAAGAGCGCCTGGCCCACGCCGTAGAACACGACGAGCACGACGACGTGCCACAGCTCGACCACTCCCGCCAGCGAGAGCGCCGCGATCGAGCCGATCGCCGCGAAGCGGATCAAGTCGGCGACCACGAGCAGACGGCGCCGCTCGAAGCGGTCGCTCAGCACCCCCGCCAGCAGCAGCACGCCCACCTGCGGCAGCGTCCAGGCCAGGCCCACCAGCGCGAGCGCACCGGGCTCGTTCGAGATGTCGTAGACCAGCCACGCGATCGCGACCAGATAGATGCCGTCGCCGATCAGCGAGACCGACTGCCCGATCCAGAGCAGCCGGAAGTCGCGGCCTCGCAGCGCCCGGAGCACCGCCTCAGGCTAGCTGCGCGGGTCCGTCAGCGGATCACGAAGCTGTTCTTGAGCTTGGCCTTCTTGTCGAAGTCGTCGACGAGCGTGAGCGTGCCGCGGTACTCGCCGGGCTTGAGCCTCAGCGTGAACGACTGGCGACCGGCGGAAAGGCGCTTGCGCTCATATGTTCGCCGGGCTCGGGCCCCGGAGCTTGTAGGTGACCTTCGCGGCCTCGTTGAGCTTGAACTTGATCGTCACCCGGCTGCCCGCCCGGACCGTCCTGAAGTTGTCGACCGTGTCCGTCTCGGTGTCCTCGCCGACCTGGATCGTGCCCTTCATGGTGGAGGCGTGCGGCACGCAATAGAACTGGAAGCGGCCGGGCTTCGCGAACACGTGCTCGAACGTCTCGCCGGGGCCGTTGAAGTCGCCGTCGGGCTTGGTCGAGTCCCAGGAATCGGGCTGGCCGGGAATCGACGTGGTCGTGTGACCTCCGTCGGTGAAGGTCCAGATCACCTTGTCGCCCACGGCGATCTTGTAGCTCGACGGGCTGAAGAAGAAGTCCTCCACGGAACCGGACCAGTCGAAGGCCATCGCCGGCTGGCCGAGCCGAGGCTGAGGGCGAGAGTCAGTGCAAGCAGGAGGCGAAGTCGCATTGTCGACACCCTAGACACGGCGGATCGGGGGACGATTCGGTGGTGGTACGCAGCCCGCGTCACGGTGGTTCGAATCCCTGCGCGTAGGATCTCGCCCTCGATGGGCTCCCCCGACGTGGTCGACACCCCGCAGGAGGCCGCGGAGCTCGAGCTTGCGCCGCTGGTGGTGCGCGAGCCGCTCGAGGCCTTCCTCGACGAGCACGGAATCGGCGAGGGGCGCCTCGAGGCAGAGCGCATCGGCGAGGGCCACTCGAACCTGACCTTCCTGGTCCGCCGCGGTGGCGCTCGCGTCGTGCTGCGCCGCCCGCCGCGCCCGCCGCTGCCGCCTTCCGCCCACGACGTTCTGCGCGAGGCCCGCCTGCTGGGCGCCCTGCGCGGCACGCCCGTTCGCGTGCCGCCCGTGCTCGCCAGCTGCGACGACGAGTCGATTCTCGGCGTCCCCTTCTACTTGATGGAGGAGATGCACGGGACGGTCGTCACGAGCGCCGTGCCCGCGCCCCTCGACAACCCGGACGAGCGGCGCGGGATCTGCGAGGAGCTCGTCGACCGCCTGGTGGAGGTGCACGCGGTCGACTGGCGCGCCTGTGGGCTCGAGGGCTACGGCAAGCCGAGCGGCTACCTCGAACGCCAGCTGCGCCGCTTCACCGGGCTCTGGGAGCACAACAAGACGCGCGAGCTGCCGGTGGTGGAGGAGGTACGCGACTGGCTTGCGGCGAACCTGCCCGAGTCGCCGGACTCGACGATCGTGCACGGCGACTACCGGCTCGGCAACGTCATGGTCGCCGACTCCGCGCCGGCAACCGTGGTGGCGATCTTCGACTGGGAGCTCTCCACGATCGGCGACCCGCTCGCCGACCTCGGCTACTTCACGGTCACCTGGGCGCAGGCCGGCGATCCCGACGACAGCTCGTTTGCCAGCCTGTCGGCGGCCACGCGGCGCGAGGGGTTCATGACCCGCGACGAGCTGATCGGGCGCTACGAGGACAAGAGCGGCCGGCCGATGTCGGCCCTCAACTGGTACCAGGCGCTCGCGCTCTGGAAGGCGGCCGTGTTCATGGAGGGCAACTACAAGCGCTTCACGATGGGGGCCTCCGACGACGAGTACCTCGCGCTCTTCGACGAGGGTGTCCCGATGCTCGCTGAGAAGGCTCGCGAGACGGCGCTGGCGCGATGAAGGCGCTGCTCGTCGACTACGGCGGCGTGCTCACCACCAACGTCTTTGAGTCATTTCGAGCCTTTTGCGTGGACGAGGGCCTGGATCCCGACGTGATCAAACGCGTCTTTCGAGAGGATCCGGGCGCGCTCGCCGCGGTGCGTGCGCTCGAGAAGGGCGAGCTGTCCGAGGACGACTTCGGCGAGCGCCTCGGCAAGCTGCTCGAGCTCGAGCCCACGCGGCGGCCGGGTCTGGTCGAGCGCCTGTTCGGGCACATCCGGCCGGACGAGGCGATGGTCTCGGCACTGCGCCGCGCGCGTGCCAAGGGCATACGGACGGGCCTCGTGTCGAACTCGATGGGCGCCGGGCGTTATGACCGCTCGACGTTCCCCGAGCTCTTCGACGGGGTGGTGATCTCGGGCGACGTCGGCATGCACAAGCCGCAGCCGGAGATCTTCGTACTCGGCGCCGAGCGGGCGGGCGCGACACCGGAGGAGTGCGTTTTCGTGGACGACCTGCGCGAGAACTGCGCCGGCGCCGAGGCGGTCGGAATGACCGCGGTGCTGCATCGCGGCGCCGAGGGCACGCTCGCTCGGCTCGAGGAGCTGTTCGGGGTGGCTCTGAGCTAGATGCCTGGGAGCTTCTTCAGCAGGCCCTGAAGGCGCTCCATCGACTGCTCGAGCGCCTCGGCGGTCTTGTCGAGGTCCTGCACCTCGCCATGGAGGGGTTCGAGCCATCTGAGCAGCGACTGGAGATCCTCGCGCAGCAGCACGATGTTCGCCGACAGCTCGTCCTCGCTCGGCGGCAGCTGGCGCACGGACTCAAGCAGCGTGCTCAGCTCTCCGTCGCGCCCCGCCAGGTCCCGCAGCGCTTCAGCCACCATGTGCAGGTCGTCGAGGGCCCGAAGGATCATGCGCGGCGGAATTGCCAGTGCGTCGAGCACGCCGCCGAGTCTGGCACGCTCATGAGGTGCTGCTCGTCTTGTGGGACATAGATGGCACGCTTGTCCATACCGCCGGCCACGGCCGCTGGGCGTTCGAGGAGGCGTTCCGAAGCGTGGTCGGCAGGGAGCCCCTGCCGGTCGAGTACGCCGGCCGGACCGATCACCAGATCGCCCTGGCGATGCTCGGCGGCGAGCGCGAGCATCTCCCGCGCGTGCTCGAGGAGCTGGCGGGAGAGCTCGAAGTGCGCAAGGAGGCGATGCGCCGCGATGGTCACGCCTATCCCGGCGTTGCGGAGGTGCTGGAGGCGCTGCACGCACGCGACGACGTCGTTCAGTCGCTGCTCACCGGCAACATCGAGGCCAACGCCGCGCTCAAGGTGAGCGCCTTCGGGCTCGAGCGCTGGCTCGACTTCGAGGTCGGTGCCTACGGGTCCGATCCCCACGACCGGCGCTCGGACCTGGTGGCGGTGGCACGCGAGCGCGCGGCGGCCAAGTACGGCGAGCCGACCGGCGCGGTGCTGGTGGGAGACACGCCACTGGACGTCCTTGCAGCGCACGAGGCGGAGGCGCGCGGGGTGGCGGTCATGACCGGCTTCGCCGAGCGAGAGGCGTTGCTCGAGTCGGGCCCCGAAGCGCTGCTCGAGGACTACCGAGACACGGCCGCCGCCGTCGCGGCGATCACCGCCACTTGATGCTGCACCCGACCGGATCGGTCTCGGGACGGGCCGGCTCGTCGCCCGCAAGCACGGCGTCGAGGGCGTCGCGCAGCCACGCGGCGCCCTGGTCCTCGTCGCGGTGGTCGGCGTCCGGCGCGCCGCGGTAGCGCAGCGTCCCCTGGGAGTCGAGCACGAATACGTCGGGCGTGGTCCTGGCCCCGTAGGCCGCCGCGACCTCCTGCGACTCGTCGTGCAGGTAGGGATGCGGCCAACCGCCCTCGGCCGTGACCCGCTCCTTCATCGCATCGAAGGAGTCGCGGGGATAGCGGACGGCGTCGTTGGAGTTGACCGCGTAGAAGCGCACAGCGTCGTAGTCCCGAGCCGCCTGGAGAAGCCGATCGTGCCAGGCGAGCGCGTAGGGGCAGTGATTGCACGTGAACACGACAACCGTGGGCCCATCGCCCTCCGGAAAGGCGTGCTCGGAGCCCTCTGTGTCGGGGAGAGCAAAGCGCGGCGCGGTGTCGCCGATCGTGAAGGTCATCGCAAGGTCTTCCTTATCGCGTCTCGTAGGTCGTCGGGGTCGGGCGTCGCGGACACGCGCCCGTCGCGCGTGCGATACACCCGGCATGTCAGCGAGAACGGCTCGCCCACCTCGGGCGAGACGGCGTCCTCGCCGTCGATCCTGATCGTGGGTGAGCCGGGGAAACGCTGCGCGCGCGCTTGCTCGTCGCTCTCGACCTCGACCAGCTCGACGTCGGCCTCGATCTGCTCGTCACGCAGGATCTCTTGAAGTGCCGACAGCGCTTCCGTGTGCGAGGGGCAGCCCTCCCACCAGAGCAGCTCAATCCTCATGGACCTCGATGCGCTCGATCACGGCGGCGTCCACGGGACGGTCCTGGGGACCGGTTTCGGTCCCCTCGATCGAATCCACGGTCTCCATGCCGGAGGCCACCTCGCCAAAAACGGTGTGCTTGCCGTCCAGCCACGACGCCGCATCGACGGTCACGATGAAGAACTGGCTGCCGTTGGTGTTGGGCCCGGAGTTGGCCATTGCGAGCGCGCCGCGCTCGACCCGGTGATAGTTGAACTCGTCCTCGAACGAGTAGCCGGGGCCGCCGGTGCCGGTGCCCTGGGGGCACCCTCCCTGGATCATGAAGTCCTTGATGATGCGGTGGAAGGTCAGCCCGTCATAGAAGCCGTCGCGCGAGAGCTTGAGGAAGTTTTCGACCGTCTTGGGTGCTTCCCCGTCGAACAGCTCGATCTCGATCGGGCCGTGATTGGTGTGCATCGTCGCCCTGCTCATCGTCTCTTCGCCTCCTCCAGCCGGAGCTCGGCGCCCCGGACTCGCGTTCCCGAAACCTTCTCGATGACCTCGCCCGCGCGCTCCTTGGGCACGTCGACGAACGCGAAGCGCTCGAGCACCCGAACGTTGCGGACGTCGGCGTTCTCGAGATGGGTGTGGTCGACCACAGCTCGCACCACGTCGGCCGGCTCGAGCCCGTCCTGGCGCCCTGCGCCGACGACCAGCTTCACATAGGGAACGCCGTCGCGGCTGTGCGGCTTGGTGTGGCGCGGGCGGCGCGTCTCGCGCTCGCGCGGACGGCGCTCGCGGGCCTTGGGCTCGGCGCTCGCCTGCTCGGACCACTCCTCGATCTCCGTCTTGGCGTGGCGCTCGATCGCCTCGAGCTCGCGGCGCTGCTTGGGCGTGATCAGCGTGATCGCGCGGCCGCTCTCGCCCGCTCGGCCGGTGCGTCCGATGCGGTGCACGTAGACGTCGGGCGAGTTGGGCACGTCGTAGTTGACGACGTGGCTGACGCCTGTGATGTCGAGGCCGCGCGCCGCGACGTCGGTGGCCACCAGCAGCCGCTCGCGCCCTCCCTTGAACGCGATCATCACGCCGTCGCGCTGGCCCTGGGACATGTCGCCGTGCAGCGCCTTGACGCGGACCCCGGCGTCGCCGAGGCGTCGTGCCAGGCGGTCGACGCCGATCTTGGTGCGGGCGAAGACGATCGCCTGGGTGGGGCGCTCCTGCTTGAGGAGCTTGACGAGCGCCTCGGGCTTCTCGCCGTCGGGGACCTCGACGTAGAACTGGTCGACCGTGTCGATCGTAAGCGTGGCTGCGCGCACCTGGATCTCGATCGGATCGTGCATGAAGGTGTCGGCGAGCCGGCGGATCTCATAGGGGACGGTGGCGCTGAAGAGGCAGGTCTGGCGCCCCATCGGCGCGCGGCGCAGAATCGACTCGACGTCCTCGAGGAAGCCCAGGTCGAGCATCTCGTCGGCCTCGTCGAGCACCACGTAGCGGGCCTGGTCGAGAAACAGGTGGTGGCGGTCGATCATGTCCATCACGCGGCCGACCGTCCCGACCGCAACGTGCGCCTCCTTCAAGCGGGTGGCCTGGTCTCGGATCGGCGCGCCGCCGAAGACGGCCACCACCTCGACGCCACTCGGTCCGCCGTAGGCGCGCAATGCCTGGGTCACCTGGATGCAGAGCTCGCGCGTGGGCGTCAGCACGAGCGCCTGGATCTCGAGCGCGTCCTTGTCGACGTAGTCGACCATCGGCAGGCCGAACGCCGCCGTCTTGCCGGTCCCCGTCTGGGCCTGGCCGATCACGTCGCGACCCGCGAGCAGCGGCGGGATCGCCTGCTCCTGGATCGGCGTCGGGTGCTCGTAGCCGAGATGCGCCAGCGCGGCCAGCGCGGGCTCAGACAAACCAAGGTCTCGGAAGCTGGACATCCGGCGGTTGAGGGTACTCGCTGGCGCCGGGGGCGAATCGCGATAGGCGCGAGGCGCCACGCGACTGACGTTCGCCGCCTATGTGGCGGCAAACGTCAGGCGCACGCCGTTTGCGGCCGACCTGCAGACCCTGCTCGCGCGCTAGCGCGAGGGGTCGAGCAGCACCTTGCCGCTCGTCCTTCGGCCCTGCATGTCCTCGTGGGCCCGGCGCACGTCGGAGAGGGCGTAGGTCTCGCCCATCTGAGGCACGAGCTCTCCGCGCGCGGCGCGCTCGAACAGGTCCGCCAGGGGCTCCTCCATCATGTCCCGGCGACCCAGGCAGTGCATCAGCCAGAAGCCGACGACGGCGCGGCTCTTTCGCATCAGCCGCCCGGTCTCGACGGTGTTCTGCTCGCGCCCGGCGATCCCGTAGGCCACGATCCGGCCGAACGGAGCGAGCGCCTCCGCCGACTGCGAGAACACCCGGCCGCCGGACATCTCGAGCACAACGTCGACCCCGGTCCCGCCGTTGGCCTCGATCAGGGCTGCCTTCAGGTCCTCGACCGCCGGGTCCACGGCGGCGTCGGCGCCCAGCGACAGCGCGAGCGCCCGCTTCTCCTCGGTGGACGCCGTCGCGATCACCCGCCCGGCGCCGAACGGCTTGGCCAGCTGCACCGCCAGCGAACCCACCCCGCCGGCGCCGGAGATCACGACGACCGCCTCTCCCGGCGCGAGCTTGGCGGACGTCCTGAACAGGTGCCACGCGGTGATTCCCTGGATCAGCAGCGCAAGTGCCGCGCCGTCCTCCACCCCCTCGGGGATCTCGTGAACCATCTCCTTCGGCGCGACCGCGTACTCGGCGTAGCCGCCGCTTGCGAGCAGCGCGATCACCCGCCGGCCGTCCTCGGTCCTACCCGCCACCTCGCCGCCCAGCACGAGCGGCACCTCGTAGCGGGCCAGGTAGGAGTTCTCGCGCTGATGGGTGTCGGCGAAGTTCATCCCCGCCCGCGAGACCTCGATCAGCACCTGACCCTCGGCCGGCTCGGGCTTCGGGATGTCGACCACGTTGAGGACCTCGGGTCCGCCGAACTCGTCTATCTGAACCGCTCGCATGAGGCGGGCAGCGTAGTACGCGGCCGGGGGCCCCGCATCGGCTAGCCTCCGCGGCCGCATGGGCCTCGTAGTTGTCGGTTCGATCGCCTTCGACGCGATCAAGACTCCCTTTGGTGAGCGCGAGCGCGCGCTCGGTGGCGCCGCCGTCCATTTTTCCCTGGCCGCGAGCTACTTCACCGACGTCCGCGTGGTCGGGCCGGTGGGCGACGACTTCGGCGAGGACGAGTACGCGGTGCTGCATCGCCACGGCGTGGTGACGGAAGACATCGAGCACGTGCCCGGAGGCAAGACCTTCTTCTACGCCTGCGAGTACGAGTGGAACCTGAACGTCCGGCACTCGCTCGACACCCAGCTCGGCGTCTTCGAGAACTTCAAGCCGAAGCTGTCCGACGCCTCGAAGCAGGCGGAGACGCTGTTCCTGGCGAACATCCAGCCCGACCTCCAGCGCGAGGTGCGCGAGCAGTGCGGCGCCAAGCTCGCCGGCCTCGACTCGATGAACTTCTGGATCGAGAGCGCACGGGAGTCGCTCGAGCGCACGATCGCGACCGTCGACATCGTGCTGATGAACGACGACGAGGTGCGCATGCTCACCGAGCAGCCGACCCTGCTCAAGGCGGCGCGCCAGATCATGGACATGGGCCCGAGCGTGGTGGTGGTCAAGCAGGGCGAGTACGGCGCGGCGCTGTTCACCAAGGACGGCTTCTTCTCGATCCCGGCCTTCCCCCTGGAGACCGTGATCGACCCCACGGGCGCCGGCGACTCCTTCGCCGGCGGCCTGCTCGGCTACCTCGACGCCCAGGCGGCGCCACCGATGACGTCACCCTTCGCCGGGCGATGGCCTACGGCTCGGCGGTGGCGTCGCGCTGGGTCGAGGAGTTCGGCTGCGAGCGAGCTGCGACCCTCACCCGCGAGGAGATCGACGAGCGCTTCGAGGCCTTCCGCCTCATGAGCGTGATCGAGGGCGTCACCACCGCGTAGGCGGCGACGCCCTCGCTCCCTTTCCGTCGCCTTGGCCGCCGCCGCCGCGGGAGCCGCTGCGGGGATACGTGAATGCCCCTGCGATGCTTGGACCATGCCCGCCGTTCTCTCGGTGAATCTGGCCGACGTGAGGACCGTCCTGCGGGGCGGCGAGCGGGTCCCGACCGGCATCTGGAAGCTGCCGACCACCGAGCGCGTGGCGGCCGGCACGCTCGGCCTCCGCGGCGACGTCCAGGCCGACCGGACCGTGCACGGAGGCGCCGACAAAGCGGTCTACGCCTACGCGCGCGAGGACACCGAGTGGTGGGAGGGCGAGCTCGGCCGCCCGCTCGAGCACGGCGCCTTCGGCGAGAACCTCACCCTCCGCGGGGTAGCGGCCTCTCAGGCGCTGGTGGGCGAGCGCTGGCGGATCGGCAGCGTCCTGCTCGAGGTCTCCGAGCCGCGCCTGCCGTGCTGGAAGCTCGGCGCGCGGATGGGCGACCCGAGGATGGTGAAGCGATTCGCGAAGGCGCTGCGCACCGGGACCTACCTGCGGGTGATCGAGGCGGGCGAGCTGGGAGCGGGCGACGGGGTGGAGCTCGTCGAGCGCCCCGAGCACGACGTGAGCGTGCGCCTGATCGCGGAGGCGGTGCTGGTCGACCACGGGCTGGCGCCGCTGTTGCTGGCGGCCCCGCGCCTGTCTGCGGACTACCGCAGCTGGGCGCAGGACCGCGTAGCCTGAAGCTCGCGCCGCAATGGCGCCGTGGGCCAAGCACCCGGCCTGGCCGGGTGCGCGGCGATGGCTTAACATCGCAGGCGATGTCGAGCTTCTGGGCAATGTTCTGGCTGATCCTCGTCTTGAAGATCCCCATCGCCGCCCTGCTCTACATCGTCTGGTGGGCGATCCGCGAGCCGCCCGTGCCCGAGCCGGATGCCGGCGAGGGCGGCGGCGGCACGCGCCGCGATCCGCACCCCCGCATCCGCCCGCCGCAGCCGCCGCGGCGCGGGCCTCACGCCGAGCCCAGCCCGCCGGCGCCCGGGCGCGTTCGCGTGGCCAAGCGCGGGCCGCGCGTCCCTGAGCGTTAGTAGGCTGCGCGCCGTGAACGCCTTCCACGTCTGCGGGATTCTGCTCGCCGCCTGGGCGCTCACGGTCTCCTTCCTCGGCATCACGCGCGAGGGCTTCCCGGCGTCGCCCGGCGCTGCCCGCGCCGTCGGCGCTGTCTCGGTTCTGCTCGCGATCGCCGCCATCGGCACCGCGATCTACACCTCGGCAACCGAGGAAGAGGAGTCCGAGGAGGGCGGCGAGGCCGAGCAGGCGCTCGTCCGGGGGGTCTGAGTCCGATGACGCCGATCGACGACGGGCACGCCGTCCACTACCTGGCGGTCGAGCGCGGGACGCCGGTCTACGGCTCCGACGAGCAGCCGGTGGGCATGGTGGTCGAGGTGCTCGACAACCACCGCGAGCACATCATGGATGGGGTCGTGTTCGAGGACCGCAGCGGCGTGCGCCGCTTCGTCGACGCACCCGAGGTCGCCCGAACAGCGGAGCGAGGTGTGACGCTCACCATCAGCGCCGCCGAGGCAGAGCAGCTCGCCCCGCCGGAATCCGGACCGGCGCTGGGCGGCCCCATGAAGAAGCTCTTCCGCGGCCGGCGCGGGCGCTAGACGGCCCGGCCGCCGCTCGCTACCACTCCACGATCTGGCGCACCTCGATCGCGCCGCCCAGGCGGGCCGCCGGGATCCGCGCGGCCAGCTCGATCGCGGCATCGGCATCGTCGGCCTCGAACAGGAGGTATCCGCCGATCGCCTCCTTGGTCTCGGCGAACGGGCCGTCGGTGGTCAGCGTCTTGCCATTGTGCACCCGCACCGTGGTTGCCGACTCCGGAGGCTGGAGCTGGAGGCCCGGGCTGACGCCGGGCGTCTCGCCGATCGCCTTGTAGGCGGCGTAGATCTCGCCCTTCTCGTCCTCGGACAGCCGGTCCCACTCCTCCGACGGCGGCGTCGGGGTGGAGCCCTGGTGGATCAGCAGCATGAACTTCATCGCTTCCTCCTTTGGAAAATGGTGCCAATACGACGAATGGGGAGCGACCAAACCGACATCTCGACCTGCCGCAGACGCGGGCGGCAAGGGGTCCATTGTGCCGTTACGGCAAAATCAGGGAAAGAGGGTGGACAGAGCGGATCAAGGAGAGACGATGGCCGAGGAACAAGAGCATCGGGACGACGGTGGTGGCGTAGCCACGGCGCAGGACTCGCTGAGCGTCACCGACAACCGGACCGGCGAGAAGTACGAGTTCGAGATCACCGACGGCACGGTCAAGGCGATGGACTTCCGCGGGATCAAAGTGTCCGAGGACGACTTCGGCCTGATGACCTACGACCCGGCGTTCACCAACACTGCCTCCTGCCGCAGCTCGGTCTGTTACATCGACGGCGAGGCCGGGATTCTCGAGTACCGCGGGTACCCGATCGACCAGCTCTGCGAGAAGTCGAGCTACCTCGAGGTCGCCTACCTCCTCATCTACGGCGGGCTGCCCACCCAGCAGCAGCTCGATGAGTGGATCTTCGAGATCACCCACCACACCTACGTCCACGAGAACATCAAGAAGTTCGTCGAGGGCTTCCGCTACGACGCCCACCCCATGGGAATGCTGCTCGCCACCGTCGGCGCGCTGTCGACCTTCTACCCGGACGCGAAGAAGATCGACGACGACACGGAGCGCCACATGGCCGCCGTCCGCATGATCGCCAAGATGCCGACGCTCGCCGCCTTCGCCTACCGCCACGGCATCGGCCTCCCGTACGTCTATCCGGACAACGACCTGTCCTATCCCGGCAACTTCCTCTCGATGATCTTCAAGATGACCGAGGCGAAGTACGAGCCCGACCCGCGGCTCGAGAAGGCGCTCGACGTCCTCTGGATCCTCCACGCCGACCACGAGCAGAACTGCTCGACCAACGCCGTGCGCGGAGTCGGCTCATCGCAGGTGGACCCCTACTCGGCCGTCGCGGCGGGCGTCGCCGCGCTCTATGGGCCGCTGCACGGCGGAGCCAACGAGGCGGTGCTGCGCATGCTGAGCCGCATCGAGACCACCGACAACATCCCGGACTTCCTCGAGGGCGTGAAGAACAAGAACGAGAAGCTGATGGGCTTCGGCCACCGGGTCTACAAGAACTTCGACCCGCGGGCGGAGATCATCAAGGAGCACGTCGACGCGGTGTTCGAGGTGACCGGCAAGAACCCAAAGCTCGACATCGCGGTCGAGTTGGAGAAGCGAGCCCTCGACGACGAGTACTTCGTCGAGCGCAAGCTCTACCCGAACGTCGACTTCTACTCCGGGCTGATCTACGAGGCGCTCAACCTGCCGACCGACATGTTCACGGTGATGTTCGCCATTCCGCGCACATCGGGGTGGATCGCCCAATGGCGCGAGATGCAGATGGACGAGGAGACGAAGATCGCCCGTCCGCGGCAGATCTACACGGGCTCGCGCGAGAGCGACTATGAGCCGATCGACGGGCGCAAGAAGGTGACCCACAAGCCCGTCGCGAAGCCCGGGCTGATCGACCCGGCAAAAGGCTGAGCTTCCTCTACCCTGACCCGCTCTCATAACGCCCCGCACTCACGGGGCATGGACGAAAGGGGTCAAAATGAACTCTTCTTTGAAGAGGTGCATCGCCGCGGCTGCCGCCGTGGGCGTCGCCTCGCTGGCCGCGGTTGGCGGTGCCCAGGGGCGACGGTCGAGACGGTTGCCAAGGGGCTTGACAACCCGCGCGGCGTGTCGGTCGGCCCGGACGGCGCCGTGTACGTCGCCAACAGCGGCCGGGGTGGCAAGAAGTGCAAGGGCAAGGGCGAAAACGCCCAGTGCTTTGGGCTGACGGGCCGGGTCGTGCGCTACGCCGACGGCGAGGCGAAGACCTTCGCCAAGGGCTTTGGGTCGGCCGCGTCGGGGGCCGGGCTGTTCGCCGGCGGTCTGCACGGCGTCTCGGTCGCTCCGGACGGCTCTGTGTTCGGCGTGATGGGATCCGGCACACCCAAGGACATCAAGGGATTCCCGAAGCTCATCCGTAGGCAGGCGGGCCGTCTGCTGTCGGTGAGCCCGGGCAACCTCGGCACCGCGGCCCGGATCGACCGGGTCGAGTGGGAGCAGAACGTCGACGGCGTCAAGGGCGACCGCAACTCCAATCCCTATGCGGTAGTCGCGCTGGCCGACCGCCAGATCGTGGTCGACGCCGGCGCCAACGCCGTGTTCGAAGTCCGCGGCAGCCAGGTCACCCTGCTTGCCGTGATCCCGAAGAACGGCAAGTCCCAGCCGGTGCCGAGCTCGATCGCGGTTGGCCCGACCGGAGACCTGTACGTCGGTGAGCTGGCGGAGGGCGCCGGCAAGGGCAAGGCGCGCGTTTGGCGCATCCCCGCCGCGGGCGGCACGCCCGTGGTGCAAGCCGCCGGCTTCACCGCCATCACCGGCGTCGCCTTCGGCCCGGACGGCAGCCTGTTCGTGACGGAGTTCGCGCAGAACCTCGCCAAGGGGAACTTCAAGGGAGCGCTCATCAAGGTCGCGCCCGACGGCACCCGGACGAAGCTCGCCGGAGGGCGCAAGCTGTTCGCCCCGACCGGCGCCGCTGTGGATTCGAGCGGCGCGGTGTACGTGTCGAACAACAGCGTGCTTCCACGCAAGACGCCGAAGGACAGCCCGTTCAAGGGCGCCGGCGGCGCGCTGGTCAAGATCACACCCTGATCTCAGGCAAGCGCCGGCCGCCCCCGCGTGTCATTGGCGGGGGCGGCCGGACTGCCGAGCTACTGGACGATTGCCCAGCCGCGGAAGACGCACGGGGCGCCGAACACGTTGACCCCCTGAACCGCGGGGTCATAGAGGCCGGTGATCGTGGCCCCGTCGGGAGCCGAGGCGACGGCGAGGTCGTCGTCGCCGCCCCTGAACGCCCTGACCACGCCGTCGTCGGCGGGGGTCTCGCTCCAGACCGCGTCGGTCTCGGCCGTCGCCGCGTTGAGGTAGCCCGAGGCGCCGCCGTCGTATGTGTCGATGCCGCGCAAGACGGACCCGTCCTGCGTGGTGCTCGCGTAGATCCGAGCCACGTCCTTGCCGGGGTTGCCGTCCTGGTCGGAGCCGTTGTCGATGCAATGAGCAGTGAGTTTGAGTGCGCCGCTCGCGGCGACCTCGCGGGTCTCCCCGCCGTTCAGCGTGAACGAGTAGCGCACGAGCGTGCCCGCGGACACGAAGCCCTCGGGCCCGATGCCCTGGAGTGCCTGCGCGTCCGGAACCGGGCCGAGCTTCGACTCCTTGATCTGCTTGCCGCCGAGTCCGTTGGTGCGGATATCACCGGCACGGATGGTGCGCTGGTGGATGTCCTTTCCACGCACGCTGTTGTTGACGATGCTGCTGCTGTCGACCGTCGCCGCGGCGTAGCCGACGCCCCCCAACGCCATGAAGAGGGCCATGCTGGCGATCACATTCGAGTAGGTGAATCGCCGAGTGAGCCTGCGAGACATGAGAGTCCTTTCGTCGCTTGCCCATCCAACCGAGCGGCGGCGCGGGACTTACGCAGGCCGGCTAGATCCTGAACACCGGGAGCAGCCGCTTCTCGTGCTCGGCCTCGATCTGCGCGACGACCTCGATGTGCTCCTCGATGCCGGAGCCGCGCAGCTTGGTGGCGAGCAGCTCGTCGATCTGGAACAGCCCGGACGAGTTGTTCATCTCGATCTCGATCCGCACCGCGCGCTCCTCTCCCGGCTCGATCGCGACGGCGTCGATCGCCGCCGCCGAGACCGAGTGGATGTTCGGGCGCCGGGTCTCGAACGGGATGCGCGAGCGGCCGCTTGCCATGTCGAGCGCGTCGGCCACGCGCACGATGCCGGCCTCGACGGTGATCGGGTCGCCACGGCGGCGGTGGCCGATCACCGCGTGCAGCGACTCGGAGACGATGACGGTCAGGGCCGGGTCCTCGTAGACCCCTTCGAGCAGGTGCGGGAGCCGATCGGCGGCGAGGAACAGCGAGTACTGCTCGTGGTCGGTCCGGTGGATCGACATGCCGGTGTCGTGAAGCAGGCAGGCGGCCGCGATCACGACCTCCGCGTCGCGCGCCGTCATCCCGTGCTGAGACACCATCGTGGGCTCCACCCCGGCGCGGGTGAGCAGCCGAAACATTCGCAGCGCAATGTTGACGGTGATCTGGATGTGGACCCAGGAGTGGTCGGACATGTCGCGGCGGTCGGCGTTGACCTGCTGCATGTACCACCACGCGTGGAGGCGCCGGTCGCTGTTGGCGGCGGCGAGCAGCGCCTCCAGGCGGCGGTTGCCGCGCGTGGGGACGCGGATCTGAAGCTCGGGAATCTCCACCGCGAGTACCCTACGACTCAGTGCCTCGCGAACCGCTCTTCGACGGCCACGGCCGCTGCATCACCGACCTTCGGGTGTCTGTCACCGACCGCTGCAACTTCCGCTGCCAGTACTGCATGCCGGCCGAGGGGCTGCCGTGGCTCGAGCGCGGCGACATCCTGAGCTTCGAGGAGATCGAGCGCCTCGTGCGCGTGCTGGCCGAGATGGGCGTGAGCGACCTGCGCCTCACCGGAGGCGAGCCGCTGGTGCGCCGCGACTTCCCGAAGCTGGTGTCGATGCTGGCCGCGGTGCCCGGGATCGAGGATCTCTCGCTCACCACCAACGGCTACCTGCTCGAGCGCCACGCGGCCGCGCTGGTCGAGGCTGGAGTCAACCGCGTGAACGTGTCGATCGACTCCCTTCAGCGCGACCGCTTCTTCCAGCAGACGCGGCGCGACTCCCTTCCCCAGGTGCTTCGCGGCCTCGAGGCCATCGCGGAGCATCCCGAGGTGCGCCCGGTCAAGGTGAACGCGGTAGCGCTGCGCGACTTCACCGAGCAGGAGGCCCTGCCGTTCGCGGAGTTCGCGCGCTCCACGAGCTTCCAGGTGCGCTTCATCGAGTTCATGCCGCTCGACGGCGACCAGGCCTGGAGCCCCGACCAGGTGCTCACCGGCGACGAGATCAGGGCGATCATCGACCGCGTGTATCCGCTCGAGGAGGTGCCGCGCGAACCGCATGCGACCGCGCGCGTGTTCCGATTCGCGGATGGCCAGGGCGAGGTGGGCTTCATAAATCCGGTGTCCGAGCCCTTCTGTGCGGACTGCAACCGGATCCGCCTGACCGCCGACGGCAAGCTGCGCACCTGCCTCTTCTCGCTGCACGAGACCGACCTGCGCGAGGTCCTGCGCGCCGGAGCGTCGAGCGACGAGCTGGAGACGGTCATCCGCGACGCCGTCTGGCGCAAGGAGCTGAAGCACCGGGTCGGGGAACCGGGCTTCCGCCAGCCGCCGCGGACGATGTCCGCAATCGGTGGCTGAGGAGGCCGGCAGCCGGAGGTACACGATCACCGTGCGCAGCAAGGCGAAGGTGCGCAAGGAACGCCACCAGGGGCTCTCGGCAGCGCTCGACGCCGTCGAGCGAATCGGGCGGGAGCTCTCGAACGGCGCGGGCGCCAGTCCGGCCGGCGGCACGCTGATCCGCAGGATCGAGCCGGTGAAGCAGGTGGTCGGCCGGATCGAAGTGTCAGGGCCGGGCCGGCTGCGCGCGGGGGTGGACGTTCGCGGCGACGGCTCGAGCGAGGCGTTTACGGGGAGGTTGCGGCGCACGCTGGTCGAGCAGCGCCGAAGCGAGAGCCCATACGACGCCCTGCGCAGGGAGCTGCTGACTTGAAGCACTGGCGCGTCCCGCTGCCGCGCGGCGCCGAGCCGCCCTATCGGGTGTTCCTGAACGGGGTGCCTCAAAAGCAGGGCACCGACTACGAGGTGCTCGGCTCAGAGCTCCACTTCGCCCAGCCGCTCGAAAAGGAGCGGCTCGGGGCGGGGCGCTGGACGGCGATGTTCCTGGGCCTCTGGGGCTCTTACGGAAAGAACGACCAGGTCGACGTGCAATACCGCCTGGCAGGGCGCGAAGTGCACGCCACCGGGCTCGACATCCTCCCGCCCGAGACCGACTGAACCTCGCGCGCCGCTCGGCGCGAACTCCTGGCAACGACCCCTCAACGAAACGGGAGGACTCGATGTCAAGGAGACATCTGAAGAGAGTCGCGGTCGCGCTTGCGTGCGCGTCGGCGGCCGCAACCGCAACGGCGGCACCCGCGCTCGCGGACGAGACGGCGGTGGGCCTGTCCACCGACAGCCCCAGCTCGCTGGTCACGTTCGGCGTGACGACGCCGGGCTCGGCACAGACCGCCGCCATCACGTTCTCGCCGGCCGCGACCGACACCGATCTGGTGGGGCTCGACTATCGCCCTCGATCGAACCAGCTCTATGCATACGGCCGGCTCGGGACCCTCTACGTGCTGACCCCGCCCGCGATGGCCGGTGGCGCCTGGGCCGCCGTGCAGGTCAGCGCCGGGCTGGGGGCCTTCCCGGCCGCCAGTGACACGGGCCTCGACGTCAACCCGGCCGCCGACGCGGTGCGGGTGGTCAACGAGGCCAACGAGAACTACCGCTTCAACCCGCTCAACGGCAACGGCGGGGCAGGAACGGTGGCGGGCGGCAAGGACTCCGCGCTCAATCCCGGCGACCCGAACGTCGTGGCCGCCGGGTACACGAACAACTTCGACGGCACCCCCGCCACGGAGCTGTTCGACATCGACTCGGGCTCGGACATGCTGTTTCGCCAGAACCCGCCCAACTCGGGAACGCTCGAGCCGCGCGGCATGCTCGGCGTGAACACGACCGACAACGCCGGCTTCGACATCGCCCAGGGCTCGAAGCTCGCCTACGCGGCGTTCGAGCTCGCCGGCGCCGCCGGCAGCTCCATGCTGCACACGGTCAACCTCGCCAACGGCGCGGCCACGCCCGTCGGCGCGATCGGCGGCGGCGAGGTGATCGAGTCGCTGTCGGTGGTGCCGGCATCGGTGATCGGCTTCTCCGTGGAGGCATCCGCGGCGAGCGAGAGCGCGGGCCAGGCGCAGGTCGCGGTCGTGCGCTCCGGCCCGGAGAACCGCACGGCTACGGTCGACTACTCGAGCTCGAACGGCGCCGCCAGCGGCACGCTGACGTTCGATCCAGGTCAGACGACCAAGGTCATCTCGGTTCCGGTCGCGGGCGACGCGCGCGACGAGGCCGACGAGAAGGTCACGCTCACCCTTTCCAACGCGGGCGCGAACGCGCTGGTCGGCGGACAGGGCACGACGACGCTCACGATCGTCGACGACGACGACAAGCCGGCGGCGCCGAAGCCCAATCGCGTCGGCTCGTCGCTGCGACTCGGCCGGCGGGTGCTCGACCGGGTGACGGTGAGCCTGGACGCGGGCGGCAGGGGCCGCGGCACGATCGAGCTCTCGCGCTCGGACCGGCGGGCGCTCGCGCGGGCGCTGGCCGAGGGTGACGCGAAGTCCCTGTCGCTTCGGCTGAGGGTGCGCTGAACCAAAGCGCGGGTGTCCTGCGAACAAGAGGGCAGGACCCGCACGGATGCAGACCGACACCATCACTGCTGCCACTACGACCGAGGAGGAGGCGCTCCTCCTCGGTCGCGTGGCGGCGGGTGACACCGAGGAGCCGCTGGTGGACCTCTACCGCCGCTACGGCTCGCGCCTCTACGGCCTCGGCGTGAGGCTGCTGGGAGACCACGGCATGGCGGAGGAGATGGTGCAGGAGACCTTCGTGCGCCTCTGGCGAAGCGCGCCCCGCTTCGACCCCGAGCGCGGCAGCGTGCGCGCCTTCGTCTACACGATCGGGCGGCGGGTGGCGGTGGACCTGCTGCGCCGCTCGGCGTCGCGCCCGCTGCTCTCCCAGGAGCACATCGAGCTTGTGGACGACCGCTCCTTCGACTCGCTCTTGCTGAGCCTCGACGTCCGCGACGCCGTCGGGGCGCTCTCGCCCAAGCACCGCGACGTGCTCGAGCTGATGTTGGAGGAGGATCTAGGGCAGGCGGACATCGCGGCGCGGCTGGGAATCCCGCTCGGCACCGTCAAGACGCGGACCTTCTACGGCCTGCGCGCGCTGCGGCTGGAGCTCGAGGAACGAGGACTTCTTGCCTGACCGAATCGACATCCACGTGGATCTCGGCGCCTACCTGCTCGGGCGGCTCGACGCCGCCGAGCGTGCGCGGGTGGAGGAGCACCTGGCGGGGTGCGCGGCCTGCCGCGCGGCCGCGGCCGAGCTCGAGGGCACGGCCGGGCTGCTCTCCCGCGCGGCCGCCCCGGTGGCACCGCCCCCAGGCCTGGAGGAGCGCACGCTGCGCGCCGTGCGCGAGGCCGCGGGGGCCGCGCCGCCCGCGTCCGCGCCCGCGCAGCCGCCCCGGCGCCGGAGCCTGTCGCTGCGCCCGCGCCGCGTTGCGCTCGCCGGCGGGCTCGCGGCGCTGCTCGGTGCCGCCGTCTTCGCCGGCACGCAGATCGGAGGCGACGAGCTCCCCGGCTCACTGGAGCTGCGGGCCACCCTCAGCTCGCCCGCCGGGACCAGCGCCTCGGCCACGGTGCGGGAGACGGGAGTCGGGCGCGTGATCGACTTTCGCACCGACGAGCTCCCGATCCTGCCCAAGGGCGAGTACTACGAGCTCTGGTTCGTCGGGCCGGGCGACCGCCCGGGGCGGGTGAACAGGATCTCGGCCGGCACGTTCCACCCCGACGCTCAGGGCCGCTCGAACGTGCGGTTCGCCGCCGCCGTCGACCCGGCCAAGTACCCGGGTCTGGCCGTCACGGCGGAGCCGGGCGATGGCGATCCCGCGCCCTCGCGGCCGGACGTCATGCGCTCTCCACAACCTTGACACGATCGTGTTAGGGTTTGCGCCATGCGCATCGCAGAGATGCTCGACGACCACCGCCCGGTCTTCTCGTTCGAGTTCTTCCCACCGAAGACGGACGACGGCAAGCGGACGCTCGAGGCCACGCTGGAGGTCCTGAGGGACGACGGCCCCGATTACGTCTCGATGACCTACGGAGCGGGCGGCAGCACGCGCAACGCGACCGTCGAGCTCACGCGCTGGATCAAGCAGGGCCTGGGCATCGAGGCGATGGCCCACCTCTCCTGCGTGGGCGAGCCGAAGGAGCGCCTGGTCGAGATCCTCGGGCAGATCCAGGCGGCGGGCGTCGAGAACGTGCTCGCCCTGCGCGGCGATCCGCCGCGCGGTGAGTCCGAGTGGCAGCCGCACCCGGGCGGCCTGCACTACTCGGTCGAGCTGATCCGGCTGATCAACGAGCAGTTTGACTTCTGCGTCGGCGCTGCGTGCTTCCCCGAGATCCACCCCGACGCTCCCGATCGCCGGAGCGACCTCGGCTACGCGCTCGCCAAGCAGGAGGCCGGCGTGGGCTTCCTGATCACCCAGCTCTTCTTCGACAACGACCGCTACTTCGAGTTCGTCGAAGAGGCCCGCGAGGCGGGCATCAGCGTGCCGATCATCCCGGGGATCATGCCGATCACCAACTACGGCCAGATCAAGCGCTTCACCGAGATGTGCGGCGCCTCGATCCCCGAGGATCTCGAACGGCAGCTGACCAGGCGCGCCGACGACCCGGAAGCGGTTGCGGAGCTTGGAGTCGCCTACGCGACTCTCCAGTGCTCCGATCTCCTGGCGCGCGGCGCGCCCGGCATCCACTTCTACACCCTTAACCGCTCACCGGCAACCCGGGCGATCCTGGCCGCCCTGCGAGCCGCGCATCCCTGGACGCGCGCGCAGGCGACCGTCTAGGCCACGAGCGCCCAGCGCTCCGGGTCGGCATCCTCGAGCCGGCTCACCTCGCCGACCAGCTCGAGGTGGCGCAGGTAGCAGAGCACCTCGCTGAGCCCCCAGCCGATCATGAGCGGCGCCGGCAGTTCGTGGTCGAGGATGTCAGGCACGATGTCGAACGGCGTGCGCGGCCCGGAGGCGAGCGCGTGCTGCACGCGTGCCAGGCGCTCGTGGACCGCACGGCGGTTGGCCTCGGCGAGCGCCCGGGCTTCGCGCACCGGCCGGCCGTGGCCGGCCAGGACCAGCGCAACGTCGAGCTCGTCCACTACGTCAAGGCTCGCCAGGAACTCACCGGTGGGGTCCGGCGACCAGCCGTAGTCGTAGTAGAGCGAGACGCGCCCGAGCAGGTGGTCGCCCGAGAGCAGGAGCCGTCGGTCGGGTTGATGGAGCACGACGTGCGAGGGGGCGTGGCCCGGTGTCTCGTACACCTGCCAGGCGCCGAGATCGGTCTCGAGCTCCACTCCCGGGAGCAGATCGCGGTCGGGCATCACCACCTCGGCGATCCCGAACGCATGGCCGCGACGGGCCTCCTTGTAGGCCTCGAGCGCGGCGGCCGGCACCCCGGACTGGCGCGCGATCTCAAAGCGACGCTCGAAGGCGAGCTCGGGATCCCCCGCAGCCTGTGTCGTGTGCGCGTGGTTGGGATGCATCCAAAGCTCACAGCCCGCCTCTTGCATGATCTGCGCGGCCATGCCGTAGTGGTCTGAGTGCGCGTGCGTGCACACCACCAGGCGCACGTGCTCGAGGCGCAGCCCGGCCTGGTCGAGCGCGAGCTCGAGCTGCCGTAACGAGCCGGGCTCGTGAAGCCCCGTATCCACGAGCACCACGCCGCTGCCGGCTGCGATCGCGTAGGCGTTGCCGTGCGGCACGCCGGGCCAGGGCAGCGGGAGGCGCAGACGCCAGAGCCCCGGAAGCACACGGTCGGCCCGCGCGAGCTCTCGCTTTCGCGCGGTCATGGGCCGATCAGGACGCCGGGGTTGAGGATCCCATCGGGGTCGAGCGCCGCCTTGGCCGCGCCCAGCGCCGCGGCGAACGGGTCCGGGCGCTGGCGGTCATACCAGGGCCGGTGGTCGCGCCCGACCGCGTGGTGGTGGGTGATCGTGCCCCCGGCGGCCGCGATCGCCTCGGATGCGGCCGCCTTGACCTCGTCCCACTGCTCGAGCTCCGCGCCGCGGCGCGCCGGGGCGAGCACAGTGAAGTACGGGGCCGCGCCATCGGCGTAGGCGTGCGTCAGGCGGCAGGTGACCCGTGCCTCTGCGCCGAGCCCTCTCGCCGTCGCCTCGCGGACAGCGGCGACGAACTCCTCGAAGCAATCCCACGTGATCGCCGACTCGAACGTCTCGGCCAGGATGCCGGCGGCGATCAGCGTGTCGCGCAGGTAGGGCGCACGCAGAAAGGCGTCGCGCCAGGCGCCCTCCGACTCACCGCGCTGCTCGCGCGGCTCGCCACCGGCCTCGCGGCAGAGCTCGAGCGCCTGCGCCATCGCCGTCTCGAGAGGGGCGTGGCCCTCGAAGCCGAGCACGAGCAGCGCCCTGCCCGCGGGAGCGGCACCGGTGAGCCCCGCCTCGCCCGGGTCCAGCAGGCGGCAGTTGGTCGGAAACAGCCGCGTTTGGGCCAGCGCCCGCACGGCCCTGGCCCCGTCCGCGAATGAGTCGAACAAGACGGCCTCTGACTCCTTGAAGCGCGGGGCCTCCTGCACGCGCACCCACGCCTCGGTGATCACTCCCAGAATGCCCTCCGAGCCGATCAGCATGCGGTCGGGGCTCGGCCCCGCGCCCGAGCCGGGGAGCCGCCTGCTCTCCCACACGCCGCGCGGGGTGATCGCCCGAACCGACTCCACGAAGTCGTCGATGTGCGTGTGAAGCGTGGCGAAGTGCCCGCCCGCGCGCGTGGCGATCCATCCGCCAAGCGTCGAGTACTCAAACGACTGCGGGTAGTGGCGAAGCGTGAGCCCCTCTCGCTTGAGCTGCTCCTCGAGCTGCGGACCGGTGGCGCCGGCCTGGATGCGCGCGGCTCGGGATATCGGATCGACCTCGAGCACGCGACCCATCGCCTTGAGATCGATGCTCACGGCGGCGCCCTGCGGGACCCGCGGCTCGACCCCGCCGACCACGCTCGTGCCCCCGCCGAACGGGATCGCCGCCGCGCCGGCGCCGGCGCACCATTCGAGCACATGCTCGACCTCGCGCTCGTCGCGCGGATGCGCAACGACGTCGGGTGGATGGTCGAAGCGGCCGCGGAAGGCGCGCACCACGTCCCGGTAGGCACGACCGTAGGAGTGCAGGGCGCGCTCGTACGGGTCGCTGCGGCAGATGCCCGCCAGCGTCGCAGGCGGCTGGAGGCGCGCGGGCACCAGCCGCACGTCCTCCAGCGCCACCGGGCGCTCCACCTCCGCCGGGCCGAAGCCGAGGTGCTCGCGAGCGCCGAGCCCCACCTGCTCGACCTCGGCGTGTGCGGGCTGCTGGTCCTCATGGCCCCAGCCCCAGAACTTTCGCCTGCGCGCGCTCACGCCGCCGAGGCTACGGGGTACCCTTGATCAACGGGATGGCCACTCGTGCGACGACCGTGCAGATCACCATGCCCCAGATGGGGGAGTCGGTCACCGAAGGCACCGTCCTTGGGTGGCTGAAACAGGTTGGCGACCGCGTCGACGCCGACGAGCCACTCGTCGAGATCTCGACCGACAAGGTCGACGCCGAGGTGCCGGCTCCCGCCGCCGGGACGCTGTCCAAGATCACTGCCGACCCGGATTCGACGGTCGCCGTCGGCGCGGTGCTCGGGGAGATCGAGGTCGACGGCGCGGACCCGGCGGCGCCGGGCCCCGCGAGCCCCGATGCCGCCGAGCCCGCGGCATCCGAGGCCCCCGAGGCCGAGCTCGTCGACGTCGCCTTCCCGGAGATGGGCGACTCGGTCGCCGAAGGCACGGTCCTGGAGTGGAAGGTCAAGGCCGGCGACGCCGTGGCCGTCGACGATCCGCTCGTCGAGATCTCCACCGACAAGGTCGACGCGGAGGTTCCCTCGCCTGTTGCGGGCACGATCGCCGAGCTGCTCGTCGAACCCGACTCGACCGTCCCCGTCGGGGCCGTCCTGTGCCGCATCGCCGCCGGAGCCGGGCGCCCGGCGTCCGCCGGGAACGGGCCGGTGCAGCCGGCCGCCTCTCCCAAGCCCGCGGGCTCGGCTCCCACGGCCGGCAACGGCGCCGCCAACGCCACTCCGATCGCAGCACGGATCGCCGGGGCCGAGGGCGTCGACCTCGACTCGATCAAGGGGACCGGCCCGCGCGGGCGCGTGACCAAGGACGACGTGCTCGGCCGCGCTCGAGGGCAACGGGACGGCCGCGCCCGAGGCCCCGGCCGGCGCCGAGATCCGGCCGATCCGCGGCCCGGCGGCCACGCTCGCCCGCTTCATGGACGAGAGCCGCTCGATCCCCACCGCCACCAGCTTCCGCACCGCTGCCGGTCGACGTGCTCGACGCCCGGCGCAAGGACCTCAAGGCCGCCGGCAAGAAGCTCAGCTTCACCCACCTGATCGCCTGGGCGATCGTCCAGGCGGCGCGCGAGCATGCCGGTGATGGCGCACTCCTACGCCGAGGACGACGGCAAGCCGCAGCGCGTGGTTCCCGCCACGATCAGCCTCGGGCTGGCGGTCGACGTGGAGCGCAAGGACGGCACGCGCTCGCTGGTGGTGCCCGTCCTGCACGACGCATCGGAGCTCGGCTTCGCCGACTTCGTCGCGCGCTACGACGAGCTCGTGGTGGGCGCGCGCGACAACACGCTCGCTCCCGACGCCTACCAGGGCGCCAACATCAGCCTCACCAACCCGGGTGGCATCGGCACCGTGGCCAGCGTCCCGCGCCTGATGCCCGGCCAGGGCACGATCGTCGCCACCGGCGCGATCGGCTTCCCGCCCGGGCTGACGGCCGTCGAGCCGGAGACGCTCAAGGAGCTCGGCGTCCAGAAGGTCATGACGATGACCTCGACCTACGACCACCGCGTGATCCAGGGCGCGGAGTCGGGCGCGTTCCTGCGCAAGGTCGACCAGCTGCTCCAGGGCGAGGACGAGCTTCTACGAGAACCTGTTCGAGGCGAGCGGCGTGGCCGGGGTGGCGCGCGGTCGACAGCAGCCCGGCCGCGGTAACGGCCGCCGAGCCGGTGCCCGCGGCGGCCACCCCCGCGGCCGCGCCAGGTGGCGGACGAGGCGCTGCTGCAGGCCGTGCAGGCGGCCACCTCGCTCGTCAAGGCCCACCGCATGCACGGCCACCTCGCCGGCACGGCTCGATCCGCTCGGCTCCGAGCCGGTCGGCGATCCCGCGCTCGAGCCGGCCACGGTCAACCTCACCGACGACCTGATGCGCCGCATCCCGGCCTCGGTGCTGCGCGTGGCCGTGGAGGGCGAGACGTTCGCGGACGCGCTGCCGCGGCTGCGCGAGACCTACACCGGCACGATCGCCTACGAGATCGAGCACATCTCAGAGCACGAGCAGCGCGTCTGGCTGCGCCAGGCGATCGAGTCGGGCGAGTACCGCGAGCCGCTCGCGCCGCAGGAGAAGCGCTTCCTGCTCGAGCGCCTGTCGCAGACCGAGGCGCTCGAGAGCTATCTGCACAAGGCGTTCCTCGGCAAGAAGCAGTTCTCGATCGAGGGTCTCGACGCGCTCGTGCCGATGCTCGACGAGACCATCGAGCTGGCGGCCGCGGCGGGCGCCCGCGAGGTCGTGCTCGGGATGGCGCACCGCGGCCGGCTGAACGTTCTGGCTCACACCGTCGGAAGGCCATACGGGTCGATCCTGGTCGAGTTCGAGGGCGAGCAGACGCTCTCGAAGGACACCGCGGCGCCCGAGGGCGGCACCGGCGACGTGAAGTACCACTACGGCGCGTCCGGCGCCTACAGGACGCGCGAGGGGCGCAGCCTGACCGTCACGCTGTCGCCCAACCCGAGCCACCTCGAGTACGTGAACCCGGTGATCGAGGGCCGCGCGCGCGCCGATCAGACCAGCCGCAAGGCGCGCGAGCTGACCCACGACCCGAACGCCGTGCTGCCCGTGCTCATCCACGGCGACGCTGCCTTCCCGGGACAGGGAATCGTGGCCGAGACGCTCAACCTGCAGGCGGTCGAGGGCTATTCGACCGGCGGCACGATCCACGTGATCGCCAACAACCAGCTCGGGTTCACGACCGACCCCGAGGAGAGCCGCTCGACGCGCTACGCGTCCGACCTCGCCAAGGGCTTCGACGTCCCGATCATCCACGTGAACGCCGACGACGTCGAGGCCTGTATCTCGGCCGTCCGCTTGGCGCACGCCTTCCGCCAGACCTTCAACCGAGACGCCCTGATCGACCTGATCGGCTACCGGCGCTTCGGTCACAACGAGACCGACGAGCCCGCCTACACGCAGCCGCTCATGTACGAGCGGATCAAGCAGCACCCGCCGGTCCGCAAGCTCTACGCCGACCGGCTGGCGGCCGAGGACGTGGTCGCCTCCGACGACGCGAGCGAGGTGGCCGAGCGGGCCTACCAGAGCGTGGCCGACGCCCATGCCGAGCTCAAGGAGTCGATGGGCGGGCCGCCCGACACCGGACAGCACGAGCTCGACCGCACGATGAGCCGCGAGCCGCGCACCACGGTGCCCGAGGACACGCTGCGCTCGCTCAACGAGCAACTCCTGCGGGCGCCCGAGGGCTTCGAGGTCCACCGCAAGCTCAGGCCGTTCCTCGAGCGCCGCCGCGCCGGCTTCGACGACCCCGACGGGCGCATCGACTGGTCCCACGCGGAAGCGCTCGCGATCGCCTCGCTGCTCGCCCTCGGGGTGCCCGTGCGCCTGACCGGCCAGGACACCGAGCGAGGCACGTTCTCGCAGCGCCACGCGGTCCTGCACGACTCCGCCACCGGAGACCGCTGGTGCGCGCTGCAGGGCCTGCGCGACGCAAACGCTCCATTCGAGCTCCACAACTCGCCGCTCTCGGAACAGGGTTGCCTCGGTTTCGAGTACGGCTACAGCGTCCAGGCTCCCGATGCGCTGGTGCTCTGGGAGGCGCAGTTCGGCGACTTCGTCAACTCCGCTCAGGTGATCGTCGACCAGTTCATGGTCTCGGGCCTCGCCAAGTGGGGCCAGACCTCGCGCCTCTCGCTGCTCCTGCCGCACGGCTACGAGGGCTCTGGGCCGGAGCACTCGAGCGCACGGCTAGAGCGCTTCCTCCAGTCCGCGGCCGAGGGGAACATCCGGGTGGCCAACTGCACCACGCCGGCCCAGTACTTCCACCTCCTGCGCCGTCAGGCGCTCGTGTCGAAGCCGCGCCCGCTCGTGGTTATGACCCCGAAGAGCCTGCTGCGCCTGCCGGCCGCCACCTCGACCGTCGAGGACCTTGTCGACGGCGCCTTCGAGCGGGTGATCGACGATCCGACGTTGCCGGGGGACCGCGAAGCCGTGACCAAGCTCGTGCTCTGCTCGGGCAAGGTCTACTACGACATCGCCATGTACGAGAAGCGTGCCGAGGCCGCTCACATCGGGGTGGCGCGGGTGGAGATGCTCTACCCGTTCCCGGAGGCTGAGCTCACGGAGCTGCTGGACAGCTACCCGAACCTCGAGCGCGTCGCCTGGGTGCAGGAGGAGCCGCGCAACATGGGCGCGCGGGCATTCATGCGCCGGCGTATGGCCAAGATCCTGCCCCAGCGCCTGGCCTACGACTACGTCGGCCGCCAGCTGCGGGCCGCGCCCGGGGAGGGCTACTCCGCCGCTCATAAGCGCGAGCAGGGCCGAATCGTGCGCGTGGCGCTCGATTTCGAGCAGGACCGGCTCGAGCCGGATTCCTCGGCTCAGCGGCCGCTGATGTAGTCCCGCACTCCGCCGTCCACCACGTGCAGCACCTCCTCGGCGCCGTGCCTGCGCAGCAGGCTGGCGGCCGGCGCCGCACGCTGGCCCGAGCTGCAGATGACGGCCACGGGCTGTGACGGGTCGATGCCTTCGGGTATGCCGTGGACCTCGTAGTAGGGCGTGTGGATCGAGCCCTCGATGTGGCCGGCGTCCCACTCGCCCTGGTCGCGCACGTCGAGGATCTGCATGCCGGCGGCGCGCTCGCGCAGCTCGCCGACGGTGATCCGCTCGATTCGCTCGACCGCAAGGCGCTCCTCGCGCCAGCTCGTCATCCCGCCCGCCAGAAACCCGGCGATCCGGGTGACGCCCAACGGACTCCGCGAGCACCGCGGCTCGACGCGCGTCCGCGTCGTCGCGGCCGACCAGGACCACCTGCTGATCGGCTTCCACGAGCCAGGCGAGCTTGGACCCAAAGCCCGCGCGCAGCGCCGTGATGCTGACCGCGCCCGGGATGTGCGCCTCGTCGAACTGGAGGTCGGTCCGGACGTCCGCCACGAGAGCGCCGGCCGCGTGCGCCGTCTGGACCTGCCGCGGCGTGAGCGGATGGACCTCCGCGCTTTCCACGATCAACGGCCCGCGGTTTCGCTCCACGATCCGCTTGAAGTTGGGCGGCTGCGGGCGCAGCGTCGCAGTGGCGCGACGCACGAACTCGTCCTCGTCGCGCACGCCGAGCAGCTCAGAGTGCTCGCGCTCGAATCCGATCGTCGAGGCCACCTTCATGTCCATCCCCGGGCCGCCGCAGAGCGAGCCGCCCAGGTGACCCGGCCAGACCTCGCAGGTGTCCGGCAGCACCAGCAGGCGCTCGTGCAGCGAATGGAAGATCTGGTGAGCGCCCTCCTCGCGGTCCACCGCCAGGTCCGGCCGGGCAATGTCGCCGACGAACAGCGAATCGCCGGTCAGCACGGCCCACGGCTCGCCACTGCGCTCGGAATCGACGAGCGCAAAGGCGGTGTGCTCGGGCCGGTGGCCCGGCGTGTGGATCGCGCGGACCGTGACCTCGCCGAGCTCGAGCTCCCAGCCGTCCTCGAACTTCTCGTGATCGTAATCGGCGCCGGCCTCGGCGTGGATGTGGATCGTGGCGCCGGTCGCCGCCGCCAGGCGGCCGTGGCCGGAGACGTGGTCGGCGTGATTGTGCGTCTCGAGGATGTGCTCGAGGCGCACGCCCATGTAGCGGGTCAGGCGCAGGTACTCGTCTATCTCGAGCCGCGGGTCCACCACCGCGGCCACGCCGGCGCCTTCGTCGCCGACGAGGTAGGAGGCGCAGCCGAGGTCGTCGTGGGTGATCTGGCGAAAGAGCATCAGTGCTTGGGCCGCTGGCCCTCCGCCACGGCGTCGGCGATGCCGGTCGAGCCAAGGCGGCGCTGGATGCGCGCCATCGTGACCGGTGCCAGCGAGCTCGCGAGCGCTCCCGCTCGAAGGCCGAGCGGAGCGACGTCGATCTCGGCGCGCCCTTCCTCGATTCCCTTGACCACTGCCGCGGCCACCTGGTCGGGGGTCCGCGTCCCCACCCAGCGCGGGAGCGCGACGCCGGAGTCGGCGAACATGCCGGCGTCGGAGATGAACCCCGGAAAGACCACGGTCACCTCCACGCCGCGGCCGTACACGTCCTCGCGCAGGCCCCCGGCGAAGCCGCGCAGGCCGAACTTGGTCGCCGAGTAGAGCGAGGATCCCACCGTGGCCGCCTTGCCGGAGAGCGAGGACACGAGCACGACGTGACCGCGGCCGCGAGCGAGCATTCCCGGCAGCAGCGCACGGGTGAGCTGTATGGGGGCGCGCAGGTTCACGTCGAGCGCGCGATCGATCTCCTCGGGCGAGAAGCCGTCGAGGGGGCCGCTGGCCGGAAGCGCCGCGTTCGCGACGAGCACGTCGACCGTGCCCGCGCGCTGTGCGAGCGCGGCGGCGCCGGAGGCACCCGACAGGTCCGCGGGCAGGCAGTCGGGGCGCCCGCCCAGCTCGGCTCGGATCTCCTCCAGCACGTCCTCGCGCCGGGCGCTCAGGAGCACGCGCGCGCCGCGTGCGTCGAGTGCCCGCGCGATCGAGCGCCCGATCCCGCCCGTGGCCCCGGTGAGGAGGACGGTCGCGCCGTGAAGCTGCATCGGCGAGACGCTACCCCACCGCGTCGGCCACCGCCCGAGCCGCCCGGCCCGCCGGCCCCGCCGGACCGCTCCGACAAACGCGGCCCGCCGTCCTCCGCGTGTCACCATTCCGTGCGTGCTGTTCGCCCACGCCGGCCACACGCTCACCACGATCGCCTACTTCGTGCCGGTGGTCCTCTTCCTCGCGTGGCTCGTGATCACCCAGATCAAGGACCGCCGCAGCGGCGGCTAGCCCTCCTGGCGCTATCCTCGTCCCTCGCCTAGCGGGCGTAGCTCAGTTGGTTAGAGCGCCGGCCTGTCACGCCGGAGGTCGCCGGTTCGAGTCCGGTCGCTCGCGCTGATCCAGGCTGCAAACCTGCGCCTGGCTGTGTCATCGGGGTTGGGATGTGCGGAGCACTATCCCAACCCCTCTTCCTTGCCAGGCTTGGTTTTCGCATTCAGCGCGAGCGACTTCGTCGCCCGCGCTAATTGGATCCGCGCTCCCGCGGCCCGGGCCCTAGACTCGGGAAGCCATGTTGCTTGGCCGGGAGCGTGAGTGTGCCCGGCTCGATGAGCTGCTCGACGAAGCCCGTCACGGCCATAGCCGGGCGCTGGTCCTGCGGGGTGACCCGGGGATCGGCAAGACCGCGCTGCTTGAGTACGCAATCGAAAGCGCCGACGGGTTTCGTGTCTTGCGCGCGGTCGGGATCGAGTCTGAGTCGAAGCTCGCTTTCTCGGGGCTACACCAGCTGCTGCGACCGGTGCTCTGGGCGCTTGATCAGGTGCCCGAGGCAGCGGCCGAGGCGCTGAGCCGGTGCCTGGCGCTGACAGAGCCGGGGGAGGTGAACCCCTTCCTCGCTTACGCCGGCGTTCTTCAGCTGCTCGCGGCGGCGGCCGAGCGTGGGCCGGTTCTCGCGGTCCTCGACGATGCACACTGGCTCGACCCGGCGTCGGCCGAGGCGATCACGTTCGCAGCCCGCCGCCTGGAGGCCGAGTCGGTTGCCCTCCTGTTCGCGGTGCGGGAGGGAGAGGCGACCCGCCTCGACACGCGCGCCATCGCTGAGCTGCGGGTCGAGGGGCTGAGCCCAGCGGCGGCAAGCGAGCTGCTGCTCGCGGGCGCGAACGGCGGGTCGATTACCGCCGGAGTCGCAGGCCGGCTGGTCGCCGCTACCGCGGGTAACCCGCTTGCCCTGGTCGAGATTCCCCCGATGCTGAGCGAGGCCCAGTGCGCCGGCACCGAACCGCTCGACGATCCGCTCGCGGTGGGGGAGAGCGTCGAACGGGCCTTTCTCTCGCGAGCGCGATCGCTCTCGCCGGAGGCCAGGGACGCACTGCTGATCGCCGCGGCCAGCGACACCGGCGATCTGGCGGCGATCGCCCGCGCCTGCGGCGGGAGCGCCGCGTCGCTCGACGAGGCTGAGGTGGCGGGCCTCGTCCAAGCCCGTGGCGGCGAGCTGTCCTTCCGCCACCCGCTGGTTCGCTCGGCGGTCTACTCGGCGGCTGCCACGGGCGCCCGGCGCGAAGCGCACCTCGCCCTCGCCGACGCGTTCGGGGCCGAGGACGCGGACCGTCGCGCCTGGCATCTGGGAGCGGCCGCGGTCGGTCCCGACGAAGGGACTGCGGCGGCCCTCGAGGACGCGGCCGATCGCGCGCGCGACCGCGGCGGCGTGGGCGCGCAGGCACGCCTGCTGGAGCGCTCGGCCAACTTGACGCGCGACGCCGGCCTGCGCGCCTCGCGCCTCGCTCGGGCGGGCTGGGCGGCCTTCTCCGCCGGCTGGAGCGACGAGGCCCTGGCGCTGGTCGAGCAGGGTCTCGAACTCGCCGAGGATCCGCTGACGAGGGCGGATCTGTACGACACGCTTGGGTATCTGTCCTGGCAGCAGGCGTCGTTTGGTGAGAAGTACGAGACCTTCATGGCCGAGGCTGAGAGCGTGCAAGACGTGGACGCGCTTCGTGCCGTCCGGCTTCTCTTTCACGCGTCCTCCGAGCTCGGCATGCGGTTCGAGACCGATCGCCACCGCCAGCTCGTCGAGCGGATCTGGTCGCTGGTCGACGGTGGAGACGAAGAGCAGATCTTCTTTGGCCTGACCGTCCGGGCCTGGCAGGCCGTTATCGATGGTCAGCTGTCGGAGGGAATCGATCTGGCCCGACGCGGTGCGGCAATCGTTGACGCGGGCGCAGAGTGGACGGTAGGGGGACAGGGCTTGCTGATCGATTGCGCCGACATCCTGACGACACTCGAGCAGTACGGCGTGGCGGGCCGGCTGCTCGAGCGGGCGATTCCCACCTACCGCAGCGAGGGACTGTTGGTGGCCCTTGTCGCCTCCCTGGTCGTGCTTTCAGAGCTCGAGCTCCATACGGGCCGGCTCGAGCGCGCCACCGCCGCCGCCGCGGAGGCCCTGGAGCGCGCCAGAGAGCTGGATCTCAGCCGGCAGGTTGCGTGGGCACTGGTCTGCTCGGCTGAGGTCGAAGCTGTGCTCGGGCGTGTCGATGACTGCCGAGCTCACTCCGCCGAGGCCGTCGCAACGCGAGCGCCGGAGGACGAGGTGATCGAAGCGTACGCACTCGACGCCCTGGGCCGGTTGGAGCTCGGCGCAGGGAACGCTCAGGAGTCGATTCCCTCTTTCGAGCGAGTCCGCGAGCTTGCGGGAAGCAGCGCGGGCGGGACCCCTTACCTGCGCTGGCGCCCGGACCTGATCGAGGGCTACGTGCGCGCCAAGCGAGTGCCGGAGGCGGCGGCCGAGCTCGCGGCGTTCGAGAAGTTCGAGGACACCGGGCTCGGCCCCTGGGCGACTGCGACGCTGGCCAGGTCTCGCGCCCTGCTCGCCGATGAGGGCAGCCTCGACGATGCCTTTGCCGAGGCGCTGAGCTCATGTGAGGACTCGGTCTCCCCGTTCGAGCGCGCCCGCACGCAGCTCCTCTACGGCGAGCGCCTGCGCCGGGCGGGACGGCGCCTCGACTCTCGCCAGCGGCTACGGGCGGCACTCGGTGAGTTCGAGCGTCTCGGTGCCTCCTCGTGGGCGGAGCGGACGCGCGAGGAGTTGCGGGCCAGCGGCGAGACGGCGCGCAAGCGCGATCCTGCTCTAGTCGATCAGCTGACCCCGCGAGAGCTCGAGATCGCATTGCAGGTGGCCGACGGCGCCACCAACAAGGAGGTCGCCGCTCGGCTCTTCCTGAGCCCAAAGACCGTCGAGCTCCACCTCAGTCGCGTCTACCGCAAGCTCGGGATCCGCTCTCGCACCGAGCTGGCGCGCCTGATGCCCGGCTAGCTCGCCCGCCCTAGGGAATTCCCCTACGCGACCGGGATCCGAGCGGTTGCGGTCTAGGCATCCGCCTCGCGCGAGCGCGGGCGTCCAAGCGCAGACTGGCTCTCGCCCACCGCAACCCGAAAGGTGAAGCCATGATCCACCCCATCACCGCCGCCATGCTCGCCGACGTCCTATGTGAGGAGAAGAGGCGTCCGCCGGTACACCGGTATCGCAAGACCCGCCGCGCCCTTCGCGCCCGGCTCGTCGGTGAAGTCCGAGAGATCAGTCCACCACCACTAAGGAGCGACACAGGCCTCTCATCGACCTCAAGGTCATAGAGATGGCCAGCACCACAACCGTCGCCTAAGCCCGCTCCGCCACCAGCGCGAGCTTCCGGACCCGCCCCTCGTCCAGCCACTCGACCCACAGCCGGTGGGCGGCGAGCAGCTCGTCCAGCGCCCGGCGGCCGATCTGCGCGGCGATGTCCGCGGCGTCCGCGGCGAACGCGCCCGCCAGCGCCTGCGCCGTCGCGCGGTGCGCGCGGCTGTGGTCCTCCTGCCACGTGACGACGAGCCCGGCCCGCTCCAGGGACGTGGCCAGCTCGTCGAGCGGGGTGAGCCAGACCGTGTCGGCGTCGGGCATCGCCGCCCGCTCGGCCGTCGTGAGCGGCGGCCCCTCCTCGAGCGTGAAGGCGAAGCGCCCGCCGGGCCGGAGCGCCGCGGCGATCGCGCGCACCAGCGCGTCCTTGTCCTCGAAGGCGAGCATCGTCTCGAGCAGGAGCACGACGTCGAAGGAGCCGGCCGGGAGGGGCGGGACCTGCGCGATCGCGAAGCGGCACGGCAGGTCGCCCGCGCGCTCACGGGCGATGGCGACGGCGCTCGCGCTGGCGTCCACGCCCAGGTAGTCGCAGCCCAGCTCCCGCGTGAGGAGCCGCCCGGGCCCGGCGATGCCGCAGCACAGGTCCAGCACCGCGACCCCGGGGCCGATGCCGGCCTGCGCCGCCAGGGCCCGGATCTCGCCGGCGGTCATGAAGCCCTCCTGCCCGACGAACTCGCCGGGGGCGTACGCCGACACGCGCGCGCGGTGCAGCGCCCGGTCGAACGGCGCGCGGTCGTCCTGCCTCATCGCGACGAGCCGAACGCGGTGAGGAAGCGGTCGCGGAACGCGGCCATCGGCCAGACCGGCGCCTGCGGGCTCGGCAGCATGCCGTCCTGCCAGCCCCATCCGGCGATCTGGTCCATCACCTTCGGGTCGTGGGCGATGACCGAGATCGGCACGTCGTGGCTGGCGCCCTGGCCGGTGACGATCGTCGCGGGCTGATGGTCGCCCAGGACGACGAGCACGAGGTTGTCGTCGCCGTAGCGCTGCACGAACGAGAAGAGCGTGCTCAGCGAGTACTCGATCGAATGCCCGTAGGCGGCGCGGGCCCGCTCGGCGTCGCCGAAGAGCGCGGCCTGCGTGGACTCCTCCGCCGGGACGCGGTCGAAGATCGAGCCGTCGCCGACGTCGTCCCAGGGGATGAGCCGGGGGATGCGCGTCCACGGCGCGTGGCTCGAGATGAGGTCGACCTCGGCGAAGAGCGGCGGCCGGTGGCGCTTGGCGAGCTCGCGGCGCTGCAGGGCCAGGAGCGTGTACTGGTCGGGCATCGGCGGCAGGCCGAAGTCCGGGCCGCGGTAGCCGAGGTTGCGGCGGTCGTAGATCTTGTCGTAGTGGTAGAAGCTCGAGCCCTCCGGCCACGCCCGGTGGTTCGCCGGCATGGCGCCGACCGCCCGCCACCCGGCGCGCTTGAACGCCCGGGTGAGGGTGAGGCGGTCGTTCTCGACGAGCTGGTCGTAGCGCCGCTGGCCGTCGACCCGGATCCCCGACTGCAGGGTGGAGTGCGCCAGCCAGCTGAGGCCGCCGAAGGTCGGCGAGGTGAGGAAGGCGCTGCGCGAGGAGAAGCCGGCGGCCCGCAGCTGCGCGGTGCCCCGGTCGAGCACGGCGTCGACGCGGGGCGAGAACGGACGAGCCCTGGACCGCGACCCTCCCGTAGCTCTCGACGAACACGAGCAGGACGTCCTTGCCGCGCAGGCCGGTCAGCAGCCGGTCGCCGGGCGTGGCGCGGAAGCGGTCGTGGGCGATCTCGCGGGCGAGCGCCGCGCGATCCTGCCAGGCCGGTCCGCACCGCCTGCACCTCGTCGACGGCCAGGGCGGCGGCGCTCGAGGAGGCGACCGGCGCGCCGACGACGCGGAGGGCCACCCAGACCACGCCCAGCGCCGCCGCCGCCCGGAGCGCCCAGCCGCGGTGGCCGGCCGCGACCCGCGTCACGCGCAGCAGCGCCAGGACCGGGAGGGCGAGGAGCGCGACGACGAGCACGACCGCGACGGCGACGACGAGGTCCGCGCTCGAGCCTGCCGATCGCGTCGCGCAGCGTCTCGATGCCGATCCCCACGTAGCTCGAGTCGTCGACGGGCTTGAACGGCCGGTCGAACGCCGTGAAGAACCCGATGTCGAGGACCTTCACGAGCACGAGCACGCTCAGCACCGCTCCCGCGACCACGGCCAGCACGCGGCGCGGGGTGGCGGGCAGCAGGACGGCCACGGCGACGACGACGAGGAGCTCGAGCGGGCAGCCGCGCGAACGCGCCGAGCGTGAGGCGGCTCGGCTGGTTCGGCGCGACGAGGGCGGCCCAGACGAGCAGCAGGGCGAGGACCGTGAGCGCCACGGCGATGCCCGTGCGCAGCGGCCCGCGCTCGGGCTGACCGACGTCGCCCTCCGGCACCTGATCGCGCGCGGCGTCCCGGCGGCGCCACAGCCACCACGTGCACTCGCCGACCGACGCCGCGAGCAGCGGCGAGCGCGGCGACCAGGAGCGCCTGCGTGAGCGCCCGGGGCAGGACCTCGGCGGCCGCGACCGTCAGCACGATCCCCTGCGTCGCCGCGACGACCTTGCGCCAGCGGCGCGGCGGCAGCGGCGCGCGCATCCACGGCAGCAGCCACTCGCCGGCGAGGAACACGTAGCGCGCCGCCCCGATCGCGAGCACCCACGCGCCGTACGCGGGGGCGACGTAGACGCTGAGGGCGAGGATCAGGAACGCGTCGACCTCGCCGTCGAAGCGCGCGCCCAGCGCGGTCGCCGTCCCGGTGCGCCGCGCCACCCATCCGTCGGCCGCGTCCAGCGCGAGCGCGACGGCGGCGAGCGTCACGAGCAGCGCGACCGGCGTGTCGTGCGCGAACGAGTCCGCGGCCAGCGCGGCGACGCCGACGGCGAGCGTGGCCCGGGCGAGCGTCACCCAGGACGCCGGCCCCAGCCGGTCACCGGGACCGCGCGCGAGGCCGCGGGCCAGCGCCGCCGCCATGGTCACGGCGCAGGCGACGCCGACGACCCAGCCCGCCGCGCCGAGCCCGGCGGTCGCCGCCAGGACGGCGAGCAGCAGCACCTGGGCGATCAGCCCGGTCGCCGGACCCGTCTGGCTCGACGCGCACCGTGCCGCGCTCATTCGTCCCGGAACCGGGGCGAGAGCGCGTAGCGCAGCAGCACCACGTCGCCGATCTGGCGCACCTCGGCGAGCGTCGCGCGCCGTCCCGCGTTCCACGGGAAGCGCCCGTCGCTCACGAAGCGCGGGGCGCTCGAGTCGCCGACGAAGAACGGCGCGACGACGAGCTGCAGCTCGTCGACGAGGTCGTCGGCCAGGAACTGGGTGTGCACGATGCCGCCGCCCTCGACCATGAGCCGCTCCACGCCGCGGTCGGCGAGGTCCTCGCTGAGCCGGCGCATCCGCACGCGCCGGCCGCCGTCCACGATCGTCGCCACCGGCCCGAGCCGCGCGCGGGCGTCGGCCACCCGCGGGCTCGAGGTGTAGACGAGCTTCTCGGCCTCGCCGGTGGTGAAGAAGTTCGAGCGCGCGTCGAGGTCCACCCGGTCGGTCACGGTGATCTTCATCGGCGACGGCGGGAGCCCGCGGGCCGTGCGCTCGTCGCGGCGGGCCTGCGAGCGCACGAGCAGCCGCGGGTTGTCGGTGCGCACGGTGACCGCGCCGACCATGATCGCGTCGCAGGAGGCGCGCACCTCGTCGACCCGGTCGAAGTCGGCCTCGTTGGACAGCGCGAGGCGCGGCGTCTGGTCGCCGAGGTAGCCGTCGAGCGACACGCTGCAGCTCAGCAGGGTGTACGGGCGGTCAGGCATCCGGCCGCGCTCCCGTCCCGGCGCGCGACACCCAGGCCGCCACGAGGACGGCGGCGCCCGGCAGGCTGGCGACGAACACCATCACGCCGTAGACGACCGCGGTGGCGACCCCGAGCGACGCGCCCAGGCCGGCGGCGGCGAACGCCCAGGCCGTCACGCCCTCGCGCGGCCCCCAGCCGCCGACGTTGGGCAGCGCCGCGGCCAGCAGCACGAGCAGCGCCAGCGGCAGCATCTGGGACGGCGGCGCGGTCGCCCCCGCGGTCCGCGCGGCGATCAGGAACGTGACCGCGTGGCCCGCGACGACCAGCGCCGACGCGAGCGCGATGGCCGGCCACGCCCGCCCGGCGAGCAGCCCGTCGCGCAGGTCGCGGGCCGCGGCGCTGCGCAGCCGCGCCCACCGTGACCGGCCGACGGCGGGCCGCGCGCGCGCCGCCAGCGCGACGCCGGCGGCCGCCGCGAGGAGCGCGAGCGCGACGAGCGGCATGGCCGCCCGCACCGGCGACGGCAGGACGAGGAGCACGGCGACGGTGAGGACGACCTGCACGACCTGCCCGGCCGAGCGCTCCCACGCCACGGCGCGCAGCCCGCGGCCGACGTCGCTCGTGTCGCGGCCGTGGCTGATCCCGCGGTGGACGTCGCCCACCACCCCGCCGGGCAGCGTGACGTTGAGGAAGAGCGAGCGGTAGTACGCGGCCACCGCCGTGCCCAGCGGCAGGTCGACGCCGAGGCCGCGGGCCACGATCCTCCAGCGCCAGGCGCAGCACACGGTGGTCAGCACGGCGAGGCCGGACGCGGCCGCCAGCGCCCCGCCGTCGACCGCGCGCAGGCCGTCGAGGAACGGGCCGGTGCCCAGGCGCCAGACCAGGACGGCGAGCGTCGCGGCGGCGGCGGCGAGGCGGGCCCACCGCCACGCGGTCGGCGTCGTCACGGCAGCACCAGCAGGTCGGCGTGGTCGACGGTGACGGCGAGCTCCCCGGCGGCCGCCTGCGCCAGGCGCCGGTCCCGGTAGGCGCCGGCCTCGGCGGCCAGCGCGGGCTCCTGCTCGCAGGCGGCGGCGACCCACCCGCCGAACCACTCGGCCGTCAGGTCGGCGTGGGCCGCATCGAGGCGCCAGGGGCTCGGCCGGACGACGACCTCGGCGCCCGTCCCGCGGAGCTGCTCGACGGCGGCCGCGACGGCGTCCGGGCCGAGCAGGCCGGCCGCGGCGCTGGTGGGCGTTGAACGCCGCGCCGATGCGCGCGTCCAGCGGATCCGCCGGGCGTCAGGGCGACGCGACCGACGACGGTCAGCGCGAGCAGCATCGGGACGCCCGGCTGCAGGCGCCGAGCATCCGCGGCCAGCTCGTCCGCGGTCAGCAGGTCGAGCAGCGCCGAGGCGACGATGAGGCTCGCGCCGGCGAGATCGCCCGGCGCCAGCCGGGTGATGTCGGACCGCCTCGCCTCGACGGTGACCGCGGCCGTCGGCGCCGGGCCGGGCGCGGCGACGGCGAGCTCCAGCAGGTCCGCGTCGCGGTCGTGCACCACCCAGTGCTGCGGCCCGGGCAGCCGCGGCGCGAGCCAGCGGCCCATCGCGCCGCTGCCGCCGCCGAGGTCGTGGATCACGAGGCGGCCGGCCGCGGGGAGGTGCCGCGCGAGGCGCTCGGCGAGCTCGGCCGAGCGCGCCGCCGCGTCGGCCGGCTCGCGCAGGACGAGCCACTCCGGGCTGACCCGGACGGCCGCCGCGCTCATCGCGCCGCTCCCGCGAGGACGCCGGCGACGATCGGACGTCGTGGCCGGCCACCGGCGCAGCGACGCGCGCCGCTCCCGGGCGGCCCGGCGCAGGCGCCCGCGCAGCTCGGCGTCGCCGAGCCAGGCCCGCAGCGCGGCGCCGAGGGCCGCCGGGTCGCCGGGCGGGACCAGCAGCCCCGGCCGGGTGCCGTCCGTCCCCGTGCCCGAGGGCCTCGGTCACCCCGCCGACCTCGGCGGCGAGGACCGGCAGGCCGCGGGCCAGGGCCTCGGTGACGACCATGCCGTACGTCTCGGCGTGCGAGGCGAGCACGAGCAGGTCCGCGGCGGCGTACGCGCGGTCGAGCTCCGGGCCGGTGCGCGGTCCCGGGAAGCGCACCCGGTCGCCCAGCCCGCTGTCCCGCGCGCGGCGGCGCACGCCGTCGGCGAACGCCGGGTCGCGGTCCAGGCTGCCCACGCACGCGCAGCGCCAGGACAGGTCCGTCGCCGTCGCGAGCCCGTCGAGCAGCACGTCGTGCCCCTTGTCGGGCGTCACCGCCGCGACGCACAGCAGCGCGTCGCCGGCCGCGGTCCCCGGCGCGAGGCCGGCGGCGTCGACGCCGGGCTCGGCCACGTGCACCCGGTCGGCCGGCAGCGCGTACAGCTCCCCCAGCCGGCGCCGGGTCCATGCGCTGGTCGTGACGACGGCGGCGGCCGCCGCGAGGACCTCGCGCTCGCGCGCCCGGACCGCGCCGGCCTCGTCGTCCGGCGGGCGGTGGCCGAGCGGCATGTGCACGAGCACGACCTGCCGCAGCCGGCGCGCGTGCGGCACGAGCGCCTCGGGGGCGGCGGACGCGATCAGCCCGTCGAGCAGCACCACGGCGCCGTCCGGGATCCGCCGGACGGCGCGCGCGAGGGCGGCGTGCCCCGCCGCGCCGGGCCGCGGCCAGGCGCCGGGCACGGCGTGCTCGTGCACCGCCCAGCCGAGCGCGGCGAGCCCGCGGCAGACCCGGCGGTCGTACGTGTTGCCGCCGCTCGGCCGCGCCGGGTCGTCGATGCCCTCCGGGACGATGACGTGGACCTCCGTCACAGCGGCCGCTCGTAGCTCGCCCACGCGACGTGGGACTCGTGCAGCGTCACGACCAGCCCGTCGAGCTCCCGCGCGCCGTCGCCGAGGCCGCCGGCCCGCGCGCGGTCGGCGAGCCGGTCCGCGACGACCCGGGCGAGCGCCTCGGTGGTGGTGTTCATGCCCGCGAAGTCCGCCTCGTCGTCGAGGTTGCGGTAGCCGAGCTCGGCCACCACGGCGCGCAGCGCCTCGGCCGCGCGGCCGATGTCGACCACGATGCCGTCGGCGTCGAGGGTCGCGCGGCGGAAGGTGGCGTCGACGACGTACGTCGCGCCGTGCAGGCGCTGCGCGGGCCCGAACACCTCGCCGCGCAGGCTGTGGGCGATCATCATGTGGTCGCGGACGGTCACGCTGAACACGCGCTACGCCCCGTCGTAGGTGATGGTGTGGCAGAGCGCCGGCAGGCTCCCCGCGGCCAGGCGCGCCATGACGCCGGGCAGCTCGTCGAAGCGCGACTCGCCGGTGACGAGCACGTCGAACGCGGGGTCGCGCAGCAGGTCGAGCGCGAGGGCCAGCCGGTCGGCCGTCGTGCGGCGCGCGCTCCGGGCCGGGGACACCGTCCCGACCTGGCTGGCGCGCAGCCCGAGGCGGCCCGCGTGGAACGCGCCGCCCAGCGAGAGCCGCACCTCGGCGTCGCCGTACCAGCTGAGGTCGAGCACCGTGCCCTCGGGCGCGAGCAGGTCGAGCGAGCGCTGGAGCCCGGCCGACGTCGCGCTCGTGTGCACGACCAGGTCGCACCCGCCGGCGGCGTCGTCCGGCCGCGCGAAGCCGGCGCCGAGCGCGGCCGCGACCTCGGCCCGTGACGCGTCGACGTCGACGAGCGTGACCTCGACCGCCGGGAACCGGGCGAGCAGGCGGGCGACGCAGCAGCCGACCATCCCGGCGCCGACGACGGCGACGCGGTCGCCGACCAGCGGAGCCGCGTCCCACAGGGCGTTGACGGCGGTCTCGACGGTGCCGGCGAGCACGGCGCGCGCGGGCGGCACGTCGTCGGGCACGACGGTCACGGCGCCGGCCGGCACCACGTACGCCGTCTGGTGCGGGTACAGGCAGAAGACCGTGCGGCCGCGCAGCTCCGGCGGCCCCTGCTCGACGGCGCCGACGTTGAGGTAGCCGTACTTGACCGGCCCCGGGAAGTCCCCTTCCTGGAACGGCGCGCGCATCGCGGCGTACTGGCTCGGCGGCACGCCGCCGCGGAACACCAGCGTCTCGGTGCCGCGGCTGACGCCGGACCGCAGCGTGCGGACCACGCACGTCGCCGCGCCCCGGCTCGGGCAGCGCGACCGGCCGGATCTCCCCGCGCCCGGGCGCGCGCAGCCAGAACGCGTGCGCGTCGTCGAGCACGTCCTATGCCTCGGCTTCGTACGGCATCTGGGGAGATCGCGGTGGTGGTGCAGGCGGTACGCGCGCGGGTGAGGATCGGTTCGGTGGCGAGGAGCTCGGCGAGCGCTGCACTCCGCTCCTCGAGTCCATGCTCCCGAGTTTTTGTCTGCGCTACAGAGTCAAACGCGGGAGCGTTTGCGTTGCCATCTAGCGGCGGCGTCGCCGGGCCGTGATCAACCAGGAACGCGAATCGAGGACCACGCCGCGCTCGTCGCTGTAATGCGCCGCGAGCGTCTCGCGCAGGCGCTCGATGGTACGAGCCGCTTCGCCCTCGCTCAGGCTCGCGAGGGCCGCGCTCGTGTCGCGCGTGCGAGATCACGCTGGATCGAAGCACATCGACCGCGGCCTGGCACGTCGACGCCCGCACGGTTTACACAAGGCCCATGGCACAGTGATCCCCGAACGCGCTCACATCGGGTTCGGGATCTGGACGATGCTGCCGATCCGGGACGGTCGCAGTCGGTCGCTCGACGGGCAGGGCCTGAACGCGCGGTGGCGCGAGTTCCGAGTACGCGGGGTCGGCGAGTGAGCCGCCGCGAGGGCCTGAGCGTGCTTGGAGTAGCGCCAGCGCTGGCTGATCGGCAGCCCGGATGAGATCATCGGCGACGATGGGGGTTCAGGCACAGGACGACCTGCTGCGCGGGGGTGAGCGCGCGATCGCCGCCGCGGACTGGGAGACGGCGCGATCGTGTCTCGAGCGTGCGCTCGAGGAAGGCGACAGCCCCGACGCGCTCACCGGGCTGAGCAAGGTCGCGATGATCGAGCGCGACTACGAGCGGGCAATCGAGCTCAGGGAGCGGGCGTTCGACTTGTACAAGGCGGCCGACCAGCTCGCGGAGGCGTCGGTCAGCGCGAACTGGTTGACGTTCATGTACGCCACCTACCACGTGAACGTCAGCGCGGCTCTCGGCTGGAAGCAACGCGCTGCGAGCGTGCTCGACGGCACCGAGGAGAGTGCTGCACACGGCTGGCTGGCGCTTCTGGAAGCACCGTTCTCGCGCGACCCCGCAGAACGCGAGCAGCTCGCGGTGTCGGCACTGGCGATCGCTCGCCGCTTCGGCGATGTGGACCTCGAGATCGAGGCGCTCGCCCTCCTCGGCGAGGCGCACGTCGTCGGCGGTCAGGTCGGGGCAGGCATGCGGCTGCTCGACGAGGCGATGGCCGCCGTCACGGCCGGCCGCGTCCGCGATCACTTCGCCCTCGGCGAGATCTACTGCCGACTCCTGAGCGCGTGCGAGGCGGCGCTCGACGTGCGCCGTGCGACGGACTGGCTGTCGATGGTCGATCGCTACGTCGTGTGGACCGACTTCGTGCGGCCGACCTGCCGAACCCACTACGGCGGGATCCTCATCGCGCTTGGCCGTTGGACCGAGGCCGAGGCCGAGCTCTTGGCAGCCATCGAGGGCTTCGACGACCGCGGGTATCGCAGTGACCGAATGTTCGCCGCCCTCCGCCTCGCCGACCTTCGCGTGCGCCAGGGCCGCGTGGAAGAGGCCGAGCGCCTACTCGAGGGCGGCGAGTGGCATCCCACCGCGCGGCGTCTGGCCGCGACGATCGCGCTCGCCCGCGGCGACGCCTCGCTTGCGTCCGAACTCGGAGAGCTGTGTGCCGAAGGCTCGGCGCTCGCCGATCCCACGTGTGCGCCGGCACTGGAGCTGCTGGTCGTAACCCGGCTCGCGACAGGGGACGTGGTGGCGGCGCGCGAGGCCGCCGACCGGTTGGCCACGGTCGCGCGCGCATCGGGACTGGAGCGCCTCGAGGCGTGCGCGGCACTCGCGGAAGGGCGCGTCGCGGCGGCAGCGGGCGACGAGCAGGCGGTGGGGCGACTCAAGCGCGCGGTCGAGCTGTTCGCGTCACTTGAGCTGCCACTCGACGCGGCGCGGGCGCAGCTCGAGCTGGCGCGCACGCTTGCGGCGTCCGCACCAGCGGCGGCCGTGCGCGAGGGCAAGCTCGCGATCGCGACTTTCGAGCGGCTCGGTGCGCTGCCCGACGCCGACGCAGCGGCCGCTTTGCTGCGCGGACTCGGTGTAGCCGCCGCACGCGCGTGGCCTCGTGGGGCAACGTCGCTCACACGCCGCGAGGACGAGGTGCTGGGCTTGCTCGCAGAAGGCTGCTCGAATGCGCAGATCGCGGAGCGGCTGGTCATCAGCACGCGCACAGCCGAGCATCATGTCGCGAGCATCCTCTCCAAGCTCGACCTTCATAGCCGCTCCGAGGCCGCCGCGTACGCGGTGCGCCGGACCTCTGAAGACCCGTAGTGGTCTGGGTAGTTCCACCGATGCTATGCCGCGCCGCCGCCGCGAAGCTGGCGTCATGAGCACACACGAACAGAACAAGGCCGCGGTCCGCGACTGCTTCTCGCAGGGGGCCGCCGGCAACTTCGACGCGCTCCCCGGCTTGCTCGCCGAGGGCTACGTCCTACATCCAGAGGGCATCCGCGGCGCCGACGGCCTGGCCGAGCTAATCCAGGGCTACCGCTCGCAGATCCCCGATCTCAGCGTCACGGTCGACCACCAGTTCTCCGAGGGCGACTACGTCGCGAGCCGAACCACCGTGCGCGGTCGGCACGTCACCGGCCACGACGTCGAGTTCACCGGCCTCGCGATCAGCCGTTGTCGCGACGGCAAGATCGAGGAGGAGTGGGAGATCGTCGACGTCATGCGCCTGCTGGCGCAGATCGGACAGCTGCCCGAGCCGAGCACTGTCTGAACACGGATTCCCGCCGCCGGTCGCAAGGCGACGGCTGCGGGTCGTGCGGGGTCGTGAAGAGGCGTAACCAGACGGAGTCCTGACCGAGCGGGTCGAGGTCTGGGTCACCCGCCGTCGCCGGGATGGAGCCGTCCCTGCGGGATCGCCTCCCGGGGCTGGCTGGTGCTGGACCAGCCCAGCCTCGCCACGGCCGCGCCCCTGTTCTCGTAGTACTCGAGCTTGATGTCGTACCCCTGACCAGCCGTCAAGGCAACCGTGCCGCTGTTCTCCGCGACGGCGTGGTTGCCCCAGTTGCCGACGATCAGCTTGCCATCGACCCACAGGCGAACCCCGTCGTCGCTGTTGGTGTAGAAGCGGTAGGTCTCCGAGTACAGCGGCTGCACCTGTCCGGTCCAACGCACCGAGAACGTGTCTGCGCCGAACTCGGGGATCGGCCCCTCCGTGCGGCCCCAGTTGAAGTCGACCGCGGGATCGGTCCGCGTCACCGCCGATCCGGTCAAGCTCACACCGTCGAAGTACTCGCCCAAGAGCCCGGTCTGCGACTCCGTGAAGCGCGCCGCGTACGTGCTGTCGGTGGCCGGAGTCTCGATCCTGTGCGCAGCCTCGCCTCCATCGGACCACGAATCGAATTCGTAGAGCCCCCCGGAGGGGCCGGTCTGGGACGGAGCCTCGATCGTGAAGGCGTAGCCCTGCCACGAGGTGATCGTCTTGGGGGTGGTGAAGGCGGTGCCGTCCGCGCGCAGCTCGAGCCCGCTCGGCTCGCTCGCGAAGGACAGGCGGACGAGCGTCGGCCTGAGCTCCTGGATCACCGTCGCTGACGCGCCCTGCGAGTCCGTCGCGGTGAGTCTGACCTCGAGATAGCTGGTCTCGGCCGCCGGCAGGTCCTCCGGGCCGGGCGCGGTGAGCGATAGGCCATTGCCGCTCGTGGCGGGCATGAAGGGGTGCGTGTGCTCGTTGTGGTGGCGGAGGATTTCCCACGTCAGCCTCGAGTCGGCCAGCGCGCCGTCCTCAGCGTCGGTTGCGCTCCCTCGTAGCGTCAGCTCCTGTCCAACCGTAAAACGCAGGTCCGGGGTCGGCGCCTCGATCGTCGGAGTCGGCGGCGTGTTGCCGGCATCGACGCGTGCGGTGACTGGATCGGAGAGCGCGCCCTTGGAGTCGCGTACACGGAGCGTCGCGGTGTAAGCCCCGGCGATCCCATAGGTGTGGGTCACGCTGGAAGTGCTGGTCTCGCTGGCGGGCGTTCCGTCTCCGAAGTCCCAGATGTAGGTGAGCGCGTCGCCATCCGGGTCGGCACTGCCGATGCCATCGAGGGTCACCGCGAGAGGCAGCGTCCCCGAGCTGGGTGAGGCGCTCAGCACGGCGGTGGGTGTCCGGTTGATCGTCTCGGCATGAGCGATCCGGCGCACCTCCCCGCCTCTGGCGTAGCTGGTGTAGTAGAGCGCCTGGGCCGAGTCGTGCGGGCCGAATGCCATCGCGACCGCGCTGCTTGTGCCCAGACCGGTCGCGAACTCGACGGCCGTGTAACCGCCACCGAGCCGAGGCTCGAGGCGGAAGATCTTGCCGCAGACATAGTCGCCGTAGAGGTAGGCCCCGTTGTAGAGCTCGGGCCAGATCCCCGCCGGGACGAATGCGCCGCCGGTGATCGAGTGGCAGGGGGTGTTGTGGCCGTAGTCGAAGACTGGATTGGTGATTCCTGGCGGAGGCGCGGGGCAGTTCGAGTAGGAACCCCTCACGCAGCGACCCTCGCGGACATTCCAGCCGTAGTCCGCGCCCGCCTTGCCGTCGTCGATCTCCTCCCAGTGGTTCTCGCCGACGTCGTTGATGAAGAAGCGCGTTTCGGTGGTATTCGGGTCAAAGGCGAAACGGAAGGGGTTGCGCAGCCCCGACGCGAACGTCTCCTGGCACTGACGGCCGGCTGTCGTTCGCCCGGTCGAGTTGCACCGCGCCCCGCTCGCGGCGTATGGATTGCCGGGCGCCACTTCCCCGTCGCGAGTGATCCGCAGGATCTTCCCGAGCGCTACGTGGGGGTCGCGTGAAGCGTTGTTGTTCGAGCTGCAGCCGCTGTCCCTGGCGTAATCGCAGTATCCGTCGCCCACGCTGACATACAGGTAACCGTCGTTGCCGAAGTGCAGGTCGCCGCCCGCGTGCGCGCCGCTCGTGTCGCTGTGGATGTTGTCGAAGAGCACCACCTCGCTCGACAACGCGGCAACGTCCCCGGCCAGGACGAAGCGGGACACCCTGTTCACGCAGGTGCCGTCGGACCTTGTCCTGGTAGCGAACGTGTAGATGAAGTGATTGACCGCGAACTCTGGATCGACCGCTATCCCGAGCAGGCCCCGCTCGCCTCTGAAGCAGACGGACGAGCCGAGGTCGAGGGCGGGCGCCGCCATCAGCTGTCCGCCTGTGTGGAGGCGCACCTTTCCGGGCTGGGTGCCGATCAGCATCCGCCCGTCGGGCGTAAAGGCCAACGCCGTCGGGCTCCCGACGGCGGTCACCTGAGCGTCGGTGAACCCGGCGGGCACCGTTGCCGCTGAGGCGGAGGCCGAGAGGCTCAGGACGAGCAGGAGCGTGAGCAGGCCCAGTCGTCGAGCCCCTTTTTGCGGTCTTGGTCCCGGCACCGGGTGAATGTAGCGCACCCTTTGGGGGCGAGCCGTTCCTGGCACCCGGCTTCGCGGCCTGGCGCGTTAGCCCAAGGAGCTGCCCCGGCGCGCGATCGGCCCCAGCAGAGCGAACAGCGCGCGCTGCACCGGCCAGGGCGGGCTGACGAGCCGGATCTCATCGGCGAACTCCGGGCCGAGGGCGGCAAACCGAAGGAGCGAGGGCTTGCCGCTCTCGTCGAGCTCACCGCGCTCTGCCAGACCGAAGTAGGTCTCGAAGAACTCGGCCGTGCGCAGCGCGGGACGAGCCTCTTGGATGGCGACGGCGTCCACGCCGCCGTCGTTTACGAAGTGGTGGGGCACACCGGCCGGGATCGTGATCGCCTCGCCCGGGCCCACGCGCCGCTCCTCGCCGTCGACGACGAACCGCAGCGTGCCCGAGACCATCTGGGCACGGGTCTCCTGGCGCGGGTGGACGTGAGTCGGCTCGGCGATGGCGCTCGGGGGGTTGACGGTCTCAATCTGCAGCAACGCCCCGTCGGTCTCGGCGCCGGTTCGCACGAAGCGCATCCGCTGGCCCGTGCGAGGGTTGAACAACTCGCGTCTGGATGGTGGCACCGCCGCTCCGATCGGTAGTCTGGGCCTTGAAAGATTAGGCTCCCTAAGCTTAGGCTGCAGAAGCTTCTCATTGTCAAGCTCGCCTCCACAGCGATTGCACATGGGCCAGTTGCTGGTCCAGCTCACGCGCTTGTTCCAAACGGAGCTCTTCGAGCGACTGGTCGCGGCGGGGCTCACCGACGCACGTGTGCCGCACACGCACGTAACCGCCTACATCAAGGCCGACGGGTCGCGGCTCACCGAGCTCGCCGCGCAGGCGCGCATGACGCTTCCTGCGATGTCCGAGCTGGTCGACGATCTGCAACGGCTCGGGATCGTCGAGCGCCGCCCCGACCCCCGCGACGGGCGCGCCAAGCTCATCTGCCTGACCGACGCCGGCTGGGAGGCGATGCGAACGGCCCGTCGCAGCATCGCCGAGATCGAAGCCGGCTATGCCGCACTCGTCGGCCCCGAACGCTTCGAGACCGCGGTAGAGACCCTCGACGCGTTGCTGCAGGCACTGACGGCTGAAGCGGATTGACCGCTCAGCAGGCTGCTCGGGCGCGTGGGTGCGACGCGGGCGTAGCCAGCGGAAGGCAGAAGGGCGGAACCTTGCGCACGCGCACCGTCGACGCGGCGCGGTTGTTCCGGTGGTTCGCCTCCGGTGAACTCGAGATGACCGCGGCCCCGTTCTTGAAGAGCCCGGTCTGGAGCAGGCGCAAGCGCAGCTTGATGCTGACGCTCCGGCCGGGCCTGAGGGCCGTGATGCGGCAATAGAGGATACGCCCCACGTGACAACGCTGCCGGCCGGTGCCGGCCGACACCACGCGCGCCCCAGCGGCGGGCAGGTCGCCCGCGATTACCTCCTCGGCGGTGGCATCCCCGCGGTTGGCCACGATCACCCGGAAGGTCACGACCTCCCCCACGGTCACGATCGAGCGGCCGGCGCGCTTGGTCACGATCAGCTCGGCCTCTGGGCCGCCCGGGATGGGGTCCGGGCCCGGCGGGTCGGGCGTTGGGGGCGGGGTGGCACGAAAGGTGTTCGTGAACCGGCAGCGCTGGCGCGGATGGTCGCGCGTAATGGTCACGACCACGCGCCCCTCCACCGCGGGAACGATTCGCTCGTTGCAGATCACCTGTACGAGCGACCAGTCCCCAGTCGCGTCCGAGCCCGGCTCGAGCTCCTGGATGACGTACCTGCCCAGCGGGAGGCGGCTCGTGTTCGATCCGGTCGCGCGGACCGGGACGCCCGGCTCGGCGGTCGTTGCGCTCTTTTGGTACTGGGTGTCCGGATCGTCCACAGGCGAGATCACGAAGCCGGTTGTGGTCACCCCCTCCAGGCTGACCTTGTCGATCGCTATCGACCCCGACGGGATGAAGGTGTTCTCGAAAGTGCAGGTCGCGCCCGCGCCGTCGGTGATGGTCACCTCGGTCGACTCCGACGAAGCCAGGCTCTGCCCATCGCAGATGACCGCGTCCTGGCGCCATCGCCCGGCGCGGCTCTCCGGCAGGCTCTCCTCGATCCGATAGCTCCCAGGCGACAGCGTCAGCGGGCTCGGCTGCGCGTCCACGGCCACCCGCTCCTCGAGCGTCTCCGCCTGCGCCTCCACGCTGGTGCCTCCGCCGGCTGGAGTGACGCTGAAGTCGAATGTCCCAAGTCCGCCCCGGGTGAGCTTGCGGATGAAGAGCTGCCCCGCGGGCGGGCGCACCTCGTTCACGTAGGTACACGTGACCACATCCCCGGGGGCGAGCCGGATGTCCGCTCGAGCACCCGCGAGATCCACAGCGACGACGCTGCCGCCTGCGCTCTGGCAGGAGAGCTCGGCGAGGGCCCAGCCCGCCGGCACCTGCTCGCGAACGACCCAGGGCGGGTCGTCGGGCCCGGTCGCAGCGCGATAGAAGGTCTTGCTCGCCGCCTCTCCGTCGACGACCCGCAGGCTGAAGATGTTGCCGTCGTTGAAGCTCAGGTTGCCGTCGAAGGTGAAGCTGTGGGTGGCGCCCTCGGTGCCCTGGACCTCCTTGCGGATCACGATCGTCCCGCTGGTGGGAGGCGGCCTCACGTAGTAGGCGAAGCAGAAGACATGCTCGGTGCCCTGCGGGTAGGCGATCCACTCGACGTTGTCGCCGTTCAGATTGTCGATCGCGCAGCGCAGCGCGCCGAACCCGAACTGGTCGGGGTACTGCTCGTACAGGATCGGGTCGGACGGGGTGCCTCCCTGGACCCACAGCGAGCTGGCCGTCGCGGCCCGCTTCGCCTGGGCCTTCGTCAGCTCGATCGTCGTGGCGCCCTCGATGAAGTCGTCGGTTGGCCTGCCGGCGAAGTCGAGCAGCGGGACCCTGTCTTGGGTAACGATCTCCGTGTCATACGGGCTCGTGACGATCGAGAGCGAGCCCCAGGGGCCGGAGACCGCCCTCGACCGGTAGCCGGTGCCGAGCGTGAAACGCCAGCCGGGGAGGGGAATACACCCCGGATCGTTGCTCTCCTCGATCCCCGGGTCGATCGGCTGCCCGGCCTTGTACACGGTGTTCTTGCCGAGATCGCGCAGGCTCTCCTGGATGTCGTTGCGCGCCCTGTTGGCCATGATGTCCTTGTAGTCCGGACACTCGCGGGCCACGACCGTGACGAACAGATCCGTTCCCTGGCCGTCGGGCTCCTGAGCCAGCGCCGAGGGAACCGCGAAGCCAACCCCGAGAACGCACAGCAGCACGGCGCTCAGACCGGATCGCATCGTCTCGCACTCTACCGCCGGCGGCCGACCGCTCCCGGTCGCCTCGTGCCCTGGTGTCGGTAGACCCGGATGCCTGGCTGTATCTTCCAATGCAGGCGACCGACCGGGAGACGACCGTGGCTGAGATCGAAGTACAGGGAAAGGGTGGGACCACCATCAAGGTCAAATCGGCCGCCCTCGGGGGTGTTGTCCTGGCCATCTACAGCGGCGAGGGAGAGGCCAGCGCTCCGGCCGTCTGGCTCGAGAACGAGCAGGCGGTCGAAGAGCTCACCTCGGCGATCCAGCAGGCTCAGGCGGCTCCGGCATAGGCGACCCATGGCCTACGTGATCGCTGAGCCGTGCATCGGCACCAAGGACAACTCGTGCGTCGAGGTCTGTCCTGTCGACTGCATTCACCCCACCCCTGACGAGCCCGACTACGACAACACCGCACAGCTCTTCATCGATCCCGAGGAATGCATCGACTGCGACGCCTGCGTCGAGGCCTGCCCCGTCGACGCTTGCTTCGCCGAGGACCAGCTGCCACCGGAGTGGGAGGGCTACACGGCCCTCAACGAGCTCTACTTCGTGGACAAGTAGCGGCCGGGTTCGAATGGCTGCCTGTAGTCACCTCGATCAGATCAAGGTCGAGCGCCCACAGAACGTGCCCGGGTGCGAGGAATGCCTGGCTGTCGGTGGTCGCTGGGTCCACCTGCGCGTCTGTCGCAGCTGCGGCCAGGTGGGCTGCTGTGACTCCTCGCCAAATCGCCACGCGAGCAAGCACGCGGCCGCCACCGGCCACCCGGTCATGAGCTCGCTCGAGCCGGGCGAGGACTGGTCTTGGTGCGTCGTCGACGAGGTCGCCTTCATCGCGGCGACTGAGCAGGGTCGGCAGGCCGGCTAGATGATTGATTTCGAATCCGTGTGCCTTCGGGGGCGCGCCAGACCAAGCTGGGCGCCGCACGCGGACGAAGCCGATAGTTCAAGAACTATCGGCGAGGACGCGGGTGGCGAACCAGCGCCGGTATGGCGCGCCATCCGGAGGTGCAGGGATTTGGAATCAGTCATCTACGCGTTCGCCTGCGACAGCAGCCACAGCGCGAGGCTCGTGAAGCCGACCATCACCGCCAGCATCCAGTACTGCGAGCGCACGGCGAGCTTCGCGTCGTCGTAGAGCGCCAGCGCGCGGTCGTGGGCGAGTGTCAGCGCGGCCACGTGGCCGGCCACCACGAAGCCGACCTGCCAGTACCAGGTGGCGTTGGCGCCGATCAGCGTGTAGTCGATCTGGCTGTCGGCCGTGCCGAACAGGTCCGAGCCGTCGCCGAGCGGATCGGAGGCCAGGAAGCCGATCGCCTGGCCCTGGAAGAGCAGCAGCGTGAAGTAGTGCGCGGCCACGTAGGCGAGCGCGATCGGCACGAGCGAGTGGACGAAGGCGCGCGCCAGCCGCTCGGTCGTGAAGCCGCCGCCGACGCTCTTCGCCCCCACGATGCCGAGCCGGTAGAAGCCGTAGACGAGCAGCACGGCCGCGCGTCAGCCCGATCAGGAAGGTCAGCTCGAGCGCGTGCTGCGGGCGAGAGCCCGACGTCCTGGAAGAAGCTCGAGATGTCGGGTGCGATTCCGGTCCAGAGCGGCGCCTCCGACGCGCCGTCGAAGGTCACCGAGCCGATCATCACCGCCAGCAGCGGCACGGTGCCGGCGCCGGCCTTGAGCGCGGCGAGGCCCGACAGCGGCGGGCGCAGCCCGACGCACGCGGTCGCGGGTCTCGATCGGCGAGATGCCGCGAGAAGAGGTTGAAGTAGACCGAGAACGCCTCGCCGCGCGCGCTCCACGTCTCGACGCCGTAGAGCGCCATCGCGACGAAGGTCAGCGCCGAGTAGACGAGCGTCGCGATGGCGATCGTCTCGGGCTGGTCGCCGCTCGAGGCCACCAGCTCCAGCGACGCGAAGGCGAAGATGCCCGCCGCGGCCGGCCAGTGGCCCGAGCCGCTCGGGGTAGGCCAGCGGAGCGGGAAGGCCGCCGCGCGCCGGCCTGCGCGGCCACCCAGCCCACCGAGCCCGCCCGATCGCGCGCCAGGGGTTGAAGGCCCTGAAGACGTCGCCGAACAGCACGCTCAGCCGGCACGAGCGCCGAGCCAGAAGATCACGTAGACGAACGTGGGCGCGAAGTTCGCCGTCGAGCTCTGGGTGCCGCGCAGCCCGGTGTAGACCACCACGCCCGAGCAGGAACGACGCCGATCGCCCCGCAGACGATCTCGACCGGCGCGGCTGCCGAGCACGCGGCCGAGCCGCCGGGCAGCGGCCGCCAGCGCATCGCGCTCGAGCTTGGGCTCCGGCCACAGCACGGCCAGCGCCACGAACGAGACGACCAGCACCATCGCCGCCGCCCAGCCGAACAGCCACTCCGGGATCGGGAGGTCCGAACGGGCGACCAGCCCGTGGGCGAAGCGGGATCACGAGGGCGCGACGACGAGCCGAGCGACCAGCGGGTCCTGGCCCGCGTCCTCGGCCACGTGGCTCTCGATCTCGAAGGCGCCCTCGGCGTCGGCCTTGAAGCGGAAGCGGGCCGGCGCTGCCGGGAGCCGGCGTCGCGCTCGATGTCGTAGCCGTGCAGGTGGATCTCGTCCGGGGCGTCGGCCTGACGACGATGCGCACGGTGTCGCCCTTCGTCGACCTCGATCGTCTTGGGGCCGCCCTCGACCACGCCGCCGGCGATCGCGATGCGCGTGACCTCGGGCTCCGGCGCGGCGGCGGCTCGGTCTCGGTCGGTGGGCCTGCGGCTCGCCGTGCGGTGCCGTCTCGGTCTGGGTCTGCGCGGGGGTGGTCTGAGCCGACTGACTCGGGCTCGTCGTCGCCCGGCCGGGCGATCAGGAAGGCGACGACCGCCACGACCAGGGCGGCGACGATCAGCGCCAATTCGCTGGTTTCTCGACATGGCGGCGGCGAAGTATGGCAACCGCCCAGCCGGGCAATTCACCGGCCACACCGGTCACCGGATGTCACGGGCTGCGCGACGCCGATGCTGAGCGCGTGATGCTCGTACGCCGACCTTCACTTCCACCTGCTGCCCGGCGTCGACGACGGCCCGGCCGACATGGAGGCCAGCCTCGAGCTCGCCCGCGCGGCCGTCGCCGAGGGCACCGGCACGATCGTCGTGACGCCGCACGTCCGCGCGGACCTCGGCGTCACCGACGCGGCGAGATCCACGCCCGCGTCTGGAGCTGCGCGGCGCCGACGCCGCGGCGATCCGCTCGAGGTGCGCTGCGGCGCGCGAGCTCGGCCACGAGCTGGTCGGCCGCATGCGCCAGAGCGAGCTCGAGCTGACTCGCGCCAGGGCCCATCCGGGCGCGCTGGGTCCTGCGTGGAGACCCCGTTCGAGGGCGTCGGCGGCGGCTTCCGCGACGCCACCGCGAGCTGCGTGAGCGCGGCTTCGGCGTGCTGGTCGCGCACCCCGAGCGCAGCGCGGACGCGAGCCTCGACGGCGCCGCCGGCCTGCGCGCCGAGCTCGCGGCCGGCTCGCTCGCCCAGCTGAACGCGCTGTCCCTGACCGGGCGAGCACGGCGAGGAGGCCTGCGACGGCCGCCTGGAAGCTGGTCGCCGACGGGCTGGTCGCGGTCGTCGCGTCCGACGCGCACGGGCCGACCCGCCCGCCGGCCCTCGATGCGCGCTCGCGCGCCCTCGTCGAGCGTCGGCGAGTCGCGCCCCGATGGCGCTGGCTCGCTCGTCGGCTCGGCGCCGCACCGGCTGTCTGGACCGCGGGCTCGGGGCGCGGCGCGCCGTCGCGGCCTAGACCCGACGGCAGAGAGGCCTGACGTCGCGAGCGGGCGGACGCTCGCGCCGGCTCGCCACGCGCCACAGCGGCTCGCCGTCGGCGACCGGCGGCGTGCACGACCTGAGCGGATCGACGTCCGCGCGCCGCGCGGCGCTCCGGCTCGAAGCGGTAGCCCACCCCGAAGTGCGTGTGGATGTAGTTCCAGTCCGGCGACGCCTTCTCGAGCTTCTGGCGCACCTTGCGGATGAAGACGTCCACCGAGCGGTCGCCGTGGGCCATCGTGTAGCCCCAGACCGCCTGGTAGATCTCCTCGCGCTGGAGCACCTTGCCCTCGGCCTGGGCGAGCAGCTGCAGCACCTCGAACTCGCGCCGGGTGAGGTCCACGCTCGACGCGCGCACGAAGGCCTGGAACTGGTCCGCGCGGATCTCGAGGTCGCCGGCCATCAGCGGCCCCGTGTCCACCCGTGCGGAGGCCCGCTTGCGGCGCCGCACCACGGCCTCGACGCGCGCCAGCACCTCCTCGGGGTGGCAGGGCTTGGTGACCCAGTCGTCGGCGCCCAGCCGCAGCCCGCGCACGCGCTGCGAGACGGTCGAGCGGCCCGTGCAGACCACGATGCCGAGCCCGGGCAGCGCGGCCGACACCCGCTCGAGGAACTCCCAGGCCCCGGGGCCGAGCAGCGCGAGATCGACCACGAGCGCGTTCACGCGCATGGCGACGAGATCCTCCGTGCGCGGCGCCGCCTCCAGACGCCGGTACTGCCAGCCCAGGTCGCCCGCGCGCTTGATCAGCACCCGGACGAACCCCGAGTCGGAATCGAGGATCGCGAGTCGCATATCCGACATCTCGGCCGGAGTGTACGCGGCCCCTCGGGCGCGCACCTAACTCTTTTACAGCTTCTTCACAGCGCGGCAACGGCGCGGTAACGGACATTCCGCACGATGCTGGGAGCCTCAGGGCCCATGGAGGCAGCGACTGGAGGCACGTCGCTGCGAGCCGGCGACCTCGAGATCCGGCCGGGCGAGTTCACCGCGTCTGGCGAACGGGCAGCCGCTGCCCCTGACCGTGCGCGAGCTGCAGCTGCTGACCGCGCTGGTCGAGCGCCAGGACCGGATCGTCTCCCGCGACGAGCTCTACGCGCGTGGTCTGGGGCGAGCCCTACCGCAAGTCCGACCGCTCGGTCGACGTGTACGTGGGCAAGCTGCGCCAGAAGCTCGCCGACGGCGCTGCCGGGCCGGCAGCTTCATCCACACGCATTTCGGCTTCGGCTACCGCTTCACATCTTTTTCACAAGACGGCGACACGCTCGATAACAGACTCCGGCTGGACCGCCGTGAGAGAGTCAGCGCCGTACATGAACGACGACTCAAGGAGAAGACCCGCAATGAGGAAGCTCCTCGCGTTCGCCGCCTGCGGCGTCCTGGCGCTCGGCGCCGCCGCCTGTGGCAGCGACGACGATGACGACGGCGGTGGCAGCGGCGGCGGAGGCGGCGACCTCTCGGGCAACATCCGGATCGACGGCTCGAGCACGGTCGCGCCCGTTCGCCCAGGCGGCGGCGGAAGAGTTCCAGGCCCAGAACCCCGACGTGAAGATCACGGTCGGCACGTCGGGCACCGGCGGCGGCTTCGAGAAGTTCTGCGCCGGCGAGACCGACATCTCCGACGCCTCGCGTCCGATCAAGGACGACGAAGAGGTGCCGATCTGCAAGAAGAACGGCGTGACCTACACGGAGGTCCAGGTCGCCAACGACGGCATCGCGGTCGTCACCAACCCGGACCTGAAGGTCGACTGCATGACCGTCGAGCAGCTCAAGCAGGTCTGGAACGAGGGCTCGAAGGTCAACGAACCTGAGCGAGGTCGATCCCGAGCCTTCCCGGACGCCGAGCTGAGCCTGTTCGGCCCCGGCACCGACTCCGGCACGTTCGACTTCTTCACCGACGAGATCAACGGTGAGGAGGGCGTACTCGCGCAAGGACTACCAGCCCTCCGAGGACGACAACGTGCTCGTCCAGGGCGTCTCCGGCGAGGCCGGCGGCTCGGCTACTTCGGCTTCTCCTACTACGAGCAGAACCAGGACAAGCTGAACCTGGTCGGCGTCGACGACGGCGCCGGCTGCATCAAGCCGAGCACGGAGACGATCCAGAGCGGCGACGTACAAGCCGCTCTCGCGCCCGCTGTTCATGTACCCGAGCGCCAAGGCGCTCAAGCAGCCCGAGGTCAAGGCGTTCATGGACTACGTGGTCGAGAACTACCAGGCGATCGCCGAGGCCGCGCAGATCGTCCCGATGAGCCAGGAGCCAGGCCGACGAGGCCAAGACGGCGCTCGGGAGCTAGGTGGAAGCCGGATCGACAGCCGTTGCGACAGGGCCGCGCGGAGGCACCCAGCCTCCGCGCGGCCCGCCGCCGCTGGGGCGAGGACATGATCAAGGTCCTGCTCGATCCTGGCGGCGCTGATCTCGGTGCTCACGACGACGGGCATCGTGCTCTCCCTGCTCGGCGAGACGATCGTCTTCTTCGGCGACGTCGGCCTCAGCCGACTTCCTCTTCGGCACCGACTGGTCGCCGCTGTTCGAGCCGGCCAGCTTCGGCGTGCTGCCGCTGGTGCTGGGCACGCTCGCTGATCAGCGTCGATCGCGATGGTGGTGGCCGTGCCGCTCGGCCTCGGCGCCGCGATCTACCTGTCGGAGTACGCGCGCCCCGCGCGTGCGCAAGACGATCAAGCCGATCCTCGAGCTGCTCGCCGGCGTGCCCACGATCGTGTTCGGCTACTTCGCGCTCACCTTCTTCACGCCCGAGATCCTGCGCGGCCTGTTCGGCGTCGGACGTCGCGATCTTCAACGGGCTCTCGGCCGGGCATCATCATCGGCTTCCTGATCGTCCCGACGGTGGCCTCGATCTCCGAGGACTCGATGTCGGCGGTGCCGCAGTCGCTGCGCGAGGGCGCGTTCGGCCTCGGCGCGGCCAAGCTCCAGACCACGCTGCGGGTGGTCTTCCCCGCCGCGCTGTCCGGGCATCGTCGCGTCGATCGTGCTCGGGATCTCGCGCGCGGTCGGCGAGACGATGGTCGTGGTGATCGCGGCCGGCCTTCAGCCGCAGTGGGGCATCAACCTCGTCCAAGCCGATGGAGACGATGACCGCCTTCATCGCCGCCACGGCGAAGGGCGACATCGCCACCGGCAGCATCGCCTACAAGACCATCTTCGCGGTCGGCATCACGCTCTTCGTGATCACGCTGATCATGAACATGATCTCGATCCGGTTCGTCCGCAAGTACAGGCAGGTGTACGAGTGAGCGCGCCACGACCGAGACCGTCGGCCGGGCGCCGCGCGCTCGCGGCGCACGAAGGACATGGCGCTTCCGGACCGCGCTGCTCGCCTGCATCGGGCATCTCGATCCTGCTGCTCGGCGTGCTGCTCGATCGACATCGTCGTGGACGGCGCCGGCACGCTGACGCTCGACTTCATCACGAGCTTCTCGTCGATCAACGCCGACCAAGTCGGGAATCCAGGCGGCCCTCTGGGGGACGATCTGGCTGATGGGCGTCTGCGCCGCTCTTCATCGTGCCCGGTGGGCGTCGCCACGGCGATCTACCTCGAGGAGTACGCGGACGAGACCAAGTGGTACAACCGCGCCGATCGAGGTGAACATCCAGAACCTCGCCGCGGTTCCCTCGATCGTCTACGGCATCCTCGGCCTGGCCTTCCTGGTGCGCGGCCCGCTCGTCGCTCGGTCCGGTCGATCCTGGCCGGCGGGCTCACGCTCGGCCTGCTCGTGCTTCCCGGTGGTGATCATCGCCGGCCGCGAGGCGATCCGCGCCGTGCCGCCGTCGATCCGCGAGGGCTCGATGGCGCTCGGCGCCACGCAGTGGCAGACGATCTGGAAGCAGGTGCTGCCCGGCCGCGATCCCCGGCATCGCCACCGGCGTGATCCTCGCCCTCTCGCGCGCCATCGGCGAGACGGCGCCGCTGATCGTGGTCGGCGCCGCCACCTTCATCGCCTTCAACCCCGAGGGCCTCGACTCGACCTTCACGGCGCATGCCGATCCAGATCTTCGACTGGATCTCGCGGCCGTCGAACGACGTGAACGACTACCGCCCGCTCGCGGCCGCAGGCATCCTGCTGCTGATGATCATGCTGGTAGCGATGAACAGCGTCGCCATCTGGCTACGAAATCGATACGAGCAGAAGTGGTAGGTGAGAGAGAGTGCGCCGACCAGCCGTGACCGAGCCACCAAGACAAGAGCGAGGAGACCGAGCGCGGCCTCAGCCGGCCGCTCGGCGTCCGCTCCGGACGGCTCGGGCGCGCGCGCCGGCCGTGCGAGGGCGCCCCAGGCCGCGCCGCAGCCAGCGCGAGGCGATCTTCGGGCTCGAGGACGTGCAGGTCTCCTACGGGCCCAAGCCGGCCGTCCGCGGCGTCACGCTTCGACATCGGCAAGAACGAGATCACGGCGCTGATCGGCCCCTCGGGCTGCGGCAAGTCCACGCTGATCCGCTGCCTCAACCGGATGAACGACCTGATCCCCGACGCGCGCGTCGAGGGCAAGGTGCTCTACCACGGCCAGGACCTCTACGCCAACGGAGGTCGACGCGGTCGAGGTGCGCAAGCGGATCGGCATGGTCTTCCAGAAGCCCAACCCGTTCCCCAAGTCGATCTACGACAACATCGCCTTCGGCCCGCGCGTGCTCGGCATGAAGGGCAACATGGACGAGATCGTGGAGCGCGCGCTCAAGCAGGGCGCACTCTGGGACGAGGTCAAGGACCGGCTCAAGACCAACGCCTTCGGCATGTCCGGCGGCCAGCAGCAGCGGCTCTGCATCGCGCGCTGCCTGGCGGTCGACCCGGACGTGATCCTGATGGACGAGCCCTGCTCGGCGCTCGACCCGATCTCCACCGGCAAGATCGAGGACCTGATGATGGAGCTCAAGCAGGACTACTCGATCGTGATCGTCACCCACAACATGCAGCAGGCGGCGCGCGTGTCGGACAAGACGGCCTTCTTCACCGTCGAGCTCGACGACGAGGAGCACCGCTCGGGCCGCGTCGTCGAGTTCGACGACACCGAGAAGATCTTCACCAACCCGTCCGACTCGCGCACCGAGGCCTACGTCACCGGCAAGGTCGGCTAGCGTGTGCCGACACGACTCGCACGCACTTCCAGGAGGAGCTCGCCAAGCTCGAGGTGCAGGCGCTCGGCGGCCTCGACATGGTCGTCGAGCGCACTCGACCGCGCGCTCGAGACGGTCCAGCACCAGGACGTCGAGCTCGCCGCCATGGTCATCTCCGACGACGACCGGATCGACGGCCGCTACCTCGAGGTCCACCAGGGCATCCTGTCGCTGCTGGCGCTGCAGGCGCCGGTGGCCGGCGACCTGCGCCTCGTCGCCGCGCTGCTGCACGTGATGAAGAACATCGAGCGCATGGGCGACCAGTGCGTGAACATGGCAAAGCTCGTGCCGCTCGCCGGCCACGAGCCGCCGTCCGACGCGCGCGTGCTCGACGACATCGCCGCGCATGGGCGCGCAGGCCCGCTCGCAGGTGATCCAGTGCAAGCAGGCCTTCGAGCGGCGCGACGTGGCTCTGGCCCAGGACCTCGTCCGCCAGGACGACGAGATCGACCGCCTCAATCGAGAGGTGTTCCGGCCTCGCGCTGGAGATCGGCGACGATCCCGACACGCGCGAGTGGGCGATGCACATGATGCTGATCGCTCGCTGTATCGAGCGGATCGGCGACAATGCCGTGGACATCGGCGAGCAGACCGCCTTCGTCGTCACCGGTCTGTTCCGGGAGTTCGAGGACGCCTCGCACCCGGAGCTCGCTCCCCGCTCCACGGCTTGATCTGCGCCTGCATCGACATCGGCAGCAACACCACCCGGCTGCTGGTGGCGGACGCGGGCAACGGACAGCTGCGCGAGCTGGTCACCCAGCGGGCCTTCACGCGGATCGGCAAGAGCCTCGACCTCGGCGGCGCGATCCCGGCCGAGAAGATCGCCGAGACCGCCGAGGTGGTGGCGACCCAGGCGGCGGTGGCGCGCGAGGTGGGCGCCGAGCAGATCGTCGCCGTGGCCACGGCCGCGATCCGCAACGCGCCCAACCGCGACGAGCTGCAGAGCGCCGTCGAGCGAAGCGGGCGGCATGGAGCTCGAGGTGCTCTCGGGCGAGGAGGAGGCGCGCCTGTCCTTCGTCGGCGCCACGCGCACGCTGCTCGCGCCCGCCGAGGGCACGATCGCGGTGATCGACGTCGGTGGCGGCTCGTCCGAGATCGCCATTGGCGAGCCGGACGGCGAGATGGCGTGGTCGGCCTCGTTTCGGATCGGCTCGGGCTTCCTGGCCGACGCCTACCTGCGCTCCGACCCGCCCTCGGTCGACGAGCTCGAGAAGGTGCGCCGCCACGTGGCCGGCACCTTCGAGGGGCTCGAGCCGCCGCCGGCCGACGAGCGCGGTGGCGGTGGGCGGCACCGCGACCTCGCTGCGCCGGCTGCTCGGCGCCGAGCTCGTCGCACGAGACGCTCGAGCGCGGCATCCGCGTGCTCTCGCACGACGCCGATCGACGACGTGGCCGCGCGCTTCGAGCTCGACCGCGAGCGGGTCCGCCTGCTGCCCGCCGGCATCCTCGTGCTCGAGGCGGTCTCCGACCTGCTGGCAGCTGCCGCTGCGGATCGCGCGCGGCGGGCTGCGCGAGGGCGTGCTGCTGGAGCTGGTCGAGGGGAGGAAGCTCGCGTGAGCCCGCCGAGGCGGCCTCAGCCGCGATGCGCTTCAACTCGTCGGGTCGCAGCAGGACCATCAGCTCGCCGCTCTCGATCCCGGCCAGCCCGCCCTTCTTCATCCGCACCTGCGCGCCGGTGAGCGAGTGCACCGCCGACGAGAAGTCGGGGTCGTGGCCCACGAGCAGCACGTCGTCGCCCAGCCCCGCCGCCAGTGCCTCCGCGTCGAACGGCCCGCCGGCCAGCTTGGGCTCGAGCTCGGGCTCCACGCCGAGCGGCGTCGCAGGCCAGGCGCGCGGTCTCCGCGGCGCGGACCTTCGGGCTCGTGAGGCAGGCGTCGAGCTTCACGCCGATCGCCGCGAGCGCCCTCGCCCGCGGCCCGCGACTGCTCGCGTCCCTTCCTCGTGAGCGGGCGCTCGGCAGTCCGGCGAGCCGTCCTCCGCGTCCCCGTGGCGTAGTAACCAGAGCACGATCAGGCACCATAGAGGCTGAACACATGGAAGCGGTCACCGCACCCACCGAAGCACCGGCCCTCGACTCGCCCGAGCTCTACTCCAACCGCGAGCTCTCCTGGCTCCAGTTCAACGAGCGCGTCCTCGAGCTGGCCGAGGACGAGTCGATCCCGCTGCTCGAGCGGGTCGAAGTTCCTCGCCATCTACGCCACCAACCTCGACGAGTTCTTCATGGTGCGCGTGGCCGGCCTGCACGACCAGGTCGACGCCGGCATCGACGCCCGCGGGCCCGACGGCCTGCTCGCCGCGCGAGACGATCGAGCGGATCTCCGAGCGCACCCGCGAGCTGGGCCGCCGCCACTCGCGGCAGTGGGAGGAGCACGTCCGGCCGGCGCTCGCCGAGCACGGCATCCGAGTGATCGGCACTGCGAAGAGTGCGACCGCGACGAGCTCGACGCGATCGACCGCCAGTTCAGCGAGCAGATCTTCCCGGTGCTCACGCCGCTCGCCGTCGGCCCGGGACGGCCGTTCCCGTACATCTCGAACCTGTCGCTGTCGCTGGCGGTGTGGCTGCGCGACCCGGTGTCGGGCACGGAGACCTTCGCGCGGGTGAAGGTGCCGAAGGAGGTGCTGCCGCGCTTCGTCCCGATCGGCGACGACGTGTACGTGCCGCTCGAGAGCGTGATCGCCCGCCACCTCGACCAGCTCTTCCCCGGCATGGAGATCCTGCGTCACGACTTCTTCCGGGTCACGCGCGACGCCGACTTCACGGTCTCCGACGAGGCCGACGACCTGCTGCGCGCGGTGGAGGACGAGCTGCGCCGCCGGCGCTTCGGCGAGGTCGTGCGGCTCGAGGTCTCGTCCTCGATGGACCCCGACATGCGCTCCTACCTGGTCGAGCAGCTCGGCGATCGACGAGGCGCAGGTGATCGACGTCGAGGGCCTGCTCGACCTCGACGACCTGTGGTCGCTCTACGAGGTCGAGGGCCACCGCGAGCTGCGCGACCCGCCGTGGACGCCGGTCACCCAGCCGGCGCTCGCCGACCCCGACGACGGCAAGGCGGACGTGTTCGCCGCGATGCGCGCGGGCGACCTGCTCCTCCACCACCCCTACGACTCGTTCGCCACGAGCGTCGAGCGCCTGGTCCAGCAGGCCGTGGCGGACCCCGACGTGCTCGCGATCAAGATGACCGTGTACCGCACCTCCGACGATTCGCGAGCTCGTGCCGTCGCTGATCGAGGCCGCCGAGCGCGGCAAGCAGGCGGTCTGCCTGGTGGAGCTGAAGGCGCGCTTCGACGAGCGCCGCAACATCGGCTGGGCGCGCTCACTGGAAGAGGCGGGCGCCCACGTGGTCCACGGCCTGCCCGGGCTGAAGACCCACGCCAAGGCGCTGCTGATCGTGCGGCGCGAGGGCGCCGGGGCAGCGCCACTACGTGCACGTCGGCACCGGCAACTACCACGCCAAGACCGCCCGCCTCTACGAGGACTTCGGCCTGCTCACCACCGACCGCCAGATCGCCGCCGACGTGGCCGAGCTGTTCAACTCGCTCACCGGCGCCGCGCGCACGCCCGAGTACGGCAAGGCGATCGTGGCCCCGGAGCACATGCGCCCCTGGTTCCTCGACCAGGTCAGGCGCACGATCGAGGCCCACGAGGCAGGGACGCGAGGCGCGCATCGTGCATCAAGCTGAACTCGCTCGTCGACTCGCGCTGCATCCGCGCGCTGTACGAGGCCTCGCAGGCCGGCGTGCGGGTCGACGTGAACGTGCGCGGGATCTGCTGCCTGCGCGCGGGCGATCCCGGGGTGTCCGAGAACATCCGCGTGGTGTCGGTGGTGGGGCGCTTCCTCGAGCACGCCCGCGTGTACGGGTTCCAGCGTGGCGACGAGCGCCGCTACTGGATGGGCTCGGCCGACCTGATGCCGCGCAACCTCGACACGCGCGTCGAGCTGCTCGTGCCGATCGAGGACCCGGACGCTGCGCGACGAGATCGAGGACACGCTCGAGCGCTGCCTGGCGGACGACACGTTCGCCTGGGAGCTGCAGCCGGACGACGACTCCTGGCAGCGGCGGACCGGGCCGCCGGCAGCGCTCGGCTCACTCTCGAGCTGATGGCGCGCGCCTCCGAGCGCGCCTCAGTCGAGTAGCCCCAGCCTCTCCTTCAAGGCGAGCACGCGGAGCGGCCGACCGGCGGACCCGCTCGGCGGAACACGGCTCCGGACGCGCGAGCGGCGCGCGCAGCAGCCACGGGTGCACGGCATTCCAGCTCGCGCTGCCGGTCATGAGGATCAGGTCCGCGCCGGCGCGGATCGAGCGCTCCGCGGCGCGCGCGACCCCCGAGCGGTCGAGGACCGCCTGCGCCTCGATCGAGTCGGTGACGATCACGCCGCTCGAAGCCGAGCTCGTCGCGCAGCAGGCCGCGTCACGATCGCCGGCGACTGGGACGCGATCCGGCTCGGGTCGAGCGGCCGGATAGAGCGCGTGCGAGAGCATCACGAGCGGCACACCTGCCTCGATCGCGGCGCGGAACGGAACGAGGTCGGCGTCGAGGTCGCCGCGCGACGACGGTCGAACCGTCGTCGGTGTTGACCTGGGCGCGGCCGAGGCCGGGGAAGTGCTTGGCGGTCGCGCCCACCCCGGCGGCGCCCATGCCCTCGATCGACGCGCGGGTGCGGGCGGCGATGCCGCCGGCGTGCCGGCGAACGCGCCGAGAGCCCATCACGGGCGCGGCACCGCCGGGCACGTCGGCGACCGGAGCGAGGTTCACGTTCACCCCGGCGTCCGCTCAGCTGCCGCGCCGCCGCGCGGGCGCCGCGCCGCACCGCCGCGGGATCGCCCTGAAGCGGCTGACCCACCGGCGGCCCGGCCAAGGCAACGGTCTGGACGTCGCCGCCCTCCTGGTCGACCATGACCAGCGCCCGCCGCGCGCGCCGGGCGCTGCACGGCGCGGGTGAGCCGCCGCCAGTCGCCGCGGGTGGCCGCGTTGAACCCGAACAGGATCACTCCCGCGGTCTCGACCTGCGCGCAGCCGGCGCGCACGTAGCCGGGCAGCGGGCCCGCCTCGAAGCTCGAGATCGTCAGCTGCCCCACCTGCTGGCGCAGGCTGAGCCGGTCCACGGCCTCGACCGGCGTCTCCACCTGGCCTGACCGCTGCCCCGGCTCGCGCTCGCCGCGGGTGTCGGCCGTGTCGTCGCCGGTACCCGCACCGATCGCCACACCGGCCGATCAGGGCCGCTGTCGCGGCGCCTACGAGTACCGCCAGCCGCCGCCTGGCAGCCGGGTCACTTGAGATCCGCATGCTCGGGCGCCTGGGCGCCCGAGACCTCCTGGGCCCCGCCTTCGAGCTCGAGCCCGGCCCAGCGGCAGCCGTCGGTGAGCGCCACCAGGCCGAAGGCGTCCACGGGCCCAGCGCGCCCTCTCCCTGGAGCGCGCCCGCGGCGGACTGGTCGGCGGCCCAGGCGAGCATGCGACCGGTGAACGTGTAGCCGTCGACCCCGGAGAGGTGGACCTCCGACAGCTCGCGACCGGCCGCGTCGTAGGCGATCGCGACGATGTGCGAGCCCGACTTCGAGCGGGCTCTCGGCGTCCGGGCCGCCGCTGGAGCCCTTGACCACGCGCTCGCCGACGGCCTTCAGCAGCGTGCCGGCGCCCGGCAGGCTGAGCCCCAGCGACATCACCTGCATCGGCCGGGCAAGCGGGCCGAACCAGCCCAGGTAGGCGTTGACCTCGCGCAGCTGCGGTGCGATCCGCGGCAGCGTGAAGTGCTCGGAGCTGCCGACCGAGACGGCGTCCTGCTTCTTCTCGCCCACGCGGAAGCTGCGCACGCGCTTGGCCCCGCGCTCGCTGCGAACGCGCCCGTCGCGAAAGACGAAGCTCGGCTCGGCCAGCGCGCCCACGGCGGACGCCTGCGTGCCTCCGCTCATCGAGCCCTTGCCGGTGGCGAAGTAGCCGATGTCGATCCTGCACGGCGTCCTCGCCCGCCCGGCGCAGCGCCGTTGCGCCCGCGAGGTTGCCGGGCACCCAGTCGTAGCCGAACGCGGTGAGCATGGCGCAGCCGCTTCGCTCCGCCGCCGGCCCGTAACGCTCGAAGACCTCGCGGACGAACACGGGCTCGCCCGTCGAGTCGATGTACGTGGCCCCCGCATTCGTGGCAGCGGCGGCCGCCGGCCCGCCCCAGCGCGCGAACGGCCCGACCGTGCTCACCAGGATGTCGCCGCGCTCCACGAGCGCCCGCACCGAAGGCGGGTCGGACACGTCGGCAACCGCGGTCTCGAGGCCGTCCCCGAGCTCGGCGGCGAGCGCCTCCAGCTTGTCGCGGCTGCGCGCGGCGAGCACCGGCCGCAGACCGCGCTCGACCATTGCCTCGGCCGCCAAACGCCCTGTGTAGCCGGTGGCGCCGAACAGGATGGTTCGGCCGGCCATGACTCAGCCCGACGCGGGGCGGCGTTCCTCGAGAGTTGCCCGCACCCGCTGCAGCGCCTCGGGCGCGGTCCGCTCGACTCGCTTGAGATCCCAGCCGGTCAGCGTCACCAGCCGCATCGGCGTCTTGGCCGTGACCGTCGCGTTGCGGAGCGTCTTCTCGAGCAGCCCCATCTCGCCGAAGAAGTCGCCGGCGCCGAGATCCGCCACGTGCTCTCCGCCGCGCGAGACCTCGGCCTCGCCGTCCTCGATCGCCATGAACTCATAGGAGAAGTCGCCCTCGCGTACGAGCACCTTGCCCTCCGCGACCGAGACCTCATGGGCGAACGGCGCAATCTGGGCGAGTTCCTCGTCACCGACCTCCTCGAACAGCGGGATCGACTTAAGCCTGCTGGCATCCACCGGGTCGGTTCCTCCTGCTTCGCGGTCGATCCGACCTTATCCGAACGGGCCCCTGCTACGTACCATCCCTCGACGGCCCGATGCTCTCCCGTTCTCTCTCCACATCCGTGCTCGAGCGCCTGCACGAAGGCCGGCTCGAAATCGCCGAAGCCGGTCGCAGTCACGCGTTCGGACCCCCCGATTCGGCCCTGCGAGCGACGGTCCGGCTCCACGACTCTGGCTTCTGGTCGGCCTTGCCGCGTGGCAGCCGCGGGTCTGGCCGCGAGCTATGCGGGCGGCAGCTGGGACTGCGACGACCTGGTGTCGCTCGTGCGCATGGGCGCCCGGGCGATGCCGCGCCTGGATCGCTACCGCCGCCCGCTCGTCCCGGTGCTCGACCTCATGAGCCGCGTCCCGCGCAACACGCGAGAGGCCGCCCGCCGGCACATCTCCGCCCACTACGACCTCGGCAACGACCTCTTCGGGCTGTTCCTCGATCCGACGATGACCTACTCGTGCGGGCTGTTCGAATCTCCGCAGGCGTCGCTGCACGACGCGCAGCTGGCGAAGCTCGACATGGTCTGCCGCAAGCTCGAGCTCAGCCCGGACGATCATCTGCTCGAGATCGGCACCGGCTGGGGTTCGCTGGCGCTGCACGCCGCCGAGCGCTACGGCTGCAGCGTCACTACCACCACGATCTCGCGCGAGCAGCACGCGGTCGCGACCGAACGGATTCGCGAGGCCGGACTGCGGGACCGGGTCAAGGTCCTGCTGAGCGACTACCGCGACCTGCGCGGGCGCTTCGACAAGCTCGTGTCGATCGAGATGATCGAGGCCGTCGGCTGGCAGTACTTCGACACCTTCTTTCGCCGCTGCGGCGGCTTGCTCGGTCCGCGCGGACTGATGCTGCTGCAAGCGATCGTGATCGACGACCGCGCCTATGAGGTGGAGAAGGCCTCGCGCTCATTCATCCGCGAGCTGATCTTTCCCTCCGGGTGCCTCCCCTCGCTCGAAGTGATCTCCCGGTGCGTCGCGCGCGTGACCGACATGCGCACGCTCGACCTCGAGGACCTCACGCCCCACTACGCCGAGACCCTGCGTCATTGGCGCGAGCGCTTCGTGCGGGCGGCCGGACGCGCCGAGCAGCTTGGCTATGACCGGCGCTTCCGGCGGCTCTGGGAGCTATACCTGGCATACAGTGAAGGCGGCTTTCGCGAACGGCGAATCGGGGTAGTGCAGACAATGCTGGCCAAGCCGGCCTATCGCGGCCCGATGCTGCACCGGCCTGCCGCCGTTCTGACAGGATCCTGAACTCGCCGATGCTCAACTACGTACGCCGCGGACGCGGCGAGCCGCTGGTGCTCATTCACCCCCTCGGGGCAGAGCTCGTTGTATGGGAACCCGTGCTCGAGCGTGTGGCGCGCGAGCGCGATGTGATCGCCCTCGACCTGCCGGGCTTCGGCGCATCCCCGCCGCTCGGAGACGGCGCGCTGCCCACCCCGCAGGTGCTGGCCGGCTCGGTGGCGGCGTTCCTCGACGAGCTCGGCCTCGAGCGAGTCCACGTCGCCGGCAACTCGCTCGGCGGCTGGGTGGCGCTCGAGCTGGCCAAGTCCGGACGGGCGCTGTCGGTGGCCGGCCTGTGCACCGCGGGCTTCTGGAAGCGGCCGCTCGGGCCGCGCCCCGGGGCCGACCTGCGCCGTGTGGGGCGCGCCCTCATGCCAGTCATGCCCACCCTGCTTCGCAGCGAGCGCGGCCGCAGGTTGGTGCTGAAGGGCTCGATCGCCAAACCCGAACAGGTGCCGCCGGCGGCGGCCGAGCAGCTCGTGCGCGCGTACGTCACCTCGCCGGGCTTCGAGCCCGCCAACGAGGCGATGCGCGCGGCCGTCTTCTCCGGGTTCGAGCGGATCCGCGCCCCGGTCACGCTCGGCTGGGGCGAACACGATCGCCTGGTCTCGCGCCCGCGAACGACCGTGCCGGGGTGGCGGTCGGTCACGCTGCACGGCTGCGGCCATATCCCGACCTGGGACAACCCGAGCCAGGTCGCGCGCGTGCTGCTGCTCGCCAGCGCCTAGATGAGGGAAGTCCTGATGGGTCCGACGCGTACAGCAGAAGTCGTCGCACCCCTGGGGAGTGACCCCTTGTAGCTGCAGGTTGTCCGAGGTAGCCGGGTCCGTGGGATCCTTCGCCGGTGGCTGTGGCCCCGCCTCCCGCGGTTCCCTCAGGCGTGATAGCCCGCGTGCGCTCGGACCTGCGCTCGCAGCGCGCGGCGCGCGGGGGCTGGCCGCCGGGCGAGCTGGCCTTCAGCCCACGGCGCACGCTCGAGTTCGAACGCTACCCGCTGCCGCTGCTGCTGCGCTGCTACGAGCGCTTCGGTCCCGTGTTCACGATCAGGCTGCTGTACGCGCCGATCGTGTTCGCGCTCGGCCCAGAGGCCAACCACTACATCACCGTCTCGCACGCGTCGAACTTCCGCTGGCGCGACGGCAGCATGGGCGATCTGATCCCGCTGCTCGGCGACGGCCTGCTGACCACAGACGGCGACTACCACCGGCGGGCGCGCCGCATCATGCTGCCGGCCTTCCACCGCGAGCAGCTGGCGCAGTCGACCGCGATCATGACCGAGGAGGCCGATAACGCGATCGACGCCTGGCGCGCGGGCCGGCGGCTCGACCTCTACGCCTGGACGCGCCGGCTCGCGCTGCGGATTGCGCTGCGGGCGCTGTTTGGCTTCGACCCCGGCCACAGCGCCCGCGACGCGGAGATGGCCGAGCAGTTCGAGGAGGCACTCGGCTTCTGGGGCAAGGACTACGTCGTCCAGATGCTCCGCGGGCCGGGCTCGCCGTGGCGCAGCATGAACCGAGCGCGGGCTCAGCTCGACCGGGTGATCTTCGCCGAGATCCACCGCCGCCGCGCGAGCGGCGAGCGCGGCGTCGACATCCTCAGCCTGCTCCTCGACGCAGAGGACGAGGACGGCGGGCGGCTGTCGGACCGCGAGCTGCGCGACCAAGTGATGACGCTGCTGTTCGCCGGCCACGACACCACAACGTCCACCATCACCTTCTTGTTCTTCGAGCTGGCCCGCAACCCGGGTGAGATCGCGCCGCTAGTCGCGGAGGCAGACGAGGGCGAGGCGGGGCGCCTCGACATGGCAGTCGACGAGATCCTGCGCATCTATCCACCGGCCTGGATCGGACCGCGGCGCTCGGTGCAGGCCTTCGAGCTCCAGGGCGTCCACGTGCCGGCCGGGGTCAACGTGAACTACTGCTCCTGGGCGAGCCACCACCTGGCCGACGTGTTCCCCGAGCCGGAGCGCTTCCGCCCCGAGCGCTTTGCCCCCGAGGCCAAGGCCGAGCTGCCCAAGGGCGCATACGTGCCCTTCGGGGGCGGGTCGCGCACGTGCATCGGCATGCGCTTCGGCCAGCTCGAGGTCAAGGCGATCGCCGCCTCGATCCTCCGGCGCTTCCGGCTGGAGCTGGCGGAGCCCGACCGGCGCGTCTCGATCCGCCAGATGCCGACGCTGTCCCCGCGAGGGGGCATGCCCGTCGTGGTGCGAGAGCGCGACTGAGGTCGGGGCGCCGCGATTCTCGCACGGCGTACACACAGGGCGACAGACCCGAAGGTTTCCAAAAGGGGGGTTGAGGGGGTCCCTCCCCCAATTCAACTCGTTGCCCCTCGCGTGGCGGCGGCACATGTATCCTGGTCAAGTGACGATTGTGACGATTGGAGGCGGGGGTGCGAAGGACTAACTGGCTGCTCGCGGCGGCCGTCGTGCTCGCCCTGCTCGTGCCGTCGAGTGCGGTGGCCTGGGAGTTGCTGCCTTTGGAGGCCAGGCTGGCTTTGGAGGCCACGGAGATCAGCTCCGCGAAGGTCTGTGGGGCGGGCGAGTGCAGGGAGGTCTCCGATCCGGAGGCGGCGACGGCGCTCGCGGTCGGCCCCACCCCCGGGGGTACGGACGCCCCCGTGCGCGGGCTGCCCTGGTACAAGAGCACGCTCACGATCCCCGCCGAGGAGCGCGGCGAGGTGGACCGCGTCTCCGTCACCGTGGTGCCCTCCGCCGGGCTGATGCGCGTGGGGGAGGACGGGGACGGGGTCTGGGTGACCCTGCCCAGCCAGAGCAAAGAGGCCTACGCGAAGCTCACAGCCGGGCTTACGCCCCGCCCGGCGAGGACGCTTCCGAGCGTGGGCGCGGACGCGCTGCCGGTCGCCCGCGTCGACGAGGTCGTCGAGCCCCCGAGCGCGGCCACCCCGGAGCCCGCCAGTGACGGCTCTAATGGCTGGATCGTCGCCCTCGGAGGCGGGCTGATCGCGCTGCTCGTGCTCGGACTGATCCTCAGGATCCGCCAGCGCCGCGCTTCGGCCCCGCGACCACCACCGGAGGCCCCGGAAGCGGCGTGACCATCCGACTCGCCCCGGTCGCCCTCGCGCCAGCCATCGCCCTATGAGGAGGCTGGAGGTCGGGGAAGGGCGGTGGGGGTGCCCCCCGCCAGGGTCGGCGTCAGTCGTGAAGTAGCCCGCACCCGAAAAGTGCGTCACGATCTGCGTCACACCTGCCCCGCGCATAGCGCCGCATGGCCCCGCACGCCCGCTTTATGTATGCGGTTTGCTGGGCTATGCGGAGCGGTGCAAGGCGGGCAGGCAGATGGGCGGTGCCTGGCTCGAACAGGCGACCTCCACGTTGTAAGCGTGGCGCTCTGCCAACTGAGCTAACCGCCCCGGCGGCCGAGTCTAGTATCCGATTGGTGGACGCCCGCCTGTTCTGGAAGTCGCTCGCCGTGCAGGCCGCGGTGCTGGCGGTGCCCTTCGTGATCCTCGCCCTCGCCCTCGACAGGAGCTTCTTCGAGGACTGGGGCTGGCTCACGGGGCCGGCGATCTGGCTGCTGGCCGGGGTCGTCACGGCGCGCATCCTCTCGATGCCGATCGGCTACGTCCTCTTCTCGGCCGTGGCGGGCGGGGTGGCGGGCGCGATCGTCTTCCTGGTCGCATCCCACGCGGCGGGCATGGTGGCCGGCCTGCTGGTCTTCGCCGCCTCGTGCGGGAGCTATGACCCCGAAGCCGAGGAGCGGGCCCAGCGCGAGTGGGAACAGGAGCGGGCGGCGCAGGCCGAGCGGGAGGCCGCTGCGCGGACTGAGTAGCCCCGACGAGGATCGAACTCGCGCTACGACGGTGAAAGCGTCGCGTGCTAACCACTACACCACGGGGCCGTGGGACTCTCGAGTTTAGGGCGGGGTCCGTCTGCTTCCAATGCGAACATATGTTTGCTGTGGCAAAGCCTGACGAGCGAGCGGTCGCGCGACGACTGCGTGCCGAGGGCATCGCGTACAAGCGCATCGCAGCCGAGCTCGGCGTCTCTTCCGCCTCGGTGCATGCGTGGACCGAGGACATCGAGCTCAGCGACGAACAGCTCGACCTCAACCGCCGCGGCCCCGGCGGGCCCTGGCATCCGAAGGACATCCGTGCGCGCGCCGCGGCGTGGTCTGAACGTTGCCGGCGAGTGCGCTTGACCTATCAGGAGGACGGCCGCCGCGCCGCTCGACTGGACGACCGGCTCCACCTCGCCGGTTGCATGCTCTATTGGGCGGAGGGAGCGAAGAGCCGAAACGTGGTCAAGCTCGTCAACTCCGACCCGCACATGATCGCGATGTTCCGTCGCTTCCTCGTGGAGGCGCTCGCGATCGAGCCGATGAAGATCCGATTCTCGATCAACGTCTACACCACGAACGGGCTGTCCATCGACCAAATCGAGCAGTACTGGCTGCGCGTGCTCGATCTACCGCCGGCGTGCGCTCGCAAGCACACGCTGAATCACATGCCCACGTCGAGCAGCGGCCGGGCCAAGAACAAGCTCCCCTATGGCGTGTGCAGCGTCATCGTCGACAGCACGAGGATGGTCCAGCACATCTACGGGGCGATTCAGGAGTACGCGGCGTTCGACGAACCCGCCTGGGCAGACTGATCGGCAAGCTGCCGAGTGCTCAATACGGCGGCACGAACTCGTCCCAGCGCAGCACCGGGCGCTCGGCCGGGAGCCGCAGGACCGCCATCGCGCCGGTGCCGGCCGGCACGCCGCCGCGCAGGGGGCGCCGCTTCCATGCGAAGCCGTCCGCGATCGCGCTCGGCTCCAGGTCGAGGGCGAGGTTGCGCTCGACGTAGGCCACCGCCGCGCGTACCGACGGCATCCACATGTCGTCCACCACCACCACCCCGCCGGGCCTCACCAGCCGGGTCATGAAGTAGAGGTCGAGGAAGACGCCCTCGAAGCGGTGGTCCCCGTCGACGAACGCGAGGTCGAACTGCCTCCCCTCGCCCACCAGCCGCGGCAGCGCCAGCTGGCTCTCCTCCTCGATGACCTCGACGTCGCCCCCGACACCCGCGTCGCGGAGCGTTCGCAGCCCGGCTCCGTTCCAGGACTCCCGCTGGAAGGGATCGACAGCGACGTGGCTGCCGCCGCGCTCGAGCACGGCCTGGCAGAGAAAGAGCGCGGAGACTCCCAACGCGAGCCCCACCTCAAGCGTCCGCTCGGCCGACTCTGCGATCGCAAGCTCGCGCAGCGCCTCGCCGTGCCTGCGCTCGATGCTGTGAGGGGCAAGCTCCACCGGGTCGCCCGCCGCGTCGAGGGCGTGCCCGATCTCATAGAGGCCGTCGAGAAATGCGCCGACTCGCGCCGTGCTCGCGTCGATCTCCGGCATGCGCGCGAAGACTATGCGCCCGGATGCCCTGGATCCCAAAGCCGCCATACTTCGCCGCTGGGTCGTTAGCTCAACTGGTAGAGCAGCGGACTTTGGAAAGGAGCGCCAGTAGGGAAACCGCTGGTTAGTCGGCGGCTGTTTGCTGGAACACCCTGAGAGCCCGCGGTACCGAAACGGTGACAATCCTCGGGATTGGGCAATCAGCAGGCAACCCGGGAGACCGGAGAGCCCTCAGAGGCCATACGCCGCCCACCCTAACGTCGAGTCGAGGGTGAAGAGATGGTCCAGACCGCAACGCTCCTGCGAGCGGCCGGTGAGAGCCGGTGCGGCAGGTTAATCCGAAGGTTCTGGGTTCGAGTCCCAGACGACCCACTCGAAGGCGGCGCGGCCCGGGCCTCAGGCCGCTGTCTCCCTCGTGGAGTACTTGGCCGCCAGAACGGCGTCGAGCAATCCGGGAAAGCAAGCGTCGAGGTCGTCCGAGCGCAGCGAGAGCAGGCGCTTGCGGCCTTCGGGGCGCGTACGGACCACTCCTGATTCGCGCAGCACCCTGAAATGGTGGGAGAGCGTCGCCTTCGAGAGGCCGAGCTCGAAGGTGCCACAGGAGGGCTCATCTCCCTCCGCAAGGCGGCGGACGATTTCGAGTCGGGCGGGGTCGCTCAGGGCGTGAAGCACGCTTGGCAGTTCGAGCTCACCGCGTGATGGGTGGTGGGGCTCTCTCACTTGGGGGGCCTCGGGCTTCGAGTCTAGCGACGGTTCGATGGATGTCGAAGGGCGATCGACCAACCAATTGAAATCGGCCATCTAGTGACGGAAGTGGCGGCGCCCGTTGAAGACCATCGCCACGCCGGCCCGGTTGCAGGCATCGATGACCTCTTCGTCGCGACGCGAGCCGCCGGGCTGGATGAACGCGCGGACGCCGGCGTCGATCGCCAGCTGGGGACCGTCGGGGAACGGGAAGAACGCATCCGAGGCCATCACCGTGCCGCTGAGATCGAGCCCGTTGGCCGCGCCCTTCTCCACGGCAAGACGAACCGAGTCGACCCTGCTCATCTGGCCCGCCCCGATGCCCACGGTGCCCAGGTCCCTCGCCAGCACGATCGCGTTCGAGCGCACGTGCTTGCACACCCGGATCGCGAAAAGCAGCTCGCCCCACTCGCCCTCGCTGGGCTTGCGCTCGGTCACCACATTCATCTCCTCGCGCTGCTCGAGCCCGGTGTCGCGGTCCTGCACCAGCAGCCCGCCGCGCACGCGCTTGACGTCGTGCTCGGTCACCGGCGTGCGACGGCGCTCCTGGTTTTCGAGCAGCCGCACGTCGGGCTTCTGCTCGAGCACCTCGACCGCGTCCTCGTCGAAGCCGGGAGCGAACACGATCTCGACGAACATCGAATTGAGCTTCTCGGCGAGCGAGCGGTCGACCTTGCGGTTGAAGCACATCACGCCGCCATACGCGCTCTGGGGATCGGAGGCCAGTGCCTTGTCAAAGGCCTCCCCCACATCCTTGCCGACAGCGGCCCCGCACGGGTTGTTGTGCTTGATCACAGCCGCGGCCGGCAGCTCGAAGTCGTCCACGAGGCGCCGGCCCGCGTCGAGGTCGAGCAGGTTGTTGAACGACAGCTCCTTGCCGTGGAGCTTCGAGACCATCGAGAGCAGGTGCGTGCGTGCGCCGATCTCGCCGTAGAGCGCGGCGCGCTGGTGCGGGTTCTCGCCATAGGCGAGGTCGAGCACCTTCTCGAAGGAGCGCGTGTACTGGCCGGGGAAGTCCTCCTCGCGCTCGCCGAACCAGCGCGAGATCGCCGTGTCGTAGCGGGCGGTGTACGAGAACGCTTCGCTCGCCAGGCTCTCGCGCGTCCGGCCCGACAGCTTCCCACCCGTCTCGCGCAACTCTTCGAGCACGGCGTCGTAGCTCTCGGGCGACACCACCACCGCCGTGAACGGGAAGTTCTTCGCGGCCGCCCGGATGAGCGCCGGGCCGCCGACGTCGATGTTCTCCACCACATCGTGGTCCTCGGCCCCGCGCTTGGACGACACTCGCTCGAAGGGATAGAGGTTCACGCACACGAGGTCGATCGGCTCGATCTCGTGCTCGTTCAGCGTGTCGACGTGGGCGCTCTCAGAGCGGACCGCGAGGATGCCGGCGTGGATGCGCGGGTTGAGCGTCTTCACCCGTCCGTCGAGGATCTCGGGAAAGCCGGTGTAGTCCTCGACCGCTCGCGTCTCGATGCCCTCCTCGCCGAGCTGGCTCGCGGTGCCGCCGGTAGAGACGATCTCGACGTCGAGCTCGGCCAGGCCTCGGGCGAAGTCGACCAGCCCGCGCTTGTCGGAGACGCTCAGCAGCGCGCGCCTGACCTGTACCTCGCCGGGCGCGGTCACCTCGGTGCCGCGCGGCTCAATCGACATCGTCGATCAACACCAAGCGCGGGTTGGCGGGGTCGATGCGAACCCGCCCGGCGGCAATGAGGCGCACGGCACGCGGCAACAGCCGGTGCTCGACGCCGTGAACGAGCTCCACGATTTCGGCGATTTGCGCAGGATACGGAAGCGCCAGCGACTCTTGAAGGATGATCGCGCCGCTGTCGACGCCTTCGTCGACGAAGTGAACGGTCACTCCGATCGTCTTGACGCCGTACTCGATGGCCTGCTCGATCGCTCCCACGCCCGGGAAGGCGGGCAGCAGCGAGGGATGCACGTTGACCACATGTCCCGCAAGGCGGCGGATGAGCTCTGGGCCGAGCAGCTCCATGAAGCCGGCCAGCACCACCAGGTCGACGTCGCGCTCCTCGAGCCAATCGCCGAGCGCGGAGTCGCGGGCATCGCGGTCGGAGTACTCCGCTATCGAGAACACGGCGGTCTCTATGCCGGCCCGCGCGGCACGCTCGAGGCCTCCGGCGTCCGGACGCGACGCCGCCACGCCGACGATCGCGATCGACTCGTCGAGTGTGTCGATCAGGGCCTGGAGGTTGGTCCCGGCGCCGGACACCAGCACGGCGATCCGGAAGCGGCCTGTCACCGTCAGAGGGTCGTCGGAAGCGCCTCGGCGGGGGGCGCCCCGGCCGGCACTCGCAGCACCGGGTACGGCCCTCCGGTGGTCTCGAGGCGGCCCTCCTCGATCAGCTCGTCCACGCGCGCGACGATGTCGGCGCGGCGCATCCTCGACGAGGTGCCGTAGGCGGGCAGGCCGTCGTAGGAGTTGCGCAACAGCTTCTTGCTGCGCCCGCCATGCAGGATCTCCGCGCACGTGGTCCGTCCGACCGCCGGCCGCGCGCTCTGGGCGACCGAGAAGATCGCGCTGTCGAGATCGGCGATCTCGACCGGGTCGGGCGCCGGAGCCGTGGGCACCAGCCCGGGCGTGCAGACGTCGCAGCAGCTCTCGCCCCCGCTGGCCGCGGAGTGGTCTCCGAAGTGGCGCAGGATCGCCTCGCGGCGACAGCTCTCCTGCTCCACGTAGGCCCAGATCTCGCGGTACTGGCGCCAGCGCGCGCGGGCGCCGTCCTCGATCGACGAGCGACACAGCGCCGCGGCCTTGCGGTCATAGCGCCCGAGCACGCGACCCGCCAGGCGGTCGGGCGCCGACGGCGAGGGGGAGATCACCCGCGCACGCGTGAGATGGCCGAGCAGCGCTCGCAACCGGTCTCCGTCTCCCGCCAGCCCGCGCACCAGCTCGTAGGCGTCGAGCGAGTAGCGGCCCTCGCCGTCGGCGGACGCGGTGATCCGGTCGGCGAGCCACCCCGGCAGCTGCTCGTCGATCTCGTCGCGCTTGATGAAGTGCACGTGGAGCGCCTTGTCGCGGTTCTCCGCCAACAGCAGGGCGCGCGCCGGGGCGCCGTCGCGCCCCGCGCGCCCGGCCTCCTGGTAGTAGGCCTCGAGCGAGGCGGGCACGCTCGCGTGGACGACCGTGCGCACGTTGGGCTTGTCGACGCCCATCCCGAATGCGTTGGTCGCGCAGATAACCCGCACCTCGTCGGCGAGGAACCGGCGCTGCACGGTCGCCCGCCGGTCGCGGTCGAGGCCGGCGTGGTATGCGACCGCCTCCTCGCCGAGCGCCGCGCTCAGCTCAACGGCCAGCTCGTTCGAGCCGGCCCGCGTGCCCGCGTAGACGATCGCCGGCAGCGCATCGGGCCCGCGCAGGGCCTCGGCGACCAGCGCGCGCTTCTCATGCCCGCCCGGGCGCGCGACCGCGAAGGCGATGTTCGGCCGGTCGAAGCCGGTGGCCACCTGCAGCGGATCGCGCAGCCCGAGCCGCGCGGCGACGTCGACCGCCACCCGCGGCGTGGCGGTGGCGGTGGATGCGACCACCGCCTGCGCGCCGATCATGCGTGCGGCGTCCGCCAGCCGGAAGTAATCGGGGCGGAAGTCGTGGCCCCACTGGGACACGCAGTGCGCCTCGTCGACCACGAACAGGCCCACGCGCACCGCGGCCATGCGCTCGAGGAACCCCGGAGCCGCGAAGCGCTCGGGCGCCACGTAGAGCAGGCTCAGCTCCCCCGCCGCCGCCCGGCGCATGACGTCGGCGTTGGCCGAGCCGTCCTGCTGGGCGTTGACCAGCGCGACGCGGTCGCCCAGCCCGCGCGCGCCGAGCGCCTCGACCTGGTCCTGCATGAGCGCCACGAGCGGCGAGACCACCACCGTGAGGTCGTCCCGAAGCAGCGCCGGGAGCTGGTAGCAGAGCGACTTGCCCGAGCCGGTGGGCATCACAACGAGCACGTCGCGGCCGGCGAGCGCGGCCTCGCACGCCTCGCGCTGCCCGGGGCGAAACTCCGAGAAGCCGAACAGCGAGTTGAGTGGCGAGGCAAGATCCACAGTGGAAACCATCCGCGCGCAGTCGGCCTAGCCGAGCGCTTGCGGCCAGGCGCACACTAGCGCCGCACCCGGCGGGAGCGGGCGCCTTGTTGCGGCGTTGTCACGCTCGTGCGCGAACTGTCGCAAGGCATCCGAACGACCCGCGCCCCCGGCTCACATCGGAGCCGAGGGCGCAATCGACATGGGGTCCGTTTGATAGAGCGCTAGGCGAACTTGAGCGCCAGGCTGCGCGCGCTCTCCTTGACGGCGCCGCCTTCCTTCGACGCGACCACCGCGCGCACGCCGAGCTTGCCGCCCGTGGCGAGCGCACCCGTGCCAGACGGGAGCGTCAGCTTGACCTTGGCGGTCGTCCCCGGCGCCACGCGGAACCTGCGCGAGCCGAGGTCGGCGCGGACCTTGACGCTGCCGACCCTGAGGGCCTTCGCCGTGCTCAGGCGCAGCACGCCGCTGCAGGCCGACTCGGCGCCGGCCGGGCAGCGGACCGAGAACACGGCGACGGTCTTGGATCCGCGGACGGTCACCTTGGCCTTGCCGGCCACCCGCGCCCGCGAGCGCGCCGGCCGGTCGAGGTTCTCGACGTCCTGGGTCGAGTCGGCCAGGTCCACCACGGCGCCGTCGGCGCCCGATCCGCCCCGCAGCGTGTCCGCCGAGCGGTTGCGGGCGTCGATCTGGTCGTTGCCCGACCCGCCGTCGGCCACGACCCGCAGGCGTCCCGCGAGACCCGGCTTCGCGGCGATGGTGTCGTCACCGCCGAGCCCGTTCATCTCGATGGCCTCGGTGTCGAGGTCGATCGTGAACGGGGCCAGGTTGGTGCGCTGGAAGCGGATGCCCGGTCCATTCGGGGCAACCTCGATCGCATCGCCCTGAACGACCGATCCGTTGACCTGAACCAGGTCGGCACCGTCGCCGCCGGTAGCGACGTCGGAGCCGTCGCCGTCGTTCCACTGGAGCACGTCGTCGCCCGCGCCGCCGCGCATCTGATCGCCGCCGCGGTCGCCGACCACGCGGTCGTCGCCGCCCGCGCCGTCGAGCACGTCGGCGGCCTCGCCGCCGTTGACCTTGTCGGGGCCGTCACCACCGGTGAGGGTGTCGAGACCCGGGCCGCCGTTCATCGTCAGCAGGGTGCGTCCGTTCAGACCGGCCGATCCGGTGGCCTTGTCGTCGCCGGCCAACCCGTTGACGGTCATCCGCTCGGCGAGCGTGTCGAGCGTGAAGGTGCCGAGGTTGACGCGCTTGAAGGTCGTGCGCGCGCCGGAGCCCGGGCTGATCTCGAACTCGTCGCCGGCGGTTGCCGCTCCGTTGACCTCGATCTCGTCGTTGCCGGCGTCGCCGTCCATCGTGTCGCTGCCGTCGCCGTTGTTCCAGACGAGCGCGTCGTTTCCGCCGCCGCCCGACATGGTGTCGTCGCCGACCCCGCCGATCACGCGGTCGTCTCCGTCGCCGCCTCCGAGCGTGTCGGCCTTCGCGGCGCCCGTGATCAGATCGTCACCGGCATCGCCCTGGATCTCGAGCGAGTTGTAGGTGTCGCCGAGGCCTCCCGAGTTGAGGATGTCGTTGCCGGCGCCTCCGCGAACCACGATGTTCGCCCCCGCGACGTTGGCGCTCTGAGTGTCGGGGACGTTGGGGTTCAGGTCGGTCGCCGAGGCAAAGCCCTGGGCGGCCGGGAGATTGTGCGCGATCTTGCCGCCCGAGACGCTGAGTACGAGGTTGTCCGGCGCGGCGTCACCGGTGAAGGTGATTGGATCGCCGCCGGCGTCGACCGTGACGGCAGCCGACGCAGTTGCCGGCAGCGCGAATGCCGCGGCCGAGGCCGCGATCGCGCCGGCGACTGCGAAGGGGTTGCGTAGGGATGCGTTCACCAGGGCTCCTTGGTTGGTGGAGGGGTTCCGTCCTGGGAACGCACTCCCCCGCGGCCCTATTCCCCCCGGCCTCTGTGAGCTTCGTCACGGTCTTCCGGCAAGCTCTCGTCCCCGTGACCCCCGAACTGCGTGCCGCCGCCCTGGGAGATCACCTCGACCGCCTCTACCGCGCGGCCTGGGCGATCACCGGCGCCCGGGAGGACGCCGAGGACCTGGTCCAGGAGACCTACGAGCGGGTGTTGCGGCGCCCGCGCGAGATCGCGCGCGAGGAGGACGCGCTGCCGTATCTGCTCGGTGTGCTGCGCAACACCTGGGTCGACACGATCCGCGCGCGAGCACGTCGTCCCGCCGCTTCGCTCGACCTGGACGCCGCGGCCCGCATCGAGGCCCCCGTCGCCTCGTCCTCGCCGGTCGAGCGAGTAGCCGCCCGCGAGGTCTTCGAGACGGTGGCCGGCCTACCCGACGAGTTCCGCGATGTGCTCGCCGCCGTGGACGTGGCCGGTCTGTCCTACGCCGAGGCGGCGCGATCGCTCGAGCTTCCCGATCGGAACGGTCATGAGCCGGCTGTCGAGAGCGCGCGAGCGCGTGGCCGCGATTCTCGGGGGACCGTGACCAGGCGCCCGATGCTCGAGCGCCGCGGCCTGACATGACGAGGTTCGACCGGAGCTTCTGGGAAGGGCGCTGGTCGCGAGTTCTGCGCGAGCGCGCGGATCGAGTTGCGCATCGCCCCCCGAACGAACATGTGAGCGCCGAGGTCGGGAACCTGCGCCCCGGGTTGGCCCTCGACGCGGGTTGCGGTCACGGCTCGGACGCGCTCTGGCTTGCCGAGCGCGGATGGGAGGTCACCGCGGTCGACTTCTCCGCGACCGCCCTCGCGCACGGCCGGTCGACGGCCGAGGCCGTGGGGGCGGACGTCGCGGAGCGCATCGACTGGGTCGAGGGTGATCTGGCGACCTGGAGCCCGCAGCCGGGCCGCTACGACCTCGTCGCCTGCCTGTATGTCCACGTGGCGGGGTCGGTGGAGCAGATGGTGCGGCGGATGGCGGCAGGGGTCGCTCCCGGCGGGACCGTGTTGCTGGTTGGCCACCGCCCGATCGACCCGGCCACTGGAGCCGAAACAGCCGCGGCCGGTCAGGTGCAGGTCTCCGTCGACACCGCGGCCGCTGCGCTCGATCCCGGCCGCTGGGAGTTCACCGTCGCCGAGGACCGTCCGCGGGCCATGGCCGGCACCGGCGTCGATGCTGTGATCTGCGCGCGAAGACTCTCCTGACGTCCCGCGGCGGGCCGGTGCCCGACCTTCTTGTTGTATAGGCCCCAAAACCTAAGGCACCCCGAACGCGCGAGTGGGGTGGGACGACCTGTGCTGTCTATGTGCGCCGTTAGCGGCGCTTGGCCAGCCGCGCGTGGCGGGCGAGCTGGGCGCGGTGTTTGACGTCGTGCTCGTCGATGACGTGGATGGCGTCCATTACGTCCTCCCAGGCGTCGGCGTCGGCCCATTCGAAGCCGCGCCGGTGTGCCCACAGCGCCGTGCGCGCGACTGCCGCCTCCCTACAGAAGCGCGCCACGGACACATCCTGCGCCTCGGCCTCCTCTTGGACGCGGGCGTACATGGCGTCGGATACCCGGAAGTGGATGCTACGCATCTGCAACACCTCCTCGCGTTCTGGACCCATATGACAACACGGGTCGCCCAACCGCCCACACTAGCTCAAGCTTGTGGTTTGGTCCTGGTCGCGCGCCAGGGCATCGACGAACAGATCGGAGAGGTCATGACCACAGGCTCGGCGAGAGAGACGCTACGCGGGATGGCGGCCTTCAGCGTTGGTCGCGCCTTGATGGCGGCGCTGGTGCTGGCTGTGTTTCTTTTCGCTGCCGCTCGCGCTGAGGCCCATCACAGCCCGAGCGCGCTGTATACCGGGACCCACTCGGGCGGCGGGACGGTGGAGTTCGATGTCAGTGCGGATGGGTCGGCGATCACGCGTTACAAGTTTGTGGGCCTGCCATGCCAGGACGGGTCATTCATCGACTTTGAGACCACTGGCACCTCCGTCCCGATCGCCAACCACGGGTTCTACGTCGCCGACGCCGAGGAGCTGTTCAGCGGCTCCTTTTCCCAGACCCAGGCGGCCGCCGGCAGCTACCAGTCACTCGGCGCCACCGGCGCTGGCGACTGCCTGACCGATGTGGTGTCGTGGACTGCCACTACCACGGCTCCGGCGCGGCAGTGCTCGGACGGGATCGACAACGACGGCGACGGCCTGGTGGACTTCGGCGCCGACCACGGCTGTCTTGATGGGCTCGACGACAACGAGACCGATCCCGACATCACCGACCCCGTGCTCGTGCTGTCGGGAAAGAAGGCTCAGAAGCTCGGCAAGTCTGTCTCGGTCAGGGTGGCGTGTCCGGGCGAAGCCTGCACCGCTCGCGCGACCGGCCGCGTCAGCGTGCCCGCTCCCAAAGCGGCCCGCCGCTACAAGCTGCGCGGCGCAACGGCCACGCTGCCTAGCGGCGGCGCGGCCACGCTCAAGCTCAAGCATTCGCGCGCGGCGAGCGCCGCGATCAAGCTCGCGCTCGGCCGGGGAGCGAAGGTGACCGCCCAGCTGACGGTCAGCGTGCTCGACGCCGCCGGCAACCGCACGACCAAACGGCGCAAGATCACGCTCAAGGCATGACCGGCAGGCCGCTCTGCCTCCGCGACCGGCCTGAGCTTAGAGGGGCTCGCATGGACCACCAGCGACCTGGTCGACTGCGGCGGCGGCCGCGACAAGGCGGTCGTCGACCGCCGCGACGCCTACGCGCTCGATCGTGTTGCCGGGCTCGGAGTTTGGCGTTGTCGGGCTTCGCTGATTGGACCACCTCGGTCCGGAGCGTGGTGCCCGTGGCCGCACTGACGCTCGCGCTGCTGTCGTTTGTGTCTGGCACCGCCGTCGCGGAGGAGGGACGAGTCTTCACCCTGGCCGGGGGCTATGGCCCGCGGTACGCATTGGCCGATGGCGCCCCGGCTACTTCGGTGAATCTGCAGCCGGTGGACATTGCCGTCGCGCCCGATGGCAGCGTTCTTGTGCTGGAGGCGTCCGCGCTGTACCGGATCGATCCGGGCGGCAGGATAGGCCGCGTTGCAGGTGGTGGTGCTCAGGGACCGTCCGGCGACGGGGGTCCCGCGCGCGACGCATCGCTGCAAGGCGCCAATGACGTGGCCGTCGCGCCCGACGGATCGATCTTGATCGGGGACGGCTGCGCGGTGCGGCGCATCTCCACAGATGGCGTAATCAGGCGGGTGGCGGGATCATGTTCGACCGTGCCGTTGAATCCCGACGATATTGGCGATGGCGGCCCGGCTACAGATGCTTCCCTATCCGTCAGCGCGGTTGCGGCGACTGCGGACGGCGGCTTCTTGGTCGCCGAGCCGAACCCCGGCCGCATCCGCCGCGTAGGTCCGGACGGGAACATCGACACCGTGGCGGGCGGGGCGGTGGACGGCACACAACCGATATCCGCGTACTACGGCCAACCGGCCAAGGGAGCTCCACTGTCGAATCTGCGCGCCATCGCAGGTCGGCCTGATGGCGGCTTCGTATTCAGCGTCTCCGCTGGCGTGCATCGTGTAGGTCCCGATGGAATCCTTTCGCCCGTCCACCCGCTCCCTGACGTGGACAGAGGCTTCTACGAGTTGGACCTGACTGAGGACGGCGTGCCGTTCGGCGTCGAAGTCGACCAGGCTGCCCGCGGCGGGCCGCTTCACGTACTCGGCGAGGGACCGCTCGCTCTGACCGTCACCCCGAGGACGCCGGGCTACTTCGACGGAGGGGGCGACCCGCTCAGCTCCACAACCTTCGACCTGTCAGCCGGCTTGTCGAGCGTCGATGTCGAGGTCACCCCCGCCGGCGAGGTGCTCGTCGTTTCCGGCGGGGCGATTCGCATGATCGCGCCATCGACGGCAACCCGGCTCGCGGTGGCCGTCGCCAGGGAGAGCCTGCCGGCGTTGGCCGGCCGCCGGCTTCGCATCCGCACCACGGTTCCGGCCCAGCTGCGCGTTGAGCTCGGCCGCCGCGCGCGGCCCGAGGCTGTCGTAACGGCGGAAGCGCACGGTGGGTTGACCACGATAAAGCTGCCTCGCAAGGTGCGGTGGGGGGTGCACCTGGTGCGGGTGCGGGCCACCACTGCTACGGGCGCCGTGGCCACAAACGCGTACCAGGTGCTGGTCGGCGGGCGGCTGCCCGAGCGGCTCGCACGCGCCGCCCAGGTGGGGCTGTACTACGGGGCGTACGCGCGTGCGGCGGATTCCTATACCGACATGGATCTCAACGGCTGCAAGCGCTTCTCTGCACGACGCATCGACTGCGTCGTGGGCGAGACTGGTGGCGGGGATGATTCTCCCTGCCTCTGGGTCGGCGCGACCACGCTTCGCGCGAGCGGCGTCGTCTACACCCGTCCTTACACGTGCCGATCGCGGCGCTCGGGTAGGTTCAAGCGGCACCCGCGCTGGACGGCGCCGGCCACGCAATCGCCCCCGCTGCCAAACATCTGGAACTAGCCATGAGCATCACGCGACGGCGCTTCCTCGAAGCCGCGGGCGCCGCCGTCGTGGCGACCGCCGTGGGTCCCGGCGCCTTCGCCCGCACGCCCGACGCGCCGAACGTACTCGTGCTGGTGGTCGACACGCTGCGGGCCGACTACGTGGGCGCATATGGCGGCCGCGCGCGCACCCCCACGATCGACTCCCTCGCCCGCGCCGGCATCCGTTTCACCCACTTCTACCCCGAGGCGATGGCCACCATCCCCGCGCGGCGCTCCATCATGACCGGCCGGCGCGTATTCCCCTTCCGCGACTGGCGTACCTGGCCGGGGCTCGGATCCACGCCGGGCTGGGCTCCCATCGATGCCGTGGACGCCACCTTCACCAGCGTCCTGCGCCGCGCCGGATACTGGACCGGCTACGTGACCGACAACCCGTTCCTGGGCTTCTCCGCCCCGTATGAGCGCTTCCGTCGCAGCTTCACCGACTTCATGCGCGTCGGCGGGCAGATAGGTGCCACCGCGCCGCTCTCGCGAGTATCCCAGCGCGAGGTGGAGCACTGGCTGATACCTGAACTGCGCCAGCCCCACACGCGCGCGAGGATCCGGAGGTTCCTTGCCGCCAGCGAGAGCTACTGGCGCGACGAGTCCCGCTCGTTCGCTGCGCGCGTCTTCACGGCTGCCACGGGCGCGCTCGAAAAGGCCGCCCGCCGGCGCCCATTCGCGCTGATCGTCGACACCTTCGAGCCACACGAGCCGTGGACACCGCCCCGCCACTACATCGACCTGTACGGAGACCCGGACCACCGCGGCCCCGAGCCATGCGTTGGACGCTACGAGCGAGTGAGTGACTACCTGGGGCCGGATCGACGAGGACCCGTGCTGAGCCGGATGCGCGACCTGTACGCCGCCGAGGTCACGATGACCGACAAGTGGCTCGCCGTCTTGCTCGAGCGCCTGCGCGACCTCTCGCTGGAGCGCGAGACGATCGTGTTACTGGTCAGCGACCATGGCTACCTTCTCGGAGAGTACGGCTGGACTGGCAAGATCGCCTCGATCTTGCACCCCCCGCTGATCCACGTGCCCTTCCTGCTAGTGGATCCGGCACGCCGCCGCGCTGGAAGCACGAGCGACTATCTCGCCCAGACCCACGACATCGGCCCAACCGTGCTCGGGATGGCCGGCGTGCGCGCCCCGGCGCGCATGGACGGAGCCGATCTTTCGCCGCTCTTGCGCAGCCAACGCCCGCGCGAGCGCCCTTTCGCGTACGGCGGATACGCGAACTGGCACTACCTACGCAACGAGCGGTGGGCATACGTGTCCGCAAACAGCGGCCGCGGCCGACGCCTGCACGACCTCAGACGAGACCCCGGCGAGCGCCGCAACGTCGCCAAGCACCATCCGGCCCTGCTGAACGAGCTCGAACAACGGGTGCGCGAACGCGCCGGCGACCGACTCCCGGTTTATCACTAGGCCTCTGCGCCCTATGCCGTGGGGCTCACCGAGTGAGAACAGCGTCTGTCGAGCCGTGCCACGTCCTCACCGATGGAAACCGAGTGGTGAGGTCGCCGAAACAATGTCGGGCAATCCGAGAACGACTGCCTGCCGGCGCTTCCCACGCGTTCACCAGGACCTGACGAGGCGGCTCGCGAGCGTCGAGAGTCCCACCACCGACACGGCGGTCGCTCCTCGTTGCTGCCCCTTCCATGCGAGGCGATACCGGCAGGGAGGGGCTCAGAACGGGACCTCGCCCTTGGCCTTCCAGCCGGCCAGCTCGGCGACCGTGGCGAGGCTCACCCCGGCCGCGCCGGACATGACGCAGGTGCGACCCTGGCGGCGCCAGGTGACCGCGTTCTCGTCGCCGATCTGCCGCAGGGTCGTGCCCTCCGCCTCGAGGTCCTGCCCCTCGGGCTCGTCGAGCGCGTCGCCGGCCACGATCGAATAGCTCACCCGCCTGCCGCCCCTCTCGTAGGTCACCGTCGTGACCGCGCGGCCGTCCACCTCGTCGTCGCGGCGCCCTGTCGCCCGCCAGCCGAACTTCTCCAGGTAGTCGGGGAATTGAACGCCTTCCACCTCGTCCTCCAGCAACGGCCCGCCCGTGGGGCTCACGGCGGCCGCCGGGGCATTCTCGGCGACGTCGAGGATGCTCTCCACGCTGGGAGCGCCGCCGGTCAGCACCAGCGCGATCACCAGGGCCGCCACGGCGCCAAGGCCTGCCAGGGCCGCCAGCGGGCGGCGCCGGCGAGCGACGCGGCGCGGCCGGGCATCGGCTAGATCGCCGACCCGCCGCCGCAACTCGAACGGCGCCTCGACCGAGTCCGCGGCCGTGCGCACGTGGTCGCGTCCCGACCGCACGAGCGTGATCCGCTCGGCGAGCCCGGCGTCCGCGCGCGCCAGCTCCTCGAGCGCCGCGGCCCGTTCGGGATCGAGGTGCCCGTCGACCAACAGCACCAGCTCCTCAGCCAGCCGCTCATCGTCCCTCATGCACAGAAGAACGTCGGGAACGGGCGCCCTATTCCCGGCGGAGCCGGCTCAGCCGCGCACTACGGTCAGCTCCTCGAGCGCGAACTTGCCGTTGGCCAGGTCGCTACGAGCCAGCGGGTAGTCGCCCGAGAAGCAGGCGTCGCAATGGGTGGCGCGCGTGGAGCGGATCGCCTCGTAGACGCCGTCGAGCGGCAGGTAGGCGAGCGAGTCGCAGTCGAGCTCGCGCGCGATCTCGTCCACCGTGCGCCCGTGAGCGACCATCTCCTGGGTCGTCGACATGTCGATGCCGTAGTGACAGGGATGGCGGATCGGCGGTGCCGAGATCCGCATGTGGATCTCTGTGGCCCCGGCGCCGCGCAGCATCTTCACGATCTGGCGCGTGGTGTTGCCGCGCACGATCGAGTCGTCGACGACCACGAGGCGCTTGCCCGCGACCACCTCGCGCAGCGGGTTGAACTTCATGCGCAGGCCGTGCTTTCGCAGCTCCTGGCCAGGCTGGATGAAGGTCCGCCCCACGTAGCGGTTCTTGATGAGCCCGTCGTCGCGCGGGATGCCCGACGCCTTCGAGTAGCCGCTGGCGGCGGCGTTGCCCGAGTCGGGCACGGCGATGACGACGTCCGCCTCGACAGGCGCCTCGCGCCAGAGGATCTCGCCCATCTTGCGGCGCGAGACCTGAGTGCGGTTGCCCTCGAGGATCGAGTCCGGGCGGGCGAAGTAGATGTGCTCGAACACGCAGAACGCCTTGCGCTCGGACTCCACCACCTGGCGCGTCTCGATCCCGCCCTTGCCGAGCGAGACCATCTCGCCGGGCAACACCTCGCGCAGCAGCTCGGCGCCGATGATGTCGAACGCGCAGCTCTCCGAGGCCACGCAATAGCGGTCGCCGAGCATGCCGAGCGCGAGCGGGCGCAGCCCGGCCGGGTCGCGGAAGGCGACGACCGCGTCCTTTGTCATTACGACCGTCGAGAAGGCCCCCTCGAGCCGCGGCATCACGTCAGCCAGCGCGTCCTCGATGCGCGGCGCCTCGTGCGTGGAGAGCAGCGCGGCGATGATCTCCGAGTCCGACGTGCCGCGGAACTGGACCCCGCGCGCGGTGAGCTCGTCGTGCAGCTCGACGGCGTTGATCAGGTTGCCGTTGTGCGCGAGCGCCACCTGGCGGCCGTCGGAGCGCCAGACCGGCTGGGCGTTCTCCCACGCCGACGATCCAGTGGTCGAGTAGCGCACGTGGCCCAGGGCCATCTCGCCCTGCAGCGCGCGCAGCTTCTGCTCGTCGAAGACCTGCGATACGAGACCCAGGTCGCGCACCGTCATGATGTGACCGGCCTCGCTCGTGGCGATCCCCGCGGACTCCTGACCGCGATGCTGGAGCGCGAACAGCGCGAAGTACGCGAGGCGCGCGACATCCGACTCGGGCGCGTAGAGCCCGAAGACGCCGCACTCGTCGCGAGGCCCGTCTCGTAGATCGAGTGGCTCGGTCATGCAGGGGGACAGCCGGACCGAGCGTACCAGCGGGTAGCGGACGCCTCGGCCATCAGCCGGCCAGGAGAGCCGCGGGAATCGCGCCCTCGTAGGCGTCGGTCAGATCTTCGACCGCCACCGCGAATGAGCCGGCCAGCTCGAGCGAATCACCGCCAACGGAGCCGATCACGAGCGCGCCGGGCACCACTGTCGACCGCCTCCCGAGGCCCCGCGATCACCACGCCGCCGGGGCCCTCGCCGAACAGCCTGTCGTCGTCAGGCTCCTCAAGCTCGAGCCGCGCGCCCAGGCCGCCCTCGATGCAGCATTCGGCCACGGCCACCGCCAGGCCGCCGTCGGCGATGTCGTGCACCGTGAGCAGCTCCCCGCCGCGCACGGCCTCGCGCAACGCTTCCAGCGCGCGCGCCTGCTCCGCGAGATCCACGGCCGGCAGCGAGGTGGCCAACCGCCCGCGCAGCTTCTCGAGCTCCGACCCCTCGAGCCGCGGCTCGAACGGTCCCACGAGCGCGATGGCGTGCCCGGGCTCGGCGAAGCCGATCCGCGGCACGAGCTGCGGGTCGGGCAGCTTGCCGACCATCCCGACGATGGGGGTCGGATAGATCGGCCCCTCGGTGCCCTCGTTGTAGAGCGACACGTTGCCGCCCACGACGGGCACTCCCAGCGCCAGGCAGGCATCGCGCAGTCCTTCCACCGCGCGCGTCAGCTGCCACGCGATGTGCGGCTTCTCGGGATTGCCGAAGTTGAGGCAGTTCGTCAGGCCGAGCGGCTCGGCGCCCACGCAGGCGAGGTTGCGCGCGCACTCCAGCACCGCCTCGGCGGCGCCCGTGTACGGGTCGCAGGCCACGCGCCGCCCGTTGCCGTCGATCGAGACCGCGAGCGCCCCGGTGCCGCCGTCGTTGGCCAGCGTCAGGACGGCCGCGTCGGCGCTCGCGGGCCGGCGCGCGGTGCGCGATCCCACGATCGGGTCGTACTGCTCGAACACCCAGCGCTTGGACGCCACGTTGGGCGAGCTCAGCAGGGCGAGCAGGGTGTCCTGCGCCCCGGCGCCGGCGTCCAGGCGCGCCGGCGGATCCGGGTAGACCGGCCCGGTCGGCTGCCGCGGCTGCGAGGTCATAGAGCGGGCAGTCGTCCACGAGCGCCTCGACCGGCATGTCGCCCACCGGCTCGCCGCCGTCGAACACGCGCAGCCGGCGCGTGTCGGTGACCAGGCCGATCTCGGTCGCCCGGACATCCCAGCGCTCGCACACCTCGAGCACGTCACCGATCCGCTCCGGCTCGACCACGCACAGCATCCGCTCCTGGGACTCCGAGATCATGATCTCGAAGGGCTCCATGTCGGCCTCGCGCAGCGGGACCCGCGACACGTCGATGTCGAGCCCCACCTCGCCCTTCGACGCCATCTCCGACGACGAGGACGACAGCCCGGCCGCGCCCAGGTCCTGCAGCGAGGCGAGCGTCTCGGCTTCGAGCAGCTCCAGGCAGCACTCGACCAGCTTCGACTCCTCGAAGGGATCGCCGATCTGGACCGAGGGCCGCTTGGCGGAATCCCCTTCGCCGAGCTCGGCGCTGGCGAGCACCGAGGCGCCCCCGATCCCGTCGCGCCCTGTGCGCGCTCCGAGCAGGACGAGCCGGTTGCCCACCCCCGCCGCGGCGCTGCGGATCAGGCGCTCGTCGCGGCGCGAGCCCGACGCACATCGCGTTGACGAGGCAGTTCTGCTCGTAGGCGGGCTCGAAGTACACCTCGCCGCCCACGGTCGGCACACCGATCGAGTTGCCGTAGTGGCCGATGCCCTTGACGGCCCAGTCGAAGAGGTAGCGCGAGCGCGGCGAGTCGAGCTCGCCGAAACGCAGGGAGTCGAGCACCGCGATCGGCCGCGCCCCGACCGCGAACACGTCGCGCAGGATGCCCCCGACCCCCGTGGCCGCGCCCTGAAACGGCTCGACCGCGCTCGGGTGGTTGTGCGACTCGACCTTGAAGGCCACCGCGAGCCCGTCCCCGACGTCCACCACGCCCGCGTTCTCGCCGGGGCCCATCAGCAGGTGCGGCCCCTCGACCGGAAGCTCGCGCAGCAGCTTCTTCGAATGCTTGTAGGCGCAGTGCTCCGACCACATCAGCGAGAACACGGCCAGCTCCAGCGCGTTCGGGTCGCGCCCGAGGCGCTCGCAGATGCCGTCGTACTCGGTGTCCGTCAGCCCGAGGTCGCGATGGGGAGCCGTGAGGGAGCCGCTCACACGATCGGCGCCACGGCGAGCGTGAGCGACTCGAACAGCCGGCCGCCGTCCGCGGACCCGGTGAGCGGGTCGACCGCGTGCTCTGGATGAGGCATCAGCCCCAGCACGTTGCGCTCGGCGTTGCACACGCCCGCGATGTCGTCCTGGGCGCCGTTTGGGTTCTGCCCGTCCGCATAGCGGAGCACCACCTGCTCCGCGGGGATGCCGGGCGCGTAGTAGCGGCCGGTCGTGTGCTTGACGGGCACCGAGAGCCGGTCCCCGGGCGCGCAGGCGCGCGTGAACGGCGTGTCGGTGTTCTCGACCACGAGGTCGACCTGCCGGCAGACGAAGCGCAGGGAGCGGTTCGGCAGCAGCGCGCCGGGGAGCAGCCCCGCCTCGCAGAGCACCTGGAAGCCGTTGCAGATGCCCAGCACCGGGCCGCCCCCGCGCGCGAACGCGATGACCGCCTCCATCAGCGGGGAGAAGCGGGCGATGGCGCCGGCGCGCAGGTAGTCGCCGTACGAGAAGCCGCCGGGCACGACCACCGCATCGACGCCGTCGAGCTCGCGATCCTTGTGCCAGAGCAGCTCGGCCTCGCCGAAGCGCCGGCACGCGAGCAGGGCATCGACCTCGTCGCAGGAGCCGGGGAACCTGACCACGCCGAACCTCATACGGCCTCCACCACCTCGTAGTCCTCGATCAACGGGTTGGCGAGCAGCCGCTCGCACATCTCCGGCACCTCGGAGAGGTCCTCCACGTCGAGCTCGATCACGCGTCCGACGTGGACGTTGGTCACCCCGTTGAAGCCGAGCGCGGGGAGCGCCTGCTCGACCGCCTGTCCCTGAGGATCGAGGATGCCGTGCTTGGGCTTGATCAGCACGCGCGCCCTCACGCTGAGCGCTCCAGCCAGCGCTCGAAGGGCTCGCCCGCGATGCGCTCGTAGGCCTCCACGTAGCGCGCGCGCGTTCCCTCGACGACGTCGCCGGGCAGCTCGGGTGCCGGCGGCGACTTGTCCCAGCCCGAGCCCGAAGCCCAGTCGCGCACGTACTGCTTGTCGAAGCTCGGCTGGCCGTGGCCCGGCTCGAAGCCGTCGGCGGGCCAGAAGCGCGAGGAGTCCGGGGTGAGCACCTCGTCGCCCAGCACGATCGTGCCGTCGGCGCGGCGCCCGAACTCGAACTTCGTGTCCGCCAGGATGATTCCGCGCTCGCGCGCGTGCTCGGCGCCGCGCCTGTAGATCTCGATCGACAGCCGGCGCAGCTCCTCGAGCAGGCCGCGGTCGCCGACGATCTCGGCGGCCCGGTCGAAGTCCACGTTCTCGTCGTGGTCGCCGAGCTCGGCCTTGGTGGCCGGCGTGAAGATCGGCTCGGGCAGCTGCTCGGACTCGCCCAGGCCCGGCGGGAGGCCGATCCCGCAGACCGCGCCCGTCGCTTGATAGTCCTTCCAGCCCGACCCGGTGATGTGCCCGCGCACGACGCACTCCACCGGCACCATGTCGAGGCGCTCGACGAGCATCGCGCGGCCGCGGTGCTCCTCGGGCACCTCGGTGTAGGACACGAGGTGGTTGGGACAGATGTCGCCGGTGCGCTCGAGCCAGAAGGCGGTCAGGCCGGTGAGCACCTTGCCCTTGTCGGGGATCGCCGTCGGGTGGACGACGTCATATGTGGAGATCCGGTCGGAGGCGACGAGGAGCAGGCGGTCACCGGCCGCCTCATAGATGTCGCGGACCTTCCCCTGGGAGATGAGCGCGGCGGCTTCGCTCACGCCGTGAGGCTAACAAGCAGGGAAGTCGACTCGTCGCGTGCCGTGCGGGTGCCCGCGCGGGACCTCGCAATTTGCGTTCGGCCCCGAATCGATGCAGACTGGCAGCGGACCTGTCCCGGTCCATTCCTCGTGGTCGCCCAGAGATTCCAGTCCCGGCCGGCGCTCCTCGCACTGGCCCTCGTCGCGTTTTTCACGATCGCTGCCTCTGCCCAAGCGGCGCGGTCGGTCTACTTCGCCGACATGACGGCCGACTCGATCGCGCAGTTCGCGGTCGGGCCGGGCGGCTCGCTCACGGCGCTCGCTCCTGGCAGCGTCGGCGCCGACGGGCCGCGCCGGCTGGCGATGACTCCCGCCGGCGCGGACCTCTACGCGACGGCGGACGACTCGGTGCTCGCAATTCGACGTCGGCGCCGGCGGCCATCTGACGGCCAAGACGCCGGCCGCTGGTGGCCGCCACCGGCGACCCGCACTCGATCGCGGTGCACCCGGCGGGCCACAGCGCCTACGTCACCGATCCCCTCTACGGCAAGGTCCGCCAGTACACGATCGGGCCCGGCGGCGGGCTTGTGCCCAAGGATCCCCCGTCGGTGTTCGAGTTGCCGGCCGCGCGCGGGGTGGCCGTGAGCCCGGGCGGCGCCGTGCTGTACGTCCTCGTGTCGCGCGGAATCGCAGTGCTCGACATCGACGCCACGGGCGCCCTGACGCGGCGGCCCGGCCTGGTCGCCGTTCCGAGCACCTCGCTCGAGGACCTGGCCCTGACGCCCGATGGCCGCCACCTCTACGCGACCTCCCAGGACCGGCGTGTGTTCCAGTTCGACGTCGGGGCCGACGGCGCGCCCACGCCGATGGCCGTTCCGTCGCTCCTGACCCCGCTCGGCGCCAAGCCGATCGGGATCGCCGTGGCTCCCGACGCGTCGGTCGTCTACGTGGCCGCCCAGGGGGTCTCGACCGCCGGCTCCCGGCGCGTGCTCACCTTTGCCGTGGGCCCCGGCGGCGCCCTCTCCGCCGGCGCGGACGCGCTCATCGCCGGCGCGGGCTTCACGCTCTGGTACCTGAGCACGAGCCCCGACGGCAAGCATCTGTTCGTCGGCGGAGACGACGGCCACCTCTTCGATCTTGGCCCCGGCCCGCTGCTGGCCCCGGCGGCCCCGGCGAAGGTCGACCTGTCCGGCGCCCACGGCGTCGTCGTCAGCCCCAACCAGGCGCCGGTCGCGAGCTTCGCGCCCGGGCCGGCGGCGGCGGGCTCGCCGGTTCGCTTCGACGCCTCGGCGGCAAGCGATCCCGACGGGACGATCGTCCGTTACGACTGGGACTTCGGGGACGGCACGGCGCTCCCCGACGGCGGGCCGACCCCCGAGCACGTGTACACGAGCCCCGGCACCTACATCGTGACCCTGGTGGTGACCGACAACGAAGGGGCCTCCACGGCCACTGTCTTCACCGGGGGCACGGTGCTCGGCAACGGAACGCCGGGAGCACAGGCCACGCAGGTGGTCGAGGTCGAGGCGCCGGTCGTGCTCCCGTCCCAGAGCCCGGCGCCCGACCTGGGCGAGACGCTGGTGGCCACGCCCGTGACCGGAGTCGTGTTAGTGCGCCCGAAGGGAGCGAGGCGTTTCGTCGAGCTGGTCGACGTCCAGGAGCTGCGGCTCGGATCGGTCCTCGACACGCGGCGCGGCAAGGTTCGGGTCGCGACCGAGCGCCGGCGCCGCGGCCTGGTCCAGGACGGAGTCTTCTACGGAGGCCGGTTCGCGGTGCGCCAGCGAAAGCGCGACCGCTTCGTCACCGAGCTCGTGCTTCGCGGTGTGCTCGACCCGTGCGCCGAGCCCGGGAGGCGTGCCTCGGCGGCTCGCGCCAAGCGCCGCCTCTGGGGTAACGCGAACGGGAAGTTCCGCACGCGCGGGCGCTATTCGTCCGGCGCCGTTCGCGGTACTCGGTGGTTGACGCAGGACAGCTGCGCGGGCACGTTGACGCGCGTCCGCGAGGGCGTCGTGGCCGTGCGTGACTTCCGCCTCGGCAAGACTGTCCGGGTCGAGGCCGGCGAGAGCTACCTCGCCCGGCCGCGCTAGCCGGCAGCCGATTCGGTGAGCCGAATCGCCAGGGTCCTGAAGCGCACCGGCCTGTCGTTCTACGACGACCAGATGACCCACCACGCGGCTGCCCTTACGTACTACGTGCTGATGTCGATCTTTCCCGCGGCGCTGCTCGCGCTCTCGCTGCTCGGCCTGCTGGGCCAGTACCCGGAGACCTACAACGCGATCGTGAACTACCTCGACGACGTCGCCCCCGCGTCGGTGGTCGACCCGCTCGACCGCTCACTGCGACATGCCCTCGAGAACAAGGGCACCGCCGCGACCACCCTCGTGGTCAGCACCGCCCTCACCCTCTACGGCACGACGGGGGCGCTCGAGGGCGCCCGCCGGGCGCTCAACGTCGTCTTCGAGCTCGAGGGCACGGGACGCAGCTTCCTCCGGCGCAAGGCGCTCGACATCGTCTCCACCTTCGTCCTGCTCGCGGTCGTGCTCGTGTGCCTGGTGCTCGTGTTCGTCGGCGGCGGCTTCGCCGAGGATCTGCTCGGCTTCATCGGCCTGGGCGAGACGGCCGCCGAGATCTGGCAGGTGGCGCGCTGGCCGGGGGCCTTCGTGGCCGCGATGCTCGCGTTCGCCTACACCTACTACGTCACGCCCGACGTGGAGCACCGCGCCTTCCACTGGCTCACCCCGGGCGCCGCGGTGGGCGTTCTGCTTTGGCTGCTTGCCTCGCTCGGATTCTCCGCGTATGTGTCGAACGTGGCCGACGTGGGCGCGATCTATGGCGCCTTCGCCGGGGCGATCCTGCTCGTCTTCTGGCTCTGGCTGACCAACGTCGCGCTGCTGTTCGGGGCCGAGCTGAACGCCGAGATCGAGCGCGAGAAGGAGCGCTTGGAGGGCGTTCCGCTCGGGGCGACGCTCAACCGGCCGGCGCGGGGCTGACCTCGTCGCGGGCGGGCTCCTGCTCTCGCGCCGGGGCCCAGATCACGACCCGGGCCTGACGCCCGCGCACCTCCATGGCCTCCATCTGCTCGAGGTCGGCGTGCGGGCGCGTGAACGCGAGGCGAACGGAGTCGGAGAGCATGACCATGTGGTTGGTGCCCTTCGTCATGCCCTCGATGCGCGAGGCGGTGTTGGCGGTGTCGCCGATGACCGTGTACTCGAGTCGCCGCTCAGACCCGACGTTGCCCGCCATCACCGCGCCGGAGTTGAGCCCGACGCCGATCCGGAAGCCGTCGCCGTGGCCCTCCGAGCGCAGCCATGCGTTGAAGTCGTCGAGCGCCGAACCCGCCATCTCGCAGGCGGCCTCGTAGGCGCGATCGGCATGGTCGTCCAGGTCGATCGGCGCGCCGAACACCGCGATGATGCCGTCGCCCATGAACGTCACGAGCGTTCCGCCGTTGGCGAGGATGATGTCTGTCATCGTGGTCAGGTAGCGGTTGAGGACCTCGATCACCTCCTCCGGCGGCCGGCTCTCCGAGAACGTGGTGAAGCCGCGGATGTCGCTGAAGAGCACGGTCACCACGCGCCGCTCGCCGCCGAGGCGCAGGTCCTCGTCGACGTTCTTCAGCACGTCATCCACCACGGGCTCCGGCACGAAGCGCGAGAAGATGTCGCGCACACGCTCGCGTTCGAAGGCGTCGAGCACGAGTGCCACGCCGAGTGCGCCGATGACTCCGAGGATCAGCGAGGCCAGCGGGTAGAGCAGGCCGATGATCACGCCGGCGTTGAAGACCAGCTGGACGAAGATGAAGTACAGGCCCGCGAGGGCCGCGCCGATCAGCGCGGCCCGCACCGGGCCGAAGCGCGCGGCGATCAGCGGCCCGACCGCGCCGAACAGCAGCACCAGCGCGCCGGTCATCCAGCCCGGCGCCTCGCGGAGCGGGAAATCCTCCAGCAGCGTCGAGATGGCGCTGGCCTGGATCTCGACGCCGTACATGAACTCGGCGCCGCTCACCGAGGTGGGATGCACGTCCTGGAGCGAGGGCGCGGCGGCACCGACGACGACGATCTTGCCGGTGAACGTGCCCGGCTTGAAGTCCCCGCGAGCGACGCGGTAGAAGGGGATGATGGGGATGTTCTCGCGGCTGTGGTAGTCGATCCAGGCCTGCTCGGGGAAGGCGTCGGCGGGCACCTGCTGGCCCGTGCTGCGCTCGACCGTTGCGACGGCGACCGTCTCGAGGCGCTCCAGGGTGTGCGACATGCGCCTGACCACGCGCCCGGAATCGGTGGCATAGCCCGCGTGGGCCGCCCGGGCGTTCAGCGACTTCACCACGTCGTCTCCCCCGAAGACGTTCGTGCCGCCCTTGTCGTCGACGACGGTGGTGGCGAGGATCACGTTGCCCGCGAGGGCAACCGCGTCCGCCAGCGCCTCGTCATCCGCCAGCACGTCCGAGGGCTCTGTGAACTGCACGTCGTAGGCGATCACCCGTGCGCCGTCGGCGTCCAGCTCGCGGATCGCCTGCGCGTGGAGCGTGCGCGGAAACGGCCATTGCTCGCCGAGCTCGCGAAAGCTCTGATCGTCGATGCCGACGATGGCGATGTCCTCCGGCGGGTCGAGATCACCCCGGATCGCGAAGCGGGCGTCGACTGTGTCGAGCTCCGAGTCCTCGAACACGTCAGTCGCGTAGGCGACGGCGACGAAGCCCGTGAGCACCAGCGCCGTACCGAGGAAGATCAGCAAGCGCAGGCGCTTCGTGGAGCGCCTCCCCGAGGTGAGCGAGCCCTTCATCTCCGGCACACTCTAGGGTCGACAGGCCCGGGAGGCTGACGTGGACTGGTCCGAGGTCTTCATCGTGTTCGTGCTGTCACATCTGGTGGGCGATTTCGCGCTCCAGACCGAGTGGCAGGCTCAGCACAAGCGCGGCGGCCTGGGCCCGGACCGCGTCGCGCGCCGCGCGCTGTCGGCGCACGTCGGCACCTACACGCTGGCCTTCGTGCCCGCCTTCGTGTGGCTCTGGGACAGCCTCGGGCCGGGCGTGTTCGCGGTGGCGGCGCTCGTCGCCGGCACCCACCTGATCCAGGACGACGGCCGGCTGCTCGAGGCCTACGTACGGACCGTCAAGCGCACCTCGCCCGAGAACCACGGAACGCTGATGCTCGCGGTCGACCAGACCTTCCACGCGCTGGTGCTGTTCGGGCTGGCGCTCGTGGCGGCGGGATGAGCGCGCGCCCTGGGCAATAAGGGGTTGACCCGGTGACGCGCCCGAAATCCGCTCCAGTGTCGAGTTAGCGGTTTCAGCGACCGCTAACTCGACAACGGACGCCAATCCGGTCGCACCGAAGCACCGCGCCGACCCGTCCCACCCCTATAGCCCGCCGTTGGCCCGAGCACCCGGAAGCTGTTAAGGGGTCAGACCCCTAGCGCGAAGGGGTCAAGGCCGGCGGGCCACTGGGCGCGTCGCGCTGGCTGGGCGATAAAGGGGCCCGAAACGCGCTTCGAAGCTCGTTCAAATCCGGTCACATGGGAGCGCCGCCGGCAACCCGAGCGAGCCGCACCGTCCTGGGTTTAGTGGCCACTGACCAGCAAAGTCAGCACGCTGCCGAAAAGGGAGCGCCGCGCCGACCCGTCCCACCCCTTATAGCCCGCCGTTGTTGTTGAGGGGTCAGACCCCTGACGGGGTCGGACCCCAGCCCCTCCTACGGCTTGACGAGATCCGGCTTCGCGAACGCCGCGGCGTTCGGGATGATCGCGCTCGCGTCGACTTCCAGCCAGTCCTCGAGCAGGCCGCGGTAGACGCCGCGGAAGTCCGAGGTGTTGCGCAGGTTGTCGTCGCTGTCGAGGTTCACCAGTCCCGGGAAGGGGCCGACCATCGTTCCCTTCGCCTGGGCGCCCATGACGAATCCGGTTCCGGCCGCTCCGTGATCGGTGCCCGAGCCGTTCTCGTTCGGGCGGCGCCCGAACTCGCTCCACATGTGCGTGAGCACGCGATCAGCGAGGCCGCGCGACTCGAGATCGCGCTGGAACGCCAGCAGGCTCTCCGTGGCCATCTGCAGATCGCCGGGCAGGTTCGCGGCCTGGTCTGAGTGGGTGTCATAGCCCCCGTTTGCCTCGAGCGCCACGACCTTCAGCGGCAGGCCGGCGGCCAGCATCGCCGCAAGCGCCGCGAGCCGGCGGGCGAAGTCGCTGTTCGGGTAGGTCACCGGGGAGGTGTAACCGTCCTGGAAGGGCTCGAGCTGCGCGCGCAGCCGGCCCGTCGCAGCGACCTGATCACGCGCGTAGCGAAGCCCGGCGTCCGCGGTAGCGGGCAGGCCGAGATCGCCGAATGCGTCGAGCATCGTGTCCTCGGGCTGCCCCCATACGCCGGGCGACCAGAAGTCGTACTGATCGGGCCGCGACACGCACGCGACCGGCACGTTCTGCGCGGCCAACGACGGCGAGAGATCCCAGCCGAGCGAGAGGCCCTGCAGCGGGTTGTCGGGCGTACCGTGCTGGTCGAGGTAGCGGCCGAGCCACCCCCAGCGGGCGTGCGGGTTGACCTCGCCGACCTCCCAGTAGTGGCGGCTCGTGAAGTGCGACTGGTTGGCGTCGTCGTAGCCGATCGCCGGCAGGACCGAGAGCTTGCCCTCCGAGTGCAGCGTGCCGAGGCTGCTCACCGACGGATGCCAGCGCAGGCTCGTGTCCTCGGTGAAAGCCGTGCCCTGACCGGCGGGAAGCCCGAGCGTCGGGCGCAGGGTCGAGTAGCGGGGATGGCTCGACGGATTGGGCGCGAGCAGCGTGAGCGAGTCCACGCCGCCCGAGAAGAACACCGAGACGAGCACCTTCTGGTCGCCCGCCTGCGCGGCCGCAGCGGCAATGCCCTCCTCGAAGGCCTTCGGGCCGAGCGAGGCCGCGCCGTAGACGGCGAGGGCGAGGCCGCTCGTGCGCGAGATGAACGAGCGCCGGGTGAGCCCGGTGCCGGCGGGCATCGGCATGCCCGGCTCGATCGCCGGCAGGCCGCGGCCGGCCTCTGCGGCCAGCTTGCGCAGTGCCTGGGAGCGGGAGAAGTCGTTGCAGCCGCAGTTCGCCATGTGTGCTCAGCTCGTCTGGAGATCGGGGGAGAAGAACAGGAGATGGCGCAGCGCGTTCTGGCGCATGCCGCGGAAGTAGATCTGCTGCCAGTCCGCCAGCGAGCCCGCTACCGCGGCGTTCGCGTAGCCGGTCAGGACGCTCACGGTCTCGGGCGTGAGAGCAGGGTCGCCCCAGAACGAGCGAGCGAGGCCCACAGCGGCGTCGGCCGTCTCGGCCGGATCCCAGTCCTCGATCTCCGAGTCGCCGAGATGGCGGCCGTTGAGCCCGTAGCTGACGATCTCCCAGCGCCCGCGCACCGTGCTCGTGTCGAGCCAGCGCTCGTCGTTCCAGCCCGACACGTCGGGCGGGTAGAAGAGCCGCTGCCCGGCGCCCTCCATCAGCCACACCCACGCCTCGGTGTCTATCGCGCGGCGCAGCATGCGCAGCATCCCGGCCACGAACACGGCCGGCGGCTTGACCATCCGCGGGCCCTCGTGCAGCTGCGGGTGGAGCAGGACGGCTTCGAGGACCGGGCGCACCAGGTAGCCGCTCGATACGTAGAGCTGCTCGAGCGCGGCCAGGTCGCCTGCCGAGGGCGCGACACCGATGAAGTAGCTCCAGAGCTTGCCGACGAAGAAGCTCGGGTGCATCGGATGGCGCACGCACATGGCGGCCGCCTGATCCCAGCGGTAGCTGCCGGTCTGGCCGAAAACGGACTTGGCGGTCGCATCGTGGCGGCTCTCGACAAAGCGAAAGTTGTGATAGCCGATCCCATCCGCCCAGTCGTTGGCCCAACCCGTGAGCGCCCGCGCGATCTCGCGCACGTCGTCCTCGGTGTAGGCGCCGCGGTCGGCACCGAGCGTGAACAGCTCCATCAGCTCGCGCGCGTAGTTCTCGTTGGGACTCCAGCGCGTGTTCTGGTCGAGATTGAGCCAGACGATCATCGCCGGGTCGGCGGTCACGTCGTGCACGAGCGAGTCGAAGGACCCGAGCGCGTGGCGGCGGAAGAGCTCGTTCTGGGCGAGCATCAGGTTCTGCTGGCCGACGCCGTCGTTGGAGGTCGCAAACCAGTCGTGCCATAGCAGCGTCATGCGCTGCACGAGCGGCTGGCTCGTGCGGACCATGCGGTCGAGGAACCAGAGGTGGTCGTGGCCCCAGAGATCCTCGGGGGCGAGCGCGCCGCCGTCGCTGTCGGTCGGCGCGGCGCCGGTGAAGGTCTCAGAGCCCTCGGGACGGGTGAGCGAGGCTACCGCCCTGTGGAGGCCCATCGCCACGAGCGCCTCCGCATGACCTGGTGACGGGCCGAAGCCGGCACGCCACAAGAGCCGCTCGGCCTGGCGAATGCCGAACGCCCCGCCGTAGATGGCCGTGGGAGAGCTCAGCTTGAAGTCGGGCGTCGGCGGCGGGACGGGCGGCGGCGGCACCGGCTGCGTCGGTGGACGTCGCATCGGCTTGCGGCGCTTGCGCTTGCAGGCGCGCCGGCGAACCTTGCGCCGGCGCCGCTTTGCATCCACCGCGTACGGGGAGTCGGACTCCGAGCCGCGGGCGCGGCGCTTGCGCGCCGGCTGGCAGCGTGGCTTGGTCTTGCGCTTGCGGCGCTTCTTGCGGCGCGCGGCGGCGTCGGCCTGGGCGTCCACGATCCGCCTACTCGACCCTGACCGTGGTCTTCATGCCGAGCGCCTCGTGGCCTTCGAGCGAGCACCAAAGCAGGTAGCGGCCGGCGCTCAGCGTCGTGTCCTTCGTGAACAGCTCGTACGACGGCGTCTCGGGCCACGTGTAGAGCGGCTCGTGCGAGCCGTCGTCGGGGCTGATCACCAGGTTGTGCGGATCCTCGCCCCAGTTGCGCAGCTCGATCGTCTGGCCGCCGGCCCCGAGCGCGGGGCGCGAGGGCGAGAGCCTGAACTCGCTAGCGGTGACCGACATCGAGTGCCCGAGCGGCGGCGGGCTGGGATCGCCGGGCGGGTCTCCCGGCGCGGGTCCGGGGCCCGGACCGGGATCGCCGGGCTTGGGCGTGGGCCCGGTCTTGCGCTGCTTCAGCGCGCGACAGCTCTTGGGCCGGCGCTTGGCAACCTTGCGCGCGCAGCGGGCGCGGTGGCGGCAGCGCTTGCCCTTCTTGCCGGACGCGCAACGCTTCTTCTTCTTGGCGGCGTCGGCGATCTGCGCGCGGTCGCCCGAGGCGCCGTCGGTCGAACCGACGGCCGTTGCGCTCGCCAGCGCGAAGGCGACGAGAACGACCAACGCGATGCGCGCCCTCACGGGTCGATCAGGGCATAGCGCGGCAGCGAGTCCGCGCCGGGGATGATCGGCCCGGCGTCGACGTTCAGCCAGTCCTCGAGCAGCGAGCAGTAGACGCCGCGGAAGTCCGAGGTCGCCCTCAGGTTGCCGCCGCCGTCGAGTCCCGCGCCGCTCAGGCCGGGGAAGGTCTCGACCATCGTGCCCTTCGCCTTGTTGCCGATCAGGAAGGAGATCCCGCCGGCGCCGTGGTCTGTGCCCGAGCCGTTCTCGCGGCCGCGACGGCCGAACTCGCTCCAGACATGCAGGAGCACGCGGTCGGCGATACCACGCGTCTCGAGGTCGCGCTGGAAGGCGAACAGCGTGTCCGAGATCGTGGTGAGGTTGGCCGGCAGCGTCGTCGCCTGATCGGCGTGGGTGTCATAGCCGCCCGCGGCCTGCACCGAGACGACCTTGAGCGGCAGCGGCGACGCCAGCAGCGCCGCCAGCGAGGCCATCCGGCGCCCGAAGGTGTTGGTCGGATAGCCGGTCGCCGGCGTGCCCACCGAAGCGGACAGCTGCTCGCGTAGGCTCGAGGTCGTGGCGGTGGCCTCGCGGGCCTTGCCGAGTTCGGGGTCGCCGGTCGAGAGCCCGCCCAGCGCTCCGAACTCCTGCAGCATCGGCGTCGCGACCGGCGAGTTGACGCCGTTCGCAGTGAAGCTGTAGTTCGTCAGGTCGGACACGGCCGCCACCGGCTTGCTGGCGGTGGCCAGCGACGGGGCGAGCTTCGAGTCGAGCGCCGAGTCCCTGGAGCGGGTTGTTGGAGCTGCCGTGCTGGTCGATGTAGCGGCCCGAGCCAGCCGACCTGGCCCTGGGGGTTGGTCTCGCCGACCTCCCAGTAGTGGCGGCTCGTGAAGTGCGACTGGTTGGGGCTCGCGTAGCCGATCGCACGGCAGCACCGAGACCTTGCCCTCGCCGTGGAGCGTGCGCAGCTTGTCGGTCTCGGCGGCCCACTGGAGCCGCGAGTCCTCGGCGAACTCGCGCGAGGGGTCGAGGGGCAGCGCGAGCGTTGGCCGCAGGGCCGCGTACGCCGCGTCCCCGGTCGGCGCCAGCACGCTCAGCGAGTCGATCCCGCCCGACAGGAAGACCGACACGAGCACCGCGTCGGCCGGGCCGGCCGCCATGGCGTCCTCGATGCCCTCCTCGAACGCGCGCGGGCTCATCGAGGCCGCGCCGTAGACGGCCATGGTGAGGCCCGCGGAGCGAAGCAGGAAGGAGCGCCGGTCGAGGCCGGTGCCAGCCGGCAGCGGCATGCCGGGCTCGATCGAGGGCAGGCCCCGGCCGGCCTGCGCGGCGGCGCCGCGCAGCATCTCGGCGCGCGACCAGCCCGAGCAGGCGCAGGCCGCGAGGCCGTCGGAGGGTGTGCCCGGATTGATCGGTTTGCTCATGGTCAGCCGGTCTGGAGGTCGGGGGAGACGCCGATCAGCTGCATCAGCGCGTTCTGGCGGTAGGCGCGGTACTGCGACTTCTGGGTCTGGCTGGAGGGCTCGGTGAAGCAGGTCTGCGCGAAGCCGAGCAGCGACGCGCGGCTCTCGGCGGTCAGGGTCGGCCCAGCCCAGAAGTCGATCGCCTTCTGCAGCGCAGTCTCGGCGGCCTCGGTGCGGTCGTAGGTGCTCTGCGACGCGCCCGCCACGTAGCGGTCGCTCAACACCCGAGAGACCATCTGCCAGCGCCCGCGGATCGTGCTCGTGTCAAGCCAGCGCGTGTCGTTCCAGCCGGCCACGTCGGGCGGGTAGAAGAGCCGCTGCCCGGAGATGTCGCTGAGGTTCACCCACTCGGTGGTGTCGATCGCGCGCCGCACGGCCCGCAGCAGGCCGGCGTTGAACACCACCGGTGGCTTGATCATGCGCGGCCCCTCGTAGAGCAGCGGGTGGCGCAGGATCGCCCGGACCACCGGCAGTGACCTGGCGGCCGGACTGGACGTAGAAGGTCGCCAGGCGCGCCGCCTCGTCGGCCGGCAGCGGAACCGCCACGAAGTAGCTCCAGAGCTTGGCGACGAAGAACGACGCGTGCAGCGGGTGGTGGACGCACATGCGATAGGCGTCCTCCCAGTTGAAGTGGCCCGTCTGCCCGAAGACCGTCTTGTTGCCGGTGTCCCAGCGGTTGGGGTCGAAGCGAAAGCTGTGGTAGCCGATGCCGTCGGTGTAGCTGCGCGTCCAGCCCGACAGCGACCGGGCCAGCTCGCGCACCTCGGTCTCGGTGTAGGCGCCGCGGTCGGCGCCGAGCGTGAACAGCTCCATCAGCTCGCGCCCGTAGTTCTCGTTGATGGCGCCGCGGCGGTTCTCGGTGGTGTTGAGGAACACGCACATGGCCGGGTCCATCGTCACCTCGCGCACGAGCTGCTCGAAGGAGCCGCGGCCGGCGCGGACGAAGAGCTCGTACTGGTCGAGCATCAGGCGCTGGTTGTCGACCTCGTTGTTGGAGGTGGCGAACCAGTCGTGCCAGATCAGCGCCATGCGCTGCACGAAGGGCTGGTTGGTGCGAACCATGCGATCGAGCCAGTACAGGTGGTCGTGGCCGAAGAGGTCCTCGGGCTCGAGTGGGCCCGCCGGTGGGACTGGTGCGCGGCTCGGCGCCGGTGAACAGCTCCGGGCCTTGGGGCGAGACCAGCGACTCCACAGCCGCGTCGACCCCCATCGCCGCGAGCGCCTCGGGCCAGCCCGGCGACGGGCCGAAGCCCGCGCGCCAGAGCAGGCGCTCGGCCTGGGCGCGCCCGAACGGCCCGGTGTAGAGCGCGATCGGCGACGGGTAGCGAACCGGAGTCGTGCGGCGGGCTCGGCGGCGGCGGGGTCGGCTGTGCGACCGGACGGCGCGGGCGGCGCTTCTTGCGGCGCGGCTTGCAGCGATCTGCGCGCTTGGTGCGCTTCTTGCGGCGCGCGCTCGACTCGACCTGAGGATCGAAGTCGTAGCCCGCCTGCGACGAGCGCTTCGCGCGCGGCTTTCGTCGCCGCGAGACCTTGCAGCGCGGGCTGGGTCTTGCGCTTGGGGCGCTTTCTGGTCGGAGCCACCGTATGGTGCCATCGCCCTTTGCACACCCCGGCTTACGCGTGTCCGCCGCGGCTAGGACGTACGTCTAGCCCAGCCGATCGAGGCGCTCGACGATCGTTCGCGCGTGGCGCACGAAAGCCGTCCGGATCGAAGACCTCGTCGAGGTCGAGATCCGGCGCGGCGGCGCCCAGCAGCTCGCGAAAGTGCGTGCCCGTCTCCCAGGCCTGCTGGGCGTTCTCCTGGACGATTCGATAGGCCTCGTCGCGCGAGCGGCCCGCCTCCACGAGCGCCAGCAGCGCGCGCTGGGAGTAGAGCGCGCCGTGGGTCGGCCTCGAGGTTCGCCGCATGCGGTCCTCGTGCACGACCATGCCGTCGACCACGCGGATGGCGAGGTGCTGTGCGTAGTCGAGCAGGATCGTGGCGTCCGGAAGCGCGACCCGCTCGGCCGACGAGTGCGAGATGTCGCGCTCGTGCCAGAGCGCGACGTTCTCGAGGCCGGTCTGCGCGTATCCGCGCAGCAGCCGGGCGATCCCGGTGATGCGCTCGCAGACGATCGGGTTGCGCTTGTGCGGCATCGCCGACGAGCCCTTCTGGGTGCCGGTCCGGAAGGGCTCCTCGGCCTCGCGCACCTCGGTGCGCTGAAGGTGGCGGATCTCGGTGGCGAAGCGCTCGAGGCCGGCGCCTGCGAGCGCGATCGCCTCGAGCAGCTCGGCGTGGCGGTCGCGCGGCACCACCTGGGTCGACACGTCCTCGCGGCCCAGCCCGAGCCGCGCGAGCACCGCGCGCCTCGATCTCAGGCCCGTTGGCCGAGTAGGTGCCGACGGCGCCGGAGAGCGCGCCCACCGACACGCCCTCCACCGCGCGCTCGAGTCGCCGCAGGTTGCGCTGGGCCTCGAACGCGAAGCCGGCCAGCTTGATCCCGAAGGTGGTCGGCTCGGCCTGGATCCCGTGTGTGCGGCCGGCGCAGAGCGTGTCGACGTGCTCGCGCGCGCGGCGGATCAGCGCGTCGCGGTAGTCGCACGCTCCGCCGGCCAGCATCAGTCCGGCCTGCGAGAGCTGCATGCGCGAGCGCCGTGTCGAGCACGTCCGAGGAGGTCAGCCCGTGGTGGACCCAGCGCCCGGCCGGGCCCACCGATTCGGCCACGACGTCGACGAAGGCGGCGACGTCGTGGTCGGTGACCTGCTCGCGTTCCTTGACGGCCTGCAGGTCGAACGCGGCCCGGTCGCGGATCGCGTCGGCGTCGTCCTGGGGCACGGTGCCCTGCGCGGCCAGCGCGTCGACCACGGCCAGCTCCACGCTCAGCCAGCAGTCGAGCTTGCGCTGCTCGGTCCACACCGCTCCCATCTCGGGGCGTGTGTAGCGCTCGATCAAGGCGTCCTCAAACGCTCAGGATGCGCGCCGCGAGCACGGCCGCGTTCTTCGGGTTGTCCACGCCCACCGACGCCGACCGGCACCCCCGGGGGCATCTGCGTGACGGCGAGCAGGGCGTCGAGGCCTCCGGCGACCGACGTCTTCGAGGTGAGCGGCACGCCGATCACCGGCAGGTCGCAGTGAGCGGCGACCACGCCGGGCAGCGCCGCGGACAGCCCGGCGCCGGCGATGATCACGCGCAGGCCGCGCATGCGCGCGTTCTTCGCGTACTCGGCCACCGTGTCGGGTTCCCGGTGCGCGCTCATCACGCGCATCTCGTGGCGGATGCCGCGCTCGTCGAGCTCGGCGGCCGCCTTCTCCATCAACGGCATGTCGCTCTTCGAGCCCATCACGATGCCCACCTGGGGGCCGTCGTCGACGTCGAGGTCGTCGAACTGGTGCTCGACCTCGGTCTGGGTCACCGGAGGAGCGCTGCTGAACTCGCCGGCCTCGCTCACGCCTCGACCCTATCGACCGCCCGGGCGGCAATGTCGCTGCGCATCTGGCGCCCGTCGAACTCGATTCGCCTTGGCCCCGGCGTACGCGCGGTCGCGCGCCTCCCCGGGACCTTCCCCGAGGGCGGTCACGCACAGCACCCGGCCGCCTGCCGTCACGACCTCAGCCGTCTCGCTCGACGGTGCCGGCGTGGAATACCTCCACACCCTCGACATCGTCGAGCCCGGAGATCACGTCCCCCTTCGAGGAGGACTCGGGATAGCCGCGCGAGGCCAGCACCACGGTCACCCCCCACTCGGGCGCCCACTCGGGCTCGGCCCCGGCCAGCCCGCCGGGCCGCGCCGAGGCCTCGAGCAGGTCGAGCAGGTCGGATTGCAGGCGAGGCAGCACGGCCTGGGTCTCCGGGTCGCCGAAGCGCGCGTTGTACTCGAGCACCTTCGGCCCGGCGGCGGTCATCATCAGCCCGGCGTAGAGCACGCCGTGGAAGGGCGTGCCTCGGCGGCGCAGCTCGTCGACGATCGGCGCATGAACGGCGGCCGCCAGCTCCTCGGCCCGCTCGGCATCCACGCCGGGCACGGGCGAGTAGCTGCCCATGCCGCCCGTGTTCGGGCCCAGGTCGCCGTCGAAGATCCGCTTGTAGTCCTGCGCCGGCGCGAGCGGGATCGCGCGGTCGCCGTCGCACAGGCACAGCAGCGACAGCTCCTCCCCTTCGAGGAACTCCTCGAGCACGACCTCGGTCTGGCCGAAGCGCCGCTCGGCGAAGAAGACGTCGAGCGCGACACGCGCCTCGCGCTCGTCCTGGGCGATGATCACGCCCTTGCCGGCCGCCAGCACGTCGGCCTTGAGAACCGCCGGATAGGACGCGCACGCGATGTGTGCGGCGGCCTCGTCGCGGTCGCGAAGCAGGACGTGCGATGCGGTCGGCACGCCGGCCGCCTTCATCAGCTCCTTGGCATAGGCCTTCGAGCCCTCGATGCGGGCGGCGGCCTTCGACGGTCCGAACGCGGCGATACCGGCCGCCGCGAGATCGTCCACCAGCCCGGCTACCAGCGGTGCCTCCGGCCCGACGACGACGAAGTCGACCTCTCGCTCGCGCGCGAGGGCGACCAGATCGTCGTCCGGAAGACACTCGATCCCGTCGCGAGCGATGCCCGCGTTGCCCGGCGCCGCCAACAGCTCGGGGCGCCGCGGGCTGCGCCCGAGCGTGCGGACCAGCGCGTGCTCGCGCCCTCCGGCGCCGACGACCAGGACGCGGGCGGTCATCCTCTTAGTGGGCCTTCTCGCACTAGAGCGCGGAGATGAAGTCGTCGACCGGAATCGCGGTGAGGGTCTCGTAGCGGGCCGTTCCGCGTGAGCCCAACTCCATCGACACGCGTGCGACCGTCTTCTCGTCCGGCGCCTCGACGATGTTCACGAAGTCGTACTGGCCGAGCACCGCCCACTGCGCCTTGACGGTCACGCCGAGCTGCTCGATCTCCTTGTTGACCTCGCGGATCCGCGACGGATTGCTCTTCAGGGTCTGCACGCCCTCGGGGGTGAGGGTGGACAGCATCACGAATGTCGGCACCGCGTCGTTCCTCCTTGGTCGGTGTTGCTGCATCGGAATCTAACTCGCTCGCGCTATCTGCGGGAGCGCGCTAGCCTCGCCTTACCCCCGCAGCACCGACCAGGAGGACTCGCATTCATGAAGCGCTCGATCGCGGTTGTGGCGACCATCGCCGCTGCGGCGCTGGCGGCACCCGCCGCCCAGGCGGCGACGCTGGCGGTCGATCCGGTCGAGCCGTGCTACCGCGAGACGCAGACCGTCCTTCTGCCGGGCTCGGGCTTCACGCCCAACGCGAGAGTGGACTTCTCCAAGAACGGCACGATCCTGCCGGTGGACCCACCGATCCTGGCGGACCCGGCCGGCCTCGTTCAAGCGACCCTCACGCTCCCGGGCCTGCTCAGGGGCCAAGAGCGGATCTCCTACATGGCGACGGACTCCGCCAACCCGGCCAACACCGGCGAGGTCAGCCTGCTCGTGACCGCGACCGACATCGTCCTATCGCCCGAAGAGGGCAAGCCGGCACGGCTTCTGACGATTCGGGGGCGCGGCTTCTTCGGCGGTGGCCAGCGGGTGTGGGCGCACATCGTGCGGACCGGCGGGAGCGGGAAGGCGCGCAACGTCAGGATCGGCAAGATCAAGGGCGCCTGCAAGAGGGTCAAAGCCCGCAAGCGGCTCTTCTCCGGGGGCGCCGCGCCCGGCGTCTACACGGTCCAGTTCGACGCTTACAAGCGCTACAAGAAGAGCCGGGCGATCAAGTCGACCTACAGCGTCACGATGTCGTGAGCTGGCGCCGAGTCGCCGGATAACGCGCCCTTTGGGCTCAGGCCAACGGCGGGCTATGAAGGGCGGGGCGGTTGCCGCGGGCGCTCCCGTGCGGCGGGTTTGACGTCCGTCGTCGAGTTACCGGTGCCTGGGACCGCTAACTCGACAATGACCGCGGGCTGGAGCGCGTGATCTGGCGCTAGCCGGGCCACTCGGCGGTCAGCGCGAACGGCCCGGAGGGCGCGCGCTCGCCCGGCGCGCGGTGGACCGTGAGCGTGACGTACTCGACCGGACGGCGGCGACACCACTCGATGCCGTAGCCGCGGCCGTTGCGAAGCGCGCGCCCGGCGGCGAAGTCGCGCGTCTCGGCTTCGACCAGGTAGGCCGCGTTCGCCGGGGCGGCCAGGCGCAGCGACACGTCGCCGTCGAGGGTCATGCGGATCTTGAACTTCCGCGCGCTGCGCCCTGGACCGAGCCGGCCGCGGAACGTCCGCGAGCGATTCCCGGTCCAGGGGCGCAGCACATCGCGGCGGATAGCCGCGAGCGCGGAACGGCCGGGACGCATCAAAGAGTTGTATTGCCAGGGCACCGAGGGGTAGTGCACGTGGGCGTAGCCGTCGGCGAAGCCCTCGCCGGGATCGTCGAGATAGTGCCTGCCCTGGTTGCCCGGAAACAGCTCCCCACTCTCGACGTGGGTGCACACGCGCACGGCGCTGGCCCAGTGCTTTGCGCCCCAGTCGAGCGCGTCCCACGGGTTGTTGGAGCGCCAGCTCGCCACGTGGTGGCCGTATTCGTGGGTGAGCGGATACTCGACCGGGATGCCGTCCACGTTCTCGCCGGGCACGTACATACGCGCCTCGTTGATCGCGTAGCACGCAACCACGCGAGCATCCCCGCCGCAGAGACGGACGATCTCGGCCGGCGTGCCGACATAGACGCCCAGCCCGCCCAGCTCGGCGCCGTGCAGGCGCGATGCCAGGAAGTCGACGAGCGCCTGGTCTGTGGCCGGGTCATCCGGATAGGAAGGCGAGACCTCCACCTCCACCCGGTAGCCGTCCGAGCTCGAGTAGACGCGCGCCTGGGTGCGTGCCCGCGCCGCGTACATGACCGGCACCTCTTTGGCGACTACGGCATCGCGGGCCTGCCCGAACTGCGCCCCTGCCGGGAGCGGACCGGTGCTCGGCACGTCGCGCTGGCGAGCGGCGGCGGAAAGCGGAAACGCGAGCAGCACGGCGGCCCCTGCCGCCGTGGCGAAAGCGATAGGGCGACAGGAGACCAAGGCCAAGACAAGACCAACGTAACCCGGCTTGAGCGCGTTCCACCAAGACTGGACGCTTGTACTACGGCATGACCCCGTTCGAGCGTGAGCCTTCCCCGGTTAGGGTTAGTACATCGCGCTGCCGACCCCGGCCTTCGAGAGCGTCAGCTCTCCGCCGGCGGCGTCGACCTGGACCACGTCGCCGGGGACGAACTCGCCCTCCAGCAGCTTGAGGGCCAGGCGATCGACGAGCCGCTTCTGGATCACCCGCTTGAGCGGACGCGCGCCGTAGGTCGGGTCATAGCCCAGATTCCCGAGCAGCTCCCGGGCCTCCTCGGTCAGCTCGACCTCGACTCCGCGCTCGCGCACTCGGGCGATCAGCTTCTCGACCTGGAGGTCGACGATCTGGCCGATCTCCTCGCGCGAGAGCTGGTGGAACTCGACGATCTCGTCCAGGCGGTTGACGAACTCCGGCTTGAAGGTCGCGCGCACGCCGTCGAGTCCGCCGGCGACGTTCGAGGTCATGATCAAGACGGTGTTCTTGAAGTCGACCGTGCGGCCCTGGCCGTCGGTCAGCCGGCCGTCGTCCATCAGCGCCAGCAGCACGTTGAACACGTCGGCGTGAGCCTTCTCGATCTCGTCAAGCAGCACGACGCTGTAGGGCCGGCGCCGGACCGCTTCGGTCAGCTGACCACCCTCCTCGTATCCGACGTAGCCGGGCGGCGCGCCGACCAGGCGCGACACCGAGTGCTTCTCCATGTACTCGGACATGTCGATGCGCACCATCGCCTGCTCGGAGTCGAACATGAACTCCGCGAGCGCGCGAGCCAGCTCGGTCTTGCCGACCCCGGTCGGGCCGATGAACAGGAATGTGCCGATCGGGCGATCCGGGTCCTGAAGCCCCGCACGCGAGCGCCGCAGCGCGTTCGAGACCGCCTCGACGGCGGTGTCCTGGCCGACCACACGGTCGTGCAGGCGCTCCTCCATCTTGATCAGCTTCTCGACCTCGCCCTCCATCAGCCTGGAGACCGGGATGCCGGTCCAGTTGGCCACCACCTCGGCCACGTCCTCCTCGTCGACCTCCTCCTTGAGGAAGGTCACGTCCGCCTGTAGCTCGCGCAGCCTCGCCTCGCGCTCGAGCACCTCCTGCTCGAGCTTGGGGATCTCGCCATAGCGCAGCTCGGCCGCGCGCTGAAGGTCGGCGTCGCGCTCGGCGCGCTCGGCCTCGCGATGGGCCTGCTCGAGGCCCTCCTTCGCCGAGCGGATCCCCTCGATCGCCTCCTTCTCGCCTTGCCAGTGCGCCTTCATCTCGTTCGAGCGCTCGCGCAGGTCGGCCAGCTCGCGCTCGATGGCCTCGCGGCGAGCGACCGAGGCCTCGTCCTTCTCCTTCTTCAGCGCCTGCAGCTCGATCTCGAGCTGCTGGATGCGACGCTCGACCGCGTCGATCTCGGTGGGCATCGAGTCGATCTCGATGCGTAGCCGTGAAGCCGCTTCGTCGATCAGGTCGATCGCCTTGTCGGGCAGAAAGCGATCGGCGATGTAGCGGTGCGAGAGCGTGGCAGCCGCGATGATCGCCGAGTCCTGGATGCGCACGCCGTGGTGGACCTCGTAGCGCTCCTTGAGCCCGCGCAGGATGGCGATCGTGTCTTCGACCGAGGGCTCCCTGACCATCACGGGCTGGAAGCGGCGCTCGAGCGCGGCGTCCTTTTCGATGTGCTTGCGGTACTCGTCGAGCGTGGTCGCACCCACCGCGCGCAGCTCGCCGCGCGCCAGCATCGGCTTGAGCAGGTTGGCGGCGTCGACCGCGCCCTCGGCGGCGCCGGCGCCCACGATCGTGTGCAGCTCGTCGAGGAACAGGATGACCTGGCCCTCCGCGTCGGCGATCTCCTTGAGCACCGCCTTGAGCCGGTCCTCGAACTCGCCGCGGTACTTGGCGCCCGCGATCAGCGAGCCGATGTCGAGCGCGATCACACGGCGGTCGCGCAGCGAGTCGGGGATGTCGCCGGAGACGATGCGCTGGGCGAGGCCCTCCACGATGGCGGTCTTGCCGACGCCGGGCTCGCCGATCAGGACGGGGTTGTTCTTGGTGCGCCGAGAGAGCACCTGGATCACACGGCGGACCTCGTCATCGCGACCGATCACCGGGTCGAGCTTGCCCTGCTCGGCCGCCTGGGTCAGGTCGCGCCCGTAGGTCTCCAGCGCCTGGTACTTGTCCTCCGGGTTCTGGTCGGTTACGCGGTGAGGCCCGCGAACCTCCTGAACGGCCTCGGCGAGTTGGTCGCGCGAGGCGCCGGCGTCGATCCGCGGATCGGAGGCGAGCGCCAGCAGCAGGTGCTCGGTCGACACGTACTCGTCGCCCATGCCGCGGGCTGCGTCCTCGGCGGCCTTGAGCAGGTCGATCAGCGGCGATCCGAGAGCAGGCGCTGAGGAGGCATCGCCGGTCACGGTGGGCAGCGCGTCGGCGGCCTCGTTGGCGCGCCGGCGCACGCGCTCGGGGTCGGCGCCGGCGCGGCGCAGCACCGGAACCACGATGCCTCCCTCCTGCTCGAGCAGGGCGAGCAGCAGGTGCGCGGGAGTGACCTCGGGATTGCGGCGCGCGCCGGCGAGCCGCTGCGCAACTGCGAGGGCCTCCTGGGACTTGACTGTGAAGCGATCTGCTTGCATAGAAAATCTAAGTGGTTATATAGCAGATCGTGGCACGTCTGCCCACGCGACCGAGCGATAGCCCTCGATGAAGGCGAGCCGCATGCGGGCGCGGTATTCGCCGTGGAGGTCGGCCTCGCGGCCGAGCAGCCGGTGGCGGGCGCGCAGCAGCGCGGCCCGCGCCGCCAGCTCCAGCGTCGACTCGGATGGATCCGTGCCGCTCCAGAAGCGGTGCGGGCGCGGATAGATCGAGTCGAACACCGCGGCTGCCTCGCCGGCGTTGCCCATCACCCGCCTGCGCTCTTCGAAGGTCAGCGGGTGGTCGTGAATGGCCGCGGCGCCGGGGGCGTAGACCACCTCCATGCCGCGCTCGGCCAGGCGCAGGCCGAGCTCGTGGTCGTCCCAGGCCTCCTTCGCCAACCGCTCGTCGAAGAGACGGCCCTCGAGCAGGAAGGACCGCTTGAGAGAGGTGTTGGCGCAGTACCAAAACGACGGCGGCGGCGGCCCGGCCGTGGTGAACGACCAGCCGAACAGGTCGCCCGAGTCCTCGAGCCAGCGCAGAAAGCGCGATTCTCGAAGCTCCGGTGGAAAGTACCCCGGGCCGAGCGCGGCGACCTCGGGACGCGGGTGTGCTGCGTGCACCGCGAGGTGCTCCTCGAGCAGCGCCGGGCCCGGGACGAAGTCGTCGACCAGCAACAGGACGAGATCGCCGGTCGCCCGCTCGATCGCCCGGTTCAGGGCAGCCGCGCGCCCGCCCGCCTCGGGCGCGGGGGCCGCGTGCAGCTCGTAGGTCCTGTCCCGCGGCGGTAGCGCGGCCAGCTCGGCCTCCAGGAAGTCGCCGCCGGCGGCGACGATGACCTCGCTGACGGCCTGTCCGGCGAGCCCGTCGAGCAGCTTCCCAAGCGTGCCGTGATGGCCGACCGGCACAACCACGCTCACGCTCGCGGCGACCCGGCGCGCCCGGCGGCGCCGAACGCCATGCCAGGCATCGGCCGGGGGCTCCGCCGACACGGCCAGGCGCACGTTGTCGCGCAGCAGCTCAAGCGCGTGAGCCGAGCTCCGCGCCAGGCGCTCGCCCAAGCCATCCGCGCCGCGGGCAATCCCGAGCTCAGGCGCCACCTCGAGCACGGCGTGCCCGGGCTCGTGCTGGACGGTCAGCAGGCCGTCTGCGGACCAGTGGAGGAGGTCGTCCTGCTGCACGCGCTCGGCCCAGCGCTCCATGAACGCCACGTAGTTGGGGGCGTCGCCCTTGAACTCGCGCCCTCTGGTGGCGCCTTCGAGGTGGTAGACGACGCTGTCCGGCGTGTAGCGGATCTCCCAGCCCTCGCGCGCCGATGCGCAGGCAGAGGTCGATGTCCTCCCAGCCGTTGACAAAGCCGGTGTCAAAGCCGCCGACCTCTTCGAATGCGTCGCGGCGGACGAGCATGGCCGCGGCCGTGACGGCCTGCAGCCGGCGTGGCGAATTGACGGCCGGATGGCTCTCGTGAAAGCCCTCGTACAGGTGGCGGCCGTTCTTTGCCGCATCGAAGACGACGCCGGCGTGCTGAACCGTGTTGTCCGGCCAGAGCAGCTTCGCCCCGACGATCGCGGTGCGGGGGTGCGCCTCGGCGCATTCGACCAGGGCGTCGAGCCAGCCGGCGCTCGGCAGCGCGTCGTTGTTGAGGAAGATCAGGTAGCGCCCATGCGCGGCAGCGGCCCCCTCGTTGCAGGCGGCGGCAAAGCCCGCCTGCTCGGTGCGCCGGATCTGCCGGACGTTGAGACCCGCTGCTCCGGAGGGCTCGCCGTCCTCGACCACGAGGATCTCCGTGCGGTCGAGGCGCTGCTCCTCGAGCGCCGCGACGCAGGCTCGGGTGAGCGCTGTGCGGCCATGCGCCGGGATGACCACAGAGCGCTCGACCGCGGAGCTGTTCATCCTCTAGCGGCTCCGCAGCCGGTGGCGTACCCGCCACCACAGCAGGGCCGCGCGGTAGACGCGAGTCGCCCGCAGCTCCGCCAGCTGTCCATAGGCGAGCGTCGCTTCGGCCACCGCGCGATCGCGCTCCTCGCGCCCGCGCGCCAGCTCGGCCAGCAGCCGGCGCACCTCCTCGTCGCGCGCCGCGACCTGGCCGTGCGCCCCGTTCAGCAGCCGGCGCAGCTCGCGCTCGCTCGAGGCAAGCGCCTCCACCTGCGCGCTGAGGCGGGTGAGCATGGCCTGCTCGGCGTCCTGCCCTTGGACTTCGACGCTGTCCACCGTCGCGATCCTAAGCTTTCGGAATGAGCGACGTCTTTCATCTCACACGGTCCGAGTCGGTCCGCATCCGCAGCCACAGCCCCGAGGCGCTGGAAGTCGAGGGCACCTGGGGCCCGCACGGCTCGCCGCCGCCCAAGCACTTCCATCCAGGCCAGGACGAGCGCTTCGAGGTGCTCGAGGGCCGGCTTTCCACGAGGGTTGAAGGGGTCGAGCGCGAGCTGTCGGCCGGCGACGTCCTGGAGATCCCGCGCGGCGCCGTGCACCAGATGTGGAACTCCGGCAGCGAGCCCGTCCGCGCGCTCTGGCGCACCTCGCCCGCCGGGCGAACCGCCGACTGGTTCGCGGCGCTGTCGGGCCTGCGTGAGTCGGGCCGGGTCGGCAAGGACGGCATGCCCGGCCCGCTCGCCTTCGGCGCCTATCTGACCGAGTACTCGGACGTCTTCCGCCTGGCCGGCCCGCAGCCGGTCGTCCGCCCCGCGCTGGCGCTGCTCGGGCTGCTCGGCCGCGTGAAGGGCTACCGGCCGCCGGCCGCCGCCGCCGGCGCGCCCGGCGCTCCGACCGGATCCTGAGACAGCCGGTTGGCGATATAGATGGGGATGATCGAGAGCAGGATCACCCCCAGGCCGACCACGTTCACGATCGGGAGTTGGTTCGGCCGCGAGTAGTTGGTGAAGATCCAGATCGGCAGCGTCTGCTCGGAGCCGGCGGTGAACGTGGTGACGATGATCTCGTCGAACGACAGTGCGAAGGCCAGCAGAGCCCCGGCCACGAGCGCCGTGCGCAGCTGCGGGAAGGTGATGTCGCGAAAGGTCTGCCACGAGCCGGCGCCGAGGTCGCTGGCGGCCTCCTCGAGCGACGTGCCGGTGCGGCGCAGGCGCGCGACGGCGTTGTTGTAGACGACAACGATGCAGAAGGTGGCGTGGCCCACGATGACCGTGAACAGCGTCAGGTCGACACCGAGCACCTGCGTGAACGTCGCGTTGAGCGCCATGCCGGTCACGATGCCGGGCAGTGCGATCGGGAGCACCACGAGGAACGAGATCGTGTCGCGCCCAAAGAAGCGGTGGCGCGCAACCGCCATCGCCGCCAGGGTGCCGAGCACGATCGCGATCGCGGTGGCGCCGAGCCCTGCCTTGAGCGAGGTCCAGAGGGCGTCGCGCACTCCGGTGTTGTCGAAGGCCTTGCCGAACCACTCGAGCGTGAGGCCCTCGATCGGCCAGGACTGCGAACGCGACTCGTTGAAGGCGTAGATCGCGATCACGATCAGCGGGATGTAGATGAACGCCAGCGTGATCGCCGTCCCGATCCGCAGTGCCCAGCGGGTGCCGTTCGAGAGATGCAGCATCAGCGCCTCACAGCTGATCGAATGCGCCCATGCGCCGGGCGACCATGAGGTAGACGATCATGATCAGGACCGGCACCGTGGCAAAGGCGGCGGCCAGCGGCAGGTTGTTCGCGATCCCCACGTTCGCGTAGACGACGTTGCCGATGAACTGCGTGCTCGACACGAGCGTCGGCGTGATGTAGTCGCCGAGCGTGAGCGAGAAGGTGAAGATCGAGCCGGCCACGATCGCCGGCAGCGCGAGCGGGAAGACCACCCGCCGGAACGTCATCCAGGCGCCCGCGCCGAGATCACCCGAGGCGTCGAGCAGTGAGTTTGGGATGCGCTCGAGACCGACGTAGACCGGCAGGATCATGAACGGCAGCCAGAGGTAGGAGAAGACGAGCCAGGTGGCCACGTTTCCAAAGCCGGGGCCCTGCAGGCCCAACGGCTCGAGCAGCCAGTTCACGAGGCCCTCGTTGGAGAGCATGATCCGCCACGTGTAGACCTTGACCAAGTAGCTCGACCAGAGCGGCATCAGGACCGCGACCACGAGCATGGCACGCACCTGCGGCGAGGCCACCTTGGCCATGTAGAAGGCGATCGGGAAGGCCAGGACCGCGCAGGTGACCGTGACCAGCGCGGAGATCAGAACCGTCCGAAAGACGATCGAGCGGTAGACCGGGGTCTCGATCAGCTCCTGGAAGTTCTGCAGCCCCGGGTTCTGCACGATCTCCCCGCTGAAGCTGTCGAGCTGCCACAGCGAGGCGACGAACAGCACGGCGAGCGACCCCAGATAGGCGATCACCAGCCAGCCGACCGGCCCCGCCAACAGCAGCGACAGCTGCAGGCGGGGCCGGCGCCAGAGGAATCCGGAGACGTTCAGCGGGTCTCTCTAGCCCTTGATCTCCGTCCAGGCCTTGACCCACTCGGAGTAGTCCTTGCAGACCGCCCCGCGATCGTCACCGCACTCCTCGCGCGGCGTCGTCCAGTACTCGACCTGGTCGAAGTAGGCCTCGTCGTCGGCGTGGAAGACCTCGCAGTGGTCCTCCGCCGCGGTCTCCGCGCACGACTTCTCGTTGGCTGGAGCTTCGCCGAACCACTCGGCCACGGCGGCGTTCGCCTTCGGGCTGATGATGTGGTTCATCCACTTGTACATGCAGTTCGGGTTCTTGGCCTCGGAGGAGATCATCCAGGTGTCAGACCACCCGGTAGCGCCCTCCTTGGGCAGGATCGCCTCGATCGGCGGCGCCTTCTTCTCCGCCGCGATCAGGTTCGCGATCACCTGCCACGTCGTGCCGACCACCGAGTCGCCGGACGTGAACGCCGCTATCTCCTTGGTGTAGTCGGACCAGTACTCGCCGATCACCTCGCGCTGCTGCTTGAGCAGCTCGACGGCTGCCTCGAACTGCTTGTCATCGAGCTCGTAGACGTTCTCGATGCCGAGATCGGGCTGGGTCTCGCGCAGGTAGAGCGCCGCGTCGGCGATGTAGATCGGGTTGTCGTACGCGGTGACCTTGCCCTTGTAGGGCTGGCTCTCCTCGCCGCCGAACACGACGCCCCACGAGTCGGGCGCCGGCTTGACGACGTCCTTGTTGAACATCAGGAGGTTCGCTCCGCGGCCGTGCGGCACGCCGTAGTTGCTTGCCGTCGACGGTGTTGTGCGGCTGGTCCTTGAGCGCGGCGAACACGTCCGCGTAGTTGGGGATCAGGTCGGTGTTGACCGGATCCACGTCGCCGCCGGCGATCAGGCGCAGGGTCGCGTCGCCCGACGCGGACACGCCGTCGTACTTGCCGGTGCGCATCAGCGTGACCATCTCGTCGGAGGTGTTGCCGATCTTCACGTTGACCTTGCAGCCGGTCTCCTCCTCGAAGTCCGACACCCAGTCCACGGCCGGGTCGGTCGACCCGTCCTCGACGTAGCCGGCCCAGGCGATGAGGTTGACCTCGCCCTCGCCCTTGCCCACCTTCGTGAGCGTCTCGCTGTCGCCGCCGCCATCACCGCCGCCGCCATCGTCGTCGTCGTCGCTCCCGCAGCCTGCGGCCGTCAGAGCGGCCAGCGCGAGCGTGACCACTGCGAGGACGATCCACCATTTGAATTGGTGAGTTTTCACAGTCCCTCCTCCTTTGATTCCTGCGAGTCCGGGATGACGTACGCGTGCTCGTCGTGCCAGCCGACTCGCACGCGCCGACCCCGCTGCTCGAGCGCCTGCTGCGACGACATCTCGAGATTCTGCCGAACGACCTGCAGCTCTCCGCCGCGGTCGAGATCGACCGCGAAGCGGGTGATCGCCCCGATGTAGTCCACATCGCGGACCTGCCCCTCCTCGACGTGCAGCCCGTCGGGAGCGGCCTCCGAGAGTTCGAGCATCCGTACCTTCTCGGGGCGAATGGTGAAGCGCGTGCCGTCGCGCTCCACGACGTTCGAGACACCCACGAAGCCCGCCACGAACTCGTTGACCGGGCGCTCGTAGACGTCCGCGGGCGCGCCCACCTGCTCGACGCGCCCGTCGTTGAAGACGGCCAGGCGGTCGCTCATGGTGAGCGCCTCCTCCTGGTCGTGTGTCACGTAGATGAAGGTGATGCCGACGTCGCCCTGCAGCGTGCGCAGCTCGTGCTGCATCTGCTGGCGCAGCTTCAGGTCGAGCGCCCCGAGTGGCTCGTCGAGCAGCAGCACCCGCGGGCGGTTGACGAGCGCGCGGGCGAGTGCGACGCGCTGGCGCTGGCCGCCGGAGAGCTGGCCGGGACGGCGCTCCTCGTAGCCGCCGAGGCGCACCATCTCGAGCGCCTCGGCCACCCGCGAGCGGCGTTCCTCGCGGCCGATCTTCTTGATCTTCAGCCCATACCCGACGTTCTCGCCCACCGACATGTGCGGAAACAGGGCGTAGTCCTGGAACACGGTGTTGACGTCGCGCTCGAACGGCGGCACGCGCGTGACCTCGCGGCCGTCGAGCTCGACCCGTCCCTCGTCGGGGCGCTCGAAGCCGGCGATCATGCGCAGGCAGGTGGTCTTCCCAGAGCCCGAGGGCCCGAGCATGGTGAAGAACTCATCCGCGGCGATCTCGAGATCGACGCCGTCGACCGCGACGACGTCGCCGTAGCTCTTGCGGGCGCCGACAAGGCGCACGGCCACGTCCCCGTTCTGGGTCACGGCGTTCTTGTACACCCTGGAGAAGACAACCGGCGAGAATTTACGCCGACTTGGCGTACGGGGGGCTGGGTCCTAGTACATCGTGATGCTCGCGGCGGGGCGGTCTTCGCGAAAAACTGCAGCTACAAAGGGGTCGGCCCCGATCGCGGGGGCTCGCACGGATGGGTGCCTTAGGTTTTGGGGGCTATACAACAACAAGGTCAGGCACCCCCTCGGGAGCAGCGACTCCGGGGGTGTGACACGACCGGTGTCGACCCCTTATTGCTGCAGTTTTTCCCGCCACTTCACCTGGGAGCCACCGCCACCGCGGCCCGCTACCGGCCCGGGCGCTCGATCGGTATGCGGATGCCCCGGCCCCGCGGCATCAGTGCCTGCGAGGGCGGCTCGTAGAGCACCAGCTCGCGCTTGACCGAGCGCCGTACACGCTCGATCTCGGCGCGCAGCTCCTGCTGGACTCGCTCGGCGTGACGTTCGAATGCGCGCATGCGGCGCCGCATTCGCTCGATCTCCAGCTCGAGCTCGAACACTCGCTCGACGCCCGCGAGGTTCATGCCCAGCTCGCTCGTGAGCTCCTGGATGCGGCGCAGGCGCTCCACGTCCTCCTGGGAGTAGAGGCGGGTGTTCTTCGGCGAGCGCTTGGGGGTGATCAGGCCCGCGCGCCTCGTAGATGCGGAGCGTCTGCGGATGCATGCCCGCCAGCTCGGCGGCCACCGAGATCATGTAGACGCCGCGGTCGTGGGAGATCGGGGGCTCGCTCGCCACGCTGCTCACTCCTCCCGGGACAGCAGCCGCTCGCGCGGGTTGCCGTCCATGACCGCCGCCAGGTCGTCGACAGCCTCGCTCTGCTCGCGCGAGAGCGAGCTCGGAACGTCGATCAAGCAGCTTGTAGTGGACGTCGCCGCGCCCGCGGCCGCCGAGCTTCGGCGGTCCCTCGCCGCGCAGCCGCTGCACCGTGCCGTGCTTCGTGCCCGGGGGAACGCGGATGCGCTTGGTCGCGGTGAGCGTCGGCACCTCGATGGTGGCGCCGCGGATCGCCTCGGGGATCGTGATCGGCACCTCGACCTCGAGGTGGTCGCCCTTGCGCGAGAAGATCGGCGACTCGCCCACGCGCGTGATCACGTAGAGGTCTCCGGGGGGGCCGTTGCGCGGGCCCGCCTCGCCCTTGCCCGCCAGACGCACGCGACCGCCGTCGCGGACGCCGCCCGGGATGTTCACGCGGTAGCGCTTGACCTGGCGCGTTCGACCGGAGCCGTGGCAGGTCGGGCAGGGCTCCTTGATCTCCGTCCCAGTGCCGCCGCACTGCCGGCAGGGCTGGGAGATCGAGAACAGCCCCTGCGACTCGGCCTCGACTCCGCGGCCCTGGCAGCGCGAGCAGATCGACGGCGAGGTGCCGGGCTTGGCGCCGGTCCCGCGGCAGGTCGGACAGGGTGCCGAGAGCGGCACCGAGACCGGGACCTGAGCGCCCTCCATCGCCTGGTCGAACGAGACGTGTACCTCGGTCTCCAGGTCGCGGCCGCGCTCGGGGCGAGTGGCGCCGCCGCCTCCGCGGGCGTTTGCCGAAGAGGTCGGAGATGATGTCTCCGAAGCCGCCGAAGTTCCCGCCGCGAAAGGCGTTCGGGTCGAAGCCGCCGCCGAACACGCCGCCGCCCGAGTCATAGGCCTTGCGCTTCTCGGGGTCGGACAGGATCGAGTACGCCTCCTGGACCTCCTTGAAGCGCTCCTCGGCCTGCTTGTCGTCCGGGTTGGTGTCCGGGTGGTACTTGCGCGCGAGCTTGCGATAGGCCTTCTTGACCTCCTCGGCGGAGGCCTTCTTGTCGACGCCGAGCGTCGCGTAGGGGTCCTTTACCGCGGGCATGTGCCGTACCTAGCTCGAGACCACCACGCGGGCCGGACGGAGCACGGTGCCGTTCGCGCGGTAGCCCTTCTCGACGACGTCGAGCACGAGCCCGGACTCGGAGCCGTCCTGGTCGCGCATCGACAGGGCCTCGTGCTCGGAGGGATCGAACTTCGCGCCGCGCGGATCGAACGGCTCGACCCCGTTTCGCTCCAGCACCGCGACCAGCTCGGAGTGCACCAGCCGAACGCCCTCGGCGAGGTGCTGCTCGTCGGCGTTTGCGGACGCCAGCGCACGCTCGAGGTTGTCCACCACCGGCAGCAGCTCGCGCACCAGCCCGCTCTTCGCGCGGTCGCCGCCGGCAGCCGCCTCGCGCGCGGCCCGCTTGCGGTAGTTCTCGAAGTCCGCCTGCGCGCGGCGGGCGAGGTCGAGGTACTCGTCGCGCTCGCGCTGGACGCGCGCGAGGCGCTCGTCGGGGCTCGGCGCGCGCGCCCCGGGAGCGTCGCCCTCCGAGGAGGGGTCGCCTCCGAGAGCGTCGCTCTCGGAGACCTCTTCGGTCTTCTCGAGGATCTCCCGCTCGTTCGCGGGGTCCTCGTCGCCGGAGGGCTCGCCCGCCTCGTCGCGTGACGTGACGGGTACCTCCTCCGGCGCGACCGGCTCCTCGGCCGGCCTTTCGTGCTCGCTCGCGAAGGCCATCGGCTAGGCCTTCTCCTCGCCCTCGACGACCTCGGCGTCCACGACCTCCTCCTCCTCGGCGGAGGAGTCGGTCGCGCCTGCGCCGTCGGTCGCCGCGCCGTTGCCACCCGCTGCGGCCTGCTCCTGGGCCGCAGCCGCGTACATCTGCTCCGACACCTTGTGGAAGGCGGCCTGGAGGGCCTCGGTCTTGCTCTGCAGCAGCGCCGCGTCGTCTGACTCGAGATTCTCGCGGACCTCCTTGATGGCGGCCTCGATCTCCTCCTTGGAGGAGGAGTCGACCGTGTCGCCCAGCTCGCCGAGCTGACGCTCGGCCTGGTAGGCGGCGTTCTCGGCCATGTTGCGGGCCTCGACGAGCTCGCGCATGCGGCGGTCCTCCTCCGCGTGCTGCTCGGCGTCCTGGACCATCCGCTCGACCTCTTCGTCCGCCAGCCCCGAGCCGGCCTTGATCTCGATCTTCTGCTCCTTGCCGGTGCCGAGGTCCTTCGCGCCCACGGCGAGGATGCCGTTGGCGTCGATGTCGAAGGTCACCTCGACCTGCGGGATGCCGCGCGGGGCCGGCGGGATGCCGGTGAGCTGGAACTTGCCGAGCGACTTGTTGTAGGCGGCCATCTCGCGCTCGCCCTGGAGCACGTGGACCTCGACGCTCGACTGGTTGTCCTCGGCCGTCGAGAAGATCTCCGACTTGCGCGTCGGGATCGTCGTGTTGCGCTCGATCAGCTTGGTCATCACGCCGCCCTTGGTCTCGATGCCGAGAGTCAGCGGGGTGACGTCGAGCAGCAGCACGTCCTTGACGTCGCCGGCCAGCACGCCCGCCTGGATCGCGGCGCCGACGGCAACGACCTCATCCGGGTTCACGCCGCGGTGGGGGTCCTTGCCGGTCAGCTCCTTGACCTTCTCCTGCACCGCGGGCATGCGCGTCATGCCGCCCACGAGCACCACGTGGTCGATGCCGTCCTTGCCCGCGCCCGAGTCCTCGAGCGCCTGCTTGGTCGGAGCGACCACGCGGTCGACCAGCTCCGCCGTCAGCTCGTTGAGCTTGGAGCGGGTGATCCGCTGGTTGAGGTGCTTCGGCACCGAGTCGACCGCGGTGATGAAGGGCAGGTTGATCTGCGTCTCCTGCGCGGAGCTCAGCTCGGTCTTGGCCTTCTCGGCCTCCTGGTAGAGGCGTTGGAGGGCCATCTTGTCCTGCGAGAGGTCGACGCCCTCGGCCTTCTTGAACTCGGCCACGAGGAAGTCGACGATCGTCTTGTCGAAGTTGTCGCCGCCGAGGTGGTTGTCACCCGCGGTGGCCTTGACCTCGAAGACGCCGTCGCCGATCTCGAGCACGGACACGTCGAAGGTGCCGCCGCCGAGGTCGAAGACGAGGATGGTCTGGTCGGCCGCCTCCTTGTCGAGGCCGTAGGCGAGCGCAGCGGCGGTCGGCTCGTTGATGATGCGCTTGACCTCGAGGCCGGCGACCTTGCCGGCGTCCTTGGTCGCCTGGCGTTGGTCGTCGTTGAAGTAGGCCGGGACGGTGACCACCAGGCTGTCGACGGTGTCGCCCAGGTAGGCCTCGGCGTCGGCCTTGAGCTTCTGGAGGATCATCGCGCTGATCTCCGGCGGGGCGTACTCCTTGCCGCCTGCCTTGACGCGCGCGTCGCCGTTGGGGCCGGGGATGACCTCGAAGGGGACGATCTTCTCCTCCTCCTTGACCTCAGCCTCCTTGCGCCCCATGAAGCGCTTGATCGAGAACACGGTGTTCTCGGGGTTCGTTACGGCCTGCCGCTTGGCGGGGGCGCCCACGAGGCGCTCGCCGCCCTCCGTGAAAGCAACCACCGAGGGGGTGGTGCGCGCGCCCTCGGCGTTCTCGATCACGGTGGGCTCGCCGCCTTCGAGGACGGCCATGCACGAGTTCGTCGTGCCGAGATCGATGCCGATCGTCTTGCCCACGTTTTTCTGCTCCTTTGCTGCTTAGGTTCGGATGCGAAAGAAATCTGAGTGCGAGTATGGCAGATCTTCTTCCGGACGCCAAGGCTGGCGGTCATGGGCTAGGCTTCCGCCGCCATGGGCTCCCGCCTTCTGCGCCTGACCACGCTGGTGGCCCTGGTGGCCGCCCTCGGGCTCGCCGCGTGCGGTAACGACGACGATGACGGCGAGAGCGCGTCGACTCAGGCGACCGAGGAGCAGCCTACCGAGACCGAGGCCTCGCCGGCCGACGCCGAGGCTGCTCTGAAGGACACGAGCGTCAAGCCTGAGATCCCCAAGCCGACCGGGGCGCCGCCGCGCAAGCTCGAGATCGTGGACATCGTCAAGGGCGACGGCCCGGCCGCGAAGTCCGGCGACAACGTGACGGTCCACTACGCGGGCGTGAACTTCTCCACCGGCGAGGAGTTCGACGCCTCGTGGACCTCGGGCCAGCCCTTCAGCTTCCCGCTCGGCGGCGGCCAGGTGATCCCGGGCTGGGACGTTGGCGTCGAAGGCATGAGGAAGGGCGGCCGGCGCCAGCTGACGATTCCGCCCGAGCTCGCCTACGGCGCGCAGGGCTCGCCGCCGGCGATCGGTCCGAACGAGACGCTCGTGTTCGTGATCGACATGCTCGAGATCCAGTAACCGGCGTACGCCTCACCCCGCGAAGCTGAGCGCGTAGGCCACGGAGCCCAGGCACACGAGCACGACGCCTGCGTAGTCGGCGCGCCTGCGAAAGTCGCCGCGCCTGGCGAACAGCGCCACAGCGAGCAGCATGAACGGGTCGAAGTACTTCTGGTACACAAGCCCCACGGGCAGCGCCGCGAGCAGGAACGCCCCCAGGTATACGCTCGGCAGCGCGCTCGCCCCGGAGCGCCACACGAGCAGCGCGCCGGCCGCCGCCCCGAGCGGCACGAGCACCCAGAAGAGCAGCGACGACCCGAGCACGCGTCGGCAGCGCGTCCGAGATGCGCCACAGGTAGCCCGCGTCGCCGGCCTGGCCGGGAACGATCGGGATGTACTCGAGCGGTGAGATCAGCAGCAGCACCGCTCCGCCCGCGGCGGCGATCGCGACCCGTCGCTGCACGGGCACCCGGCGCGGGCCGTTGCCGCGGGCGAAGCTGACGAGCGCCCGCCCGGACGGCGAGGCGAGCGCGCCGCGCGCCATCCGGCCCGCCGGACTGCGCAGGAGGCGCAGGCGGCGATAGGCCGAGGGCCCCAGCAGCACCACGGCGTAGGCGCCGAGCAGCGCAAGCGAGAAGCCGACCGTGCGCAGCGTCAGCACGTCGCGGCCGAAGCCGGGGCGATCGGTGCACAGGCCGCAGGAGAGCGGATCGGCCCCCGGCGGGACGAGGCCGTTCCATTCGACGACGAGCGCCGCGAGCGGTGCGAGCGCGAGCGCGAGCAGGGCGGCGCCGGCAAGGACCTGGCCGCCCGCTCTTCGGTGCAGGAGATAGAAGGCAGCCACCAGCGCCAGCCACAGGAACGACTGGCGCGTGAGCACCGCACCCGCGATCCACAGGCACGCGAGTGCGAAGGCGGCCATCGACCCGGTGCGCGAGTAGGCGTGGATGCGCTCCATCGCGAGCAGGGCGAAGAGGATCGCGAGGTTGTCGGTGAGCAGCGTGAACGAGGCGCCGAAGAAGTAGGGCGAGAGCGCGAAGGCGAGCGTCAGGGCGAAGGCGGGCGTGGCCGCGAGCGGCGTCGCGCGCCGCAGCAGGCGCAGCAGGGCAAGCGCCGCGCCGTAGGAGATCGCGACGTTGAGCAGGCGCAGCTTCCACAGATCGAAGCCGACGAGCTTGCCCCAGACCGTCATCACGACGTGGAAGAGCGGCGTCTGCGCCGACGGGTAGTCCGAGAAGTCGAGGCGCTCGCGAAACAACTCGATCGTCGGCAGTTGATAGACGGCCGCGTCGGAGCCGTGGAAGGTGTCGATCTCGACGGTCAGCCCCTGCAGCACGGCGATGCCGATCAGGAACGGGACGGCGAGCAGCAGCTTGTGCATCAGCCCTCGGGCAGCGGCCGCGGCGGACGAAACCGGGGGGCGATCTCCACGGAGACGATCGCCGCCATGATCAGCCCGGCGCCCAGCCAGCCCGTCGCAGTCAGCCGGTCGTCGTTGAGCAGCCAGCCGAAGAGGCCGGCGAAGGCGGGCTCGGAGGCGAGGATCAGCGCTGTGCGCGCGGGCGGCGCGTGCTGTTGTGCGAAGGACTGCACGAAGAACCCGAGCGCGGTCGCGACGAGCGAGGTGACGATCAGCGCCGACCAGACCGTCGCAGCCCTCCGGCTTCTCGAGCTGGCCGGCGAGGGCGCCGATCACCAGGCACGTCATCCCCACGACGCCGAGCTGCACCGCCAGCAATGCGCCGACGTCGTAGTGCACGACGGCGCGTGCCGTCGCCAGGATGTGCGCGGCGAGCGAGAACGCGCAGAGCAGGACGAGGCCGTCGCCGCGCAGCTCGAACTCGCCGCCCGCGCCGGAGAGCAACCAGAGGCCGAACATCGACACCCCCGCGGCGATCCAGACAAGCGCGGGCACGCGCTGGCGCAGGAAGATCGCTCCGAGCACGGGCGTCAGCACCACGAACAGCCCGGTGATGAAGCCGGTATTCGAGGCGGTCGTCTGCTCGAGGCCTAGCGTCTGGAAGATGTAGCCGCCGGCGAGGAACAACCCCATCACGAGGCCGGCGCGCCAGCCGGCCGCCGGGAGGCGCCGCAGCGGGCGCCAGAAGATCACGGCCACGATCAGGGCCGCGGGGATGAACCGGTAGGCCAGGAAAGCCATCGTCGGGAGGAACGCGATCGCGTCCTGGACCATCACGAAGGTGACGCCCCACACGGCCGCGATCCCGATCAGCGCCGCCTCCGACGTGCGCCGCAGTGCGGTTTCGCTCATGCGCGCGCCAGCCGCCGCCGGCCCTCCGGGCACATTCGCGCCAGCGGGCACTCGGCGCAGCGCGGGGTGCGGGCGACACAGGTGCGGCGCCCGTGGCGGATCAGCAGCACGTGCGCCTCGTAGGCGAACTGAGGGTCGGGTCCGCAGAGGCGCGCGAGCTCGTCGTGCGCGAACTCCAGCGGCGCCTTCTCCGGCCAGAGGCCGAGCCGCCCGCCGACGCGGTAGACGTGGGTGTCCACCGGCGGGTCGGGGCGGCCGAGGGCGAACAGCAGGACGCACGCGGCTGTCTTGCGGCCCACCCCGGGCAGCGCGCAGAGCTCCCGGCGAGCTTCGTCGAGCGGAGCGTCGGCGAGCCGGCCCAGATCGTCGTCGCCGATCGCGTCGAGGATCTGGCGGATGCGAACCGACTTGGTCGGCGCGAGGCCGCCGGGCCGAAGCGCCTCCTCCACCTCCTCCAGCGGCGCCTCGCGCGACCTCGTCCCAGCGACGAGAAGCGCTCGCGCAGGCGCGTGTAGGCGACGTCGCGGTTGCGGTCGTTGGTGTTCTGGGAGAGCACCGTGAGGATCAGCTCGTCGATGGCGCCGCCGTGCGGGCGCAATACCGGGCGCCCGTACTCGCTCGCGAGCCGGTCGAGGATCCTGCGCAGCCTGCGGCGGTCGGCCATCGGGCGCGAAGGCTACGCGGGCTGGTAAGACCCCACGATGGAGATCGTCGAGCGCCACGCGGAGGTCGCCGGACTCGAGGTCCACTGGCGCCAGGCGGGCGACGCACCGATCCTCTGCGTGCACGGGGTTCCCACGGCGTCCTGGGACTGGGAGCCGCTGCTCGAGCGCTGCGGGGGCGTCGCGCCCGACCTGCCTGGCTTCGGCCGCTCGGCCAAGCCCGGAGACTTCGACTACTCCATCGGCGGGTATGAACGCTTTATCGAGTCCTTCTGCGAGCACGCCGGTCTCGAGCGCATGTCGCTCGTGATACACGACTGGGGCTCGGTGGCGCTCGCCTTCGCCCAGCGCTTTCCCGAAGCGGATCGAGAGGCTCGTCCTGTTTACCTGCGTGCCGCTGCTCCCCGGCTTCGAGTGGCACCGCGTGGCCCGGGCGTGGAGGACTCCGGTGGTCGGCGAGCTGACGATGGGATTCACCACGCGCCGGGGATTTCGCCGCTCGCTGCCGCGCGAGATCGCCGACCGCGCCTGGGCCGACTTCGATCAGGGAACCCAGCGCGCGATCCTGCGCCTCTACCGCTCGGCCCCGCCGGAGGTGCTCGCGCGCCACGGCGAGGCGCTCGGCGAGCTCGACTGCCCCGCGCTGATCCTCTGGCCCACCGACGACCCCTATATCGGCGCGGAGTTCGGCCGGCCCTTCGCCGACGCGCTCGGTGGCGAGGCCGAGCTCGAGATGGTCGAGGGCGGTCACTGGCCGTGGCTCTCGCGCCCCGCGCTGCTTGATCGCGCGGCGGCCTTCCTGAGGGCGGGCCGCTAACTTGTCCTTGGCCGTGCTCCGCGCCGTCCTCGCCGCCGTCACGGCGCCTGCGCATACAGGTGCGCCCGAGGCGCCGCCACCCCCGCGCAGGAGCGCGGAGCTCCTGCCTGGGCGACCTTGGTACAAGCGGATCGACTGGTGGCACGTCGCACCGGTGGCGATCGCGGTCGTCTTTGCGATCGTCTACCTGATCTGGCAGCCGCGCACCGTCGACCTCGCGGCGCACACCTTCCGCGCGAACCTGTTCGGCCAGGAAGGCTTCACGATCTGGAACGGGCAGTGGTACGGCGGCCACCACACGCCCGCCTATTCGATCCTCTCGCCGCCGCTCGCGTGGCTGCTGTCGCCACCACTCGCCCTCGCCGTCGCGGCGGTCGCCTCCGCCGCGCTGTTCGGGCCGCTCGCGCGCGGCGCGTTCGGCGAGACACAGGCGCGCCTCGGGACGATCTGGTTCGGGATCGGCACGCGCCACACTCCTCTTCACCGCCCGCCTCCCCTTCGCCCTGGGCGTCGCCTTCGGGCTGGCGGCGCTGCTGGCGCTCCAGCGCCGCCGCTACGTCTGGGCCGTGGTGCTGGCGGCGCTGTGTCCGCTCGGAAGCCCCGTGGCTGGTCTGTTCCTCGCCATGGCCGGCGTGGCGTTCTCGCTCGCGGCCAACGGCGACTCGCACCAAGCGCCTCGAGGGCGTGCTGATCGCGATAGCCGCGTTCCTCCCGCCGCTGTTTCTGGCCTGGGCCTTCCCCGAGGGGGGCTGGGCGCCCTTCCCGTTCACCGCCTACCTGCCGATCCCCGCATTCGCGATCGCCTGCCTGATCCTCCTGCCGCGCGACCAGCGCGCCCTGCGCTGGGGCGCGGCGCTGTACGGGCTCGGCGCGACGGTCGCGCTGCTGATCGAGACCCCGATGGGAGGCAACGCGGTCCGCCTCGGCGCGCTCTTCGGCGGCCCGGTCGCTGCTCTGCGCCCTCTGGGGACGGCCAATCTGCGCAAGCTCTGGGTGATGCCGATCCTGGCCGTCGGCTTCGCCGCGCTGGCCTTCTGGCAGTGGTCGCCCGCCGTGCGCGACGTGATCAAGTACCTGGAGGACCCGGCGGCCAAGTCCGACTACTTCGAGCCGCTGCGCCAGTTCCTCTTGACGCTGCCCGACCAGCGCCGCGTGGAGATCCCATTCACCCGAAGCCACTGGGAGGGCTCGGAGATCGGGCTCGAGGCGCCGCTCGCGCGCGGCTGGCTGCGCCAGCTCGACACCGGCCTCCACCCGATCTTCTACAAGGGCGAGATCAACCGGCTCACCTACGCGAGCTGGCTCGCCGAGAACGCCGTGCGCTACGTGGCGCTGCCCAGCGCGAAGCCTGACAAGAGCTCCTACGGCGAGCGCGCGCTGATCGAGAAGGGCCTGCCCTACCTGCGCCTGCGCTGGAAGTCAGACGACTGGCGCGTATACGAGGTCCTGCTCCCGGCCCCGATCGTCATCCCGCAGGGCGACGCCAACATCGTGCTCGAGCAGATGTGGTCGGACGAGCTGCTGCTCGACGTAAAGAAGCCCGGCGAGGCGATCGTCAGGGTCCGCTGGACTCCCTACTGGTATGCGTCGAACGGGTGCGTGGAGCCCGACGGCCAGTGGACACGCGTGATCGCCGACGAGGAGGGCTTTGTCCGCCTCTCCACTCGCTTCTCGCCCGAGCGCCTCTTCTCGCGCGGGCGCCGCTGCGCCGACTAGCTGGTCTGCGCCTGGTGATCGGGACGCTGTAGATGGCCGAAATTCCCGCCAGCCGCGGACCGGTCCCACCCCGGCGCGCCGCCGGCCCGAGCCCAGGCAATCCGGGCGAGGCGCCGGCCGGCATCGATTCACCGCGTCCATTGTCGACTTAGCGGTCCCAGCAACCGCTAACTCGACAGCGGACGCCCAATCCGGCCGCACCGAAGCACCGCGGCAACCCGTCCCACCCCTTATCGCCCGCCGTTGGCCCGAGCCCAACGGCGCGTCAGCCAGAGGTGCAGGGATTTGGAATCAGTCATCTAGATCGGCCACCGGGACTACAAGGGCGCCATACGCTGCTAGCGTTCCGCATGCTCGGCCAGCCTGGCCGGGCCGAATGAACAAGCAGTGCAAGCGCTCGCAGTCGTTGCCCACCCGTAGCACGTCCCGCGTCCGCAGCACACAAGACGTGGGAGGAACCCATGGCTACAGGAACCGTTAAGTGGTTCAGTGACGACAAGGGCTTCGGCTTCATCACGCCCGACGATCAGGGCAAGGATCTGTTCGTGCACCACAGCGACATCGAGAGCGACGGCTTCCGTACGCTCGCCGAGGGCGCGCGCGTGGAGTACGAGTCGCAGCCGGGCGGCAAGGGCCCGAAGGCTGTCAACGTCCGCACCGTCTGAGCAGCTGAAGGCTTAGACAGCGCTGCCGTCTGGGAGGAGCGCTTCCGGCGCTCCTCCTCGAGCTGCAGCTTCCGGCGCTCCTGACGCTCGCGGTCCACCCGGACCACGTCCCACACCAGGCCGAGCTTCTCGAGCGCGCGGATCACCAGCGCCGAGGGATCGATCTCCCAGCGGCGCATGCCGTGCTCGGCCGAGGTCGGGAAGGCGTGATGGTTGTTGTGCCAGCTCTCGCCAAACGAGAACGGCGCCAGCCAGAGCAGGTTGCGCGACTCGTCGTCGGTCTCGAAGCGCCTGCGCCCGAAGAAGTGGCACAGCGAGTTGATGCTGAAGGTCACGTGGTGGACCACGAACAGCCTCACCGCGCCGCCCCACAGCAGCCCCGTAAGACCGGCGTAGAGCGACCCGCCGATCGCCCAGCCGAGCAGCGAAGGACGCCACGAGCCCGCCGACCGCCCAGAACACGAACTTGCGGTCGACGAAGTTGACGATCGGGTCATCGATCAGGTCGCGCGCGTAGCGCCTGCGCAGGCCGCGCTGGGTGTGGATGAACAGCCAGCCCACGTGCGCGTGCATCAGGCCCCGCAGCGCGCCGCGCCAGCCGACTCCGTGATCGACGTGGGGGCTGTGCGGGTCGCCCTCCTGATCGGCGAAGGTGTGGTGCTTGCGGTGATCGGCGACCCAGGAGATGATCGGCCCCTCGATCGCAACCGATCCGAGCACTGCGAGGATCGCGCGCATCGGCCGGCTGGTCTTGAAGCTGCGGTGCGTGAAGTAGCGGTGGAAGCCGACGGTGATCCCGAGGCCCGTCGCCAGGTACATGATCGCGAACACGATCACGTCGCTCCAGCGCAGGAAGTCTCCCCACACCTGCCAGACGACGAGGCCCAGGGCGAGGATCGGGACCGCCGTGACCATGCCCGTGGCGATGCGGTCGCTCGTCTCGTGGAGAACGGGCTCGACGTCGTCGCGCAGCCGCTTGGCGTTCTCGGGCGCCGGCGGGGTCTCGATGCTTGCTGTCTTGACACTCACGACGGGTAAACCTAGCCGAGAGCGCGGCCTCTGCCCCGCGCCGGCTTTCTTGCCGCGGACTTCACTACCCTAACCGCCCGTGCCCCGTTCTCATCCGCTGTATCGCCAGTTGGCGCGCGTCTGGCGCCTCAGCGGCCGCTGGCTCCCGCAAGGCTGGCTCGACGCCATCCGTCAGCTGGCCCTGTTCGCCGCGGCCTACTACCTGTACCGGATCGTGCGCGGCTTCGTGGACGGCCAGGCCAGCCTTGCGTTCGAGAACGCGCGCGACCTGGTGGACGTCGAGCGCGCGATGGGACTGTTCTTCGAGCCCGGGCTGCAAGCGTGGACCCGCGGTCAGGAGTGGCTGCTCACGTTCGCCAACTGGATGTACGTCAACTCGCACTTCGTGGTCACGACCACGTTCCTGATCTGGCTCTACATCGCGCGCAACCACGCCTTCTACTACGTGCGCAACATGTTCATGGTGGCGATGGGACTGGCACTCGCGCTCTACGTCGTCTTCCCGACCGCGCCTCCTCGCTTCCTGCCCGAGTGGGGCTTCTCCGACACCGTCGCGACCTTCGTGGGCGAGGGCGCCGCGAACACCGCCAACGTTCTCTACAACCCCTACGCCGCCGTGCCGAGCATGCACGTGGCGTTCGCGCTGATGATCGCCATCCCGGCCTTCGTATTGGTCCGAAATCGCTTCCTCAAGGCCTTCTGGGCGCTCTACCCCGCGGTTGTCACATTCGTCGTGATGGCGACGGCCAACCACTTCTGGCTCGACGCGGCGTTCGGCGCGCTGGTGGCGGCTGCCGCCGCCTGCGCCGCCTCCTACGCCTCTCGCCCGCGCGCGCCCGGATGCCTGGAGCTGGCAGACCGCGCGCGCCCGAGTCTCCGCGTGAGCGACGGCATCGAGCAGCGCTCCCGGCGCGAGCGCGCGAACGGCCGCAGCGGCCCGATGACGGCTTCGGAGATGCGCATGCTCGCGCGCAGCCGCTTGATCGAGTCGCGCCTCACCCCGAACGCGATCTCGATCACCGGCCTGATCGGCAACCTGATCGCGGCGGCGCTCATCCTCGAAGAGCACTTCGTACTGGCGGGCATCGCCTTCATCCTCGGGTCGCTGTGCGACATGATGGACGGCCGCTACTCGCGCATGTCGGGCAAGGGCTCGCCCTTCGGCGCGTTCCTCGACTCCACGCTCGACCGCATCGAGGAGGGCGTGGTGCTGGTCGCCGTGGCCGCCTGGTTTGCGAAGAACTCGGACGAGCTCGCGGTGGCCGCGACCGTGCTCGCGGTGGTCGGCTCCTACATGGTCTCCTATACGCGTGCCCGCGCCGAGGCGCTGGGCGTCGAGTGCAAGGTCGGGATTGCCTCGCGCGCGGTCCGGGTAGTTATGCTCTCGGCAGGCCTTCTGTTTGCGGCCGGCGAGATCGTGCCGGACTTCGATCTGCTCGAGCCGGTCATCTACGCGATGGCCGCGCTCACGATCTTCACCACCTTCCAGCGGGTGTTCCACGTGACGGAAGCAGCTGGCCGCGGGACCCGAGCCGGTGTAACCGACGCCGGGTTTGGCGGGTTTGATGTGTGCCGGCCTCTCTGGCCCCCGGAGAGGTCGTTCTCTTGAAGCAGGAGGGCTTCTTCGACTGACTGAGACTTCGACATTTACCAATGGCGCCTCGCGCTACCAGACCGAGAAGGTACGAGTGGCCATCGTCGGCGTGGGCAACTGCGCCTCGTCGTTCGTGCAGGGCGTCGAGTACTACAAGGACGCCGATCCGACGCAGTCGGTTCCCGGCCTGATGCACGTCGACCTGGGCGGCTACCACGTCACGCGACATCGAGTTCACCGCGGCCTTCGACATCGATGCCGACAAGGTGGGCAAGGACCTGTCCGAGGCCATCTGGTCCGGCCAGAACAACACGATGAAGTTCGCCGACGTGCCGCACCTCGACGTGCCCGTCTACCGCGGGATGACCCACGACGGGCTCGGTAAGTACCTCAAGCAGCGGATCACCAAGGCTCCCGGCAGCACCGACGACATCGTCGAGATCCTCAAGGAGACCAAGACCGACGTGGTCGTGTCCTACCTGCCGGTCGGCTCCGAGCAGGCGACCAAGTGGTACGTCGAGCAGGTGCTCGAGGCGGGCTGCGGCTTCGTCAACTGCATCCCCGTCTTCATCGCCAGGGAGGACTACTGGGCGGGACCGCTTCCGCAAGCGCGGGCCTGCCGATCGTCGGCGACGACATCAAGTCGCAGGTCGGCGCCACGATCGTGCACCGCACGATCGCGCGCCTGTTCCACGAGCGCGGCGTGCAGCTCAAGCGGCACCTCGCAGCTCAACGTCGGCGGCAACATGGACTTCTTCAACATGCTCGAGCGCGAGCGCCTCGAGTCCAAGAAGATCTCCAAGACGCAGGCCGTCACCTCGATCATGGGCACCGAGCTGCCCGCCGACGACGTGCACGTGGGCCCGTCGGACTACGTGCCGTGGCTGACCGACCGCAAGTGGGCGCACATCCGCCTCGAGGGCGAGGCCTTCGGCGACGTGCCGCTCACCGCCGAGCTCAAGCTCGAGGTCTGGGACTCGCCGAACTCGGCGGGCATCGTCACCGACGCCGTGCGCTGCTGCAAGCTGGCGCTCAACCACGGCGTCGGCGGCCCGCTCGAGGGCCCGAGCGCCTACCTGATGAAGTCGCCGCCCAACCAGGTCCCCGACGGGGACGCGATGGACATGACCGAGGACTTCATCGCCGAGTACGGCGGAGCGCCGAAGCTGCCCGGCAAGGCGAAGGCCGAGGTCGAGGCGGCCACGACCGAGAACTGACCGGCCTTTAGCGCTCAGGGCTCAGCATCTAGAACATCCGACGGGAGGCCTTGTGGCCGCCCGTCGGCGCTCGTAACCTCCTTCGGTGGCCCGGCACGGACTCGCTGCGCTGCCGCTCTCGGCGCGCTGCTCGCTCTGGCCTCTCCGGCCACGGCGGCGACCTTCTACGTGGACGACTGCGCCGGCTCTTCGACCCTGTGCACGGCGAGCCGCGAAGTGCAACCTGATCTGCGAAGGGATCACACGCGCGCGCGCGACGCCCGAGGCGGACACGATCGTCGTCGACCCCGGGACCTACACCCAGACCGTCGAACCTCGACCAGGCCGCTGACGCCGGGCTCGTGATCCAGGGGGCCGGCTCCGGCGGCGGAGCCTTCGACCCCGCCACCCAGACGATCGTGCGGGCGGCGGGCAGCACCACGAGCTCGACCGCGCAGATCCGGACCATCCAGGACGACGTGGTGCTGCGCGGCCTGCGAGTGGACATCCCGTCGCCGTTCCAGCGCGGCGCGCTCGACCTCCTGGCCAGTCGCGTCCGCGTGGAGGACGTGATGGTCGAGCTCAACTGGGCCGACAGCGCGGCGATAGGGATCAACACCTGACACATGCAAGAGCGGGATCGTGCTCGATCGCGTCCGCGTCTTCACGCCGCCCGCCAGCCGCGGCGTGCTCGCCTACGCCGCGAACATGGTGATCGCCGACTCGCGCATCGCGAGCGGGCAGCAGGCGCGTCGAGCTCGTCGGGCCCGAGCCTACGATCGCCCGCAGCCGGCTCTCGCGCGGCGGGGGCGGCGCCGTGGTGTTCGGGAGCGCACAGGGGCTCGTGATCGATTCGTCGCTGCTCACCGGCGGCGGCGCCGGCCTCGAGCTGTTGCCCCCGATGCGACGACCAGAGCGCCCAGCTGCGCGGCGTGACGATCGACGCCGGCGCGGCAAAGGTCAGCGACCCCGGGCTCGCGGCGCTGCGAGCGCGAGCGGACTCCGGCGCGGGCACGGTGGGCACCGCCACGATCACGGCCACCGACTCGATCCTGGTCGAGTCGCAGGCGAGCGAGGGCAGCGGCGTCGGTCAGATCACCTGCCTCTTCAGCGATGCCCCGAGCCAGGCCGAGTCCACGGGTGCGGATTTCGTCTCGTGCCCGGGCAACGCCGCCGGGAACAGCTCGTCCGGCCCGGGCGCCCTGTTCGTCGCCGACGCCGACTGGCACCTCCTGCCCGGCTCGCCGGCGATCGACGCGGATCGCCCGCGCTCGCCGGCTGCGGCGAGTCGGCCACCGATCTCGACGCAACCCGCGCGTGGCCGACGGCAACCTCGACTGCCTCGGCGCCACGACAAGGGCGCCTACGAGCTGACCGGCCAGAGCGCGCCCTGCCCGCCGCAACCCGGTGCCCGTCGTGCGCGGCTTCTCGCTGACCAACAAGGTCTTTCGCGCCGCGGGCGGCCGGGCGAGCGCATCGGCCAAGCGCCCCGCCCCCGATCGGCACCACCTTTCGCTGGCGGCTCTCCGAGGCCGCGCGCGTGAGGATCGCCGTCGAGCGCAAGGGGGCCGGGCGCCGGCCGGCGGGCGCTGTCGCAAGGCGACGCCCAAGAACCGCAAAGCGCGCAGCTGCACCCTCTATACCGCGAGCGGGGCGCTCACCGCGCGCGGCAAGTCCGGCAAGGGCTCAAAGCGCTTCGACGGGCGCCTGCGCCGCAAGGCGCTGCCGCCGGGCGAGCTACCGCGGCGTGATGATCGCGACCGACAGCGCCGGCCAGGGGTCCAAGGCCAAGCGCATCGCCTTCAAGATCGTCCGCCGCTAGCGCGCTCGGGCTCCGGCTCCGCCAGCACGTCGGTCCGCGAGTAGTGGCCGACCGCGTCGAACCAGCGCTTGGCGTGCAGGCCGCGGCGTAGGTCGCAGTCGGCCACCACCATGCCCTCCTCGTCGTAGAGCGGCCCGGCGATCACCTCGCCCCACTGGGGTCGACGATGCAGGCGCCGCCGCGGCCGAACACCTCGCTGGCCCTCGGGCAAGCGCCAGCGGGAAGTCGTCGGGGAAGGCCGAGCGCGGGATGTACTGCGGCGCCGAGACCACGAACGCCCCCGACTCGATCGCGATGTGGCGCATCGATGCGATCCAGCCGTCGGAGTCGTCCGCCGTGGGCGCGACCCAGATCTGCGGGCCGTCCTGGTAGACCGCCCAGCGCGCCAGCGGCATGCGGTTCTCCCAGCACACAAGCCGCCGATCCGGCCGAGCGGGGTCACGACCGGCGCCGAGGTCGTCACCCGAGCCGATCCCGTGGAAGAGCTTTCGTGGTGGGTGGGCATCAGCTTGCGGTGCTTCCAGAGCAGGCCGCCGGGGCCGAGCAGGATCAGGGCGTTGTAGACGGTGCCGGGTCGCGCCGGCTCGCGTTCGTTCACGTCCGATCGCCAGTGCACGTCGTGTTCGCGACAGGCGGCCACCAGCTCGTCGACGATCGGCCCGGGCACCTCGACCGAGCTGTCCCAGAAACGCTCCCAGAGCTCGTCCGAGCCGGAGAAGGTCGACGCCTGGTGTGCCCAGGCATTGGACGGATAGAGCGAGAAGAAGGTCTCGGGGAAGACGACGAGCTGCGCTCCGTCCGCCGCCGCTGCGGCGAGCAGCTCGAGCGTCTTGGCGAGCGTGGCGGTCGAGTCGAGGACGACCGGAGTCGCCTGAACCGCCGTCACGCGGACACTGGGAAACTCGGTCACCGCGGCACGATCGTATCCTGCCTGCGTGGCGTTTTCGATCGCGCAGGTCACCCCGTGGCCGTGGGAGCAGCACCACGAGGTCAACCGCTTCGTCGAGCGGCTGTCCGACGAGCTCTGCTCGCGCGGACACCGCGTTGTCGTGGTCGCCCCGTCGGACTCGCGCGAGCTGGTGCGCGAGGGCCGCGCGAAGGTCAAGGAGCTGCGATTCGGATCCCGACGCGCCTGTTCGCCGAGCCGGGCTGCGCGTCGGTGCTGGCGGTGGGCCAGTCGCTGCCCTTCCGGCGCGGCGGCTCGGTGTCGCTGCCGCTCGACGTGTCGCGCACGCTCGAGGACCTGCTCGACCAGCGTCGAGCTCGACTTCGTGCACGTGCACGAGCCGTTCGCGCCGAGCGCGGCCTCGGCCGCGCTGCGCCACTCGCGCGCGCTCAACGTCGGCACCTTCCACTCCACGACCGAGCGCTTCGTCTCCACGCAGGTCGCGCGCAAGATGGTCGAGCTGCTGTTCGGCCGGCTCGACGGGCGCACGGCCAGCTTCGCCGCCACCCGCGACCTGATCGAGCGCTACTTCCCCGGCGACTACCGCGTCATCCGGCCGGGGGCCGACCTGCTCCAGCGCGCCGGCGCCGACGGCGGGCCGCCCGAGATCGTGTTCTCGGCCGAGGAGGAGCGCGGAGCGCTGCGGCTTGTTCCTGCGCGCGCTGCGCCGCATCTCCACCGAGCTCGACTGGCGGGCGACGATCTGGCTGCGCGACCCGGCCTCGGCGCCGGCGATCAGCCTGTCGCGGCGCGCTGCGCGAGCGGGTGACGCTGGCGGGCCCCGGCGACGGCTCGGAGGCCCAGCACCTGGCGCGTGCGACGATCGCCGTGGCCGCCTCGGCCGGGGCGGCGCCGGCACCGCAGCTCGTGCTGCGCGCGCTCGCCGGCGGCGCGGTGCCGGTGGTCTCGCGGCTGCCCGCAGTACGAGGAGGCGCTGCGCGACGGCGAGCTCGGCCTGCTGTTCGAGCCGCGCGACGCGCTCACGCTCGCCGCGCAGCTCGAGCGCCTGATCGCCGAGCCGAGCTGGTGGAGCGACTTCGCGTCGCGCATCGCACACGGCTCACCCGGACCTCGAGCTGGTCGCGCGTGGCCGACGAGTTCGAGGCGCTCTTCGAGGAGATCGCGGCACGCCGGCACGGCAACGGGCCAGGTCGCCATCCGCACGAGCGCGTCCACCGAGCGCGACTTCATCCACGTGGACCTCCACATGCACACCGACCATTCGCCCGACTGCGCCACGCCGGTGGACACGCTGCTCGACACCGCCAAGAAGGTCGGTCTCGGCGCGATCGCGGTGACCGACCACAACGAGATCTCCGGTGCGCTCGAGGCGCGCGAGCGCGCCAACGGGATCAAGGTGATCGTGGCCGAGGAGGTCAAGACCGCCGACCAGGGCGAGGTGATCGGGCTCTTCATCGAGGAGAAGATCCCGCGCGGGATGACGCTCCAGGAGACGATCGCCGAGATCCGCCGCCAGGGGGGGCTGGTCTACGTGCCCCATCCCTTCGACCGCATGCATGCCGTACCCGGACTACGAGCACCTGCTCGACGTGGTGGAGGACATCGACGCGATCGAGGTCTTCAACCCGCGCGTCGCGTTCTCGGCCTTCAACGAGGAGGCGGCCCGCTTCGCGGCCAAGTACCGGATCGTGGCCGGCGCCGGCTCGGACTCGCACGTGGCCCAGGGGCTCGGCTCGGTGAAGATCAAGATGCGCGACTTCGACGGGCCGGAGGAGTTCCTCGAGTCGCTGCGCGACGCCGACATCGTGCGCAAGCGCCAGTCGCTGCTCTACGTCCAGGCGCTCAAGTTCATCCAGACGCGCGGCAAGAAGTGATGCGCGCAAGAGGACCGCCAGCCGATCCGTCAAATCCCTCGGGGCAGATGCCCGCTACCGACGACGAGATCCGCGAGAAGTACCTGGAGCGCGCGATCCGCGAGCTCAACCAGCTGACCCGCGAGATCCAGAGCTGCGACGCACTGCCCGCGCGGCAACCTGATGCCGGTGCTCGGCTCCGGCCACCCGCAGGCCGACATCATGCTGCTCAAGTTCATCCCGATGCCCTCGGAGATCGAGGAGGGCGTGGCCTTCTACGGCCGCGCCGGCAGCGCGCTGATGAAGAGCTTCAAGCGCCTGGGCATCGACCCGCTCGCCGTGTACGGCACCGTGTTCGTCAAGTGCCCGGTGGGCGACACCGACCTGTCGGCCCCCGAGTGCCGCGCGCGCGTGCTCGAGGAGATCGCGATCGTGCAGCCGCGCATGGTCGTCGTGATGGGCGAGGAGGCGCTCGAGGAGCTCAACCTGCTCGGCATCCCGCTGGGCCGCGAGATCGAGCCGCGGCCGGGCGAGGTCCAGCGCCTCACGCCCTCCTGCGACGCGCTCTACGTGCCGGACATCGACCGCTCGCTCGACGAGGAGGTCGCCAAGCGCGAGTTCTGGGCCGCTTTCCGCGCGCTCGGCGAGTGGTACGAGGACTTCCCGCCGTACTGAGCGGGCGCCGCTCGGGTATACCTTGCGCAATGGCCGACACGGCCAGGGTCCTGGTGGTCGCCAACCGCACGGCGGAGTCGCCGGAGCTGCTCGCCGCGCTGCAGGAGCGCGCCGGCCGCGGGCCCGTGTCAGTTCACCCTGCTCGTGCCGGAGACGCCGCACGGGCTGGCCTGGGCCGCCGACCCCGACGCCGGGCACGAGGACGCCGAGCGGCACCGCGAGCGCGTTCCTCGACGAGCTGCGCGAGCGAGGGACTCGACGTCGCCGACGCCAAGGTCGGCGACGAGCGATCCGCTGGCGGCGATCCAGGACGAGTGCAACTTCAACGAGTACGACGAGCTGATCGTCTCCACGCTGCCGCTGAAGATCTCGAAGTGGCTGCACGTAGACCTGCCGCGCAAGGCGCGAGGCGGCCACGGGGCTGCCGGTGACCCACGTCGTAGGAAGCGAGAGCCAAGTGGACCTCGAGGAGCACGAGGGCGTGGACCCGGTGATCGAGCGCCGCTGCGCCGAGTGCGGCGCCACGCTGACCGACGCGGAGATCAAGGCGGCGCTGGAGACCGACGGGCCGCTTCCTGTGCACGGTGCACGCCAACGAAGAGGTCGCGCTGGACGAGCCCGGCCTAGGTATTTCGTTCCAGCAGCGCCACGCACTCGATGTGCGGCGTCTGCGGGAACATGTCGACCGGGCGGACGGTCTTGAGCTCGTAGCCGGCGTCGACCATCTGGCGCGCGTTGGGCGCCAGCGTGGTCGGGTTGCAGGACACGTAGACGATCCGCTTCGCCTCCGCCTCCAGCACGCGCCGCACGACCTTCTGCGAGAGGCCGGCGCGCGGAGGGTCGACGACCACCACGTCGGGACGGCCGGACTGCTCCAGCAGCGGCCGCATGGCCAGGCGGACGTCGCCGGCGAAGAACTTCGCGTTGTCCACGCCGTTGAGACGCGCGTTCTCGATCGCGTCGGCCACCGCCTCCTCGACGATCTCCACCCCCCAGACCTCGCCGGCGTCGAGCGCCAGCACCAGCGCGATCGTGCCGATCCCGCAGAAGAGGTCGAGCACGCGCTCGCGGCCGCTCAGACCGGCCAGCTCGGCGGCGGCGCCGTAGAGCCGCTCGGCCATCTCGGTGTTGGTCTGGAAGAACGCGTCGGGCGAGATGCGCAGGCGAAGGCCGGCCAGCTCCTCCTCGATGTGGGCCGTGCCCTTGACCACCTCGGTCTCGCCGACGCGCGTGGTCTCGGCCACGCCGCCGGCGCGCGTCCACAGGAAGCTCTCGGCGGGCGTGACGGCCGCCAGCTCATCCACGCCGAAGGTCGAGCCGGGGCTCGTGACGAGGCGCGCCTGGAGCTGCCCGGTGCGCCGGCCCTCGCGCACGACGAGGTTGCGCAGCAGGCCGTGCTGACCGCGCCGGTCCCACGCGTCGACAGGCCCTCCGTCGCGACACCAGGCCTTGACCGACTCGCGCAGCCGTCGACCCGCTCGGAGGCCAGGATGTCGAGCGATCACGTCGTCGATCAGGTCGAAGCGCCCCGGGCGGTGGAAGCCGAGCACGAGCTCGCCCGTCGTCGTCCTCGCCGAATGAGTACTCGAGCTTGTTGCGGTAGCGCAGCGGCTCGACGGCGGGCACGATCGGCTCCACCGGTGGCTGCTCGAAGCGCCCGATGCGGGTGAGCGCGTCGCGCACCTGATCCTCCTTCTCGCTCAGCTGGCGCTCGTAGGGGAGCACCTGCCAGGGCGCGCCGGGATGCGGCGCGACGGGCTCGATCCGGTCGGCGCTCGGCTCGAGCAGCTCGATGGAATCGGCCTCGCCGAACGAGCGCGTGGACTTCGTGATCCGCGCCCGCACCCGATCGCCGGGCACGGTGCCGCGCACGAACACGACATAGCCGTCCGTGCGCGCGACCCCGGCGCCGCCGTGGGCGAGCCGGTCGATCGTCAGCTCGAGCTCGTCGCCCGTGCGCGGGCGTGTCCGCTTGGGTGCCTCGGTGCCACTCATCCGACCGCCGAGGCTAGCGGCCCGCGACTGGCTCTAGCTCTAGCGAGCTTCGCCTCGATCGCGTTGAGGATCGTCTTGCGGTTCGCGTTGCGCCGCTCGTGGTCGCGCACCTTGCGCAGCTCAGGGGCGGTCAGGTCGGCAAGGCGGCTTCTGGATCTGGGCCGCGGTCAGGTCGTCGTAGCGCATGATCGGGAAGTTCGGGCCGACGCCCGCCCCGCGCCGCAGCTTGTCGACCTGCTCGAGCGCCGCGGGATCGGCTGCCTTCTTGCCGCGCCCGAGCCAACACCTCGAGATCGCCGAGCACGTCCTTGGTCTGCTTCTCGCCGCGCTTGACCAGGCCGGTTGCGATGCGCTGGGCGTCGCGTGTGGTGACGCGACCCTGGTCGACCGCCTCGCCGAGCACCTCCTCGATGCGATCGCGCGAGAGCATGACCATCTCCAGCGGCTTGATGAGGTTCTTGCGCAGCGCATCGCGAAACTCCGCGACGGTCTTGGCCTCGACTCCGGCGCTGCGCGCGCCGCTCGCCGCTTTGTTCGCGGTGGTGCCCGCCGTCTTCTTCGAAGCTCGCTTACGAGCGCTCGCCTGACCGCCCTTCTTCGCCGCGGCCTTCCGCTTTGCTCCGCTCTTGGTCGGTCCGCTGCCGCTCTGCGCCATTCTCGCACTTCCCCTCGTAGACCCGGGGACTATCCCACGAACCGGGCGCACACGGGCCGGTGGTCGGACAGGCGGATGCGACGGCCGTCGGGCTCGGCCAGCTCGCAGCGGTCCGCGTCGAGACGGCGTGGCCGCTCGACGATGTCGAGGCCGCGAACGAGCAGGTGATCGATCGCGTCGGGGGCAGTGGGCTCGACCAGGCCGAAGCGATCGCGCAGGATCTCGAACGGGCCGGGGTCGCGACCCGGGCGCAGGTTGAGGTCGCCGCCGAAAACGAGCGGAGCCGGCCCCGACCACTCCACCGCTGCCTCGGCCGCGGCCACGACCTCGAGGCCTGCCCGCGCGGGCAGGCCCGCGGAGGCGTGCAGGTTGGAAGCGCATAGGCGCACGGCGCCCGGCAGCTCGAGCCGCGCCCAGTGCATGCGCCGCTGCTCGGGCCGCCACGTCAGCGTCAGCCGGCGGTGCTCGACAACGCGGCCCGGATGGCGCACGAGGATCTGGTTGGAGCCTCCGTCGCTCGAGGCCAGCAGGTCGGGGTTCAGGTCGGCGAGCTTGCGCTGGACGGGTGGGATCAGGTTGCGCGAGGTGAGCACGCGCACGCCGCTCGAGCGGGTGCGGCGCGCCAGCTCGGCAAACCAGCGCGGGGGCGCCTCCTGGAGCAGGGCGACGTCCCACTCGAGGCCGTCGAGCACCGTCGCGAACTCGTCGAGCAGCGGGCGGTTGACCTGCGCGTGCGAGGCGTTTCGCTCGGTGATGCGAAGCAGGCGCGAGCGCAGCGTGAACAGGGCCGGATCGGGCGGGTGGTCTCGCCCGTGGTAGAGGTTCCAGCTGAGGACACGTATTGGCTCGGCATTTCCTGACAGGCGAGGAGCTTACGGCCGCCGAGCTCGGTGGCCTGATCGCGCGCGCTTTGGAGCTCAAGCGTGACCGCCTGTCCTCGCGCGCGCTGGAGGGCAAGAGTGTGGCGCTCGTGTTCGACAAGCCCTCGACGCGCACCCGCGTCTCCTTCGAGACAGGCGTGCACGAGCTGGGCGGTCATCCGCTCGTGCTGCGCGCAGGCGAGCTGCAGCTCTCGCGCGGGGAGTCGCCGCGCGACACCGCGCTCGTGCTGTCGCGGATGGTGCAGGCCATCGGGATCCGAACGGGCGCCCACGAGCCCGTGGTCGAGCTCGCCGAGCACGCCTCGATCCCGGTGATCAACATGCTCACGCGCGATCACCACCCGTGCCAGGCGCTCGCGGACCTGATGACGCTGCAGGAGCGCTTCGGCCGCCTCGAGGGCCTCAAGCTCGCCTACGTGGGCGACGGGAACAACGTAGCGCGCTCGCTGCTCGTGGCTGGAGGGCGGGCGGGGGTCGAGGTTGCCGTCGCGAGCCCGCCTGAGCTCTCGCTGCCCGATCTCGAGCCGCTCTCGGTAGCGGATGCGGTGGCCGGGGCGCACGCGCTCTACACCGACGTCTGGGTGAGCATGGGCGACGAGGGCGACGCGGAGGCAAAGCGTGCGCTGCTGGCTCCCTACCGGCTGGACGAGACTCTGCTCGCGCGCGCCCGCGACGACGCGATCGTCCTCCACTGCCTGCCCGCGCATCCCGGCGACGAGATCTCCGAGGGCGCCCTGTACGGCGAGCGCTCCGCCGTCTGGGACCAGGCCGAGAACCGCCTGCACACCCAGAAGGCGCTACTCGAGCTGTTGATCGCGCGATGAACCGCGACCGGCCTGACTGCGTAGGACAATGCCCGTGCGCGCAACATGACCGGAGGGTGGTTCCAGAGATGAAGAGATGGCTAGCACTGCTGCTCGCCTGCCTGGCTCTCGGCCTGGTGGTGGCGGGCTGCGGCGGTGACGATGACGACGACGGCGGGGACGCCCAGACCACCGAGCAGGGCGGCGGAGGCGGGGGCGGCGCAGACGACACCGATGCCGGTGGCGGCGCGACCGAGGTCTCACTGAAGGGAATCAAGTTCAATCCGCCCGAGGTCACGATCGCGGCAGGCGACACCGTCACCTGGACCAACAACGACACGGTCGGCCACGACGTGACCGGCGACTCCTTCAGCTCAGGCGACCCGGGCGGCTTGCAGAACGGGGACACCTTCAAGTTCACCTTCAAGAACGCCGGCACCTTCGACTACGTGTGCACTGTGCACCCCGGCATGGAGGGCTCGGTCACGGTCGAGTAGACCGCCGCAGTCCAAAGCCGCGCAGGATCAGCAGCGCCGTCTCCCCCAGCCCGCCGCGGGCCGGGAGGAGGCCGAGCTGCGTGGCGGCGCCATAGAGGTCGAAGAAGCCGCGGGCGCGCCTGATCAGACCATCGGACAGCTCGACGTAGTGGACCCCGTGCAGGGCCACGAAGCGGTCGCTGGCCGGCAGAACCGTGCCGATGTCGCCGCGGTGGGTCCCGACCGCGCGCCAGGGCATGCAGGCATGGCCGCCGCGCACGAGCGGCGGAGCGGTGGCCTCCACCGCCAGGTCGGGAAAGGCGCCGCGCAGGGTCGCCGCATGGCTGTCGAGCGCGTCGACACCGCGCAGCGGCTCGACCGCGATCGGATCCTCGTAGGAGACGTCCGGCGTGCAGCAGGGCTCAAAGCCCTGGCCCTGCCAGCCCACCCGCCAGCGCTCGGCGAGCGCGTCGAGCGGGCCGCGCTCGAGCTCCGTGCTCACCGTCCGCCGCGGGCCGCGCCGGGCTCGGCGGCGAGGCCGTCCGCCACGCCTTCCTCCGGGGAGGACGCACGCGCGTAGAGACGGCGCGGGATGCGCCCGGCCGCGCGCGCCTCGAAGCCCGCCTCGATCGCCTTGCGCATCGCCCCGGCCATCGCTACCGGGTCAGCGGCGCGTGAGATCGCGCTGGCCAGCAGCACGCCATCACAGCCGGTCTCCATGGCGAGCGTGGCGTCGCTTGCCGTTCCCACGCCCGCGTCCAGGATCACCGGCACCCGCGCAGCCTCGACGATCAGGCGCAGGTTGTAGAGGTTGTTGATGCCCATGCCGCTGCCGATCGGCGAGCCCAGCGGCATCACGGCCGCACAGCCCGCGTCCTCCAGGCGGCGCGCGAGGATCGGGTCGTCGTTCGTGTAGGGCAGAACGACGAAGCCCTCGGCTACGAGCGTCTCGGCCGCGTCGAGCAGCTCGGCCGGGTCCGGCAGCAGCGTGCGGTCGTCGCCGATCACCTCGAGCTTGACCCAGTCGGTCTCCAGCGCCTCGCGAGCCAGGCGAGCGGTGGTGACCGCCTCGCGGGCGGTGAAGCAGCCGGCCGTGTTCGGCAGCACGTCCAGGCCGGCCTCGTCGAGCACGTCGAGGATCGATCCGCGTGCGCCCGGGTCCACTCGGCGCATGGCGACGGTCGCTAGCTCGGCGCCGGATTCGCGCGCCGCAGTGGCCATGGTCTCGAGGTTGCGAAAGCCGCCGGTGCCGAGGATCAGCCGCGAGTGCAGCGAGCGGCCGGCTATCTCGAATGCCTCCGGCGAGCCTCCCTGCACCGCATGCAGCACCTCGAGCTCCTGGCCGTCGCGCAGCTCGTGCTCGGCCCACTCGCCGCGCGGAACCACCTCGCCGTCGACCGCCACCGCGGTGCCGCGCCCCGCCACGCCCAGCTCCCGCAGGACCGACTCCACCGTTGCGCCGTCGGGCAGCTCGCGGTACTCCCCGTTTACGAAGACCTTTCTCACGTGCGCGCCTCGACTCTGGCGAATCGCGACGGCGCGAGCGCCGCGGCTTCGGCCGGGACGGAGCCGTCGGCGAGCAGCCCGGCCACGAGCTCCCCGGTGTACGGAGCCAGCAGCACGCCGTTACGCCAGTGCCCGGTCGCCCAGATCAGCCCGGCGATGGCGGGATCGAGGCCGACCACCGCGCGGTTGTCCGGCGTGCCCGGCCGCAGCCCCGCGCGCGCGCCGACGAGCTCGAGCTCGCCCACCTCCGGCAGCACCTCCCAGGCGGCCTCCAGCAGGCGGTAGACGCCGTCGGCGGTGACCGCCGTGTCAAAGCCCTGCTCCTCCATCGTGGCGCCGAGAACCACGCCGCCGTCGCCGCGCGCGACCAGGTAGCAGCGCGGTGTGCGGACGATCCGGCTGATCGGCTCGGCCATCGCGCCGCGCGTGCGCAGCTCGATGATCTGTCCCTTCACCGGGCGTACCGGCGGACCCTCGCCGCCTGGGGCGAGCGCCGCGCTACGCGCCCCGGCGGCCACCACCACCGCGTCGCACTCGATCAGTCCGGCGGCGGTGCGGACTGCGCTCACCGCGCCGCCCGATTGCTCGATCGCCTCGACCTCGACCCCGAGCTCGACCTCCGCCACCGCGCGGCTCAGCGCTCGCACCGTGGCGCCAGGATCGGCCTGAGCGTCGGCGTGCGCGAGCACGCCGCCCGCGATGCGCGGCGAGAGCCCGGGCTCCAGTGCCCGGCAGCGGCTCGGGGGCAGCCACTCGGCCTCGAGGCCGAGCGTGAGCTGGAACTCGTGGAGGCGATGAAGCGCCTCGGCGTCGTCGCGGTCCACGGCCACCACCAGCGCGCCGCACTCGCGGTAGCCGGTGGGCAGGCCGGTGCGCTCCTCGAGCTCGGCGGCGAAGCCGGGCCAGCGCTCGCGCGCCAGCAGGTTGACCGCCAAGAGCGGCTCCTCGCCGAAGTCCGCCTCCGTCACCGGCGCCAGCATCCCCGCGGCGACGCCGGAGGCGCCCGCGCCGGCCTCGCTCGCCCCATCGACGACGAGCACGGACAGGCCGCGGCGGCTCGCGCGCCAAGCGCTGGCCAGGCCGATCAGGCCGGCGCCGATCACGACAGCGTCGTAGCGTGTGCTCCGCGGCAGGTCGGTCACCTCCCTTCGCCGGCATTACCCGGGTCAGGTTCGACGGTCGGTGGCGCCGCAGCCACCCTCTCAGCCCGGTATCTCCGAGCTCCCGTTGGATCCCGAATCGTATCGCTGCCTGCGTATCTGGTATGGATTGGGGTCGGCGGCACCGCAACTCTTCGAGCGCGTGCTGTTTGGACAGGGGACTCTGGAGCGTGCCTCACCCGTCTCGCCGCTCCCCCACGTGCCATGAAACGACTGACGATCACAATCGCCATGCTCGTCGCCGTGGCCTGTGTCGCGCCCGCGGCGGAGGCCTCGAGCCGACAAGTCCTCATCATGCAGGACGACTCCCTGCTGCACGCAGCGCCGGCCCAGACGCTCGACCAGTTCGCCTCCTTTGGCGCGGACGTGGTGAAGGTCAACCTGTACTGGGACGCGGTCGCGCCCGGCGGCAAGCGCAAGCCGGCGGGCTTCGACGGGTCCGACCCTGCGGGCTACTCGTGGGGCGACTATGGCGCGCTGGCCTCGGCCATCGCCGCCCGCGGCATGCGGCCCTACTTCAGTCTCGGGGGGCGCGCGCCGGACTGGGCAACCAAGAACCGCGGCCGGCGCGGCACCTTCCGCCCCAGCGCGCGTGAGTTTCGGGCCTTTGCCGAGGCGGCCGGCCGTCAGTTCTCGAACGTCGACATCTGGTCGATGTGGAACGAGGCCAACCTCTACTCCTGGCTGAGCCCACAGCGGGTCAAGGGCGTCCCGGTTTCCCCGTCGATCTACCGCGGCCTCTACCTCGCCGGCCATCGCGGCCTGAGCGCCGCGGGCCACGGCGCCGACACGATCCTGTTCGGCGAGCTCATGCCCCGCGGAGGGTCGGACCCCCGCAAGGTGCGCCCGCTCGAGTTCATCCGCGAGATGGCCTGCCTCGACCGCAGCTACCGGCAGTACCGCGGAGCTGCGGCCCGCAAGCGCGGCTGCCGCAAGGTCGGACGGATCCCCACCTCCGGCCTGGCCTACCACCCATACACCCTGGCCGGCGGTCCCGACGTGAACGAGGTAACCGACGACGCCGCCATCGGCCAGCTCTCCCGCGTGCGGCGCACCCTCGACGCGCTCGCAAGGCGCGGCAAGCTGCCCAGCAGGACCCCGATCTGGATCACCGAGTTCGGCTATCAGACCAAGCCTCCCGACCGCAACGCGACGCCGCTGCGGCGAGCGCCCGGGCTCATGGACCTGAGCGAGTGGATCGCGTTCCGCAACCGGCGAGTGGCCAGCTACTCGCACTACCAGCTGCGCGACGACGACTTCTGGCAATCCGGGCTGAGCTTCGCCGACGGCCGCCCCAAGCCCGGGGTATTCGACGCATTTCGCATGCCGCTTCTCATACGCCCGCTGGGCGCGAACGCGGTCGAGGTCTTCGGCGGAACGCGGTCCGGCTCAGCCGGCTCCGCCCGCGTGGAGTCCAAGGCTCCGGGGGCCAGCTACCGTTCGCTCGGCCTCGCCCCCGTCAACGAAGCCGGCTACTTCAGGCGGATCTTCCGCGTGAAGGGCGGCTTCCGCCACAAGTTCCGGGTCACGCTCGACGGCAACACCCGCATCAAGAAACCGACCCCCGCCAAGTAAATCCCAAGGAGATCTTCGACTCGTGACCGCCGTCTCACCCCGCCCCGCCCGAGCTCTGCTGGCCGCCCTGGTGGCAGCAGCAGCGATGCTGACGGGCTGCCTGTTCGCGCCCAATGACAGCAAAGCGGCGCGCGGGATGGAGCTTGCGATCCAGGACGACTCGTTGTTCGTGCAGGGCAACGCTCGGTGGCCGGGCAACAAGTCCTTCGAGTACGCCCGCGCAATCGGGGTCACGCGCATCCGCGTCAACCTGCTCTGGGCCTACACGATGCTCGAAGACGACTACAACGCCCGCAACAAGCCGTCGCCGATCGCCTACCAGTTCGCGCAGATCGACAGTCTTGATCGATCGCGCGGCTCTCAACGGGATCCGGGTGCACCTGTCGCTGTCCGGGCCCGCTCCGCGCTGGGCCAACGCACGCAAGGCTCCCCTCAACAAGGCCTGGTACAAGCCGAACGCCGCGGAGTTCGGCAAGTGGGTCGCGATCGTGGCCGAGCACTTCGCCGGGCGCGTCGACCGCTACAGCATCTGGAACGAGGGCAACTGGAAGACCTGGCTGGGCCCCCTCGAGGCCGCCCCGGCGCTCTACCGCAACATGTACACGCGCGGCTACGCGGCCATCAAGGCAGCCGATCCGGCGGCCAAGGTGCTGATCGGCGAGACGAGCCCCTACGAGCGCCCGGGCTTCTCGACAGCGCCGCTCGCCTGGCTGCGCTCGGTCGCTTGCGTGAACGACAAGTACAAGCGCAAGGCCTCGTGTCCCAAGCTGAAGGCCGACGGGTACGCCCACCATCCCTACGACTTCAGCCACCCGCCGGCGTTCAAGTACCCGGGCGCCGACAACGTCACGATCGGAACGCTGTCGCGACTCACCAAGGCGCTCGACAAGCTCGCTCGCTCGGGCGCCCTGCGCTTCAACGGCGGTGCGCGGATGCCGCTCTACCTGACCGAGTACGGCTACTTCGCCAGCGGGCCGCGGGCGCTGCCTGCAAGGACACGCTCGCGCTATCTCCAGCAGGCCTACTCGATCGCTCTGCGCAACCCGCGGGTGAAGAGCCAGCTGCAATACCTCTTGACGACCCTCCCGCCTGGCTCCACCTCGACGTTCAACACGGGTCTCGTGACGCAGAGCGGCAAGCGGCTGCCGCAGTACAACGCGCTCAAGCGCTGGTACGGGGCAAACAGGGGCAAGGTCAAGCGGCCCGGGTCGGCCTTCGGCCTGCCCGTGGCTCCCCTAAACCCGACCCGCTGAGGCTACACCCGTGCCCGCCGACGCGCGCGACCGCCTGCGGCGGGCGCGGCTGTACCTCGTGGTGGAGACGGCTGCGGAGCACGTGCTGGCGCCGGCGCTGCGCGGCGGGGTGGACATGGTGCAGCTCCGCGACAAGCACGCCGACGACGAGGCGATCCTGCGCGCTGCCGCGCGCTTTCGGGCCGTGTGTGACGAGCACGGGGCGCTTCTCTGGCTCAACGACCGCCCGGACCTCGCCGTCGAGTGCGGTGCCGACGGCGTGCACGTCGGCCAGGAGGACGAGCCCGCGGCAGCAGGTGCGCGACCGCGTCGGGCCGCACATGCTGATCGGGCTCTCAACCCATTCGCCGGAGCAGTTCGACGCCGCCCTGCGCTCGCAGGCCGACCAGCTCAGCGTGGGGCCCGTGTGGGAGACGCCCACCAAGCAGGGACGCCCCGCGGTGGGGCTCGACTACGTCCGCTACGCGGCTCGCCACGGTGGTGACCGGCCCTGGTTCGCGATCGGCGGGATCGACGCTGGGAACGTCGGCGAGGTGACCGCGGCGGGTGCGCGCCGCGTCGTGGTGCTGCGGGCGATCCGAGACGCCGCCGATCCATGCGCCGCCGCGCAGGCGCTGGCTGCCGCGCTGCCGCCGCGCTAGCGAACGCGTGCGGAGCACTGGGCCCATGGAACCCGGCAGCCTAGGGATGGTCGCGCCGCTAACGTGGCGCTCAGCATGGCGAAGCGCAAGAGCCGCAAGCGGCGCGGGCCGCGCGATCAGGTCCGGACGGCCGCGCCGCCAGTAGAGCCGGCGGCCGCCAAGGAGCCTGCCGCCGGCGGCTATGCGCGCTCCCGTGCCCGCAGCGACGAGGCTCGCGCGGCGCTCAAGCCGCTTCGTCCGGGCGAGCGGCCGCTCGCGGTCACGATCGGCGCGATCGCAGCAGCTCTGCTGGCGGTGGCGAACATCGTGGCGCTCGCGCTGGGCTACAGCGCCGGCGAGGACACCCTCTCGCCGGGCAGCGAGGCAACCGGCAGCATCGCAGCGGCCCTGATCTGCGCGCTGGTGGCATACGGGATGTGGAAGGCGCGCTACTGGGGCGTGCTCGGCATGCAGACGCTGCTGGCGCTGACACTCGTGTTTGCGTCGCTCGGCCTGGTCACGGCCACCACAGTCTGGGCGGCCCTGCTGCTCGTGATCATCATCGCGGCGGCGGGCACGCTGTTCTGGTTTCTGGTCAAGGCGATGGCGCGGATCCAGATGCCCGCGCGCCCGGGCTCGCAATGTGCGCGCGTCCGAAAGTACCGTCGCGAATCGACGAGTGACCGGGCGTGCCTGGCGGGGCGCCGCACGCGGGATGCAGTCGATGTCGGAGCTATCGACGACTTCGCGTGGGACGCCCGCCAGGCGCGTCCTGGGCCCGCCGAAACCGGCGGTAGATGAGGCCACAGCGGTCGATAGGCTGCCACGCCATGCCGGAGGACAAGTACGACTGCATCGTGATCGGGTCTGGACCGGGCGGCTACGTGGCCGCGATCCGGGCAGCCCAGCTCGGCCTCAAGACCGCCGTCGTCGAGAAGAACAACACCGGTGGGCGCTGCCTCAACGAGGCGTGCATTCCGGCCAAGGCGATCCTGCGCGTGGCCGAGGTGATGCAAGAGGTCCAGCACGCCAAGAGCTTCGGCATCTCGCCCGGCGACGTCTCCTTCGACTATGCCGGCGCGACCAAGCACCGCGACAAGGTGATCAAGACGCTCACCGGCGGGGTGGGGATGCTCTTCGAGAAGAACAAGATCGACCTGATCGACGGGCTTCGGCTCGGTCACCGACGACGCCAACGTCAAGATCGGCGGCCAGTTCGACGGGACCGAGATCCAGGCCGACCGCGTGATCCTCGCCACCGGCTCGATCGCAAAGCCGCTGCTCGATCTGAAGTTCGGCAAGCGCATCCTCGACACCGCCGCGATGTGGCTGCTTGAACGAGCAGCCGTCGAAGCTGTGCGTGATCGGGGCCGGCGCGTCCGGGACCGAGATCGCGTCGGCCTTCGGGCGCCTCGGCACCGAGGTGGTGCTGCTCGAGGCGCTCGATCAGATCCTGCCGCTCGAGGACGAGGAGATCGCAAAGGCGTGCGCGCGGGAGGTCAGGAAGCAGAACGTGCGCATCGAGACGGGCGCGACGGTCGAGGGCGCGGAGGCCTCCGACTCGGGCGTGAAGGTGTCCTTCAACGGCGACGACCGCCGACTTCGACTACCTGGTGATCGCCGCCGGCCGGGCGCCCGACGTGGAGGGGCTGGGACTGGAGGAGGCGGGTGTCGAGCGAGACGAGCGCGGCCTGATCAAGGTTGACGGCCACCTGCGTACGACACTCCAGGGCGTGTGGGCGATCGGCGACATGGTGCCCGGGCCCGCGCTGGCCCACAAGGCGTCCGACGAGGGGATCATCGCGGTCGAGGATTCCGTTGGGAACGACGTGCACGAGATCGACTACTCGTACATCCCGGCCGTGACGTTCTGCCACCCGCAGGTGGCCTCGTTCGGGATGACCGAGAAGGAGGCGCGCGACGCCGGCTACGACGTGGTGGTCGGCAAGGTGCCGATGGGCGCCGTGGGAGCGCCGACCGTCTATAACGACCGCGGCGGCCTGGTCAAGATCGTCGGGGACTCGAAGTACGGCGAGATCCTCGGCGCGCACATCTGCTCGGTCAAGGCAGCCGACCTGATCCAGGAGCTCGTCAACGCGCGCGAGCTCGAGGGCGGCTTCCCCGAGGTCGCTCGGATCATCCATCCGCATCCCGCGTTCGCCGAGGCGGTGATGGAGGCCGCCCGGGCGACCGACGGCTGGTTGATACACGGCTGACCGCTCCGTCGGGCTCGCTCGCGGGTTCTTAGAGCATCTTGACCAGCCGCCCTGCCCGCGGGTCCTGTCCGACAATTCCCTTTCGCACGCCCTCGCTTTCGCTCGTGCGCGCGAAAGTTTGCTTGTCGGCCACCCGCGCGACTGGAGGGGGTAGGGAGGGTGTCGTGAGGCGTCGGCATTCGCCTTTCGTGGGGATGGTCGTCGCGATCGCGCTGACTCTGTCGGTCACGGTGGTCGCGACAGCTATCGCCACGCCGGGGACGACGCCAGGCACCAAGGAGCACGTCCGAGGCAAGGTCACTCGCCACTGGGACGGCCGGCTGCACACGGGCACAGACAGCTTCCTGCTCGGCTACCGGATCGTCCGCTGCGGCCGGCGTGCCTGCGTGGTGCGCTGGCACCGGCGCGACTTCCAGCCCGACGACTCCTTCGTCGAGTACAAGGGGACCGACGCCTGCTACGCGCCGAGGGTGCGTGTCCGGTGCTTCCAGCGGCAAGCCGCGCCGGTCGCCACCGGTCCCTGAGCTCCCGCTCATCGACGACATGCCGCTTTTGACAGCCATGTCATGTCAAATGTTCCCCTCGCGCCATCGACGGATGAGATCCGTCCTATTTGCGCACTAATTCGTGCTGCTTGCCACTAGCTGGGAATAGGGTGGCTGCGCCTCGGTAGAGGGCGTTAAGAGGCTTTCCACCCCACTCGGGGGCGAACTCCTCGAGGCTCACACTCCACCGAGGGCATCTGCATGGTGAACAGAGCGTTAGACCCCAGCCCCCGGTCGCAGGACGGCGCTGCCTCGCGCCGGCCCGCGCTGTCCCGAGCCGTCCTTTGCTTGGTGTCGATTGCGCTGGCGGCAGGTGGGTTCGCGCCGCCGGCGCAAGCGCGTCCGTACACCGTCTACGCATGCGACGCCGCTGGATTCTGGGGCAGCCCGAACAACTCCTGGAGCCCGGCGGGCAGCGGAACCGTCGAATCCCGTTGCCCGAGCAACGCGGATTGGCAGCGAGGAATGACAACCCGCCTGGTCGGCTCGACCTACCCGGCGTTCACCGGAGCCGCCTACGACTTCAACGCCCCTCCGGGCACAACGATCACGGGATTGAAATGGAGCGGCCGGTACTCGCGCACCAACTGCACGTGGCACGCGCGAATGACGGCCTACCCGGCCGACCGCGACCTCTTCGGAGTCCGCGCCGGCGAGCAGTGCTCGATCAACTCATTGGACATCGCGTCGAGCATCGGCGGCTGGACCACCCCACCCGGAACCACCCAGCTCCGCCAACTGGTCGTGTGCGGGGCGTCGAGCTGCCCGACCGGAGCCACCTTCCACAGCCGCTGGATGGAGGTGCTGCTGGACGACTACACGGCGCCGGGCGTGAGCGTGGGTGGGGCGCTGGCGGATGGGCAGTGGGTGGCGGGGAGAGCAGTTCGTCCACGTCGTCGGCTCCGACAACACCGGGCGTCCGCGCGCTCGACGCGGCGATCGCAGGCATCGCTGCGACACAGGACTTCGTCTTGCAATCCCACGCTTCCCAGTCCCTGCCCATCACCTGCCTCGGCCTCGCTCTCCCTTCGAGACGGCGTCCGTGCCAGACGGTATGCACACGCTCGGACTCAGCGCCAGCGACGCGAGCCGGAAACCCGAACCGATCTACCCGGACTGTCGTGTAGACAACACGCCGCCCGATCCGATCCAACCCGACGCTCGCGGGCGGTGAGGACTGGCGCACGACGAACGAGTTCGACCTACGTTGGGCCAACAGCGCGGCCCAGCATGCGCCGATCGTCGCGGCGCACTGGGAGGCGTGCTCGACCGAGCGATGCGTGCGCGGCAGCCGCCGGGCGGCGAACGTCGCCGCTCTCAGCGGGCTCAGCTTTCCGGTAGCCGGCGACTACACGGCCCGAGTCTGGCTCGAGGACGCTGCCGGCAACTCAGCGCAGTCAGTCGGCGATCAGCACGGTCCAGATGCGCTACGACCCGATCGCTCCAAGCGTCACCTTCGAGCCGCCCGACCCCAGCGATCCCCTCCGCGTCGCCATCACCGCAAGCGACAGACATTCGGGCGTCGTATCGGGCGAGATCGAGATTCGCCGGGTGGGTACATCGGCCTGGCACGGCATCGACACCAAGCTCTCCTCTCCCGGCCTCGTCGCCTACGTCGACGATGAACGCTTTCGAAACGGCGTGTACGAGTTCCGCGCGCACGCCACCGACCGCGCAGGAAACGAGGCCTCGATCGGTCCGAAGGACGCTGGGGCGGCATCGCTGCGGCTCCCGGTCAGAGCCACGACGAAGCTCAGAGCCGGAGTGCGCCGGATCAAGATCAAGCGCAGGGTCGTCCACCGCGATGGCCGGCGACAAACCGTCCGCAAACGCGTAGTCGTTCTCGATCCCCGGTTGCGGGCGGGCTTTGGATCCCGAGTGCGTCTCCACGGACGCTTGACCAACGCAGACGGCCAGCCCCTCGACGCGGCGACGGTCGACGTGCTTGACGCCGATTCCAGAGAACGGTTGCTGGGCACCGTTCAGACCGGCCTGCGACGGATAGTTCAGCTACCGCTTGAAAGCAACCAGGAGCCGCGGCATCCGATTCCGATATCACGGCTCGAGGAGAATCGGCGCTGCCGAGGCGGTCGTTCGCATCCTGGTCCCGGCGGCGAGCACCATCCAGGTCGATCGCTCGACGGTGCTAAATGGCGATTCGGTTCTCTTCAGAGGCCGGGTGCGCACCGGACCCATACCCATGGCCGGGAAGCTCATCGAGGTTCAGGCCTACTTCCGTCGGCAGTGGAGAACGTTCTCGACGGTCCGTTCGGACTCCCAAGGACGATGGGAGTTCCCATACGAGTTCGGCGGCACGACAGGTCGTGTGCGCTACCGCTTCCGAGTGCTTCTGCCGGTCGAGGGCGGCTATCCGTTCGCCACCGGTGTCTCGCCCGTAGTTCGCGTGCTGGTAACGGGGCCGTAGGCTGCGAAGCAACCCCGCTCCTGCGTGTGTTGATGCTGACGACAATCTTCCGCCGATGATTCCCCTTCGCTCGCTCCTCCGACATCTGACCTACGCCAACGTGGTGGCCACGCTGGCCCTATTCATCGCCATCGGGGGCAGTTCCTACGCGGCTCTGAGCTTGGGCAGCCGCGATGTCGCGGATAACAGCCTCCGCAGCCGCGACATTCGCAACAACGATCTCCGGAGCCGTGACGTGCGAAATCGGAGGGCTTGCTGGGCGAGACCTCAAGCGTGACTCGCTAAGCGGCGCTCAGATCAGGGAGGGAACGCTCGGCCAGGTTCCGGCGGCCGCAGCGCGGATCGGTTGGGCGGCCTCAGCGCGCTCGATCTGAAGGTTCGATGCCCGTCCGGCACGGCGCTACGCCGAGGCTGCGCTGTATCGAGGAGGCCGCCCGCCCAAGCGTCCGCCTTCACGATTGCGTCAGCGACCTGCGGGAGTGCAGGGCGACGGCTTCCCGACTTCCTCGAGCTGACCAAGGGTTTGCTCAAGTTGGCGGCCTATCAGCCCAGAAGGCGAGTGGACGTCCAACGTCTACCAAGACACAGCCAACGGCAGCGACGCCTCCGAGCAGCTCGAAGTGGTAGTCGTGGTACCCGATCAAGACGGAGTCGCCTTCCGCCAGGCCAACACCCCCGACCAGCTCCCCTTCCGCTGCGTCGCTCTCCCCTCGAACTGACTCGCGGTGGCCGACGCTCCACCGGTCTTCTACTTCGACCTCGGCTCTCCCTACGCCTGGCTCGCCGCCGAGCGGATCCATCAGGTGCTTCCGGTCGTCGCGGTCTGGCAGCCCATCCTCCTAGGGGGCATCTGGCAGCAGACCGGCGGGCGATCCTGGGCCACCACCGACGCCCGCGACGAGGGCATGCGCGAGATCGAGCAGCGCGCCGAGCGCTACGGCCTCCTCCCCGTGAAGTGGCCCGAGAATTGGCCCAACAACGGCCTCCACGCCATGCGCGCCGCCACCTTCGCCCACCAGGCCGGGCGCACCGTCGCCTTCGCCCTCGCCGCCTTCAGGCAGGCCTTCGCCGGCGGCCGGGACCTCAGTGAGATCGACAACGTCCTGATCGCCGCCGCCGCCTGCGAGCTTCATCCCAAGGCTGTCCTCAAGGGCATCGAGCTGCAGTCCACCAAGGACCGTCTCAGGGCCGCCACCGCGGAGGCATATGAGCGCGGGGTGCGGGGCGTGCCGAGCGTGGTGGTCGGCGACCAGGTCTTCTGGGGCGATGATCGCCTCGAGGACGCCGCCGCTGCTCTCGCCGGTTGACCCGCTTGACCAGGTGCGCGCCGCACCCCCCACCTGGGGGTTTGGCCGGTAGTCGCCGCGGTCCACCGGGTACAGTCCGACCAGGATGGCTACGTGGGAGACGAAACCGGCCGACCAGGGCGCGACCGAGGAGAACGGTGACGGTGTCGAGCCCGGCGAGGTAGAGGCGACCGAGGAGGTCGAGCTCGGCAAGGTCAAGCACGACCTCCCCGACAAGGAGACCTGCACCACCGTCCTGCGGAAGATGATGCTCATCCGCCGCTTCGAGGAGCGCGCGGGCGAGATGTACGCCAAGGCCAAGATCGGCGGCTTCCTGCACCTGTGCATCGGTGAGGAGGCCACCGTCGTCGGCGCCACCCAGGCGCTGCGAGAGACCGACTACCTCATGTCGACCTACCGCGAGCACGGCCAGGCGCTGGCGCGCGGCACCGACGCGAAGGCCGTGATGGCCGAGCTCTTCGGCCGCGTCGACGGCTGCTCCTCCGGCCGCGGCGGCTCCATGCACCTGTTCGACTGGGACAAGCGCTTTCTCGGCGGCTACGGCATCGTCGGCGGCTCGCTTCCGCTGAGCGCCGGCGTCGCGCTCGCCTGCGACTACATGGAGACCGAGGACGCGATCCTCTCCATGATGGGCGACGGCGCCACCAACCAGGGCACCTTCGGCGAGACCATGAACCTCGCCGCGCTCTGGAAGCTGCCGGTGGTCTTCGTGATCATCAACAACCAGTTCGGCATGGGCACCGCGCTTCACCGCCACTCGGCGGTCACCGACCTGTCGCTGAAGTCCGAGGGATACGGCGTGCCCGGCACCCGCTGCGACGGCATGGACGCGCTCGACGTCCACAGCGTCGTGACCGAGGCCCTTCGCTGCGCGCGCGAGGACCGCAGTCCGCAGCTGGTCGAGGCGGTGACCTACCGCTATCGCGGCCACTCGATGGCCGACCCTGAGGAGTACCGCACCAAGGAAGAGGTCGAGGAGTGGCGTGAGCGCGACCCGATCAAGGCGTTCGCCGACCGCCTGGTCGACGAGGGCGTGGTCGCCAAGGAGGACATCGAGAAGTTCGACGAGGAGGCCATCGGGACCGTCGACGAGGCGGTCAAGTTCGCCGACGACTCTCCCTTCCCCGACCTCGACTCGCTCTACGACGACATCTACGTGTTCAACGAGGACCTGCCCACCTGGTGGACCGTCGACGAGCGCTCCCCGGAGGTCCACCGCGGCGAGCGCGAGCGCGAGGCCGGCGAGGTGCCCCACGAACTGGCCGAGAAGGGCGCCGCATATGCCGGGGTGGGCGATCGCAAGTCGCGCAAGGCCGGCACCCCCAAGGATCAGGACGAAGAGGAGAGCCAGCAGGGCGAGGGTGAGGACGAGGACGACGAGACTTCGGGCGAGGCGGAGACGGGGGCCGGGGCCGAGGGGGCCACCGGCGAAGGCGAGCCCGGCGCCGACGATCGCGACAGCCAGGGCGGCGGCGGCTGATGCCCACCATGCGCTATCGCGAGGCGCTCAACCAGGCGCTGCGCGAAGAGATGAACGAGGACGAGAACGTCTTCCTCATGGGCGAGGACATCGGCGTGTTCCAGGGCGCCTTCAAGGTAACCGCCGGATTGCTCGAGGAGTTCGGGGAGAAGCGCGTGCGCGACACGCCGATCTCGGAGAACACGATCGTCGGCATGGGAGTGGGATCGGCCATGCTCGGGCTGCGGCCCGTGGTCGAGCTGATGACGATCAACTTCTCGCTGCTGGCGATGGACCAGATCGTCAACCATGCCGCGGCGATCCGCTACATGTTCGGTGGCCAGGTCAAGGTGCCGATCGTGGTCCGCATGCCCCAGGGCGCGGGCCATCAGCTCGGCCCTACACACTCGCACTGCCTGGAGGCCTTCTACCTGCACGTGCCGGGCCTTCTGGTGGCCGTGCCGAGCACGCCGGCCGATGCCAAGGGCCTGCTCAAGGCGGCCATCAAGGACGACAACCCGGTCGTGTTCATCGAGCACGAGACGCTCTACGGCCAGCGCGGCGAGGTCCCCGAGAATGGCGGGCCCACGCGCTTCGGCGAGGCCGCCATCCGCCGCGAGGGCGAGGACGTGACGATCATCGGCATCTCGCGCATGGCTATCACCGCACAGAAGGCGGCCGAGCAGCTCGCGGACGAGCACGAGATCGACGCCGAGGTGATCGACCCGCGCACCCTTCGCCCGCTCGACCTCGACACGATCCTCGGGTCGGTCAAGAAGACCAACCGCGCCGTGATCGTCGAGGAGGGCTGGCCGCACGGAGGCGTGGGCGCGAACCTCGCCGCGCTGATCCAGGAACAGGCCTTCGACTGGCTCGACGCCCCGGTCCAGCGCGTGACCGGCGCAGACGTGCCCATGCCCTACTCCAAGCCGCTCGAGCAGGCCGCGTTCCCGCACGAGGAACACGTGATCCAAGCCGCAAGAGCCACCTTCAGAGACCTCTAGAGAGGAGCCGGATGGCCAGCGAAGTCACCATGCCGCGTCTGTCTGACTCGATGGAGGAGGGCACGGTCCTCAAGTGGCTCGTGGACGAGGGCTCGGAGGTCAAGCGCGGCGAGCCGCTCGTGGAGATCGAGACCGACAAGGCCAACATGACCTACGACGCCGACGCCGACGGCACCCTGATCGAGATCCTCGCCCAGGAGGGCGACACGCTGGCGATCGGTGAGGTGATCGCCCGCATCGGCGACGCGAGCGAGGCGGGCGGAAACGGCAAGCCGTCGGGCGACGAGTCGCAGACCGAGGAGAAAGAGGAGGCCTCCGCCGACGAGACCGAGGCCCCTGCCGAGGACGAGCAGCCCGCCGAGGAAGAGGCGCCCACCGCCGAGGCCGGCGATGATGACGCGAAGGGCGAGTCCCGCGGCGGCGGCGGTGGCGCGGCGACGGCGGCGGGGAGACCCAGTCAGGCGACACCGCCACCAAGACCCGGGCGCCGAGCGGAAACGGCGCCGGGGACGGCGAGCGCGTCAAGGCGTCGCCCATCGCACGCCGCATGGCCCGCGAGCTCGGTGTCGAGCTCGCCCAGCTCGAGGGCTCAGGCCCCGGCGGGCGAATCGTGAAGGCCGACGTCCAGGCGGCCTCCGAGAGCGGGGTAGCCAAGGTCGAGAGCGACGGCGACGGCGCCAAGCCCGACGCGGCCGCAGAGGAAGCACCCGAGAAGGGCAAGGCGGAGGAGCGGCCCGAGCCCCAGCGCGGCGAGGCCGGCCCGAAGGGCGAGGCGGAGATCGTCGAGCTCACGCGCCTGCAGCAGACGGTCAGCCGGCGGATGGCCGAATCGAAGGCCACGGCTCCGGACTTCTCGATCTCGCTCACGGTGAACATGACCGAGGCGGTCGAGCTACGCAAGCGCCTCAAGGAGGTGGCCGACCCAGCGCCGTCGTTCAACGACATGGTCGTGAAGGCCGCGGCCACAGCCCTGCGCGAGTTCCCGCGCGTGAACGGCGCCTACCGCGATGGCAAGTTCGAGCTCTACGAGAAGGTCAACATCGGCGTGGCCGTCGCGGCCATGGACGCCCTCGTGGTGCCGACCGTCTTCGACGCCGACCGCAAGTCGCTTGGCCAGATCTCTCGCGACGCCCGCGCGGTGATCGAGAAGGTGCGCGACAAGACGGTCACGCCGCCGGAGCTCTCGGGGGGCACGTTCACGGTGTCCAACCTCGGCATGTACGGGATCGAGCACTTCACCGCGATCATCAACCCGCCGCAGGCGTCGATCCTGACCGTAGGCGCTCTGGCGAAGAGGCCGGCTGTCGACGAGAGCGGCCGGATCGTGGCGCGCGACCAGATGTCGCTGTCGCTCGTCTGCGACCACCGCATCCTCTACGGCGCGGACGGCGCCCAGTTCCTGGCGCGCGTCAAGGAGCTGCTCGAGCAGCCCCTGTCGCTGGCCCTGTAGAGATCACCCGTCCTTGGGCCCCGTCACCGCTCCATTGTCGAGTTGCCGGTCCCACCAACCGCTAACTCGACAACGCACGCCCCATCCGGCAAACGGGAGCGCCGCGGCGACCCGTCCCAACCCTTATAGCCCGCCGTTGGCCCGAGCCCAAGCAATCCGCGCGAGCCGCACCGTCCTGGGTTTAGTGGCCACTGACCAGCAAAGTCAGCAACGCTGCCGACAAAAGGAGTGCCGCGGCGACCCGTCCCACCCCTCATGGCCAGCCGGTGGCCCGAGCCCAAGCAACCCGAGCGAGCCACCGAGCCGGCAGCAAGCCCCGAGGGTGTTGAACCACGCGCGCCCGGGTATCGCGCGGGCAGGCTCGCGCGCCTCGAAGTCCTCGCCGCCCTCGTCCGAGCGCCGTAGACGCTCGCCCGTCTCGACGGGCGTCCCACGCCACTAGGCTCGATGGGGATGACCGACCAGCGTCCCGCCGAGCCGCGCATGCCGACGACCTACGACGAGGAGATCATCGCGGCTCAGGAGGCCGGGGTGGTCTCCACGCTCACCGACGCCGCGCGGCTCGAGCGCATCCAGGCAGAGCTCGACATGGGCTTCGACGCGCTGGCGCACGTGGGCGCGGCCGCCTCCTTCTTTGGCTCCGCCCGCACGCCGGCCGGCGATCCCCAATACGCGCTGGCGCGCGAGACGGCGCGCATCGTCGGCGAGGCCGGCCTGGCGGTGATCACCGGCGGCGGGCCGGGAGCGATGGAGGCGGCCAACCGCGGCGCGCGCGACGCGGGCGCGCTCTCGATCGGGCTGAACATCGAGCTCCCGTTCGAGCAGGGTGTCAATCCCTACTGCGACATCGCGCTCGAGTTCCACTACTTCTTCGCTCGCAAGGTCATGTTCGTGCGCTACTCGAGCGGCTTCGTGGTCTTCCCCGGCGGCTTCGGCACCCTCGACGAGCTCTTCGAGGCGCTGACGTTGATCCAGACCGACAAGATCCGCGAGTTCCCGGTGATCCTCGTGGGCACGGACTACTGGAGCGGCCTGGTGGCCTGGATCCGCGAACGCCCGCTGGTCGAGGGGAAGATCTCGCCCGGCGACCTGGACCTGCTCTACCTCACCGACGATCCGGACGAGGTCCGCGCCCGACTCATGTCGGCCGCCCATCGACAGGCACGGGCATCGTTTCGTAGCGATCCCTGACCTCGTCGACGAAGGCGGCCATCTGGTCGGCCAGCGCGGGATCGCGCACCTCGAGCACGTTCTCGGCGTTCATCTCACCCGAGCGCGAGAGGTTGAAGGAGCCGGCGAAGACCCAGTCGTCGGCCACCGTCACCTTCGCGTGCATGAAGTCGTGGATCGAGTCCGGCGTCCACGGGATCGACTGCTTGCCGCGGAAGTCGGCGTGCTCGAAGACCGAGGCGAGGATCGGGATCTTCCAGGCCGAGCGGCCGTTCGTGCGCCACTGGTAGACGACGTTCTCCATCTGCGTGCGGTCGACCACCCCGCGCAGGTCGATCCTGCCCTCGGCGGCTATCTCCGCAAGCGTGCCGAGCACCGGCCCGGCGGTGATGACCGGCGAGGCGATCCGGATCCGCTCGCGGGCCCGCCCGATGGCCCGCGCGATGCGTTGCGAGAGATCCTCGCCCTGGCCGGGCGTGAACCAAGCCGCACCTCATGGCCGTCGACCGAGATCGTGCGCGGCTCGTGCCGGCCGGTGCGCTCCACGTCGCGGGTCGACCAGAGCTCCTCGAAGTTGGCGGTGAAGGCGCTCGCGACCTCGGGAGAGTCGGCGCGAACCACGAAGTTCTCCTGGATCGTCCACGAGTCGGTGGTCCAGTTGGTCGAGCCCGACCAGACCGACTCGCCGTCGCGCACGACGTACTTGTGGTGCATCAGGTCGGGGATGCCGGGGATGCCGCAGGTGGGAAAGGGCAGCCGCTCGATCAGCTCGGGAGCGGTCCTGGGCGGCGGCGGGAAGACGCGCTCGTCGTGGTCGGCGTTGTAGGCGATTCGCACCGCCACGCCGCGCGCGGCTGCCGCGCGTCAGCGCCGCCGGCCACGAGGTCGCCCGGCTCGCCCGGCAGCCGGACGTCGTAGAGAGCCAGGTCGAGCGACCTGGTCGCGGCATCGAGGAAGCCGGCCACGCGCTCGGCCATTTCCAGCGCGGTCTGCCGGCCGGGGTGGAGCGGCAGGATCTCGATCACGAGGCGAAGCGAAAGCCGGTGGGCGCAGGCGCTATCTTCAGCGGGCTCTGAGGCAACCCCTCCGGCAGCTCGGGCTGGTTGAAGCCGCCGGGCGCCACGTCGTTCGGCGTGTCCGGGTGAAAGAGCGCCGCCAGGTACTGGATGTGATCGCGGCCGACGCCCGAGCTCCGTCTGGCCGCCCCCGTAGGCGCCGATGTCGCGCTCGGCGCAGAAGTCGTAGGCGCGGCAGAGCCCGACGAGCGAGCCGACCCGCGACGGCTTGATGTTGACCGTGCGCGGCAGCCATTCGAGCGCGAGGATGTCGTCGACCGAGTGGATCGGCGCGTCCCAGGTCACGCGGTCACGGTGTGGCTCGAGCAGCGGGCGCGTCTCGTCGTCGATGTCGGGATCCTCGAGCCAGGCGTCGGGGAAGGCCTCGATGAGCTTGGCGTAGAGCTCGGGGTCGGTTGTCCACGTCCACCGGGGTGCCCTTGTACTGGCCCTTCAGGTCGAGCGAGTCGACGGCGCCGGTGGCCGCCAGCTCGGCGATCAGGTCGTCGCTCCAGGTGTTGGTGGGGTCGAGCTTGAAGCGCGTGCCGGGATAGCGCTCGAGCACGTCCATCATGCGCTTGGAGGTCTCGGGCACGGGCTCGGCCCCGTCCATGGGGGGCGGTCCCAGACGCATCGAGACGACGTAGTTGAGCGGCTGGAGCTCGCGGCCGAGCTGCTCGGGCAGGGCGCGGCCGGCCTGGCGCAGTCCCAGGTCGAGCGCCGCTGACTCGAAGGCCCAACGCCGGTACGCGCGCGACGGCTCGCGGACCGGCTCCTTGGTGGGAAACAGGTCCAGCTCGGCCAGGTGGTCCGACAGCGAGCCGATGGTCCACGAGCCGGCGAACGGCAGCGTCGGCCCGGCCTCGCGCATGGCGAAATGATCCTCGCCGTCATAGACGACGTCCTCGCCGACTCCCTCGTGGCCGCCGCCGTGAAGGGTGATCAGCGTCGTGTGACGTGTGAACTGCTCGCCGAAGCGCAGCTCGCGTCCCTCGAGCTCGTAGCTCTCGATCTCGACCTCGAGCGGGGCCAGCCTGTCCCAGGTGCTCACGGCCGCCGAGACTAGCGACAGGCGGCTAGACGGCTGGCACCACCAAGACCGGGCGCTCGGCCCAGTGCAGCAGCTTGTGTGGAGTGGACCCGAGGACCGCGCTCTTGACCGGGCTCTCCCCGTAACTGCCCACCACGATCATCCGGGCGGACTCGCGGTCGGCCAGGTCGGTGAGCGCCACGTACGGACGCGTGGGCAGCAGCTCCACGTGGGCGTCGATGCCGGCCGCGAGAGCCCGGCTCAGGGCCTCCGCGGTTGCACGTCCGCCCATCTCCTCGAGGGCGCGCTGGTGCTCGCCAACGTCCTCGGTGGGCGGCCCGGGCGGCGCCGCTCCGAACCCGATGATGAGATGGTCGCCGTACTGGCGGGCCAGGTCGATCGCCATCACGAGCGCGCGCTCCGCACCGGGTGAGGCGTCGTAGCCCAGCACTATCGTGCCGCCTCCGGCCATCAGACCGCCTCCTCCGGAACCGCCGCCACACCCATCTTTCGGCCCGCCGCCACGTCCGGATCGACGGTCTCGGTCTTGCGGCTGAAGAACTCCTCGTGCCCGGTCATGCGCCAGACCAGCATCAGGACCACGCCGAGGAGGAGCAGGCCGAGGCCGAGCACCACCGGGATCGCGATCCCGAAGATGGCCTCACCGCTGTAGGACTGATCGGTCTTCGAATACTCGAGGATCGCCTTGACGAACAGGAAGCCCAGAATCGAGGCGCCGACCACCGGACCGACCCCGATGAAGAAGAAGTTCTTCACGGACTTGGTCAGCTCGTGGCGGTAGAAGATCGCGCAGGCGAACCCGGTGAGCGCGTAGTAGAAGGCGATCATCAACGACAGCGCAGTCAGCGAGTCGAACAGGAAGTTCTGCGAGACGTTGTTGAGGATCCCGTACCAGACCGCGGCGATTCCCCCGATCAGAATCGTCCCGATATGCGGGGTCAAGAAGCGCGGGTGGATGCGCCCGAGCGCCTCCGGGAACGCGCCCTGGCGCGCCATCGACAGCGAGGTGCGCGAGGCCGGCAGGATCGTGGTCTGAGTCGAGGCGATCGCCGACGTGACGATCGCGAGCACGACCAGCTTGTCGAGCGGGGAGCCGAGGATGTCGGTGGCGAGCGCCCCGAAGATGCCCGCGTCGTCCTCGAACTCCGCGACCCGGTCGAGGCCGGCGAACGACACCACAGCGGTCGTTGTGACGACGTAGGTCACGAGCAGGATCACGGTGGAGGCGATCGCTGCGAGCCCCGGAGCAGTTGCCCGAGTCCGAGGTCTCCTCGTTGAGGTTGACGGCGCTCTCCCAGCCCCAGTAGATGAACACGCCGGTCAGCAGGCCGAGAACGAGCGCATTGGGGCTGTCGACGGCGAACGGGGAGAACCAGGACAGCTCGGGCGTGATCGCCCCGCCCTTGATCAGCGCCACGAGCGCGAACAGCAGCAGCGCGCCAACCTGGAAGAAGATCATGACGCGCTGCACCATCGCCGACAGCTCGGTGCCGATCACGCAGATCGCCGTCATCACCGCGATGATGATGACCGCGAAGATCGTCACTGCCGTCTTGGAGTCGCGCAGGCTGTCCAGGCCGAACAGGTCGAACGTGTAGATAGGCGCCCACGTCGGCGAGCGACCCGATCACGATGATGCCGGTGGTGCAGATCGCCCAGCCGCCGACCCAGCCGAGGCTCGGGCCCATGGCGCGTGTGACCCAGGAGAACGACGTCCCGCAGTCCGGATCGGCGCGGTTCATGTAATAGAAGGCCGCGGCGATCAGGAACATCGGGACGAACGCCGCGAGCAGCACGGCGGGCGCCTGTACACCCACCCCGACCACCACGATCGCGATGACCGCCGCCAGCGAGTAGGCCGGGGCCGTCGACGCGATTCCGATGATGAGGCCGTCGATGAACCCGATGGCGTCCTTCTTCAGGCCCTTGTCCCCGACCTCCGCGCCCTGGTCGGCGTGCAACCGGTGGTGTTCGGTCATGTGCTGATCTCCTCGACTGCTGCGGTGAACGCCTCGGTGTGGCGGTCGACCTCCTGCTCGGTGGTCGCCGGGCACATCAGGGCCATGTTGTGGAACGGGGTGATGAGCACTCCCCGGTTGAGCAGGTACAGGTGCAGATATTCCTCCAACGGGCGGTCGGCCACCGCCGCGGACTCGGCTCCGGTGCGCGGCGGGTCGGGCGCAGAAGCGGTATTCGGCGCGCGCTCCGAGGCTGATTATCGACCACGGCATCGCGGAGCGCTCGAGCGCGTCCTCGACTCCGGCAACGAAGCGCTCGCGCAGGGACGACATGCGCGCGAAGGCGTCATCGGTGAGCACCTCGCCGAGCGTTGCCCGCGTTGCGGCCAGCGAGAGCGCGTTGCCTGCCAGCGTGCCGCCCACGCCGCCGGTGTCCTCGAGATCGGCGTCCTCGGCGGCGGCGATGCGCTCGGCCAGCTCCGAGGTGACGCCGTACGCGCCGATCGGCACGCCGCCGCCGATCGACTTGCCGAGCGTGACGGCGTCGGGCTCCAGCCCCCAGGCCGCGGTGCAGCCGCCCGGGCCCGGCGCTCAGCGTGTGCGTCTCGTCGATGATCAGCAACGTCCCGGTACGCGTGCACGCCTCTCGGACCCCGGCCAGGAAGCCGTCCTCGGGGAGCACGATGCCGATATTGGTGAGCGCGGGCTCCATCAGGACGCAGGCCACGTCGCCGTGGGCCAGCGCCGCCTCGACGGACTCCAGGTCGTTGAACTCCGCCACGCGCGTGGTGGTCGCGGGATCGACCTGCGGGCCCACATTGCCCTCGCGCGAGCGCTCACCGCCGCCGGGGCCGAGCGTGGTGAAGGCCTCGTCGACCGACCCGTGGTAGCACCAGTTGAAGACCAGGACCTTGGGCCGAGCGGTCACGTGGCGGCAGATGCGCAGCATCCAGCGGTTGGCGTCGGTGGCCGTGAGCGAGAACTGCCAGTAGGGAACGCCGAAGCGGCGCGCGAGCTCCTCGCCGACCCAGGCGGCGTCCTCGGTGGGGAGCATCGTCGTGATGCCGGCGCTCTCGGCGACCGCGCGCATGGTCGGCTCGGGCATGTGGCCGGCCATGGCGCCGGTGTCGCCCAGGCAGAGGTCGGCGTACTCGTTGCCGTCCACGTCGACCACGCGCGCCCCGTGCGCCTCGGCGGCGTAGACGGGATGCCCGCCCGCCCACATCGTCATCCAGCTCATCGGGACGCCCGCCAGCAGCGAGCCGCGCGCGGCGTCGTGGAGCTCGCGCGAGCGCGGATGCTCAGAGGCGAAGCGCCCCTTCTCGCGCTCGAGCAGCTCGCTGACGCCGGCGACGGTCACGCCGCGCACCGGCTCCGGCTCGTCCGGGCGCACCGCGGCCATCCGCTCCGCGCGGCGCTGCTGCCACACCGTCAGCAGCATCATCGCCAGGGTGAACAGGAAGATCATCGAGGCGATCACGTAGATCTGCGGCGGCACGGCCACGCGCGCGGCGCCCCAGATGAACAACGGGAACGTGATCGTCGAGCCCGCGTTGAAGTTCGTGATAACGAAGTCGTCGATCGAGAGCGCGAACGCGAGCAGGGACGCGGCGACCACGCCCGGCATGATCAGCGGCAGCGTGATGAGCCGGAAGGTCTGAAACGGTGTGGCGCCGAGATCCTGCGCGGCTTCCTCGAGCGAGCGGTCGAACCCGATCAGCCGCGAGCGCACCGTGACGATCACGAACGACAGGTTGAACATGATGTGCGCGATCACGATCGTCGTGAACCCGGTGGCCACCTGGAAGTTGATGAACAGCGACAGCAGCGCCGCGCCGAGCACCACCTCGGGAGTGGCGAGCGGGATGAAGATGAAGAAGTTGACCGGCGCGCGGCCCTTGAACTCGTAGCGCACGAGTGCCAGCGCGGTGATCGTGCCGAGCACCGCGGCGAACAGGGTCGACAGGGCGGCGATCTCGATCGAGTTGACGAGCGCCTCGGAGATGCCCGGCACGCCGAACGGATCGCCCCAGGCGTCGAGCGAGAACTCCTGCCAGAGGAAGTTGAAGCGCCCGCGCGGCTTGTTGAACGAGAAGACGAGGATGATCGCGATCGGCACGAGCAGGTATAGGAGCGCGAGCCCCGCGTAGACGTTCAGCCCGACGTCGAGCAGCTTCCCACCGCGCCGGCGCCGCAAGGACCTCATCACCGCTCCTCGCCCTCGGTGCCGAGCAGCGCCTCGGTGCCGGCGATGCTTCGCCCAGATCAGGACGACCACCAGCATGATCGCCATCAGGATGAACGAGAGCGCCGCCGCGGTCGGGTAGTCCGAGACCTCGAGGTAGCGGCTCTGGATGACGTTGCCGATCATGAACTGGCGCGGCGTGCCGAGCAGCTCGGCGTTGATGAAGTCGCCCGCGGCCGGGATGAAGGTGAGCAGCGTGCCCGCCACCACTCCCGGCATCGACAGCGGCAGCGTCACCCGCAGGAAGACGTCACGGCGGCGTCCGTAGAGGTCGTAGCCGGCCTCCAGCATCCGGTGGTCGATCCGCTCGAGCGAGGCGTAGAGCGGCAGGATCATGAAGGGCAGGAAGTTGTAGGTGATGCCCAGCACGACGGACGCCGTGGTGTCGAGCAGACGACCGTCGTTGGCGACGATTCCGATCGTCTGCAGCGTCGAGACCACCAGGCCCGAGTCCGACAGGATCGTCTCCCACGAGAGCGTCCGGATCAGGTAGGTGACGAAGAAGGGCACGATCACCGCGAGCAGCAGCGCGTTGCGCCAGCGCCCGGCCCGGAAGGCGATCACGTAGGCGAGCGGGTACCCGATGATCAGCGCGATCACGGTCGCCATCCCCGCGTACTTGAACGAGCGCAGCAGCTGATCGCTGAAGTCGGAGATCGCGTTCGTGTAGTTCGCGAACTCCCAGCTGAACAGGTAGCCGGTCTCGAGCGTGCCCGTCTTGAGCGACTCGAACAGCATGTAGACCAGCGGGATGACGAAGAAGACCAGCAGGAAGCCGAGCCCCGGCAGGAGCAGGAAGTACGGCAGTCCCGCTTTCTTGAGACTGGCCGGCACGAAGAAGCTACGCCCCGATGACCTGCTGGAAGGCGTTCGTCGATCTCCTGCTCCTCCTCGGGCTTGAGGCCGCGGAAGATGAACGTGTTCTCGAGGAACGCGTCGTCCGGAAAGATCAGCGGGTTCTCGGCCAGCGCCGGGTCGCGCTTGGCGAGGATCTCCTTGACCCCCTCGACCGGGCAGACGTAGTTGACGTACTCCGCGATGTCCGCCTGAACCTCGGGCTGGTAGACGAAGTCGATCAGCTTCTGCGCCGTGAAGGCAGCGGGCGCACCGACAGGGATCTGCATGTTGTCTGTCCAGAGGTGGCCGCCCGACTCCGGAATCACGAACTCGATGTTCGGGTTGTCGAGCTTGAGTTGCACCGCGTCGCCGGACCACCCGACGATCACGGTGGAGTCGCCCTTGGTGATGTCCTTGGTGTACTCGTTGCCCGTGAAGCCGCGGATCTGGCCCGAGTCGGAGGCTTCGCCGATCTTCTCGATCGCCGCCATGAACTCGTCGGTGGTCGCCGTCTCCGGGTCGGCGCCCATGCGAGGCCGCCACCAGGCCCACGCTGTCACGCATCTCCGTGAGCATGGTGACCTTGCCCTTGTAGACCGGATCGAACAGGTCGTCCATCGACTTGGGCTCGCGCTTGACCTTGTCCTTGCGGTAGATGATCCCGGTCAGGCCCGACTGCCAGGGCATCGAGAAGTCGCGCGTCGGGTCGAACGGCGGCTTCTGGAGCCGCGCGATCAGGTTCTTGGTGGCGTTGGGCATTTCGGTCTTGTCGAACTTCTGCACGTAGCCGAGGCGGATCATGCGCGCAGCCATCCAGTCGGTGACCGTGTGGATGTCGCGCCCGCCCGAGTCGCCGCGCTCGTACTGCTGGCGGACCTTGCCGAAGAACTCGGTGTTGTCGTTGATCTCTTCGACGTACTTGACCTTGGTGCCGTACTTCTTCTCGAAGTCCTTGAGCGTTCCGCGGTCCTCTTCGATGTACAGCGGCCAGTTCGCGAAGTAGAGCGAGTCGGAGATCTCGCCCTTGGCGATCGCCTTCGACTCCTCGGTTTTGGTTTGGCTGCTGCCTCCTGTCTCGGAGCCGCAGGCCGCCAGATAGGCAAGCGCGGAGACGCTGAGTGCCCCCGCCGCGCCGCGGCGCAACAGCCGCCGGCGGCTGATTTCCTCACGTATCAGCCGTTCGAATTGCCTGTCGAGATCGCTCATTCCGTGTCCCCTTCCGAGTCGTCCGCCGTATCGGCGGCGGGATCCATCACCACGTGGATGTTGTTGTCAGCCCAGGTCAGGCGTGCCGCGTCGCCCGCGGCCGGCAGGCGCTGACGCGCCTCTTCATCTGTATTCGGCACGAGCACCGTCATCCGTGTGCCATCGCCGAGGCGCACCACCACCTGCGTCGCGGTACCGAGGTAGAGCGAGCTCTCCACCTGGCCCTCCACGCTCGGACGGCCATCCGGTCCGGAGCCGTTGGCCGGGTGCAGCTGAAGCTTCTCGGGGCGCACCACCGCGTGGGCGCGCTGGCCGGGCGCGGCGCTTGCGGCGCCGGCGCGAACGGTCGGGCCCGCGTCGAGACGCAGCTCCGCCGTGCCGGTCTGAGTGGAGATGACCTCGCCGGGCATGAGGTTGGAGACCCCGATGAAGCCGGCCACGAACGTGGTGCGCGGCCGCTCGTAGATCTCCTCGGGGTCGTCCATCTGCTCGACCACGCCGCGGTTCATCACCGCGATGCGGTCGGACATCGTGAGCGCCTCCTCCTGGTCGTGGGTCACGTAGACGAACGTGATCCCGACCTCGCCCTGGATGCGCTTGAGCTCGACCTGGAGCTGCTTTCGCAGCTTGAGGTCGAGTGCTCCGAGCGGCTCGTCGAGCAGCAGGACGGCCGGGCGATTCACAAGCGCGCGCGCCAGCGCCACGCGCTGCTGCTGTCCGCCCGAGAGCTGGCGCGGCTTGCGGGCCGCCTCGGCGCTGAGGCCGACTCGCTCGAGCTCCTCGCTCACGCGCTTGCGGGTCTCGTCCTTCGAGATCCCCTGGCGCTGGAGGCCGAAGGCGACGTTCTTCTCGACGCTCATGTGCGGAAAGAGCGCGTAGCTCTGGAAGACGGTGTTGGTCGGCCGCCGGAAGGGCGGCAGGCCGGTGACGTCGTCGCCGTCGAGGAGCACCGTGCCCTCGCTGGGCTCCTCGAAGCCGGCGATCATGCGCAGGGTGGTCGTCTTCCCGCAGCCAGAGGGGCCGAGCATGGTGAAGAACTCCCCGCTCGGGATGTCGAGATCCATCTCCCGGACCGCGGTGAAGCCGCCGAATCGCTTCGTGACCCCCTGCAGGCTGACGCTGGGAACGCCCCCCACTTCGCCCTGATGGCTCATGTTCCAGGGCAAGCTATGGCCGAACCGGCGTCACCGCAAGTAGCGAAACGCCGTAAGCAGCCATCTCTCATACTCCATATTGGACAACGCGTTGCTCCGTTGTTACGCCTCAGGCCACCTAGACGCCCTGCCATTACGACGATACCGTTGTCCTCAGCGTCTAGACCGAGGAGAGCTGAATGGCGACTACGCCCCAGTACCTAACCCAGGAGCATGTGGGTCCTCCAAGCGAGCTTCAGCAGAAGGCTCGCCGCCATCTGTGGATGCATTTCACGCGGATGGGCGGGTTCGACGGGCAGCACGAGATCCCCATCATCGTGCGCGGCGAAGGGTCGTACGTCTGGGACGAGCACGATCGGCGCTATCTCGACGGGCTCTCGGCGCTCTTCTGCGTCAACGCCGGCCACGGCCGCGCGGAGATCGGCGAGGCGGGCGCGCGCCAGTCCGAGAAGCTCGCCTTCTACACCAACTGGAGCTACGCCCACCCGACCGCCATCGAGCTGGCCGAGCGCATCGCCGGCCTCGCCCCCGGCGACCTGAACCGCGTCTTCTTTACCTCCGGCGGCTCCGAGGCAGTCGAGTCCGCCTGGAAGCTCTCGCGCCAGTTCCACAAGCTCAACGGCGATCCGCTGCGCACGAAGATCATCGCGCGCGAGACCGCTTACCACGGCACCACCTTCGGCGCGCTCTCCATCACCGGCATCACGCCGTTGCGCACGGCGTTCGAGCCGCTCGTCCCGGGCGCGCACCATGTGCCGAACACGAACGACTATCACTGGCCCGAGGGCCGCGACCCGCTCTGGGCTGCGGACCAGATCGAGCACATGATCGAGTTCCAGGGCCCCGAGACGGTCGCCGCCGTGATCCTCGAGCCGGTCCAGAACTCGGGCGGCTGCTTCGTGCCTCAGGACGGCTACTGGCAGCGCGTGCGTGAGATCTGCGACCGGCACGGCGTTCTCCTGATCGCCGACGAGGTGATCTGCGCGTGGGGCCGGCTCGGCCACTACTTCGGGGTCGACCGCTTCGGCGTGGTTCCGGACGTGATCACTACGGCAAAGGGCCTGACCTCCTCCTACGCGGCGATGGGCGCCGTGATCGTGTCGGACCGGGTGGCCGATGCCTTCATGGACGACACGCACATGTTCACGCACGGCATCACGTTCGGCGGCCATCCGGTCTCGGCGGCGGTCGCGATGGCGAATCTCGACATCTTCGAGCGCGAGGACCTGTGCGGACACGTGCGCGAGAAGGAGCCTGAGCTCCGAGGGATGCTCGACAAGCTGCGCGAGGATCTGCCGATCGTGGGCGACGTTCGCGGCGCTGGCTACTTCCACGCGCTCGAGCTGGTCAAGGACAAGGAGACCAGGGAGAGCTTCAGCGACGAGGAGGGCGAGGAGCTGCTGCGCGGCTTCATGTCGGCCGAGCTCTACAAACACGGGCTGATCTGTCGCGCGGACGATCGCGGCGACCCCGTGATCCAGCTCTCCCCGCCGCTGATCGCGGACTCGGAGGAGTTCGACCTGATCGACCGGGTCCTCCGCCAGGTCCTGACCGAGGCCTGGGACCGGATCGTCCGGCACTGAACGGAGAGTCCGTGCGGCAATGCTGACCGTCCGGACCCTCGTCACCGAGATGGGCCTGGAGCTCGCGACCGGTGAGGACGGGGCAGACGCCCCGGTCCGCTGGGTGCACATCTCAGAGCTCCCCGACCCGACGCCGTGGCTGTCGGGCGGGGAGCTGTTGCTCACGACCGGGATCCAGCTCGATACAGAGGAGCGCCAGCGCGAGTTCGTCCGGTTGCTCTCCGGTCGACACCTGTCCGGCCTGGGCTTCGGCACGGGCTTCGACTTCGACACGCTCCCCGGTCCGCTCATAGAGGAGGCGGCCGAGCTCGGCTTCCCGGTGTTCGAGGTGCCGTACGAGCTGCCCTTCATCGCCCTCACCGAGAAGGCGTTCACGCGCCTGGTGAACGAGCAGTACGAGCTGCTCCAGCGCGGCATCGCGATCCACAAGCGCCTCGAGCGGCTCGTGCTCGAGGAGCGCGGGCTCGACGAGCTGGTGCGCGCGCTGGCCGCCGCCACCGGCGGCACGGTATGCGTGCTCTCGGCGCGCGGCGAGACGATCGCCTCGAAGGTGTTTCGGCGCGAGCTGCCCGAGGAGGCTCTCGATCACATCCGCGAGGAGGTGCGGCGGCGTTCGGCCGAGCTCGGCACGGGCGCAGCCAAGGCGTCCGAGCCGGCGGGACTTCCTTCCCGATCATCCCGAGATCGCGGGCCGCTCGCTCGTGCTCCCGGTGGCCACGCGCGGCCGCGGCGCACCGCAGGCCTGGCTGGTGGCCGCCCGCGACGCCGGCGGGCTCGGCGACTTCGAGCGGCTGATCCTCCAGCAGGCCGTCACGGTGGTAGCGCTCGAGCTCATGCGCCAGCGCGCCATGCGCGACACCGAGCGCCGCCTGGCCGGCGACGTCCTTGCCGAGGCGCTCACCGGACGCCTGTCCGAGCAGGAGCTGGCGGTGCGGCTGCGCCCGTTCGGGGTGGGCTCCGACGCGGCGGTGCTGGTGTTCGCCGGCCGCGATGGCGGCGCCGCCGCGCCGCTGGAAGGCGACCTCGACCGCTTCCTCTCCGACGCCGGCGTGGGGGCGCTGGTCGCCGCGCGCGAGAACCTCCTCTGCGCGGTCATCGACGCTCGGGAGGGCCTCGATCCGGTGGCGCTCGCCCTACGGGCTCGCGACGCTCTCGCCGCAGACCACGGTGAGCTGCGCGCCGCGGCGTCGCGACCCGCCGCCGTGGGCTCGCTGCGCCGCTCGTTCCACGAGGCGCGCTGCGCCCTCGAAGCGGCCGCCCTCGCCAACGGCCACTCGCCTGCCGTCGCCTCCTATCGCGACCTCGGCGCCTTCCAGCTGCTGCTCTCGCTCCAAGACGACGATGCCCTGCGGCTCTACTGCGACTCGGTGCTCGGCCCGCTCGAGGACGCGAGTGGCGAGTACGGCGACGAGCTGATGCGCTCGCTCGAGGCGTTCATCGAGCAGAACGGGCAGTGGGAGAAGGCGGCGCGCGAGCTGTACTGCCACCGTCATACGCTGCGCTACCGCATCAGGCGCGTGGAGCAGCTCACCGGGAGAGACCTGTCGAGCGCCCGCGATCGGATCGAGTTCTGGCTGGCGCTGCGCGCACGCGAACTCGTCAACTAAGGAGAGATCAGACGACATGAAGGTCGGAGTACCGACTGAGATCAAGACCGACGAGTACCGGGTCTCGCTCACGCCCGCCGGCGTACGCGAGCTCGTGGACCGCGGTCACGAGGTGGTCATCCAGGCCGGAGCCGGCCTGGGAAGCACGATCCCCGACGACGAGTACACCGCGCAGGGAGCGCGCATCGCGCCGGACGCCCAGTCGGTGTTCGACGAAGCCGAGATGATCCTGGGCGTCAAGGAGCCCCAGCCGGCAGAGGTCGAGATGCTGCGGCCCGAGCACCTGCTGTTCACCTACCTCCATCTCGCCCCCGACCCCGAGCTGACCAAGGGACTGTGCAAGTCGGGCGCGACCTGCGTCGCCTATGAGACGGTGGTCGACGATCACGGCCGGCTGCCGTTGCTCGCGCCGATGAGCGAGGTGGCCGGCAAGATCGCCACCCAGGCGGGCGCGTTCTTCCTGGAGCGCCCGCTCGGCGGCCGCGGCGTCCTGCTTGGCGGGGTGCCAGGCGTCGCCGCGGCCACGGTGATGGTGATCGGCGGCGGCGTGGTCGGCCAGAACGCCGCCTTCATCGCGATCGGGATGGAGGCGGACGTATTCGTCTACGACCGCAACATCGATCGCCTGCGCGAGCTCGACATCGCCTTCGGCGGGCGCGCGTCGACCGTGTACTCGTCGACGCTCTCCGTCGAGGAGATGCTGCCGCGTGCCGACCTCGTGATTGGAGCGGTGCTGGTACAAGGCGCTCGCGCCCCGTACGTCATCAAGCGCGATCAGCTCAAGCTGATGAAGCAGCGCGCCGTGCTCGTCGACGTGTCGATCGACCAGGGCGGCTGCTTCGAGACATCGCACGCGACCACCCACTCGGACCCGGTCTACGAGGTGGACGGCGTGACCCACTACTGCGTGGCCAACATGCCGGGCGCGGTGCCGGTGACCTCGACCTTCGCGCTCACCAATGCGACGCTGCCCTACGTACTCGAGCTGGCCGACCAAGGGTTGGCGGGGGCGATCGAGACCACTCCGGCACTCAGCCCCGGAGTGAACGTGGCGGACGGCAAGGTCACCCACCCGGCCGTCGCCGAGGGCACCGGCATGGAGTACACCCCCGTCGAGGATGTCTTGGGCGTCACCGCCTAGAGAGGAGAGGAAGCCAAGTGGCTACAACCACCAGGACAAAGCTGCAGAACTTCATCAACGGCGAGCCCTCGGATTCCGCCGACGGCGCCACCGAGGACGTGACCAACCCCGCCAACGGCGAGGTGATCGCCCAGATGCCGCTCTCGACCGAGGAGGACGTAAACCGCGCGGTCGCGGCGGCCAAGGGCGCCTTCGACGGCTGGGCGCGCACGACGCCGGGAGAGCGCGCCGCGGCGATCAACAAGCTCGCCGACCTGCTCGAGGAGCACGCCGAGGAGCTGTCCGACCTCGAGGCCGCCGACGCGGGCAAGCCGCGCAGCGCCTTCCTCGAGGACGAGATGCCGTTCATGGTCGACAACCTGCGCTTCTTTGCGGGCGCAGCGCGCGTGCCCGAGGGCCAGGCGGCCGGTGAGTACATCCCCGGGCCGCACCTCGATCATCCGCCGCGAGCCGATCGGCGTGATCGGGCAGATAGCGCCCTGGAACTACCCGCTGATGATGGCCATCTGGAAGATCGGGCCGGCGCTTGCCACCGGCAACACGATCGTCCTCAAGCCTGCCGAGTCAACGCCGATCTCGACCGTCAAGCTGGCCGAGTACGCGGGCGAGGTGCTGCCGCCCGGTGTGCTGAACGTGATCACCGGACACGGCAAGCCCGCCGGCTCGGGGCTGGTAACGCCATCCCGACGTGGACATGGTCTCGCTGACCGGCTCGCCGGGGACGGGCAAGTGGGTCGCGGCGGCCGCCGCGGACACGCTCAAGCGCGTGCACCTGGAGCTGGGCGGCAAGGCGCCGGTCGTGATCTTCGACGACGTCGACCTCGAGGTCGCGCTCGAGTCGATCGCCGCCGCGGGGCTCTACAACGCGGGTCAGGACTGCACCGCGGCAACGCGCGTGCTCGCCTCGAAGACGGTCTACGACGACGTCGTGAACGGGCTGGTCGAGCAGACCAAGGCCTACAAGATGGGCGACACGTTCGACCCCGAGACGAACCTCGGGCCGCTCAACTCCATGCAGCACCGGGGCCGGGTGGAGCAGTTCCTGGAGGGCAAGCCGCCGCACGCCGAGATCGTGGTCGGCGGCAACGAGCCCGACCTGCCCGGCTCATTCCTCGAGCCGACGATCGTGGCGAACCTGCGGCAGGGCGACGACATGATCCAGAAGGAGATCTTCGGTCCGGTCCTGACCGTGCAGCAGTTCGACGACGAGGCCAAGGCGATCGAGTGGGCCAACGGCACTCGCTACGGCCTGGCCGCCTCGGTGTGGACGCGCGACGTCGGACGCGCCCATCGCGTCGCCAACGCGCTGCACTTCGGCTGCGTGTGGATCAACGACCACATCTCGATGGTGACCGAGATGCCGCACGGCGGCTTCAAGGAGTCCGGCTACGGCAAGGACATGTCGAAGTACGCGCTTGAGGACTACACCGAGATCAAGCACGTGATGGTGAACCTGGAGGCATGACCGAGCGCGAGCTGCTGCTCCGTACCGCCGAGCTCGCCGGCGAGTTCCTCGACACGCTCGATACGCGCCCGGTGTTCCCGCCGGCTTCGATGGAGGACCTGGGCGCGGCGCTTGGGGGACCGCTCCCCGACCGGCCGGCCGATCCGCTCGAGGTAATCGAGCAACTCGCTTCCGCGGCCGATCGCGGCGTGGTGGCCACCGCCTCCGGGCGCTACTTCGGCTACGTGATCGGCGGTGCGCTGCCGGCGGCGCTTGCCGCCGACTGGCTCGCGTCCGCCTGGGACCAGTGCGCGGCCTTCGGGGTGCTGGGGCCGTCGGCATCGGTGGTCGAGCAGGTCGTGGGGGACTGGCTCAAGGAGCTGCTCGGCCTGCCCGCGCAGGCTTCGTTTGCCCTGACCACCGGCTGCCAGATGGCGCACGTGACGGCCCTTGCCGCCGCACGGCATGCGGTGCTCGAGCGCGCCGGCTGGGACCTGGCGGAGCAGGGCCTGGCGGGGTCGCCGCCGATCACCGTGATCGCCGGCTCGACCCGCCACACCACCGTAGACCGCGCGCTGCGCCTGCTCGGGATCGGCGCGGCGCAGATCGAGCCGGTGACGGCCGACAACCAGGGCCGGATGGAGGCCACGGCGCTGAGGGAGGCGCTCGCGCTCGTCGACGGGCCGACGATCGTGTGCGCGCAGGCCGGTGAGGTCAACACGGGGGCGTTCGACCCGCTCGGCGAGATCGCCGATGCCGTGGCGGCGACGGAGGCATGGCTTCACGTCGACGGCGCGTTCGGGCTGTGGGCGGCCGCCAGCCCCGATCGGCGGCACCTGGTGGACGGCCTCGCCCGGGCGGACTCGTGCGCGACCGACGGCCACAAGTGGCTCAACGTTCCCTACGACTGCGGAATCGCCTTCTGCTCGAATCCCGGCGCGCATCGCGCCGCCATGACGGCGGGCGCCGCCTACTTCGCCGGGGCCGGCGACTGGCAGCGCGACGCGTTCGACTGGACACCCGAGTCCTCGCGCCGCGCGCGCGGGTTCGCCGTGTACGCGGCGCTGCGGTCACTCGGCCGCGAGGGGGTGGCGGAGCTGGTCGATCGCTGCTGCGCCCGCGCGCGGCAGGCGGCGCAAGGGCTCTCCCGGCTGCCCGGCTGCTCGGTGCTGAACGACGTGGTTCTCAACCAGGTGCTGTTTTGCTTCGAGGACGACGACACCACCGACGCCGTCCTGCACCGGGTACAGGCGGGCGGCGAGGCGTGGCTCGGAGGAACGACCTGGGAGGGCCGTCGCGCGATCAGGCTGTCGGTGTCGAACTGGCGCACGAGCGAGGGCGACATCGACCGGACCCTGGCGGCGTTCTCCGCCGCCGTCGGCTAGAGCCGGGCCCGTGGCCGGCTACCGCTTTCTGACCACCTGGCTGGTCGGCGCTCCGCGCGAGGCGGCGTGGGATGTCCTCCAGGATGCTGAGCGCTGGCCGCTGTGGTGGCGGGGCGTGCAGCGAGTCGCGCTGCTCGAGCCGGGCGACGCCGAGTCGGTGGGCAGCCGCTACCGGATCGCCTGGCGCAGCCGCGTTCCTTACGAGCTCGAGTTCGACTTCACCGTGCGCCGCGTCGACGCGCCGCGGCTGATGGAGGGCGAGGCGACGGGCGAGCTCGCCGGTAGCGGCTGCTGGCGGCTGTTCGAGCAGGACGGCGTGACCGCGGTGGTCTACGAGTGGAACGTGCGCACCGCCAAGCGCTGGATGAGCCTCCTCAGCCCGCTCGCGAGGCCGGTCTTCGAGCACAACCATGACCTGGTCATGCGCTGGGGCGGCGAGGGGCTGGCGCGCGAGCTCGGAGCCTCCCTGCTCGCCGCGGGCTAGGCGAGTGATTCCAAATCCATGCAGCTCCGGATGGCGCGCCTTTGGGCTCGGGCCAACGCCGGGCGATAAGGGGCGGGACGGGCGGCCGCGGCGCCCCCTTTTCGCCGGATTTGGCGTTCGTTGTCGAGTTAGCGGTTGCTGGGACCGCGAACTCGACAACCACGAGTTTCGAAGCGCGTTTCGAGCCCTGGCGCGCCCCGAAGGCACACGGATCGGAATCAACCATCTAGGCGTTGCCGGCCGCTACCGCGCGGAGCTCCTTGCGCAGAGCCTCGACCAGGGGGTGCTCCGGGATCAGCCCGACAAGCATCTCGAGGCTGTGCTCGTAGTGGTCGATCTTGTCGCGGTCCGCGTCGCCCAGCTCCGCGCGGCTCGCGCGCACCCGCAGCTCGCGGGCCTTCGAGACCTTGTCCGCAGCGAAGATCGCCGCCGCGCACTCGCCCGCCTGCGCCACCTGCAGCCGCAGGGCGGCCTTGCGCTCGAGCGGATTCTCGATCGTCGGGTCGTCGCTCACGGCAGCGACCAGCTCGGCCACGTAGGCCCCGAAGCGCTGCTCGAGGTCGGCGCGCTCGGCGTCGGTGTCCTCGAGAACGTCGTGCAGCACCCCGGCGGCCACGACCTCGTCGGAGTACCCGCCCTCGTGCAGCAGGCAGGCGACCTCGACCGGATGGGTCACGAACGGCAGATTGTCGATGTCGCGTTTCTGGCCCGAGTGGCGGCCCTCGGCGAAGGCGAGCGCCTCTCGCGTGAGCGGCGAACGCGCCACGAAGTCCGTTCGTGCCATTACCAGGTGCGTTTCTAGTCCGCCCACGCGACAATCCATTGTTACAAGTGCCGCATCGCCGACGCCTAGAGTGCGGCGCCATGCTCAGGATCATCATCGCGATCCTCGCCGTCACGGTCGCGGTGGCGGTGGCGCCCTCGTGCTCCGGGCGGGTTGCCCAGCCGAGTGAGACAACCGCGCCCAAGCCGCACGCCGTGCTGCTCGTCCTCGACGAGTTCCCCGGCGACTCGCTGCTCGACGAGCGCGGGCAGATCGACGCGGTCCGCTATCCGAACTTCGCGGCCCTGGCCAGCGACTCCGTCTGGTTTCGCAACGGCTATTCGTCCTATGACGCGACGACCAAGGCCGTCCCGCTGATCCTCGACGGCATGCGCCCGCGGCCCGGGACGGCGGCCACCCGCGGCGAGCATCCGCACAGCGTGTTCGACATGTTCAACCGCGAGGGCTACCGGATCGTCAGCTCCGAGGAGGGCTCGGCGCTCTGCCCGCCCTCGATGTGCCGCGGCGGGCGCGCCGTGGCGCCGGCGATCATTCCCAACCTCTTTAGCGGGCGCCCGCAGCGCTTCAAGCGCTGGGTGCGCAGCATCCACGCGGCCCGGCGGCCGACCTTCTGGATGAAGCACGCGCTGCTCCCACACGGGCCCTACCTCTACCTGCCATCGGGAGCGCAGACCCGCCCGCGCCCGCGCGACCTGCTGCCGGGCATGAACACGACGCCCGGGTTCCACGACGAGTTCCTCACCCGTCACAACGAGCAGCGCTACCTCCTGCAGCTCGGGTACGCCGACCGGCTGCTCGGCAGGCTCATGCGCCGCCTCCGCGTGCAGGAGATCTACGACGACACGCTGATCGTCGTGATCGCCGACCACGGCTTCGCGTGGGAGAGCGGTGTTGCAGACGCGCCGCAGCGTGAATGCCTCGAACGTCGAGGAGCTGACTCCGATTCCGTTCTTCGTCAAGCGCCCGGGCCAGGAGCGCGGGGCGGTGAGCGACGTATACGCGCGCACCCTCGACGTCGCCTCGACGATGGCCGACGTGCTCGGCTACGAGCTCGGCTACCGCGACGACGGCATCTCGGCCTTCGGCGCGCAGGCGAGACGGCGGCGGCGGGTCTCGCTCACGGTGCGCGACTTCTCCTCGGTGCGTCAGCATCTCCGGCCGGCGCTGGCAGGGGCTCCGCCGCAAGGTGGTGCGGCCGGCGCCTGCACGACTTCGGCTCCGGCGACCTCGCGACCCTGTTCGCCGGTATCGGTCCCAACCGCTCGCTGGTCGGGCGGGCGACCGACAGCCTCACGCGCGCGGCCGGCGGCAGCGCCGCCCGCTCGGCGATCGCGCAGGACCAGCTCTTTGCCGACGTGCGCCGCGCGTCGGGCGTGGTGCCGGCGCAGATCGTCGGCAACCTGCGCGGAGGCCGCGCCGGCGCCAAGCGCGATCTCGCGGTGGCAGTCAACGGGCGGGTCGAGGCCGTCGGGCGCTCGTTCTATCTGGCCGGCGATGCCACGGAGCACTTCGCCTTCAACGTGCCGGAGGCGGCGCTGCGCGAGGGGCGAAACAAGGTCGAGGTGTTCGAGGTCGTCGCGGGCGAGCGTCTGCTGCTGCTTGCGCGAAGCTGAGCGCAGGCGCCCAGCCCGGCCGGCCCTGCGGCGGGTTTCTTTACATTTCGGTGAGTGCGCGCGCCGGCCCTCGTGCTGCTTCTTCTGCTGGTCGCCGCCGTCGCCGCGGTCGGCTACGCGCTGGGTAACGACGACGCCGAGGCTCCCGTTCCCACGGAACCCGCGCCGGTGGTGGTCCTCGTGCTCGACGAGTTCCCGGCCGACACGCTGCTCACGCCCGGGGCGACGATCGACGCGGAGCGCTACCCGAACTTCGCCGCGCTGGCGCGGACGTCGACCTGGTTTCGGAACGGCAGCACGGTCTACGACTCGACCTTCAAGGCCGTCCCGGCGATCCTCGACGCGCGCATGCCGCGGCCGCGCACCGCGCCCGACGTTCGCAGCCACCAGCCGAGCGTGTTCCACCTCATGGACCGCCACGGGTACGACGTGATCAAGGTCGAGTCGGCGTCGGCCGTGTGTCCGCCGCGGATCTGCGCCGGGGCGCTCACGCGCCGGCCGGGGGTCCTCGAGCGCCTGGCCGGCGGGGAGCCGGGCGGCCCGGCTGCACAAGTGGATCGGCGCGATCCGCGACCGGCCCCGGCCGACCTTCTACTTCCACCACGCGCTGCTTCCGCACGAGCCTTGGATCTATCTGCCTTCGGGGCACCAGAGCAGGCCGGCCGGGAACGACCCGATCCCCGGAATCAACAGGCCGTCGGGCTTCCACGATCCAGATCTCACCGACCAGAACCACCTACGCCATCTGCTCCAGGTCGGCTTCATGGACCGCGAGCTCGGGCTGCTCATGCGCCGCCTGCGCCGGACGGAGCTGTTCGATAAGGCGCTGCTCGTCGTCGTCGCGGACCACGGCTACTCGTTCGAGCTGAACGTTCCCGGCCGGCGGCAGGTGCGCGAGACCAACATCGACGAGATCGCCAACGTCCCCTTCTTCGTCAAGGCGCCGGGCCAGACCGAGGGCGTGGTGGACGACAGCCTGGTGCGCAACATCGACGTCGTCCCGACGATCGCCGACCTGCTCGGCTTCAAGGTCTGGTGGCGAAACGACGGCTACTCCGCGTTCTCCGAGACGACCCGCGCGCGCGGGCAGGTGGCGATGTCGCGGCGCGACTTCAGCCGCGTGATCTCGATCGACCGCGACGACCTGGAGCGGATGCGCGAGGGCCGGCGGCAATGGCGCGCCGCCAAGTTCTCCACCGGAGCGAAGAGCCTGGCCGAGTTTGGCGATCCATGGGCCGCGGCCTATCGCATCGGACCCCACCGGGAGCTGCTCGGCGAGCGGGTGGCGGGAAGGCCCGTCGGACGACCGAGCTCGGTCGGGGGCGTGGTGGCAAACGCGGCGCTGCTCGGGGACGTCGACCCGGCCGCGCAGATCCTGCCGACCCGCGTGACCGGCAGGCTGACCGGCTCGCCGCCCGACGTCTTGCGCGACCTCGCGGTCGCGGTCAACGGCCGAATCCGCGCGGTGGGCCGGAGCTTCCGGTTGCGCGGGCGCCAGACCGAGTACTTCTCGATGTTGGTGCCCGAGACGGCCCTGCGGCCCGGGCGCAACCGCGTCGAGCTGTTCGAGGTACGGCCCCGGCGGGCGGCTGACGGATGCTCGCGGACGTCTAGGGCTCGAGCCGGTTCGGCTTCGCGCTCGGGTCGCGGACGATCTCCGTCGGTTGTTTGTTCGTGTCGAGGAAGAAGCACGCGAAGCGCTCGCGGTCGTCGCGCGCGATGCAGATGCGGAAGTAGCCCTCGGCGAGGCGGGCGGCGTTGGCGGTCTCCTCGGTTTCGAATCAGCTCCTGGTCCCCGCTGCGCTGGACGAAGGCATGCAGGGCCAGAGCGGCCTCCTCCTTGGCATCGGTCTCGGCGATCACCGTCGGACGAGCGGCCAGTCCTGCGGCGAGCACGCCGAAGATGCTCGCCACGAGCAGCCCAGTTCCGATGCGGTCGGAGAGCACCTCGAGCTGCGCCTTGGCCGGCGCGCCCGCGTCGGCCGCCGGGCGCCGCTTCCACATGCGCCGGGCGAGCCAGGGACTGACCGCACCGACCAGGATCAGGTTGCCGAACGTTGCCAGGAGGATGGCCGGAATCAGGTCGACCCCGGTCCCGATCGGGGGCAGCCTGTGAAGCAGGATCCCGTCGATCAGAGTGACCGCGACGAACGAGGGCCACATCCACGCCCCGCGCAGGCGCCAGCGCATCCGGGCCGGCCAGAAGCGCTCCTCGTGGCTCACGCACCGGAGAGTAGCCTTGGGTTCGATGCCCGAACTCTGGGTCTGCTCAGCTCGGCACCGTTGCCTACCAGGAGGCCCTCGAGCTCCAGCGGGCCCTGCTGCGAGCGCCGCTGCGGCCGGAGAGCTGCCCGACCTGCTGCTCGTGCTCGAGCACCCGCCCGTCTACACGCAAGGGCAAGCGCACCGAGCCGGGCGACCTGCCGATGGGCGAGGACTGGTACCGCCTTCAGGGGATCGACGTCTGCGAGACCGACCGTGGCGGGCGCGTGACCTACCACGGCCCGGGTCAGCTCGTGGCCTATCCGATCATGGCCGTCGAGCGAGTCGAGGACTTCGTGCACTCGATGGAGCGCGCGATCGTCGCTCGCGCTGGCCGACGAGGGCGCTGCGAGTCCGAGGTGCGCGACACGCCGTTCACCGGCGTCTGGATCGACGACCGCAAGATCGCCTCGATCGGCGTGCGCGTCCGAGACGGGGTGACGCATGCACGGGCTTGCAGTGAACGTCGACAACGACCTTCAGCCGTTCGAGTGGATCGTTCCCTGCGGGATCGACCAGGTGCGCATGACCTCGGTCTCGCGCGAGTCGGGCGCGCGCCGGCTCGCTGCCCTGCTTCCGCAAGCGCATGGCGTATCCGGTTCGCGGAGGCGTTCGGGCTCCGGCAGCGGCTCGTGTCGCCGCACCGGCTGCTCGAGCGCGAGCGCGGTTGCCGCGTGAGCACGCGCTCGCGCTCGAACCCCGGCGGCGCGCGCGTGCTCGACATGGGCGAGGTGCGCCCGTTCCGCGACCGCAAGCCGGAGTGGTTCAAGCGCCCCGCGCCGGGTGGGCCGCGCTATCGCGAGCTGCGCGGGATGATCGAGGGCCAGGGCCTGCACACGGTCTGCCAGGAGGCCGCCTGCCCGAACATCGGCGACTGCTGGGAGCGCGGCACGGCCACCTTCATGATCCTGGGCGACACCTGCACGCGCCGCTGCGGGTTCTGCAACGTCAAGACCGGCAAGCCCACGCACCACGATCCGCTCGAGCCGCTGCGCGTGGCGCAGTCGGTCAAGCGGATGGGGCTGCGCCACGCGGTCATCACGAGCGTCGACCGCGACGACCTGCCCGACCTCGGCTCGTCTGCCTTCGTCGGCGTGATCCGCTCGATCCGCCGCTTCGCGCCCGGCTGCAAGGTCGAGGTGCTCACCCCGGACTTTCGCGGCGAGGAGATGCCGCTCGCGCGCGTGATCGCCGAGCGGCCCGACGTCTTCAACCACAACGTCGAGACCGTGCCGCGCCTGTACCCGCTCGCCCGGCGCGGCTCGCGCTTCCTGCGCTCGTGCCGGGTGCTGCGCAACGCGAAGGCGCTTGGCGGCGACGAGGTGGTCACCAAGTCGGGGCTGATGACGGGGCTCGGCGAGTCGAAGGAAGAGCTCATCGAGACCTTCGGCATCCTGCGCGAGCACGACGTGCAGGTGCTCACGGTCGGCCAGTACCTGCGCCCGACGCGCGACCACCTGCCGGTGGTGCGCTACTGGCACCCCGACGAGTTCGCCGAGCTCGAGCGCGCGGCCTACGCGCTGGGCTTCGAGTCCGTGGCGGCGGGCCCGCTGGTGCGCTCGAGCTATCACGCCGAGCAGACCCTGGAAGGCAGGGCCTCGGCCTCGTCGGGCACGTGATCCCGCGCTCCCGCGCGCTGCTTGCGCGGGCGCTCGGATTGCTCCTCGTCGGCGCGCTGGCGCTGCTGCTGTGGGTTCCGCGCGACGGTGCCGCCCGCAGCGACCGCTGGACGCGCTGCGCGGCTCCGGGCTCGAACGCACAGAGGTAGCCGCCGCCCGGGTGGGGCGCTTCGTGTACGTGGTCGGAGGCTTCGTCAACCCGGGAGGCGCCACGACCGCGGCGGTCGAGCGCTACGACATCCGGCGCGACCGCTGGACGCGCAGATGCGCGACATGCCGGTGGCGCTCAACCACGCGACCGCGGTGGCACTGGGCCGCATGTCTACGTGCACGGCGGGTACGCCGGCGCCACCGGGCTCGACCAGCCCGTCGCGACGCTGCTGCGCTACAACCCGGCGCGCGACCGCTGGCGCCGGCTGCGTCCCTCTGCCACGCCGCGGGCGGCGCACGCGGCGGCCGCGATCGGCTCCCGCCTGTACGTGGCGGGCGGGGCAAACGACACGGGCTCCCTGCGCTCGCTCGAGATCTACGACACGCGCACGGGGCGCTGGTCGAGCGGCCCGAGCTTCCCGGGTCCGGCGCGAAACCACACGACCGGAGTGGCGTCCGGCGGTCGCTTCTACGTGCTGGCGGGGCGCGACGCGGGCAACCTGAGCGCCGCCGAGCGCTACGACCCGCGCCGGCGGGCCTGGCAGGAGCTGCCGCCGCTTCGCACGCCGCGCGGCGGCATCGCCTCGGCGCGCCTGCGCGACGGGCGCATTGTGGTGTTCGGGGGCGAGCGGCTGACACCGGGAGGCACAACGATCGCGGAGGTCGAGCTCTTCGACCCGCGCAACGAGCGCTGGAGCTCGCTGCCGGACCTGCGCACGCCCCGCCACGGTCTCGGTGGCGTGGCGCTGGGCCGGCGCGTGTACGCGATCGAGGGCGGCACCGCGCCGGGGCTCTTCTTCTCGAACGCGATCGAGTTCCTCGACGTGCCGCCGCGGCGCTAGGCATCATCAGGGCAGAGGCGCCGTGATCCCGCTGAAGGACGACATCCCCACGCGGCGGTTTCCCGTGCTGACGGTGGCCATCATCGCGATCTGCTGCGCCGTCTACTTCCTCTTCGAGCAGGGGCTCTGGGACCTGGGTCAGACCGGCAACGAGCGCGTGCTCGAGTTCGGCGCGATCCCCTACGAGATCACGCATCCCGGCGAGGACTGCGCCGTGGCCGCCGACGGGATCGTCCGCCTGCGAGGGACAGCCCGAGGTGGGCAGCGCCCGGCGCCCGACCAGGGGCCCTGGTGGTTCACGCCGTTCTCCTCGATGTTCTTGCACGGCTCGCTGCTGCATCTCGCGGGCAACATGCTGTTCCTCTGGATCTTCGGAAACAACATCGAGGACTCGATGGGTCGGGTGCGCTTCGCGGCCTTCTATCCTGCTCGGCGGGCTGGCGGCCCTGCTGCTGCAGGTGCTGACCGACACGGCCTCCGCGGTGCCGACCGTCGGCGCCAGCGGTGCGATCGCGGCGGTGCTCGGGGGCTACGCCGCTGCTCTATCCGCGCGCGCGCGTGGTCACCCTGATCTTCATCATCATCATCTTCACGGTCATCCAGCTGCCCGCCCTGCTCGTGCTCGGCTTCTGGTTTGTCCTGCAGCTGCTGCCGGCCTTCAGCGAGCCCGTGGGCGATGGCGGCGGCGGTGTCGCGTACTTCGCCCACATCGGCGGCTTCGTGTTCGGGATGCTCGTGATCAAGCTGTTCGCCGACCGCGTGCACGAGGACTACGAGGCCGCCCACCGGCTGCCCGTCTACTGATGGCGCGCACGCTCGTGCTCATCGGCAGCATCGCGATCATCGGCCTGCTCGCCTTCCTGACGATCAAGGTGGCGGTCGAGGAAGGCATCGACATCCTCGTGGTCCTGTCCCTGGTGGTGCTCGCCCTGCTCGGCTTCGGCGTGCTCGGCGCACTGTCCTCGCGGCCGCCGGATGGCTGAGCCGCGTCGCAGCCGCCGGCGGCGGCGGCGTTCCGCCGGCCCCGCCCGCGCGCTCGCCGCGCTCGCCACGCTCGCGCTGATGCTCGCGCCGATCGCGGTCGCGGCGGCCGCCTACCTGACGTTCGTGGCCGAGCGAGGACTCGCGGCGGCCCGCCGGCGTTCGCGCTGGCGGTGGGCACGCCGCCGGCCGCGCGCTGTGCCGGACGAGCCGCGCGAGCCGGCGCCGTTGATCGAGGGCGAGCCGGTGCCCGCTCGATCCCGCTCGGCGGTGTCGACGCTTTCCACGTGCGCCTGCGAAAGCCCCCGCGTGCCGGGCTCGTGTTCGACCTCGACACGGGCGAGGTGCTGTGGCGCCGGCGACCGCTGCGGGTCCTGCCGATGGCCAGCCTCACGAAGATCATGACCGCGCTGGTGGTGGTCGAGCGAGACGCGGCCGCGGAGGCCGTGAGGATCACCCCGGCCGCCCTCCGCTACGAGGGATCGGCGGTCGGGCTGCTGCCGAAGGGCAGGCGGGTGCGGCTGGAGACGCTGCTGAACGGGCTGCTGCATCGTGTCGGGCAACGACGCGGCGATCGCCCTGGCGGTGCACGTGGCCGGGAGCGAGGCCGCGCTTCGTGCGATCTGATGAACCGCCGCGCGCGCGAGTGGGGGCTCGAGTGCACCCACTTCGCGTCCTCGCACGGCCTCGAGGACGGCAACCGCTCGTGCCCGCGCGACCTCGCCGTCCTGCACGCGCTTGGCGATGGACGAGCCGCGCATCCGCCGCATCGCGCGCCGGCGCCAGGTGGCCTTCCGCTTCCCGATCAAGGGCGGCAAGCTCTACCTGACCGGCCACAACCCGCTGATCCGGCTGGGCTACCGCGGAGCGGTCGGGCTGAAGACCGGCTACACGGACGCAGCCGGCCGCTGCTTCGTGGGAGTGGCGCGCCGCGACGGCCGCCGCCTGGGCGTGGTGCTGCTCAACTCCCGCGACCCCGCCAAGCACGCGCCGAAGCTGCTCGACGCGGGCTTCGCGCAGGGGTAGCGAATGGAGCCAGCCGGACTCGAACCGGCGGCCTCCTCCGTGCAAGGGAGGCGCTCTTCCAGCTGAGCTATGGCCCCAGCGGACCCAATGGTAAGCCGCTACGTCAGATTGAGGAATAGAGCTCGGCAGGTCGGATGCCGCGACGTTGTCCGTTCCGACTCGGCGACACCCGCAGGGAGAGCACATGCATTCCGCTACCAAGCTCGACCGCGGAGACGTAGAAGCAGCGATCAAGCGTGCTGTCCCACACGGCAAGCCAGTCGATACTCGCTGCGGTGTAGTGCTTGATCGCCCTCACCTTGCCGTTCGTGAGCGATTGTGAACGGCAGCGCACCTCAACTACGTGTCCGTTGGAGCGGGCGTGCTTGACCTGAACACGCTCAAGGTTGCCCTTTGGGCGACACAAGATCAGGTCGTAGTCCCAGTCCTCTCCGTAGGGGAACGCGACCTTGTACCCGCGGGCTTGTAGGTCGGTCGCGACCTCTCAATTCCGCAAGATCTCCCTTGGCCTTCCTGTTGAGGTCCACCCCGCACCAGAGGCTACGCGGTGGTCCGTTACAGCCGGGTTCGAAGTGCAACAACTCGGCAAAGGTCGGCGAACTGCCCACCTCCGCGCCGACCATCCTACGCCACACGGCATAGTCGTTCTGACCGCCGTGATGAGCATCGCCAGCGGGTCGTCGTGTCCCCCGCGAGGTCTCGTCACGCGAGCGGAGGACGACCTCCTTTGACGCAAACGGCCGCCTGTAGAAGCGACCCATGTTTCCGGGTACATCCATTGACCCGTTTGGGCTAACGCTTATGCCCTCATCAAAGCGTTTAGCCCTGGGCGACGTATTTCACGCTTACGCCTGCAAACGCCGAAAACCCCACTACGACGGCATGGAGGGTTCCGTCGAGTAAAGCGGCACGGGACGCCGCTGTGTTGCAATGTGCGGGGGTCGCCGGGGCGGGCGACCCCCGCCGCAACTCATTCCGGCAAGCAGATGGAGTCGAGCAGCGCCGAGAAGGGTCGGCGACGTCGACCCCAGCGATTCGCTCCAGCGTCCTGACTTTGATGGTCCATGCCATCAAAACTCAGGATCGTGGCGAGTCATTTCAGCGCTCGGGCCCCAGCCCGTTACCTCGCGCAGTTCGCTGGCGCGGGCCCTGACCTCCTCGGTCGTGACCTCGCGAAACGCGCTAGTCGAAGTCGAAATCGCGCGGAGGCTTCTGCTCGAACCAGAGCCGGTCGTGCTCCGGCGTCTCCTGGAGGAAGTCAGGGGTGTCCTCGAGCAGGTCAGGGTCGGTCTCGTCCGGCTCGCCGTCGGCGTCCTCGACCGGGTCGTGCTCGGCCTCCTCCAGGAGCGGCTCGTGATCGAGCGGCTCCTCATCGACGACCGGCTCAAAGCCGCTCGGCGGCGTATCCGCGAAGGCGACCGACTCCTCGTGGCCTGGCGGCGGCTCCTCGCGGTCTGAGGGCAGCTCGTCCACCGGAGCCGGCGTCTCGGGGGCGGGTCTCTCCTCAGCCTCAGGCTCCGCCGTACCCGACTGGCTCACCGCGGCCGGCTTGATCGGCTCGTGATGCTCGGGCGCGTCTGACACGGGCACCTCCTCCGAGGCGCCTTGTGCGCCGTCGGCCTCGGCCGCCTCCGAGGTGCCGTTTCCCTCCTGTGCCTCCGCGGTAGCCACCTCCCGGCGCGCCGGCCCGAGCGCCTCTTCCTCCTGGCGCTGGAGCTCTTCCTCCGGCACGCCATGCTGGCGCTTGAGCTCGAGATGCTCCCGGATGGCATCGTCGAGAATGCCCATCGCGCGGAAGCCTATCGAGGCATGGAGGACGCCTCAGGCTCGGGGCGCTGAGCCGCGGATTCGACCCGGTTCTTGCCGCCCCGCTTCGCGGCATAGAGCGCCGCGTCGGCCGCGGCCACGAGCCCGTCCTTGTCCACGGCGCTCTCGGGGAGCGCCGCGACGCCGAAGCTGGCGGTCACCCGCAGCGACCCTCGACCCTCGACAAGCGGCACCTCCAGCCGCTCGATCGCCTCGCGAATGCGCCCGGCAAGCAGCTCCGCCCCCTCGACGTCGGTGCCGGGAAGCACCACGGCCAGCTCCTCCCCGCCGTAGCGCGCGGGGGCGTCGATGTCGCGCGAGAAGTCGCGCAGCACGCGGGCCACGCCGGCGAGCACCTCGTCGCCCTGCTGATGGCCGTGGTCGTCGTTTACCCGCTTGAAGTCGTCGAGGTCGACCATCACCAGCCCGAGCGAGTTCCCGAACCGCCGCGCGCGCTCGATCTCGCGATCGAGGATCGAGTGGAAGGCGCGCACGTTGGCGAGGCCCGTGAGCTCGTCGGTGACCGCCTGGCGCTCCACGAGCTCGTGCAGGCTCGCGTTCTCTACAGAGACGGTGGCCTGTCCGGCGAGATACTCGAGCAGCTCCTCCTCGTAGCGTGCGAACTCGCGCCCGCCGCGCGCGATCGACATCACGCCGAGGTACTCGGACTGATCGACGTTCATCACCGCGCGCATGGGGATCGCGATGGCGTAAGCGCCATCAGCCTCGGCGGCGACCGCACGTCGCCGCGCCGGCGCCTCGCGGGTGACCTCGAACGCGCGCTCCTCGGCCGCCTCCAACGCCGCGTCGAGAGACGCCCCCGGCGAACCGGTGCGGACCTCGTGAAAGGCTCCGCTCGCGAATGGCAGCGCGCGGCCGCTCTCGGCCTCGCAGGCATCGACGGCGGTACGCACGGCCAGCGTGACCACCCCGTCGCGGTCGAGCCCGGTGGCCAGCGCGTCACCGACGCGGCGGATCGTCTCCTCGAGCTCCTGACGCTTGCGCTCGACCTCCTCGATCTTGCCCTCGAGCTGGCCCGACATGCTGTTGAACTCGCGCCCGAGCTGTGCGAACTCGTCGTTGCCGTGGACGGGCACGGGATGAGCGAAGTCGCCTAGGCCGAGCCGCCGTGCCGCGGACAGGAAGGTGTCGACCTGCCCTGTCAACGCCCGTCCGACGATCACAGCCGATATTAGGGCGAGCACCAGGAACGCGAGCAGCAGCTCACCGATCAGCAGCCGGTTCCTCGCGACCTCGTCGTCGATCTCAGAAGCATCACGGAGCACGGCGAGCTCGACCGGAGGACCCGACGGCTCGACGATCTGCGCCACTCTTCCCCGGTAGCTGTTGGCCCCCAGCTCGAAGTCACGCGCATCGCCACGGGGGCCGAGCTCGGCGCGGTTGCCGAGGCCGTCGACGGAGGCGGCCAGCAGGGCCTGCTCGCGAAAGACGGCGAGCTCGAGGCCGGTCAGCTCGCGCACGCGCGCGAGGAGGTCGTTGGCGTCGACCCGCGAGACGCTGAGCTCGCCGGCCTCGCGGCCCCCTACCGTCAGCGCAGCGCTGTTCGGTGCGACAGCGGAGCGCGAGCCGGCGCGAGCGATCACCTGTCCGTCGTCGGAGCGCAAGACGATCGCCGCGATGTCGCCCGACTCGTCGACGAGCTCCCGCATACGCTTCTCGACGCCGCGACCGGACCGAAGTGCCGCGCGCAGACGCGGGTCCGAGGCGACCCGGCGCAGCTGCGGCTCGGCGCTTTGCGCGGCCTGGTCGTAGACCGCGAAGGCGGTGCGCAGGCCGGCGGCGATGCCCGCATCGGCCTTGCCGGTCTCGCTGCGGCTCGCTAGGACAAACAGCACGATCGCGAGCGCGATCATGGGCACGATCACGATCAACGCAAAGAACAGCCGGAGCCTGGCGCGGAAGCTCACTCCGGGCCAGAGTACAGTCGCGGAGCGCCTCCTCCGGGCCCCGCAGCGCCGCTACCATGGTCGGGCCACGGGGCTATAGCTCAGTTGGGAGAGCGCCTGGATCGCACCCAGGAGGTCGCCGGTTCGAGTCCGGCTAGCTCCATCGGAAGTCCCTGCAAGCGCGGTTGCTTCCTGGCGGTCGCGGCGGCGCTGCGGCTGGCCGCGTTCGGCTAGTCAACTCTGGGTCAACTTCATGTCCGGAGGCGCCGCTCGCGGCGCGGGTCGCGATCCCAGGCAAGGAGGATTGCGATGGGATCGACCACCCCGGGTCGCGTTCGCGTCGAGCGCGGCATCTACCGCCAGCCGAACGGCAAGTACGCGGTCTGCTGGCGCCACGCCGGCAGGCTGCGCTTCCGCACGATCGGCTTCGACCTCGCCGAGGCGCGGCGTGCGCGGCTGGCGCTGATCGCGGCGACGCGCGAGGGGGAGGTGCCGGTCTCGCCGCGGCTTCGCTTCGAGACGGTCGCCGGCTGGTGGCTTGAACGCTTCGAGGCGAAGGTGGCGGCCGGCGAGCGGCACCCGCGCACACTGGAGGCGCACCGCTACCAGCTCGACCGCCACCTGCTACCGGCGCTCGGGCGGCGGCGACTCGCCGCGCTCACGGTCGACGACGTCGCCGAGCTGCTGCACCAGCTACGGCGCAAGGGCTGCTCGGCGAAGACCGCGGCGAGCGCGCTGGCGACACTCCAGAGCGTGCTGCGCTACGCGCGCCGCTGCGGCTGGATCGTCGCCGACCCGGTTGAGCGGCTCGAGCACGACGAACGCCCCCGGCCGACCCAACGCCGCCAGCGCGTGCTCGGCCGCGCCGAGATCGAGCGGCTGCTTGGCGCCTGCTCGCCGCACGACCGGCTGATGATCGCGACCGTCCTCTACACCGGCTTGCGCATCTCGGAGATGCTCGGCCTGGTGTGGGACGACATCGACTTCGCGACCGGCGTGATCCACGTGCGCGCGCAGCTCTCGCGCGCCCACCGCGATGATCCCGCCCGGCGCGTCGCACCAAAAACGGCCGCCTCGGTGCGCGACGTCCCGCTCGTTGCCCAGCTCGCCCGCCTGCTCAGCGCACACAGGCAAGACAGCCCATTCCCGAGAGGCGAGGACTGGGTGTTCGCGACCGCCCGCGGCACACCGTACGGCCACCGCAACGTCAGCCGGCGCACGCTCGGGCGCGCCGCCCGGCATTCGGGGCTGAACGACGACGGGTGGCCGCCGCTTCGCTTCCACGACCTGCGGCATACCTTCGCCAGCCACCTGATCGTCGACCTCGGGCTCGACGTAGCCCAGGTCAGCCGCATCCTCGGCCACGCGCGCATCACGATCACCCTCGACATCTACACCCACGTCTTCGAGGACGCCCGTCATGCGCGCGACATCCGGACCCGCATGGCCGCCAGCCCATTCGCCGGCCTGCTCGAGCGCACGCAAGCGCCCAGCGCCGCGGTGCTCAGCCTCCGGTAGAAGAAGGAGGCGCGGGTCGATCCACACACCGGACGCCTGGTCCTCGTCCCGGGGCGGTCGTGAGGCTGCGTAAGCCCGGAGACGCCCGCATCTGTGTAAGGAGCAGCCAGCAGGTTCGCGCGCCTCGTGTCGGCCGCTGCTCAGATTCGTCCAAGCCGGCAGCGAGCGAACGCTCGAACCGGCGTGCAAAGACTGCTCCTCTGCCGAGAAGCAGGTGTCTCGCCCTGCGCTGCTGTTCCTCGTCCACAGCAGGCGCGTCGGCGTGACGTCGGAGACTGCTCCGTTTCGCGCATTGCGACACTCCGCGCTCCCGCCTCGAAGCGGTCGCTACTGGCGAAAGCGCTAGCGAGCCGGACTAGCTCGAAACGAAGGTCTCCGCCGGATACATCTCTGGCGGATCCGTGATGCCGACCTCTTCGAGGATCGGTCCTAGGTGCTGGCCGAACGCGTCGCACGCTTCCTGGGACTCCCAGACGTCGACGACGCGGAATCCGCTCGGGCTTTCGCCAGCTGCGTGGGAAAGGAGGCCCCCAACGGGCCAGTCTGACACTGACTCCATCTTGTCCTTGCCCGTGAGCTTCTGGACGGTGGCGCGGTAGTTCTCCGCGGTGACCGTCGGGCCCTGGTGAATCAGTACGACCGGCATTGCGAGCTCCTCGTTCGAGTTGGCCGACCCTACCTCGCCCGGGGACTCGTACCCAAGGATCAGGTTTGGCACGCTCGCGATTCCATTTGCCGCTCAGAAGACGATGGAGTGGTTCAGACCGGATCAATGGCAACGCCTTGGCGAGCGCAGCAACATCCATTGGCACCGAGTAGCCGCACATGTGGATGGCGCTCATGCTTCGCATGGGAAGCAGCACTTGAGTGCGGGCTTGCGGGCCGCCAGCGCCACCAGGCGAAAGCGGGTGGCCTCTAGAGCTTGAAGCGAAGCGCTCTTCCCACGACGGCCAGCGCTTTGAAGACGCCATTCGGCGGCTTGACCGAGCGGATGTGGTCCGGGTACTCGCCGATCAGCATCGCCGCGTAGATCGCGGAACGCGGATCCTTCGGGGGCAGACGCTTGATCTTGCCCTCCTGGATCAGCCTGTGCATGTCGCGGAAGAACGCCTCGGATCTTCCCGCCGGCCGCATTGTGACCTTCACCTTCGCGGTCTCGTCGCTGGCGTTCCGAAAAGTGTGCGGCACGCCCGCCGGTACGGTCGCCGTCTCCCCCGCCCGCACCGAACGCCACTCCCCATCCATGCATACCTCCAGCGTCCCGTCGACCACCGCGAAGGTGTCGTCGGTATCCGGGTGCACATGGACCGGAGGCCCCGGCTCCCCAGCGTCGTACCAGTGCGTGGACTCGAAGACCTCGCCCCCCGTCTGCTCGGTGCTCCGCGTGATCTCCCACCGCATCCCCATCCCGGGATGGAAGTCAAGGTGACGGTTGGCGCCGGCTGAGGGTTCTACCTCCATCGACAGCGATCCTATCCGCCCCCAGCACACAGGGCCGGGTTACAACCTCGACGCTTCACGCCTGCAGTCTGGGTGTCGCCCTACGCGAGACGAGCAGTGCCGGCGACGAGTCTTCCTGGACTGTTGGAGTGTGCAGGCGAGCGGAAGAGTCGGTAGCCGGTGTCGCTCGCGAGGAGTCGCTCCGGCCTCCTTCCCCCCGGTCGGGTCTTCCGGTCTCGATAGCCGTCGGAGGTTTGCCACGCGAGCGCCGCCACGTGCCAGAACTCTTGTGAAATCCCGCAAACTGCGAATGAATTTCGGCTCTCGAATCGTCGGCCAGGGGCCGAAACTCCCTGCAAAACGGCCATATTCACGTAGTGAGCGCCTTATCGCCGCACTGCCTCTGCCCGGGTACCTGATCTTCCACCGGCGCGCGGTCCATGCGATGCCGAAGCTGCGCGACTGGATGAACACCAACAGCTGGTTGGTGAACATCATCGTGTGCGTGATTTTCATTGTGCTGATCCTCTAGCCACACGCGGATCAGCCCGCGCTGCCGCTTCGAGGCACAAGGAGCGGCGCGGCCCGAACCGACCAGCACAGTCGCTGTGGACGAGCATCAAGTGCGCGGGACGGGTGTCCTCAGATGCCTGCTCGGTCAGGGCGAAGTAGGTGTCGCGCATGATCGGTCCGCACTCACGGAGGTCGTCCAATCCGAGCGCACATCGCTCGGTCACCGATACGCTGGCATCCAGGAGAGGCGGTTGCTTCGATCCTGTTTGCGTGGCCGCGTGTCAGTCTCTGATGGGTGCGATGGCTGGTCCGGATCCTGGTCGCGGTGACCGGCGTGGCTGCGTCCGCGGCGGCCATCGACCGGCTCTACCGCAGATACGTGCACGAGTGGGTGTTGACCTGGGGGGCGACAGCCGAGGAGGCTGCGCGGCCGCTTCCGGGGGACGACTTGCTCGAGGCCGCCGACATCGTGGCGACGCGAGCGATCGGGATCGACGCTCCAGCGTCGGCGATCTGGCCGTGGCTCGTCCAGATGGGACCCGGCCGTGCCGGTGCCTACACCTATGACTGGATCGAGAACCTCTTCGGGCTCAACATGCACAGCGCGGATCGGATCCACGCGGAGTGGCAGAACCTCAAGGTTGGGGACGTGCTGCGCAGCCGCGAGGACCGACCCGGGATGCGGGTGGAGATCCTCGACTCCGAGCGGGTGCTCTCAAGTCGCTCCGAGGCAGGTGACTGGGTCTGGACCTTTGTTCTCGTTCCCGCGGACGGCTCGACCCGTCTGATCAGTCGCAACCGAATCGCGCTGAAGGGCGCGGCGGCGGGCCAGCGGCTGGGCATGCTCGTGATGGAACCCGGCTCGCTCGTCATGGAGCGGAAGATGCTGCTCGGGATCAAGCAACGAGCCGAGCGGCCACTCCGGCAGCGCTGAGGCGGCGTCGAGCGCCGGCCCCTCACGGGACAGGCGGTGTGAGGCGGGCGGAAGAGCGTCCTCCGGCCTTGTCCGTCATCGGTCGAGCGCGACGCGAACGTGCGCCTGATCTCCGGTGCGCGTCGCGACGGCATGACCGGTTCGTCGGCGCCCGCGAACAATCAGCTCGACCGGCGCGCCCGTGCCCTTAAGGCTTCGCCACCACACCTTGCGGTCGGGCGAGCCCACGGTGATCGTCACCTGACGACCGGCCATCTGGTAGCCGACCGGGATCGTGTAGCGACGGCCGCTGCGCCGGCCGGTGTAGCTGATCAGGGCGAGCCGCCGACTCGCCAGGGGGTGCAGCGGCGAGCGGATCAGCGACCTCACCAGTGGGTTGATGGCGCGGTTCAGGATGGCGAAGCCGCTGTGTCCAGTGGCCACCGGCCGAGGCTACCGTGCCGTCGCCGTCCGCAGCGGGCCACGAGACACGCGTGACCAGCGGTCACCGTCGGCTTGCTTCCACGCGCTGCTTGATCCCGAGCAGCATGCGCCGTTCCATCAGGAAGTGCGGGACCTCCATCAGCACCGCATACGACGCGGCGCCGGCGCCGCGCGGCACGCCGCCGCGAGCGATCAGCCGGGTTCGCCCTGGCCCCAACGGGACTAAGGCGAAAGTGCCCCAGCCCGCGAGCCCGAGCGCGCGACCCGGTTCGAAGACGCTCACTCGGAGCCCGCCGGCCGGATGCAGGTGGACGGTTTCGCCCAGCTCGCGGTGCTGCCACTCTGGGTGGATGCGGTCGGCGTTCTGCATCTGGCAGCCGGCGAGGTTCTCGAGCCACTCGTAGCTGTAGAAGCCACCGCGATCCTGACCGAGTTGCGCGAGCCAGGGCCACACCTCCTCAACCGGCGCGCTGATCGTGACTGCGTGGAGGATCTGGGTTCCGTCCTTCGGAAGTAGCTCATCGCCCGGCAGCGGGCGCTTCTCGTCCCGCGGTTCGGCGCCCCAACGCAGGTGCCACGGTCTGATCACAAGGGCATACAGCGCCGTCGCGGCCGTGCCGAACAGTGCCAGCGGCGAGGGCCGGCGCACGGACATGAAGGCGCGGGCGATGGCAACACTGCTCGCCGCGGCGGCGGCGGCGAGCGCGATCGACCCGCCGAGCATCACGCCGAAGGCCCGCACGGCCTCCAGCGGCCGCAGCGGGCGCGTCTTGACGAAACCGCCTTCCATGCACGCCTCGGTTACTCGTCCTGGTCGTTCTCGGCCGCGCGCCGTGCCGAGTCGAGCAGGGCGCCGACGAGGATGTGCGCTCCCGAGCCGACGCCGAACGTCCAGTAGCGGCGAAACCAGCGGCGCGCGTGCTCGTCGGTCGCCGTCGTGCGCATCAGGCCGGAGAGGAGCGTCTTGTTCGCATCGAGTTCGCGCGCCGAGAGGTTGTAGACCGTCTTGGCGAAGCCGGGCTCGTCGAACTCGCGGAACTGGTCCGCGCTTGTGATCGGCGCCCACTCGATCACCGGCCGCCAGAACTTGCCGACTAGGCCCAGTGCGATCTCCCGCCCGGGCCGTTCGCCGAGCAGGATCCAGCCGCCCTCGTGCATCGGGATCGAGGGCAGATCCCGCAGCCGCATCGACTCCGGCGGCTTCGCCGGCCGCTCGCCGTGGAGCAGGTGGCCCACGACCTCCGGCAGCATCCGCAGCGCCCCGAGCATCCCCACCAGCGGCGCCTGCCGCCCGAGCTGCAACAGGTCGACGTCGAGCAGCGACCGCCAGGCCGTCTCCCGATCGGCGTCGGTCACCGTCGCCACGGCATCGGAGACGTCGTAGATGGGCAGGAAGTCGTCGGCGAGCTCGAAGTCGGCCATCCCCACGGGGCAGCGTACGCTGCCCCGTGATGGCGACGGTCGACCTGTACTGGTTGCCGCTCGGCGCGGGCGGGCACTTCGTCAGGCTCAACGGCCGTCTCTACGAGACGCTGGCGGCCCGCCTGCAACGCCGCCGCGCGTACGACCTCTACCACTCCGCGCTGCAAGTCGAACTCCCAGAGGGAACGTTCGTGATCGAGCAGGCGCCGGTACACGACTGGAGCGGCAAGGACCGGGGAGTCGTCGGCGAAGGTGCCGTCGGCACTCTGTGGGCGGGCCGCTTCAGAATCTTCCGCTACGAGATCCGTCTCTGGCGCGGCGGACACATCCCCGACGTCGCGGAGGCCGTGGACAGCCCGCGGCCACTGACCAACGACGAAGCTCGCGCGCGTCGCGTGCTTGACGCCGTCCGCCAAGTCCCTACTCCCGTCTGGGGCCGCGACGACCTTGCCACCGGTCAGATGTGGAACTCGAACTCGGTGACCGCGTGGACGCTCGCGCGAAGCGGGATAGACACCGAATCGATTCAGCCCCCAGCAGGCGGAAGGGCGCCTGGGTGGCAAGCCGGACTCGTGGTCGCGCGCCGACGCGACAGAGCGGCGAAAGAGACCGCTGCGCTTTCGCGCCGGCGCTCAGCGCGTCGAGACGGCTGACGACGTAAGCGTTCTCGACCTCTGCCCCTGATCGCAGCCCTCGGCCGCGATCGGGCACGGAGAGCGCGGCATAGCCTAGGCGCCGACGACGACCTTACTCGCGGGTTTCAGCATCAGCAGCACCGGGCGACGGCGCTGCGCAGAGGAGAGCTCGCCGGGTGAAGCGCCAACTCTCGGGCGGTCCAGGGCCCAGCCGCATGGCGGTAAAGGCAGCCGGTGGTGGCGTGACTTAGTCGCGCGCGCGGCGCAGCAGTAGGGCCGGGCCCAGTACGGCCAGGGTCAGCTGTGCCAGCAGTCGGCTCACGTCGACGGCGGGCTGCCATCGGGCCTCGTCGCCCCTGTACGGGCGAGTCCCGCTGACCGTAGAGTCTGTGGTTGGCAGAGCGACACGGGAGAAGGAACGTGACCGAGGACAGGCGTACGACACCGGAGGAGGCTCGCGGCGTGGGCGACGCCATCGGTGTCGATTGGGAGCGGTTTGACCTTGAGCAGTTCCGCGCTGGGATGGACGTCGAGTACGAGCATGGCTCGCACGATCCACAGACGGATGTGACGGGCGACGACCCGATCATCACCGGCAAGATCGCCCTGGCGCACATGAAGGAGTTCCCGGACTACTACGAGCGTCTGGAACGGATGGAGGAGGAAGCCAAACGCGACTGGGCCGAACGCCAGACGGGTTCATAGCCGTCGTTTCGTCACGGTTGGCGTGGTGCTGCCCGGGCGCCGGCCCGAAAGGCCTGCAGCTTTGATTGAAGTACTGGCGCGGCCCCGCGTGAGGGTCGCTGGTGGGGGTGGCGCTAGGCGCCGCCGAACAGGATCCCGACCGCGAACACGACCGTGCCTGCGAGGGTTACCTGGACGACTGACGACCTGATGGTGGTGCCGGGGAACCAGCGCCAGCGGATCCAGGCGATGGCGAGCAGTTCGGCGGCTACGACGATGATCGCGACCGTCATGGCGGCGGGGTAGTGGGAGATGAGGAATGGCAGCGCGTGGCCGCCTGCCCCCACGAGTGTGCCCAGTCCGGTCACGATGCCTCGCCGCAGTGGGTGGCCGCGGCCGGTGAGGCTGCCGTCGTCGGACAGGGCCTCTGACACGCCCATGCTGATTGCGGCGCCGACGGCCGCCGAGAGCCCCACGAGCAACGCCACGTGGCTGTCTTGCGTGGCGACGGCGGCGGCGAACAGCGGCGCGAGGGTCGAGATCGAGCCGTCCGCAAGGCCGAGCAGTGCCGGCTGCACAGTGCGCAGAACGAAATCGTGGTTCTCACGGCCGCGGGGCCCGGCAGTGGCTGTCGGGGTGTGGGCTTCCATTGGCATGAAGGCTAGCCACTATCTGGGGCTTTTTCAAATAAGGGTGCCCTACGACTAAGAAGGGGCTCCTAAGTAGGTGAACCTAAGAATTGGCGCTACGCTTGGGTGTGTGACCAAGCTCAGCGACTCGGAGCTCGACCGCGAGCTGACGACGGCGCTGCGCGCCGGTCGGCATCGCGTGACGCTCCCGCGCCTGATCGTGCACCGTCACGTCCGGCGTGCGACGAGCCACCTGACGCCGGAGGCGGTGCACTCGGAGCTCGCCGGAGAGCTGCCGAGTCTGTCACCGGCCACGATCTACGCGACGCTCGAGCTGCTCGACGAGCTCGGTTTGGTGCGGCGCGTGAGCACCCCGCGCGGCGGGACCGTCTATGACCCGCGCGTCGACGATCACCATCACCTCATCTGCCGCAAGTGCGGTCGCGTCCAGGACTTCGAAGCCCCGGTGCGCATGGCGGCCGCCGAGAAGCGAGCGCGAGAGCTCGGCTTCCGCCCCGAGCACGGCGAGCTGCAGCTCACCGGCCTCTGCCGCGCCTGCGCCGCCGAAGCCGAAGCCGGACGCTAGCGGCGCTAGTGCAGCGGTGGCGCCCGCGTCGTGCTCATGGTGCGAACCTAGGCGCCGACCGGTGCGCCCGCATCCGCCATTGCCCGCCACGGCGCCTCCGGGTACGGACGCGGGCGTCGGCTTTTGCCGCGTCCGGTTCAGCCGCGAAGGGCGCGCAGGGCGTTGAGGATGACGGCGAGATCGATCACCTCTTGGAACAGCGCGCCCGCGACGGGCGGCAGGTAGCCGGCGGCGGCGACGCCCATCGCGGCGATGCTGAGTCCCATGCCGGCGAGCACGCTCTGGCGCGCGATGAAGAGCGCCCGGCGGCCGGTGTGGACGGCGTCGGCGACGCGGTCGACGCGGTCGACGGTGATGACGGCGTCGGCGGTCTCGGAGGAGACGGCTTGCGCCGGCGGCGCCCATCGCGATGCCGAGGTCGGCGAGGGCGAGCGCGGGCGCGTCGTTGACGCCGTCGCCGACCATCACGACCGGCTGCAGTCCCGGGTCGGCGCGCAGGCTGCGTACCACTGCGAGCTTGTCCTCGGGGGACCGGTCGGCGTAGACGCGGTCGACGTCGATCTGGCGGCCGACGCGCGCGGCGACCGATTCGCGGTCGCCGGAGACCATCGCCACGTGGCGCACGCCCTCGGAGCGCAGTCGCTGCACGATGCGCTCGGCGTCCGGGCGTAGCTCGTCGGACATCACGATCACTCCGGCCGGGGCATCGTCGATCCCGACGAGCACGTGTGCCTCGCCGGAGCCGTGCCCGGTCACCAGCGAGGCGGCGGTGACCTCGTCGGCGTCGTAGCCCTCGGCGCGCAGGAAGGCGCGGCTTCCGACCGCCACGCGATGCCCGTCGAGGCTGCCGGCGATCCCCTGCCCGGGCTCATCGCGGACCTCGAGGGGCATTGTCCAGGGTCAGCTCGGCGTCCTCGGCGGCGCTCACCAGCGCTTCGCCGAGCACGTGGGCCGAGAGACGGTCGACCGACGCCGCCAGCCGCAGCACCTCCGCCGTGCTGCGGTCGTCCGAGCGCCACGATGTCCGACCTCGGGGGCCCCGACCGTCAGCGTGCCGGTCTTGTCGAACAGCACCGTGCGCGTCTCGCCGAGCGTTTCGATCGCGCCGGCGCCCTTGACGATCACCCCGTTGCGCGCCGCCCGCGAGAGCCCTGACACGAGCGCGATCGGCGCGGCGAGGATCAGCGGGCACGGCGTCGCCACGACGACGACGGCCAGCGCTCGGACCGGGTCGCCGCTGAGCGCCCACGCGAGCCCGGCGCGCAGCGAGCGTGACCGGCAGGAAGATGCCGGCGTAGCGGTCGGCCATGCGCACGAACGGCGCCCGCTCGGCCTGAGCCTGGTCCACGAGGCGCACCAGCGCGGCGTAGGCGCTCTCGGTCGCCGGGCGGTCGGTGCGGATGTCGAAGGGCGCGCCGGCGTTGGCCGTGCCGCTCATCACCGGCATCCCGCGGCGCAGCGTCACCGGCAGCGGCTCGCCGCTCAGGGTGCTGGTGTCGACGACCGCCTCGTCGCTGACCACGTGCCGTCGACCGGGATCGACCTCCCCCGTTCTTACGAGCACCGTCGCCGGCGCACCGCTTCGACCGGCACCTCCTCCAGCGCCGACGTCGATCCGCCGCTGCGCCACCCGCGGCGCCCGCTCGACCAGCCGCGTCAGCTCGCGGCGCGCGCGGCGCGACGCAACCGCCTCGAGCGCCGCGCCGCCGGAGAACATCAGCCCGATCACGGCACCGGCCAGCTCCTCGTCGAGCGCCAGCGCACCGACCATCGCGACGAGCGCGATCGTGTCGACGCCGAGGTGGTGGTCGACGATCGACCGTGCGCGCCACCTCGAACGCCAGCTCGGCCGCGAGCAGCGCCACCGCCGCGCGCCACACCTGGTGCCCGGCGGCTTCCGCCCCGCCGAGGTGCAGCAGCCCGCCGATCACGATCGCCGCGGCCGCCACCCCCGCCAGCAACTGCGCCCGATTGTCCGCCAGCCAGCGTACGGCTACCCGCGCGCGCGACGGCGGCGCGGCCGGAGCGCGGCCAGCCGTGGCCGGTGCGACGGCGGAGGTCACCGTGTCAGCGTGACGCCAGGCGCCGTCGACGACATCCGTAGCGGGCCCGGATCCCTACGCGGACGAACCGTACGGCGGTGCGGCGGGACGTGCGGCTCGCTGGGGCCGGGCGCTCCCGCGGGGAGCATCCGTAGCTGAAGGCGAAGACGATCGGTGCGGTCAGCAGCGTGAGCATGACGAGCATCCAGGTCGAGCGCCCGTCGGTGCCGGCGCCGACGGCGTGACCGAGCGCGAGCACGTAGACGGCGAGTGTCCAGCGGTGGAGCCAGCGCCAAGTCCTCGTGCCGATCCACCTGCGCACGTAGAAGCTCAGACCGAGGATGAGCGCCAGCCAGCCGGCGATGATGCCGATGCCGGTCCACACCGGCCGGTATCCGAGCTGGAACGGCAGCGCGATGCCGGCGATGCCGGGGCGCAGCTAGCCGTCGGCGAGCAGCACGCCCGCGTGGGAGACGATCAGGCCGAGGGCCACGAGGGCCGAGGCCTCGTGGAGGCGCTTGAGCTTCGCCGGCAGGCCGGGCCGGCCGGCGAGCCGTCCGACATCGCCAGCCCGAGCGCGACCGAGAGCGCGAGCAGCACGATCGCGACGATGCCGAGTGCGCGGCTGGCGAGCCAGAAGACCTGCTGCGAGGGGTCGCCGGTGGTCATGTCGCGAGGACCGGTTCGGTGGACGCGGGTTCGAGCTCGCCGGCGAGCACCAGTTCGCCGTCGTCGAGGATCAGCGCGCCACCGTGGCGGGCGAGCACGTCGCGGCCGCCGAGCGGTCCTCGCAGGAGGGCGAGCTTGGCGAGGGTCTCCGCCTCGAGCGCGGTGGGCGCGAGCGCGGTCGCCTGGACGACGCCGGTCCAGGCGGGCTCGCCGCGTGCGGGGTCGATCAGGTGGTGGGCAAAGCGGTGCTGGTGGCGCCAAATGCGGGTGGCCAGCCCGCTGGTGGCGACCGCGCCCGCGGCGATCGTGAAGGTGTGTGCGATGTCGCCGTCGAGCGGGTGGGCGATGCGGACGGCGCGGCGGCGGCGTCGGTGCCGCCGATGCGGATGTCGCCGCCGGCGTCGACCGCATAGGCGGCGTGGCCGGCGAGCAGGTCGGCGGCCAGGTCGACCGCCAGCCCCTTGGCGCTGCCGCCGAGGTCGAGGCGGACGCCGCGCGGGAGCCGGATCGTGCCCCTGCCGGGGTCCACCTGGATGCGCCGCCACGCGGCGCGTGGGGACGGAGCCGCGGCCCGGCGGGCCGGAGCGGTTGCGAGCGCGTCGGCCAGCGGGGCGGACGCGAGCCCGGAGCGTGAGTTCGCGTAGCCCGCCCGCTCGAGCTCGCCGATCACCGTCGGGTCCACCAGACCGTCGCTGAGCCGCGCCGCCCAGAGCGCGGCCTCGACGGCATGAAGCAGCGTGGCCGAGACCGGCACCTGCTCGCCCGCCCGTGCGTTGAGGCGGCTCAGCTCGCTGTCCGCCTCGAAGCGCGTGAGCGCCCGGTGCATCCGCTGGAAGAGGGCCTGCACGCGCAGCGCGGCGAGCGGAGCGGCCGCCGTCGCGGGTGGGCGCGAGCGCACGAGCACCCGCACGCGGGTGCCGAAAGGCGTCGAAGCCGTGGTCGTGCTCGGTGCCGGGCATCGTCAGGAGCTGCGCGTCGTCACGGGCGCCGGCGGCTGCGCGGGCTGGCCCGGGTCCGGGGTGGTGACCTGGGTCGTAGGGGTCGCGGCGGCCGCCGCCGTGGTGTCACCGCGCTGGCGCAGCAGATCCATCCACAGCACCGACCACACCAGCACGGCCGCCACGGCGGCGAGCGCCGCGACCCTGACACGGTGGCGCGGAGCGACTGCCGGGGCGTGGCCCGGCGCGCCCTCGGAGCCTGGGCGGTGGGCTCAGTCATGGTCGTCGCGCTCGCCGTAGTAGCCCTCCTGCTTGTCGCTCGAGGACTCCGCCTCGTTCTCGTCGCCCTCGTCCTCGGTCGAGGACGGCATCGAGGAGGCAACGCCTGGCAGTCGCAGGTGGCTGGACGGCCGGGGCGGCCGCATGCGATCGGCGGTTTTCTGCGGGCTGTCGGATCGCGCGGCCAGGCCGACGGTCGAGATGCCCGCCAGAAACAGCGCGGTGACTGCGGCGGCGATCTTGATGCGGGTCTTGTCGGTCATCGATCCAATCCTCGAGGCGCGGGTGAGAGGGCGGTAAGAGGCCGGTCAGGGTCTGCTTGCGTCGAAGCGGCGGGCGTCGGCGCCACCCGCCGCCGCTCGGGGATCAGTCGTCGCGGTGGTGGCCGCGGTCGCGACTGCGGTCGTCGCCCCGATCCGTGCTGCGCGGCTCGACCTTGCTCGCGACCCAGCCGCCGTCAGCGCGCCGCGCGTTGACCTCGACGGCGAGCCCTCGGCGCAGGCCCGCGAAGCCGGCGATGCGCTCGAAGCGGGTGCGAGCCGTGACCTTGAACCGGACCCGTTGCGCCGCTGTCGCGGCGAAGCCGGAACGTCTGGCGTTCCCGATTGGCCGACGTGACCCGGCCCTCGAAGTGACGGGCTGTCCTACCGCGGTCGTCGCCGGCACGGTCGTCGAACGACGCCTGCGCGAGCGGGACCGCCCAGATCGCGAGCGCCGCGGCGAGCCCGGTGACGATGATGCTGCGTGACCTCATGGTTCCTCCTGGGGTGCGTGCCGCGACTCGGGCGGAGATGCGGCGGCGTTGACGTCCACCAGGCTCGGCGATCGGTGCAAACGCGCGGTGAGGGCCGGGTTAGAAGCCTCTTACCTCGCCGGCGAGGCCGGGATCGGCGCTTAGCATGGGCTGCGAGATGCGCATCCTGGTGGTAGAGGACGAGGCCACGCTGGCCGGCTTCATCGAGCAGGCCTTGCGCGCCGAGGGCCACGCCGCCACCGTGGTCCACGACGGCGAGCGCGCAGAGCTCGAGGCGCTCTCCGGCGACTATGCGCTGGTGCTGCTCGACCTGATGCTGCCGGGCAAGGGCGGCCTCGAGGTGCTCGACGCGATCCGCGCGCGCAAGCCCGAGCTGCCGGTGATCGTGCTCACCTCGCAGGGAGCGATCGAGCAGCGCGTCGAGGGGCTCGACCGCGGCGCCAACGACTACGTCACCAAGCCGTTCTCGTTCGAGGAGCTGCTGGCGCGGGTGCGCGCCCAGCTGCGCGCGCCGGCGCAGCGCGCCGCGTCGGTGCTCGAGGCGGGCGACATCCGGCTCGACCTGCGCACGCGCCGCGTCGACCGCGCCGGCCAGGAGGTGCAGCTGACCGCACGCGAGTTCGAGCTGCTCGCCTACCTGCGCGCCACCCCGACCAGGTGCTCTCGCGCGAGCAGATCCTGAACGCGGTCTGGGGCTTCGACTTCGACCCTGGCACGAAGGTGCTCGAGGTCTACATCGGCTACCTGCGCCGCAAGCTCGGCGAGGTCGACGGCGCCGACCCGATCGAGACCGTGCGCAACGTCGGCTACCGGCTGCGCGTCCCCCGTGGCTAGGCGGCTCCTGCCGGGCGGCCTGCGCGCCCAGCTGGCGCTGGCGATCGCCACGATCACGCTGCTCGCCGTGGGGCTGAGCTTCCTGGCCGTCTATCGAGGCACCGGATCGCGGCTGCGCGACCGGATCGACTCCGACCTCACGGCCCAGGTGGCCGAGTGGGAGCAATTCAGCCGCGGCAGCGACCTCTCGACCCCGAGCCGGGTCGAGCGCACTGCGCGCCGCTTCATCGACTCGCAGAGCTACCACCCCGCCTCGCGCATCTTCCTGATCGACGTGGCCGGCGGTCGACCGGTCACCAACCACCCGGACATCCTCGAGCGCGAGCTCGAGCGCGAGGAACGCGAGGAGCGCTCCGGCGAGGAGGAGGAGCTGCCGGACGGGCTGGTCGATGCGCCCGAGGGCGTGGCCACCGTCTCGGTCGAGGAGGCCGGGCAGATGCGCATCGTCACCGAACCGATCGACTACCAGGGCGAACGGGTCGGCACGCTGCAGATCGCCGATCCGCTAACGCCGGTCGAGAACGCGCAGGCCAGCCTGCGGCGCACCTTCGCGCTGGCCGGATCGCTGGCGCTGCTGCTCGCCGTGGCCGCCGGGATCCTGGTCGCAACCCTGATCGCGCGTCCGCTGCGGCGCATGGCGACGGTCGCCGCGGCCGTCGACGCAGGCGACCTGTCGCAGCGGGCCGGCTCGGTCACCGAGCGCGGCGAGGTGGGCGCGCTGGCCGCGGCCTTCGACCGGATGCTCGAGCGGCTCGAGCGCGCTTTCAGGCGTCAGCGCGACTTCGTCTCTGACGCATCACACGAGCTCCGCACGCCGCTGGCCGTGCTGCGCGCCCAGGTCGAGCTGCTCGACCGCGAGACCGACGAACAGGCGCGGCACGAGGGGACGGCGACGCTGCTGCGCCGCCTCGACGAGCTCGACCGGCTGGTCGGCGACATGCTCACCCTCGCCAGCGCCGAGGCCGGCCAGCTGGTGCGGCCCCAGCCGGTCGACCTGGGCGAGTTCTTCGAGGACCTGCGCCGCGACCTGCCGCTGTTCGGCGAGCGCGATTTCCACGTCGAGCCCGTCGGCGGCGTGCTCGAGGCCGACCCGGACCGGCTCACCCAGGTGCTGCGAAACCTGGTCCGCAACGCCGTCAGCCACACCGATCCCGGCGACCGGATCACCGTTGCCGCGCGCACTCGCGACGGCCGGCTCGAGCTCTCGGTCACCGACAGCGGCCCGGGCATCCCACAGGACCGGCTCGAGCACGTCTTCGAGCGCTTCTACCGCGGCGACGAGGGCCGCTCCCGCGACCGCGGCGGCAGCGGCCTCGGCCTCGCGATCGCCCGCGCGATCGTCGAGGCGCACGGGGGGCGGATCTGGGCCGAGTCGAGCCCCGGCGCGGGCGCCACCTTCCGCGTCGAGCTGCCGGGCTACCGCCCGCGCCGATCCTGACGGCCCGGCGCGACGACCTGAGCGAAGGGTGGCTACGCCTGGCCGGCGCGCAGTCCCGGGGCCTCGGGTGCGGGCGCGAAGAGCTCGCGTAGGCGCTCCAGGGGCGGTCGCGGTGGCGGCGGTCGGTCCGCGGGACGACGGGCGTCGAGGTACTCGTCGGCGGCGAACCCCTCGAGCGCGTCCGCGACCGCGAGGCGGGGGCTCTCGTCGCCGATCTCCCCCTGAACGCTGGACGCGTCGTCCGCGAGTGCGGCGACCCAGCTCGCCAGGTTCGCGCGTGCCCCCGCCCGGCGCGCGTCGAGATCAATGATCCAACGCTCGCCTGCGACCGGCAGCGCCGGAGCCACGACGAGGACGTCCGCCGCCTGGGCGCGCGCCGCGATCCAACGGGCGCGGAAGTCGTCGCGGGCGGGATACGGGCCGTCGACGAGCACGAGAAGCCGTCGGCGAGGGTGCGTCGTCGGCGAGGCGGGATGGGCTGAGGTGTCGGACTGCATAGCTCTCTCCCTCGGTGTCGCGGGCCTGGCGGCGCTGCGTCGGTATCGGGTACACCACACATCTTGCGCCCGCCCCGCGAGAGGCCGGTAAGGCACAAGTCAGAACCGCTCTTACCTGGCCCGAGGAGTCGGTAAGGGAGCTCTGACCTGGCGCTTACGACCCCCTCACCGGCGCTCCTCACGCTCGGCTCATGACCACTCGACCCCGCGCCCCCGGCGACCGCGCCGGGATCGTGATCGCCGGCGGCGGACTGGCCTGTCAGCGGGCCTGCGAGACACTACGACGGAGCGGCTATGGCGCCCCGATCCGCGTGATCGCCGCCGAGCCGCACCCACCCTACGACCGGCCGCCGCTGTCGAAGGAATACCTCGCTGGCGAGCGCGACGAGTCGACGCTGCGCTTTCGGCCCCGGGACTGGTACGCCGACAACCACATCGAGCTGCTGCTGGGGCAGCGCGCCGCGCGACTCGACCCGGCGGCGCGCGAAGTCACAACCTCCGCTGGCACTCGAGTCGCCTATGAGCAGCTTCTGATCGCCACCGGCAGCGCGCCGCGGCATCTGCCCAGCGCCGCCGGCTACCACAACGTGCACGAACTGCGCACCCTCGACGACGCGCGCAGCCTTCGCGCCGAGCTCGGCGCGGGCAAGCGACTCGCGGTCGTCGGCGCCGGCTTCATCGGCCAGGAAGTCGCCGCCACCGCCCCGAGACTGGGCGCCCACGTGACACTCGATCGAGGCAGCCCCCGCACCGCTCGCGACGGTGCTCGGCACAGAGCTCGGACGCTGGTTCGCCCGCCTGCACCGTGACGAAGGAATCGCGGTGCTGCTGGCCGCCCGCGTCCAGCGGCTCCGCGGGACCGACACCGCCGACGCGGTTGAGCTCGCCGACGGCCGCCGAATCGAATCCGACACCGTGGTGGTCGGCGTCGGCACGGAGCCCGCCACGGCGTGGCTCAAGGGCAGCGGCCTGGCCCCCGAGGGCGTGCTCGTTGACGGCGCCGGGCGCACAGTGATTCCGAACGTCTTCGCCGCCGGCGACGCCAGCCGGCCATTCGACCGACAGCTGGGCGTGCACCTACCTACCGAGCACTGGGAGGCCGCCGCCCGCCAAGGCGTCGCCGCCGCGCGCGCGATGCTCGGCCTGAAGACTCCGCCCGCCCCGCCGCCGATGTTCTGGAGCGACCAGCACGGCCTCCGTATCCAGTACGTCGGCCACGCCCACGGCGCCGACGCCGTCCAGATCGACGGCAGCCCGAACGACCGCGACTTCACCGCCAGCTTCAGCCGCCGCGGCCGACCGATCGCCGCGCTCCTAGTCGGGCGCCCAGACGCCCTGCCCGAGCAGCGGCGACGCATCCATCACGCCGCCACTCGCCTCCCAGCCGACGAAAGGACCGCAGCATGACCCTGATCCCGGAAATAGACGAACTCGCGTGCGCCGCCCACGGCGACTGCGCCCAAGTCGCACCCGAGGTCTTCGCCGTCGAAGACGTCGCCACCGTCATCGGCACCGGCACCGACGAGGCGATCCTCAAAGCTGCGCGCGCCTGCCCCGCCGGCGCGATCACCGTGATCGACCCCGACACCGGAACCACGGTCTACCCATAGGAGCCCGAACGACGCCAGCCCATTCGCCGCCCTGCTCAAGCCCACGACGGCTGCGCCCGGCGCGACGGTGCTCGAGCCGCGATGACGGCCGCATTTGTACCGAAGGCGAAAGCGCGCCGTCTGGCGGCCGTCCTCGGCGTTGCGATGCCGAGTCGCATCGGAAGCTCGCTACTCGCTGAGGTCAGCTAAATCTGGGCGGATCAGGAAGACCGGGTACCTGGGGGCGACCGCCTCGAACTTGTCCAGGGAAGCGGAGGAATCCACCGCGATGTGAGCGCAAGCCCCGGGTGCGAGCTGAAGGTAGCGCCGAAGAATCGGACCGCGGAGCTGCGGATCGACCTCCTCGAGGCGTACCTCCTCAGGCCGGCCGTGTCGAAGCACGGCATGACCGCCGACGGCACGAACATTGGCGACCCAGTTCACATCCTCCCCGAGCATTGAGACGAGATAGCGCTCGCCCTCGTAGTCCGCGACCACGACTGGGAGCGAGATCAATCGACCGTGGCGGCGTCCCCGCACCTCAAGGCTATGCAACCGGCGGGGCGCCCTGCCGGACGCTGCCATCCGGCTCGACAGCCGATTCAGGACCCTGGCGAGACGGTTCGGCCGCCCACCCCGATACATCCAGGCGTCAAGCTGATGCGGCACTTGCCCACCGTATCGGAGGCCCTGCCGCTTCGAGGCAGACGCGCGAGTCTCCTCGCCCCGCCGGGTCTTCCGGTCTTGATTGCCGTCGGAGGTTTTGCCACGCGAACGCCGCCGCGTGCCAGAACTCTCGTGAACTCCCGCAAATTGCGAGCAATTTGCGGCACCTGGTCTGCACGCCACGCGCCAAACATCCCTGCAAAACGGCCATATTCAGGCACTAACCGCCTTGGATCGCACCCAGGAGGTCGTCGGTTCGAGTCCGACTAGCTCCACTCCGAGAACCCCTGCAGCGGCGGGGGTTCTTGCGTTTCGGGCCCTCTTGCAGCTCGTTGTGCTCGAGGTGTCAGCAATGTTCGGCTTCCCCGCCTTCCAACCGAGGAGCTGCGCGACGAATGGCAACGTGGGCATGAGAAGGCGCTCGGGTCCGGCTAGGAGTGATCGCCACCCGATGGTTCGACGGCGCGAGCCCGCGCCCTGCTGGCCTCGCGTCTCACCACGCTGACATGCCAGTCGTGCGGGAAGCCATCAACGCCGCTCGGCTCGGACGAGGAGCGTTGGCCCGCTCCCGATTTGAAGAGGTGCGAACATGTGTTCGCCATGGGCAGTGCGGGCCACGACTATGCGTACTTCGAGCGCGCCCTGCGAAGCCGCAACTTCGCCGCTGCTCGGGCCTATGCCCACGGCTCCCGTCTTCAACTCCCGGATGCGCTGGCTCTCTTGCTGCTCTCGCTTGACGAACCGAGCCGCAGCCGCGACTGGTATGGCCGCGCGGCGGCGCGCTGGCACGCCCGCCTGATCGTCGAGCTGCGCGACATAGACGTCGGCGCCTCCCAGCTCGCCCTTGCCGCCCTTGCCGCGCTTCCCGCCAGCGCCGCGGTTGATGCGGCCCGAACGCTCGCTGGTGTCTGCCGTGCATACGGCGATGGCGAGCTGGCTCAGGTGCTCGACGAGTGGACTAGGCAGCGCGATCGTCCCTGACGCAACCGACGACCTGGCCCCCCCGGGCGTCGAACCGAACGAGCCGTGCGCCAGACGGTCGGCGGCCGTAGACTCGATCCGCCGGGTCTCGCGTCAACCACGATTGCGAGCGGACTCCTAGCTTGATGCGATCCGCCCGGTGAAGGTGACGGTGCGAGACGATCTCGCGGCCCTCTGGCTGCCCTGGTGCGTGGCACGCGAGGTGGCACGCGAGGACTGGACTCAGATCATCAGGATCGACGAGCACCCGATGCGCCGCGACATAGCGATCCAGCTCCGCGTCGGCGACCTCGACGACGAGAGGGCGCGCGCGGCGCTCAGCCGCCAAGTGGTGCGGGAGGACGGGCGCACGTCGCTCGACCTCGTCATCGAACGTGCGGACGCCTACGCCGCGGCAGCGAAAGACGGACACGACGTGACGATTCCCTTGGCCGGCACGTTGGACGACCCTGCCGTCTTCGTGATGAGCGAAGGACCAATGCTCCACGAGGCGTGCCATCGCGCCTGCGCGCTGTATGAGGCCCAGGTCCACTCATTCGAACTCCAGCTCCCGGTTGATGCTCTCTTTGGCCCTTGGTCGGTCTACGAGCACGCGACCCTCCGGGTGCGGCCACCGGCCTCGTGATCCGTCGACTCCGCGTCTTGCATACGCCGATAGCCGTCGCGGAGTATCGGTGAGCGGCTCCCGGCGGCCTATCGATCAGCATGGAGTTATGGCCACGTCGAGGCTGGCGCGTGCCAGAACTCCTGCGAAATGCCGCAAAGGCGCGGTAATTTCGGCTCCGCGAAGTGATCCTTGACGCAGCAAAAGCGCTGCAAATAACGCGAATTTAGGCAGCAGGGCGATCGCACCCAGGAGGTCGCCGGTTCGAGTCCGGCTAGCTCCATCGGAAGTCCCTGCAAGCGCGGTTGCTTCCTGGCGGTCGCGGCGGCGCTGCGGCTGGCCGCGTTCGGCTAGTCAACTCTGGGTCAACTTCATGTCCGGAGGCGCCGCTCGCGGCGAGGGTCGCGATCCCAGGCAAGGAGGATTGCGATGGGATCGACCACCCCGGGCCGCGTTCGCGTCGAGCGCGGCATCTACCGCCAGCCGAACGGCAAGTACGCGGTCTGCTGGCGCCACGCCGGCAGGCTGCGCTTCCGCACAATCGGCTTCGACCTCGCCGAGGCGCGGCGTGCGCGGCTGGCGCTGATCGCGGCGACGCGCGAGGGGGAGGTGCCGGTCTCGCCGCGGCTTCGCTTCGAGACGGTCGCCGGCTGGTGGCAGAGCCAAGGGGAGAATGCATCCGTCGCCCGCCGAGCGCCGTACCTGGGGTGTGGAGCGCGTGTGGGACTACCCCCGACCGCCGGCCGTAGTGGCGTGCGAGCACCGCGTCCGAGTGGAGCTCGGCGGCGAGGTGCTGGCCGACTCGACCCGTGCCCTGCGGCTGCTCGAGACGAGCCACCCTCCGACGGTCTACGTGCCGCCGGATGACGTCCGCGGCGATCTCCTGGCCGCGAGTGACGCACGATCGACGTGGTGCGAGTTCAAAGGCGCTGCGCGCTACCTCGACGCGACCGTTGGCGGACGCCGCTTTCGCGCGGTCGCCTGGACCTACCCAAGCCCTTCGCTGGGCTACGAGGCGCTCCGCGACCATATCGCCTTCTACCCCGGCCGCGTGGACGCCGCCTGGATGGACGAGGAGCGGGTGCAGGCCCAGGAGGGCGACTTCTACGGCGGCTGGATCACGGCCGATCTGGTCGGTCCCTTCAAGGGCCCACGCGGCACGCTCGGCTGGTGAGCCGCTCCCGCCCCCGCGTGGGAGGAAGCGGCTCACGGATCGAACTCGCCGTCCAGGGCCCGCCGGTTGCCGGTCTCCTCGCACGTGACATCGCTCGCGACACCGCGAGGTAGTGTGAGCACGCGTTGACCTCCGGCCTCCTCGACAAGACCCTCGACTGGGCTGTCCTGCCCGGCTACAGCAAGCTCGGGTTTGCCGTGAGGGAGCGGCTCTGGGACGACACCGAGCCGAATGCTGTGCCCGCCGGCTGGTCGGTGCTGGTCACGGGCGCCGGAGCGGGGATCGGCGCCTCTGCGTGCGAGCGGTTCGCGCACCTCGGCGCCACCGTGCACATGCTGGTCCGCGACCGTGAGAAGGGCGAAAGGGCCAGGGCTCGGATCGCCGAGCGCACCGGCTCCGAGCGTCTGCGGATCGAGGTCTGCGACGTGTCGAGCCTCGCCTCGGTGCGCGAGTTCAGCTCTCGCTTCGTCAGCGAGCAGGGCGAGCTTCACGCGCTCGTCAACAACGCCGGCGTGATGCCGCCCGAGCGCACCCACACCGAGGAGGGCTTCGAGCTCACCTTCGCGACCAACGTCCTCGGCCCCTTTCTGCTCACAAACCTGCTGCGGCCGGCCCTGCGCCGCGCCGCACCGTCGCGGGTGATCAACGTCTCCTCCGGCGGGATGTACACGCAGCGCCTCTGCGCGGAGGACCTCCAGCTCGAGCGGCGCGAATACGACCCGCCGGAGTTCTACGCGCACACCAAGCGCTGCGAGGTGATCCTCACCGAGCTCTGGGCGGAGCGTTTGCGCGGAACCGGGATCGGCGTCCACGCGATGCATCCGGGCTGGGCGGACACGCCCGGCGTGCAGACCTCACTGCCGCGCTTTCGGAAGCTGATGAGCCCGGTGCTTCGCAGCGCCGACCAGGCGGCCGACACGATCGTCTGGCTCGCGACCGCCGCCGGGCCCGCCGATCGCCCGGGTCTGTTCTGGCACGATCGCGCGCCCAGGCCCACCCACCGGGTGCCGTGGACGCGCGAGTCTGAGGCCGACCGTGAGCGACTGTGGGACGAGTGCTGCCGGCTCTCCGGCTGGAGCGAGGATGCGGTGCCGGCAACGGCCTCCGGCGGCGGGGCGAGCGCCTGATGGCCCGCTACGTGGCCACCGTGCGCTCACGCAGGCCCATGGACGAGGCGTTCGACTACCTGGCGGACTTCAGCTCGGTCAAGGAGTGGGACGAGACCGCGGTCAGCGCCCGGATGCTCGGCGAGAAACCGGGGCTCGGAACGGAATTCCAGGTCGTCGTGCGCTTCGCGGGCCGAGAGCTGCCGTTCGTCTACCGGACCACGACCTTCGAGCGCCCGGAGCGGCTTGTCTTCCGGGCCGAGAGCTCGATGGTGATCTCCGAGGACACGATCACATTCCGTTCCGGCGCCGGCGGCGGATCCGAGGTCACCTACGACGCCGACCTGCGTCCCAAGGGCGTGCTGAAGCTCGCCGATCCGATCCTGGCTCTGATGTTCAAGCGCCTCGGTGACAACGCGAAGGCCGGGCTGGAGCGCGAGCTCAACCGCTGAGGCCGGCGCTGGGGCCGCGAATGGACGCGCGGTTCGACGAGCTCGTGCAGTACGCGCCACGGAGGGCGCACGGTGCCAGAACTCTCGCGAACTCCCGCAAATTGCGCACTATTTCTGGCACCTTTTTCCTCACCGTCGCGGCGGCGCTGCGGCTGGTCGCGTTCGGCTAGTCAACTCTCGGTCAACTTGATGTCCGAAGGCGCTGCTCGCGGCGAGGGTCCCGATCCCAGGTAAGGAGGATTGCGATGGGATCGACACCCCCCCCCGCGTCGGGTCGAGTGCAGCATCTACCGCGAGCGAAACGGCAGATACGCGGTCTGCTCGCGCCACGCAGGAGACTGCGCTTCCGCACGGTCGGCTTCGACCTTGCCGAGGCGCCCGTAAACGTCTCGCACTGATTGCGGCGACCCACGAGGGGAGGTGCCGGCTCTCGCCGCGACTTCGCTTCGAGACCGCCGCCGGTCGGTGGCTCGACCGCTTCGAGGCGGGGTGGCAGCTGGCACCGTCATCCGTGCACGCTCGAGGGGCACCGCCCAGCTCGACCGCCACCTACTACCGGCGCTCGGGCGGCGGGCGATCGCCTTGATCACGGTCGACGACGTCGGTCGGCCGGGTGTCCATAAGCGTGGTGTGGCGCGACCGCGCAGAGGCTGCCGCGATGTGTCGGCCTCACTCGCTTCGGAATCGTCGCCCGAGCTACAACCGCCGACCCATGCCGAGCAAGGCGAGACCGACCAGGGACACCGCCCACCGGGCAGTCCCACCGGTTCCACCGGCGTGGCCCTGAAACCCACTTCGCGATGAGGCTGCTACGCGCACCCGCGCTGACCCCGCAACGCGCCTGCAGGGACCGGCCGTTCACCAGCTCGAGCGAAGGCCGGTCGAGTAGCGCGCGGCAACTTCCTGCGAGCGTCAAGCTCTTGTTTATATAGCGCTTAAGTCCTGTACAGTCTTCGCATGACGGATGGCGCACAGCACAACCTGCGTATCGGCGAGCTCAGCCGGCGCGTGGGCGTCAGCCCCGAGTTGCTGCGTGCGTGGGAGCGCCGCTACGGGCTGCTTCATCCGGCGCGAACCGGGGGTGGGCTGCGCCTCTACTCGGCCGAGGACGAGCGGCGCGTGCGGGCCATGCAGGCGCATGTGGAGGGCGGGCTGTCGGCCGCCGAGGCGGCTCGGCTGGTTTCCGCCGGCGAGAGTGCCGCGAGCGGCGTCGAGCAAGGCGATGCCATCGAGCGCGGGGTTGGGGAGCTGCGCGAGGCGCTGGATGCCATGGACGCCGACGCGGCGCACGCCGTCCTCGACGGCTTGGTCGCCTCGTTCACGCTCGAGACCGTGCTGGCGGGCGTCGTGCTCCCCTACCTGCGCGAACTCGGCGAGCGCTGGGAGCGGGGTGAGGCCTCCGTCGCCCAGGAGCACTTCGCCAGCAACCTGCTTCGCGCGCGCCTGCTCGCACTGGCCCGTGGCTGGGAGCGCGGGGAGGGCCGCATCGCCCTGTTGGCGTGCGCGCCGGGGGAACAGCACGACCTGCCTCTGATCGCCTTCGGACTGGCGCTGCGGAGCCGCGGCTGGAGGATCGTGTTCCTCGGCACGGACTCGCCCGCGGCCAGCATCGCCGAGACCGCCGAACGGCTGCGCCCGGCCGTCGTGGTGGTGAGCTCCGTCACCCCGCGCGGCTTCCGGCGGGAAGCCGACGCATTCGCGGCGCTCGCGCGCGAGCACCGGTTGGTCATCGCCGGCGCCGGCGCCACCGAGAGACTCGCGGAGTCGCTCGGCTCCTCGCTGCTTCAGGGCGACCCGGTCGTCGCCGCCGGCGCCCTCTAGAAGCCCGTTCCGTTCGCAGACAGCGCGCTCCTCGGTCCTGTGCCGACTGGGTCCTTGCTGCCTCGTAGCAGCTCGGCGCCGCGCCTGTTTTCGGGCGCACGGGACCGCTCTACCTTGACAAGAGCTATACATCTTCTGTACAGTTGCTGTGCATGTTCGATACGGACTCATCAAGGAGGAAGCACGTGAAGGCGCTCAACACGCTCGCGGTCGCACTTGTGATCGTCGGCGGGCTCAACTGGGGCCTCGTCGCGCTCGCCGAGTTCGACCTGGTCGCATGGCTCGTCGGACTGGACTTCGGCGAGACCAACGCCGCCAGCCGCATCGTCTACGGGCTCGTCGGCCTCGCCGCCGTCTACGGCATCACGCAGCTCGCGAGTCGCGAGACCAGCATCGGCGGAGCTCGCTCCGCCTCAACCCAGGCATGAAAGGAACTCCAATGCGAAAGCTGATACTCCCCATCGTTGTCCTCGTTGTCGCGCTTGCGACGGCGGCCGTCGCCCTCGGCGGCAACGACTCCAACACGACGGCCGAGCCGGCCGCCAAGAAGAACATCGTGCGGACCGCCGTCGCAGCGGGCGACTTCGACACGCTCGTGTCGCTCGTCAAGAGCGCCGGGCTCGCCAAGACGCTGTCGGGCAAGGGACCGTTCACGGTCTTCGCGCCGACCGACGCGGCGTTCAAGAAGGTCCCCGCGAGCACGCTCGAGGCGCTGGGGCAGGACCGCGCCGCGCTGCGGAACGTGCTCCTCTACCACGTGGCCGCGGGCCGCTATCCCGCGAAGCGGGTTGTCAAGCAGACGTCGATCGAGACGCTGGCCGGCCCGCGCGTCAAGGTCAGCACCCGTAAGGGCACCGTCCGCGTGGGCGGCGCCCGGGTCGTCCAGGCAGACGTGCGCGCCTCAAACGGTGTGATCCACGCGATCAATCGCGTCCTGATCCCGCCGCAGCAGTAGCCGCAGACCTCGCAACACCGGCCCCCGGGCGCATCACAGCGCCCGGGGGCTCTCACATGGGCGCCGCGCGCGGATGCTCGTTGACCCCCGCCACGCTCATCGTTCTGTCGCCGGTTCCGGGTCGCGCTCGGCGTGGGCGCGCAGCGAGCCGGCATGGGCTCTGGCGCTGGGGTCGCGGCGGGACTTGATGACGCTGGCAACGGTGGTGATGAAGAGCACGACAGCGATTACGCCGAGCGAGGTGGTGGTGGCGATCTCGGGGACGCCGTCGTCCTGGAGGTGGCCCCAGTGCAGGACGAGCTTGATGCCGATGAAGGCGAGGATGAGCGACAGGCCGGTGGAGAGGTAGACGAGCCGGTCGAGCAGGCCGGTGACGAGGAAGTACAGGGCGCGCAGGCCGAGCAGCGCGAAGGCGTTGGCGGCGAAGACGATGAAGGCCTCCTCGGTGACGCCGAAGACGGCAGGGATCGAGTCCAGCGCGAACAGCAGGTCGGTTGTGCCGATCGCGATGCAGCACGAGAAACAGCGGCGTGAACATGCGCCTGCCGTCGATCCGGGTGAGCAGCTTGCCGCCGTGGTAGTCGTCGGTGAGCGGCAGGCGCTTGCGGGCGAAGGTCACGAGCGCATTGTCATCGACGGTGGGGTCCTGGTCGCGGTGGCGGAACAGCTGGATCGCGGTGCCGATCAGCAGCAGCCCGAAGATGAGGAACATGAACGAGAACGCGGCCAGCAGCGCGGCGCCGAGGGCGATGAAGATCACGCGCAGCACGAGCGCGAGCACGATGCCGACGATCAGCACCTTCTGCTGGTGCTCGGCGGGCACCGCGAACGTGGTCATGATGACCACGAACACGAAGAGGTTGTCGACCGACAGGCTCTTCTCGACGATGTAGCCGGCGAAGTACTCGCCGCCGAAGTCCCAGCCGGCGATCGAGGCGAACACGACGCCGAAGGCGATCGCGACAGCGATGTAGAAGATCGACCAGGCGACCGCCTCGCGGAAGCCCACCTCGTGGGGGCGGGTGATGGCGAGCGTGAGGTCGATCGCGAGCAGCACGAGCACGAACCCGACCGTTAGCGCCCACCCGGTGATCGTCACGTCAAGCATCACGCACTCGTTTGCTGTCGGTGGTTGGCGACGTCACCGGCGTCTGCCGTGGCACGGCGCCGCGCGTGCCGCGTCGCACGGCCGCGCCGGGCCGTGCGGGTGCCGGGCGCGGCCAAACGGTCCGCGGTTGGGGTGGATCGGCCGCGCAGCTCTTGGTCAGTCTCCACGAGGGCGAGGATGGCAAGCGCCAGTCCGGCGCCGACGGCCGGTGACCGGCGGTGAGTGCGGTGGTGCCGAAGATCTCTTGGCCGAAGGGAGGTAAACGACGGCGAACTGCAGCGCGTTCTGGTGGTTCCAGCTCGAGATCCTGCCGACCGCTGCCGCCATCGCCTGGGTCTACGCCTGCACCGGCCGTCTCGTGCCGCCGCCGTCGCACTTCATGGGCTCGGCAACGCCGCCGGTGAGCTGCTCGCCGTCGAAGGCAGCGACCGCTGGCTTTCGCTCGCCTTCCTCACCGCCGTGGCCATGGCCCTCGTGCGCGGTGATCGCCAGCTCTTTCTAGCATCCACCAACCAGAGAACATGACGCGGGGTGTCGATGCCGCATGGGAGTCTTGCCACCGGAATCGCACCCAGGCGGTCGCCGGTTCGAGTCCGGCTAGCTCCACTCGGAGAGCCCCCGCAGACGCGGGGGTTCTTCTCTTAGGGCCGCCGATCGACGCCGTGGAATTTGGCCACGTGAGCACTGAACGGGCCGAAACGTGGCAAGACCCCCGTCGTCAGTGCGCATTTCGTGGACGAAACGGGTGGCTGAGGCGGCGGTCGGCACCTCCCTACCAACCGCGAAATATGGTCCCGCTCAGGAGTCGGTGTCCGCGCCGGCGAGCGCGGTCCAGCAGTCCGCGCGTCACTAATGGCGGCAACCCCCCACACGTCACCCAGAGGGTCACCGGGAGCGGCACGATCAGCCCTGGATAAGCACGCAGGCCAGGGTGGACTGCGAGGGCCGCGCCAGCCCCGCTCCTCCCGATGCCTGAGGCCCTCGCGGTGAGGCTGTGCGTCGGGGTGAGCATGATGCTGCCGTCGCCACTGAGCGCAGCTTTCGCGTCGCGCGCGATCAGCTGGCGCAGCAGAGCAGTTCCCTCGCCGCTGTTTGTTGCGTCGAGCTTCGTCGTGGTTCCGGTCGCGTCGATGTTGCCGCTCCCCGGGAGGGCTACCGTCAGGCTCCGACTGCTCGCGCTTCCACAACCCCGCGAACGCCGCCGCCTGGGCCGACCCAGGAACCAATGAGGCCTACGAAGCGGTCCGATCGCTCGTCCTGGCCGGGCTGGCGAGATCGACCTCCGCGCCGAAGCCCCAAGCTTGTCGACACCCGCACTAGTGGGCGGGACGCGCTGCGGGATGGTCCCAAGCCAGACGCGGGGTTTCCCCGGATGTCCGGCGCGGCTGTCGGGCCATAGGGTCGAGGCCAGCAAGGAACAGGAGGATCGCCGGTGATCGCCGGGGTGTGTGCATGACTACCGTGGGCGCTCGCATCGAGCCGCTAGAAGCGGCGGAGGCTGCGTTTCGCCGCGAGCATCCGCGCTACGCGCAGACGGCTGTAATCGACGAGCTTCGCGTCAATGACTTCGCGCGGCTCGACCGCGGCGGACACGTCTACCTCGACTACACCGGCGGCGGGCTCTTCGCCGACTCGCAGCTGGCTGACCATGTCGACCTGCTGCGCAGCAACGTGTTCGGCAACCCGCACTCGATCAATCCGACCTCGGCGGCGAGCACGGAGCTGATCGAGCGCGCCCGCGCCTGTGTGCTCGACTTCTTCCAGGCCTCGCCGGACGACTACGTCGCGATCTTCACGCCCAACGCGACAGGCGCGCTGCGGCTCGTCGGCGAGGCCTACCCGTTCCACCCGGGCGATCGCTTCCTGCTGACCTTCGACAACCACAACTCGGTCAACGGGATCCGCGAGTTCGCGCGCGCCCGCGGCGCGGAGACCACGTACGTACCCAGCGTGGCGCCGGATCTGCGTGTCCACGAGGGCCTGTTCCCGCGCTACTTGACGGACACCGCGGGCGATCACCACAACCTGTTCGCCTACCCGGCGCAGTCGAACTTCTCGGGCGTCCAGCACCCACTGGAGTGGATCGAGCAGGCACACGCACACGGCTGGGACGTGCTGCTCGACGCGGCCGCCTACGTGCCGACCAACCGGCTCGACCTGAGCCGGTGGCGCCCCGACTTCGTCGCGGTCTCGTTCTACAAGATGTTCGGCTGGCCGACCGGCGTCGGCTGTCTGCTCGCTCGCCGCGACGCGCTCGCGAAGCTCGAGCGACCGTGGTTCTCGGGCGGCACGATCGTCGCCGCCTTCGTGCAACGCCAGTACTACCAGTGGGCGCCCGGCGCGGCACATTTCGAGGACGGCACAGTCAACTACCTCAGCCTGCCGGCGATCGAGATCGGCGTGCGCTTTCTCGAGCGCGTCGGCGTCGAAACTATCCACACGCGCGTCGCAGCGCTCTGCGCATGGTTGCTCGACGCGCTCGGCTCGCTCGAGCACAGGGACGGCTCACCGGCGGCGACGATCTACGGGCCGCGCTCCTGGTCACGGAGGGGAGCGACGATCGCGTTCAACTTTTTGCATCCCGACGGCCGCGTGGTCGATGAGCGCTACGTGGATCGCGTCGCCCGGAGGCACAATGTCTCGCTTCGCACGGGCTGCTTCTGCAACCCCGGTGCGGGCGAGGTCGCCTTCACGATCTCGCGCGAGACCCTCGTCGGCGGCGAGTTCGGCAAGGGCATGATGCTGGACGACTACGTGCGCGCCATCGGGCTGCCCTCCGGCGGAGCGGTTCGCGCCTCGCTTGGGCTCGCCTCGAACTTCGCCGACGTGTACCACCTCATGCGATTCGCAGCGGAGTTCATCGACCTCAGGGAGGTTCCCGACGACCTCCCGCCGCGCACAACCTGCTGAGGCGCCGCGTGAATCTCAGTCGGCAAGCACGGCCGACATGCCCTTGAGCCCGACTTCCATCATTTGCCAGCCGAGGCCGGCGTGGAAGGGCTCGCCGGCGTGGAAGCGCATCGGCACGGTCGCGCCCAGCATCTTCTTGCCGAGCCGCCAGGTGGTGCCGGTGCCGACCTTGTAGTCGCCGTCGGCGTCGGGTCGGACTGTCACCGGCCGGGCCGGATCGCCGGTCAGCTCGAGTGGGACTTGGGCGAAGGTGGCCTTGTCGAACATCTCCATGATGCACATTGAGATCGGGTCGAACGGCTTCTCGAAGTCGTGAGCGCCGGTGCCGGCTGCGATGTGCTCGGCGACGGTGTCGGCCTGCAGGAAGGCGAGGAAGGCCTGTTTGACGGGGAAGTCGCCGGCGTCGCCGGGCGCGTAGATGTCGGGCTGTCCGGCGACCTGTCGGGTGATCAGGTCGGTCTCGATGAAGCCGCGCTCGTCGGACGGCAGGGCGTCGTAGCGGACGGCCGAGATGTAGGGCGGGAAGGCGATCAGGTGGTCGAAGGCGCGCACGTTGCCGTCGGCGTAGCGGGCCTCGCCGGCGGCGACTTCGGTGACGACCTCGCCGGTGTGTCCTTCGATCGCGCGCTCGGCGAACTCGGCGGAGATGACTTCGTGTAGGCGCGGGCCGAAGGCCTGGATGTATGACTGCTCGAACGTCGACCAGGTGATCTCGACCTGCGCGCGCGCACCCTCGCGGCGCAGCCAGGTCTCGAACATCAGCACGATCTCGTAGAGCGGTCCTGCGCACTTGTTGTTCGGCGGGATCAGGAACAGCACGCGGCTGCGGCGCCCCGCCCGCGCGTCGGCGCGCACGCGCTCGAAGCGCTCGCGTACGCCGAGCATGCTTTGGGGTGTCCAGATCGTGGCGGCGTGCTCGCCGAGCCCCGGAATCTCCTCGGGGCGCATGTCGGCACCGGTCGCGATCACGAGCTTGTCGTACGGGACGGTCCGTCCGTCGGCGAGCTGGACCTCGTGCGCGTCCGGATCGACGCCGGTCACGCTTCCCTGCACGAAGTCCACGTGGCGACGCTGGAAGGGCTTGGACAGGTCGACGACGAGGTCGTCGGGGTCGGCGCCGAACGGCACGTAGATCGTGTTGGGCCGGAACGTGAAAGCGTCGCGTTCCGACACGAGTGTGAGACCGGCGCGGTCGCGCAGGCGCATGCGCAGCAGGAACGCCGTCTCGAGCCCGGCGAAGCCGGCACCCAGGATGGTGATGCGGGGCCTGTCAGTCATTTCGTAATCCTCCCGAGCCGCGTTTCGCGGCGCATCCGTGGCTTCGCACGAGCATCCTCCGTAGCCCTCCGCAGTTACGACGCATGTCCGAACCGCACGTCGGGCAGCATGCGGTGCGCCCAGCGCGGCAGGTACCAGGCCCAGCGTCCCATCACGCGCAGCAGCACCGGCAGCAGCAGCAGCCGGATCAGCGCCGCGTCGAGCAGCACGGCGATGCCGAGGATGATCCCCATCTCCTTCGGCGGCAGCGGACCGGAGAGGGCGAAGGTGAAGAAGACGGCGACCATCACCGCGCCGGCGGCGAGGATGACGCGTCCTGAGTGGGCGACGCCGCCGACCATCGCCTCGCGCGGGTCGTGGCTGCGGTCCCAGTGCTCCTTCGCGCTCGAGAGCAGGAACACCGTGTAGTCCATCGAGATCGCGAAGATCATCGCGAAGAAGAACACGGGCCCCCAGGCGTCGAGGAAGCCCTGCGACTGGAAGCCGAGCAGCGACTCGCAGCGCCCCGTCCTGGAAGATCCACTTCGCGACGCCGAAGGCGGCGCCGGTTGCGAGCAGGTTCGTCACCACGCCGGCTGCTGCGACCAGCGGCGCCCGCAGCGCGATCAGCAGCAGCAGGAAGCCGAGCCCGAGCACGACGGCGATGACGAGCGGCGCCTTGTCCGACAGCGCAGTCTCGAGGTCGTGGTTCTCGGCAACCGCGCCGCCGACGAACGCGCCCGCCGGCAGCTGGGCTCGCAGCCGGTCGATCGTCCGGCCGACCGCCGGATCGGAGGGATCGTGGCTGGGGATCGCCGTGACGAGCGCGCGCGCCGACCGCGGATTGCGCGGGCAGGACGGCGGCGATCCCGCCATCGCGTCTGCGCGAGCCGTGTGACGGCGTCGGCGTCGGCCGCGCGCGTGACGATCTGCAGCGGACCGGTCGCGCCGGGGCCGAACGCGGCCTGGACCTGGTCGTAGCCGACGCGCGAGGAGTCCGCGGTGGGGACGACCTTGATCGACGGCATCGACGGTCTTCAGCTGCGTGACCGGCAACGCGAGCGCGACGAGCAATGCGAGAGCCGACAGCGCCGTAGGCGACCGGGCGGCGCCAGAGCCGCTCGGCCCAGGCGGCGAAGCGCGGCGAGCGGTGCTCGCCGCTGTGCGCCCACGGCAGCGCGAGCTTGTCGACCTTGGGACCGAGCTTGGCGAGCACGGCCGGCAGCAGCGTGAGCGTCGCCGCCAGCACGAAGATGACGGCGAGCATGATCCCGAGGCTCATCGACCGGAACGCCGGGCTCGGCACGAGCATCACCGCGCTGAGCGAGATCAGCACGGTGACGCCGCTGAACAGCACCGCCTTGCCCGCCGTGTCCATCGTCACTGCGACCGCTTCCTGCGGCGCTGAGCCGTGAGCCGAAGAAGGCGCCGCGGAAGCGATGCACGACGAACAGCGCGTAGTCGATCCCGAGCGCGAGCGCGAACATCAGCGCGAAGTTCATCGCCCAGATCGAGATCGGCATGATGCGCGTGCCGAGGTAGAGCGAGCCGGCGGCGGCGACCAGCCCGACCAGCGTCAGCATCAGCGGCAGCCCGGCCGCGACGAGCGAGCCGAACGCGACCAGCAGGATCGCGAGCGTGACGGGCCACGAGATGACCTCGGACTTGAGCATCGCGTCGCGGTTGGCCGCGTTGAAGTCGGACCACATGCCGGCGGCGCCGGTCAGGTTCACGCTCACGTCGCTCGTCGACAGCTCGGCCAGCGGCTCCTTGAGGCGGTCGGCGGCCTGCACCATCGCGTTGGAGTCGCGCGCCGCGCCGGCCTGGACGACCGCGGTGTGGCCATCGCGCGAAATCGACACGCCGGGCGCGGGCGCCACGACCGTCTCGACGGCGGCGTCGGCGCGCGAGCGTTCGCTCGACGCGCGGCGACCACGCCGCGAAACGCCGGATCACCGGCCGTCTTCGTAGGCGAGTGGACGACCGTCATCAGGCCGTAGCTGCCAAGGCCCTGGAAGTTGCGGTCGATCAGCTCGCGCGCCTGGACCGACTGAGATCCGGTCGTCTCCCAGCCTGCCCCGGACAGCGCGGTCTCGACGCGCGGCGCGAAGAACCCGAGCGCGACGGCGACGACCGCCCAGGCCACCAGGACGGTGCGGAAGTGGGCTCGCGGTGTAGCGGCCCAGCCGGCCGATCGGGCCGACGCGCGCGGTCATGCCGTCACCGACTTGTCGGACTCCGACTTCGGGTAGACCGCCGAGCGCAGCCGGCACGCGCGGCTCAGCACGATCGAGGCCGGGCAAGCGCCGACGAGCACGTAGAGCCACTGGTTGACGCCGACGAACGCCGTCAACAGCAGGAACCAGGGCGAGACGAGCGCGCGAGGGCCGCGGACAGCAGCGTCATCGTCCCGGCGAGCGCGAACAGCACCCGCTCGAGCGGCCACCGCTGGGATCTGTCGCGGAGTCGCATCGCGTTCACCGCGCTGCCGCGGCGGCGGGTGCCTGGGCCGCGATGCGGTCGAGCGCGTCAACCAGCTCGGCCGCGCCGATCACGCCCGCCTCGGCCGCCACGGGTTGGCCGTCGCGCAGCACCACCAGCGTCGGGATCGAGCGGATCCGCGAAGCGAGCGGCTAAGCCGGGCTCGTCATCGACGTTGACCTTGGCGAAGCGATACTCGGGTCGCAGCTGGGCGGCGTGCTCGAACTGCGGTGCCATCGCGCGACACGGGGCCGCACCAGGGCGCCCAGAAGTCGATCACCGTCAGGCCTAGTCCGCTGAGCGCTTCGCTCAACGTCTCATCGGTGAGAATCTCGATTGAGTCCATCGAATCGTCCTTTCCAACTCCACAACCGTAGAGTTGTCGAACGACCATACCGGGCTCTCGCGCCTATGTCAACTATGTAGTTGTGTAGTTGTGCTAATCTCGCCGTCATGGACGACGCCGCCGCGATTCCGCACCCTCTCCCCGAGCGACTCGTCGAGCTGATCGCGCAGCGCTTCCGCGTGCTTGGAGAGCCGATGCGGATCAGGCTGCTCGACCGCTTGCGCGCCGGCGAGGCGAGCGTCGGCGAGTTGCAGGCCGCGCTCGGCGCGTCGCAGCAGAACCTCTCAAAGCACCTCGGCATCCTTCATGAGGCGGGCATGGTCAGCCGCACCAAACGGGGCAACCGCACCGTCTACGCGATCAGCGACCCGGGCGTGTTCGAGCTCTGCGACCAGGTCTGCGGCGGCGCTCCGCCGCCAGCTGCAGGAGCTCGACGTGATCCTGCAGCAGCCGGCCGCGAGCGGCAGATAAGCACGTCATGCCGCACGCCACCAAGCTGCAGCGCGTCCCGCGCCGCGCCGAACGCCTGCATGGTGCCGCGGCGACTCGACGACGGGCTCGTCCAGGTCGACCCAAGCCTGGGGCACGGTGCAACCGATCCAGCTCGCGCCCGGCGTACGCACGATCGGCGAGCTCGAGCTCATCCACCACCTCGAGCACCGCGGGCCCCTGATCGACACACGCCAGCCGCACTTCCACCGCGACGCGACGATTCCCGGCGCGCGCGGCATCCCGCACGACCAGATCCTCAGCCACCTCGACGAGCTCGATCCGAGCGCACCGACGGTGTTCTTCTGCAACGGCCCACAGTGCGCGGCCACACCCGACGCCGTCCGCACCCTGCTCGACGCCGGCTACCCAGCCGACGCGATCCTCTACTACCGCGGCGGCATGCACGACTGGATCACGCTCGGCTACCCGACCGTCCCTGGCTCCCGCGCCTGACGCTCAGTCCTCGAGACAACGATCAGCAGCAGCGCGAAGCCGAGCAGCATGCCGACCGCAGTCAGCGCCGCCAGCAGTCGCTCATCGGGACGGATGTACTCGCCGCGCGCGACCGCCCGCTCCACAAGCGGCTGGCGCCTGAAACCGTAGGCGACGAACACCACGCCCAGCAGCGCGAACCCGACCCCGACGACCACGTAGGGCCAGCGCGTCTCATCGGTCAAGGCCGGAACCAGCTTGCCGGCACCCAGGCTGACCGCGAACGCGGTCAATCCGGTTCGCCACCACGCCAGATAAGTGCGCTCGTTCGCCAGCCGCGTGCGCCGCGTGGCGTCACCGGCCTCATCGAAACGACCGCCACCTGGCGGCGCCGTGTCGCGCACCTCCATCTCGCCCAGCACGCTACCGGCCCCATCCTCCCCCGGCCGGGTTCCGTGCCCCAGTGCGCCGTTCAGTCTCCGAGGCGGCGTCGAGTAAGCCGACCGTGCGACGCTCGCAGGCGGCCGGTGTGGTAGGACAACGCGGATGGTCGTGGAGAAGCCATGGTCACCCAGCACTTCGTGACAGCACTTGAGCAGCGCAGGCCGGCAAGGCGGCGGTGAAGAAGCACGTTTTGATTCTGGGGGCCGGGTTCGCTGGCCTGGAGTTGGCGGCGCAACTATCGGAATCGCTCCGGGACGAGGTCCGGGTCACGCTGCTCGACCAAAGCGACTCGTTCAGCTTCGGTTTCTCGAAGCTGGACGTCATGTTCGGTCGGCGGGCCGCGGAGGATCTACGGCTCTACTACGGGGACATCTCGCTAGAGGGAGTCGAGTTCCGTCAGGAACGCGTGGCCTCAATCGACCCGGACCAGCGCCGAGTCACGACGGCCGGGGGGTCGTATGACGCCGACGTCCTCGCCGTCGCGCTCGGCGCGGACTACGACTTCGCCGCGACCCCGGGCTTCCGAGAAGGCGGTTACGAGTATTACTCGATCGCGGGCGCCGAGCGCCTACGCGACGCGCTGCCCGAGTTCGATTCGGGCACGATCCTGATCGGGATCCTGGGCCACCCGTTCAAGTGCCCGCCCGCCCCGTTCGAGGGCGCGCTCCTGCTGCACGATCACTTCCTGGAGCGGGGCATCAGGGACGCCGTAGAGATCCGGGTGATCGGCCCGATGGCGGCGCCCGTTCCGGTGACGAAGGAGCTCTCACAGGCCTTCCTCGATGCCCTCGGCGCGCGCGGGATCGAGTACGTCCCCAACAAGCTGGTGACGAGCATCGGTGACGGGCAGGCCCGGCTCGCGAGCGGCGGAAGCGTGCCCTACGACCACTTCATCGGAATTCCCGTCCACCGCGTGCCCGAAGTGGTCGAGAGTTCGGGGCTCGCGGCGGGCGGCTGGGTCCCGGTGAACCGGGCGAATCTGGCGACGCGGTTCCCGGGCGTCTACGCGATGGGCGATGTGGCAGCCCTGCCGATGGCCAAGGCCGGCGTATTCGCCGAGGCCGCCGCCCGGGTCGTGGCGCAGCACATCGCCGCCGGGCTCCGCGGCGCCGACCCGCCCCCACCCTACGAGGGCGCCGGCAGCTGCTACGTCGAGTTCGGCGGTGGGCTGGTCGGCAAGGTCGAAGCCAACTTCCTTGGGGGACCGGCGCCGACGGCAGAGCTGGTCGGACCATCGCGAGAGCTCGCCGCGGAGAAGCAGGAGTTCGGCTCGATCCGGCGAGAGCGCTGGTTCGGCACGTCGCCGTAAGCGGCCTACCGCTTTCGGCACCGGGCCGCGTGCTTCCCTTCCGGCGCAAAGCGAGCGCGCGGACGCGGTCGCGACTGCGCGGGCCACAAAGCAGGCGCCTCCGCGCGGACCTATTCCCTCTGACAAAGGACGAGCGCCGGTAGCGCCGCGTGCTCTTCCTCGACTGGTGGATTCCCGAGAGGCTGTTGCGCAAAGTGCCTGCTGTCCGGGTGGTTCTGGACGACTCGGGCATGGCGCAGAACTTCATTGAGTGCGATCGCGAGCAGGTGCTGTTGATGCCGCCGAGTTTGCGCGAGTGGTTGCCGGAGGATCACTTCGCGTGGTTTGTGTTGGCGGCTGTTGAGGAGATGGATCTGTCGGCGTTCTTTGCCGCCTATCGCCAGGATGGGCACGGGCGGGCGGCGCATGACCCGGCGATGATGGTGGCGCTGTTGCTCTACGCCTATGCGCTCGGCCGGCGCTCGTCGCGGGCGATCGAGCGGGCGTGCGTGGAGGACGTCGCCTATCGCGTGATCGCTGCCAACCGGGTTCCCGATCACTGCACGATCGCGCGCTTTTCGTCAGCGTCACGAGGTGGCGCTGGCTGGCCTCTTCGGCGAGGTGTTGGGGCTGTGCGCCGAGGCCGGGTTGGCGCGGGTCGGGGTAGTCGCGGTGGACGGCACGAAGCTGCATGCGAACGCGAGCAGGGACGCGACGCGCGACTACGAGCAGCTCATCGAGGAGATCTTGGCCGAGGCGGATGTGGTCGATCGCGAGGAGGACGAGCGCTTCGGTGACGCGCGTGGCGACGAGCTGCCGCCGCAGCTTTCGACGCATCAGGGCCGGCGTGGCTGGCTGCGTGACGCCAGGCGCCGTCTCGACGAGCAGCGGGCCGCCGAGTGGCGGCCGTTCTCTACACCGGCCTGCGTATCTCCGGAGGGTGTCCGACCTTCTGTGTGTGAGGCCGAGGCGACTGCGTTCAATGTGTCAGTCGGGGAGTCGGTCTCCGAAGTGGATCTTGAGGCCTCGGAGTGCTGCGGTCCAATGGTAGGCGGTCCTCCATTTCGTCTCGGCTCGCTGGATCGCGAGGTAGATGAGTTTCGTGGCGGCCTGCTCGTCGGGGAAAGGGCCGCGGGTCTTGATCGTCTTTCTGATCTGGCGGTTGAGGTTCTCGATGCTGTTGGTGTAGACCGCGCGGCGCAGGTCGGCGGGCAGGGCCAGGAACGGTGTGATGTGTTCCCAGCGGGCCCGCCACGAGTCGGCGATCATCGGGTAGCGCTCGCCCCAGGTCTCGTCGAACGCCTGGAGCGCTTCGGCCGCGGCGCGGCATTGACGGCGCGGTAGACCGGCTTCAGGTCGGCCGCGACCTTCTTGCGGTCGCGGTAGGTGACGTAGCGCGTCGAGCGATCAGGATCGCTTCAGGCGTAGATTGGCTGCGCGAGGGCGCCTACTCGCGCTGCCGCTTCGCCCAGTCGCGATCGGCCTCGCGTTCCATGCGCTCGAGGCGCTCGTAGTAGTCCGGAAACTCCTTCATGTGCGCGAGCGCGATCTTGCCGGTGAGGATCGGATCGTCGCCGGTCACGTCTGTCTGGGGATCGTGCGAGCCGTGCTCGAACTCGACGTCCATCCCAAGGCGGAACTGCTCCAGATCGAAGCGGTCCCAGTCGACGCCGATCTCGTCGCCAACCCGCCTGGCCTCCTCGGTCGTGGTTCGCCTTTGCTCGGTCACTCCCGTCCTCCTTAGTTGAAATCACAGCTGCTTGCAGCAACGGAGCTTGCGTGACCATAGAGTCCGTCTCGATGGATACGGGGCTCGTGGTCGCGGTCGTGCTCGCGACCGGGTTCGCGGTTACGAATGGGCTGCACGACGCATCGAACGCGATTGCCACGCTCGTCGCCACCCGGGCCGCCACGCCGCGTCAGGCGATCGTGCTGGGCGCCACCTTCAACCTGCTGGGTCCCTTGCTCTTGGGGGCCGCGGTGGCCGACACAATTGGCGGCATTGTCGCCGTCGCGCCATCGGCAGCTAGCGAGGTGATCGGGGCGGGGCTAGCCGGTGCGGTTGCGTGGAACATCGTGACCTGGCGCCTTGGGCTCCCGTCAAGTTCGGGACACGCCCTCATTGGTGGCCTCGTGGGGGCGAGCTTGGTCGAGGGAGGGATCCACGCCGTCAACTGGGGCGGGTTCGACGGCTGGCATCCCGAGGGCGTCGTCGGCACGCTGGTCTCGCTGGCCGTGTCGGTGCCGCTCGGTGCGTTTGCGGCACTGCTGTTGATCCGCGCGCTCCGCGTGCTCGCGCGTCGCGCCACGGTCCGCTGGCGGGGCCCGGTCCGCGCGGGGGAGTGGGGAATGTCGGCCGCGCTCGCGTTCAGCCACGGCGCCAACGACGCGCAGAAGTCGGTGGGCGTGATCACCGCGCTTCTGCTGGCGGACGGTCGCATCGACACCTTCGCTAGTCCCGCATGGACGGAGCTTCTGTGCGCGGCGGCGCTCACCGCCGGCACCGCACTGGGCGGCTGGCGGATCATTCGTACTGTGGGTCGCCGCATCTACCGCATCAAGCCGATCGAGGGTCTCGCCAGCCAGACCGCTTCCGCCAGCGTCATCTTCGGGGCCTCGCTCGTGGGTGCGCCGGTGTCCACGACGCAGGTGGTCGCCTCCTCGGTCGTTGGGATCGGCGCCGGGCGGAGGCGCTGGCACCACGTGCACTGGGCTGTGGTACAGCAGATCGGTCTCGCCTGGATAATCACGATGCCCGTCACGGCTGCGCTCGCGGCCGTCGCGCTCGTGATCTGGCGGTTGGTGGCATGAGCCCGCGCAGTTGGTTCCTGCCAGAGACGCCCGATGTGCTTGGGCTATTGCGGCGTCAGGTCGCGGTCACGATCGAGGCCGTGGACGCGTTCGCGGCGTGGGCCGCCGGCGACGTGGGCGCGGGCCGGGTGGTTGTCGACACCAGGAGCGAGGGCGAAGCGGCGAAGCGAGCGCTGCTGAGCGGCTTGCGTGCCGCCTTCGTGACGCCGCTGGAGCCCGAGGACGTGTTCGCGCTCTCGCGCGGCGTCGGCCGGGTCCTCACCTACACGCGCGACCTCGTGAACGAGTCCGAGGCCATGGAGTGTCCACCGGATGCCGGGATCGCGGCGATGGCGAAGCTGCTCGGCGTGGCCATGCGGCACATCGACGACGCCATCGCGCAGCTCGAGTCCCACGGCGACGACGCCACCGCCTCAGCCGATGCCGCCATCACAGCAGCGCGACGGCTCGAGCATGCCTACTACGACGGCATGGTCGCGCTACTGGCGCTCGAGGACAGGACCGAGCGCATCGCGCGCCGCGAGCTCTACCGCCGCTGCTCGCGCATCGGCGAAACCATGGTCGAAGTGGCCGAGCGCGTCGTCTACGCGGTCGTGAAGCAGACCTGAGCGCGTGGGGGATCGTGGAAGTGAAACGGGTGCTTGTGGCGCGGCCGCTCCGTCGACTCGCTCTCGTCGGCGCTCTGGTACGCCGGGGCGCTGGTCGCGGCGCCAGGCGCGGTTGCGCGGGCCGCGGAGGTGCGCCGCTCCCGCGCCGCAGTCGTCGACAGTCAGGCTGCGGCTCGTCATCGCACATCCTTGCCGCACGGCAAGCCGGGCACCGCCACGCCGGAGGTGCCACTCCCGGGGCGCTCCGCGCATGCGAGGATCGGGTCGCCGGTCGTGGGAGGGCGTTTGAGATGCTCCGCGGGCGCTCGCCGTCACGTGGGGCGAGCGCCGTCGCGGACGCGCGCTTCAGGCGACCGCGGGGCCAGGGGTCGTTGTCATGAGCGCCTCGAGCGCCGCTTCGACGCCGCGTGGCAGCACGATCACCGGGCACTGGGCCTCGGCCGCCACGCGGCGCGAAACCCCGCCCAGAAGCACCGCGCGGAGCGGGCCATAGCCGCGCGAGCCGCAGACGAGCAGGTCCAGGTTCTCCGAGACGCGGATCAAGGATTCCGCGGGGTCCTCGAGGAAGGCGTCGACCTGCACTTCCACCTCGCCGTCGAGTTCCTCGACCGCCGCACGCGCGGCCCGCTCGGCGACGACGCGGTGCTCGCCCTCGACCTCGCTGGCTTCCTTGCCGCGCTGCCCCGCCAGCTGCGGCTCGGCTTCGCCGTATCCGCCCAGATCGACCTTGGCCACGGTCAGCACCCTGAGCGCAGCCGCTGCCCGGTTGGCAAGGGCATGCGCTCCGCGCAGGGCCTCGCGGCCCTCAGGGGTGTCGACATACGCCACGCCGATCGTCGTGAGGGACCCGCGGGGCTGCCAGCCGGTCGGGATCACGGCAATCGGGCACGGCGCGCCGTGCATGAGACGGTCCGCGGTCGAACCGGGAAGCAGACGTCCCAGCGCCGCACGCCGCGTCGAGCCGACGACGAGCAGTCCCGCGTCCTGCTGTTCGGCGGCTTCGTGCAGCGCCCGCGCCGCGCTCGTGCCTCGCAGCTCGCGATAGGTGACCGCCGCCTCATCGGTCTCGAGCTCGCGCTCGAGCTGCTCCAGGGCAGCGGCCGCTTCCTCGACAAGATCCTCCTCCACCTGTCCGGCCCGCCGCCCACCGATCCTGCCTGCTGAGACGCAACCGACCACTAACGGCGCACCGGTAAAGCGCGCAGCCGCAAGCCCGAAATCGACCGGCGCGCGGTCCGCCGTCCGTGGGTCGAAACCGACGAGGATGGGCTTGGGCATAACTTCGCTCCTGTTCTTGATGATGGATGCGTCCGAGCTACGTCGAGCCCTCACGGCGTGCGCGCTCGTGTCAGTCGGGTCGAGCCAAGCGTCGCAGCCTTTTCGTTCGCGCGCGTCGCCGGAGGTACTGATCGGCGGCGTACGGCCTGACCTGTGCCGCGCCCCGTCCGCAGGAGCAGCACGGGCTGGCCGAGCAGCCGCCCGGCCGTAAGCCGAGCGCGCCCCACTCGCGACGGCTCCCATCGCCTCGGAACACAGCACCACGAGATCCTTGGACGGCCCGGAGTCCGCGCGGATCCGAGCTCGGGTATTCAGCGCCTGGTCTCGTACCTGGTCAGGAGCACGCCGTCGGGAAACGTCCGGGTCTCCACCAGGTTCAGGTTCACCCAGTTGTCCAGGTTCGTGAAGAACGGCGTGCCGCCGCCCACCAGGACCGGATGGGTGACGATCGCGTACTCGTCGATCAGCCCGGCCCGCATGGCCGCCGCGGCGAGTGTGGCGCCGCCGACGTCCATGGGACCGCCATCCTCGGCCTTGAGCCGGGTGATCTCGGTGACAGCGTCGCCGGTGACCAGGCGGGCGTTCCAGTCGACCGCGCTGGTCGTCGAGGAGAACACCACCTTCGGCATGTCCCGCCAGCGGCTGGCGAACTCGATCGCCGCCGGTGTGGCGCCAGGCTGCTGGTCGGCGGTCGGCCAGTGGGAGCTCATCGTCTCCCACAGTTTGCGCCCGTACAGCGCCAGGCCCGTCGCCCCCACCCGGTCGGACCACCACTGGAACAGCTCGTCGCTCGGCACGCTCCAGCCGAGGTCGTCGCCGGGCGCGGCGATGTAGCCGTCCAGGCTCAGGTTCATGCCAAAGGTCAGTTTCCGCATGGCGTTAGCCTCCCGAGTCGGTATTCGGCGTACAGACCAGCACGGCGCGGAAAAATCATCGGTCAGGCCACACCGAGGGCCAGTTGACCACCACGCCAAGCGGATGCTGCGTACGGAAGGGAACCCCCTGCGGGCACTCCGCCTGCACATGGGCGCCTTTCCCGGTGGAGGCGGCGCCGCGTGTCCCGCAACACCCGCCCGATGAATGCCCGATGAGGGGGCGGCAACCGGGACAGCACACGACGCCCTCCTTCACGCGAGCGAGCGCGCCGGCCGCCAACTTCTGCGCTCCTGCCCTGGGACGAGCAGCGAAAGCGCACGTCCAGGCTGGTGCTCCTCGACGAAACTCAGAAGCGCCACGCATCCGGCCTCGCGCCCGCCCTGCATAGGCACGCGCCCCAGCGACCGGTGCGGGGAGCACGAGGAGCCGGGCTTGCGCTATGCGCGAGTTCCGAAAGCGAGGGCGGCGTCGCGCGATGCGCCTGCCCGTCGTCCAAGACAGGCGTCTGCGACTGCCGCCCATTCGCTTCCGCTATCGGACCCGTTGCAGGCGTTGGGCGGCAGGCGGCGTTGTCAGTCGAGCGTGATGACGACCTTGCCGTTGGCGCGGCCCTGCTCGACGTAGGCCAGCGCCTCGAGGGTCTGGTCGAACGGGAACGTCTTGTCGATGAGCGGGCGGAGGTGGCCGGCGTCGTAGAGGGAGGCCAGCTCGCGCAGCTGGCCGCCGTTGGCCTGCATGAACAGAAACGAGTAGCTCACGCCTAGCTTCCGCGCCTGCTTGCGGACCTTGCGGCTCAGCAGCCCCATCACGACGCCGATGAACTTCGGCGCCCCGAGCTGCTTCGCGAACCCGGGGTCCGGCGGGCCGGTCACGCCGATCGCCTGTCCGCCCGGCTTGAGGACCGTGAGGGACCTCTCGAGGTTCTCGCCGCCTCGCGAGTCCAGCACGACGTCGTAGCCGGAGAGGACCTCGGCGAAGTCCTCCTTGGTGTAGTCCACGACGACGTCGGCGCCGAGGCTGCGCACCAGCTCCGCGTTCTCGCCGCTCGCGGTCGTCGCCACCGTGGCGCCGAGGTGCTTGGCGAGCTGGATGACGGTCGACCCCAGGCCGCCGGAGCCGGCGTGGACGAGGACCTTCTGGCCGGGTTTCACGTGGGCGCGGTCGACGAGGGCCTGCCAGGCGGCCAGTGACACCAGCGGCACCGCGGCCGCCTCGTGCAGGGTGAGCGAGGCTGGCTTGGGGGCGACGTCGTCCTGGTCGATCGCGATGTACTCCGCGAAGGTCCCGATCCGCAGGTCGCGGGGGCGAGCGTAGACCTCGTCGCCTACCTGGAAGTCGCGTACGGCCGAGCCGACCCTGGTCACCACGCCGGCGACGTCGTGGCCGAGCACGAACGGGGTCTGGTACTTCAGGAGCCGCTTGAACTCGCCGTTGCGGACCATCATGTCCAGCGGGTTGATGCCGGCGGCGCTCACCTTGACCAGCACGTCACCGTCGCCGACCTCGGGCTCGGGTACGTCGGCGGCGCGGAGTCCGTCCTTGCCGTAGTGCTCGACGACGAATGCCTTCATGACAGGAACTCGAGAGCCCGCTTGACGAAGTCCTGGTGGAACTGGAACACGCCGCCGTGTCCGGCGTCGGGGTAGACGACGAGCTGGCTGTTGGGGAGTCGTCGGTCGAGGTCGACGGTGTTCTTGGTGGGCACCATCCTGTCGCTCTCACCGTTCATGACGAGCACCGGCTGGTGGATGCTCGAGAGGTCGGCGGGCTGCTGCTGACCCCATCGGTGGATGGCCTTGAGCTGGGCGCGGAATGAGCGCACGGAGATGGCCTTGTCGCGGTCGTTGCGTGCGTTCCTCCAGCCGTGCCAGGAACTCCTTTCCGGCTCGGCGCCCGTTCGGGGTCCTGGTGAAGAAGAGGAACTGCTTGGGGTCCTGGCGGGTGAGCAGTCCTCGCGCGGTGTCGAGGTAGGAGATGCGGGTCACCTTGTCGATGCCTTCGCCCCCCGCGGGGCCGGTTCCGGCGAGGATCATCTTGCGCACGAGCTGCGGCTGCTGCTGCGCGATCACCTGGGCGATCATGCCGCCCATCGAGAACCCGAACAGGTCGACCTGATCGAAGCCGAGGGCACGGATGAACGTCACGGCGTCGCTCGCCATCTCCTCGATGGTCGTCGGCGTGGACCCGCTGGAGGCACCGACACCGCGGTTGTCGAAGGTGATGACCCGATGCTTGGCGGCGATGCCGTCCACGACTCGGGGGTCCCAGTTGTCCAGGACTGCGGCCAGGTGCGTGAGGAACACCACCGGCACCCCCGTGCTCGGGCCGAGCTGACGGTAGGCGAACTCCACGCCGCCGGCGTTGATGGTCTGCGTCGGCGCGGTCATCCACGTCGTGGTCAAAGCCGCACCCGTCGGTGCGTCGACCGTCGTCATCGCTGACGCTCCTTGTACGTGCTGCATTGGCTTTGCATTACGTGCATAATGCTATAGTACGATCGTAATGTCATGGTGTGGGCTACGTCACGCTGAAGAGAGATTGGGCATGCGCTACAGCAAGGACCACAAGCAGGCGACGCAGGCAGCGCATCGTCGAAGCGGCCGGGCGACGCTTCAAAGAAGACGGCATCGACGGTGCCGGCGTGGCGGCCGTGATGTCCGACGCGGGCCTGACCAACGGCGCCTTCTACGGCCACTTCAGGTCCAAGGAGGATCTCGTCGCGAACGTCCTCGCCGACCAGCTGCGCGCCCAACGCCAAAGCGTTCGACGCCGAGGCCCCGGATCGGGCGGGACTCGAGGCGTTCATCCGCGCCTACCTGTCCCCGCAGCACCGCGACCAGTGCGCCGACGGCTGCCCGTCCGCCGCGCTGCTCGACGAGATCGCCCGCCGCCCCGCCGCCACCAGACAGGTCTTCACAGACGAACTGATGGGCGTCATCGACGACATCGCGGCGCGCCTCGACCCGACAGACGCCGAGGCGGCCCGAACCGACGCGCTCACGATCTTCGGACTGATGATCGGCACCCTGCAACTCGCCAGAGCACTGACCGACCGCGATCTGTCCGACCAACTCCTCGCCCGCGGCGTGGAGACGGCCTTGAAGCTGCTCGACGACCGGGCATGACCACGTCGCAACACCGTCCCCGCCAGGCACGACGGACGATAGCCACCTCTGGGCTGGCGCATGGACGAGCTCCGGTCGCCCCCAGTCACGCCTTCCGGGGCTGCTGCATTGCCGGACGGAAGGGCGGATCGCCGTTGTCGCTTCCGAGGAATCGCGCGACCTCTTCCGTTCTCGATAGCCGTCCGAGGTTTTGCCACGCGGACGCCGCCACGTGCCAGAACTCTCGCGAACTCCCGCAAATTGCGCACTATTTCTGTCATGGCTAGACTGCGGTCAGCTCATAGTTCTCCCTGCAAAACAGACACAGTCAGGCGCTGAGCGCCTTGGATCGCACCCAGGAGGTCGTCGGTTCGAGTCCGACTAGCTCCACTAACATCCCTGCAACTGGTCGCGCCGCGTTATCGTCCGAAGCAGGAGGGCGCGGTACGGCGGCATGGCGATCGAGCGGTGCCTCGGTGGGTCCATGACGATGTGAGGCACCGCTCGAAGGCGAGCGGGTCCTTCGCGGGGTCACGCCTCGTCAAGGACCCGGTCATCCGCAAGGCTGCCTTCCGCTTCCAATGCCCGCGCTGCGGTAGGTGTGCGTGACCTTCAGCGGCACATGCGCCGTGCTGTGAGTGTCATGCTCGCGATGCGGACGGTCCTGCCGACGTCGCTCAGCAGCCGGTCCTTGAGTGCATGCCACTCGACGACTCAGAGAGCGCCGGCGTGATGCCTCAGACGGTGCGGGGTCGCCATGGCTCGTGCTCGTGCGTGAGCCAGACGAGCTCGGGGTCGAGCGCAAGGACCCGCTGCCGGCCTTCGGTGGGCGGCTCGTCGAACTCGCCGAACCACACCGCCACGTCGCCGCCGACGATGACCGGGCGCCCGCCAGTCTCGACGACGACCATCTGCATGCCGGGTGTGTGGCCCGGCGCCGGGACGAGTCGGAGCCCGGGAAGCAGCTCGTGCTCGCCGTCGACCGGCACGTACTGCACGCCGGGCGCCTCGACCCACTCGCGAATGGTGTAGTCGTCCTCGCTGCGCGCGTCGTCGAGCTCCCGACGCTGGACGTAGATCGGCTTGCCGGCGAAGAGGTGGTTGCCGCCGCAGTGGTCGGCGTGCAGGTGTGTGTTGACGACGATGTCGATGCCGGCGAGATCGAAGTCCTGCTCGCTCAGCGGCTGGAGGCGGGGATCCATGTCGGCCATCGCCGGGTGCAGCTCCGTCATGCCGGTGTCGACCAGCACGCGCGCATCGGGATGGTCGATGACGTGCACGTAGACCGGCATCCGCTCGCCCTCGACGGAAAGGTCGGCAACGAAGACTGGCGTGACGGTGATCGAGGCGGGGGCGTTCATCTCGTACCGACCGCCGCGCTGAGCGTGGCCGGCAGGTCGAAGTGCTCGAACACCGCGCCGTCGAAGGTGACGATCTCGGTGACGACCCCGTCCTGCACCCGCAGGACGTCGATCGCCAGCGGTTCGTACGCGGCGTCGCCCGGCTTGCGCACGTAGCCCGCGACCGCGGGCTGACCGTTGGCGCGGGTGACCACGCACCGCATGCTGCCGAACGCCTCCGATCCGAACCCGCCGTCGATCCAGCCCTGCACGACCGTGCTTCGGCCGGTCCAGACGCCGGGCGTCGGCGGCATCGAGAAGCGGACGTCCTCGTGCATGAGCGCGGCCAGGCCCTCGGCGTCGGCGCGCTCGCTGCACTCGACGTAGCGGGCGAGCAGCTCCCGCTCGGCGGCGGTCGGCTCGGCGGCGTGTTGCCACGCCTCGCGGTCCTCGGGCAGGCTCTCCCGCAACCCAGCCCGCGCGCGCTGCAGCGCGGAGTTCACCGACGCCTCTGTCGTCTCGAGCAGCCGCGCGGTCTCCTTCGCCGAGCAGCCGAGGACGTCGCGCAGCACGAGCACGGCCCGCGGCAGCGGCGCGAGGTGCTGGATCGCGGCGATGAACGCCAGCTCGACGGTCTCCTTGGCGAGCGCCACGTCCTCCGGGCCCTCGCGCCGGTCGGGCAGCTGCTCGAGGAGCTCGTCGGGATAGGGCTGCAGCCACGCGACCTCGCCGCTCGCGCTCGGCCGCCGCGGGCGCTTGTCGAGCGCGTCGAGGCAGGCGTTCGTCGCGATCCGGTACAGCCACGCGCGAACCGACGCGCGGCCCTCGTACGTCTCGCGCCGGCGCCACGCGCGCAGGAACGCCTCCTGGACGAGGTCCTCGGCCTCCTCGAACGACCCGAGCAGGCGGTAGCAGTGGACGTGCAACTCGCGGCGGTGCGGCTCGACGCGGGCGCCGAAGGCCTGCTCGTCGAGCGGCCGGAGGTCGTCGGTGATGGAGCTCATGGTGTGTGTGACGGCGGGCGGCCCGAAAGCTCATCACCCGGCGCCATGCAGCGTCTCGAGGAGCGTTGCCGCAATCGAGGGTGCTTCATTGCGCAGAGCTCCACAGCACGACCCTCCGGTGCGTCGGCGCAGCGACACCATCATGGGCCGAGCGTTGCAGGCCAGGCCGTCCGTCCGACAGCCGCGGGCAGCTCTGCCCGCGCGGGGAGCCATGGCCGCAGCTGCTCCCAGCCCCACTCGTCCATGCCGACCTCGCGCCGGCGCCCGCCCTTGGCGCTCCGCACCAGCAGCGACCCACGGCGGTGATCGAGGTCGTGCTCGGCGAGTGCGAGCGCCTCCTGGATGCGCGGCGACCGGCCGGCGTGGTAGCCCGGCATCGTCGCGGGCGAGCGGCGCCGCCCGGCGGCATCGAACAGCACGGTCATGGGACCTCCTCCCAACAGACAACAGGAAGGAGCCGCATCTACCAGGCCGATCCCGTTCGCGCGACCGCTCCTCCGGCGGAAGCAAGCGACCGACGAGACTCCCAGCGCCCCATCCAGACGAGCGGAGAAGCGGATTCGCATCGGCTGCCAGCACGGCCGTCATGGTTGTGTGGCTGGCGGCAGCTGGGACGGAGGCGCTGCGCCAAGCGCGCGAAGCGGCGCTCGCGCTTGGAGCGGATGCCGACCTGTGGGACGATCGTCGTCGCAGCGCGGAGACCGGGCGCTGCTGTCCGGAAGGAGGCGCCACGCCGTCAGATCGCCCCGACTTCTCGAGCATGGCAGACGACTACGCGCGGCACGCGCTCTCGCAGCGCGCCGCGTTCGAGGCGACCCACCCGGCCGTGCTGGCCGCCGCGCGGCTGTTTGCGGACGAGCCGGTGCTCCGCGTGGTCGATCTCGGCGCCGCCGACGGGGTCAACTCCCACGGCCTCATCCGCGATCTCGCCGAGGAGCGCGCCGGCCGGCCGCTGATCTACGCGCTCGTCGATCTGCCGACGAACGCGTGGGGCGTCGCCGCCGACCACCTGCGGCACGCCTTCGGTGGAGCGGCGGACGGGTCCGGGGTCGTCGTCATCCCCGCGCCGGGCGACGCCGGCCCGGGGGTCGCCGATGTCGGCACCGGGGCCCACTACGCCTCGCCGGAGGCCCACGGCGAGGCCTGCCGCCGAGCGGTCGAGCACGGCCCGCCCCCCGCCACGGTGATCAGCATGGCGGGCATCCCCCTCCAGCAGGCGCCCTGCCTGCCGTCGGGCAGCGTGCACGTCGCGGTCACCGGGACGGCGATGCACTGGGTCGCCGACGCGGCCGGCCTGGCCTCGACCGGGTCGGTCTTCCCGGGCTACCCGGACCACACCGACGAGGCCGAGCGGCGAGCCTGGCGCGTGGCCGCGGCGCGCCAGTGGGAGCGGCTGCTCGAGATGCGCGCCATGGAGCTCGCGCCGGGCGGCCGGTTCATCGCCGCGCTCCCGGCCTCGCCCGCTCCGTGCCCCGAGAGGACGGGGCTCTACGTGGAGATCATCGGCGACATGAACCGGGTGCTCGCCGACTGGTGCCGCGCGGGGCGCATCGGCGCCGCCACCGTCGCCGCGGTCGTCGTTCCGGTGTGGATGCGCACGCTCGACGAGATCCGGCGCCCCTTCGAGGCGGGCGGCGGGCGCGTCGCCGGCCTCGAGCTCGAGAGCGCCGAGCTCTTCCGTCTCGACAATCCCTACTGGCACGACGATCCCGCCGTGTTCGCGCGGGGCTACGTGCGGAGCGTGACCGCGTGGGGCAGGCCGCTCCTCCTCCGCGCCTTCGCGCGCGAGGGCGAGGACCGCGCCCCCGGTCTCCTCGCCGACTTCCTCGGAGAGCTCGAGGAGCGCGTCGCGGATGCCCCCGACCGCTACCGCTGGGACTACATCGAGGCCCTCGTCATCTGCCGGAAGGTGGACGGCAGCGCGCGCCCCCGAACGCGCTCATAAAGGTGGCCAGCCCTTGCCGAACCTGCGACGCAAGACCAAGCTCAGGCGTGCGCGACAACCTCGCGGATCTCCAGCCCATCGAGGGCGACCGCGTCGGTGGGCGGCCCCTCCGACTCGATCACTCTGGCCAGCGCCTTCGCTGCCTCCGCCGATTCGAAGACGAGCACGGACGTTCCGCGGTTGTCGTCGGAGACCAACCAGTAGCCCGTGACGAAGCCCGGCGCCTGCGACGCGCGCGGCACGATCTGCTCACGCAGTACCGCCAGGGCAGGCTCGCGGTCGTTGATGGTGGCCGTGACGAGTAGAGCGTTCATTCGAAGTACCTCCGCCGCTCGCGTGCTGGTCGTTTCTGCCAGCGGGGCGAAACTACGAGCGACCGGCGCCATGCGCAATGGGGGATTCTGCCCATGCCGCGAGGCCGTGCTCCATGGCGAACACCGCGGCTGCCGCTCTGGTCGAGACGCCGATCTTCCCGTATGCGTTCTGGATGTGGTGCTCGGCCGTCTTGACCGAGATGCCGAGGGCGCGGGCGATCTGCTTGGTCTGGAGCCCGCGCGCCAGCAGGCCGATGACCTCGGCCTCTCGCTCGGTCAGTCCACCGGGCCGCTCAATCCGGGGCACCGGCTGTCCCGTCGCCTCGAGTACGGCGGCGACGGCGTCCGCATCCAGGCGCTCGGCGCTGGCCTCCTCGCTGAGGATCTCCGCGGCGCGTTCCGGCGCGAGCGGTTCGCGGTGCGGCCTGGGCTGGGTCATCGCGTGGTGGGCGTCGGCGACGGCCAAGAGGCGCGCCGGCGGACTGAGCGCCGCGGCGGTCGCTCCTCGGTGATAACCGGAGCCGTCGAGTCGCTCGTGGTGGGCACCGGCGAGGGGAGCGAGCGCGGCGAGAAATGGCGAGCGGGAGAGAACGCGCTCGGTCTGATACGGGTGGAGCCTCACTTGCTCCCATTCGTCCGCCGATAGCGGACCGGGCCGATTCCAGATATGGGGCGGCACCGCGACGCGCCCCAGATCGTGGACAAGCGCGGCGCGCCGGACCGCGCGACGCTCAACGGCATCGAGGCGAGAGCGATCCGCCGCCTGCGTCACCAGGTCCGCTACGGCGGTCGAGTGGCCGACGAAGGAAGGCGACACGAGATCGGCAAAAGCGCCCATCGCTGAGAGCGCTCGATCGATCGCCTGCCCCTCGAGCGTGAGCCTCGGGTGGGGCTCGGCGGCGAGCGTCTCCTCCCATGCGGACGCCTGGCGGTCGCGGGTCAGGATCTCTGCCGCGTTGTCCGCGAGGCAGTCGGCGATCCGCGGGGTCGAAGGCACCTCCCGCGCGCTTGCGGATGACGCTGCCGCCCGCTCCACCCCTCCCAGCAGATGCTGGACGGCGGCGTCTCGGGCGACGTTGGCGATTCGCATCGCGAGCGGGATCTCATCCCCCTCTGCGCGCCGTAGCTGGCCCTTGCCGTCCCAGCGGTCCGTGAGCGTGGCGAAGAGGCGATGCACCGAGCTCGGGGAGGCCGAGGCGCTCCGCGAGCATCTCTCCGACCTCACATAGGGCGATCATGTGCGGCTTGCTGCCACGGGCGGCCTTCGGGAGCCTCCGCGCGACCTGCACCGCTCGCACCGAGGCCGAGCTATCCGGATCCGGGAGGGCGCGGACGATGCCGGCCAGAATCTCGCGCTGAGAGCCGAACAGGACCGGCCCGAAGTTGGCCGTCAGGTCGCCCCCGAAGATCTCGGCGACGATTTCGGCGTCCGCGGTGCAGCCGCAGTACGAGAGAAGGCACGCGTAATAGGTCTCCGAAGCCGTCTTGGGCTCGACCTCGAGACGGTCGCCGAGACAGACAGCGATCTGGGTTGCGTGGAGGCCACGCTCGAACGGGAAGCCCATCGCGAGGTCCGTCGCCAGGCACAGCGCCGCCACCACCTCCGCCGTGCGCACGCCCTCCTGGCGATTGGATTGCTCAACCGGCACATCGCGACAGTACCCGAGCCTGTCGGCCGCGACGATGCGTCCGGCCACGGTTGGGGCAGCACGGAAGGTGCTATGCGACCGGTGCCGCTCGTTTCTGCCCGTTCGTGGAGACCGAGCCAGGTCGGCGAGCGCCTGGATCGCACCCCGAGGTCGTCGGTTCGAGTCGGGCTAGCTCCACTCGGAAGTCGCTGCACGCCTGGCTGCACTGAGCAACTTCTGGCGGCTGTTGCGTGCCGTGGCGGCCCGGCTCGGCAACAATGGCGTTGTCCCGTCACTGGCAGGAGGAGACCATGACCGATACCGCCGTTCAGCCCGTCGCCGCCGACGTCGACCAGTGGCTGTCGCGCTTCGAAGACGCGCTGACCGAAGGCGACAGCTCCGCCGCGGCGGAGCTTTTCGCAGACGACGGCTTCTGGCGCGACCTCGTCTCGTTCACTTGGAACATCAAGACCGTGGAGGGTCCGGCGGGCGTCAAGGACATGCTCGATCACACACTCGGGCACGTGAGGCCCCGCGGCTTTCGCACCACCGAGCCGCCGGCCGAGGCCGAGGGCGTGACCGAGGCCTGGATCGAGTTCGAGACCGAGGTCGGCCGCGGCCACGGACACCTCCGGCTGAGGGACGGCAAGGCGTGGACTCTCCTCGACCACCCTCGACGAGCTCAAGGGCCATGAGCAGGCCGGTCCGGGCAGGCGGCCGAAGGGGGTCGAGCACGGGGCCGACCCCGAGCGGGAGACGTGGCTCGAGAGCCGTGAGCGCGAGGCGGCGGAGCTCGGGTACGAGACCCAGCCCTACGTCGTCATCGTCGGTGGAGGGCAGGGCGGCATCGCGCTCGGCGCCCGGATGCGCCAACTCCGGGTGCCCACGATCATCGTCGAGCGCAACGCACGCCCGGGCGACTCGTGGCGGAACCGTTACAAGTCGCTCTGCCTCCACGATCCCGTCTGGTACGACCACCTCCCGTACATCAAGTTCCCCGAGAGCTGGCCCGTCTTCTCGCCGAAGGACAAGATCGGCGACTGGCTCGAGATGTACACACGCGTGATGGAGCTCAACTACTGGAGCTCGACGACGGCCAAGAGCGCGAAGTACGACGAGGAGGCCGGCGAGTGGATCGTCGTCGTCGAACGCGACGGCGCGGACGTCACGCTGCGGCCCAAGCAGCTGGTCATGGCGACGGGGATGTCCGGCAAGCCGAACGTTCCCGAGCTTCCCGGGATGGACGAGTTCAAGGGCGAGCAGCACCACTCATCCGACCACCCTGGGCCGGACGCGTACAAGGGCAAGAAGGCCGTGGTCATCGGCTCCAACAATTCCGCGCACGACATCTGCGCCGCCCTCTGGGAGGCCGGCGCAGACGTAACGATGGTGCAGCGCTCCTCGACGCACATCGTGCGCTCGGACACGCTCATGGACATCGGGCTCGGGGCGCTCTACTCCGAGGAAGCCGTTGCCTCCGGCGTAACGACGGAGAAGGCCGACATGATTTTCGCCTCGCTCCCCTACCGGATCATGCACGAGTTCCAGATCCCGCTGTACAACCAGATGCGCGAGCGGGACGCCGACTTCTACGACCGGCTCGAGAAGGCCGGCTTCGACCTCGACTTCGGCGAAGACGACTCCGGCCTGTTCATGAAGTACCTGCGGCGCGGGTCCGGCTACTACATCGACGTCGGCGCGTCGGAGCTGGTGGCCAGCGGCGACGTCAAGCTGCAATCAGGCACGGTCGACCACCTCACCGAGGACTCCGTGGTGATGGCCGACGGGACGGAGCTGCCGGCCGACCTCGTGGTGTACGCCACCGGCTACGGCTCGATGAACGGCTGGGCAGCCGACCTGATCTCCCAGGAGGTGGCAGACAAGGTGGGCAAGGTGTGGGGACTCGGTTCCGAGACCGCCAAGGACCCCGGTCCGTGGGAGGGCGAGCAGCGCAACATGTGGAAGCCCACGCAGCAGGAGGCGCTTTGGTTCCACGGCGGGAACCTCCACCAGTCGCGGCACTACTCCCTTTACCTCGCGCTCCAGCTCAAGGCGCGCGCCGAGGGCATCGACACCCCGGTCTACGGCCTCCAGGAGGTCCACCACCTCCGCTGAGCTCAAGATCGTCGAACCACCCAGGAGGTCGTCGGTTCGAGTCCGACTAGCTCCACTCGGAGGGCCCCCGCGTCCGCGGAGCGAGCACTGTGCGTGAGAGCTGCGGGTAGGTCGCGCGATAGCCGCGCCGGCGCGCGATCGGTCCGAGGGCGCCGAAGACTGCGCGCTGAACCGCCGGCGGCGGCGAACGGAACTCGATCACGTCGCTGAACTCGCGCGCGGTCAGCGCCAGCTGCAGCGGGTACGGCATGCCCTTGGCGTTGGTGTGTCCGAGGCGGGCGAGCCCGAACATGGTTTCGATCATGTATGCGAAGCGCTCGCCGGGGGTGATCTCCACGCGTACCCGGGCGTCACGGTCGCCCGCGTTCCACCAGTCGTGCCAGACGCCCGGCTCGACGGCGGCCGACTCGCCCTCGCCCAGGATGCTCGTCTGCCCGTCGAGCTTCAAGGTCAGCTCGCCCTCGAGCACGGTGAAGCGCTCGGCCAGGGCGGGGTGGCGATGCTCGCCCATGACGCGCGCTCCAACGAGCGCGGTCAGCTCGGCGGTCACGCGGCCGTCGGGATTCGCGTAGGGCAGCTCGAGGATCGTGGCCCGCTCACCGGTGACGGGGTTCTCCCAGACCTCGCCGGCCTGGAGCGGTGTGAGGTCGGGCGGGCCGTTCGGGTCGGGGTGTGAGGTGCGAGCGACCTTTGAGTGGGGATGTGAGATGTGGGCGATGCTTGAGTCGGGGGATGACATGCGAGCGATCCTTTGAGTCGGGGGTGACATGCGAGCGATCCTTTGAGTCGGGGGTGACATGCGAGCGATCCTTGACTACACGGCGCGCGCCAGGCCGGCGGGATCGGCGGTATAGCCACGCCTGCGCGCGAGCGCGGCCAGCGGTCGCGCGATCGTCTGCTGGAGCGGTGCCGGGATCCGCGGCAGATAGAAGAACTCCCTCGGGAACGCGCGAGCCAGCACCGCGGCCTGCAGCGGGGGGATGCGACCCAGGGCATCGATCTGGCCGTGATCGGCGAGCCAGAACAGCTGCGTGAAGAACTCGGCCAGGCGCAGCCCCGGCCGGAACTCGGTCACGAAGCGCGCCGGCTTGTCGGCTTCGACGGTGAAGGTATGGGGCGCGTCGGGCGGGACGAAGAATGTCTCGCCGGCCCGCACCCGGAGGAGGCGGCGGCCGAGGTGACCGATGATCTCGCCCTCGAGGACCTCGAAGCGCTCCTCCTGGAAGCGGTGGCGATGCAACGGCCCGCCCCCGCCGCCCGGCTGGACGAACGTCTCGGACCTCAGCACGTCGCCGGAGGCAGACGCCTCGACGTCCACCATGCTGTGGATGCCGAGCCCATCGGCGTTCATCGCGCTGATCGCTCTGAGCAGCGGCTTCGGCGTGGATTCGGTGTACGTGTTCATGGTCGCTATGGTGCGCCCCCGGCGACGCGCCCGCATCGGCCAAGTGGCCGATGCGGGGGATGATTTCGGGCGGCCGCGCCGGTACGATCGGTTCGCTTCGATCTGCGCAGATCACTTGGCCCTTGGCGCAATCGCCTACGTTAGGACGGCAATGTTCGCCTCGCTTCGTTTGAGGAACGCTTGAGATGGCGAGCGGGACGCAGCAGGTGACCGCGGGCAACCTGCCGGCTGAGCTGAGCAGCTTCGTCGGGCGGGTCCGCGAGGTCGCAGAGGTCAGGAAGCTGGTGTCGGCCGCGCGCGTGATCACGCTGACCGGGCCGGGTGGGATTGGCAAGAGCCGACTCGCCCTGCACGCGGCCGGCAAGCTCGGGCGGCATTTCCCGGATGGGGTCTGGCTGGTCGAGTTGGCCGAGCTGGAAGGCTCGGATCTGCTGGCGGATGCGCTCGCGCGCGCGATGCAGGTACAGGAGCGACGCAACGACGCGATCAATGAGGCGTTGATGGCTCACCTGCGCGAGCGGCGTCTCCTGCTCGTGCTCGACAACTGCGAGCACGTGCTCGACGCGTGTCGGCAGTTGGTGGCCTCGGTGGTGTCGGAGTGTGAGCGGGTGCGGATTCTCTGCACCAGTCGCGAGCGCCTGGACGTCCCCGGGGAGGCCGTCGTCGTCCTGTCGGCGCTCGACGTGCCCGCGAATGGGAAGCGGCTGCCCATTGCCGCGCTCGCCGAGGTCGAGGCGCCCAGGCTGCTCGTTGACCGAGCCGTTGCCGTGGCCCCGCATTTCGCGCTCACGAGCGAGAACCGTCGCGCGGTGAGCGAGATCTGCCGGCGCCTGGACGGGCTGCCGCTGGCGATCGAGCTGGCGGCGGTACGGCTGGCCTCGATGACCGCCGATGACCTGCGCGATCGTCTAGACGATCGGCTGCGGCTGCTGGCGGCCGCTCACACGACCGGGCCTGGGCACGGCCAGACGCTGCGGGCGACGGTGGACTGGAGCTACGAGCTGCTGTCCGATGGGGAACGGATCCTGTGGCGGCGGCTGAGCGTGTTCGCGGGCAGCTTTGGCCTCGAGGCCGCGGAGGACGTCTGCTCGGACGCGCGGCTGGAGCGCGAGCAAATCGTCGATCTGGTCGCGAGCCTGGTCGGCAAGTCCATATTGACGATGGAACACGGGAGCCGCCGAGGGCGCTACCGGCTGCTCGAGACCCTGAAGCTGTACGGAGCACAACGATTGGCCGAGGCCGGTGAGGACGTCGAGCTGGCCCAGCGGCACGCGGCCTGGTACGCCGAGCGCTTCTCGGGCGGCGAGCGCCCGTGGTGGGGGACTCCCGAGCAGGGCGAGGTCTTCGAGACGCTCGACATCGAGTGGGCGAACTTGAAGCGGCACTCGACTTCCTCACGCGGTCGCCACCAGAGACGGAGATCGGGCTTCGGCTGGCCGCGGATCTGTGGCCTTACTGGATGGTGCGGGGCCGCTACCGCGCCGGCGCCCGGCGCCTCGAAGCGCTCCTGGCGCTCGAGCCGGCGCCCAGCCCGACCCGCGCGATGGCGCTGTCGACGTTGGGGCAACTCTGTCAGGCGACCGGCGACCTTGACCGCGCCCTGTCTGCGCTCGAGGAGGCGCGGCGGGTCTGCGATCAGACGAGCGGGGATAGAGAGCTGGCGTACGTCTTGGGCGGGCTAGGGCAGGTGCATCTGCGCCTGGGGGATGCGGAGCTGGCCGGCGAGCTGGCTGCCCAGTCGCGCGAACGCATGGGGCGGGTCGACGACCCGATGGGGCTTGCGGTTTCTCTCTACTTCCTTGGGACGGCGGCGGCCACCGCCGGCGAGTTGCCGGACGCGCGGCGCTTGGCCAACGAGGCGCTGCAGGCCAGTGAGCGGGCCGGGGACGTGATGATCCGCGGGATCTCGAGCGGGCTGCTGGGGACCATCGAGTGGCTGCTGGGAGATCCGCCGACGGCTGCGGCGCACCTCAAGGAGGCGGTCCGGATCCAAGCTGAGATCGGTCACCGGTGGGGCTTGCTGACGAGCTTGGAGGGCCTGGCCTGGGTGGCGGGATCCTCTGAGCGGCCGGAGCGAGCAGCGCTGCTGCTGGGCGCCGGCGCAGCGCTATGCCAGGAGCTCGGGATCACCCTGTATCCGTACGGGCAGGCCCACCATGACGCCTGTGAGAAGGCGGTGCGCACCGAGCTGGGCGAAGCCCGTTACCGCGATTGCCTCGAGCGCGGCTATTCGCTTGGCGCCGATGAGGTGGTGGCCATCGCGCTCGAGAACGAGGCTGCGGCCGATCGGCATGCCCCTCAAGCGGACGACGCGCACGGCGCCGACGAGCTGAGCGCCCGCGAGCTGGAGGTGGCAAGGCTCGTCGCGGGCGGACTCTCCAACCGCGCGATCGCCGCCGATCTGTTCGTGTCGGTGGCGACCGTCAAGACGCACGTGTCCCACATCCTCGCCAAGCTCGGCCTGGAGTCCCGTGTGCAGGTCGCGAACTGGGTGGCGGAGCACGATTCTGGCCCGCCGGCGCCGGGCGGCCCATAGAGGCCCGGCTCAGAATCATCCCCCCGAATCGGCCACCTGGCCGATGACACCACCCTGACCGGTGCAGACGATTGTGCGCGACCTTTCCACCAGTCGTGACAGCCGATTCCAGGCGATAAGGAGCAGCCGTGTCATCCAGAACCATCACGAACCCGTACGGCATAGCCGCCGGTGAGGGCCTAGCCGACGTCTGGTTCAAGACCGGCCGTGTGACCGTGAAGGCCGGCCGGGCCGAGACCGGTAACGCGTTCTCTCAGATCGAGACCGATGACCCGCGCGGCCTGGCGACGGCCTTGCACGTCCATCACAACGAGGACGAGAGCTTCTACGTCGTCGAGGGCGATGTCACGCTCCTCGTCGGCGGCGAGCGCATCGATCTCGCGACGGGCGACTACGCCTTCGCACCGCGCGGCATCGCGCACGCCTACATCGTCCGCTCCGAACGCGCCCGAATGCTGGTCACGTTCTCCCCCGGTGGGCTCGAGGAGCTCTTCGTCGCCTTCGGCATGCCGGTCGACGCCGGCGAGCCACCCGGCGGGGAGGTGCAGCCGCCAATCGACGAGCTGGTCCGTCGGTTCGGGGGCTACGGCTGCGAGATCGTCGGCCCCCCGCCGACACTGGACGACCTCGCGGTCGAGCGCTGATTCAGCCGGCCACAATCGTCGCGGCGAGCGCGATCCGATGGTCCTTCGTCCAGGGTGGCCCGAGCGCTGCCCGGGGTCCCTGCAGGACCTCGTCGGCCCGCTCAGCCAGCATGCCGGCCGCCTGGCCTAGCACCGCCTTCGCGTCATAGAGGTGGACCTCCCAGTCACGAGCGTGTGCGAGCTCGGAGAGCTCCTGGCGATACATGATGGCGTCGGCGCGGGCCTCATATGGCGCGCGACGTTGGACGGCGATGTCGTCGGGGAAGTCGAGCGGCCAGCCTCGGAGCGAGATCGAGAGGAGCGGCGCGGGCAGCGCGGTTGCGATCTCGTCGAGTGCAGCTGACGTCGCCCGGACGACGGACGCTCGCACCTTCGCGACCAGCGCACCCGTAGCGGCGAGATCGAGACGCCGGCTCTCGTAGTGAATCGGTGCCGCCGAGATGCCGGGTTCGATCAGCTCGATCCGCCGGCGGTCCACTACCTCGTGGTCCGCCGACGCCGTCACCGCAATCGCCCAGCCGAGATGATCCGCAATGCCCAGGCGCATGTCGCCAATTGTCCACCGCGACCGTGTCGCGCCGGTTTGGGCGGCCGCATCACGCCGTGCCTTCACAGGCGCATCCCGGCCCGGGTAGCGTCAACCTGTGAGGACTGACCGGTTGCTCGAGCGCGGCGAGGCGCTGGCTCGGCTCGCCGAGGCGGTTGAGAGCGCTTCGCGTGGGGCGGGCCGTGTGGTGGTCGTGGCGGGGGAGGCGGGCGTGGGCAAGACGACGCTCGTGCGCCGGTTCGTCGAGGGGGCGAGCGACGATCTGCGTGTGCTGTGGGGCGGGTGCGACGACCTCACGGTCCCGGAGCCCCTTGCCCCGATCCGGGACCTGCCGGAGCAGGCGGGCGGATCGCTCGCGGCGTCGTTGGCCGGCGCCGATCCGAGGGAGATCGGCAGGGCCCTGCGGGAGGAGCTCGCCCGCGTTACGCCGACGCTCTGCGTGATCGAGGATTGCCATTGGGCGGACGAGGCGACGCTGGATGTCCTCTCGCACGTGGCGCGGCGCATGAGCGGGCTCGGATCGGCCGTGTTGGTGACGTTCAGGGAGGACGAGCTCGGTCTCGATCACCGCCTGCGCGCGGTGGTCGGCTCGATCCCGCCCGAGGACGTGGTCCGCGTCCAGCTCGAGCCCCTGTCGCCTGCGGCCGTTGCGGCGCTGGCCGGCGCGGATGTCGACGTGGAGGCCCTCGTCGCCGCCACCGGCGGCAACCCCTTCCTGGTGACCGAGGCGCTTGCGGCGAGCGGCGGACATGTGCCCGCCAGCGTCCGCGACGCCGTGCTGGGACGGGCGGCGCGGCTGAGCCGGTCGGCGCGAGGTGTGCTGGAAGTGGTCTCGGTGGTGCCGGCCCGGGCCGAGGTGTGGCTGGTGGCGGCCCATGTGGCGGAGGCCGACACCGCGATCGCCGAGTGCGAGCGCTCCGGGCTGCTGCTGCTCGACGGGGAGGCGGTGGGCTTTCGGCACGAGCTGGCCCGGCGGGCGTACCGGGAGTCCCTGTCGCCGCTGCGCCGGCTCGAGCTCAACCGTGCGGTGCTGCGAATCCTGGAGGCGCGCGGGGCGGATCCGGCGCGGCTGGTTCACCACGCCGAGGCGGCTCAGGACCAGGAGGCGCTGACTCGGCACGCGCTGGTGGCCGCGCACCGGGCGGCCACGGCTCGCGCTCACCGCGAGGCGGTGGCGTTCTTCGAGCGCGCGCTGCGGTCCCCGGAGGCGATCCCGCCGCCGGAGAGGGCGGCGGCCTACGAGGTCCTGTCAACCGAGGCCTACACCGACGGCCAGGCCGACCTCGCCCTCAGTTCCCGGCGGGCGGCGCTCGCCCTGCGGCGCGAGCTGGACGAAGCTCGGGCCGCTGGCGCGAACCTGCGCTGGCTGTCACGTCTGCACTGGTGGCATGGCCGGCGAGGGGAAGCGGAGGAGGCCGCCGTCGCCGCAGTCGAGACGCTCGAACCGCTCGGCCCCTCGCGCGAGTTGGCGATGGCGTACAGCAACCGGTCGCAGCTCTACATGCTCGCTCAGATGAGCCGCCTGGCGATCGAGGTGGGAGAGCGGGCCATCGACCTCGCGCGCGAGCTGGGCGACACCGAGACGCTGGTGCACGCGCAGACGAACGTGGGCACCGCTCGGATGATCGAAGACCCCGACCGCGGGCGGGCTCTGCTGATCGAGGCGGGGGAGCTGGCCCTCGGGAGCGATCTGGACGAGCACGCCTGCCGCGCGTTCCACAACGTGGCGTCGATCGACCACGACCTGCGCCGCTTCGAGCTGGCCGGGCCGGAGATCGACAGGGCGCTCGCGGTGGCACGCCAGGTCGAGCAGTCCTGGTATGAGACGGACACCATCGTCCTGCGGGCGGTGCTCGACGTGGGGCTGGGGCGCTGGCAGGAGGCTGCGAGCGCGATCGAGGAGCTGCTCGGGACGGGCGAGCTGCCCGGCGTGTCGGAGGCGCCGGCGATCTGGGTCCTGGCCGCGGTGGAGCTGCGGCGCGGGGGGTCGCAGGCGCACGCTCTGGTGGAGCAGGCCTGGCGGCTGGCCATGCCGACCGAGGAGCTCCAGTGGATTCGACCAGCCGCCTGTCTGCGCGCGGAGGCGGCCTGGCTCGGCCACGACCGGGACGCGGTCGACGAGGTCACGCGAGAGGCCTGGGCGATGGCGGTCGAGCACGGCCACCCGTGGGACGTGGGCGAGCTCGCGATCTGGCGCTGGCGGGCCGGCCTCCAGTCTGAGGTCCCGCCCGGCTGTGCGGAGCCCTACGCGCTCTCGATGGCTGGGGACGCGGAAGGAGCCGCGCGTGCCTGGAAGGCGATCGGCGCGCCCTTCGAGCGCGCCATGGCGCTCTGCGATGGAGACGACCCGGAGCCGGTCCTCGCCGGGCTCGTGTTGCTCGACCGGCTCGGCGCCGCGGCGCCCGGGCGAGTGGCCCGCCGCAAGCTGCAGTCGCTCGGGGTGCGCAGCGTGCCGCGCGGCCCGCGTCCCTCCACGCGCGCCCACCCCGCCGGGCTGAGCGCCCGGCAAGCCGAGGTCCTGGACCTGCTGGCCGCCGGCCAGTCGAACGCGCAGATCGCGCGGACGCTCTTCCTGACGGCGAAGACGGTCGAGCATCACGTCACGGCGATCCTGCGCAAGCTGCGCGTGGACTCGCGCGCCGAGGCCGTCGCGATCGCCCGTGAACAGGGCCTGATCGGCTCGGAAGATGGGGGTGGCGCGACCCCAAGTTAGGGGTCGTCCCCCGATGCGCCCCCCATGGCGCGGCCTCCAGGCTGCGCCGCATGACCACAACCGATACACGAACTTACGACGCCGCGATGGAGGCTCGCCGCGACGGCCTCGTCGAGCGGCTGTTCGGCGCCACGATCGGCGCACTCGAGCTGTTTTCGGTCTACCTCGGGGCCGAGCTCGGCCTGTACCGCGCCTTGGTTCAGCACGGGCCGCTCAGCGCCGACGGGCTGGCCCGTGCCGCGGACATCGGGCCGCGGTACGCACGCGAGTGGCTCGACCAACAGGCCGTGGCCGGGCTGCTCGAGGTCGATGATCCCGAGGCCACGGCCGAGCTGCGCCGCTACACGCTTTCGCCCGAGCACGCGCTGGTGCTCGCCGCGCCCGAGGAGACGGTCCACGTGGCGCCCTTCGCGCACATGCTGGCCGGCATCGGCGCCGTGCTCCCGCGGGTCGTCGAGGCCTACCGCACGGGCGGGGGTGTGCCCTACGACGCCTTCGGGCGCGACTTCCGCCACGGCCAGGGCCACATCAACCGGCCCGTCTTCACGCATGAGCTGCCCGGCAAATGGCTCGCGGCGATGCCCGATGTCGCCGCTCACCTGGAGGCCGGCGGCACGCGCGTGGCCGACCTGGGCTGCGGCCAGGGCTGGTCGACGATCGCACTCGCGCGCGCCTTTCCCGGCGCCCGCGTGGACGGGCTCGATGCCGACGATGCCTCGATCGCCGAGGCGCGCCGCTTCGCCGCCGAGGCCGGCGTCGACGCCCGCTTCCTCGCCGGCGACGCCACCGAGCTGCGCCGCCACGGCCCCTACGACCTGGTGCTAATCCTCGAGGCGCTGCACGACATGGCCCGCCCCGCCGCCGTGCTGCGAGCCGCCCGCGCCGCGCTCGCCGCCGGTGGCACGCTGCTCGTCGTCGACGAGCGCGTGGCGGACACGCTTCACCGCCCCCGGCGACGAGGTCGAGCGCATGATGTTCGGCTGGAGCGTCACGCACTGCCTGCCCACCCAGATGGTCGAGCAGCCCTCGGCCGCGCTGGGCACCGCGCTGCGCGCCGGAACCGTGCGCGAACTGGCCGCCGAGGCCGGCTTCGGCTCGGTCGACGTGCTTCCGGTCGAGAACGACTTCTTTCGCCTCTACCGGCTGAACCCCTGAGACCAACCATCACTCGGCCCCGGCGCCGCGTGAAATCCCACGCCAGAGGACCACCATGACCATCACGACGCACCGCTCGCCGCGCCAGCTCGACGAGTCCCCGCCAAGACCATCACGACCGCGAACAACCTCGACATCCACGTCCACCAGGTAGGCGAGGGGCCCGACGTGCTGCTGATCGGCGGCCTGGGCGACACCGTCGAGTCGTGGCAGTTCCAGCTCGACGGGCTCGCCGACCGCTATCGCCTGACCGCGTTCGACAACCGCGGCGCCGGGCGCACGCCGATGCCCGAGGGCCCGCTCAGCGTCGAGGCGATGGCCGACGACGCCGCGGCCGTCCTGCGCGGCCTCGACATCCCCTGCGCCCACGTGGCGGGCTTCTCCGGCGGCAGCATCATCGCCCAGGAGCTGGCCCTACGCCACCCCGAGCTGGTGCGCAGCCTCGTGCTGCAGTCAACCTGGCCGGCGATGGACCCCTACCTGCGCAGCTGGGCCCGCTTCATCCGCTGGCTCGTCGACGCCGCTCCCAGCGAGCGCGACTTCCTCGAGTGGTTCTTCATGTTCATCTACACGCCACGAGCCAACAACGACGGAACCGTGGACGCGATCATCGACGAGGCGCTCGCCTTTCCGCACCCCCAGGCCCCGCAAGACACCCAGCGCACGCTCGACGCCTTCATCGACCACGACACGCGCGACCGCCTCGGTCAGATCGCGGCGCCCACGCTCGTGCTCGCCGGCGGGCTCGACATGACCTCCCGCCCGCAGCTCTGCCGCGCCGTCGCCGAGCTGATCCCCGGCGCCCGGTTCGAGCTCATGGAGGAGGAGTCCCACCAGCCCTTCCAGGAGGCGCCCCACGACTGGAACGCGCGCGTCGACGCCTTCTGGAGCGAGGTCGACTCGCCCGGCGGTAGTGTCCGTCAACCCGAAGGGGAAGGTCGAAGCCGTCGAGCGTGAGACACAGAGCCCGGAGTTGGCGCGGCTGTTCGAGATCTACGACGCCTTCGTCGAGGGCCGCCTCGAACGGATACCCGAGTACTTCGACGCGCACGGCTTCTATCAAGACGAGCGGTGTGTTCCCCGGGATGCGGGAACGCTACGTCGGCCACGACGAGATACGCGAGTTCTGGCACGCGGCGACCGAGCCGTGGGAGTCGCTGCAGATCGAGATCGGTCGAACGATGGCCCGCGGCGAGGATGTCGTCGCCCAGATCTGGCTCACCGGACGCGGACGCCAGAGCCGGGTTGAAGTGAGGGGGGTCGAGGCCGGCCACCTGGTGCGCTTCCGGGAGCTCAAGATCGTCGAATTCCTGGCGTTCGCCACCTGGGATCTCGCCGTGGAACACCTCGAGGGCCTCGCCGGCCGTCGGTTCGAGTCCGACTAGCTCACAAACGTCGTGCAAATGGCTCCTGCAGCAGGCTGTTAGGTCGAGCGCGTCTCAATGTTTCGCGGAGCGGAGTCGATGAACCTGTATGGCCCCGACCGTCGGAACAGTCGCACGTGCCGGCCGGAGAGTCCTCGGCGGCTTCTCCTGGCGCGAGATGCCCCTGGCCGTGCGCGTGCTCTACGTAGTCTTGGTCGGCTCACTCATCCTTGTGGTGATTCACGATGTGACCTCGTGGCTGGAAGCGCTGGACCCGGTCTACGAGTACTTCTACAACGGCATCCTGGTCGGCTCGGCGGTGCTGTGCCTCGCTCGCGGCGCACTTGACCGAGACGAACGGGTGGCGTGGACGGTAGTCGGAGTCTCCCTCGCGCTGTGGGCGAGCGGGAACATCTACTGGCAGCTTGCGCTATCCGATGCGGCCGAGGCGCCCTATCCCTCCGTGGCCGACGGCTTCTGGCTCGGGTTCCTTCCCGTGTGCTACGTAGGCGTCCTGCTGCTTGCCCGAAAGCGCCTTCCGCACTTGGATTCCCGGCTGTGGCTGGACGGCATCATCGCCGCGCTGACGACGGGCGCGATCAGCGCCGCGGTCATCTTTGGGGCGGTGCACGCATCCACGGGTGGCGACACCGCCGCCGTGGCCACGAACCTGGCCTATCCGCTCGGCGACATGATCCTGCTTGGCCTCGTGATTGGCGCCATGGCGGCGGGCCGTGGGCGGCTTGACCGTAGCTGGGTGTACTTCGGTGCGGGCATCGCCGTCTTTGCCGTCACCGACTCCGTCTATCTGCTGCAGGTCGCGAAGGGCACGTACGTGCTCGGCACGCTGCTTGACGCCGGATGGGTCCTGGGCACCCTGCTGGTCGGCGTTGCCGCGTGGCAGCCCGCAGTACGAAAGCGTGCCACCGGCGACGAGCTGCCCAGCATCATCGTTCCGATCGGCCTTGGGCTGGCCAGCCTCGTGCTGCTGATGTACGACCACTTCGAGCAGACCAACCTGCTCGCGCTCGGTCTCGCGGGCGCTGCGCTCGTGGCGGTGCTCATCCGACTATCCCTCACGCATCGCGAGAGCCGCACCAACCTCGTCCGCACGCGCGTTCAAGCGCGAACCGACTCCCTCACCGGACTCGGGAATCGCTTCGCACTGGACCGTGCACTCGGCCACGTCTTCGGCGAGCCCACGCCCCATGTGCTCCTGCTATTCGATCTCGACGGCTTCAAGAACTACAACGACTCCTACGGGCACCCGGCGGGCGACGCCCTGCTGGCCAGACTCGGGGCGCGACTCGCCGAGGCGACCGGCGCGCAGGGCTCGGCATACCGCGTCGGGGGCGACGAGTTCTCCGTCCTGGCGCCGTGGCCGACCGGCTCGCCCGCCCGAGGCGCTGACTCGAACAGGCCCGCGCGGCGCTGTCCGAGCAGGGCGAAGGCTTCAAGATCGGCGCGTCCGCGGGCTACGCCGCGCTGCCCGCCGACGCCCAGGACGCCGAGGAGGCACTGCGCGTCGCCGACCGCCGCCTGTACGCCGAGAAGAACAGCGGCCGCGTGTCAGCCCGCCTTCAGAGCGCGGGCGTACTGCGCGGCGCGCTGAGCGAGTGCGACCCCGAACTGAGCGGGCACAACAAGGAAGTCGCCGCGCTGGCTGTCGCGCTCGCGCAGCGCCTCGCATTCGACGAGGACGAGATCGAGCGCGTCGCAATCGCAGCGGAGTTGCACGACATCGGCAAGATCGCCATCCCGCGCTCCATCCTGCGAAAAGCCCGGCCCGCTCGACGCCGAAGAATGGGCCTTCATCCGACGCCACACGCTGATCGGCGAGCGGATCGCCCAGAGCGCCCCCGCGCTCGTCGGCGTCGCCGCATTGATCCGCTCGAGCCACGAATGCTGGGACGGCACGGGCTACCCCGACCAGCTCGCCGCGCACGACATCCCGCTCGGAGCCCAGATCATCTTCGTCTGCGACGCCTTCGCAGCCATGACCAGCGACCGCTGTTACCACGCCGCGAAGTCGCACGCCGAGGCGTGTGCCGAGCTGCGCCGGGACGCCGGCACCCGATTCGCGCCGGCCGTCGTCGACGCCTTCCTGGCGGGCCGTCCGGCTGCGGTCCCCGCCGCTGCGTAGACCGCCGCCACCCGCTCAGGTCGCGCTTGAAAACACGTGCGCGAGCTTGAACCCGGGGCTCGTCACACCTTGCGATCAGTCCTCGAACGACAGCGTGCTGTCTAGCCCTTGCTGAATGCGCGCGTTGTGCTCGGCGAAGTTGAGCCTGTCGAACAGCGATACGCCGTCTCCCATCGCCGATCGCAGAGCTTCCTCGGAGACCTGGATCGCCTCGGCGGCGTCGATCGCCGAGTCGAGCTCGCTTTCCGCGGCCACGACGATCCCGTCGTCGTCGCCGACCAGCAGATCGCCGGGCCGCACCTCGACGCCGCCCACGAGGATGGGGACCTGGATGTCCGGCAGGGCCTGGGCCGGCGCCGCGCGCGGCGTCGCTCCGCGCGCATAGAAGGGGAGCGGCAGGCGCGCGAGCGTCGCTGTGTCGCGGCAGAGGCCGTCGATCACGATGCCCGCCATCCCGCGCCTGATCGCCTCGGTGGCGAACAGCTCACCGGCGACGGCATACGGGCATTCGTCGGTGGACACCACCAGGACATCGCCGGGTGTCCCAGAGTGCAACGCGGCCAGGACCGACATGAGATCGCCGTGCGCGGCGGCGGTCACGGCGCGCCCGAGCAGGCGCGCACCCGGAGCGACCGGGCGAATCGCCGAGGAAAGCACCCGCAGGCTCTTGTTCGCGTCGCTCAGGCTCGCGGCGTCCACGCGCTGAAGACGCTCCAGCAGCGAGCGGTCGCGCTCGGTCATTGTGCGTACCGGCGGGCGTCGGGAGCCACGAGCCGCGGCAGGCGCGTGTCGGCCGCGGCCAGGCGCTCCTCGGCGATCGCGTCGGCGGCCCGCGACGGTGCGATCCCATCGCGCTCGGCTCGTTGCAGCACCGCGCGCATGGCGTCGCCGACCTGGCGAACCCGTCGATCGATCTGCTCGGGCGAGGCTCGCCGGCGCTCTTCCTCGAGGAAGATGATCCCGCCCGAGTTGGCTACGAAGTCGGGGCCGTAGAGCACTCCGAACTCGTGCAGGCGCTCACCGTGCTCAGGCGCGGCCAGCACGTTGTTGGCGCCGCCCACAAGGATGCGGCAGCCCAGCGACGGGATCGTCTCGTCGTTGATCACGCCTCCCACGGCGCAGGGCACGAGGACGTCGCAGCGCTGCGCGAGGATCTCGCCAGGCTCAACCCGGCGAGCCGCGAGGCGATCGGCAGCCGCTCGCGCCCGGTCGGCCCGCGCGTCGGCCACCACCAGCTCGGCCCCGTCGCCGGCTACCAGCTCGGCCAGTGGCCCGCCCAGATGGCCCACTCCCTGGATCGCCACGACGCGCCCCGCCAAGGACGGTGAGCCGAAGGCGTGCTCGGCGCACGCCTGGACGGCGGCGAAGACCCCGACCGCGGTGATCGGCGAGGGGTCTGCACCCACGCCGGCGACCTCGCGAGTCTCCCGGCCCATCACGCGCAGGTCGTCCTGCGAGGTGCCGAGGTCGATGCCGGGGATGTAGCGCCCGGCGAGCGATTCGATGAAGCGGCCGTGAGCCAGGAGCAGCGCCTCGGACTTGTCTCTCTCCGGGTCGCCGATGATCACGCTCTTGCCGCCGCCGAGCTCCAGTCCGGCGGCGGCGGCCTTGTAGGTCATGCCTCGCGCGAGCCGCAGGCAATCCTCGAGCGCGTCCTCCATCGCGGGGTAGGGGCGCATCCGCACGCCGCCAAGCGCCGGGCCCAGCGCGGTGGAGTGAATCGCGATGATCGACCGCAGACCGGTTTCTGAGTCGTGGCAGAAGGCCACCTGCTCGTGCTCCATCGCAGCGAGGCTCTCGAGCGGCTGCATGTGCCACGAGAATTGCAGATTGGCCCGGGGCGTTTTTGGATAAGACCTGAGGGGCCGCCAGTTCACCACCAAAGGAGACGCTCATGCCCAACAGGATCAGGGGAGCCGCTCTCGCGGCGCTCGCGATCGCCCTCGCCGCGCCCGCCGCGGCGAGCGCGCAGGCGGGCGATCTGTGGAAGGTCTACAACCAGACGCTCAGCAAGGCCCGCTACATCGACCTCACCCACACCATCACGCCCAACCAGCCCGTCTGGACGGGCTTCGGCCCCGCGACGTTCAGGCCCACGGTGGTACCGAGCACCGGCCTGCCCTACACCTACGCGGAGCACGGCTTCGAGGCGACGTCGTACACGCTGACCACCGACCAGTTCGGCACGCAGTTCGACCCGCCGGCGCACTGGGCGCCGGAGCAGGCCGCGATCGACGAGGTGCCGGCCAGCTACTCGGTCCGCCCGCTCGTCGTCATCAACATCGTCCCCAAGGTCAAGAACGACCCGAAGTACTTCCTACAGGTCGCCGACGTCCGAGCGTGGGAGAAGCGCCACGGCCGCATCCCGGCCGGGTCTGTCGTGATGGTGCGCTCGGATTGGTCGAAGCGCTGGACGGCCGATCCGGTCAAGGCCAAGGAGCTCGCCGCGGACACGAACTACTCGAGCGTCGCCCTCAAGACGCTCAAGTTCCTGCACCGCAAGCGCCACATCCTGTTCCACGGCCACGAGCCGCTCGACACGGACACCACGCCCACGCTCGAGGGCGAGTACTGGCTGATGCACAACGGCTACGCGCAGGCCGAGGGTGTCAACAACCTCGCCGGTGTGCCTGCGACCGGGTGCCTGGTCTCCTTCGGGTCACCCAAGTTCAAGGGCGGCCTCGGCGGCTACGCCCGCTACATCGCGATCTGCCCGCCCTCGACGCGCAAGGGAGTGAAGATCTCAGACGACGACGCACCGCTGCCCGAGTACGACAGCCCGCTGCACTGGGACTTCGGCCTCGGCTACCGCGTGCGCTGAGCCGCTGCAACCGCGGCGCCGGGACCGGCCACGGTCCCGGCGCCGTGCAGCCGGGCGAGCCGCGCCGTGGGATCGTTCCGAGCATGGCGACTTCGGCGGTCGACCTCTACTGGTTGCCCCTCGGTGCCGGTGGCCATTTCGTTCGACTCAACGGTCGCGTCTTCGAGGCGGCGGCGGCGATGGCCGAGCGTCGGCCTGCGCGCGCTCTGTACCACTCCGCCCTCGAGGTTCGTGTCGAGGAGGCACTGTTCGTGATCGAGCAGGCGCCGGTCCGTGACGCCCAAGGCGATCAGCGAGGCGTAGTCGCGGAAGGTCCTGTCGGGACCCGATGGGCCGGCCGGCTTCGGCTCTTTCGCTATGAGATTCGCCGCTGGCGCGGCGGGCACATCCCCGACGTCGGCGAGGCCGTCGAGAGCCCGCGGCGACTGACCGGCGACCCAGCGCGCGCGCAGAGGTTGCTCGATCTGGTCCCGCAGGTGCCGACGCCCGTGTGGGGCCGCGATGAGCTCAGGACCGGTGAGATGTGGAACTCCAACTCGGTGACCGCCTGGCTGATCGCGCGCAGCGGGATAGACCCCGGATCGATCCAGCCTCCGGCAGGAGGGCGCGCGCCGGGGTGGCAAGCCGGGCTCGTGATCGCGCGGCGCCAGGAAGCGGACACGCCGCCCGCTCGCTCCTAGCTCGAGATCGCGGCGCCGGGACCGGCCACGGTCCCGGCGTCGTGGAGGCGGCCGATCTCGCTCGAGTCGAGCCCGAGCACCTCGGCGAGGACCTCCTCGGTGTGCTCGCCGAGCAGCGGCGCGCGGCGGACGGGCACGCCGCGGCAGCGCCGTGAAGTCCAGCGGCGAGCCGGGCATCAGGTAGCGTGCCGATGCCCGGCTGCTCGACCTCGTCGAACATCGGGTTGGCGGTCGACGCGCGCGGGTCCTCCGTCGACCAGCTGGCGGAACGTCTGGTACGGGCCCCACGAAACGCCGGTGCCGGCGAACGCCGCGCGGACCTCGGCGAGGTCGCGCGCCGCGAACCACGGCCGCAGCAGCGCGGCGATCAGGTCGCGCGCGCCGAAGCGGCCGGTCTCGGTGTCGAGGTCGTGGCCGGTCGCCTGCTCGATGCTCGCGCACGCCTCGGCGATGCCGGTCGCGTCCTGCAGCGCGGTCCACTGGCGCGCCGTGAGCGCGACGACCATCACGCGCCGGCCGTCGCGCGTCTCGAAGTCGTGGCCGAACGCGCCGTAGAGGTAGTTGCCGTCCTTCGGCTGGTCGCGGCCGCCGAGCTGCGCCTCGGCGATGCGCCCGAGGTTGCCGACCATCGCGAAGGCGACGTCGGAGAGCGAGAGCCGGACCAGCTGCCCCTCGCCGGTGCGGCGCGCGGTGGCGCTCGGCGGCGAGCAGCCCGGTCGCCGCGAGCGTGCCCATCGCCACGTCCCACGCCGGGCAGCACGCTGTTGAGCGGCTCGGCGAGGTTGCGCGGGCCGGTCGCCCACGGGAAGCCGGTCGCGGGGTTGACGGTGTAGTCGACCTCGCTGGAGCCGTCGGGGTTGCCGGTCAGCGCGACCATGATCAGGTCGGCGCGGCGCGCGCGCAGCGCGTCGTAGGCGAGCCAGCCGCGCGCGGGGAAGTTCGTCAGGAAGAGGCCGCCGTCCTCGCCCGGCGCGGCGATCAGCGCCGTCGCCAGCTCGCGCCCCTCGGGCGAGCGCAGGTCGAGCTGGATCGACCGCTTGCCCTTGTTGAGCCCGGCCCAGAACAGGCTCTGCCCGTTCGGCCGCGAGCGGCCAGCGGTCGTAGTCGAGGCCGCCGCCGATCTGGTCGAAGCGGATCACGTCGGCGCCGAGCTGGGCGAGCGTCATGCCGCCGAGCGGCGCGGCGACGAACGCCGAGCCCTCGACCACGCGCAGGCCGGCCAGGATGCCGCTCGCGCCTCGCCGGTCACGCGAGCACCGCGACGAAACGCCAGTCGAGCACGTCGACCGTCTCGTCGCCGCGGATCGGCGCGCCGGGCGCGGACGCGCGAGCGCAGGTGCAGCAGCCCGCCGCCGCCCGGCAGCGGCTCGCGGCGCTCGAGCTCGATCGCCGACGCGCAGCGTGTCGCCCTCGAACACCGGCGCGAGGTGGTCGCAGCCGTGCCAGGCGACGATCGTCACGAGGTTCGGCAGCGCGCGCGTCGCCTGCGCCGCGGCGAGCCCGATCGTGTGGCCGCCGTAGACGAGCCGGCGCCCGGCCGGCCGGCGCCGCGGTCGTGATGGGCCATCGCCACGTTGAGACGTGAGCCGCGCGAGCTCGGGCGCCGCGCTGACGACGTCGCCGCCCTCGACCTCCCAGACCGTGCCGTCGTCGAGGTCATCGAAGTGCGGCGCCGGGCGCCGCCGCGCGGATCGCGGCGAGATCCCAGCCGGCGACCGGCGCCGCGAGCGTCGCGACGTCGAGCGTCGAGCGGATCGCCTCGACCTCGTCGGCGTGGCCGGTTGCGCCCTGCGGGTCGCGCAGCGGCAGCATCGCGCAGCGCGTGAAGTCGAGCACCGGGCGGTCCTCCTGGTCGACGGTGCACGATCCGCAGCACGGCGAGGCCGGTCGCGGCGCGCGTCCGTGCCGCGGGCGGTTCTGCTCGCAGCGCGACGACCTCGGTCGTCGTGCGCAGCGTGTCGCCGATCACGCGGCGCGCGGCGCAGCACGAGGCCGCGGTAGAAGAGGTTCGCGATCACGCGCCGGGTCAGCAGCGTCGACTGGCCGATCGCGACGTCCCACACGAGCGCCGGATGCGCGAGCGGCGCTCGTCGCCCGACCACGCGGCGAGCGAGCGGCGCGTCGAGCGCGAGGCGCAACCGGTCGCCGACGATCGCCTGGTGCAGCGCAGCATGGCCTTCGGTCAGGGTCAGCGCGGGCGCGTCGCGCTCGCACCTGGCCGACGCTCGAGCTCCTCGAAGAAGGGCCCGCCGACCCTCACCGTCGTAGACGTGGCCGTCATGCGGCCTCGCCTGCGCGCGCGAGCGTGCGCCGCGCGGCCGCCCGACGGCTTCGTCGAGCATCTGCCCATCGAGGGCGACGGCGCCGGCGCCGCCCTCGCGCTCGGCCTGCGCGAGCGCCGCGATCACGTCGCGGGCCCCCTGCACCTCCTCGTCGGTCGGCGTAAAGGCATCGGTCAGCGCCGAGAGCTGCGAGGGGTGGATCGCCCACTTGCCGTCGAAGCCGAGCTCACGGGCCCGCGCGACTGCAGCGGTGAAGGCGGCATCGACCGCCACGCCGAGATAGGGCCCGTCGATCGCCTGCAGCCCGTGTGCGCGGGCCGCCAGCAGCAGCATCTCCTGGGCGGGACGCCAACCATCGAGATCAGCCGCGGCCGCGCCGGTGCGGCCGAGCGAGACGGCGAGGTCGGCGTAGCCGAGGATCAGCGCGTCGAGCCGCGGCGACGCGCCCGCGATCTCCTGCACGCGCGACAGGCCGGCCGCCGTCTCGATCAGCGCCTGCACCCGCAGGGGGCGCGCGCGACCGGCCGCTGCTTCGGCGCCGTCGAGCAGGCGCTCGACGAACGCCAGGTCGCCGGCGCTCTCGACCTTCGGCACGACAATGCCGGCCGGCTGCGTCCGGAACCGCGGCGAGGGCGGCGATGTCGAGATGGCACCACGGCGTGCGCGGCGCGTTCACTCGCACGCTCACCGTCGCGCCCGCCCAAGCCTCGCTCGCCAGCGCGGCGGCGACGCTTGCGCGCGCGGAGTCCTTCATGCTCGCCGCGACCGCGTCCTCGAGGTCGATGACCAGCTCATCGGCCGCAAGGCCGGGGGCCTTTGCCAGCATCGGCTCGGATGAGCCCGGAACCGAAAGACAGGAGCGGCGCGGAGAAGGCTCGTGCTCCCTCGACGTCACGCGGGCCAATCTACCGCTCGGAGGAACGATGACTGCGGTGGTAAGGTGTGGTCATTGTGGCCACACGAATGGGAATCCGGCAGCTTCGTGACAGCCTCACGGCGACGATTCGGCGTGTGCAAAAGGGCGAGGTCATCGAGGTCACCCACCACGGTTCCCCCGTCGCCGTTCTCTCCCCGGTCTCGGCGGATCGCATCGCTGCACTGGTGGCCACCGGCGTGATGACCACGGGCGAACCGCTGGCACGACCGCCCAGGCGCTTTCCCGTGACGGGGGAGCTCACGGCGACCCAGGCGATCGAGGACGATCGCGCTGAGCGCTGAGCCTCCGCTCGTCTACGCCGACTCGTCGGCGCTGGTGAAGCTCATCATCGAGGAACCCGAGAGCGAGTCGCTCGAGCGGCACCTTCGACATGAGCCGGCGCTCGCTACAAGTGCCATCGCCATCGTCGAGGTGTTGCGCGCGACCGGCCTCGCGAATCCGGCGCCGGAGGTGCGTGAGGAGGCGGAGCGGCTGCTTGCTTCGTGCATGCTCGTCGATGTCTCGACCGAGATCCTCCGCGCGGCTGCCGCCCTCGCTTCGGCAAAGATCCGGACCCTCGACGCCATCCACCTTGCGAGTGCGCTCCGCATCGAGGCCGACGAGCTTGTCGCCTACGACCGGCGCCTCCTTGGGGCGGCCGGAGAATGTGGTCTTGCGATCTCGAGTCCGGGGGCGGGAGCGTAGCCGCCGGGAATTTCGCTACAGGAGCCCCGCTATCAGCCGCGCGGCGCGTGCGGCTCCGTCCCGCTCGACCTCGGCGGGCGCGGGCGTGCTGTCGAGCGCGTCGGCGATCGCGTCGCCGATCCTTTGCGGGGTGGCGGTCTCGAAGTCCATCGGCGTGCCCGCGCCGTAGCGCTCGAGCCGGTGACGGACGTGGAGGTTCTGTTCGAAGTGACGCCGTAGGGGGAAGTACAGGAACGGCGTCTTTGCCGCCGCCAGCTCCATGCAGGTCGTGAGGCCGCCCTGAACCACGGCGACGTCGCAGGCCGCGAGCTGCCGTGAGAGGCCGTGGACGTAGCCGACCGCCTCGAGTCCGTCGCGGTCGGGCACCACGGCGGGATCGATGCGCGGGCCGCAGACCGCGATCATGCGAAGGTTGGGCACCCTGCGGCGCGCCGCCGCCAGCCCGTCGATCACGCGCGCGAGCAGTCCCTCGCCGACGCCAGACCCACCGACGGTCACGAGGCAGACATGCTCATCCGGCCCCCAGCCGAGCTCGGCGCGCAGCGCGTCGCGATCCGCCGCGCGGCCGGCGTCCGGAGCGAGCACGTAGCCACTGAAGTCGAAGTGCTCCTCCACCCAGGGCCTGATCGCCGGCAGCCCTTCTCCGAAGCCCTCCGGGACGACGTCCTCGGGCGACCCGACGAAGATGGCCCGGTCGCGGACGCGCGGGAAGCGCGCGATCTGCTCGATCATGTCGGCGTTGTAGTCGGCGGTCAGCCGCGCCTCGGCCTCGCCGCCCTCGGGCAGCGGCAGCCAGCCGACGAAGTCGGTCAGGAAGCAGTAGGCGGCGGTCTTGAGCTCCGGGTTCTCGTGGAGGTAGTAGTCGAGCTCCCAGGCCTCGTCGCCGATCCAGAGGTCATACCGCTCGACGCTCGCCACATCGTGGAAGAGCATGAAGTTCGCGAGCAGGATCTCGTCCATCCGCCGCCAGGCCTGAAAGACGTCGAGCTCGTGCTCGCCCGACTCGGCGGCGATGTGGCGCGACTCGTTTGCCAGCAGGCCGCTGGCCGGGTGGATCCGCTCCCCGCAGGCCGACAGGACGCGGGTGACCGGATCCTGGGCGAGCCAGTCGATCTCGAGCTCGGGCTCGAGCGCGCGCAGCTCGCGCGCGATTGCGACGTCGCGCCAGGCGTGGCCGAGGCCGATCGGCGAGGACACGAAGAGGGCGCGCCTGCGGCGGCGGATCGCGCGTCGCCAGGGAGGCCGCTCCGGCGCGCGGCCGAACGCGCGCTCGGCGAAGTCGCGCACCGCGAGGTTGAACGGCACCGGGTGGCGAGCGTTGGGGCAGTGGCCGACGTCCTCGAGCTCAAGGAGCTCGGCGCCGGTCAGCTCGGCGAATTTCTCACCACGATCGGCGGGGATCAGCATGTCCTGGTCGCCGTGGGTCACGAGCAGGGGGCAGGTCAACCGGCCGAGCAGCTCGTGTACCAGGGGCTCGGGGAGATCCTCCGCCTCGAGTGTGAACGCCAGCGTCTCCGGCGTCGTCTCCAGGGCCCACGCAACCGCGTCCTCGAGCTGCTTGGTCGAGTGCGGCTCCGTATAGCAGCGCCCGAAGAAGAACTCGAGATAGCCAGGGAAGTCCCGCGCCCAGTAGTGGCGGTTGGCCTTGGCCCAGCCCTCGTCCGTCGGCAGGACCTCGTTGAACGGCAGCCCGGTGCGCTCGGGCCGGGCCGGGGTGATCGGCAGCGCGGGCGACATGAAGACGGCGGCTCGAACCCGTTCCGGATGCTCGGCGGCCAGCAGCAGGGCGCCGGCGGCTATGCCGCAATGCGCGACCAGGACACAGTCGTCGGCGCCGACCGCGTCGAGCACGTCGAGCGCATCCGCGGCGGACACCCTCGGGCCGTACTCCCCGGCGCTCTGCGGGCGGTCGGAGTTCCCGTTGCCGCGGGCGTCGAAGGTGACGACGCGGAAGTGCCTCGCGAGGTACGGAACCTGCAGCTTCCAGAAGAGCGAATGGACGATCGCCCACGGCGGCAGCAGGAGCAGCGTCTGCTCGCCCTTGCCGAACACCTCGTAGGCGACGCGGACACCGCCGCGCTCCACGAAACCGCTCTCGGCCGGCGCAAGCGCGCGGGAGGCGGGAACCGAGGGCACTGCGGTGTCCGCGACGACGGTCATCTCTAGTGGTCCACTAGGCGGGAGCTCCGGCCGCGATGGAACGCACGGCCTCGGTGGTCATCGGCTGGCCGCCGATTCCCCAGTCGCCGCTCTTGACCTCGTCCACGACGACGAAGGTCACGCCGCGCATGTTCTCGCCCTCGATCTCGACCATGGTCTCGGTCAGCTTCTCAATCATCTCGCGTTTTTGGTCTGAATCGAATACGCCTTCGATGAGCCGGACGTTGACGATCGGCATTGGCTTCTCCTTAGGTAATTGGTCGGTCGGCCGATTAAACATAGTGGTATCCTGACGGCGTGTCAAGCAAGCTCGACGGCAGAGCGGTGCGCGGCGAGGCGACGCGGCTGCGCATCCTTGACGCGACCCGCGACCTGCTCGTCGAGCGCGGCTACAGCGGCACCAGCACACGTGCGGTCGCCGCGCGGGCCGACTCGCCGCTGTCGCTCGTGCACTACCACTTCGGCGGAAAGCAGCAACTGCTGGTCGCACTGCTCGAGCGCCAGAACGAGGAGTTGCTCGAGCGCCAGCGGCGGCTCTACGCCGGCCCCGGCCCGCTGTCCGAGAAATGGCGGATCGCCTGTCGCTTCCTCGACGACGACGTGGAGTCGGGCTACGTCCGCGTGCTCTGGGAGCTGTGGGCAGCCGGCCTGGCTGATCCCGAGCTGGCCGGCCCCTGGCGCGCGGCGCTGAAGGGCTGGCGCGACCTGATCGAGACCGTCTTCGAGGACTGGGCCACAGACCTGCAGCTCACGCTGCCGCTGTCACCGCCCGTGGTCGCGTCGCTCGTGGCCAACATCTTCCAGGGAATCGAGATCGAGCTGCTCGCGGGCGTCTCCGAGCACGACGCCCCCCACCGGGAAGCGCTGCACCAGCTCGGCGACCTGATCGAGCAGGCCGAGGCTAGTGGACCTTCGCGCTAGGTCACCTGGGCGATGAAGCCGCGCACGTCCGCCGCCGGCTCCGAGTAGGCCTCCCCCAGGGAGCTCTCGACCGCGGTCATGTACTCCTCCGCCCAGGCCGGGAAGTCGTAGTCGATAGCGCGCAGGAACTCGAGCGTCGCCGCCAGGCGGATGTCGGCGATCGACGGAGCGTCGCCGCCGATGAACGTCCTGCCGTCGAGGAAGAACGCGCGGTAGGCATCGAGCGGCTCGGCGAGCGCGGCCTCGGCGTCCTTCTGCGCCCGCGCCTTCATGTCGTCGTCGGCGTCGGAGGTCCCGACCTCACCCGCGTACTGGGGGAAGCCGAGCGTCGGGTAGGTGGCGCGCGCCACGAGCGGATAGAGCGTGCCGATCAGGTAGAACATCGCGCTGTCGACCATCGCTCGCTCGGCGGGGTCGGTCGGGTAGAACCGGTCGAGCTCGTGCTTGTTGCAGAGGTATTGCATGATCGCGCAGCTCTCCCACAGCGAGCCCCTCGGCAGCCCCTCCTCTTCGAGCATCGGTGTGAGCAGAGCCGGATCCTTCTCGACGAACTCCGGCACGTCCTTCTTGCCCCACACGTCCACTTCCTCGAAGTCGAGCCCGGCGGCTCGCACGAAGACTCGAGCACTCAGGTTGTTCACGCTCGGTGTCAGGACATTCAGCGTGTTTGCGGCCATGCGCTCCTCCTCTAGTGGTAAGGGTCCTTTGGCGACCTGTCGTCCGACAGCGACGCCCGCGATCGCCGGGCGAGCGTCTCGATGGCGTCGGCAAGGTGGACCTGCGCGATGTTGTAGTCGCCGCGCTCGACGCGGATTCTGTGCGCCTCGAGCAGCACGTCGGCGTGCGTGTGGCCGAACGGCGGCTCGAAGCGGTAGGACGCGAGCTCGATCAGCAGGCCGAGCGGGTCCTCGAAGTAGATCGAGTCCATGAAGCCTCGGTCCTTGACCCCGCTGTGGCGGATCTTGCGCTCGTCGAGCCGCTCTACCGCCTGATCGAAGCTCGCCTTCGATACCGAGAACGCGAGGTGGTGCACGCAGCCGGGGTCGGTCGGGGTGCGACTCGGGTCGGCCTCGCGCTCCTCGTTGGTGAAGACGGTGATCAGGCGCCCGTCGCCAGGGTCGAAGTAGAGATGGCTCTCGGACTCGTTGTCGAGGTTCGGCTGGTCGAAGACGAACGGCATGCCGAGCACGCCCTCCCAGAAGTCGATCGAGGTCTGTCGGCCGGCGCCGACGATCGTGATGTGGTGAACACCCTGGCTCTGAAGCTTTCGCATGGGCTCCTTCGACCTCGTGCTAGTGCTCCACGAGTTTCGATTTGTAGTCGCTGCGCCCCAGGCTTCCCGAAGGAACGAGATCCACGCGCGCCTGCACCACGAGCAGCTCCCGCAGTTTCGCGCGGATCGCCTCCGCGAGCGCGGCATCGGCCGTCGCGCCCGGCGCCAGCTCGACGCTCACCGGAAGCGGCGGCTCCTGCTTCACGCCACCCGCCCGCGGCTTGACGAGGATGTGGCCGCTGACCTGGGGCGCGAACGCGCTCACCACCTCGCGGACTGCGGAGGGGAAGACGTTGACCCCGCGGACGATGAGCATGTCGTCGGTTCGCCCGATGCACCGCAAGCGCGGACTCGTACGACCGCACCCGCACGGTGCTCGTCCGAAACTCCACGTGATCGCGCGTGCGAAACCGCAGCAGAGGCGCGGCCCGATGCTGGAGGTGCGTCAGCACGAGCTCGCCGGTCGCCCCATCGTCGATCTCGAGGGCGTCGCCGGTCTCGGGCTCGATCAGCTCGGCGTGGACGAAGCCGCGCGCGCCCAGGTGCATGCCGTCGCGCTCCTCGCACTCGCCCCAGAGCGACACGCCGATGTCGCCGATGCCCATCGCCTCGGTGACCCTCGCGCCCCAGCCCTCCTCGAGCTTCGCGCGAAAGGCCGGCTCCCCGCCGCCCGGCTCACCGGCCACGAGCAGGCGCTCGACGCTCGACGCCCGCAGATCGACGTTGCGCTCCGCCGCCCACTCGACGAGATAGGCCGCATAGGAGGGCGTAAGCGCCGCGGCCTCGGGGTGCAGGAGCTCGATCGCGAGCATCAGCCGCTCGCTGTTGCCGGTGCCGACCGGCACGTGACAGAGGCCGATGCGCTCGAAGGCGGCGAGCGCCGCGCCCGCCACGAACGGCCCCGCGCCGTAGGTGCTGACGATGCGCTGGCCGGCGGTGACGCCCGACGCTCCGTAGCTGCGCGCCGACGCGGTCACCCAGTTGTCGAGATCGCCCGCGGTCAGCGGGATGTAGCTGGGGGTGCCGGTGGTGCCGCTGGTCGAGTAGATCCGCACGATCTCGGACCGCGTCGCGCACAGGTGCGCCCCGATCGGGTTGTCGGGCGTGCACGTCGCCCTGATCTCGCGCTTCTCGGTGAGGGGCAGCTGCGCGATCTCCGCGAGCCCTCCCGCGTCACGGGCGGAGGCGAACCCCGCCGCCGCGAGCTTCTCGCGGTAGAAGGCCGAGCGTTCGAAGAGATAGGCGATCTGGGTGCGATAGCGGGCATCGTCGGCGGCGAGCTGCTCTGCCCAAGGACGGGTCTCGGCCTCGGGCACGGGCATCAGGCGCCACCTTCGCGCGGCGGGGCCTCGTACGCGATCGCCTGCTCGGCCCGCCCCGCCATGAGGAACCCCAGCGGACGCTGCTGCTCCTCGGCCAGATGCGCGAGCAGGCCCGCCGTGCGCGCGAGAATCGGGACCGCTTTCACTGTGGCGGGCGAGAAGCCGAGGTCGAGCATCACCGCCGCGATCGGCATGGACACGTTCATCGTGAGCGGCTTGCCCCAGACCTCGGCGACGGCATCGCGGACGCAACGCGCGAGCAGGACGTGGGGCCCGCTCACCTCGCGTTGATCGGCGAGCTCGAGAATCCGCTCCGCACGCGGGTCGAGCGGCCGGTGAACCGGATGGCCGAACCCCGGCATCTTGCCGCCGGAAGCATGGATGGGGCGCACGACATCCGAGGCGACTTCCGCCGGCACGCCGCCGCCGTCCACCTGTTGCCGCGCCTCGTCGAGCAGCAGCGCGCACGCCTCCGATGTGCCGAGGATGACGGGACCGCAGCCGAGGATCCCCGCCGCGACCGCGCCCTGCAGCGAGTCGGGGTCGGCCGCGAGCGTCATGCGCGCGGCGACGTTCGTGGGCATCATCCCGTGCTCGGCGATCGCGACGAGCAGCAGGTCGAGAAAGAAGCGCTGGTCGTCGGTCGGCTCGTCGCCGGTCAGCAGCAAGTGGAAGTACTCGGTGAAGCTCAGCCTGCCCATAAGGTCGCCGCAGAGGTCGCGTCCGCGCACCTCGACCCTGTCGGGATAGGCCTGGCTCATGTGGCTGACAGCGGGCCCGCCCTTGCCGATCTGCATATCGCTCCGACCCTATCGCGGCGAGGCCGGTTCATGGTCGAGCACCCATATGCCGATCTGAAACGCAAGCCACGTGCCCAAGGGAGTCCGCTGCCTCCCGCCTCGCTAGGAGAGCCTTCCATGCCAGCGTCTCTACCTCCCGCCGCAGGCTCGCGGCGTGGTCACGAGCTGCTCTCGCGACGGCCCCGCCTGGCCGGAGACCTTGCAGTAGCCATAACGACCGGCCTCGAAGTGGACGAGAGCCCGGTAGGTGTGTCCGAGCACCACGCCGGCGACGTCCTCGGTCCCACGGACTTCGGATGTGATCGCGATGCACGAATAGCGGCCCTCCCGGCGTGAGAGGTCCTGGTGCGCACCCACGCCCGCCACCGTCCGAGGGAACGGCTCGCAGTCCACGCGCAGGATCGGGCCGTCGAGCGCTCCGCGGCGGACACGCCGGCGGGCGTCGGCCGCGATTGCGCCGGCGAGCTCGTCGATCTGCTCGGCGCGCACTTCGAGGCGCCTGTCTGCGCCCGCGCCGGGCGGCGCCACCGATTCGAAGCCTCCGAGGCGCGGGCGCTGCTCGGCGCGGAGCTCGCGGATGCGCTGCGCTCGCGCCTCGGCCTCCCGGCGGCGTTGCGTGTCGGCCTCCTCGCGCTTGGTCTGCCTGATGTCCGCCGCGAGGACCAGAGCCAGCACGACGCCGCCAAGCAGCAGGCAGGCGAGCAGGATCCGAAGGCCGCGGCCTGTCCTGCGCCAGATCCACCCGGGCAGCTTGGCGACGGATGGAAGCGGCTCGTGGCGTTCTGGCTGGCGGTCTGAGGCCAACGGAACCCGGGAGTATCGGGCCGTCCCGCCAGACACACAAGCGGCCGAGCGGCGGCCGTTCATGGCCGCCGCTCGTGAGCCGCCTCAGGCGGGGGCAGCCTCCAGGAGCTCCTGGGACTCGGACCTGGCACGCGAGGGCAGGAAGGCCGCCGCCACCAGCGCACCCGCCAGCGCCACGCCCGCGGCCAGACCGGCGGTGGTGGTCATGGCGTCGACGAACGCGCTGTTGGCGGTGTCGATCAGCTTGGCGCCGGCTCCGCCGCCGAGCTGGGCGCCGACCTCGTGGGCGGCGCCGACGCTGTCGCTCGCTGCCTCGGCGGCCGCGTGGGCAGTGCGGCCGTCGCGTCGTCCATGCCCGGCCGTAGCTCGAGTGCTCAGGATGCTGCCGAGCACGGCGACGCCGAGCGTGCCGCCGACCTCGCGGACGACGTCGTTCATCGCCGAGCCGATGCCGGCCTTGGCCGGGGCAGCGCGCCCATGATCGCGTCGGTCGCCGGCGACATCGCGAGGCCCATGCCCATGCCCAGCGTCGCCAGCGCGCAGCGCGATCTGGAGGCCGGTCGTGTCGGTCTCGAACGTCGCGATCATCGCCGAGCGCGCCGCGCGACGATGAGCAGGCCGACCGCCACGGAGAACTTCGTGCCGAAGCGGCGCGTCAGTGCCGACGACGAGCTTCGACGCCAGGATCATGCCGATCGCGATCGGGAGCATCTTGACGCCGGCCTGGAGCGCGCTGTAGCCGAGCACCGACTGCAGGTAGGTGGTGAGGAAGTACATGACGCCCATCAGCGCGAAGAACACGAACGTGATCGAGATGCTCGCCGCGCTGAAGCGCAGGTTGCGGAACACGCTCACGTCGAGCATCGGATGGTCGGTGTGCCGCTCCCAGGCGATGAACGCCGCGATGATCGCCGCGCCGGCCGCGAAGGCCGTCGAGGATGATCGGGCTGGTCCAGCCGCGCTCGGGCGCCTCGATCAGGGCCCACACGATGGCCGCTGAGGCCGGCGATCGAGAGGCCGATGCCGGGGAGGTCGAGCCTGCGGCGACTCGGGGTCGCGCGAATCGGGGACGAGCACGACCGCGCCGATCAGGCACGCCGGCCACGACGGGCAGGTTGATCAGGAAGACGCTGCTCCAGTCGAAGTGCTCGATCAGGAAGCCGCCGGAGATCGGGCCGATCGCGATGCCGATCCCCGACACCGCGGCCCAGATGGCGATCGCCTTCGGGCGCTCGTCTCGCGGGAAGATGTTCGTGAGGATCGAGAGCGTCGTCGGCATGATCGCCGGCCGCGCCGAGGCCCATCAGCGCGCGCGAGGCGATCAGCTCGGTCGAGCGTCGGTCGAGACCGCCGCGAAGAGTGAGCCGAGGCCGAACACGATCCCAAGCCCGAGAACAGCGCGCGCCGGCGCCCGAAGCGATCGCCGAGACTGCCGGCGGCGAGCAGCAGGCCGGCGAACACCAGCAGGTAGCTGTCGACGATCCACTGCAGCTGGCTCGAGCTCGCGTCGAGCTCCTCGCGGATCGTCGGCAGACCGACGTTGAGGATCGTGTTGTCCAGTCGAGACCACGAGCAGGCTGAGCGCGAGGACGATCAGCGCCTGCCAGCGGCGGGGGTACGGCTGTGTTGGGCGTGACATCTGGTTCTCCTTCGGGTTGGCGTTCCGAGCGGTCACGGGATCTCGACCTCGCTGACCCTGGTCGCGGTGGAGCGCTCGGCCACGAAGAACGGGAGCAGCCGCAGCGCTGCCGCCTCGGTCTCGGCCTCCACCGCCCACCAGATCGCGTGGCCGCCGGAGGGGCACGAGGCCAGCGCCGCGCGGTGGCGGAGCGAGCTGTCGTGGCCCTTGAAGGAGGCGAACGCGATGCCGCATTCGTGCGGCTGCGTGGCGGTGGTGGAGCAGGAAGCGAGGCATGCGACGAGCCTCCCAGCGCGCCTACGACCCTGACATTGGGGCGCAACCCTGATTTGCGACCCTAATCCGGCGCGGGATATGCTCGCCGCGGGGCCCCCATGGCCAAGGTCGCCGAGCACCTCGTCGGGCGCGCCGCAGAGCTCGGTGCTGCTCGATCGCGCCGTTGCGGAGCTGGAGGGCGGACGAGCCCCGGCGCGCTCCTGGTGGTCGGAGAGCCCGGCATCGGCAAGACCCGCCTGCTTGGCGAGCTCGGCCGACGCACGCCGACGCGACGCGGCTGCATCGTGCTCTCGGGCAGCGCCTCGGAGCTCGAGCGCGACCTGCCCTTCTGGGTCTTCGTGGACGCGCTCGACGAGTACGTCGCCGGTCTCGACCCGCGTCGCCTCGAGCTCGCTCGACAGCGACGTGCGCACCGAGCTGGCGCGGGTCCTCCCCTCGCTGTCCGATTTCGCCGGTACGGCGAGCCCCGCCGCTCCAGGACGAGCGCTACCGCGCGCACCGCGCGGTGCGGGAGCTGCTCGAGCGAGCTGGCGGCGACCAAGCCGCTCGTCCTCGCACTGGACGACCTGCACTGGGCGGATTCGGCGTCGGTCGAGCTGCTCGGGGCCCTGCTGCGCCGCCCGCCGTCGGCGGCGGTCCTGGTGGCGACTGGCGCCCGGCCGAGACAGCTGCCGGACCGCCTGGCGGCGGCGCTCGAGCGGGCGGATCGCAGCGGCTCGCTCGACGCGCATCGAGCTCGCCGGGCTCGAGCGCGAGGAAGCAGGCGGCTCCTGGGCGAAGACCGTCGACCGCGCGCTGGTGGACGGCCTCTACGAGGAGAGCGGCGGCAACCCGTTCTACCTCCAGCAGCTCGCGCGCTCGCCTCACGCGGCGGATGGCGGCCGGGACGGGCGGCGCGGACGCCCTCTGGCGGGGTCGAGGTGCCGCAGGCGGTGGCGGCCGCCCTGACCGAGGAGCTGGGGCTGCTGTCGCCAGCCGACGCGCACGCTCCTCGAGGGCGCGGCGGTTGCGGGCGACCCGTTCGAGCCCGAGCTCGCGGCGGCGTCGGCGGCCGTCGACGCGGAGGCCGCCGCGACGGCCCTAGACGAGCTGCTCGAGCTCGACCTCGTCCGGTCCACCGACGTGCCGCGCCGCTTCCGGTTTCGCCACCCGCTCGTGCGCAGGGCGGTGTACGAGAGCGCCCCTGGCGGCTGGCTGCTGGGTGCGCACGAGCGCTGCGCGGATGCGCTCGCGGAGCGCGGTGCCTCAGCGGCGGCGCGCGCACACCACGTCGAGCTCGCAGCGCGCCACGGCGACGAGGCGGCGCGCGCGCTCCTGCGAGAGGCGGGGCAGAGCGCCGTTCTTCGCGCACCGGCGAGCGCCGCGCGCTGGTTCGGCGCCGCGCTGCGCCTGTTGCCCGAAAGCGCGCCGCCGGAGGAACGGGTCGACCTGCTGCTTGCGCGCGCCGGGGCCCTTGGCGCCACCGGCCGGCTGGAGGAAAGCCGAAGTGATCTGGTCGAGAGCCTCGCGCTCGTGCCGGACGAGCTGGTCGAGGTGCGTGTCAGGCTGACCGTTGCCTGTGCCGGCGTGGAGCACATGCTCGGCCGCCATCAGGATTCCCGTGCTCGCATCATGGCCGCCCTTGAGGGGGTCTCGGATCCTGGCGCACCCGAGGCCGTCGAGCTCATGATCGTGCTCGCGTTCGACGGCCTGTTCCGCGCGGACTTCGATTCGATGCGCGACGCGGCCGCGAGGGCGCTCGCCGCGGCGAGACCACTCGGTGACCAGCCGCTCACGGCAACCGCGGCCTCGGTGCTCGCGCTGGCCTGCGCATGGGGCGGAGCGACCCGGGAGGCCGAGGCCGCTCGCGAGGAGGCGGTGGCCCTCGTCGAGGCCATGTCCGACGACGCGCTCGCCGGCCGCATCGACGCTCCCGCGTATCTCGCGGCCGCGGAGCTCTATCTGGACCGCTACGAGGAGACGATCGCGCATGCCGAGCGAGCCCTGGCGGTCGGCCGCGCGACTGGGCAGCAGTTCCCGACTCTGGTCCCGACCCTGGCGAGCGCGTACCTGATGCGCGGAATGCTGGCCGAGGCCGCCGAGGTGATAGAGGGCGGCGTCGAATCGGCGCGGCTCGCCTGCAACGTTCAGGACCTCGTGTGGAGGCTGCACATACGCTCGTCGACGGCGCTGGCAGCCGGAGACGTCGAGACCTCCCTCACCACCGCAGAGGAGGCGGTGGAGCTGACGCGCGAGCTGGAAGAGAGGAACTTTCTCTCGGCGTACCCAGGCCTGGGACTCGCCGCCACCTTGTTGCTGTCCGGGAACCCGGCCCGCGCCGTCGAGGTGCTCATCGACCCGGGCGGCGGCCCGGAGTTGCCGCTGATCCCCGGCGGCTGGCGGGCGATGGGTCACGAGCTGATTGCACTCTGCTACCTGGAGCTCGGCCGCCGCGATGACGCTGCGCGAGCGGCCGCGCTCGCGGAGGTCACGGCCGCCGCCATCGGCCTCCCCACGGCGACCGCGTGGGCGGAGCGAGCCGCCGCGGCCGTCGCCCTCGACGCGGGACAGCCCGGCGCGGCGGCCGAGCTGGCACTCTCATCGGCGGCCAAGGCGGCCGCCACCGGCGTGCCGGTGGAAGCCGCGTTGTCACGGACGCTGGCCGGAAGGGCGCTCGCGCAAGCGGGCCAGGAGGCCGATGCGGCAACCGAGCTGGAGCGCGCCGCCGCCGAGCTCGAGGCCTGTGGCGCGCTGCGCTATCGGGACGCGGCGGAGCGCGAGCTGCGCAAGCTCGGCCGCCACGTCCACCGGCGGACCCGTCCAGGGGCCGCCGGCGAGGCCGGGCCTGGCGTCGCTCAGCGAGCGTGAGCTCCAGGTGGCGCGGCTCGTGGTCGATCGCAGGACCAACCGCGAGATCGCCGCCGAGCTGTTCGTCAGCCTCAAGACCGTCGAGGCGCACATGCGCAACCTGTTCCGAAAGCTCGGCGTGTCCTCACGGGTCGAGGTCGCGCGCACCGTCGAGCGAGCCGAGCGCGAGGCCGTGCGTGCTCGTGCTTGACCCGGCCTGAGCCAGCCCTCAGCCGGCGGCGGACCCGGACACCAGCACCGGCGGCCGCTCCTCCTCGACCGCCCGCATGCCGGGCAAGCAGCAGGGCGGCGAAGGTCACGACGCCGCCGAGCGCGCCCGCCGCGATCAGTGTCGTCTGCGCGCCGATCGCGGCGCTGACCGGGGCCGGTGAGCGCGAACGACAGCGGCAGCAGGCCGATCGAGATCAGCCAGTCGAGGCTCGACACGCGGCCGAGCAGCTCGGGCGGCACGTGGCGCTGCTTGACCGTCGCCCAGACGATCGTGCCCGCCGTCTCCAGCGCGTTGAAGGCGAGGCTGGCGAGCATCAGCTGCCAGACCGCGGAGGCGAGCCCGTAGCCGGCCACCGCGACCGTCGCCAGCGTCCACGCGACGTACATGAACGTGATGTCGCGCCGCGGCAGGCCGCGCTGGCCCATCACGACCGCGCAGCCGACCGAGCCGATGCCGCCGGCCGCGAAGACGACGCCCAGGTCCGCCGCGCTCGCCGTGGAGGTCGTTCTTGACGAGGAACGGCAGCAGCACCTCGGCCGGCCCCATGAAGAGCAGGTAGGCGATCGCGGCGCTCGCGAACGTCCCCCACAGCCAGACGTGGCTGCGCACGTAGGCGAAGCCGGCCCGGATGTCGCCGACGAACGAGCCGCGCTCTCGGAGGCCACGGGCGCGGCCGCGAGGTCATCGCGAGCAGCGCAGCCGCCGGAGACCGCGAACGAGACCGCGTCGAGCGCGAACGCCGAGCCGACGCCGACGACCTCGATCAGCACGCCGCCGAGCGCCGGGCCGGCGAGCCGCAGCGCGAGCGGGCGCACGAACTGGTCGAGCGAGTTGGCCTGCGGGAGCTCCGACTCGGGCAGGACGTCGGGCACGATCGCGTCGAAGGCGGGCGCGAAGAAGGCCGTGCCCGCGCCGTAGACCGCCACGAGCCCGACGATGTGCCAGAGCTCGAGCGCCCCGGTCAGCGAGAGCACCGCCATCACCCCGACGGCGAGGCCGCGCACCACGTCGGCGGCGAGCATCACCCGGCGGCGGTCGAAGCGGTCGCTCACCACGCCGCCGAGCAGCAGGAACACGATCGTCGGCACGGTCATCGCGATCCCGACGACCGCCAGCGCGGTCGGGCGCGTTCGAGAGCGCGTAGACCTGCCAGGCCATCGCGACCAGGAAGACGCCGTCGCCGAGCAGCGAGACGCACATCCCGCTCCACAGCAGCCGGAAGTCGCGGTGCCGCAGCGGCGCGAGCAGCCGGACGCGGCTGAAGCCGCCGGGGCGGTCGAGCCCTTCGTAGCTATGGTGCATCGGCCGGGCTGGGCGCCACCGGACACCGGTTCCCAGAGGCCGCCTCGCGCAGGTAGTCGAGCGTGGCCTCGGCGTCCATCGGGCGGGCGAAGAAGAAGCCCTGGCCGAGGTCGCAGCCGAGCTCGCGCAGGCCGATCCACTGCTCGGGGAGCTCGATGCCCTCGGCGACGACCTCGAGGTGGAGCGTCTCGCCGAGCGCGACCACGGCGCTGGCCAGGGCCGACGGCTGCGGCGAGGCGCCGCCGAGCGAGGAACGAGCGGTCCATCTTGAGGATGTCGACCGGGAAGCGGCTGAGGTAGCTGAGCGACGAGTAGCCGGTGCCGAAGTCGTCCATCGCGAGCCGCACGCCGAGTGCCTTGAGCTCCTCCAGCCGCTGCACGCGCGAGGTCGGTGTCGGTCATCATCACCGTCTCGGTGATCTCGAGCGTGAGGCGTGCCGGCCGGCAGAGCCCGACTCGGCGAGCGCCTCGCGGACGTCGGCGACGATGTCGCGAGTGCTGGAGCTGCTTGACCGAGAGGTTGACGCTCATCGAGAGCGGCGGGTCGGCCGGGCAGCAGCGTCTGGATCGCGCTGCGCCTGGCGGCAGGCCTCGCGCAGCACCCAGCGCCCGATCGGCACGATCAGGCCCATCTCCTCGGCGAGCGGGATGAAGTCGTCGGGGGCGATCAGGCCGCGCTCGGGGTGGTGCCAGCGCAGCAGCGCCTCGACGCCCGTGACGCCGCCGTCCGCGAGGCGGACGACCGGCTGGTAGTGCAGCTCGAGCTGGTCCGACGTCATCGCCCGCTGGAGGTCGGCGCGCAGCTCGAGGCGCGCGAGCACGCCCTCGTGCATCGCCGGCTCGAACAGGCGGTAGCCGCCCTTGCCGTCGCGCTTGGCGATGTACATCGCGGCGTCGGCGTTGCGGATCAGCTCGTCGGCGTCGGCGGCGGCCTCGCCCTCGGCGACGGAGATGCCGAGGCTGCAGCGGACGACCAGCTCCTTGCCCTCGAGCCGCAGCGGTCGCTGCCAGCGACTCGAGGATCCGCTCGGCGGTGTCGGCCGCCTCCTGTGCGCTGGCGACGTCCTCGAGCAGGATCGCGAACTCGTCGCCGCCGAAGCGGGCGGCGGTGTCGCTCGGCGCGGATGCTCGCGGCGAGGCGCTTGGCGACCTCGAGCAGGACCGCGTCGCCGGCGGCGTGGCCGAGGCTGTCGTTGATCGTCTTGAAGTCGTCGAGGTCGAGGAAGATGACGGCGAGCCGCGCTGCGGTCGCGCCGCGTGCGCGGCGACCGCGTGGCGCACGCGCTCGACGAACAGCGCGCGGTTGGCGAGGTTCGGTGACCGGGTCGTGGAAGGCCTGGTGGGCGAGCTGCTCCTCGAAGGCCTTGCGCTCGCTCACGTCGCGGCTGTTGAGCACGATGCCGCGGACGTTCTCGTCGTCGAGCAGGTTCGTGTAGCAGGACCTCGAACTGGCGCAGCGCTGCCGTCGCGGTGGCGCAGCGAGCACTCGAGCACCTCGGTCTCGGCGGCCGGCGTGGGCCGTGCCGTCGGCGAGCAGGTGCAGGAGACGCCCCTCCTCGCCCGGCGTGCGAGCAGCCGGTCGAAGCGCGTGCCGACGATCTCGTCGGGCGGTAGCCGAGGACGCGCTCGATCGAGGGGCTCTGGTAGACGACCGTCGCGTCGGCGTCGAGCACGGTGATGAGGTCGCTGGCGTGCTGCACGAGCGAGCGCGAAGCGCGCCTCGCTGCGGCGGCGGTGGACCTCCTCGGTCAGCGCCGCGCTCTCGAGCGCGAGCGAGACCTGGGTGGCCAGCGCGGCGAGGCTGCTGCTGCAGCGCTCGCGAGGTCGCTCGTCGCCGGCGATCGACGAGCAGCCCGCGCGTCTCGCCGCGGACCGAGAGCGCCAGCACGAGGGCGCGCTCGGCGTCGGCGGCGAGGCGCAGGTCCGCGCGCGCCTCGGGCGACGACGCTCGCGGCCGCGCCGGTGCCGCGGCGAGGCGCGAGCAGCGCGGCGGCGGTGGCGGGCGTCGACCGGCCACGCCGCGCCTCGAGCTCGGCCGTCGGCGGCGACGACGCCAGCCGGCCGTCCTCGACCAGGCAGAGGCGAGCCGCCGCGCTCGTCGCCGGCGAGCGCTCGCGCCGCGCCGAGCGCGGCGTGGTAGATCTCCTCGCGGCTGGTGGCGGCCACGAGCGTCGGCGCCGGCGGCGCTGAGCATGCGCTCGCGGGCGACGGAGCGCTCCTGCTGGCGCACGAGGCCGGCCATGCGCGGCGACGACGAGGCCGAAGAGCACGACCGAGGCGACGATGATGACGAGCAGGTCGTCGGCGCCCGTCGATCTCCTGCAGCAGCGCCACGACCGGCGCGATCAGCGACGCGCACGGTGAGCAGCGCGAGCCGCAGCGGGGTGAGGCGCGGGCTCGCGGTCGGGCGCGGCCTGCTCGAGCTCGCGCATCGACGGGTGCAGCGCGGCCGCGCCCCACAGCAGGTAGAAGCTGATCCAGCCGACGTCGAGCCAGACCTGGCCGTCGTAGGCGCCGTGCAGCGTCACGAGGCCGTAGGCGAAGTCGGTCGCCAGCAGCGCGACGATGCTCGAGGCCAGCAGGTAGAAGGCCGGGCAGCGCGCTTGCCGGTGTCGACCGCGAGGCGGATCGCCGCCGCGAGCAGCAGGATGTCGCCGAGCGGGTAGGCGATCGAGACGAGCTTCGCGCACAGTCGAGAGCGTCGTCGTCGTGGAGGTACGGCGCGATCAGCGCGACCCACGAGAGCAGCGCGAGGCCGAGCGTCATGATCAGCGAGTCGATCGCGCCGGCGCGGTCGCGCTCCGGGTTGCGCCGGCGGACGAGGATCAGCAGGCCGGCCATCAGCGCCGGGTAGACGAGCACGTAGGACGCCGTCGCCGAGCGACGGGAACGGCACCTCGGTGCCGAACAGCCGCGGGTAGCTGTAGGTGTAGAGGTCGCCGAGCCAGAACAGCAGCGAAGCCGAGGGCGAACCAGCAGCCACGGGCCGCGCGACGCGGGCTTGTAGCGGCGGACGCCGACGAGGATCGCGACCACCGGGCGAGAGCCCGAGCAGGTTGAAGACCGGGCCGCTGCCGGCGAACGGCGGCACGAACACGTAGAGCGCGCAGAGCAGCGCGCCGACGACCAGGTAGACCTGCCAGAGCGGCGACGCGCGCGGACGCGTGCCCGGGCGGTCATGCTCATGCCGCGCGTCCATCGCGCGCGGCTCGGCGCTCGTCGCAGGTGCGCAGCTCGCCGCGCTCGGCGAGCTCCTCGAGCGCCGCGATCAGCATGTCGACCTCGGCGTCGGTGTTGGCCGCGGTGAGCTGCACGCGGAAGCCGACCTCGTCCTTGGGGACGAGCGGGTAGGCGGCGAGCGTCACGTAGACGCCGCGGTCGAACAGCATCTGGCCGACGGCGTCGATGCGCCGGTGGTCGCGCAGCGGGATCTCGATGATCGGGAAGCCCGAGCGGTTGGGCGTGTGCACGCCGAGCCGCTCGAGGCAGTCGAGCACGCGCGCGGTGCGCTCGAGCAGCGTCCGCCGCAGCTCGTCGCCGCGGCTGCTCGTTGACGTCGAAGCCGGCAGCACGGTGGCCAGCGAGGCGACCGGCGACGGGCCCGAGTACAGGTAGGGCGGCGCGGCGACCTTGAGCAGGTCCTTGACCTCGGTCGGGCAGGCGATGAAGGCCAGCAGCGACGAGTAGGCCTTCGAGAAGCCGCCGACGAGCACGATGTCGTCGTAGGTCTCGTCGCAGTGGCGGACGACGCTGTTGCCGCGCGCGCCGTAGTCGCACGACTCGTCCGGGCTGCGCTCGCCGATGACGCCGAAGCCGTGGGCGTCGTCGACGTAGAGCAGCGCGCCGTGCTCGCGGGCGACGGCGGCGAACGCGCGGATGTCCGGCGCGTTGCCGGTCATGCTGTTGACGCCGTCCATGCAGACGAGGCGCGTCGGATCGCGCTCGGCGCGCAGCAGCTCGTCGAGGTGGTCGGGGTCCTCGAAGCGGAAGCGCTTGACCGCCGCGCCGCGCGCGCGCGCGACCTGGCAGCCGTCGTAGATCGTCTTGTGCGCGCGCGAGTCGAGGAAGATCGTGCCCGAGGCGGCCAGCAGCGGGATCACCGACATGTGGATGTGCGTGATCGTCGGCAGCACGAGCGAGTCCTCGCAGCCGAGCAGCTCGGTCAGGCGCTCCTCGATCTGCTCGTAGAGGACCGGGCTGCCGAGCAGGCGCGACCAGCTCGGGTGGGTGCCCCACGCGTCGAGGTACGCGGGGATCGCGTCGATGATCTCGCGGTCGAGGTCGAAGCCGAGGTAGTTGCAGGAGGCGAAGTCGGCCAGCCACTGGTCGCCGATGCGGATCATGCGGCCGTCGATCTCGTCGATGACCGCGTCCATCATCGGATGCGAGGCCTTGAGGGCCGAAAGGTCGCGGCAGGTCTCGAGCCAGTGATCGATCCATGGGCGATTGGGTTTCGCGGCTCGGACTGAATCGGCGCCTGGGCTCCGCCTCGCGCTGGCCGCACGAAGATCCATACCGAGGTAATCGGTCGCCGCGGCGTCAGGCTTTAAGCGGCGTCGACGTGGATCTCGCGCAGTGCGTGAGTATCGACGTCGTATACGAAGCCGCGAACGAGGTCGCGGTGCAGCAAGAAGTCCGAGCGGCGGACGCGCAGCATGGACTGGCGCACGGCCGCATCGAGGTCGGAGAACGACTCAATCGCGAACGAAGGCGCCACGCCGGTGGCCTCCTGCAGCTCTGCGCGAAACCCGTCGTCGGTGAGCGTCTGCATGCCGCAATTGGTGTGGTGGATGAGCATCACCTCGCGTGTGCCCAGCCGCCGCTGGGACACCGACAGCGAGCGGATCACGTCATCGGTGATGACCCCGCCTGCGTTGCGGAGGATGTGCACCTCGCCGTGGCTGAGGCCCAGCGCGGAGAAGACGTCGAGGCGCGCGTCCATGCACGTGACGATGGCCAGCCGGCGGCTGGGACGGACATCCAGATGCCGTTCGGGCACCGAAGCCGCATGGGCCTCGTTGTTGGCGAGCAGGTCGTCGATCACGCCCACGCCACGGCACCCTAACCGGTCGGGCCGTGGAGCCGTTCCCGGTAGTCTCGCGCGCGTAGGCGAACTACCAAGGGGACTCGCATGCTTCGGAGCTACAGGCTCATCGCCCTCGCATTGATCGTTGCCGCTCTCTTCGCACTGGCCGCGTGCGGCTCGGATGACGACGATGACGACGGCGGCGGCTCCGCGAACACCACCGAGGAGAAGGCCTCGGCCTGCGCCCCGGACCAGCTCGAGACACAGACGCCGGGGACGCTGACCGTCGGCACCGACAAGCCGGCCTTCCCTCCGTACTTCGAGGACGACGATCCGACGAACGGCAAGGGCTTCGAGAGCGCCGTCGCCTACGCGGTCGCCGACGAGCTCGGGTTCGACAAGGCCGACGTCAAATGGACGGTCGTCCCCTTCAACTCCTCCTACGCCCCCGGGCCCAAGGACTTCGACTTCGACATCAACCAGATCTCGATCACGCCGCAGCGCGAGAAGGTCGTCGACTTCTCGCGGCCGTATTACGTCGCGCCCCAGGCCGTGGTGGTCGGGAAGGGCTCAGATCTGACGAACGTGCAGACGCTCGCCGACCTGGAGGACGCGATCATCGGGGTCCAGGTCGGGACCACGAGCCTCGACGCGGCCCAGCAACTGATCAATCCGCTGGAGGAGGTCAAGGTCTTCAACGACTCCAACGACGTCGTCACCGCCCTCAAGCAGAACCAGGTGGACGCCGTGGTCGTCGACCTGCCGACGGCCTTCTATCTCACCGCCGCCCAGGTGCCCGGGTCGAAGATCGTCGGCCAGTTCAGCGCGCCCGGCGGCGACTCGTTCGGCCTCCTGTTCGCGAAGGGCTCGACGCTCACGCCGTGCGCTGACCAGGCGCTCGACAAGCTCGAGTCGAGCGGCCAGCTCGAGGAGATCACCAACAGGTGGATGGGCGCCGCCGCAGGGGCGCCGGAGCTGCGCTGAACCCTGATCGCCGCGCTGTGCGCGAGGCCGCCCGCCGCCGGCGGGCGGCGCGCGGTGCGGCGATCTCGGCGTTCTCGACGGTCGTCGTCCTCGGTGCGCTCGCGGCGCTGATCCTGACCAGCAAGGGCTGGTCGAACGTCAAGGCCACGTTCTTCGACTGGACCGCCTTCAAGGACTCCTTCCCCGGGGTGCTCGACGGCTTCTGGCTCGACATCAAGATCTTCATGACCGTCGAGGTCGTGGTGCTCGTCCTCGGTCTCGCGGTCGCCCTCGCGCGCTCGACTCGCGCCCCCGCGCTCTTTCCTGTGCGCTTGCTCACCGCCACCTACACCGACATCTTCCGCGGCGTCCCGGTGATCCTGGTCGTCTACCTGATCGGGTTCGGCGTGCCGGCGCTCGAGCTGCCGGGACTGCCGAGCGACCCGGTGGTGCTGGGCGGCGCCGCGCTAGCGCTCTGCTACGCGGCGTACGTGGCCGAGGTCTACCGCGCGGGCATCGACTCGGTCCACCCCGACCAGCGCTCGGCGGCGCTCGCCCTGGGCCTCACGAACACCCAGTCCACGCGATTCGTGATCCTGCCGCAGGCGGTGCGCCGCGTGGTCCCGCCGCTGCTCAACGACTTCATCTCCCTGCAAAAGGACGTAGCGCTCGTCTCGGTGCTCGGTCCGCTCGAGGCCTTCCGCGTCGCACAGATCGAGGCGTCGTCGAACTTCAACTACACGCCGCTGCTCGCCGCCGCGTCGCTCTACCTGCTCGTGACCGTCCCGCTCGCGCGGGTGGTCGACCGGATGCAGGCGCGTGACCGGCTGCGCCGCAGTGCGGGGCCGGCGGCATGACGCCGGCGGTCGTCGAGGTCAAGGGCGTGACAAAGGCCTACGGCGAGGCACAGGTACTGCGCGGCATCGATCTCGCGCTGCAGGAGCACGAGGCGATCGCGCTGATCGGCGCCTCGGGCTCGGGCAAGTCCACGCTGCTGCGCTGCATCGACCTGCTCGAGGAGATCGACGACGGGGACGTCCTGCTCGACGGCGAGGTCATCACCGATCCCTCGGTGGACCCGGTGCGCGTGCGCCGGCGCCTCGGGCTGGTGTTCCAGTCGTTCAATCTCTTCCCGCATCTGACCGTGCTCGAAAACGTGCTGCTCGCCCCGGCGCGCGCGCACGGCACGCCTCGCAGCCAGGCGGCCGAGACCGCGCATGAGCTGCTGGCGCGGTTCGGGCTGGACGGGCGCGAGGGCGATTACCCCGACCGGCTGTCCGGCGGACAGCAGCAGCGGGTCGCCATCATCCGAGCGCTCGCCACGAGCCCGCGTGCGCTGTTGCTCGACGAGATCACCAGCGCGCTCGATCCCGAGCTCGTCGGCGATGTCCTGAAGCTGGTGCGCGAGCTCAAGCTCGAGGGCATGACGATGCTGATCTCGACCCACGAGATGAGCTTCGCCCGCGACGTCGCCGATGAGATCTGCTTTCTCCACGACGGCCGCATCCTGGAGCGCGGCGAGACCGCGGAGGTGCTCTCGGACCCGCAGCAGCCGGAGACCCAGCGGTTCCTGCGCCGGCTGCTGAATCGCTAGCGTCGGCGCCTTGCCGCCCGGATCAGAGCAAGTCCTCACCCAGCGCGAGCTCAACCGCACGCTGCTCGAGCGCCAGTTCCTGCTGGAGCGCCGCAAGCTCGCGATCCCGCGCGCGCTCGAGCGGATCGGCGGCATCCAGGCCCAGTACGCGCCCTCCATGTACATCGGGCTGTGGTCGCGGCTCGCCGGATTCGAGCGCGACCAGCTCACGCGGGCGCTCTCGCGGCGGACCGTCGTGCAGGGCACGCTCATGCGCTCGACCATCCATCTCGTCTCCCGCGAGGACTACTGGCCGGTCGCGGTGGCGATCCGCGAGTCCCGCCGGGCGGCCTGGCTGCGCTACCACAAGGGCAAGCCGACCGAGGCGGACGTCAAGAAGGTGGCACGGCTTCTGAGAAGGCGCATGCAGGCGGGCCAGAGCGCGCGCAAGGAGCTGATCGAGGGCATCGAGACGCCGGCCTTCAACGGCGCGCAGCAGTGGCTCGACATCGTGCGCGTGCCCCCGTCGGGTACCTGGGAGCACCGGCGCGCCGACAAGTACGGCCTGGCCGAGGAATGGCTCGACTCCGTCGAGGTCACTCAAGCCGAGGCCCGCCAACTGCTGGTTCGCCGCTACCTCCAGGGCTTTGGGCCCGGGGCCCCGAAGGAGATCGCCGACTGGGCCGGACTGCCCCCGCGCGAGGTCAACGAGCTGCTCGAGACGCTCGAGGTGCGCCGCTTTCGCGACGAGTCGGGCGGCCTGCTGGTCGATCTGCCCCGCCTGGCGATCGCGGCGGAGGACGCGCGCGCGCCGGTGCGCTTCCTGCCCATTTGGGACGCCACCCTGCTGGTCCATGCGCGCCGGACCCAGATCCTGCCGGAGGTGCACCGGCCGAAGGTTTTCAACACGAAGACGCCGCAGTCGATGGACACCTTCACGGTCGACGGCCAGGTGGCGGGCGCCTGGAAGTGGGAGAAGGACCGGGTGAAGCTTCGGCCCTTTGGCCGGCTCTCCAAGGGCGACCGCGCGGAACTGGAGGACGAGGCGGAGCGCCTCGCCCTCCTGCATGCCTAGCTCTACGCGGTCGCAACCTTCGCCGGTCGGCTCCTTCCTCTGGGACGCGCCTTTGGGCTCGCGCCAACGGCGGGCCATAAGGGGCGGGACGGGCCGCCGCGGCGCCCCCTTTCGCCGGATTTGGCGCTCGTTGTCGAGTTAGCGGTTGCTGGGAACGCTATCTCGACAATGAACGGGTTTCGAAGCGCGTTTCGGGCCAACCCTTTATTGCCCAGGCAGCACGACGCGCCCAATGGACCGTGCGGGCTACCGGCGCTGGGTGGCCACCCGTGCCAGCACAGCTTGGTCTGGCGCGCCCTGGCTATCAGCTCTACGCGCGCGCGGGTGCGTGCAACAGCGAGCGCAGCCGCTCGGCCCATCGGTGCGATCGGCGGCCGTCCTCGCGGATCTGCGCGGCGCGCAGCTCGAGCAGCGCGACGATCTCCGCGGTCGGCTCGAAGGGGTCGGCGATCGTGCCGCCCCGAGCCCAGGGGCAGGGCTGCGATCATCCTGGCGTCGGCCTCGGCCACCAGCGCAGGCCCGCGCGGCGGACTCGCGCTGTCCAATGCGGCGAGACGCTCGAGCTCGCGCACGGTCGGCAGAAACGGAGCGGCGGACGGTGATGTCGGTCATTGTGGGTTCCCCCGTGTTGTGTGTATGACGACGTACTGCTAGTGTACGACGACACAGATGCCGATTCAATGTCATACAAGCTCGAACTTGTCTGATCTGGAGCGCGACGGCGAGCGTGTCGATCACGCAGCAGCTGGTGGACCGCGTCTCGGCGGCGATCGAGGCCGGGCAGCTCGAGCCGGGCGCCAAGCTCCCGCCGACCCGCGAGCTGGCCGCCGAGGCGGGCGTCAACCACCTGACCGCGGCGCGCGTCTACCGCAAGCTCGCGGAGCTCGGCTACGTCACCGCCCAGGTGGGCCGCGGCACCTTCGTGCGCACGCTGGCCCCCGCCAGCAGCGCCGCTCCACGGGCGACGACTGGCAGGTCTACGCGCTGCCGCCGGACGAGATCTCCTACTCGGAGCAGGTCCTTGCCGACACCTTCTCGCTCGCCGGGCGCGACGACGTGATCTCGCTCGCCGACCGGCTGGCCGGCGCCGAGCCTCTACCCCACCGACGAGCTCGCCCGCATCACCGCCGACGTGTTCGAGGAGGTCGGCGGCGACGCATTGTCCTACCTGCAACGCCGAGGGACTGTTCGACCTGCGCGAGCAGATCGCCCTGCGCGGGCGCGAGCTACGGCTACGCCGAGGACGCGGACGAGATCGTGATCACCTCGGGCGCGCAGCAGGCGCATCGCGCTGGCCGCGCGCGCGACCCTCGAGCCGGGCGACGTGGCCGTGATCGAGTCGCCCACCTTCATCGGGATGATGACCGCGCTGCGCGGCACCGGCGCGCGCGTGATCGGCGTGCCGGTCGACGAGGACGGCTTCGACGTCGACGCGCTCGAGCGCCTGCTCGCGCGCCACGAGGTCGAAGCTGGTCGGCCTGCAGAGCGCCTGCCAGAACCCGACCGGGCGCAACCTGTCCGAGGAGCGGCGCCGGCGCCTGGCCGAGCTGGCCGTCGAGCGCAACTTCTTCATTCTCGAGGACCGCGTGTACGCCGACATGCGCTTCGAGGGGCCGCTCCGTGCGCTCGCTGCGCGAGCTCGCGCCCGGCGCACGTGATCTACGTCAACAGCCTCTCCAAGGTCGTGGGCGGCGGACTGCGCGCCGGCTGGGTCGCCGCACGCGGCCCGGTGCGCGACCGCATCGCGATGCTCAAGCTCGAGGCCGACTTCCACTCCCCCACGCTGATCCAGCACATGGCCGCCCGCTGGCTCGCCACCGGCGCCTACGACCGCCACGTGAAGCGCACGATGCCCTTCTATCGCGAGCGCCGCGACGCGCTGCTGGCGTCGCTCGGAGCGGCACCTGCTCCGGCGAGTACCACGTCGACCGTCCCGCACGGCGGGCATCACCTGTGGGTCACGCTCGACACGCCCGCTCGACGAGCGCGCGCTCTACTCCGAGGCGGCACGCCACGGCGTGATGTTCACGCCCGGCGGCGCGGTCACCGCGGAGCGCCGCTCGCAGACGTCGTTCCGGCTGTCCTTCTCGCTGCTCGATCCGCCCGAGCTCGACGAGGGCGTGCGCCGGCTGGCGCGCGCGATCCGCGAGGTGCGCCGCCGCGCACGGCACGCGGTCGCCGCGCCGATGTCATAGAAAGAGCGCTCCGGGTCGTTGTACGAACGATGAGCGTCGCCGCCCGCCGCGAGGCCCTGCTCGAGCACGAGACCGTCCAGTTCGCGACGCGCGACTGGCTGATGCTCTCCGGCGTCGCGCTCACCTGGGGCAGCGTCGTTCCTGTTCATCGACATCGGGCTCGAGCACTTCGCGCCGGCGCTCGTGGCGTTCGGGCGGATCGCCTTCGGCGCGCTCACACTCGGCGCGTTCGGAGCGGCCCGCGGTCCCGTCCCGCGCTCGGCCTGGCCGCAGATCGTTGCGCTGGGGGTCACCTGGATGGCGATTCCGTTCGTGCTGTTCGCGATCGCTCAGCAGTGGATCGACTCCTCGCTCGCGGGCATGATCAACGCCGCCACGCCGCTGTTCGTCGCGCTCGTGGCAGCATCCGCCGTGCGCCGGCTGCCGACGCGCCTGCAGGCGACGGGCCTGATCATGGGCTTCGCGGGCGTGGTCGCCATCAGCCTGCCGTCGGTGGGCGACGGCTCGAACGCGCTCGGCGTCGCCCTCGTGATCGGCGCGGCGTTCCTGTATGGCTTCGCGTTCAACATCGCCGGCGCCGCTTCAGCGCCGCTACGGCTCGCTGCCGGTGATCTGGCGCGCGCAGCTCGTGGCGGTCGCGCTCGTGCTGCCGTTCGCGGTCGTCGGGGCGTTTCACTCGACCTTCGGCTTGGTCGAGCCTGCTCGCGGTCGCGGCGCTCGGCTCGCTCGGAACGGCGCTGGCGTTCTTCTGGTTCACGACCCTGATCGGGCGAGTGGGCTCCACGCGTGCCGCGGTGGCGATCTACATCGTGCCCGTGGTCGCGATCCTGCTGGGCGCGCTGCTGAACGACGAGTCCATCCACGTGGCGGCGCTGCTCGGCACGGGTCTCGTGCTCACCGGCGCCTATCTGACGAGCAAGCCGAGGCCGGAGGAGCCGGCGGATAGGGGTACTGGGACGCGCGCGCCACGAAACTGACGTTGACCGCCTATGTGGCGGCAAACGTCAGCCGGGCGACCCGGTCCGCTCGAGCTTCTCCCAGAGCGTCCCGAGCGTTCGCAGCTCGTCGCGGGAGAAGCGCGAGAGGAACAGCTTTCGCACGCCGTCCAGGTGTGTCTTTCGGGCGCGCTTGAAGCAGCTCGCGGCCCTCGTCTGTGATCGCCGCGAACCAGCCGCGTGCGTCGTCCTCGCAGCGCTCGCGTCGCAGCAGGCCGTCGCGTTCCATGCGGTCGACCAGCCGGGTCAGGCCGCTGCGGCTGATCAGCACGCCGTCGGCCAGCTCGGACATGCGCATCTGGCCGCCGGGCGCCTCGGCCAGGAACAGCAGCACCTCATACGACGACAGGGGCAGGCCGTGCTCGCGCATCAGCTCGGCGTCGAGCGCCTTGGTCAGCGAGGAGTGGGCGCGCAGCAACCCGCGCCAGGCGCCGAGCTCGTCGCGGTCGAGCAGCAGCGGGTCTGCGGTAGGCGTCGGGCGCGCGGCCATGACTCGTCGAGGATAGTTGACCGTGCAACCAGAACGGCCTGCAGCGTCGTTAGTGCTCGAGCCTCATCCCACCGGCCCGCCCGCGCGCAGGGCGTCGAGCTGAGCCGGCGTGTCCACGTCCTCGCCGCCCCCGAGGTCCTCACACGGCACCTCGCGCGGGCTCACGCTGAGCAGCAGGTTGCGCGCCCCGTGGTCGCCCGTTACATCACGCAGGCGCTCGAACAGCTCGCGCTCGAGTAGAACGGGGTGTCCGGGCGCGCCGCGATAGGTCGCGCGCACGGCCGCCACGCCGTCGCCGCGCGCGGCGATCACGCGGCGAATCGCATCGGGAGAGACGCGCGGCTGGTCGCCGAGTGTGACCACCACGGCTTCGCAGTCCGAGAGCTCGGCGAGCCCGCAGGCGAGTGAGGCCGACTGGCCCTCCTCCCAGCGCTCGCACACGATCGGCTCGCCCCGTGAAAGTCCAACTTCGCGTTGACGGCCTCGGCGCCCGCGCCCAGCACCACGACCACCCGGCCGACGTCGCTGGACGTCATCGCCTCGATCGCGTGCTCCAGCAGCGGCCGTCCATCGAGCTCCGCCAGTTGCTTGGCGCTGCCGAACCGGCTGCCCCGTCCGGCAGCGAGCACCAGTCCGCCGATCACGAAGACAGCCTTCCCCGCGCGAGGCGATCCAATACATCGGCCAGCTCCTCGAGCGATGCGAGCGAGTTGCCGGCCATGAAGTGGTCGACGTGCGGAAGGGCCGCCTGCATTCCGCGCGTCAACGGCTCGTAGCCCGGGTGCGCCTTCAGCGGATTGAGCCAGATCAGGCGGTGCGCGCAACGAGCCAGGCGGGCGACCTCGCGCTCCAGCTGCTCGGGCTCCCCGCGATCCCAGCCGTCGGAGAGCAGCACCACAACCGCGCCGCGGCCCAACCGGCGCCCGTGTTCGCGGTTGAGCGTGGCGAGCGCCTCGCCGATCCGCGTGCCGCCCGACCAGTCGCGCGTCGCCTGCGCCGCCCGCTCGAGCGCAAGATCGGGGTCGCGGCCGCGAAGCTCGGCCGTCACGCGGGTCAGCCTGGTGCCGAACACGAAGGCCTCTACGCGCCGCCGGGCCGCCACGCACGCCTGCATGTAGGCGAGCAGCATGCGCGCGTAGGGCTCCATGGATCCCGACACGTCGCACACGAGCACGAGCGGACGGGGACGGGTCCCGGGCTCGCGCCAATGGCGCTCGAGTGGGTCGCCCTGGGTGCGCAGAGAGGCCCGGATGGTCCGGCGCAGGTCTGGTCGGGCGTTGTGCGGAGGCGCCCCGCGCCGGCGGGAAGGGCGCCTGCGGCGGCTGGGTCGGCTGGGTGCCGAGGCCGCGAGCCGGCGCATCGCCCGCCGCGCCCGGCGGCGCTCCTCGGCGCTGTATTCGGCGAAGTCCTTGTCGCGCAACAGCTCGATGTCAGACCAGGCGGCGGGAACCACATCGGCTCCCCCGAGCTGCTCAGCAGTCGTCTGGGTGCCGGGCACCGCCACCCTCGGCAGGACGAGCGACGCGACCTCGTCGAGCACGGGGGGCGCGAGCGGGCTCGCCGGCGGCCGCCCGAACAACTCGGCAAACGCGGCGTCGAAGGCCGCCAGGTCCTCGTGACGTGAGCACAGCGTCGCGCGCAGCGCGAAGTAGGCGGCCGCGCGATCCCCCGGATCGATCGCCGCGAGGGCGCGGTGGGCTGCCAGCACCTCGCCGACCCCCAGCCGCACGCCGCCCGCTCGCAGCGCGGCCGCGAGCAGCGTGAGCCGCCCGGTCACGCGCGCCCCGGCTCTACCCACCTTGCAGGACCCCGCTCTCGCGGACCTGCTCGATGTCCTCGCGGACCTTAAGGACCACTCCGAGGGTCGAGTCGAGGTCATCGGCGTCGAGCGCGAGCAATGCCTGCGCCCAGGCGATCGTCTCGCCCACCCCGGGAAGCTTGTAGAGCTCCTCGCCACGCAGGCGTGCGACGGCGGCGCAGACGCGCTCGGCGATCGCGTCGGGCACGTCCGGCAGGCGAGCACGCACGATCTCTGCCTCGCGCTCGGGCGCCGGGTAGTCGATCCAGTGGTACAGGCAGCGCCGCTTGAGCGCGTCGTGGAGCTCGCGCGTGCGATTCGAGGTGATCACCACGAGCGGACGGCGCTCCGCGACCACCGTGCCGAGCTCGGGGATCGAGACCTGGAAGTCCGACAAGAACTCGAGCAGAAACGCCTCGAACTCGTCGTCGGCGCGGTCGATCTCGTCGATCAGCAGCACGACCGGCTCGGTCGCGGTCAGCGCCTCGAGCAGCGGACGGCGCAGAAGGAAGCGCTCGGAGTAGAGCCCCTCGTCCGGCGAGGCTTGGCCGCGCAGCTGCAGCAGCTGGCGCGCGTAGTCCCAGTCGTAGAGGGCGTGGTGGAGATCGATCCCCTCATGGCACTGCAGGCGAATCAGCCGCGCGGCCGTGGCGGCGGAGAGCGCGCGGGCCACCTCGGTCTTGCCCACGCCCGCCTCGCCCTCCAAGAGCAGCGGCTGCTCGAGCGCGGCTGCCAGGTAGACGGCAGTCGAGAGGCCCCGGTCGGCGAGGTAGCGCTCGCCCGCCAGGGCCTCCTGTACGGCTGCGGGGGTGTCGAAGCTCACGACCCGGCGGCCGCCTCCAGTGCCCGCTTTGTCAGCACGCGTGCCAGGTGGCGCTTGTAGTGGGCGGTTGCGTTGAGGTCGCCGGCCGGCTCGGTGCCCTCGTCCGCCGACTCGGCGGCGCGCGCAATCGCGGCGGAGTCGAGCCCGCCGCCGCGCAGCGCCCCCTCCGCGGCACTCGCGCGCACCGGAGTCGGGCCCATGTTCGTCAGCCCGATGCGCACGTCCTCGCACGAGCCGTCGCTCGCCTTCTTGACGAGCGCGCACACCCCGACCATCGCCCAGTCCTCGGCGCGCCGCGTGAACTTCTGATACCCGAATCCGTAGCCGTCGGCGGCCGGAAGGCGGACCTCTGTGATCACCTCGTCGGGTGCCAGCGCGGTCGTAAGGTAGTCCTCGAAGAAGTCGCCGGCGGCGATCGTGCGCAGGCCGTTCGGGCCGTGGGCCGACAGCTCGCCCTCGAGCGCCACGACCACGGCCGGCAGGTCGGAGGCGGGATCCCCGTGTGCGAGCGAGCCGCCGATGGTGCCGCGGTTGCGCACCTGCTGGTCGGCGATCGCCGACGCCGCCCTCGCCACCACTCCGAGCTCGGACCTGTCCTGGAGGTCGGCGTGGCGGGTCATGGCGCCGATCCGCCAGGAGCCGTTCTCGCGCTGGACACCGTGCAGGCCGGGCACCCGGCGCAGGTCGACCAGCATCGCGGGCGCGGCCAGGCGCACCTTCATCAGCGGCAGCAGGGAGTGGCCGCCCGCCAGCAGCTTGGCGTCGTCGCCGTGCTGGGCAAGGAGGCTCACGGCCTGCTCCAGGCTCTCCGGCGCCTCGTAGTCGAACGGGGCGGTGATCATGAGGCACCTCCTGTGGCGTCGTCGGGGCCATGCGGCCCGCTGCCCGCCGAGCCGTCGCCGGTCTCTGGCAGGTCCTTGCCCTGCTCGCCGCCCGCCGGACCGCCGTTGCCGCCGTTCTTCGCCGCCTGGATCGCCTCGAACACGCGCAGAGGCGTGAACGGCATGTCGAGCTGGCTCACGCCGAGCGGCGCCAGCGCGTCCAGCACCGCGGCCGCCACCGCCGGCGTGGCCGCGATCGTCCCGGCCTCGCCGACGCCCTTGACCCCGAGCGAGTTGGTCGGGGAGGGTGTCTCGGTGCGGTCGGTGTGCAGGTAGGGGATCTCCGCGGCGGTGGGCAGCGCGTAGTCCACGAACGTGCCCGTGACAAGCTGTCCCTCGTCGTCGTAGACGACCTGCTCGTAGAGCGCCTGCCCGATCGCGTGCACGATCCCGCCGTGCACCTGCCCCTCGACCAGCATCGGGTTGATGGCGGGGCCGCAGTCGTCGACCGAGTAGTAGTCGACGACCGTGACCTTCCCGGTCTCGGCGTCCAGGTCCACGACGCAGGCGTGCGCGCCGAAGGGGAAGACGAAGTTCTCCGGGTCGAAGAAGGAGCTCTCCTCGAGCCCCGGCTCGAAGTCGGTCGGCAGCTCGTTGGGCGGGATGTGCGCCGCACCCGAGATCTCGGCCAGCGTCATCGACTTGTCGGGCGAGCCGCGCACCTGGTACTTGCCGTCGGCGAGCTCGATGTCCTCCGGCGCGGCCTCCAGCAGCGCGGCGCAGATGCGCTTGGCCTTCTCCTGGACCTTCCGGGCCGCCTGGGCGATCGCTTCGCCCCCAACCGAGAGCGAGCGCGAGCCATACGTGCCCCAGCCCCACGCGCCCTGGTCGGTGTCGCCGTGGAGAACGGTCACGTTCTCCGGATCGAGGCCCAGCAGGTCGCCGGCGATCTGCGCGAAGCTCGTATCGAGGCCCTGGCCGTGCGGCGAGGCCCCGCTGTAGACGATCGCCGAGCCCGTGGGAGTCACGCGAACGTTCGCCGATTCGAAGAACGCCGCCTGCAGCCCGACGCCCTGAGGCCCAACCGCCCGCGAGGGCGCAAGGCCGCAGACCTCGACATAGGTCGAGAAGCCCACACCGCGGTGCACCCCCTGGGAGCGCAGGCTCTCCTGCTCGCGCCGGAATGCCTCGAGATCGAAGGTCGCCAGCAGCTTGTCGAGCGAACCGTGGTAGTCGCCGGAGTCGTAGACGATCCCTAGCGCGGTCTCGTACGGAAACTCCTCCTTCGGGATGAAGTTCTTGCGCCGCAGCTCGAGCCTGTCGATGCCGAGCTCGTCGGCGAGCCGGTTCATCATCAGCTCGATCCAGTAGGTCCCCTCCGGCCGGCCCGCCCCACGGATGGCGTCCGTGCACATCTTGTTGGTGAAGACTCCGGTGAAGTGGAGGTCGATCGCGGGAAACTTGTAACAGCCGCCCATGACCGGGAAGCCGAGCGTCGGGATGAACGGGGTGAGCAGCAGCTGGTAGGCGCCGAGGTCGGCGATGATCCGAGCGCGACAGCCGGTGACCGTGCCGTCGCGCTTGGCGGTCAGCGTCACGTAGTTGACCTGATCGCGCCCGTGATGGCTCGTGGTCATGTGCTCCGAGCGCGTCTCGGTCCACTTGACCGGCCGGCCGAGGCGCTTGGCGAGGGCGAGCACGAGCGCTTCCTCCGGGTAGACCTGCAGCTTGGCGCCGAAGCCGCCTCCCACGTCGGGCGCCACCACGCGCAGCTTGTCCTCGGGCACCCCGACCGCGCCCGAGAGCACGAAGCGCGCGATGTGCGGGATCTGCGTGGTCGAGTAGAGGGTGAAGCTGTCACCACGCGGCTCGGCGATCGAGCAGCGCGGCTCGATCGGCGCGCCTGAGATGCGGTGGTTGGTGAAGCGATGCTCGACCGTCACCTCGGCCTCGGCGGCAGCGGCGTCGAAGTCGCCACCCGACACGGCCCACTCGTGCGTCTTGTTGGTGCCAAACGACTCCCATACGAGCGGCGAGCCGTCCTCGAGCGCCGCTTCGGGATCCACGACGACGGGCTTGGGGTCGTACTCGACGACCACCTCGTCGGCGGCGTCGAGCGCAGCACCCTTGCTGACGGCCACGACCACCGCGACGGGGTCGCCGACGTGCTTGACCTGTCCGCGCGCGAGCGGCCAGTAAGGCGGGGTATTCATCTCCACGCCGGGCGGTGCCCAGACCATCGCCATCGGGCCGGCGAAGTCGCCCGCCATCTCCTCGCCCGTGAGCACGGCGACCACGCCCGCGCGCTCCTTGGCGGCTGACGTGTCGATGGAGGCGATCGCAGCGTGCGCCTCGGGCGAGCGCACGATCACGGCGTGGAGCGAGCCGGGGACCTGGATGTCCTCGGTGTAGCGCCCCTGCCCGGTGATCATGCGGGGGTCCTCCTTGCGCTTGAGCGCCTGGCCGATGGCGCTCATGCCGGCACCTCGCTCTGTGCCGCGGCCTTCACGGCTTCGACGATGTTGTGGTAGCCGGTGCAGCGGCAGAGGTTGCCCTCCAGGCCGTGGCGGATCTCCTCGTCGCTCGGGTTGGGGTTGCGCCGCAGCAGGTCGGCGGCGGCCATGATCATGCCGGGCGTGCAGAAGCCGCACTGAAGGCCGTGCTTCTCCCAGAAGGCGTCCTGGAGCGGATGGAGCCCGCTCTCCGGAGCGAGGCCCTCGATCGTCGTGACCTCCGCGCCGTCGGCCTGGACCGCCAGGACGGTGCAGCTCTTGACCGACTCGCCGTCGAGGTGCACGGTGCAGGCGCCGCAGTTGGTGGTGTCGCAGCCGATGTGCGTCCCGGTCAGCCCGAGCTCGTCGCGCAGCCAGTGGACGAGAAGGGTTCTAGCCTCGACCACAGACTCGCGCCGCTCGCCGTTGACGGTGACCTGCACGCGCACGGTTGCGCCCATGCCTGCTCCTAAGTTCGGGTTGCCCTCTCCTCGGGCGCGGATCCTACGCCACTATCGTGCACCGCCCCATGCAGGCCAGGACTCGCAATTTCCGCTACCGCGGGCACAAGCTCGTGTACGACGAGTACGGAGACGGGGAACGCGTGGTCGTGCTGCTGCCCGCGATCCTGTTCTCCCGGCGCATGCACCAGCCGCTGGCGCAGACGCTTGCCGAGCGCGGCTATCGCGTGCTCTGCCTCGACGTGCTCGGCCACGGCGACTCCGACCGTCCCGATGAGATGTGGAACTACTCGATGCTCGAGTTCGGCAGGCAGGCGCTCGCGCTGCTCGACCACCTCGAGATCTCGGAGGCGGTGATGGGCGGCACGTCGCTGGGCGCCAACGCCGCGCTCGAGGTGGCCGCGGCGGCGCCCGAGCGAGTGAAGGGCCTCCTGCTCGAGATGCCCGTGCTCGACAACGCGCTGCTCGGCTGCGCGCTCGCCTTCACCCCGCTGCTCGTCGGGCTGACCTTCGGCGCTCCGCTCACCCGCCCGCTCGCGCGCGGGGCGCGCCTGCTCCCGCGCGGCGCCTCGCACCTCGCGGACATGATGCTCGACTGGGTGAGCCAGGATCCGAAGCCCTCCGCGTCGGTGCTCCAGGGGCTCTTCTTCGGCCGGGCGGCGCCGCCTCGCGAGCTGCGCCGCAAGCTGAAGCAGCCGACCCTCGTGATCGGCCACGGGCGCGACCCGGTCCACCCGTTCTCGGACTCCGACATGCTCGTCCGCGAGCTCTCGAACGCGAGGCTGGTACAGGCCTCCTCGATCCTGGAGCTCCGTCTCACGCCCGAGCGCCTGACCGGCGAAATCGTGAAATTCATCGAGCGGTGCTTCCGGGCGAAGGCCCGCGGAGGCGGGCGCCGGCGCGGCGCTTCCACAGCCCGCCGCAGCACTCATCCGCGAAGCGCGCCCTAGGCACGCGGTCACTACGCTTCGGCGCTGTGGCACACCGCAAGGAAGAGAAGGAGGCACTGCGCCGCCAGCGCGAGGAGCGCGAGGCACAGGCGCGGTCCGAGCAGCAGCGCAAGAGGCTGGTCGGCTTCGGCGGTGCGGCGCTGATCGCCATCGCCGCGGTCGCGGTCATCGTGTTCCTGGCCGGGGGCGGTGGCGATGACGCGGCAGGCGGCAGCGGTGGCTTCTTCCCCGAGGGCGGCGACGTGCCCGAGCAGAAGCAGTTCGACCTCGACAAGGCGGCCGCTGCGGCGGGCTGCGAGCTCAAGGACAGCAAGGGCAGCGGCGTGGCCACCCACACCACCAGTCTCGACGAGAAGGTGAACTACAAGGACAACCCGCCAACCACCGGGCGCCACTACCAGGTCCCGGCCGAGGACGGCGTCTATGGCGGCACGCCGCCGCCCGACGAGGCGCTCGTCCACGCGCTCGAGCACGGTCGCGTGATCATCTGGGCCAAGCCGAGCCTGTCCGAGGACGAGCGGGCGACGATCAGGGCAATCTCCGACTCGGACGACGGCTACCAGACGCTGCTCGTGCGACACAACAGGATGCCCTACGTGGTGGCGGCAACCGCCTGGAACCGCGACCCCACACCGGGCGGCACCGGCCGCGCGTTGGGTTGCCCCGAGTGGAACCCGCAGGTCACCGACGCGCTGCGCGCCTTCCGCGACGAGCACCGCTCGAACGGGCCCGAGCCGATCCCCTAAGACCGGCTGCACCGGATCTTGCAAGCCCGCATCGGCGGGCGTGCCAACGTGTTCGGTTAGCAGTGAGGCTGCTCGCAACAGCAGCGGCGCTTCTGTGCGCCCTCCTCGCCCTGCCGGCGGCAGCCAGCGGCAGGCCCCGGGCCCCCTTCGACTTCGAGCTTGCACCCGCATCCGCGGCCGGCGCAGCCGGTGGCGGAGTCGTTTCGCGGCGGCTGACGACCGCACGGCCCTTCAATCTGGTCGGCCTGCGCTGGCGTGGGCGCGCGGCTGCGTCCGTATCGGTGCGGATCCGCAGGCCCGGTCGCGGCTGGAGCCGCTGGCAGGCCCTGGAGGCGCACTCCGACCACGCTCCCGACCCGGGGACCGGCGAGCGCTCGCGGCGGTCCACCGACCCGCTCTGGGTGGGCAGGGCCGACGGGGTCCAGTACCAGCTCAGCCGGAGAGTCAGCGGGCTGCGGCTGCATTTCGTCAACGTGGCCGGCGAGCTCGCGAAGGCGCGCTCGCGCGCGCGGGCACGGGCTGCTCAGGACCCGGAGCCCGACTTCGTCACGCGCAGCGAGTGGGGCGCGAGCAAATGCCCGCCGCGGGCCGCGCCCAGCTACGGCAGCGTCAGCTCGGTCCACGTCCACCACACCGTCTCGCTCAACGACTACGCCCCGGAGGAAGGGCCGGCGATCGTGCTCTCGATCTGTCGCTTCCATCGCAACTCGAACGGCTGGAACGACATCGGCTACAACGCGCTGGTCGACAAGTACGGCGTGCTCTACGAGGGCCGCGCCGGCGGGCTCGACCGGCCCGTCCTCGGCGCCCACGCGCAGGGGTTCAACTCGGTCACGGCCGGCATCGCGAGCATCGCCGACCATACGAGCGCCGAGCCAACCCCGGAGACGCTCGACGCGCTCGCGCGCTACATCCGCTGGAAGCTCCAGGTACACGGGCAGCCGCTCTCCGGCAAGGTCACCCTAACCAGCGCGGGCGGTCCGGCCAGCCGCTACCCGGCGGGCGCGAAGGTATCTCTCGAGCGCGTGATCGGCCACCGCGATACCGGTTCCACGGCCTGTCCCGGCGCGCTGCTCTACGCCCGCCTCGGCGAGCTGCGGTCGCTGGTCGCCGACGGGACGGTCGGCGTGCCGACCTTCGCCACCCGGCTGAGCGCGATCCTGGCCGACTTCTCGATCGACTTCGGCGAGACCGTGCCCGTGAGCGGGATCCTGCTGGGCCCGGTCCCACGGCCCGCTGCCCAAGAGGTGAGCTCGAGGTCCAGACCAACGGCGACGGCTTCTGGAGCACGTCCGCGCACGCCACCACCGGCGCCGACGGCTCCTTCGCCGCCGAGCTGCACCCGCGCAAGCGCATCTACGTGCGCTGCGCTATCCCGGGGCGCACCGGCCTGCGGCGAACGACCTCGCCGCGGCTGCTGCTGCGGCGTGCGAGCGCTCGATCTCGCTGCGCGCGCCGGCCACGACCGGCGAGCCCGGCGAGCGCGTGCCGGTGGCCGGGACGGTCTGCGCCCCGCGAAGCGCGTCGCTCCGCCTGGTGCTGCAGCAGAGGTGCAGCGGGCGCTACCGCAAGGTGGCGGCGAAGTCGGTAAGGGTGCGAAGGGGCGCTTCTCCGCCTCGTTCGTCCCCGCCTACGCGGCCTCCTACCGCTACGCGGTGATCGCGGTGAACGACGTCGACACCGACCGCGGCTCGACCGGCTGGCTGCTCGCTGCGCGTGCCGCTGACTCACCAGCCCTGCCGGGCGTCCTCGCTGTAGAGCCCGTGACCGCTCGCGAGCATGCGCGCGGTCGTCGCCAAGATCCGCAGGTCGAGCCTCAGCGAGCGGTGCTCGACGTACCAGACGTCGAGCTCGATGCGCTCGGGCCACGGGCAGCGAGGTGCGCCCGTTGACCTGCGCCCACCCGGTGATCCCCGGCTTGACCTCGAGCCGGCGGCGCTGGCGCTCGGTGTAGCGGTCGACCTGCTCCTGCACGGTCGGGCGCGGTCCGACGAGCGCCAGGTCGCCGCTTGCCACGTTCACCAGATTGGGAAGCTCGTCGAGCGAGAAGCGGCGCAGGACGCGGCCCACGCGGGTGATGCGCGGATCGCCCTCGAGCACGTAGATGCCGTCGCCCATGCGTCTCGGCGCGCGGCACCATCGTGCGCAGCTTCCACAACTCGAACGGGCGCCCGCCCTGCAGACCCACCCGGCGCTGGCGGTAGAAGACCGGTCCGCGGCTCTCGAGCTTGATCAGCATCGCCGCCACCGCCAGCAGCGGCGAGGCGAGCGACGAGCGCCGGCCCCGCGAGGACGACGTCGAGCGGCCGCGGCAAGGCTGTTAGCGTTGGGTGTCACCCGATGCGAATCCTCTACCTGCATCAGTTCTTCATCACCCGCGCGGGCGTGGGGGGCACGCGCTCGTACGAGTTCGCACGCCGCTTCGTCGACGCGCGGGCATCCGGTGCGCATGGTAACCGCGGCCGCCAGGGCCGCCGAAGCGTCGAGGGCATCGACGTGGTCGGGGTGCGCGGCGGCCTACTCCGACTACGTGAGCGCGACCGCCGACTCCTACCCGCGCCGCATGCTCGCCTTCGTGCGCTTCGCGCTCGGCGCCACGGCGGCGGCCCTCCGCGGACCGCGGCCAGACGTCGTCTACGCCACCTCGCCGCCGCTGACGATGGCGCTGCCCGCCGCTGGCCGCAGCGGCGCGCTGGCGCGCTCCGCTCGTGTTCGAGGTGCGCGACCTCTGGCCCGAGGCGCCGATCCAGATGGGCGCGCTGCGACAACCCCGCGGCGCGCCGAATGGCGCGCGCGCTCGAGCGTTTCGTCTACCGGCGCTCGGCGCGCATCATCGCCCTGTCGCCGGGCATTCGTGCCGGTGTGATCGCCGCCGGCGCGGCGCCCGCCAAGGTCGAGCTCATCCCGAACGCCTCGGACCTCGACCTGTTTCGCCCGGGGCCCGCCCCGAGCGCTTCCGCGTGAGCTACTTCGGGACGATGGGCGAGGCCAACGACCTGACTGCCGTGATCGAGGCGGCCCGGCTGCTGGAGGACGTCGAGTTCGTGCTCATGGGCGACGGCAAGCACCGGGCGGAGCTGGAGCGCTCGGCCCCGGCCAACGTGCGCTTCGCCGGCGCGGCGTCCGGCAAGGAGGAGGTTGCCGAGCTGGCCGCCGGCTCGAGCGCCTGCCTGACGATCTTCAAGGACGTGCCGGTGCTCGCCACCAACTCGCCCAACAAGCTGTTCGACACCTTCGCTGCCGGCCGGCCCGCGATCGTGAACATGGACGGCTGGATGCGCAGCCTGGTCGAGGACAACTACGCCGGCCTGTACGTGCGCGCCGGTGACGCCGCCGACCTGGCCGAGAAGCTGACGTGGTTGCGCGATCACCCCGGGGAGGGACAGCAAATGGGGCGCAACGCCCGTGCGCTTGCCGAGCGCGAGTTCGACCGCGATCGGCTCGCGGGGCGGGCGCTCGCGGTGCTCGAGGGGGCGGCGCGCTGACCGAGCTCTCCTACTGCGTGGTCAACACGAACGGCCGCGATCACCTGCTCGCGTGCCTCGAGGCGATCGATCGCACCAATCCTGAGGGGGTGGAGCACGAGGTGCTCGTGCTCGACAATGCCTCGAGCGACGGGTCCGCGGACGCGGTACGCGAGCGCCATCCGGCGGCGCGTGTGATCGCCCTCGACGGGCGCACCGGCAAGGCGGAGAACGACTCGCTGCTGCTGCGCGAGGCACGGGGGCGCTTCTGCCTGCTGCTCAACGAGGACTCCGAGCTCGCGCCCGGCGCGGCGCGGGCGCTGGTCGACGCGCTCGAGTCCGACCCGAGCGCCGCCGTCGCCGGTGCCCGGCTGCTTACGAGCGCCGGCAAGCCGACGGCCTGCGCGTGGCGGCTGCCGGACGCCGGCTGGGCGCTCGCGGCCGCAGTGTTCCTCCACGATCGCTACGCGGTGCAGAGCCGCGGCGACGAGGTGCGCGAGGTCGGCTGGGTGCAGTCGAGTGCGATGCTCGTTCGGCGCCAGGCGGCCGAGCAGGTGGGCTGGCTCGACCCGGATTTCTTCGTCTACTCCGACGAGACCGACTTCTGCAAGCGGCTCCACGATGCCGGCTGGCGGATCCTGTTCGTCCCGGCGGCGCGTGCCGTCCACCACGACCAGCTCTCGACCGACTCCGCGGCGATGCGAAGGCGAATCGTCGAGTTCCACCGCAATCGCGACCTCTACTTCAAGAAGCACCGCATGCCGGCCACGCGTGCGCTCTGGCGCGTGTGCTGGACCTGGGCCTACCTCGTGCGCGCAGCCGCCGCGCTGGTCCTGCCCGGCCACGACCCGCGCCGCTACCTGACCCATGCGCGCCAGCAGCTCGCGCCGGGTCGCGGCGAGGGCATCCGCGAAGCCGCCGAGGCGTACAACCGCAGGCGCGCCGCTTAGCGGGCCGCAGCTAGCTCTACGCTTCGCCCGCCGATGGAGCACGCTGACACCGCTCAGCTCGCCGCGGCCGGCGGCGCCCTGGGCTCGATCCTGGTCCTGCTCGCACGCGGGCGCTTCACTCTGCTCGGCGGGCTTGTCGTGCTGGCGGCCGCGGAGGCGGGGCTTGCCCTTTCGATGGCCGACGGCGGGTTCGACAAGCTGTCGAGCCCGGCCGGCGCGGGAGCTGCCGCCGCCGGCGTCGTCGTCCTGGCGGGCGCGGCGGTGCTGCTCGCCCGGCGGCCGGCGCTCGTGCCTATCGCAGTGCTGATAGCCGCCCCGTTTCGCCCGCCGATCGCCTTCGACTCGTCCAACCGCTTCCTGGTCTCGATCGCCGAGGACGGGCGGCTCGGGCGGCTGCTTCCGCTGTACGTCGTGCTGGCCGCCGCGGCCGCTGCGCTCGCCTGGGCGGCGCTGCGCGACCGGCCCCTGCGCACGCTGCCGAGGGCGATCTCCCTGCCTGCGGCGGCGTTCTTCGCGTTCGCCTTCATATCGCTCTGGTGGGCGGACGACGTCGACGCGGGCGCCAACCTGCTCGCCTTCTTCACGCTGCCGTTCGTCGTGCTCGTGGCAACGGTCGGGCGAGCGGAGTACCCCGACTTCGTTCCGCCCGCGCTCGCGGGGGTGGCGCTCGTGCTGGCGTCCCTGTTCGCGGCGGTCGGTCTCTGGCAGGCGGCCACGCACGAGCTCTTCTTCTACGCGCCCAACCTCGCCGTGTCGAACGCGAACACCGACTACTTCCGAGTCACCTCGCTGTTCGGTGATCCCAGCCTCTATGGGCGCCATGTCGTGCTCGGCATCGGCGTCGCGCTGTCGCTGCTGGCCGCGGGACGATGGCGCACCTGGCCGTTGATCGGCCTGATCGTGCTGATGTGGGCGGGCCTGCTCTTCTCGTACTCGCAGTCGAGCATGACCGCTCTGCTGCTGGTCACGCTGGGGCTGGCGATCGTCACCGGCGACCGGCGCGTGCGCCAGGCTGTCGGCGTGCTCGCGTTGGTCGCCGCGCTGGCGGCGGGAGGGTACCTGGCCGCCAAGCTGATCGACGGCCAGGATCTGAACCGGATCACGAGCGATCGCACCGAGCGGGTGGAGGACACGCTCAGCGTGATCGAGGAGGACCCGGTGCTCGGCGTGGGGATCGGCGGGCAGGCGCGAGCGAGCCGGCGGCTGCAGGACAGCGACCGCCCAACTCCGAACTTCGTGTCGCACACGACCCCGCTGACAGTGGCGGCCGAGCTCGGTCTCGTCGGCCTCGCGCTCTACGCGTGGCTGCTCGTTGGCGGCGTTCGGTTGATCGCCTCCGTGTACGGGCGCGAGCAGGCGCTGGGGCTCGCGCTCGGCGCGTCCTTCCTTGCGCTCTTCGTTCATGCGCTCTTCTACAGCGGCTTCCTCGAGGATCCGATCACCTGGCTGGTGCTCGCGGTCGCGGCGGGCTGGCTGACCTGGCAGGAGGCCCAGGCGCCGGCCGCAGAGCGCTACCGCCGGCGCGCGGCGACCGCCTCATGACCGAGGACCTCCACCCGCGCGCGGCCTGGGTCCTGGTCGGCGTCCTCTTCGTCCTGGTGGCAATCAACCTCCCGGAGCTTGGCTCCGATCCCTGGCGTTTTCGGCCGGGAACGGTGGACGCGCAGGGCCCGCTCGCTCCGCTGGTGCGGGCTGCCGGAGAGGAGTACGACCTCGGGATCCCGCGCGCCGCGGCGTTCCTGGCCGGCCTCTTGTGCGGAGCGGCCGCCGTGTTTCTCATCGCACGGCCGCGCAGGTGGTCGAAGGGGCTTGCCGTGGCTCTGGTGCTCGCCGTAGGCGTGCTCTTGACCGCGCCGGCGACGTTGCTCCAGCTCGGGCTGCGCGACTCGACCGCACCCTGGTTCTTCACCAACGACTCGACCTACCAGGTCGAGGTGGGCGGCGACCTGCTGCTCGAGCTCGACAACCCCTATGGCCACGACTACCGCGACTCGGGGCTCGAGCGCTTCTACACCCGCGACGGCAGCGTGTCGCAGCGGGTGCTCGACCGAGAGGTGGCGCTCGAGCACTTCGCCTACTTCCCGGGCGCCGTGATCAGCGCGGCGGCGTGGAGGCTCCTGCCCAAGCCGTTTGACGATCAGCGCCTGCTCGTCCTGCTGTGCAACCTCGGGATGCTCGCGGCCGCCCTGGCCTTCCGCGGGCCCTTGGCGGTCCGGGTCGCCGTTGGCGCGCTGCTCGTCTGCAACCCGATCGCGGTGCGCTCCGCGTGGTTTGGCCAAAACGACGCTCCCAGCCTGCTGTTGTTGGTGCTCGCGTTCGCGCTTGCGTCGAGGCGCCGCTTCGGGTGGGCCGCGGCGACACTGGCCGGGGCCATTCTGCTCAAGCAGTTCGCGGTCGTGGCGCTGCCCTTCCTCGCGCTGATGCTGTGGCAGATGGACGCCGAGCGAGGCGAGCTCAAGCGCGCCGCGCTGGCGTTCGGAGGCGTGCTGGCCGTTGGCATCCTCCCGTTCCTGGCGGCCGACCCGGTGGCCTTCTACGACGACACCGTTCGCTATGGCGCCGGCACCTACCGGATCGTGGGCTACGGGCTGTCGGCGATCCTGGTGGAGGCGGGGGTGGTCGCCGATCGCGACGGCGCATACCCGTTCGCGCTGCTCGCGCTGCTGACATGGCTGCCGCTGACCGTGTGGCTTCTGCTCGCCCAGCGCCGTGCCGGCGAGCTCTGGCTCGCCGCGGCCGGCTTCGCGGTGTCGATCCTGTGGCTGATGTTCATCGGGCGGACGTTCAACAACTACTACCTCGTGTGGCCGATGACCGGCGCCGCAATCGCCGCTCTGATGGCTACGGCGGACACGATGCGCAGGGCGGAATCGTGAGCGTCCGCCGCGTGGTGGTGCTGCCCGGCCTGCACTACTCGAGCCAGGCGCCGCTGCTCTGGTTTGCGCGCGAGGCGGCGCAGGCAGCGGGCTGGTCGGTGCTCGAGGTCAGCGAGCGTGCGCCCGCGGACCAGGAGCCGTTCGTGTGGATGCGCAACCAAGCCGAGCGCGCCCTGGCGGCGGCCGACGGGGAGCGGATCGCGGTCGTGGGCAAGTCGCTCGGCAGCGCCGCCGCGCCGCTGGTGGCCGAGCGCGGCCTACCCGCCGTCTGGCTCACGCCGCTGCTGATACGCCCCGACGTGGTGGCGGGCCTCAACGCCGCGAGCGCGCCGGCGCTGCTCGTCGGCAGCCGCGCCGACCCGACCTGGAGCGATGGCGAGCAGCCCGTGAACGGCGTTTTGGAGCTCCTCGAGCTCGAGGGCCTGGACCACTCGCTGCAGGTGGGGGGCGACCCGATGGCGTCGCTCGAGGTGCTGCGCCAGGTGACCGAGCGAATCGGCGCCTTCCTCGAGCGCAACCGCTAAGGGGTCTGACTCCTTGGGGCGGGGGGCCGGCGTCACCCGTTCGTGGGGGATTTGGCCCAGAGCACGTTTCCGGCCGCTCCATCTATTGCCTGGCCGGCGCCACGTGCCCCTGGCGCGCCCTGAGGCACACTGATTCGGAATCAACCGTCTAGCGGCCTTCCTTCGCCGCCGCCGACCCGCGCGGCGCCATCGCGAACTGGTGCGCGCGGCCGGTCACGTAGATGCGCTCGTCGTCGGCGACCACGGGATTTGCGTACTTGCCGGCCGCGAAGCGCCAGACCCGCTTGCCGTCTCGCGCTCGCACCGCGTAGGTCGCGTCCGGGCCGCGCGCCACCGCGCGCTGGGCCTCCGAGCCACAGCTCGAGCAGACCGCGTAGTAGACGAGCCCGCCCAGCACGGTCGGGGCCGCGTGCACCGCGCCGCGCGCTTCGATCTGCCAGATCGTGTCGCCGGTGGCGGCGTCAAGCGCGTAGAACTTGCCGTCGTAGGTGCCGACGAAGACCCTGCGCCGGTAGACGGCCGCGGCGCCGTAGATGTATGAGCCGAGCGGCCGTGCCCAGAGCAGCTTGCCGCTCTTTGCGCCGAACACGTACATGGTGCCGTCGGTATTGCCGATGTAGACGCGGCCGTAGGCCACGGTCGGCGTGGCGTACCAGAACTCCCGCGAGCCGAAGCGCGACTGCGACTGCGAGCTCCAGAGCAGCTTGCCGGTCTTCGCGCTCAGCGAATACAGCGTGCCGCCGTCGGAGGCGATGAAGATGCGCCCGTTCCAGTAGGCGGCCGAGGTGTTGACCTCGTCGTCTGCCCCGAAGCGCCAGATCCGCCTGCCGTTCCGCGCGTTGAGCGCATACACGCCGTGATCCCACGAGCCGACGAAGAGCCGGCTTCCCTTCAAGAGCGGCGACGACTCGATCGGGGCCGATTTGAAGCGCCACAGCTCGCGCCCGCTGTCCGCATCCCACGCGACCACGAAGCCGTCGGCGCCCGCCTGACCCTGGAGGCACTCGACGGGGTGCATGTACGACTGGTAGACGACCTTCCTGCCGATCGTGGGCGACGACGCCGCGCAGCGGCCAAGGCTCTTCTTCCAGTCGACCTTTCCGGTCTTGGCGTCGAGCGCGAAGAACAGGCCCTTCTGCTGAGCGAGATAGACCCGCCCGTATCCGATCGAGGGAGGGAACTCGAGGGTGTCGTGGGCGTCGATCGCCCAGAGTCGCCGATAGGGCGGCCGGTGGTCGTAGGGGGAGATGTGGCTGCGAGCGTCGTCGTACCCATAGGTCGGCCACGGGCGCACGTTCTCCTTGGGGGGCGGCGGCGGTGCCTCCGGCTCCTCGGTGGTCACGAACTCCTCGGTGGCCGACCCCCGCTTCTCGATCGGCTGCTTTTCGTTGTTGTAGGCGTACACACCCACCGCGGCCAATACGAGGACGGCGAGGAGCGCGCCGCCAATGATGAGTCGGCGTCGTCGGCGCACTCGAATCAGGCTAGCTGGATGCTCGGATTGCCCTATCGGCCGCCCTGAGCCAGCAGCCTCCAGATCCGATTCGTTACCGCCGGCACCTCCTCGCTGAGTGCCGCCTCGTTCAGCTCGCGCGACCACTGGGGCGTTCCCGTGCGGATCACCAGGCCCCCGCCGAGGCCGAAGGTCACGAACGCCGGGCGGCTCGGATCGCGTCCGGCGGCGGCGATCGCACGACCTGCGCTAGGAAGACCCAGGGACTGCTCGAAAACCGTGAAGTCGCCGATGAACGAGTCAAGCCCCTCGAACAGGCCGAGCCCGTCCTCGAACACGGTCAGGGGCGCGGGCGAGGTGCGCAGGAGCGAGGTCGCCTCGCCGAAGGCGTTGACGCGTCGGGGCCTGCCCGGCGCAAGGAGGCTCTCGCCGCGCAGCCGCACCGAGCGGCGAAACGCGTCCGCACCGAACGAGGCCACCCGCAGGCCGTCCGCGACCTCGTCGCGCAGGCGGCTCAGCAGCGATTCGGTCAGCCAGAGCGCGCTACCGGCGAACGCGACACCGGGCGCGTTGCCGAGCGCGGGTCCCTCGCGCCGCGCGAGCGAGACGTCCGTGGTCAGGTCGTAGGCAAGCTTCTCGCGGTCGAGGTAGAGGAGCAGTGGCGCAACCTCGGCGCCAAAGCGCGGTGGCAGGCCACCGTCGCGGAAGGGCCGGTCGAGCCGCACCGGGCGCCCCTCCGCGAGGGTGTCGGCGAAGCCGTCGAGGTCGTCGTCGAAGGGGTTGAGGCCCTGCCACGACATCGCCGGGAGCACCACCAGCGGGCGGGGGCGCGCGATCGCGCTCTTGAACTGGGGCAGCCCGGCAACCGCCAGCGGCCAGACCGCCCTGTGGCGCCCAGATCGCACTCGCACGAGGTACACGCCCGTGGTGGTGCCCCGCGGAATGCTCACCCGAAAGCTCCCCCCGACGCGGCCGCCGCTGCGGATCGGCTCGGGGTCGCCGAAGCGAGAGACCACGAAGTCGAACGAGCGGTCGAACGGGCCGACCTCTAGCTTGGCGCGCGATCCGGCGGGCACGACCCCGAGCGGCCCGCGCAGGGTGAAGCTGCGCACCGCAACCCCGGTGCCGGGGCGAGCCAGGACAGCCCGCGGGATCTCGGCCGGCGCGACGGTCAGGTTGCCCGCCCTGTCGCGCACGGAGACAGTGAACGCGTAGTCGCCGTCGGGCGCCGGCCCCGTCCGCTCGGGGCCCGTCGCGACCTCGCCGCCCCAGATGCCCGTGCGCCCGTCGCCGCGAAAGCGCCGGACCACGTGCGGCACGTCGGCGTCATCGGTGCGAAAGACGCGGAACTCCGGGGCGTTGTTGCGCGGGCCGGCATAGCGCAGCGTCACCTCGGGGGCCTGGCCCGGCTCGCCCGGCGCGATCACCCCCGGCTCGGCCGAGACCAGCCTCACGCGCGGCGGCTCGCGGTCGACGCGGACACGCTTGAACGAGTCGACCACGCGGCCCTCGTCGCGGCGGACGACACGCATGCGATACACCCCGTCGGGCACCTGGTTGCCGCTCTGATCGCGGCCGTCCCAGCGAAAGCGGTGCTTCTCGTCACCGGCCAGCGGGCGGTTGTCGACGATCCGGCGGACCTCGTTGCCCTCGCCGTCCATGATCGAGAACGTGACCGAGGCGGGCTCTGACAGGTCGAAGCCGACCTCCACGCCGTCGCGGACGCGATCGCCGTTGGGCGAGAACTGCTTGGGCACCGCTGCGAAGCGGAGCACCAGCGGGTCTTCGCCCTTGAGCTGCTGCGCAAGGAAGAAGGCGGCGATGGTCGCGACGACGAGCAGCGCGAACACCGCCCGTACGAGGGGCCGGCTCATGGCGAGCGGAAAGCTAGTGGTCGTGCCCGCCGCCACGCCCGCGACCGCCACAATGCCCGCGTGCGCGTTTCACTCATCGATCCCTCGGCGGACGTGCTGCCCTACGACCACGCCCTGGCCGCGGCGCTTGCGCGGCGCGGGGTGGACGTCGAGCTCGCGACCTCTCGCTTCGTGCACGGGCCGGCTCCCGCCGCGGACGGTTATGAGGTCAGCGAGTCCTTCTACCGCCTGGCCACGCGCTTCGGAGCAACGCGCTCCCGCCTTCGCCGCGCGCTCAAGCTCGCCGAGCACGTGCCCGACTCGCTGCGCCTTCGTCGCCGGGCGGCGGGCGCCGATCTGATCCACTGGCAGTGGATGTGGCTCGAGGCGCTCAGCCTGCGGATGCTCTCGCACGAGCGGCCGCAGGTGCTGACGATGCACAACGTCATCCGCCGCGGACGCTCGGGACGGCGCCTGGCGGATCGCATGGACGCGGTGATCGTGCACACCCGCCAGGGCGCCGAGCTGCTCGGCGGCGGGCCGCGCGTCCACGTCATCCCGCACGGTGCCTTCGAGCATCTGACCCGCCAGCCCGGCGAGCGCCCGCTGCCGCCCGAGCTGGCGGCCGTCGAGAAGCCGGTTGTGCTCTTCTTCGGCGTGGTTCGGCCCTACAAGGGCGCGGACGTTCTGGTCGAGGCGTTCCGCTCTATCTCGGATGCCGAGCTGTGGGTCGTCGGCCGCCCGCTGGGCGTGACGCTCGACGCTCCTGCGAACGTTCGCCTCGTGCCCCGCTACGTGAGCGACGCCGAGCTGCCCGCGTTCTTTCGCCGCGCGGATCTGCTGGTCCTGCCGCACAGAACGGTCGACGTCTCCGGAGTGCTGTTCGCCGGGCTCGCCTTCGGGAAGCCCATGCTGCTCTCCGACGTGGGCGGCTTTCGCGAGCTGGTCGAGGAGCACGGCGCGGGCCGGCTCGTGGCGCCGGGCGATCCCGCCCCCCTCGCCGCCGCCATCCGTGAGCTGCTGAGCGATCCCGCGGAGCGCGAGCGGCTCGCCGAGCGCGCCCGCACGGCGGCGGCCGGGCCGTTCTCCTGGGACACCATCGCGGCGCGGACCGTCGAGGTCTACGACGAGGTGCTGGCCGGATGAGAGCGGTGTTCATGGGCAAGAACAAGCGCTCCGCGGCACGGGCGCTCGACTGGCTCGTGGACCAAGGCGTGGAGGTGGTCGCGGTCGTGGCTCGCGAGCCGAATCGCTTCACGCGCGACGAACAGCGCGTCGATCTGGTCGCCGAACGGCACGGCCTGCCGCTCGTCGAGGACGCCGAGCTCTACGCGCACCCCCCGCAGGACGTGGACGTCGTGATCTCCTTCCTGTTCTGGAAGCTGATCCGCGAGCCGCTCATCTCGCTCGGGCGAATCGGCTGCCTGAACTTCCACCCCGCCCCGCTGCCGGACTTCCGCGGGCTCGGCGGCTACAACGTCGCGGTCCTCGACGGACTCGACGAGTGGGGTGTGTCCTGCCACTTCGTCGACGAGCACTTCGACACCGGCGCACTGGTCGAGGTCGAGCGCTTCGCTGTCGACCCCGAGACCGAGACGGCGTTCTCGCTCGATCTGCTGAGCCAGGAGCGGCTGCTCGGCCTCTTCCAATCGGTGATGACCCGCGTGCTCGCCGGCGAGAAGCTGCCGCGCCGGCCCCAGGGCGACGGGCGCTACGTCTCCTTCGAGGAGTTCGAGCGGCTCAAGGTGATCCGCCCCGGCGACGACGTCGAGCGCAAGCTACGCGCGTTCTGGTACCCGCCGCACCCCGGCGCGCTGGTCGAGGTGGACGGCTGCCGCCTGACGCTGGTGGACGAGCGGATACTCGCCGAGGTGGCCGACGCCTATCGCGACGCCGGCCATTTGCCCTAGCTCGTCGCATCGGCGTCGGCAGCGACCGATCCCCAGCGCCCTTCCCACCGTGCCCGCAGGGCTTCGAACGCCTCGTCGTCGAGGCCGTAGGCCGAGATCGTGACCCTGATCTGCGCGGGCGTGGGCGAGTCGACGTCGGTCTGCGCCTCCATGGCCGCGAACCCCTCGGCGTCCATGTCCGCCAGCGCCACGAAGCGGCTTAGCCGAACCCCCCGGCCCAGCAGGGCGAGCACCAGGCCCGGGGCGGCCTCGCCCGTCAGGCTGATCGTGCGGCGCTCCTCGCCGTCGTGGTTGGCGAGATAGTGATCGAGCTGGCCAAAGAAAGCGCGCCAGCCCTCCCGCTCGCTGTCGTAGTGCTCGTCGGCGCCGGCGAGGGCTGCCGCCCCTGCGGGCTTGGTGGCACGCACGAGCGTCCGCGCCGGCCCGTCGGCCTCGAGCTCGATCCTCCGGCCGCCGGCACCGTCCTCGAACTCGATGCGGTCCGGAGCGTGCGGAGTGGCGTGCTCGAAGAAGATGAAGTCGATCTCCTCGGAGAGGCCCTCGTAGTCCCAGCCGAACCAGCGCCTGAGCTCGGCGCGCTCGGAAAGGGCGCGCCAGACCGCCTCGCGCGGCGCGCCGACGGCCACCTCGACGCGAAAAGGGCTCCCCTCGGTCATCCGTCTGAAATGTGACGACCGTCACGCTCGCTTGCCATGCGCGAACAGTAATCTCGGACGGTGAGCTGCGCAGCCTGCGGTACCGAGAATCCGGCCGGCGCCCGCTTTTGCATGTCCTGCGGCGCAAAGCTCGAGCGCCGCTGCGGCGCCTGCGGCACGGCGGCTCCGCCGGAGGCGCGTTTCTGCATGAGCTGCGGCGAGCCGATCGAGGCAACCACGCCGGCGCGCGGGGCGCCCGAGCGACCACCGGAGGAACGCCGGCAGGTCACGGTGCTGTTCGCCGACCTGTCTGGGTACACAGCGGTCGCCGAGCGCATGGACCCCGAGGCGGTGAAGGCGCTCGTCGACCGCGCGCTCATGCGACTCGGCCAGGAGGTCACCCGCCACGGCGGGACCGTCGACAAGTACATCGGCGACAACGTGATGGCCATCTTCGGAGCGCCCGTGGCGCACGAGGACGACGCCGAGCGGGCGGTGCGCGCCGGGCTGGCCATGCAGGCGGCAATGAGCGAGATCAACACGGGCCTCCCGCCCGACGTGCTCTTCGACCTGCGCGTGGGCGTGAACACGGGCGAGGTGCTGGCCGGAGACGTGGGCGAGGCCTACACGGTCGTCGGCGACACCGTGAATGTCGCGGCCCGGCTCCAGAGCGCCGCCCGGCCCGGCAGCGTGACCGTCGGGGAGCGCACGATGCGCGCGACGAGCGGCGCCGTGCGCTACGAGCAGCTTGCGGCGTTCGAGCTCAAGGGCAAGGCGGAGCCGGTGCCGGCCTGGGAGGCCCTGGGCGTGACCGCGGAGCTTCCGGTACGCCGTGCCTCGCAGGCACGCCAGTCCCCGCTCGTTGGTCGCGAGCACGAGCTGACGAGCCTCGGAGCCATCTACGAGCGCGTGGCACGGGAACGCTCCCCGCACCTCGTCACCCTGGTGGGCGAGGCCGGGGTTGGCAAGTCGCGCCTGTTGCGCGAGCTGGAGCGCGGGCTTGCGGCGCGCCCTGACGCGCCCGACTTCTACACGGGCCGCTGCCTCGCATACGGAAGCGGCATCGTCTTCTGGGCGCTCGGCGAGGTGATCCGCGCCGGCTGCGGGATCGTGGACAGCGACTCGGCCGAGCGCGCTTGGGAGAAGCTGCTCGACCATACCCGTGCGTTGTTCAGCGTCGAGCACGACGATCACGACCACGGCCGCCTCGACGAGGAGGGCATTCGCAAGACGGCCCTGCTCGGCCGCCTGGTCGGCCTCGAGGTCCCGGCCGAGCTCGTCCCCGAGGGCGAGGATCCCGAACGGCTGCGCGAGTGGTTCTTCTCGGCGCTGCGCTCGGGCATCGAGGCTTGGGCGTGCCAGAAGCCGCTCGTGTTCGCATTCGAGGACATCCACTGGGCAGACGACGGCATGCTCGACGCGATCGAGCACCTCGCGCAATGGGTGCGCGGCCCGCTGCTGCTCGTCTGCCTGGCCCGCGACGAGCTGCTCGACCGGCGGCCGGGCTGGGGCGGTGGCCGGGCCCAGGGCACCCAGCTGATGCTCGATCCGTTGAGTGCGGCGGACACCGAGTCGCTCGTGGGCGCTCTGCTGCCCGAGGGCGAGGGCATGCTCGGGGCGGTGGTCGAGCGTTCGGGCGGCAACCCGCTGTTCGCCGAGGAGATGGCCCGCCGCATCGCCGAGCACGGCAGCGTGCACGCCACCGACCTGCCCGACACGGTGCAGGCGGTGCTGGCCGCCCGCCTCGACGCGCTGGATCCCTTCGAGCGGCGCGTGGTCCAGCAGGCCTCCGTGGTCGGCCGGACCTTCTGGGAGAGCTCGCTGGCGCCGCTCGCGGACTCCGAGGGCCGTGATCTCGACCGCACGCTGCTGGCTCTGCAGGAGAAGGACATCCTCGCGCCGGGGGCGGAGGGCCGCCTGGCGGGCGAGCGCGAGCTGGCCTTCAAGCACGTCCTGATCCGCGACGTGGCCTACGGCATGCTGCCCAAGGCGGTGCGCTCGCGAAAGCACTACGAGGTCGCGGCGTTCATCGAGGACCGCGCGGGCGACCGCAGCGACGAGGTCGTCGCGCTGCTGGCCGAGCACTACGGGCGCGCGGCCGCACTCGGACGCGAGGGCGGCCTGTCGGGCGACGAGCTCACCCCGATCCGCGATCGCGCGATCCGCTTCCTCGAGGAGGCCGGCGACGCCGCGGCGCTGCTCTACTCGAACCGCGAGGCGGCGTCGCACTACCGGCATGGGCGCGAGATCTGCGCCGGCGGCGATCCAGGCGTGAGCGCACGCATCGGGGAGAAGCTGGGCGACGTGTCGCTGCGGCTCGGGCGAGTGGACGAGGCGATCGCGGTCTGGCTGGAATGCCTCGACTGGCATCGCGGCGAGGAGGACCTGCCGCGGGTGGCCGACCTGCACCGCAAGGTCGGCGCCGGGCTCTCACACAAGGGCGAGCGCAAGCCGGCCATCGAGCACTACCAGAAGGGCATCAACCTGCTGAAGGACGGGCCGCCCCGCCTCGAGCTGGTTCGCCTCTACGAGGAGGCGGCCTGGCTCTACCTCCACACGGGCGACAACATGCTCGCCATCTACGCCTCCGAGAAGGCGCTGCGGCTGGCGGAGCGGCTCGGGGAGACGCGCGCCGCCAGCCGTGCCCACGGCATCTTCGGCCGCGTCTTTGGCCGCATCGGGGACACCGAGAAGGCACGCCAGAACCTCGAGCGCGCCGTGGAGCTGGCACGGGCGCTGCGTGCCGACACCCCGCGCGCGGATCAGGGCGAGACGATCGTGGCCCTGTCCGCGCTCGGCCGGCACCTCGAGGTCTCAGAAGCGGACGTGGCGGGCGCACGCGCGGCCTACGGGGAGGCTCTCGAGCTGGCCGAGAGGATGGGCGTGCTGCCCGCCCAGGTCGAGCTGCACGCGTCACTCGCTCAGCTGGCCGTGTACAGCGCCGACTGGGAGCAGGTCGAGCGCTCCACCGAGGCGAGCGCGGACCTGGCCGAGCGCGAGGGCCTCGTGGGCAAGCTGAGCGTTCCCTACGCGCTGCGCGGCCTGCTGCACTGGCGCAGGGGCGAGATCGGCGAGGCGACCGTGCTCTTTCACCGCGCCCACGAGCTCGCCGAGCAGGTAGGGTGGTCGGAGATCGCCTTCCAGGCCCTGTTCGGGCTGGCCACGGCGCTGCGCGACTCCGGCGATCTCACCGGCGCCGTCGCGGCCTTGGATCGCTCCCTTGATGTCTGCGAGCGGGCCGGGCTGATCGCACAGTCGATCCAGGCGACCGCCGCCCGCGCCGTGATCCTGACGCTGGCTCAGCGTCCTGAGGCTGCCGCCGAGGCGGCTCGCGAGGCCTCCGAGCTGGCCGAGCGCTTGCATTACCCGATCGGCCGCGCGGCCGCCCTGGAGGCGTGCGGCGTAACCGACGAGGACCCGCGCGTGGGCGCGGCGATGCTCGACGAAGCCGCGGCGGCGTGGATCGAGCTCGAACGCCCACTAGAGTCGGCGCGCTCGCGGCTGCTGGCCGGGCAGGTGCTGGTGACGGTCGACCCGCGGGCGGCGGGCGAACGACTCGAGGAGGCGGCCAAGGAGCTCGACCGCCTCGGGGTAGCGCACCTCTCGCAGCGCGCGCGGGCGCTGGCGCCGAGCTGAGCCTACGGGCGCCTTGTCGGCGCCCGCGATGACGATCACGGTTGCGTCCCCGGCGAGCTCTTGGCTCTCGGCGCTGGCTCGCTCGCGCTGGCCGATGCCGAGCTTGCGGCCGACCGCGGCCGCTTCGCGCTCGTGGCCCTTCGTGTACTCCACGATCGACTCGGCGAGCTGCTGGTTGGGGCCGAAGTTCGCGACCGTCCCGACCTGGAATCCCGCCGCTCCCACCTGGTCGCCGAGCGCCGCGGCCAGCCCGCCCACGGTGGTGCCGTTCAACACCGCGACGGTGACGCTCGACGGCTCGATCGGCGCGCCCTTCTTGGGCTCGGCCGCTTGCTCGTCGCCGGAATCGCCGCTCTGGCTCGGCTCGTTGTCCGCCGGCGCGCTCGCGGGCGTCGAAGCGCCGTCGTCCTGTGCGAGCTGGGCGACGCCAAAGGCCACCGCGCCGCCCAGGATCAGGACTCCTGCGACCACCAACACGAGATAGCGCGGGCTCGCGGCGAGACGCCGATACCACGGATCCTCGCGCGGCGGCGGGATGATGGCCGTCTGCTCGCTCGGCTGTCCGCCCGGAGCGCTCGGGCCCTTGGGGGTGCCGCCGCCGGCCGGCACGGGCGGCGCGCCCGTGGGCCGCTTGGCTGCCGGAGTGGCCGGCCCACCTGTGCGGGCGGGGGCTGACGAGTTCTGTCCGGGAGGCGCCACCTCCGGCTTGGGCGGCGCGGACGCACCGGAGTTGGCGCCGGCCGGGACGGGGGCGGTGGGCTTCGCGGGCGCCTGCGCCGATGCCTGGGCGCCGACCCCGGCGGGAACGGGCTGTCCCGAGGGAGCGGGAACGGGGGGAGCCTTGGCGGGAACCGCGGGCGCCTTGGCAGGCGTGGGGGTGGCGGGAGCGCCGGGCTTGGGCGGGGCGCCAGGTGCGGCCGCCGCAGAGCTCGCGGCCGCGGAGGCAGCCGCGGGGGTGGCGGCGGCCGGCCGGGCGCCCGTGGCCACGGCCTGCGCGGGAACCGGTGGTGCGGCCGAGGGCGCGGGCTTGGGCTGTGGCTGCGCCACCACGCGGCCGGGCACGGCGGGCTGCTGCTGGTCGGCGCGCTCGGGCGCACGGCCGGCCCACTCGCGCAACCGCTTGACGTCCCGCGCCTGCGAGAAGTAGAGCGCCGCCAGAAGGGCCACGCCCACCACCGAGGCGATCCCGGCGTAGGAGCCGATTTCCTGGACGATCTCAGGCAAGGGTCGAACTGTAGAACGCGAGTCGGCCTTACGCGGGGCCGGTGGAGACCGTCAGCGCCCGCTCGGTCGACAGCTCGGCCACCGCGCCGGCCAGCGCGGCGGCATCGCCGCCGTAGACGAGCTCCTCGATGCGCGCAAACGCGCTCTCGACCCAGAGCGGGTCCAGCGGCGGCTGGACGGCGCAGACGATCTTCTCCGCAGGCGTCGGCTGGGGCCGCTCCCCGGGGTTGAACAGCTCTTCGTGGATCTTCTCCCCGGGCCGGCGGCCCACCACCTCGATGGCGATGTCCACGTCCGGCTCGAACCCGGCGAGCCGGATCATGTTGGCCGCCAGGTCGACGATCTTCACCGGATCGCCCATCTCGAGCACGAAGACCTCGCCGCCCGTGGCCAGCTCGCCCGAGCGGATGATCAGCTGAACGGCCTCCGGAATCGTCATGAAGTAGCGGGTCATCTTCGGGTCGGTCACCGTGACCGGCCCGCCCTGGACGATCTGGCGGCGGAAGATCGGCACCACAGAACCCGACGAGCCGAGCACGTTGCCGAAGCGCACGGCCGCGTAACGCGTGCCCTTCCAGCGGTTCTGCGCGGCCTCGACGGCCCACTCCGCCAGCGCCTTGGAGGCCCCCATCACGGTCGCGGGGCTGACGGCCTTGTCGGTCGAGACCAAGACGAAGCGCTCCACGCCCGCCTCGCCGGCGGCGGCCGCCACGATGCGGGTGGCCACGGCGTTGTTTCGCACCGCCTCGACCGGGTTCTCCTCCATCAGCAGAACGTGCTTGTAGGCGGCGGCGTGGAAGACCACTGTCGGCTCGTACTCCTCGAAGATCTCGCGCACCCGCGTGGCGTCCTTGCAGTCGGCGAGCACCGCGGCGGCGCGTGCGAAGTGACGCTCCTCCTCGAGCTCGCGGCGCACCTCGAACAGCGCGTTCTCGGAATGCTCGACGAGCACCAGGCGCTTCGGCCCAACCCGGGCGATCTGGCGAGACAGCTCGGCGCCGATCGACCCGCCCGCGCCGGTGACCAGGACCACGTGCCCGGAGAGATAGGCGCCGACCCGGTCGATCTCCACGCGCACGGGCTCGCGGCCGAGCACGTCCTCCACCCGCACCTCGCGCACCTGGCGCATCAGGTTGACGCCGCCCGAGAGCAACTCGAACGTCGTCGGCAGCGTACGCACCGGAATGGCGCGCTCGCGACACGCGGTCACGACCTTCTGGCGCAGCATCCCGGGCGCGGAGGGGATCGCGATGATGACCTCGTCCGGCTTGACGCCGTCGAGCACACGCGGCAGCTGGTCGGTCGTGCCGAGCACCTTGTGCCCCGCGATGCGCATGCCCTGCTTGCGCGGGTCGTCGTCCACGAAGCCGACGGCCGCGCTGTGCAGCGCCGGGTTGCGGCGCAGCTCGAACGCCACCTGCTGCCCGCCGTTGCCGGCCCCGACGATCAGCACCTCGTTCTTTGCCCGTTCGAGGAAGGGGCCGCGCTGGGGGCGCTCGACAACGGCGCGTACCGCGAAGCGCGCGCCGCTCACGAACACGAGCGAGAGCAGGAAGTCGAGCGCGATTACGCTGCGCGGCGGGCTGTGCTTGCCGATCGAGAAGAGGAATAGGACGACGATCAGGCCCACCGTCGAGACGACCACCGCCTTGAGGACCGCCTCGAAGTCCTTCTGGTCGACAAATCGCCACAGCTTCGAGTAGAGCCCGAACATCGCGAAGATGACGAGCTTCATCGCCACCGTCAGGAAGATCGTGTCCCAGAGCAGGTTCTCGTACTTGTTCGGGATCCCGTCGTCGAAACGCAGCACATAGGCCAGGTAGTAGGCGAGCGCGAGCAGGCAGGCGTCCACGCCGACCTGGCCGAGGCGGCGAGCGTTGACGGAGGAGCGCAGGGATCTCATGGTTCGCGTGCCGAGAGCAGCAGTCTGACGAGTTCGCGCGGATCTCGGCGGATGCGCAACTCGCCTGTCGTGGGTCGTCGCACCACCTCGATATGCCCGGAATCGCCGAGTTTGCGCAATCGCCCCTCACGGAGCAATGCCTCGTCGACGGCGCCGAGCCGGCCCTCGAAGGTCGTGAAGACAGGAGTCCCGAGGGCGACGGCCTCGCGGTTCATGGTACCGCCCGCCGAGATAACCAGATCGGCGTAGGCGACCAGGCTCTGGGCGTCGACGACCCTTTCCGGGACCACGAACCGCCCCAGCCGCTCGACCTCCTGGCGCTGCGTGGCCGTGCGTGGCAGGACCACCGTCTGCGCCTCCGAGCGGGCGAGCTGCTCCAGAACCCGGTGAAAGAGCGGGTTCTCGAAGCGGTGATAGAGCGACACCTCGGGCGGGGTGCGCACGATCACGAGCGGGCGCTCGCGGGTGAGCCCGAGCTCGGCCAGCACCGCCTCGTCGGGCTCGAAGTCCGCGAGGTAGTACTCCTCCTTGAGTCCCGGATAGGCGTGAATCTTCCCCTTGGCGCCATAGGGGTAAAGGCGCTCGGGCGGGATCGCCTCCGGCACGACCACCGCGGCCGCCAGCCGGCAGTTGACGTGGTGCTGGATCTTGGCCCACTCGTAATCGAAGGCGGTGGCGCTCGGGATCCGCAGGAGCGCCGCGGCCACCGCGACGTCGTTCGAGGCATGCCCGATCGCCACGTCGAAGCGCCGGTCGCGCGCCCAGCGGGCGAGCGCGCCGCTGCGCGATACGAGGCCCAGCCCCTTGCTCGCAAGGCGCCCGCCGCGATGGCGGCCGATCGCGGTGTGGGCGATCCCGAAGCGCTCACAGAGCTGCAGGGTCTGAGCGAAGTCGCGCGCCGTCACCTCCACCTCGTGACCGTCCGCTCGCATTGCCGCAATCAGCGGTCTCAGCACGAGCACGTGGGGACTGTTGGTCAGGTCGACCCAGACGCGCACTGCGAGATCACCTCGCGCACCTGCTCCTCCGACAGGTCCGGCCCCATCGGAAGCGCCACGTTCGTGCGGGCGGCCTCCTCGGTCGCGGGGAGGTCGGCCTCGACGGCGATCGCGGGCTGGAGGTGCACGGGCACCCGGTAGTAGCCGCGGCCGAGCGGCAGGTGCGGCGCCCGGACCACGTACAGGTGATAGGCGTGGCGAGCACCGGGGCTTTCCGCCGGGATCACCGCGTGCTCTCCAAGGCCGAGCCGCTCGTAGGCCGCCGCCGCCTCACGGCGCTTTGCCGTCCAGCCGTCAAGCTCCGGCAGCAGCACGCGCAGCGCGGCGGCCTGCATCTCGTCCAGGCGCGAGTTGTAACCGACCTCGATGAAGGTCTCCTTGTCCTTCGACCCGTGAAAGCGCAGGGTGCGCGCGTACTCGGCCACGTCGTCGTCGTCGGTGGTGATCGCGCCGCCGTCGCCCAGGCAGGGCAGGTTCTTGGAGGGATAGAAGGAGAAGGTCGCGGCGTGGCCGAGCGCTCCGGCCTTGACGCCACGAAGCTCCGCGCCCGCCGCCTGCGCGGCATCCTCGAGCACGACCGGGCCCAGCTCTCGCAGCTCGTCGACCGGCGCGAGGTTGCCGAACAGGTGCACCGGCACGATCGCCTTGGTACGCGGCGTGAGGGCCGCCCTCACGGTGTCGGCGGTCACGCAGAACGTGTCGAGGTCGATGTCGCAGAAGACCGGCTTGGCTCCCGCTGTGATGGTGGCCTCGGCGGTGGCGTAGAAGGTGAACGAGGGCATCACGACCTCGTCTCCGGGGCGGACGCCGAGGGCGCGCAACGCGATCGTGATGGCGTCGGTCCCGTTGGCCACGCCCACGCAATGCTTCACCCCGAGGTAGGCCGCGAACTCCTCCTCGAAGGCACGCACCTCCGGGCCGAGGATGTAGCTGCCCGAGCGTGCGACGCGCGCGATCGCCTCGGCAAGGCGATCGTGATAGGGGCGCAGGCTGCTGGCAAAGAGCGGTACGGCGGTCATTCGGGCGATCGCTACCCTACTTCGCTTGCCCGTGTTCGCCTCGATCACGGATCCGATCGTCGAGGTGGCGGTTGACGTGGTGGATGCCATGGGCCTCCCCGGGGTGTTTCTGCTGATGCTCCTCGAGAGCGCCTGCATCCCCGTGCCCAGCGAAGCCACCATGCTGTTCGCCGGCTTCAACGTCTCACGCGGCGAGTACAGCCTCGTGGCCGCCGTCGCGGTCGGGTCCGTCGCCAACCTCGTCGGCTCTTGGATCGCCTATTGGATCGGCTATGCCGGCCGCGTCGACATCCTCGAGAAGCACGGCAAGAAGCTGCACATCAAGAAATCGCACCTCGAATGGGCCGACCGCTGGTTCGAGCGCCACGGCGACGCCACGGTGTTCTTCACCCGCATGCTCCCGATCATCCGCACGTTCATCTCGCTGCCGGCGGGAGTGGCGCGGATGCCGTTCTGGCGCTTCACGCTGCTGTCGTTCGCCGGGTGCATCCCGTGGGTGCTGATGCTGACCTTCATGGGCAAGGAGGCAGGCGACAACTGGGAGCGCTGGAAGGACAAGCTCCACTACGTGGACTACGTCGTGGCGGCGGCAATCGTGATCGGCATCGTCTACCTCGTGGTGAGGGCCCGGCGGCGCAAGCGCGACCAGGGCGCGGCCGGCACCGGCACCGCGACCGAATCGGCCTGAGCGCGCCACCGCTCGGGCAGGCGTTCCTGCTCGGCGCTCTGCAGGGACCCGCCGAGCTGCTGCCGGTGTCGAGCTCGGGGCACCTCGCGCTCGTGCCGCGCCTGCTCGGCTGGAGCTACGCGGACCTGCCCGCCGACCTGCGCAAGACGTTCGAGGTCGCGTTGCACGCGGGATCGGCGCCGGCGCTGCTTATCGCCGGCCGGGGAGGCGCGGCGCCGGCCGGCCTTCCCATGCTCGCCGTGACCCTGCTGCCGGCGGCACTGGCCGGGCTCGCCTTCGAGCGTCCCGTCGAGGAGCGGCTGGGCGGCATGGGCTCGGTGGCGCTCGCACAGGTCCTGGCCGGGGTCGCGCTTCTGGTCGCCGAAAGCTCGCCCGAGCGGCGCTCGGAGCCGGACGCGCTCGATCACCTCGCGGTCGGCCTCGCGCAGGCGGCCGCGCTCGTTCCCGGCGTGTCGCGCTCGGGGGCGGCCCTGACCGCCGGGCGGATGCGCGGGCTGTCTCGCCCGGCCGCGGCCGCGCTGTCGCTGCGCGCCGCGCTCCCGGTGACGGTGGGCGCGGGCGCACTGAAGGGCGCGCGCATGCTGGCCAATCCGCCGCCGCGGGAGATCCGCGTCCCGATCGCGGTTGGCTTCGGGACCGCGCTCGTCTCCGCGCTCGGCTCGCTGCCCCTGCTCGGCTTGCTGGAGCGGCGCCGCTTCGTTCGCGGCGTTGCCTGCTACCGGATCCTGCTCGGAGCCGGCGCCCTCGCGGTCTGGCGCAAGCGCTAGCGGATTCGCTCGATCCGGCATATCGTGGATTTGCGCAGGGGGCACACTGCCGGCGCTCCCATGGCCCAACCCTCGCAGCTAACCCCTGAGGACTCGGGGCAAACGTTTCAGGACCGAACCCTCATGCGGCTGGTCGACCACGTTCGGACGCTGACCGGTGTGGGTGCGGTCACGTTCGTAACCGTCGACGAGGCGCGCGGGACGATCGAGCGCTCGACCGGCTGGTTCGCCGACCAGGTGCTGCGCGATGCGCTCGGCGCTCCTGCGAGCCGACCGCTCGACCGCCGCCGGCGCGGCCTCGTCGAGGCGGCTCTCGAACGCGAGCGGCCGTTGCTGCTGCCGCGTGTGGACGCGTGGGAAGCCTCGCCCGACCTGCTCGCCGCCGCCATCGAGTCCCTGGGAGCCGAGCGAGCCCGAGACATCTGGAGGTCCTACCGCCGGGCGTCGGTGATCGCCTGTCCGCTGCGCACGGACATCGGCCGCGCGCTCGGAGTTCTGATCGTGGCGTCGCTCGACCCCGACCACCCGCTGCGCCGCGAGGACCTGCAGACCGTCGAGGTCGTCGCCGACCTCGCGGCGATGGCGCTCGAGCGCGCACGACTCCTCGAGGAGGAGGCGCGCCGGGCACGAGAGGAACTGCGCCTAAAGCACGCGAGCGAGGCCGTGTCGGGTTCGCTCGAGATCGATGAGGTCTACCGGCGAGTTGTCGAACACGCGGCGCAGGTGACGGGCGCCACCATGGCGCTGCTCACGCGCCTCGATGCGCGGGCCGGTGAGCTGAGGGCGGTTTCAAGCCTCGAGCTCACGCCCGAGCTGAGCCAGGCCCGCCTCAGCCTCGACGGCGGCGGGTTCGGTCACGTCGCACGCACCCGCCGGCCGCTGCTGCAGGAGGGCTCCGAGTTGCTCGACGACGCGATCGTGCGCGAGCAGGGGGTCGCCTCGCTGATGCACGCGCCGATCGAGCTGGGCCCGCGCCTCTACGGCGTGCTCAGCGTCGGCCACGAGGAGGCCGGGCGCTTCGGCCAGGAGGACCTCGACCTGCTGGCGCGGCTCGCGCGCACCTGCGCCGCTGCAATCGCGAACGCGACGGACTTCGAGCGCGAGCGGCGGATCGCACGCGCCCTGACGCTTGGCTTCGTGCCGGAGTCGCTGCCGGACCTGCCCGAATACGAGACCGGGCTGCTCTACGCACCGGCGCTCGGGGACCCGACGGGCGGAGACGTCTATGGCGCTTGGCGCCTACCGAGCGGCGACTTTGCCGTGCTGATTGGCGACGTGGCGGGCAAGGGCGTGGAGACCGCCGCGCTCAGCTCGATGGTCCGCTTCTTCGTCGAGGCCCGCAGCTGGGACGAGTCCTCGCCCGCGCTCGTGCTCGAGCAGGCGAACTCGATGATGATGGGCCGGCTGTCCAGCGACGCCTTCGTAACCGCCTTCCTGTGCGTGCTCTCGCCCGGCAGGCTGCGCTACTGCAACGCCGGCCACCTGCCGCCGCTGCACGTCTCGCGCGCCGGCGTGCGCACCCTCGACCGCCACGGGCTGCCGCTGGGCATCGAGGCCGGCGCGCCGTACGAGGAGGAGGAGCTGCGCCTCGACGAGGGCGACCTCGTGTTCGCCTACACGGACGGCCTCACCGAGGCGCGCCGCGGCGGCGAGACCTTTGGCCCGGAGCGCCTCACCCAACTCGTCCTCACCTGGGCGCAGGGGCGCTCCGCCGAGGAGCTGGTTAGGGCGGTGCACGACGAGATCGCCAGCTGGGCGGACGGCCTCGACGACGACGCGGTCGCCCTGGCCCTGCGGCGGCGCGGCTGACGCGCCGGCCGCCGGCTCCGCTTGAATGGTCGGCGTGAGCGAATCGGCCTACGCCCGAGCGGGAGTCGACCAGTCCGGGGCGGGCGCCGCCGTGGGCGCGCTGGTGGCAATCCTTTCCGGCATCCAGACCGGCCGGCCCTCGCGGGCGGCGCTTGCATCCGGCCACTACGCGAACGTGCTCCGCCTCGACGACAAGCGCGGCCTTGCGCTGTCATGCGACGGGGTCGGCTCAAAGGTGATCGTCGCCGAGCGGCTGGGCCGCCTCGAGACCGTCGGGATCGACTGCGTCGCAATGAATGTCAACGACGTGATCTGCGTCGGCGCGGATCCGATCGCGGTGCTCGACTACATCGCCGTCGAGCAGGCAGATCCCGGCGCCCTCGAGCAAATCGCGCGCGGCCTGGCCGCCGGAGCGGAGGACGCCGGCGTGGAGATCCCGGGGGGCGAGCTGGCCGTCCTCCCTGAGCTGATCCGGGGACACCCCTCGCCCCGCGGCTTCGACCTGCTCGGCTTCTGCGTCGGCCTCGTGGACCTCGACGACGTGATCACCGGAGCGGCCATCCAGCCGGGCGACGCCGTGATCGGGCTGCCGTCGAGCGGCGTCCACTCCAACGGCCTGACGCTCGCGCGGCGCGCCCTGGGCGACGAGGACGCGCGGCTGCTCGAGCCGACCGTCATCTACGTGCGGGCGATCCGCGAGCTGATCGACTCGGATGTCGAGGTTCGCGGCCTCGCCCACATCACCGGCGACGGGCTCCTGAACCTGCTGCGCCTCGAGGCCGAGGTCGGCTACCTGATCGACCGCCCGCTGCCGGTCTCGCCGGTGTTCGCCGACATCGCCGAGCGCGGCTCGGTCGAGCCCGCCGAGATGTACGAGGTCTTCAACATGGGCTGCGGCTTCTGCTGCGTGGTATCGCCCGAGCAGGCCGGTGAGGCGGTGTCCATCCTCGCCCGCCGCCACCCCGGCGCGGCCGTGATCGGGCGGACCACCACGGCCGTCGGCGTCGTCGAGCTGCCCCACGCCGGCGCCGCGGGCCTGCGCGGGACCCGCGCGGGCTTCTCTCAACCACGAAACTGACGTAGGCCGCCTATGTGGCGGCAAACGTCAGCCGGAGGGTCCGCGCGGCACGAAACTGACGTTGACCACAACAGTTGTGCTCAACGTCAGCCCGACGGCTCGATCGGGGCCGAGGCCGCCGCTGCGCGCGCCCGCCGGGCGCGTGGCCTGTCCGCGTAGTGCGAGCGAGCCCTCAAGCCGGCTCCCAGAGATAGCCCGTCAGCACCCGCACCGGCTTGACTCGCCATTCGGCGGCGAGGCGCCACAGCTCAGCGTGGGCGCGCGGGCCGGGCAGGTCGCAGACCGACTCGACCTCGGCCGTGGCCATCCGGCCGAAGGCGCCGAGCGCGGCGGCCACATCCGGTGCCGGGTTGCCCGGCGACCGAGCACCCGCCGTGCGTGCGGCCGCGTTCAGCACCACCCAGTCCGCTTCACCGAACACCCACTCCGAACCCGTCTCGCCCGTGAACTCGAACGTGGGGAATGCAAAGCGCTCCGGAGGGATGGCCCGGGCCGTGTCGAGGTCCGCCCCGAACGCCTCGACGATCGCGTGCGAGCCCAGGTCGATCCGAAAGCGCTGGACGTCGAGTCCCGCCGCGCGGGCCTCTTCCACGAGCGCCTCCGGTGCATCGAGCTTGCGGCGCATGCACATCAGGCCCTCCCTCAGCGCGCGCAGGTAGCGGGCCTCCGCGTCGGCTCCCTGCTCGGCAGCCGCCTTGACCGCCATGCAGGCCGGATAGGTTGAACGGATCGGGCCCTCCCTCCACAGCCGCGGGTCGACGGGCATCCCGGAGCGATCGGCATGATCGAGCCAATCGAGCACCCGCGCCTCGTGGGGCGGTTCGAGCTCGCGGGCGAGGCCGCCCATCACGTAGGTGATCCGCACCTCGTCGCCGAACTCCCATATGAGCCTGCGGACAGCGGGTTCGGCGGCCCACGAGGCCGGACAGGCAGGGTCTGTGAAATAGCGAAGGCGTACGGGCAAGCAAGAGCGCAAAATAGATGACGGTGATCGGGACACTCATAGGCGGCCGTTTCCGGCTCGAGGAGATCGTCGGGTCGGGCGGGATGTCCAGCGTCTATCGCGCCTTCGACCCCACGCTCGAGCGCCACGTCGCGATCAAGCTCATGCATCGGGACATGTCGAGCGACCCGGACCAGCTCGAGCGCTTCCGGCGCGAGGCGCGCGCCGTGGCGCAGCTGAACCATCCCCACGTGGTCACCGTGATCGACGCCGGCGAGGACGACGGCGCGCCCTACATCGTCTTCGAGTACGTCGAGGGCGAGACGCTCAAGGAGCGCATCCGGCGCCTGGGCAGGCTGCCCGTCGCGGAGGCTGTGGCCTACGCGATCGAGATCGGGCGCGCGCTCGAGTGCGCGCACCTGCACAAGCTCGTGCACCGCGACGTCAAGCCTCAGAACGTGCTGATCGACCGCGACGGGCGCGCCAAGGTGACCGACTTCGGGATCGCGCGCTCGATGGAGGCTCAGGGCCTGACCGCCACCGGCCGGGTGCTGGGCACAACCGACTACGTCTCTCCCGAGCAGGCCCTCGGTCACGACGTGGCCGAGCAGTCCGACATCTACTCGCTGGGGATCGTCCTCTACGAGATGCTGACCGGAGAGGTGCCGTTCAGGGCGGACACCCAGGTGGCCGTGGCGATGAAGCACGTCAAGGAGCCGCTGCCCGACGTCCAGCGCCGCCGCCCCGAGGCGTCGGCCGCGCTCGCCGCGGCCGTCGAGCGCGCGACCGCCAAGGAGACCGCCAACCGCTACGCCACCGTGACCGAGATGGTGCACGACCTCGAGGAGGTGCTGGCGATCGAGGCCGCGCGCACCGGCCAGGCGTCGGGCGAGGCCACCAACGTGCTGCGCAGCCTGTCCTCGGATACCGCGGACTTCGCGCCCGCGCGCCTGCGCCACCCCAAGCGCGCCTTCCTGTTGAGCGTCGCGGTGCTCGCCATCGTCGCCGGGACGATCGCGTTCCTCGCCACGCGCACCGAGGAGGGCCCCGGCCGCGCCGCCACCCCCAAGGCGCCGCCCGGTCTCTCCGACGTCAAGCTCAAGAAGGACGCCGCTCACGACTACGACCCCGAGGGCGACGCCGACGAGTCATCGGACCAGGTGCAGTTCGCGATCGACGGCAGCCCTCCGACCGAATGGGGCACCGAGACCTACGACGGCGGCTTCGAGGGCTCCAACAAGTCCGGGGTCGGCCTCTACGTGGACGCGGGCAGCCGCGTGGCCGCCCGCCAGATGGACATCGTCACCTCGACGCCGGGCTTCCGGGCCGCCGTCTATGCCTCCGACAGCGTGCCCGGCGAGCATCAAGGGCTGGGAAAAGGTGAGCCGAACGCTGCGCGTGAAGAGGACCAAGCGATCAAGCTCGACACCGGCCGACCTGCGGTTTCGCAACTACCTGCTGTGGATCACCGAGCTCCCCGAGGGAGGCAAGGCCGTGATCAAGGAGCTGAGCCTGGAGAAGTAGCGGCGCCCCTCTTTGCTTCAGTGTCGACTTTGCTGTTCCTGGGACCCCTAAGTCGACAATGGACTCGCAGCGATGCCCTCCCTCAGTGCCGGTAGCGGCCCTCGTCCTCGTGGCGCTCGAGCGCCAGGCGCCAGCAGCCGGTCCAGGAGCTCGGGATAGGGGATGCCGCTGGCCTCCCAGAGCTTGGCGTACACGCTGGTGGCGGTGAAGCCGGGGATGCTGTTGAGCTCGTTGACGAGCACGCCGTCCGCGGTCACGAAGAAGTCGACGCGCGCCATGCCCGAGCAGCCGACGATCCTGAAGACCTCGACGGCCAGCCGGCGGACCTCCTCCAGGTGCTCGGTGCGCGCCGGCACCACGAGCTCCATCCCGCCGTCGGTGTACTTGGCCTCGTAGTCGTACCAGTCGCTCGTCCTCAGGACGATCTCCCCCGGAGTCGACGCCACCGGCGTCGCGGTTGCCGAGCACCGAGCACTCGACCTCGATTCCCTCCGACCATCCGCTCGACCACCACGATCGGGTCGTGCTCGAAGGCCAGCGCGAGCGAGCGCTCGAGCTCCTCGGATCCCGAGGCCTTCGATATCCCCACCGACGATCCGAGCCGGGCGGGCTTGACGAAGACCGGCAACGGGAAGTCGAGCCGCGGGCGCCCGCCGTCGCGCGCCACCGCGTAGTCGACCTGCGGGATCGAGTGCGCGGCCATCAGATCCTTGAACAGCGCCTTGTCCATCGACAGCGACGACGCCAGCACGCCCGCGCCCACGTAGGGGACGTCGAGCAGGTCGAGCAGGCCCTGGACGGTGCCGTCCTCGCCGAAGGGCCCGTGCAGGGCCGGGAAGACCGCGTCGGCGTCGAGCAGCCCGCCCGAGGGCGCCAGCGTGAGAGGCTCGCCGTCGTGCGTCCAGCGCCCGTCGCGGTCGATCCGGACGTCGACCGGCTCGTGGCCTCCCTCGGCCAGGCCGGCCCGCACCGACTGCGCCGAGGCCAGTGATACGTCGTGCTCGCTGGACCGGCCGCCCGCGAGGACGGCGACCCTCACGGCGGCCGCCTCCGGATCGCCGGGGGTGATCACTTCCTCCTCGACGAGCACGCCGACGATGATCACCACCTCGCGTCCCTTCTCGACGTCGGTGCCCGCGGCCGGGCGCTGATCGATCACCTTCCCGTCCTGCGCGGGGTCGGTGACCTCGGCCTCGCGCTGCACCGGGATCAGCCCGTCGGCGCGGATCTGCCCGGATGCGTCGCCCGCGGTCAGCCCGACCACGTCGGGAACGTCGACGGTCTCGACTCCCGTGGAGACGGTGAGGTTGACCGTCGCGCCGCGCTCCACCTCGGCCCCGCCCGCCGGGTCCTGCGCGAGGACCTCGCCCTCGGGCTCCTCGGACTCCTGCTCGGTGACCGTCCCGGGCTGCGAGGCCCGCGTCGCTGATGCGCGCCTCCGCCGACTCGCGCGAAAGGCCGGTCACGTCGGGCACCTCGACCTGCTCCGGGCCGGAGCTGATGAAGACCTTGACCGTCTCGCCGCGCTCCACGACCTCTCCTGCCCCCGGCACCGAGCGGATCGCGAGCCCTTCGTCCACCGAGTCGGAGGAGCGCTTGTCGAGGTCGGCCCTCAGGCCGCGGTCCTCCAGCCGGTTGACCACCTGCTTGACCGGCAGGTTCGCAACCGAGGGCACCCGCACGGTGCCGGGCCCGCCCGATACCTCGAGCAGCACGGTCGAGCCCTCCTCGGCCTCCTCACCGGGGTCGGGGTCCTGATCGAGCACCTGATCGAAGGCGAGCCTGCTCTGCACGCGCGTCTCCTCGACCTCGAACCCGGCGCGCTCGAGGATCTCGCGCGCCTCCACCAGCTGCGTGCCGGTCACGCGCGGCACCTCGCGGGTCTCGGCCTTGGTCAGCTCGCTCACCGCGAGGAAGATCAGAAAGCCGGCCAGCGCCAGGACGAGCAGGCCGATCGTGAACCACGGCCAGCGCCGCTTGCGCTCCTCCTCGGGCGCGGTCACCGGCGCGAGCACCGGCGGCGGCTCGTCCCGGGTCGCGGCGGTTGCGTCCTCGACCCCCAGCGGGATCGGAATGGCCGCGAACGCCGCGGTGTCCTGTCCTGGCGGGGCGCCGGCCTCGATCTGCTCGCCGGCCGCGATCAGCCCGGCGGCGAAGTCCGCGGCGGTCTGCCAGCGCCGCGCCGGGTCCTTGGCGAGCGCTGCCATGACCACGGCCTCGAGCGCCGGATGGATGTCGGGGCGAAACTGCGAGATCGGCGGGGGCGGCTCGGACAGGTGCTTGAGCGCGATCGAGACGGCGCTCTCGCCCTCGAAGGGCAGCCGGCCGGTGAGCATCTCGTAGAGCATCACGCCGATCGAGTAGAGGTCCGAGGCGGCGGTCACCGCGTGGCCCTGGGCCTGCTCGGGCGAGAGGTACTGCGCCGTGCCCATGATCGAGCCGGTCTCCGTCATCTCGGAGGCGCCCGCACGGGCGATCCCGAAGTCGGTCACCTTGGCGCGGCCCTGCTCGTCGACGATCACGTTGTGGGGCTTGAAATCACGGTGGATGACTCCGTGCGCATGAGCGAACCCGGCCGCCTCGAGGATCTGCACGCCCAGCTCGATCGTGCGGTCCTGCGCGAGCGGCGCCTCGGCGCCCACGATCTCCTTGAGCGTGCGCCCCGAGAGGTACTCCATCGCGATGTAGTAGGTGCCGTCGTGGCGGCCGCGGTCGAAGACGCCCACGACGTTGGGGTGCTGGAGCCCGGCGGCCGCGCTCGCCTCGCGCCGGAAGCGCTCGACGAACTCCTGGTCCTGCGCGAACCGGCGGTGGAGCACCTTGAGCGCCACCTCGCGCCCGAGGTGGGTGTCCTCGGCGCAGTAGACGTCGGCCATCCCGCCCGAGCCGATCCGGCGCACGATGCGATAGCGCGAATCGACCAGCGTGTTCTCGGCGACCTCGGTCACTCCCCTCCTCCGAGCAGCGCCTCGAGCACGCTCTTCGCGATCGGCGCCGCCACTGTGCCGCCCTGCGATCCGGCCGGCTGGCGCTCGAGCGTGACGGCGATCGCGATGCGCGGGTTCTCGACGGGGGCGAACGCGATGAACCACGGCTGGGTGAACTCGCGGTTGGCGCCCACCTCGGCGGTGCCCGTCTTGCCGGCCACGCTGATGCCGGCCAGCGCGGCCGCGGTTCCCGTGCCCTCCTCCACCACGCGGCTCATCATCTGAGCGACCTCGTCGGCCACCTCGGGCTTGACCACCTGCGACTGGAGGTCCGGCTCGATGCGGTCCTTGACGCGGCCGTCCTTGCGCACGATGCGATCGGTCAAGCGCGGCTTCATCAGCCGTCCGCGATTTCCGATCGCCGCGGCGACCAGCGCCATCTGCATCGGGCTCGAGCGGATCTCGCCCTCAAGCCCGCCCTGGCCGATGGCGACGCGCCCGACGTCGAAGCCCTCGGTCACGAAGTCGCCCTCGCCGTCGATGATGCCGCTGGGGATCATCTGGAAGTCCGGATAGTCGAGCTCGGGGTCTCTGTAGAAGCCGAAGCGCCTCATGTACTCGACCATCGTCTCGGGCCCGATCTCCTCTCCCACCTGGGCGAAGACCGTGTTGACCGAGTTGGTGAGCGCATCGGTGAACGAGATCGGCCCGAAGCTCTGCCCGCCCGAGTTGGAGAGCGGGACGCCCGAGATCTCCTTCGGAGAGGACCCGTCGATGATCGAATCCGGCTCCACCTTGCCGCTGTCGAGCGCCGCCGCGGCGGTGACCACCTTGAAGGTCGATCCGGGCGGGTAGAGCTCCTGGGTCGAGCGGTTCAGCAGCGGCTGGTTGGCGCGGTCGCGCTCCAGCGTTCCGATGTCCGACGGGATCAGGTTGGGGTCGTACTCGGGGATCGAGACCATCACGCGCACCTTGCCGGTCTGCGGCTCGAGCGCCACCACGGCGCCCTTGCGCCCGGCCAGGCCGGCGACCGCGGCCTGGGTGCCGGCGACGTCGAGGTTCGTGACGACGTCCAGGCCCTCGGTGTCGCGTCCCTCCAGGCCGGAGAAGATCGACTCGAACTCGTCCTCCTTGCCGACGAGGTCGTCGTTGCGAGACAGCTCGAGGCTGCGCCTCCCGTTGCGGATGAACGAGTAGCCGACCGGGTGGGCAAAGAGCCCGCCGAGCGGATAGGTCCGGGTGTAGATCCGGTTCTCGCCGCGGCCCTCGCCCGTGCTGCGCGCGAGCACCGTCCGGCCGTCATTGGCGAGGATCAGACCGCGTGGAACCCGCTGCTCCTCGATCAGCGGGCGCCGGTTGGCCTGGTTGTCCTCGAGCGATTGCGCCTCGAAGACCGTCCAGCGCGAGGTGAACACCACGAGCAGCGCGAAGAGCAGCGCGAACAGGCCGAAGAGCTGGACGATCTGCCGGTTCATGTCAGACCAGGCCGCCTCGCCGCAGCCCCTCGGCTCGTGCCTTGTCGGACACGATCAAGAGCAATGCGAGCAACACCAGATTGGCCACGATCGAGCTGCCTCCGTAGGAGACGAACGGGAGCGTCACCCCCGTAAGCGGGATTACGCGCGTGACCCCGCCCACGATCACGAAAACCTGCAGCGCCAGCACGGCTGTGAGGCCTGTGGCGAGCAGCTTCGAGAAGCCGTCCGCCGCAACGAGGGCGGTCTTGAATCCACGGAAGACGAGCAGCAGGTAGGCGCCGAGCAGCCCGGCGGCGCCGAAGAGGCCCGCCTCGTTGGCCAGCACCGAGTAGATGAGGTCGGTGTGCGCGGCGGGCAGGATCGTCGCTCCGCCTGGCAGCTCCAGCAGCGCCTGGCCGAAACCCTGGCCGAACAAGCCGCCGTCGGCCTGGGCAAAGAGCGACTGCGCGATCTGGTAGCCCTCGTCGTCCACGACGCCCGGCTTGAACGGGTCGAGCCAGATGTCCACGCGTTCCTGCACGTGCGCGACGTTGCGGGCCAGGTAGAACGCGCCGCCGAAGAACATGGTCGCCCCTACGCCCACCAGCGAAAGCCGTCCCGTGGCCACGTAGAGCAGCGCGAGGAAGCCGCCGAAGAACATCAGCGAGCTACCGAGGTCGCGGATGAAGATCAGCATGAACATGGCCAGGCCCCAGACGAGCAGCAGCGGGCCGAAGTGCTTGGGAGAAGGGCGCTCGCGCAACACCGCGACCAGCGAAGCCACGAAGACGACCAGCAGCAGCGACCCCGCCGGTCCCAGCCCGGACGCGAGCAGAATGACCAGCGTGCCGACCGCCGGCAGGCCGTAGAGCAGCAGCTGGCGCCCGTAGGGCAGCGGACGCAGGCGCGGCCGCACGAGGATGTCGCCCGTCTCGCGCAGATAGCTGGCGAGAAAGACGATGATCCCGAGCTTCGCGAACTCCGCGGGCTGGAACTGGATCGGCCCGACCTTGATGGCGAGGTAGGCGCCGCGCACCTGCTCCCCGATGCCCGGCAGCCGCGGCATCAGCAGCAGGGCGATCGAGGCCGCGGCGATCGTGTAGCGGTAGCGCTCGAGCACGCCGTGATCGCGGACCAGCAGGATCGTGGCGCAGAAGAAGGCGAGCCCCACGACAAACCACTGGGCCTGTTCGCGCGCCAGCTCGGCGTCGATCCGGTAGATCATCACCATGCCCACCGCCGCGAGCAGCGCGGCGAGCGGGAACATGTAGGGGTCCGCGTCCGGCAACCGCGCCCTGATGAACAGGTGAGCGAGCACGCAGAGGCCGAGGAACACCGCGCCGTAGGTCAGCGTGGCGTCGCTCACGTCCTCGGTGCGCGTGGCCAGCACGGCGGCAAAGCCGGCGGCGACCAGAAGCGACACCGGCAGCAGCCCGAACAACTCGCGGGTGCGTGCCGACATCAGCCGGAAAGCTGTCCCCGCTCCAGCGTGCGGACCAGGTCGATCGCGTCCTCGCGTCCGCGCCACTCGTGATCCAGCACGCGCGTGCGGCGACCGGCTGGAATGGCGCCCGCCGGGACGCCGCTGGCGTACACCTGGTCGTAGAGCTCGAGGCCGAACGGCAGCTCGTAGGGCACGCCGCGGTAGAGCGTCACGAGGCCGGCATCGTTGGTGCCGACGAAGTAGACCTGCCGCGAGAGCGCGTAGAGGCCCACGACGACACCGGCCAGCACCGCGAGCACGAAGAACCCCTTGACGAAGGAACGAAGCCGATTGCCTCGCCGCCGGCGCTTGACGGTGGCTCGCGGGGCAGCGGCGCGCTGCGGGCCGTGGCCGCCGGTCGCCGTCGCTGTCGCTGTCGGCGTGGGCGGATCGGGGGCCGCGGAGCGCACGTCGTCGGCCGTGATCTGGCCCGCGATCGTATCCTCCTCGGCCGGCGCCTCGACCACGCCGTCGCGCTCTTCGTCGCCCTCTGCCTCGCCCAGGCGAAACAGGACGACGGTGATGTTGTCCCTGCCCCCGTTTTGATTGGCCGCGCGCACGAGCGTCTCGGCCGCGTCGTCGAGTTGCTTGGCCGAGCGCAGGATCGAGCCGAGCTCGTCGTCGGAAACCATTCCCGTCAGGCCGTCGGAGCAGAGCAGGTAGACGTCGCCGTCCTTGGCGGTGACGGTGTAGGTGTCGACCTCGACCTCGGGCTCGGGGCCGAGCGCGCGAGTGATGATCGAGCGCTGGGGATGATGCTCGGCGGCCTCGGCGGTGATCTGGCCGGTGCGCTCGAGCTCGGCCACGAGCGAGTGGTCTCGGGTGAGCTGCTCGAGATCACCGGCGCGGAGGCGATAGGCGCGGCTGTCGCCGACGTGGCCGAGGCTGATGTCGTCACCGATCACCTTTGCCGCGGTCAGCGTCGTGCCCATCCCGCGGTGGGCCTCGTCTGACACCGCGAGGTCGTAGATGCGGCGGTTGGCTTCGCGCATCATGCGAGCGAGCTGCACCTCGGGCGCCTCGGCGGAATCGAGATCGCCCCCGAACGCCTCAGTCGCCATCGCGGAGGCCACCTCGCCGGCCTTGGCGCCGCCCATGCCGTCGGCAACGGCAAAGAACGGCGGCTTCAATACGAGCGAGTCCTCGTTGGCGCTGCGCTGGCGCCCGACGTCCGTTCTGCCCGCTTGCTCGACGATCTGGAGTGCCACGGCTAGACCACTATTCCTCGTAGCGGTATTCGCTGTCGCCGATTCGGATCACATCCGCCACCTTGAGGCGCTCGGCCGTCTTGACCTGGCGGCCGTTGAGGTAGGTCCCGTTGGTCGAGCCCATGTCCTCCACGTACATGAACTCGCTGCGCGGGAAGATGCGCGCGTGCGCCGATGAGGCAAACGGGTCATCCACGCGGATTTCGGCGTTGTCCGAGCGGCCCATGGTGGCCCCGTGGCCGACGTCGAAGACCGCGCCGGGCTGGTGGCCCATCGCCGCGACCACCTCGATGCGCGGCGCGACCCCGGCGCGCAGGTCCGGTATCGCGGTGTCCTGGCGGCGGCGGCCACTCGGCCGGTCGACGGGCTCGGCCGCCGCCTCTCCCCCCTGAGCGCGCGAGAGGTCCTTCATCGAGCTGCGGGTGATCCAGAGCAAGAACAGATAGAGGACGGCGAGAAAGCCGAACTTGAGCGCAACCGCGAGTGGCTCGTCCACGGAAGCGGCCTACTCGAGCTCGAAGGTCAGGTCGGTCACGCCGATCGTGATGCGATCGCCCGAGCGGAGCTCGGCGTGGCGGGTGCGATGCCCGTTTACCTTCATCCCGTTCGTGGAGCCGAGATCAACGGCCGCCCAGCCGCGCTCGCCGCGGCGCAGCTCGATGTGGCGCCGCGAGACGTTTGGGTCGGATACGACCACGTCGCAGTCGCGGCTGCGGCCGACGACGACCAGCCGGCCGCTCAACCTGTTGCGCCGGCCCTCGCTCACGAGCAGCGCCTGGCCGCGGTCCAGGGCGACCTCCAGCGGACGCGCCTCGCGGTCGGCCGAGTAGACCATCGTGTGCCCGAAGTCCCCCGCCGATGGAGCGGGTACCTCGGCGGCGCTCTCGTCCTCCTCAGGGCCTCCGAGGAGCTGGGCCTGGATACCGAACTCGCCCAGCTCCAGCCGCTCGTCGGTGTGGAACTCGATCTGCGGGCGGCTCGTCAGCGCGAGGCGTTCCTGGCGCGCGTGCTCGAGCAGGTAGTCCGACAGCTCCTTGCGCAGCGCGGGCTCGTAGCTCGAGAACTGCTCGCGGTCCTGGGCGGAGAGAAAGACGCGGTAGTGGTTCGGCACGTACACGCGCGAGACGGACACCATCTGGTTGTCCTCCATCTCCTTGGCGAGCTTGTGGGCCAGCTCGACCGGCTGCACGCTGGTCTTGAAGGCGCGGCCGAACGCGCCTTCGACAAGGCCTCCGAGCTTGGCTTCCAGATTGCGTAGCACGCTCATCGCAGGGTGCGCAGGGTAGTCCTACCCGGTGGTCACCGGTTGCGCTCGCCAGGGTTCTGCCGGCGCCGCCATCTGGGACACGGCCACCGCCACCAGCGCGGCTCCGATCGACCCCGCCACGACGCCGCGAGCTTGGTCGAGCGCGGTGGTGCCGGCCAGGATGTCTGCCAGCGCGATGTGCGCCGCGATCAGGCCGGCCGCCCAGAGCGCCGCGCCGAGCAGGTCGACGGCGAGCCAGCGGCCGCGGACCACCAGCGGCAAGAGCACCGCGAACGCAGCCCAGACCAGGGCCGGAGCGAGCGCGGGGCCAGACAGAAGCGGCCCGAGAGCGTCCGAGCCGGCCGCGCTGATCGATCCCTCCCAGGCCGCGCGCGGAAGCACACCGTCGGGGACGCCGAAGAGCAGGCTCTCGCCCGTGAGAACCTCGCCGAGCGCCAGCCAGAAGAAGCCCGCGGCGGCCAGGCCCGCGCGCCGCCAGGCCGTCGGCGCCATGGCCGCGGCAACGACGAACACGGGCGCGAGCGCGACCGTGCCGAGCAGGGGCGCCAGGATCGGGACCGACCAGAGCAGGCCGGCGCGCGGGAGCAAGAACGGGATCGGCAGCGCCGCCGCCACGAGGATCAGAGCAGTGCCCTGGCGATCCGCGTCGGGAGCGACGAGCCAGGCGCAGAGCGCGCCGGCGACGAGTATCCAGGCGATGCGCGGCAGCAACATCACGGCGACGGCGGCGATCCCGGCCGCGGCGGCAGCCGAGAAGGACGGCTCGGGCCCGACGGTCTCGAGGACGCCGAAGGCGATCCCTCCCGCGAGCAACCCTGCCCCCAGCCTCCCCCGCACTCGTGGAGCTCTGGCCTGCGCGTCCGCCTCCGCGCTCACGGGGCGCGACCACGGGCTCCGGCGCCGCTCGGCCGCGGCCAGGCCTACTCGCCTCAAGGTCGCGGGCTCCACCAGTCCGCCCTGGTCGTCGAGCTCGGGCACCGCCGCGGCGAGTGCGACCCGGAGGGCGGTGGGGTCGGGGCGGCGCGCCGGATCGACGTCGAGGGCATCGTCGATCGCGTCACACAGCTCGAGCGGCAGGTCGCGGCGCTCGCGAGCGAGCGAGGGCAGCGGGCGGCCGAGGCGCCGCGCGGTGGCGGCCGGGCCGCCGGCTCGGATGGGGTTCTTGCCGGTCCAGGCCTCGTAGAGCGAGAGGGCGAGCGAGTAGACGTCACATGCCGGCGTGACCTTCGTTCCCTCGGCCTGCTCGGGGGCCATGTAGGCGAGCGTCCCGACGACGTCGCCGGTATGCGTGAGCGGATCGCCGGCGATCACATGCGCCACCCCGAAGTCGGCCAGCTTCGCAAAGCCGGCTCCGGCGGCGGGCTCGGCGAGCACCATCACGTTGCCCGGCTTGACGTCGCGGTGGATCACCCCGCGCGCATGAGCGTGCTCGAGCGCGTCGCACAGGGCCATCCCGATCCGGGCCACGTCGCGATCGGCAACCGCCCCCACGCGCAGCAGCTCGGCCAGCGTTCGGCCCCGAACGAGCTCGGAGACCAGATACACGTCGTGAGCGTCAGAGGCCAACTCGTAGATTCCGACGATGCCCGGGTGGTTCAGCCGGGCTGCGGCGCGCGCCTCGCGCTCGACTCGCTCCCCGCTCCCGCTGTCGCGCGGGATCGTCTTGACGGCCACCTCGCGCTCGAGCTTCTCGTCCCAGGCCAGCCAAACGACGCCGAAGCCGCCCGCCCCGAGCCGTCGCTCGAGCCGGTAGCGGCCGAGGACCAGGCGCAGCCCCGCGGCGCCCTGCAGCGTTTCGGTAGGGTCCGATCCACCCAGTGGCAGGGTGCCGGGCTCCTCCGTAAAGCTCGTTTCGGGACGTTTCATCTCGGGTTCCGTGTTCGGGCCACGACGGGCACGTCCTGCCCCCCGTTCATACTGCCACTCAACCTTGGCAGGCGCCCACGGGCGCCAGGAGAGGATTCTGCTGCTGTCCTTCCTCGACGAACCGGACGAGCCCGCACGCTCACCTCGGCGGTCGCCCCGCGGCGCATCGACCGATCGCCAGACGCTCATTGTGCGCCGCGCGATCGCGGGCGTTGGGCTGGCCCTCATTGCGATCCTGTTGATCCTGGGCGTGCGCGGCTGCCTGAACGCGCGCAAGGAACAGGCTATCGAGGACTACGGCACCGACTCGGCGGAACTGCTGCGCGCATCGAAGCTCCAGGGCGATCAGCTCTTCGAGCTGCTGCAGAGCCAGGGCGGGACGAACGAGACGGTGAACATCACGAACGCCCTGAACGGCTACCGCGTCGAGTCGGGCAACTTCGTTGAGCGCGCGAATGACCTCGATGTTCCCGACGAGGTGGCAGGCGCCCAGGAGGACCTGCTCGAAGTCCTCGAGCTGCGCCGCGACGCCTTCGGCAGAGTGGCCGACGCGATGACCGTCGCGCTCGGCGACCAGGACCGTCGCGAGGGCACGCAGGACGTCACGGCCGCCATGCAGATCTTCCTGGCCAGCGACACGATCGACACCATCCGCTTCCGCCCGAACCTGAAGGAGGCGCTCGAGGCGGAGGGCCTCAGGGAGCCGGATCTGCCGACCGAGCCGTTCGTACCTGACGTCGAATGGCTCGACGCCACGTTCGTGGCCGATCAGATCAATGCGCTGCGCACCGGGACCGGGACCGGCACCGATGGCGACGCGGCGCCGGGGCTGCACGGGAACGGCATCGCGTCCGTCGCGCTCGGCGGGACGCCGCTCACACCGGGTGCGCCCGCCTCCGTACAGCTCACCGAGGACCTCGCCTTCGACGTCCAGGTGCAAAACCAGGGCGAGAACACCGAGACCGACGTGACCGTCACGGTGACCGTCGGCGAGGGCAACGACGCCATCGAGCTCGACGAGCCGATCGACACCATCGCCGCGGGCGAGATCAAGCCGGTGACGATCCCGCTGGCGGAGCAGCCCCCCACCGGGCAGAGCGTGTCGATCACCGTCGAGGTCCAGCCGGTACCCGGCGAGGAGAAGACGGACAACAACGTCCAGGAATTCTCCGTGATCTTCACCCGATAGCCATCTACTAGCCCGGGTACTCTCAGCCGTCCGTGGACGACCTGACCACCACCCAGGGAATCGTTGCGCTTGCGGCCGCCGGCCTGGCTCTCGCCGCACTCGTCTGGGCGATCGTGCTCGCCGTGAAGGTGCGGAGGCTGCGCGCCGGGCAGCGGACCGTGCTCGGGCAGGAGGAGAAGGACCTGATCGCCCACGCAGCTTCTCTGCAGGAGGCGTTCGTGCAGCTGCGCGACTGGGTCGAGGAAACCGCCGTCCGCCTCGAGGACCGAATGAGAACGGCGGAAGGACGGATCGACGGCTGCGTGGCGCATACATCGCTCATCCGCTACGACGCGTGGGGCGAGATGTCGGGTCACCAGTCCAGCTCGATGGCGCTGCTCGACTCCCGGCGGACCGGCGTGGTGGTGTCCTCGATCCTGCACCGCGACCAGGCGCGGGTGTACGTCAAGCAGGTTCACGAGGGCGAGTCGGAGCTCGAGCTCTCGCCCGAGGAGCGCCAGGCGATCGAGTCGGCGATGGCGGACGCGCCGGCGGTCGCGCCGTGAACTCGTGAAATAGCCAGCGGGAGGTCGAAAACGGCAGCCATAAAGGACGCGCCCCCCGGCCCGGCGGGCACCCAGGCTAGACTGGGCCGCATCGTGGCGGTCAGCGCGACTCGCATCCTCGCAACCGAGGCGGGTGACTCGGAACCAGGCCCTGCGCGCGCGCTGCACGGGGCCGGCCGGCCCGCGCAGCGCTCCGGCTCTTCCGGCCGAGTGCTCGTCCTGAACGCAAGCTATGAGCCCATCAACGTCTGCACGGTGCGCCGCGCCGCGGTCCTGATCTTGAAGAACCGGGCTGAGATCCTCGAGCAGGGCGACTGGGCGCTTCGCGCCGAGAACTTCACGCTCGCCCGGCCCGTCGTGATCCGGCTGCTGACCTACGTGCGCATCCCGCGAGACGCGCACCGGCGCAAGATCACCCGCCGGGCGGTGTTCGCGCGCGACCTCTGGACCTGCCAATACTGCGGGCACCAGCGCGGGAACCTCACGGTGGACCACGTGATCCCGCGCTCGAAGGGCGGGACGTCCACCTGGGAGAACATCGTCACCTGCTGTGCGCCCTGCAACCGGCGCAAGGGCGACCGGCTCCCAAAGCACGCGAACATGACGCCTGCCAGGCGCCCCAAGGCACCCTCCGCCACGATCTTCATCCACGTGGCCGCTCCCACGATCCCGGCCGCGTGGGAGCGCTACCTGATGACCGGCTGATGGAGGGAGCTCCTCCTTCTGTGCCGGGCGAGCCGCCGAGGCAGCCTACGCGCGAGGAGCACGTCGACGAGGACGACAGGCCCGCGACTGTCGGCCAGCTGCGCAGCCTCAGGCGCTGGCTGCTGGTGGCGGGAGCGTGGGCGGCCGCCGCCACCGCAATCGCGGTCATCGCCCTGATCGCGGCGAACGAGGACGACAGCGCCGAGGCCGACAAGCGCACCGCCCAAACGGCGAGCCAGGTCGCCGAGATCCAGCGCGATCTCAACGAGCGCATGGACGGGATCGAGGAGCGCATCGACGGGCTTGCCCAGTCCGAGGACGTCTCCGATCTCGACAACCGGCTCACGCGCATCGAGAACACCGCCGGGCGGACGTCCAACCAGCTCGAGGAGCTGACCGGCAGGTGAGCGACCTCGAGCAGCAGGTCGAAGCGCTCGAGCAGGCCGCCGACGAGGCGCCGGGCGCGCCGGGCACCGAGACGACCCCGTAAAAGGACGAAGGGCGCCCGCTGGGGGCGCCCTTCGCATGATCGGCTGGACTATTGGTCGGCTGCGAGTACTACGACCAGAGGGACCAATCCCGGTCCTCTTCACCGACGGTGCCTCGGGTTGGACTCCGCTAAAAACCTCCTCGGTGCGCCGCCGGCCGAGCCGGCGGCTTCCGCGGAACGGGTCCAGCACCGGTCTTAGCGGCCGGACACCTCCAGGGTCCCGCAAGAACTGTCACTCAACTCTGGACCACCTCCTTTCCCTGGTAAGGGCATTGAAGCAGACCGAGCGGCCGGGCTCAGTCCTCGAGGGCGTCCTCGGAATCCTCGAAGGCGTCCTCTGAGTCCTCGACCTCCTCCAGGGAATCCTCGACGTCGGCGACCGCCTCCTCGATGCCCTCCTGGACCTCGGCCGAGGTGTCGGTGGAGGTCTCCACCACGAGGGCCACGGCGCTGACCGACGTCGTCCTCGCGCAGGTTCATCACGCGCACGCCCTGGGCGCTGCGGCCCTGCTTGGAGATGCCCCTCACGCCGGTGCGCTGGACCATCCCGTTCTGGGAGATGAAGACGAGCTCCTGGTGCTCGCGCACGATCAGCGCGCCGGCGAGCCCGCCCTTCTTCTCGGTCAGGCTGATCGTCTTGACGCCCATCGTGCCGCGGCCCTTGACCGGGTACTCGTCGATCGCCGTGCGCTTGCCGTAGCCGGCGTCGGTCACGACGAGCAGCTCGGTGTCGGGCCGCACGACGTCCATGGCAAGGACGCGGTTGTCACCGCGCGAGACGTTCATGCCGCGCACGCCGCCCGTGTCACGGCCCATCGGCCGCGCCTGGTCCTCGCTGAAGCGCGCGGCCTGGCCCGAGCGCGAGACCATGATGATGTCGTCGTCGCCGCTCGTGCGGCGCACGGCCACGAGCTCGTCGTCGTCGCGGATCTTGATCGCGATGATGCCGTCGGCCTTGATCGGCGTGTTGTAGGCGAGGAACTCGGTCTTCTTGATCATGCCCCTTGCGGGTGGCGAAGACGAGGTACTTGCCCTCCTTGAAGTCGCGCGTGGAGAGCACGGCCTGCACCCGCTCGCCGTCGCGCAGCGGCAGCACGTTCACGAGCGCCCGGCCCTTCGACGTGCGCTGGGCCTCGGGCAGCTCGTAGACCTTCTGGCGGTAGACCTTGCCGCGGTTGGTGAAGAACAGCAGGAAGTCGTGCGACGAGCACACGAAGAGGTGCTCGATGTAGTCGTCCTCCTTGGTGTCCATCCCGATCACGCCCGACGCCGCCGCGCTTCTGCTGGCGGTAGGTGGTCGAGCGGCAGCCGCTTGATGTAGCCCGAGTGCGTGATCGAGATGACCATCTGCTCGTCGGCGATCAGGTCCTCGATGTCGATCTCGTCCTCGGAGTGGGTGATCTGGGTGCGCCGGTCGTCGCCGTAGCGCTCGCGGATCTCGAGCAGCTCCTCCTTGATGAGCCCCATCACGCGTGCCTCGTCGCCGAGGATCTCGCGCAGCTCCTTGATGCGCTCGAGCGATGTCGGCGTGCTCCTAGCTGCACCTTGTCGGCCTCGAGCGCGGTGAGGCGGGCGAGGCGCATGTCGAGGATCGCCTGCGCCTGGATGCGCGAGAGCTCGAAGCGCTCCATCAGGCCGTCGCGCGCCACCTCCGGGTCGCTCGAGGCGCGGATCAGCTCGATCACCGCGTCGATGTCCGCGATCGCGATCAGCAGCCCGTCGAGGATGTGCAGCCGCGCCTCGCGCTCGCGCAGCTCGTGCTTGGTGCGGCGCACGATCACGTCGCGCTGGTGGTCGACGTAGTTCTTGACGATCGGCAGCAGCCCGAGCGTGCGCGGCACGCCGTCGACCAGCGCGACCATGTTCACGCCGAACGTCGTCTGCAGCGACGTGTGCTTGTAGAGCTTGTTGAGCACGACCTTCGGGAGCGCGTCGCGCTTGAGCTCGATCACGAGCCGGATGCCCTGGCGGTCGGACTCGTCGCGGAGGTCGGAGATCTCCTTGATGCGGCCGTTCTGGACCTGCTCGGCGATCTTCTTGATCAGCCCCGAGTCGTCACCGCGCCCGTCGCCCTTGGCACCTGGTAGGGCATCTCGGTGACGATGATGCGCTCCTTGCCGCGCTCCATCGGCTCGACGTGCGCCTTGCCGCGCACGACCACCCGGCCGCGGCCGGTCTCGTAGGCGTCGCGGATGCCGCTGTCGGCCGACGATGATGCCGCCGGTCGGGAAGTCCGGGCCCTTGATGTGCTTCATCAGGCCCGTCGACGTCGATCTGCGGGTCGTCGATGTAGGCGATCGTCGGCGTCGATCGTCTCGCGCAGGTTGTGCGGCGGGATGTTCGTCGCCATGCCGACCGCGATCCCCGCGGCGCCGTTGACCAGCAGGTTCGGGAAGCGCGACGGCAGGACGAGCGGCTCCTGGCGCGACTCGTCGTAGTTGGGCCCGAAGTCGACGGTGTCCGCGTCGATGTCGCGGAGCATCTCGGTGGCGAGGCGCGACGAGGCGCGCCTCGGTGTACCGCATCGCCGCCGGCGGATCGTTGTCGATCGAGCCGAAGTTGCCCTGCGGCTCGACCAGCGGGTAGCGCATCGCGAAGTCCTGGCCGAGGCGCACGAGCGTGTCGTAGATCGCGGAGTCGCCGTGCGGGTGGAACTGGCCCATCACGTCGCCGACCACGCGCGACGCCTTGCGGAAGGGGCGGTTCGGCTGCAGGCCCGCCTCGTGCATCGAGAACAGCACGCGCCGGTGCACCGGCTTGAGGCCGTCGCGCACGTCCGGCAGCGCGCGGCCCACGATCACGCTCATCGCGTAGTCGAGATACGAGGAGCGCATCTCCTCCTCGAGCCCGCGCGGCTCGATGTTCCCGCCGGTCAGCTGGTCGATCGACATGCAGGCGCTCCCTACACGTCCAGGTTGGTCACTTCGCGGGCGTGCGCCTCGATGAACTCGCGGCGCGGCTCGACCGCGTCGCCCATCAGCATCGAGAAGACCTGGTCCGCGGCGCTCGCGTCGTCGATCGTGACGAGCTGCAGCGTGCGCTTCTCCGGGTCCATCGTCGTCTCGAAGAGCTGGTCGGCGTTCATCTCGCCGAGGCCCTTGAAGCGCTGCAGCGGCACGCCGTCGCGGGCGACCTCGAGCACCTTCGTGCGCAGCTCCTCGAACGACAGCGCCCGCGCGTCGCGCTTGCCGAGCACGACGTCGAACGGCGGCGTGCCGGCCAGCGACTCGAGCTCCTTGTGGATCTTCACGAAGCCGGCGTACTCGCGGTGTCGCGAACATCGCGCGCGAGAGCCGGTAGGTCTGGGCCGTGCCGGTCTTCTTCTCGATCACGCGCGCCACGAGCTCGATCGGGTCCTCGGAGATCAGCTCGGTCTCGTAGGGCTCGCCCTCGGGTCGTCGTCCTTGAGCAGGTCGATCACCGCCTCGGGTCGGTGATCGCCCCTCGTCGAGGATCGTCGACTCCTCGAGGAACGTGATCGTGTCGTGCCCGTACTCGGCCCGCAGCGCGGCGGCCCAGCCCTCGTACTGCTTGAGCAGCCGGCCGTAGCGCTGCCAGCGCGCGTGGGTGAGGCTGAACTCGGCGCCCTCGCGGTCGCTGCACCTCGCATGGTCTCGAGCTTGTCGCGCAGCAGCACCTCCTCGAGCTCGGACTCCTTCTCGATGTAGATGTCCTGCTTGCCCGACCTTGACCCTGTAGAGCGGCGGCTTGGCGATGTACACGTAGCCGGCGTCGATCAGCTCGGGCATCTCGCGGAACAGGAACGTGAGCACCAGCGTGCGGATGTGCGCGCCGTCGACGTCGGCGTCGGTCATGACGATGACCTTGTGGTAGCGCGCCTTCTCGATGTCGAACTCCTCGCGGATGCCGGTGCCGATCGCGGTGATCAGCGCCTGGATCTCCTTGTTCGAGAGCACCTTGTCGATGCGGTTCTTCTCGACGTTGATGATCTTGCCGCGCAGCGGCAGGATCGCCTGGGTGTTGCGGTCGCGGCCCTGCTTGGCCGAGCCGCCGGCGGAGTCGCCCTCGACGATGAAGATCTCGGCCAGCGCGGGGTCGCGCACCGAGCAGTCGGCGAGCTTGCCCGGCAGCGTCGAGTTCTCGAGCGCCGACTTGCGCCGGGTGAGGTCGCGCGCCTTGCGCGCCGCCTCGCGCGCGCGCGCGAAGCCGAAACCGCCTTGCGTCACGATCTTGCGCGCCTCGGCCGGGTTCTCCTCGAGGAACTCGGCCAGCCCTTGTTGACCGCGGCCTGCACGAAGCCCTCGACCGGCGGGTTGCCGAGCTTGGTCTTCGTCTGGCCCTCGAACTGCGGGTCGGCGATCTTGACCGAGATGATCGCGGTCAGGCCCTCGCGCACGTCCTCGCCCTGCGAGGTTGGGGTCCTTCTCCTTGAGCTCGCCCTTCTGGCGCGCGTAGGCGTTGATCGTGCGGGTGAGCGCCGAGCGGAAGCCGGACAGGTGCGTGCCGCCCTCGTGCGTGTTGATGTTGTTGGCGAACGAGAGCAGCGCCTCCTGGTAGGAGTCGTTCCACTGCAGGGCGACCTCGACCTCGCCGATCTCGCTCGAGTCCTCCATGTAGACGACCTTGTCGTGCAGCGGCGAGCGGGTGCCCTGGCTGTGGAGGTAGTTGACGAAGTCGACGATGCCGCCGTCGTACTGGAACGTGATCTCGAAGCGCTCGCCGCGCTCGTCGCGGAAGTCGATCCGCAGGCCCTTCGTCAGGAAGGCCATCTCGCGGAAGCGCTGCTCGAGGACTGTCCGGTCGTACTCGATCGTCTCGAAGATCTCGAGGTCGGGCAGGAACGTGATGCTCGTGCCGCGCCGGTCGGTCTTCTCGCCCTTCGTCAGGCTCGTCCATCGGCGTGCCGCGCTCGTAGGACTGCGTGTACTCGTGGCCGTCGCGCCAGACCGTGAGGTGGAGCCACTCGGACAGCGCGTTGACCACGGAGACGCCGACGCCGTGGAGGCCGCCCGAGACCTTGTAGCCGCCGCCGTCGCCGAACTTGCCGCCGGCGTGCAGCACGGTGAGCACGACCTCGGCGGCCGGCCGGCCCTCCTTCTCGTGCATGTCGACCGGGATGCCGCGGCCGTTGTCGGTCACGCGTGACCGAGTTGTCCGGGTGGATGACGATCTCGACCTGGTCGGCCTCGCCGGCGAGCGCCTCGTCGACCGAGTTGTCGACGACCTCGTAGATCAGGTGGTGCAGGCCGCGCGCGCCGGTCGAGCCGATGTACATGCCCGGGCGCTTGCGAACGGCCTCGAGGCCCTCGAGGACGGTGATGTCCTGGGCGTCGTAGGTGGCGTCGGCCTGCTTGGGAATCGCGCCGCCCTCGCGCAGCGGGGCCGCCACGTCATCCTCGGCGGGGCCGGGGGTCCCGCCGATCTCCTCTTCGCCGTTCTCGGGCCTATTCGCCAAGCCATCCCCTTCGTTATCAGGGCCGCGCTATGGCGGCCCTGGAACCGTGAAAAACCCCGGCTCAGAGCGCCTTCGCTCGCGACCGGGGCGTTACATAAGAGCGCCCTTAACTTTAGCAGGCTACCCTGCGATCCGGACGCCTTGCCAGGTTACAAAATACCCGCAAATCGCAACAAAACTGCGCGTGCTCAAGCGACGGTTCGGGGCCGAACCACGATAAACCGCAGCCGCTTGACCGCTCCCCCGTCCAGGTGGGCGTTCAGGCGCTCGAGAAGGTCGCGCGCCGAGCAGCTCGAGCTCCTGGGCCCAGACGCCCGATTCGCACGCGAACGTGACGATCCCCTCGCGCTCGGAAACAGGGCTGGCCGAGCCCGCCAGGAGCGGGCCCGGCCACCTCCGGCCAGGCCGACTGGACCTGAGCGAGCAGGCCCGCCGGGCGGGCCTCGGGCAGCGCCTGCGCGAGGACCACCGAGAGCGGGCGAGGGGCGGGCCGCCTCACGACGCCTCCGCCAGCGCCGGCGCCTCGACCCTGCCGCCCAACACGCGAATCAGCTCGCTCGCGCAGACAGCCGGCACGTGCTCGGCCTCGGTCGCGGTAACCACCGCCTGGCCGCCGGCGCGCAAGAGGCCCGCCAGCAGCTCGCGGCGCTCGGCAGTCGAGCTCCGACATCACGTCGTCGAGCAGCATCAGCGGCGGGCGGCCGCGGCGGGTCGCGAGCAGCTCGCGCTCGGCGAACAGCAGCGCGAGCAGCGCGGTCCGTTGCTGGCCCTGCGAGCCGTAGGCGCGCAGGCCTACCCCGTCGAGCAGGAACTGCAGCTCGTCGCGGTGCGGGCCGTGGGCGGTGAAGCCCCGCTCGAGGTCGGCGGCGCGGCGCTCGGTCAGCTCGGCCTGGAGCTCGCGCGGGTCGATGGCGGCCGAGCGCGGGCGGTACCGCAGCTCCGCACGCCCCGGCAGTCCCAGCTCCGCGGCGAGGCGCTCGAAGGGCTCAGCCAGGCCGGTCGACCGCCTCCCGGCGATCCTCCATCAGGCGCGATCCCCTGACGCGCCAGCTCGGCATCCCACGCGTCGAGCGCTCCCGGCCCAGACGCGCCGGCCCGGATCCGCGCGAGCAGGGCGTTGCGCTGAGCGAGCGCCCGCGAGTAGTCGGCGCGCGTCTGGGCGCGAGCGGGCCAGAGCGCGGCGACGACCTGGTCCAGGTGAGCCCTGCGTCCCGCCGGCGCGCCCTTCACGAGCTCAAGCCGCTCGGGCATGAACACGCTCACGAGCGGTCGTGACTCGGTTGTGGACAGGCTGTCGACAGCGCTGCCGTCGAGGCGCAGGCGCTTGGCCTCGCCGGGCTCGAACCCCACCTCGATCCGGTGCGCCGCGTCGTCGTCGCGCGTCTCGACGACCACGCGCGTCACGCCGGCGCCCCGACGTACCAGCTCGCGCTCGTTCGAGGTCCGCGGAGACCGGCCCGTGCAGCCGAAGTACAGCGCCTCGAGAAGGTTCGTCTTGCCGGCGCCGTTCGGGACCTGCCACCACGGTCAGGCCCGGCGGCAACTCGAGCTCGAGCTCCTCGTAGTTGCGAAAGTCGCGCAGCGAGAGCCGCGTCACGTGCATGGCTACACGTTCAGGCGAATCGGCATCACGAGGTAGACGAAGTTCGAGCCCTCGTCGCCGGACTCGAGCAGCCCCGGCCGCAGCGGGCTGATCAGCTTGAGGATCAGCTCCTCGGACTCGGCGCTCTCCAGCCCGTCCCTGAAGAACTCGGGGTTGAAGCCGATCTCGAGCGGTTCGCCGTTGAACGGAATCGGCAGCGACTCGCTTGCCTCGCCGACGTCCGGGGTCTGAGCCGACACGTCGAGCGCGCCTTCGGAGAAGCGCAGGCGCAGCGGCGCGTTCCGTTGCGCCAGCAGGCCGACGCGCCGCACCACCTCGAGCAGCTCCTCGCGACTCACCTTGAGCTCGTGCTCGTAGGCCTCGGGGAGCAGCTGCTGGTAGTTCGGGAAAGCGGCCCTCGACGAGCCGCGACGACAGCATCACGTCGTCCACGGTGAAGACGACCTGGTTCTCCAATGCGGTCACGCCGATCGTCTCCGCCGAGCCGGCTCCGGCTATGCGCCCGAGCTCCTGCAGCGTGCGGGCCGGCACGTTTGCCTCCAGCGAGCCTTCGAGGCCCTCCGCCAGCTGGGTCTCCTTGACGGAGAGTCGATACGAATCGGTGGCCACCATCCGCAGCTCGCGCCCGCTGGCAGTCACGAGCACCCCGGTCAGATGAGGGCGCGTCTCGTCGCGCGAGGCCGCGCGGGCCACGCGGGCGATCGTGTCAACGAAAGCGGCAGAGGGAACACGCATCACGCCATCGGTCGGAGTCTCGGGCAGCTTCGGGAAAGTCCTCGGGCGGGAGCGTGCGCAGGTGAAACTTGGCCGATCCCGATACCAACTCGACATCCTGCTGGGCGCTGCGGTACTCCAGCGATAGCGAATCCGCCGGCAGCGAGCGAACCACGTCGAGCAGCAACCGTCCGGGAATCACGGCCTTGCCGGGACTCGACTCGCTCGGCTCGAGCGAGACGCGCAGTCCGAGCTCCATGTCGGTCGCCTCGAGCTCGGCGCGGCCCTCCTCTACTCGGATCAGCACGCCCGCGAGCGTCTGGATGGCGCTGCGTGTGGACGCGCCGCGTACGGCGATGCCGAGCTTCGCGAGAAACGTTTCACGAGAAACAGTGAGCTTCAACGTCGGCTACCTGACCTTGGAGTAGTTGGGACTGTCGATACGTCCACAAGCGCGTGGATTTGGCTTCGTGATGGGGAAGTGGGGTGTTGATTGTGGCAGCGTTGTCGGCCGTCACGCGGGCTGGCCGAGTCGTCTGCGCAGGTTGTCGACCGCGCTACGAACAGCGTCGTCGGTATGAACGGCGGCCTCCACGCGTTTGACGGCGTGCACGACGGTGCTGTGGTTTCGCCCGCCGATGCCGCGTCCGATCTCGGGCAGACTGTGGTTGGTCAGCTCGCGCGCGAGGAACATGGCGACCTGGCGCGCCGTCGCAACCGGGAGCCGGCGGTCGCGAGCCAACAGCGACTCTCGTTCGACTCCGAACTCCTGCGCCGTCGCGCTGAGGATCTCCGAGAGGTCGCAGGCTGCGGCACCTGCGTCCTCGTTGCCGAGCTTTCGAAGGACATGGCGAACGAGCTCGGGGGTGGCCGGCTCACCCTTGAGTGAGGCGTACGCTACGACTCGAATCAGCGCGCCCTCGAGGGCTCGCACGCTGCTGTCGACGCGGGCCGCGATCTCGGCGAGCACGTCCTCCGAGACCTGGATGCCGTCGAGGCCTGCGCGCTTGAGCAGGATTGCGCGGCGCACCTCCGGCCGGCGGATGCTCGAGCCCGACCACGAGACCCGAGCGAAACCGCTCGGCAAGTCGCGTCTCGAGGTCGCTGCAGCTCGTCGGGGCTGCGGTCGGAGCTGATCACCAGCTGCCGTCCGGAATCGAGCAACGCGTTGAAGGTGTGGAAGAACTCCTCGCGTGTCTTGGTGCGGCCGGCGAGGAACTGGACGTCGTCGATCAGCACCACGTCGGCGCTGCGAAAGCCCTCCTTGAAATCTCCCGTGCGGCGCTCGCGCACCGCGTCCACGAAGGCCGTGGTGAACTCCTCGATGGTGGCGTAGCGGACCCGCAGGCCGGCGCCATAGCGGCCGACGTAGTTGCCGATCGCCTGCAGGAGGTGGGTCTTCCCGAGCCCCGGTGGCCCGTGAAGAAAAAGTGGGTTGTAGGCCTGGGCCGGCAGCTCGGCGACGGCCAGCGCAGCGGCGTGGGCGAAGCGGTTGCCCTCGCCGATTACGAATTGCTCGAAGGTGTACTTGGGATGCAGCCGGGTGGCGGCGCCGGCAGGCTTGGGCGGCTGCTCGAGCTTGGTCGGCGCGGCGCCATCGCGCGGTGGATCCCATGCGAGGCCGACCACCTCCACGACTGCGCGGCGGTCAAAGCAATCGGTGGCGGCGCGTCGCAGCAGCGGGAGGTAGCGCTCCGTGACGGAGGTGCGGATGTGCTCGGGGGCCCGCACGTAGAGGGTATTGCCGCGTACCGCCGCCAGCTCGAGCGGGTCGATCCAGATGTGAAACTTGAAGTCGGGCGTCTCGCGACGGAGTGCGTCGCGGATCTCATTCCAGAGCTGGTCGGTGTCGGCAGGCACGGGCAGGCGAACCCCCTCCCAGGGGGTCTTGATTGCGAAGGCATTGAGGAGGAGAAAGGCACTGCGTGGGCCGGGCCGCACCGTCCTCGGGACGGCGAGAATACAACGGCTCCCCCGGCGCTTGTCAGCCCTTTGGCAGGGTTCCCCGCATTGAGCGGGAAAAGCTGTGTACAACCTCGAAACGGGGCTCGAGCACGGCTCGGCCGCCGGGCGGATCGGACCTCGTCGTGTACCCTGAGCCACCGGCGCCACGCCGCGCCGCCCGACCTCATGAAGCGCACCTACCAGCCCAAGAAGCGCAAGCGCGCCCGTACCCACGGGTTTCGCCTGCGCATGCGTACGCGCGCCGGCCGCCAGGTGCTGAAGCGGCGCCGCACCAAGGGCCGCAAGCGGCTAACCCCCTAGCGACGATGGCCGATCGCGCGCGCCGCAAGCGCCGCCGGCTGTCGCGAAGCGGTGAGTTCGAGCGCGTCTACCGCGAGGGCCGCTCGCATGCGAGCAGGCACCTGGTCGTGTACGCGTTCCCGCGCGCAGACGACGAGAGCGAGCCGCGGCTCGGGGTGTCGGTGGGGCGCAAGCTCGGCGGAGCCGTCGAGCGCAACCGCATGAAGCGCCTCCTGCGCGAGGCGTTCTGGTCGTCGGCGCAGGAGCTGCAGCCCGGCCACGACTTCGTGATCGTCGCTCGCCCGGCGGCGGGCGAGCTCGCCCAGGAGGGTGGCGAGCGAGCGGTCGAGGATGCCCTGCGCGCCGTGATGAAGGACGCGGGGCTGGCGCGCGAAGGCGGCGAGGCATGAGGCCGGGCGACCGTGCCGGCGGGACCCTGCGCAGGCTGGCGACGGCTCCGATCCGCGTCTACCAGCGCGTGATCTCCCCGGCCTTTCCAAACCGCTGCAAATACCATCCAAGTTGCTCGGAGTACGCCGTCCAGGCCGTGCGTCGCTACGGTGTGCTGCGCGGAGTAGTGCTCTCCGCCTGGCGTCTGTTGCGGTGCAATCCCTGGAGCCATGGGGGCGTCGACTTCGTAGAGGACCAGAAGCTGTTTCGCTCTCGCCACCGGCCCGAGCCCCAGCCCTAGCCAATGTTTGCCTTCAACCCCATCCAGCCGATCACGGATGCCTGCGAATGGATCCTGAGGTTCTGGCACGACCTGATCGGCAACTTCGACGGGTCGTGGGGCTGGTCGATCATCCTGCTGACGTTCACGATCCGGATCGCGATCCTGCCGCTCACGTTCAAGGGCGTGAAGTCGATGCAGCGGCTGCAGTCGCTGCAACCCGAGATCAAGTCGATCCAGGCGCGCTACAAGGACGACAAGCAGCGCCAGCAGCAGGAGATCATGGCGTTCTACCAGCGCGAGAAGGTGAACCCGCTGGGCTCGTGCCTCCCGCTGATCCTCCAGATCCCGTTTTTCATCGCGCTGTTCCAGCTCCTGCGCTCGTCGGAGTTCAAGGCCGACATCGCCGACAACCCCGGCTTCGGTCCCATCGAGAACCTCGCCGACAAGGTCACCGATCCGGTTCTGCTCGGCGTCCTGATCGTCCTCTATGTCGGCACGCAGCTGGCCGCCAGCGCGGTCACGGCGATGAGCGCCGACCCCACCCAGCGCCGCATCATGTTCGCGCTGCCGTTCGTCTTCGTCATCTTCATCGTCAACTTCGAGGCCGGTCTGATCGTCTACTGGATCACGACCAACGTTTGGACGATCGGCCAGCAGCTGCTCGTCAAGAAGCTCTATCCCAAGCCGGTGCTATCACCGCCCGCCGAGGAGGACGGGCCGGCCCCCGCGCGCGGGAAACCGCCGGCCCCGGCGCCGGCGGGGGCCGCCGCGCTCACCGACGGCCAGGCGAAGGCGGACGGCGCCGAGAAGACGACGGAGAAGAAGGAGAGGCGGCAGAAGAAGGAGAAGGCAGGCGCGCCGGCTGCCGCCGGCAACGGCGCGCAGGCCAAGCCACCTCCGTCGCCGCGCAAGAAGAAGAAGCGCTCCGGTCGCAGGCGATGAACGACGAGCCTCGCGAGGACGACCTGTTCGCCGACGGCGAGGGTGACAGCCTCGGCGAGGCCAAGTGGGCCGCGATGAAGGAGCTCGAGCCGCGCTTTCCGGGGGTGACCGCGGAGTGCGTGAGGTTCGAGGTGATCGACGATCCGGGACCGGGCGGCACCGCGCGCGTGCGGGCCGAGGTCGACGAGGAGGCCTGGCGCGATGCCGCCGAGGTCATCCCGGAGGAGCCCACCGAGCGCGTGCGCGCGATCGTCGGCAGGATCGTTCACGCGATCGGCCTGAGGGCGACGCTCGACATCGACGAGAGCGAGGACGAGATCCGCGCGACCGTCAACGGGGACGACCTCGGCCTCCTGATCGGGAAGCACGGCACGACCATCGACGCCGTCCAGCACATCGCATTCCGGGCGGCGTTTCGCGGACGCGAGATGCGCAAGCCGGTAACCGTGGACGCCGCCGGCTACCGCGAGCGCCGAGAGGCCGCGCTGCACCGTACGGCCGATCGCGCCGCGGCCGAGGCGCTGCGCTACGAGCGTGCGGTGGAGCTCGAGCCGATGCGCGCCCCCGAGCGCAAGATCGTCCACACCTACCTGAGCGAGCGCACCGACGTGGAGACCCATTCGGAGGGCGACGAGCCCGACCGCAGGCTGGTTGTCACCCCCGCCCAGGTCTTTCGCCCGGAGTAGGGCCGCTGGGCGTTTCACGGGAAACGGACCCGCGCTATGCGCTGTTGTTGGAGGCGCTCGCGGCCGAGCCGGATCCGCATACGACGATCAGCGACCCCGAGCGGGCGCGCGACCTCCATGTGGCCGACAGCCTGGCCGGCCTGGAGGTGGAGGACCTCGCGCGCGCGAGGCGAATCGCCGACATGGGCGCCGGGCCGGGCTTTCCGGGGCTGGCGCTGGCGATTGCGCTCCCGGGCGCGCGCGTGGACCTGATCGAGTCGTCCGGGCGCAAGACCGCGATGATCGACCGGCTGCTGGGTGCCGCGAAGATCGACAACGCGCGCTCGGTGACGGCTCGCGTCGAGGACTGGGCGCGGGTGCCGCCCCAGCTCGGGGGCGGCCGGGAGGCCTACGACGCCGCGACCGCGCGGGCGCTGGCCCCGCTGGCGGTGCTCGTGGAGTACGCGGCGCCCCTGCTGTGGCCGGGCGGCGTCCTCGTGGCGTGGAAGGGCGCGATGCCCGCTGCCGAGCTCGACCAGGGCAAGGCGGCCGCCGCGCAGGTGGGCATGGAGGTCGAGAAGGTCGTGCGGGTCGTGCCGTTCCCGGGCGCCGAGAACCGCCGGCTGGTGCTCCTGCGCAAGGTCGCGCCCACGCCCGACCGCTTTCCGCGTCGCGCCGGGGTGGCGGCCAAGCGCCCGCTGTCCTAGGCAGGGATTCAAAGGTTCGGCGGCGAACCAAACGAGAGGGCCGTTCCGACCGGCTCGAACCGTAGCTTGGACACCGATGGGCACCGTTCTCGCAATCGCAAATCAGAAGGGCGGTGTGGGCAAGACCACCACCGCCGTCAACCTCGCGGCCTCGATCGCCGACGCGGGGTATCCGACGCTGCTCGTCGACCTCGACCCGCAGTGCAACGCCACGGTTGCACTCGGGCTGCCGAAGGACAGCAGCCCGAATATCTACGACTGCCTCTCGGGAGCGCTCACGCTTACCGAGGCGGCGCTGGCCGAGCGGGGTGGAGCGCCTCGACGTGGTCGCCTCGACTCCCGATCTCGCGGGCGCGAACGTCGAGCTGCCGCGGATCGCCGGCTCCGAGACGATCCTGCGCGGGCGCCTCGGATCGGTGCGGGAGCGCTACCTGTTCACGCTGCTCGACTGCCCGCCGTCGCTCGGGCCGATCACCGTCAACGCGCTGGTCGCCGCGGACAAGGTGATCGTGCCCGTGCAGACCGAGTACTTCGCGCTCGAGGGCCTGGCGCTGATGCTCGACACGCTCTCGCTCATCCAGCGCGAGCTCAACCCGCGTCTCACGGTCGCCGGCATGATCCTCACGATGCACGACGGGCGCACCCGACTCGCGCGCGACGTCGAGCGCGAAGTCCGCGAGCACTTCCCCGAGCTGGTCTTCGAGACGGTGGTGCCGCGAAACGTGCGCCTGGGGGAAGCACCGAGCTTCGGAGTGCCGATCCTCCAACACGCGCCCCAGAGCGCCGGCAGCGCCGCCTACCTGGCGCTCGCGAAGGAGGTGGCGGCGCGTGGCTGAGGACCGCCGCGGCATGGGCCGCGGCCTCGCGGCAATTCTCCCGCGCGCGAACGGACAGGCCGACGGCCTGCGCGAGATCCCCGTCGACCTGATCGCCCCGAACCCGCGCCAGCCGCGCCGCAACTTCGACCAGGACAAGCTGGCAGAGCTGGCGGAGTCGATCCGCGTGCGCGGGCGTGCTGCAGCCGATCGTCGCGCGGCCGCTGCCAGGTGGCCGCTACGAGGTCGTCGCCGGCGAGCGCCGGCTGCGAGCTGCGACGATCGCGGAGCTCGACGCGATTCCGGCGGTGGTGCGCGAAGCCGAGGATTGGGAGCGGCTCGACCTCGCGCTCGCCGAGAACATGGCGCGCCAGGACCTGAATGCGGTCGAGGAGGCGCGCGCCTGCGCGATGCTGGTCGACGATCTCGGCCTCACAAAGGAGGAGGTCGGCCGGCGCGTCGGGCGCAGCCGGGTGGCGATCTCCAACCTGATCCGCCTGCTTGCGCTTCCCGAGGAGACGCTCGAGCTGATCGAAACCGGCGAGCTGAGCGAGGGCCACGGCCGCGCGCTGTTGCTCTGCAAGGATCACAGCGTCCGCCGGAGCCTTGGCTATTCGGCGCGCGACGGGGCCTGGTCGGTACGCGAGACCGAGCGCCGCGCCCGCGAGGCGCTGCAGAACGATCCCGGCCGCCCGCGGACGCCCGTGGTCGTGCATCCCGACCTCGCCGAGGCACTCGCCGCCGCGGAAGATGCTCTCTCGATCGCGCTCGGCCGCGACGTCAAGGCACGCGTGAGGGGCACGCGCTGCGTCGTCCTGCTCGAGTTCGAGCAGCCTTCAGAGGCGATCGAGCTGGCGAACTCGATCCTACGCTCGCAGGCTCGGCGCGCGGCTTGGGGGCCGGTCGCTGCAGTTTTTCGGGGCGGCGCCCGCGCCGGCAGCAGCTCGAGACCGAACTCCGTGCGGAACTTCGTTGGCCGCTAAGCTGGCCCGCGAGGGCGATTAGCTCAGCCGGTTAGAGCGCGTCTCTGATAAGGACGAGGTCCCTGGTTCGAGTCCAGGATCGCCCATTTCGCGAGGGTCCGGACCGCGCTTGGATACGGCTCTAGACTGTCGGAAGCCATGCAGGAAATGGTCATCTACGGCGTGAGCTTCGACATGGTCGGCAAGCAGCCGATCGTGCTGCTGAAGACGCGCGACGGCAACAAGTTCCTTCCGATCTGGATCGGCCACCCCGAGGCCGCCGCCATCCTGATGAAGCTCCAGGGCGCGAACACGCCGCGCCCGATGACCCACGACCTGATCAGCGAGATGCTCTCCGAGCTGGACGTCTCCTGCAGCCGCGTGGCGGTGACCGAGCTGCGCGAGAACACCTTCTACGCCGAGGTCACCCTGCAGCTCAACGGCCGCGAGATCCCGATCGACTCGCGCCCTTCCGATGCCCTCGCGCTCGCCGTTCGCACCGGCGCCCCCATCTTCGCCGCCGAGGACGTGATCTCCGAGTCCGCGATCGAGTTCGAGCACGAGGTCGAGGACACCGAAGAGGTCGTCGAGAAGTTCAAGGACTTCCTCGACAACGTCACGCCCGAGGACTTCGCTAGCGAAGAGTCCGAAGAGCCGGAATAGCCGTAGTGCCGCAAGCACTCGGCTAGGCCGAGTGCGCGCGGATTCTTTCGGGCCGCAAGCACTCGGCTAGGCCGAGTGCGCGCGGAGTCTTTCCGGACACCGGCTTCTGCCGTGAGCCGGCGCAGGTGGACGTCTACGCTACCGCCGGGGAATGAGCGTCTTTCTCGACACCACGACCGGCATGGGCCTCGCAGGGGCCACCGGGGTGCGGCCCTACCTCCCGCCGCTGCTCGCGGGCGCCCTCGCGCGATCCGACACGGGGATCGACTTCGACGGCACCGACTGGAGCTTTCTCGAGTCGACCTGGTTCCTGGCGGCCGTGGTCGCGGTGGGCGTGGTCGCCTACGTCCTCGAACGCGCGGATGCCAACCGGCCGCCCTCCGGCGGATGGGCGCAGCGCCGCCGGCACCGTCGCGGTCCTGTCCGGGGTGGTGGGCGTCGTTCTGGGCGCCATGCTGTTTGCCGGCGCCTTGGCGGACGGCGGCTCGGCCGCCTGGCCGGGCCTGGTCGCCGGCTCGCTCTGCGCGCTGCTCGGGTGGCGCGCCGTCGGCGGCCTGATCGAACGTGCGCGCGGACGCCTCGAGGGCGGCGCGGCGGCGCTGCTCACCGCGTACGCCGATGCCGTGGCGCTGCTGCTGGCCGCCATCGCCATCTTCGTGCCGCCCGCTTCGATCCTCGCGATCGCTGCCTTCGTCGTGCTCCTGCTGACCGGGCGCACGCGCGAGGGCGAGAAGTACGCCGGCCTGCGGATCCTTCGCTAGATGGCTGATTCCACGGCCGCGAAGCCCAAGAAGCTCGTCCTGGCCGTAATCGACTCGCTCAAGCCGGACATGCTCGACCTGGCGATCGAGGAGGGCCGCGCCCCCGCTCTGGCGGCGCTGCGCGAACGCGGCACCTATATCCGCGACTGCCTCTCGACCTTTCCCTCGGTCACCCCGGTGGCAAGCGCCGCTATCGCCACCGGGCGCGGCCCGGGCGAGCACCACATTCCGTCGATGAACTGGTTTCACCGCGGCGAGGAGCGCTACATCGAGTACGGATCGTCGTTCCCCGCGACGCGCGCCTTCGGGGTCGTCCGCTCGCTCTACGACACCGTCTACAACATGAACATGGCACACCTCAGCCGCGCGCTGAGGACGGTCTTCGAGCACCTCGACGACGCCGGCCTGCGCACGGCCTGCACGACCTGGCTGATCTATCGCGGCCGCACGCGCCACGACCCTTCGGGCACGAGCGTCTACCGTCGCATCGCCGAGGCGGCCCAGTTCCGGCACCCGGTCTACGGGGCAGGGGAGCTCTTCTACGCCGACCTGTTCGATTCGCGCAACACCGGCTGCACCAGCGCCCTCGGCCTGCCCGGGCAACGCGACCGCCACACCGGCTGCGTGGGCGCCTACCTCGTCGAGCACGACCTCTTCGACTTCCTGCTCTTCTCGCTTCCAGACAACGACACCCACTCGCATAAGGCAGGGCCGGACGGCCAGGTGGTGTCGATAGCGGAAGCCGATCGCGCTCTCGAGCGAATCATGCACGTGGCCGGCGGCGTCGACGCCTTTCTCGCCGAGCACGTCGTGATCGTGATGTCCGACCACTCGCAGACGGCGGTGGAGGACCGGGTGAACCTGTCGGAGGTGTTCGCCGAGGCGCGCGTGCTGTTGCCCTCGGACCCGGCGCCGGTGGAGGCGGAGCTGGCGGTCTGCCCATCGGCGCGCTCGGCGATGGTCTACGCGCTCGCCGACGACCGCCGCGACGAGCTGGTGGCCGCCGTGGTGCAGACCCTGGGTCAAACGGAGGGGGTCGACCTCGTCGCCGCCCGCGAGGACGGGGCGGCCGTGGTGCGCGCCGACCGCGGAGCCCTGCGCTTTGCGCCCGGGGGCGGGGTGGTCGACCGGCGCGGGCGCGATTGGAGCATTGAGGGCGACCACGCGGTGCTGGGCCTCGACGTGGCCGGCGGGCTCGTCGTGAGCGACACCTACCCCGATGCGTTGAGCCGGCTCTGGTCGGCCTTGGAATGCCCGCACTCGGGCGATGTCCTGGCCTCAGCCGAGCCGGGCTTCGAGTTCGTCGACTGGGGTGGAGCCGATCACGTGGGCGGCGGCAGCCACGGGTCGCTGCACCGCGACGACAGCGAGGGCGTGCTGATGTTGTGCGGCGTAGACGCCCCGGAGCGCGACGAGTGGTCGGTGACCGACGTGGCTCCGCTGGTGCTCGAGCACTTCGGTGTACCGTCTTCGGGGTGAGTGACGGGATCAATGTGCGCCTGCGCGCGGGGGTGCGCAAGCCGCATAACTGGGTCCAGTTGGTGAAGTTCTGCGCGGTCGGGGCGTCGGGCTACGTGGTGAACCTGTGCGTGTTCGCCCTCGGCGTCGAGGTCCTCGGGTTGCACCACCTGGTCGCCGCAACGCTGGCTTTCGTGGTCGCCGTGACAAACAACTTCTGGTGGAACCGCCACTGGACGTTCCGAGCGCACGGCGGCCACGCGGGCTTCCAGGCGGCTCGCTTCTTCACGGTCAGCATCGCCGCCTTCCTGTTTGCCGCGACCGTGCTCGAGCTCCTGGTGAGCGTCGCCGAGGTGCCCGAGATAGCGGCGCAGGCGATCGCCATCGCCGCGGCCACGCCGCTCAACTTCGTCGGGAACAAGATGTGGACCTTCGCGGTCGAGCTCGCTCGCGACTGACCCGCGCGCCGGCGCTCGCCGCGGCGCTGGTATTGGCGCTGCCGGCGGTCGCGGGCGCGCAGGACCCCGAGCTGCCGGCCTCCTACACCGAGCCGCCGCGCTCCTTCGAGCGCTCGGCGCGCGAGGTCGAGCGAATCGCAGCGAAGGCCGACAAGGTCCGCGTAGCGCGCCGCGGCGGCCCGCTCGACCCCACGGCCTACACGCGTGGAGCGGGGCGGTGGCAGGTCAGCTTCTTTCGCGACGGCGACGAGATCGTCCAGGTGCTCGTCGAGGACCAGAGCGGCCGGATCACAGAGCAGTGGTCGGGGCACCAGGTGGCCTGGCGCATGGCCCGCGGCTACCCGGGCGCTTTCGGGCGCAAGCTCAACGCGCCGTATGTGTGGATCCCGCTTTGCCTCCTCTTCCTGATCCCGTTCGTGGACTTCCGCCGTCCGCTTCGCCTGCTGCATCTCGACCTGCTCGTGCTGCTCGGCTTCGGCGCTTCACACGTGTTCTTCAACCGGGGCGAGATCGGAGTGTCGGTGCCGCTCGTCTACCCCGTCCTGCTCTATCTGCTCGTGCGGGCGCTCTGGGCAGGCTTCCGTCCGCGCGAGCGTGCCGGGCCGCTGGTGCCCTACGTGCCGCTCACGTGGCTGGCGATCATGCTCGTCTTCTTGGCGACGTTCCGTGTCGGCCTCAACATCGTCGACTCGAACGTGATCGACGTCGGCTACGCCGGCGTGATCGGAGCCGACAGGATCGTCGACGGCGACCGGCTCTACGGCGAGGGCTTCTCGGAGGACGTCGAGAAGGGCGACACCTATGGCCCGGTCAACTACCTGCTCTACGTGCCCTTCGAGCAGGCGCTGCGCTGGAGCGGGGCGTGGGACGGTCTGCCCGCCGCACACGGCGCAGCGATTGCCTTCGACCTGCTGGCGCTCGGCGGCCTGCTGCTGCTCGGCCGGGCGCTGCGGCCGGGCCGCGAGGGCAAGGCGCTCGGGGTGGCGCTCGCCTACGCCTGGGCCGCCTACCCCTATACCGCCTTCGCGCTCGAGACGAACTCGAACGACACGCTCGTGGCGCTCGCGTGCATCGGCGCAATGCTCGGTTTCGCGTGGCGGTCGGCTGCGCTCAGCGGGATCGCGACGGGCCTCGGCGCGGCATCCAAGTTCGCTCCGCTCGCGCTGGCCCCGCTGTTCGCGCGCCGCTCACCGGTCGTCTTCGCGGGCGCGCTCGCGTTGACGGTGCTCGTCGTCGTGCTCCCGTTCGCTGCCGACTCCGGCCTGCGTGAGATCTACGATCGGACGATCGGCTACCAGGCGAGTCGCGGCTCGCCGTTCAGCGTCTGGGGCCAGGCCGATTCGCTTGGCTGGCTCCAGGATGCGACCAAGGCGGCCGCGATCGGCCTCGCGCTGCTGGTGGCCTTCGTGCCGCGCCGCGCCGGCGAGCGCCAGGTGGCCGCGCTGGGCGCCGCCGTCCTGATCGGCCTGCAACTGGCGGTCACGCACTGGTTCTACCTGTACGTCGTCTGGTTCGCGCCGTTTGTGTTCGTGACCATCTTCGCCGCCTATCGCGAGCCGCCGGCGCCCGCCGCGGCGGAGGAGGTGCGCCGCACCGAAGCCGTGCCCGCATGAGGAGGGACGCGCTGCTCGCAGCGTTCGTGCTGGCGGCCGGCTGGGCGCTGACGCTGTGGCTCTTTCCCTTCTCCGACGAGCGCGTGAACGACCTGTTCGTCTACCGCCTGTTCACCGTGCCGGTGCTCGATGGCGAGCTGCCGTATCGCGATGTGTTCTTTGAGTATCCGCCGCTGGCGGCCCCCGCCATCGCCCTGCCCGGCCTGCTCGGCAGCACCGAGGAGGCCTTCCGGCTTGCCTTCGCGGGGTGGACGCTTGCGCTGGCTGGCGCCGTCGTGCTGCTCTGTGGCGCGCTGGCCGCGCGCACCGGCGGAGACCGGCGCCGCGCGCTGCTCGCCGCCGCGCTGATGCCGCTGCTGTGTGGCGCGCTCGTGCGAACGCACTTCGACCTCGCGCCGGTGGCGTTGTTGCTGGGCGCGCTGGTGCTGTTGATAGACGGCCGGCCGCGCTGGGGCATGGCGGTGCTCGGAATGGCGGCGATGACCAAGGGGTTCCCGATCGTCGTCGCGCCCGTGGCGCTCGCCTGGCTCGCGCCGCGAACGGACCGCCGGACCTTGCTGCAGTCCGCCTTGGCGCTGGCGGCGGCGCTTGCGATCCCGGCGCTGATCGCCGTGGCGTTCTCGCCCGGCGGGGCCCTCGATGCCGTTCGCTATCACGCCGAGCGCCCGGTGCAGGTGGAGAGCCTCCCGGCCACCGCCGTCAACGCTCTGGATTACGTCGGCGCCGGCGAGGCCCGGAGGCTCAACAGCCACCGTTCCGATGGCTTGGAGCATCCCGCCGCCGGGGTGCTCGCCGACGTGGGCCTGCTGGCGCTGCTGCTTCTGCTCGGGGGTCTGGCGCGAAATCAGTACATGGAGAGCAGAAGTCGTCGCACCCCCGGCACTGGCGGCTTCGTCCTGGCCGCGCTGGCCGCCGTGCTCGCCTTCGCCGTCCTCGGCAAGGTGCTCTCGCCCCAGTACGTGCTCTGGCTCGTGCCGCTGGGCGCGCTCGCCTTCGCTTGGCGGATGCACGCTCTGGCCGCGGCGCTTTGCGCCGCGGCGCTCTTGACCCAGCTCGAGTTTCCCTCCCGCTACATGGATCTCGTCGACCGCGAGCCGTTCCCGCTGGCGGTGGTGGCGCTTCGCAACCTGGCGCTGCTCGTCGCGCTCGGCCTGGCCCTGAGGGCCCTACAGCTCGGCCGGGAGGAGCACCTGCTCGATCGAGGTGGCCCGACCGTTCGAGTCTCCCTCGACGAGCACCGCGTTCAGCCACGGGTCCTCGGCTGAGGTCTCGAAGCGCACGTGAGTCAGCGTGAGGAAGCGCTCGATCGCCTGCTCGCGCTTGACGCCGATCACGCCCCCGCGCGGCCCGGTCATGCCCACGTCGGTCACGTAGGCGGTGCCGCCCGGCAGCACCCGCGCGTCGGCGGTCGGCACGTGCGTGTGGGTGCCTACGCAAGCGAGCACCCGCCCGTCCAGGTGCCATCCCATCGCGACCTTCTCGCTCGTGGCCTCGGCGTGCATGTCGACCAGCGCGGCATCCGTCTTGTCGCGCAGCTCGGAGAGCAGGGCGTCGGCCTCCGCAAACGGTGAGCGTACGGCACTCAGGAAGACCTGGCCCGAGAGGTTGATCACGCCGAGGCGCTTGCCGTCGGCCTCGACCACCGTGTGGCCGTGGCCGGGGCTGCCCTTCGGGTAGTTCGCCGGGCGGATCACGCGCGTTTCTGTGTCGAGGTACTCGTAGACCTCGCGGTGGCGGTAGGCGTGATTGCCGAGCGTGATCGCGTCCGCGCCGAGCTCGAGCAGCTCGCGCGCCGTCTTTTGGGTGATGCCCACGCCCCCCGCGGCGTTCTCGCCGTTGACCACCACGAAGTCCGGCCGGTGGCGCTCACGCAGGCCCGGCAGCAGCGCGGCCAGCGTCCGCCTGCCTATGCCACCCACCACGTCTCCGACGAAAAGGAGCTTCACGAGCTCCGATTCTGCCAACCTGCGCGCGGTGGAGACCGCGGTCACGCCCACGCTCGCCGCTCACGACCTGGTGAAGCGCTACGGCGACCGGGTTGCCCTGCGCGGGGTGTCGTTGTCCGCCGGGCGCGGCGAGCTGGTGGCGGTGATCGGCCCAAACGGCGCCGGCAAGACGACGCTGCTCTCGATCCTGGCGGGCATCCAAGGCCCCGATGAGGGGACGGTCGAGGCTTCGAACGCGTCGGTCGGCTGGGTTCCCCAGCAGCCGGCGCTGTACGGCAAGCTCAGCGTCCGGGAGAACCTTCTGCTGTTCGCGCGGCTCGAGCGCTGCGCCGATCCCGGCGCGGCCGTCGACCGCATGCTGGAGCTGAGCGACCTGCGCGACCGCTCGGACGATCACGTGAACACGCTGTCGGGAGGGACTCGCCAGCGCGTGAACATCGCGATCGGGCTGATCGCCGAGCCGGAGGTGCTGCTGCTCGACGAGCCGAGCTCGGCGCTCGACCCGCGCCAGCGCGCGCGGCTGTGGGAGTTCATCCTGCGCCTCGCGCGCGAGGGAACGACGGTCGTCTACGCGACCCACCACATCCAGGAGGCCGACCGCTACGCCAGCCAGTTGATCGTGCTCGCAGACGGGGAGCGCGTGTTCGGCGGATCGCCGCGCGACCTCGAGCAGGCCACCGGCACGACCGGGCTCGACTTCGAGCAGGCGTTCGTCGAGTTCCTGCACCAGCGGGGCCACTGACGTGCGCTGGCTGCTCGTCAAGGACCTGCGCATCCTGCAGCGTTCGCCGCTGCTGGTCGGGCTGCTCGTGGTCTACCCGGTGGTGATCGCGGTGCTGATCGGCTTCGCGCTCTCGCGCGGACCCGACAAGCCAGAGGTTGCGTTCTACAACGGTCTCTCGGAAGGGGCGGTCATCGAGCTGGGCGGTGAGGAGATCGACCTGACCCGGGAGGGCAGCCGGCTGTTCGATGCGATCGACGCCGTGCCCGTGGACAGCCGCGAGGAGGCGATCCAGAAGGTGCGCGACGGCGATGTGCTGGGCGCGCTGATCATTCCTGACGATCTCGCCTCGAACCTGCAGTCCACGCTCGAGCCCGGGACGGTCGAGGTCTTCTACAACGCGGAGGACCCTGCGAAGAAGGAGTTCGTCGAGAACACGATCGAGGCCCAGGTGCAGCGCGCCAATGCCGCGCTGACCAAGCGGATCGCCGAGGAGGCTCTCGATCTGCTCAACCTGATCTCAGACGGCGGCGACTACACCTTCCTCGGACAGGACTTCGACGTCCTGGGGCTCGCCCGCGCGGAGCGCATCCTGACCGAGGCGCGCAAGGAGCTGCCGCGGGGCTCGGCGGAGCGCGAGCAGCTCGACGAGGTCATTTCCTTCGCCGAGCTGGCGCGGGAGAACCTGGCCTTCTCCGACGAGGTGCTGGGCGTGGTCGGCGAGCCGATCAGGGTCGACGCGCGCGCGCTCGAAGGCGGGAGCACGTCGCTGAGCGCGTTTGCCGTCGCGCTCGCGGCGGCGGTCACGCTCATGTTCATCACGGTCCTGCTGGCCGCGGGGATGCTGGCGGGCGAGCGCGAGGAGAACGCCTTCGCGAGGCTCGTGCGCGGCCTCGTATCGCGCACCGGCCTGCTCGCCGAGAAGGCCGGCCTGGCGGCGGTCTGCTCGAGCGCGGTCTGCCTGCTCATGCTCGCCGGCCTCGGCCTGTTCATCGACCTGAGCTGGGATCGCTTTCCGCTCTGGCTCGCGGCCGTCGTCGCCGGAGCGCTGGCCTTCGCCGCCCTGGGGCTGGCGATCGGGGCGCTCGCGCGCGAGGTGCGGGCCGCCTCGCTGATGGCGTTCATGATCGCGCTGCCACTCGCGTTCCTGGCGCTCGTTCCGTCCGGTGCCGTGGCGCCGGGGCTCTACGACGTGATCCGCTTGATCTCCAACGCGTTCCCGTTCAGCCCCGCCCTGGACGCCCTCGACGCGGCGCTCAACGACGTGGGCGGACTCGGCGGCCCGCTGTTGCATCTGGGCGCGCTGACGCTCGCATTCGGCGCGCTCAGCCGCATTGCCTTGACCAGGTTCGCCTAGATGACTAGCCGCGTGCGCGCGGACGGCTCTCCCGGGCGGCTAACCTCAGGGCGTGGCCTTCCCGGCGACACGCCTGCGGCGCCTGCGCAAGACCGGCGTGCTGCGCGACATGGTGCGCGAGACCGAGCTCACCCCCTCCGATCTCGTTGCCCCGATGTTCGTGACGCTCGGCGAGCGCGAGCGCACGGCGGTGGATTCCATGCCGGGTGTCGAGCGGCTGTCGATCTCGCAGGCCGTCGAAGAGGCGGGCGAGGTCCACGGACTGGGCATCCCGGCGGTGCTGCTGTTCGGCGTGCCCAGCGACAAGGACGAACAGGGATCGGGCGCCTACGACCAGGAGGGCGTGGTCCAGCTCGCCGTGCGCGCGCTCAAGGACGCCCACCCGGATCTCGTCGTGATCACCGATGTCTGCCTGTGCGCCTACACCTCGCACGGCCACTGTGGCGTCGTGCTCGAGGACGGCAGCGTGGACAACGACATCTCGCTGGAGCTGCTGGCGAAGACCGCGATCTCACACGCCCGCGCGGGAGCGGACGCCGTCGCGCCGAGCGACATGATGGACGGCCGCGTGGGCGCGCTGCGCGCTCAGCTGGACGCCGAGGACTTCAAGGACCTCCCGATCGTCGCCTACTCGGCCAAGTTCGCGTCGGCCTTCTACGGGCCGTTTCGCGAGGCCGCCCAATCGGCTCCCGCCTTCGGCGACCGGCGCAGCTACCAGATGGATCCCGCCAATGCCGAGGAGGCCGTGCGCGAGGCGTTGCTCGACGTAAGCGAGGGCGCCGATGTCGTGATGGTCAAGCCGGCGCTGCCGTACCTCGACGTGATCCGCCGAGTCAAGGAGGCCACGCGGGTGCCGGTTGCCGCCTACAACGTGAGCGGCGAGTACGCGATGGTCAAGGCCGCCGCCGCGGCGGGCTACATCGACGAGCGCGCGGTCGTGCTCGAGGCACTGACCGCGATCCGCAGGGCGGGCGCGGACATCGTCATCAGCTACCACGCAAAGGACGTCGCGCGATGGCTGCGGTAGCGAAGACGCGCAGCCGTAAGGGCGGGTCGGCGATACCGCTCGACGACCACGACCGCAGGCTGCTCAACCTCCTGCAGGGATCCTTCCCGATCGCCGAGCGCCCGTTCGCCGAGGTCGCACGGCTGGCCGAGCTTCCCGAGGCGGAGGTGCTGAGCCGGACAAAGCGCCTGCTCGACGGGCGGATCGTCCGCGAGATCACGCCGATCTTCGACACCCGCGTCCTCGGCTACAAGTCCATGCTCGTGGCCGCGAAGGTCGACCCCGAGCATCCCTGGAGAGCGGCCAAGGTCATCAACTCGCACCCGGGGGTGTCCCACAACTACCTGCGCGATCACGATTTCAACCTCTGGTTCACGATCGCCACGGAGCCGGGCTCGAAGCTCGGCTTGGATGGAACGCTGGAAGTGCTCCAGCGTCTGACCGGCGCCGAGTCGGTGCGCCAGCTGCCCACCCTGCGCCTGTTCAAGATCCGCATGGATCTCGAGATGGAGAAGGGGACCGAGGCCCTCGCCGCCGTGGCTGAGCCGGTGAACTACACCGAGCCCGAGGCGATCGAGCTGCTCCGAGCGCGACCTGGCCGTGATCCGCGCGACCCAGGGTCCGATGGCGGCCGTCGCCGAGCCCTTCGCAGCCGCCGCGCACGAGCTCGGCCTGCCGGTGGCCGACCTGCTCGCACACCTCGAGGAGCTGCGCGAGCGCAAGGCCCTGCGGCGCGTGGCAGGGATCCTCTTCCATCGCCGGGCCGGCTTCTCGGCCAACGGGATGGGGGTCTGGAAGGTGCCCGAGGAACGCATCCTCGAGATCGGCCCACGCATGGCGTCCTTCCGTGGCATCTCGCACTGCTACCAGCGGCCGACCTACGCCGATTGGCCCTACTCGGTCTTCACCATGGCCCACGGGCGCTCCCGGGAGGAGTGCGATGCCATCCTCGATTCGATCGCCGCCGACACCGGCATCGAGGAGCGCAGCACGCTCTATTCCTCGACCGAGTTCAAGAAGATCCGGATGCTGTACTTCACGGGCGCTCACGCGAAGTGGGAAGCGCAGTACATCTGAGCCGGCCCCAGGCGCGTTCGGCCGCCGCTTACGCCGAGGCGGTCGAGCTGCTTCCGGGTGGCGTGAACTCTCCGGTCCGCGCGATGCGTTCCATCGGCCGGGATCCGGTATTCGCCGCCCGCGGCGAGGGCGCGGAGCTGATCGACGTGGACGGCAACCGTTACGTCGATTGGATGCTCTCGTGGGGGCCGCTCGTGGCGGGCCACGCTCACCCCGAGGTCGTCGCGGCCGTGAGCGCGGCCGCCGCAGCCGGCACGAGCTTCGGTGCTCCGACGGAGGCCGAGACTACTCTGGCCGCGGAGATCGTCGAGCGCGTGCCGAGCGCCGATATGGTCCGAATGACCTCGTCGGGGACCGAGGCCACGATGAGCGCCCTGCGGCTTGCGCGCGCCGTCACCGGCCGCGACAGGATCCTCAAGTTCGCCGGCGCCTACCACGGGCACGTCGACGGACTGCTCGCGGAGGCGGGGTCGGGGCTTGCGACTCAGGGCATACCCGCGTCGCCGGGCGTTACCCAGGCACAGGCGGCGGAAACGGTGATCGTCCCGTGGAACGACCCGGAGGCGCTGCCGCTCGGCGAGTTCGCGGCGATCATCTGCGAGCCCTATCCGGCCAACATGGGGCTGGTCGCGCCCGCCGAAGGCTTTCTCGCAAAGCTGCGCCGGCTCGCCGACGAGACCGGCGCGCTGCTCGTGTTCGACGAGGTGATCAGCGGCTTTCGCGTGGCGCGCGGCGGCGCCCAGCAGCGTGAAGACGTGCTTCCCGACCTGACGATCCTCGGCAAGATCATCGGCGGCGGCGTGCCCGCCGCGGCCTACGCCGGGCGCCGGGACATGATGGAGCGGATCGCGCCCGCCGGCGACGTCTATCAGGCGGGCACGCTGTCGGGAAACCCGCTCGCCACAGCGGCCGGCCTGGCCACGTTGCGTTTGCTCGACGCGCGCGCGTATGCGCGCCTGGACGGGCTGACCCGCGCGCTCGCCGATGGGCTCGAGCGAGCGGCGTCGGATGCGGGCGTACCGGCCCGCGTGGCCTGGACGACCGGCCTGCTCACGATCTTCTTCTCCGATCGCCCCGTCCACGACTACGAGGACGCCAAGGCTTGCGACGCCGAGCGCTACGGCGCCTTTTGCAGGGCGATGCTCGACCGCGGCATCTACCTGCCGCCGTCCCAGTTCGAGGCCTGGTTCCCGTCGCTCGCCCACGACGACGCCCACGTCGACCGCACCCTCGAGGCCGCCGGCGAAGCGCTGGCGCTGCTGTGAGCGTTCTCGACGAGATCGCCGCCGCGGCCGGTCCCGCCCTCGCGCCGGCCGTCCGAGAGGTCGCCGGCCCGCTGCGCTTCGGAGCGGACCTCGGAGAGCGCCTCTTCGTGCTCGAGGCCGTTTACGAGGGCTATCTCCTGCACTACGGGGCCTCGCGTCTGTTCGAGGGCATGGATGACGACCTGCGGCTCTTGGCCGGTGATGCCCTGTACGCGCTCGGGCTCGCGCGCCTGGCGCAAGCCGGTGACCTGCCTGCCGTCGCCGAGCTGTGCGACCTCATCTCGCGCTCGGCCCAGGCACACGCCGAGGGCCGCGAGGCGGAGGCGGAAGCCCTCTGGGACGTCTCGGCAAGCGCCCTCGCGGCGGCCTGACAGCCCACCAAAGTCACTCGGGCGATACGCTCCGGCCGCTCCTGGTGTGGCGGCGCCAATCGTGCCGCTAGCCACCATGTTGCCACTAGCCTTCGTCAGGCCTCAGAATCCCTCTCACCCGTGGCTGACCCCCCCAAGTTCGACAAAAAGTCTCGCTACACCGAGGGTCGCGGCATCGCCGGCGCCTTCGAGGGCGAGACGGTCACCCGCCGCCGCTTCATGGAAGGCGGCGCGCAGCTCGCCGGTGCCGTCGCCGTCGTCTCGATCGCACTGCCCGGGCTCGGCTTTGCGCTCGGTCCGGTCTTCGAGGACACGACGCCCACGCGCTGGCAGGACGTCGGGATAGAGGACGACTTCAACGACGCGACCTACGTGCCGCGGGTGATCAACCTCGTTCCCGAGGTGGGTGACCCGGGAAAGACCACGGTCTACGTGCGCCGCTTCGACCCCGAGCGCGATACGACCGTCGAGGGCCAGGAGCCACAGCCGTACGTGGCCATCTCCACGCGCTGCGCGCACGTGGGCTGCCCGGTGCGCTACATCCAGGCCTCGAAGAAGTTCGTCTGCCCCTGCCACGGCGGGGTCTACGGCTTCGAGGGCCAGGTCGAGGGCGGGCCGCCGGTGCGCCCGCTCGACCGCTTCTACACCCGGATCAGGATCGGCCGCGTAGAGATCGGCGACCGCTTCTCGCTCAACTCCCACTTCGAGCGCTTCTCGCCGCGCGACCCGTCGAATCACCTCGATGGGCTCTGGCAGTACATCTATCCATCGAGGCCAACGACATGAAGGCTCCAATCCCCAAGGCCCTGCGTCCCGCGAAGCGCCCGGGCCAGGACCGAAACGGCCAGAACGGCGCGAACGGCCGCAACGGCGCGCCGGCCACCAAGCCGACCCCGGGCGAGCACGCCGTCGAGGGCGCCGCCACGGCGATCGGCTGGCTCGACGAGCGCACCGGCGCCAGCCCCTTCCTGCGAGGCTTCCTCTACCGCAAGGTCCCCAAGGGCACCAACTGGTACTACACGTTGGGCTCGGCCACCATGTTCGCGTTCCTCTCGCAGGCGATCACGGGCGTGTTCCTGGCCATGTACTACGAGCCGGATCCGACGCGCGCCTACGAGTCGGCCTCGCGCATCACCAACGAGGTCTTCCTCGGCGAGTTCGTGCGCGGGATGCACAAGTGGGGCAGCTCGGTGATGATCATCCTGATCTTCGTGCACATGGCGCGGACGTTCTTCTTCGGCGCCTACAAGTACCCGCGTGAGCTGAACTGGGTCATCGGCGTCGTGCTGCTCGTCCTCACGCTGATGATGGGCCTCACCGGCTACCTGCTGCCCTTCGACCAGCGCTCCTTCTGGGCCACGGTCGTCGCGGTGAACATCAACGCGTCAGGGCCGATCGTCGGTCCCTACCTCGCGGACTTCCTCAGAGCCGGCGCGGAATTCGGCCCGACGACGATCAGCCGCTTCTATGCCCTACACATGCTGGCCGTGCCCGGCCTGATCGCTGCGTTGATCGGCGCGCACCTCTATCTCGTGGCCAAGCTCGGCACCACGGCCCCGCCGTGGCTCAAGGCCGAGAAGAAGAGCCTCCAAACCGAGGAGGTCTAGCGCGCCTTGAACGCACGCGAGCGCGAGCAGTACCTCCGCGAGTACTCGATCCAGAAGGGCCAGGGGAAGCCGTTCTTCCCCTACGCGATCTTCAAGGACAGCGCTATGGCGGCGATCACGGTCGGCGTGATCATCGTGATGGCGATCCTGTTCGGGGCGGAGCTCGGCCCCAAGGCCGACCCCACGACGACGACCTACACGCCGCGCCCGGAGTGGTACTTCTTCTTCCTATTCGAGCTGCTGCGCGTGGTCAAGCCGCCGGAGCTCGTGTTCCTCGCGACGATGGGCATCCCGACGCTGTGCCTGATGCTGCTGCTGGCGCTGCCGTTCTTCGATCGCAGCCCCGAGCGCCATCCGCTGCGGCGCCCGATCGCCACCACCGCCGGCATCGCCACGATCATCGCGATGGCCTACCTCTCGGTGCTGGGAGCCCTGGCCGGATCGCCGACCGAGATCGAGCTCGCCACCTCGGCGGAGTTCGAGGAGGGCAAGGAGATCACCGCGTCGTCGGGTTGCCTCGGCTGCCACAAGATCGGTGAGAACGGCAACACGCTCGGGCCCAACCTGACCGAGATCGGCGCGCGCCTGGGGCCGCAGGCGATCTCTCGGACGCTGGTTAACCCCACGTCCCCCATGCCGTCCTACGCAAGCCTGCAGGCCGAGAATCCCGAGCAGTTCGACAAGCTCGTCCAGTACGTCGCCTCCCTCAAGGGCGAGGAGTAGCCCTCCCATGACAGCTCCGGCGTCCGGGACGCTGCCCGAGCCGCAGGTGCGCGCGATGTTCGACCGGATCGCCGGCGTCTACGACCGCATGAACTCGGTCATGACGGCCGGCATGCACCACCGCTGGCGCGAGCGAGCGGTGGACCTCGCGGCCGTGCGGGCCGGGTCCAGAGCGCTCGACGTGGCCACGGGCACCGGCGACCTGGCGGTCGAGCTGCAGCGCCGCGGCGCTCAGGTCGTGGGGCTCGACTTCTCGACCGAGATGCTCGAGCTGGCACGCGAGAAGGCTCCAGGAATCGAATGGGTGCAGGGCAACGCGCTCGAGCTCCCCCACGCAGACGACGAGTTCGACGCGGTCACGGTGGGCTTTGGGGCCCGCAACTTCTCAGACCTCGGCCGTGGTCTCGACGAGATGACGCGCGTGGCGAAGCCGGGGGCGCGCGTGGTGATCCTCGAGATCACGACGCCCGAGCACCCGCCGCTGTCGCTTTTCTTCTCGCTTTGGTTTGACCGCCTGGTGCCGGCGCTGGGGCGCCTGGCGGGCGACTCCGCCGCCTACAGCTATCTACCGTCGAGCGTGCGACGCTTCCCCGGCCCCGAGGAGCTGGCCGCGCGGATGGCCGGCGCCGGCCTGCGCGACGTCCGTTGGGTGCTGACGGCCGGCGGGATCATCGCCATCCATGTCGGAAGTGTCCCGTGAACACCGCCCAGGCTCAGCTCGGAGCCGTTCTGGGAGCCGGAGGCAGCGAGCTGGCCCGTCTGCTCGAGCGCACCGAGGCGCGGCTCGGCGAGGTGGCCGAGGGCCACGGCACCGCGCTCGGCCGGCACGCGACCGGCACCTTGTCGGCGGGCGGCAAGCGGCTGCGCCCGATGCTCGTCTTCCTCTGCTCGGGCGGCGACGAGGATGGTCGCCTGGTCTGCGCGGCGTCCGCGGTCGAGCTGCTGCACATGGCGACGCTCGTCCACGACGACGTGCTCGACCGGGCCCCGCTGCGCCGGGGCAAGGCCACGGTCTTCGCGGAGGGCGGCCGCCTCGCCGCGACGGCCACCGGAGACCTGCTCTTCTCGCGCGCGTTCGCGGAGCTCGCCTCGACGGGCAGCGAGGACGCGGTGCGGGCGCTCTCGGGTGCGTCGTCGGCCCTCGCTCGCGGGGAGCTGATGCAGCGCGCCGACGCCTGGAAGCCGGACGTGACCCCGGAGCGCTACCTCGAACGCTGCCGCCTCAAGACAGCGAGTCTCTTCGAGGCCTCGTGCCGGCTCGGGGCGCTGTTGGGCGGCCGGCCGGAGCTTGCCGACTCTGTCGGGCGTTTCGGCGAACGCGTGGGCCTGGCGTTCCAGATGCTCGACGACGTGCTCGACGTCTCGGGTCCGGTGGAGCGGACCGGCAAGCCGCGTGGCACCGACCTGCTCGACGGGACGGTCACACTGCCCCTGATCCTGGCGCGCCGCAGCGACCCCGCGCTGAGCGAGCTTCACCCCGGCCTGACCGCTGCCGCCGCGGAGGAGATCTGCGACCGCATCGCCGCAACCGGGGCGCTGGAGCAAGCGCGCAGGGACGCGCTGGGTCACGTGGCTGAGGCGAAGTCGCGTCTGGACTCGCTCGATCTGCCCCCGGCTCGCCTTCGCGCCCTCCACCTCGTCGCAGACGGGGTGGTGGAGCGCTATGCCTAGAAGTCTTCGGGGATGATGGCGTCGGCCTTGAGGGCGCCCACGAAGCGCTCGATCTCTTCGGCCATGTTCGCGCGCATCAGGCGCTTGTAGTCGCGTGCGAGCGCGTCGGCGCCGCGGTCGATCTCCTCGTCGAAGGACTCGACGGTGTCCTGGGTGAAGATGCCCTCGCGATAGACGGCGCAGTTCGGGCAGTGAAGCAGGACACTCCAGTTCTCGGGTCCCGACTCCTCCCACTGAACGGGGTAGACGAGCTCGCAGGAGCAATCGATGCAGACGTTGAGATCTTGATCGGCCTCGGCGGGCGGATGCTTGGGCGCCTGGGGGAGCAGTTCGGTGGGAGCCTCGGTGCTCGCAAGCGGCTGGTCGGTCTCCCTGAAGTAGACGACTTCGATCGTCTTCCCGCTGGGGAGGACTACGCGCTTTACGTAGTGGGTCTGTTCGTCGTGGCTTTCCATTTCTCTCATCCTCTTGCTCCGATATCGGCATACGGAGGCCGAACTTGAAGAAGGACTCTCGGACTCTCGTAAACGTCCGACCGGCGAACCCGCCGTTACTTACGCGGCGCCGCGGGATCCGGATGCGCGACAGCTCAGCGCGGCCTTCCCGGCCCGCCCTCATAGCGGGACTCGGTGGCCTCGGTCTGGCCGTGGTAGTGACTCCCGAGATCGGGATGCCCGTAAGGCCGCTCGGCGGGGCGGTCCAGCGTCATGAACGAGAGCTGCGCGATCGGCAGGCCTGGACGCAGGACGATCGGAACCGAGTTGAAGTTGGTGATCTCCAGGGTGAGCGAGCCGCTGAAGCCGGGATCGACGAAGCCCGCGGTGGCGTGGACGATCAGGCCGAGCCGGCCAAGGGAGCTTTTCCCCTCTATGCGCGCCACCACATCGTCCGGCAGCTCGACGACCTCGGCCGTCCGGCCCAGGACGAACTCGGTCGGGTGGATCACGAACTCGTCGCCGTCGTCGACTCGGACGTGCTCGGTCAGGTCCGATGGCGGCGCCGCCAGGTCGATGGCCTTGATCTTGTGATTGTGGAAGACGCGGAAGGAGCCGCCGAGCTTGAGGTCGACGCTCGCCGGCTGAACCATCTGCGGATCCCAGGGATCGATCTTGATGCGGCCCTCGCCGACCAGGCGCCGGATCGTTCCGTCGGAGAGAACCGAACTCGTCATGGAGGGGGATCCTGCCAATTCCGGGCGACGGCTTCCGCAACGGCTACCATCAGTCAGGCCATGTGGACTCCAGGCCCGCTCGAGATCGTGATCATCCTTGTGATCGTCCTGATCATTTTTGGTCCGAAGCGCCTGCCTGATCTCGGCCGATCGATGGGACGTGGAATGCGCGAGTTCAAGGACTCCGTCACCGGCAAGGACAAGGACGAGCTCATCGAGAGCTCGGTCGAGGTGCCCGAGCCGGGGACGACGACGACCACGACCACTAAGACGACCACGGCCTCCGAGCAGAACTCCTAGCCGCGGGGCCGCGTAGGGCGTGCGGCGGATCAGGCCGATATCCCACGATGACCGGCTCTCGGTCATCGACCATCTCGACGAGCTGCGCACGCGGCTGATCGTCTGTGCGCTCGCCTTCGGCGCGGCTTGGGCGCTGACCGGCTGGCAGAACGACCTCGTTCTCGAGATCGTCAACCACCCGCTGCCCGACAAGATCGACGAGCCGATCACCCTGGGGCCGGCCGAGGCGTTCTACACCACGCTCACCAACTCGGCATACGCCGCCATGCTGATCGCGCTGCCGGTGATCCTGTACCAGCTCTACGCGTTCGTCCTGCCCGCCTTCAGCCCAAGCGAGCGCCGGGTGGCCACCCCGTTGCTGCTGATGGTCCCCGTGCTGTTCATCACCGGCGTGGTGTTCTGTTACTTCATCGTCCTCACCCCGGCGCTCGACTTCCTGCTCAACTTCAACGCGGACGAGTTCAACACGCAGGTGCGGGCTCGCGACTACTACTCGTTCGTCACGCTCCTGATGCTCGCGATGGGCCTCGGGTTCCAGATCCCGGTCGGGATCCTGGCCGCGTGCAAGCTCGGCATCACCAACGCCGAGAAGCTCCGCAAGGGGCGCCGCTACGCGATCGTGGTGATCGTGGTCTTGGCCTCGCTCCTGCCGACCCTCGATCCGCTGACGCTCGTGCTCGAGTCGATCCCGCTCTACATCCTCTACGAGGTCAGCATTCTCATGGCGGCTGCGTGGGGACGGCCGCTCGCCGATCGCGTGGACGAGCCCGCCCCGGAGGGCTCCAGCTAGCCTTTCGCACGCATGCTCTTCGACCTCAGAGGCCGCCGCCGCCGCGCGGTCCAGGCCACCTACCTGATGCTTGCCCTGCTGATGGGGGGCGGACTGGTGCTGTTCGGGATCGGCGGCGACGTGTCGGGCGGCTTGGTCGATGCCTTCAAGGGCGGAGACAGCGGAGGTGGCGACAACAGCCAGCTCGAGGAGCGCATCGACCGAAACGAGAAGCGCCTGGCCGCGTCACCCGCCGACGAGGCGCTGCTTGCCGCGCTGGTACGCGACAACTTCTCGCTTGCGTCCACTCGCCTCGAGTCGGGAGCGACGGAGTTCCCGCCGGAAGCGAAGGCCGACCTGCGCAAGGCATCGACCTATTGGGTGCGTTACGTGGACGCCGTGGACAAGCCATCCGACTCCCTGGCGCGATTGGCGCTCCAGATCTACGACCCCGCCGGGCTGGATCAGCCCAAGCAGGCTCAGCGCGCGATGGAGATCGTGGCCGAGCGCCAGAACACCTTCGAGGCATACCTCGCGCTCGTCCAGCGCGCCGTGACGGCCGGGGACACTCGAACGGCCGATCTGGCGGGCCAGAAGGCGGTGGATCTCGCGCCGAAGGACCTACGCAACCAGGTAAAGAAACAGGTCGAGCAACTGAAGAAGCCTGCCCCGCCCGAGCAGCAACCGAGCGGCTGACGTACGCTTCGCTCGCAACCGTCGGCCGAGCGCAAGGACTACCCCGGGGGAGAAGAGCTTGAACTTCCACATCGAAGACGAGGCCATCGACGACGAGACCCATGTGATCGAGCTGGGCGGCGAGGTCGATCTCTACACCGCGCCCGAGTTCAAGGAGCGCATGGTGGAGCTGATCGAGTCGGGCAAGAAGCAGATCGTGGTCGACCTGTCGAAGGCCACCTTCATCGACTCGACGACGCTCGGCGTTCTCGTCGGCGGCGTCAAGCGCCTCCGGCCTGCGGGCGGCTCGCTGGCACTCGTCTGCACTGACGACAACATCACGAAGATCTTCGAGATCACCGGCCTCGACAGGGTTTTTCCGATTCACCCCTCGCGCGAGGAAGCGCTGGCCGCAGTAACCGCCGCAGACTGACGAGTCGCCCCGAGGCGCCCCGCGCCGGTCTTCTAGACTCCGCGCCTGGCGGGGCCGTTAGCTCAATTGGCAGAGCAGGAGACTCTTAATCTCAAGGTTGAAGGTTCGATTCCTTCACGGCCCATGGGCAGGGCGTTGGCACCGATCGACCCCATAGGTTCTTACCTATGACTAACGTCAATCTCTGCATCGCCGGCGCGACCGGCTGGACCGGCAGCGCGATCGCCGAAGGCGCCCTCGCGGCCGACGGAATCACCCTTTCGAGCGCCGTCTCGCGGAGTAGCGCCGGCCAAGACCTCGGGACCGCTCTCGGCCGCGAAGCCCTCGGCGTCCCGGTCTTCGCGGACGTCGAGGACGCCCTCGACGCGGTCGACGTGCTCGTCGAGTTCACCTCCGGTGCGGTGGCCAAGCAGATCGCGCTCACCGCCATCGAGCACGGGGTCGCGCCGGTAATCGGCTCGAGCGGCCTCACCGCCGCCGACTTCGACCAGATCGACGCGGCGGCCAGGGCCGCCGGCATCGGGGCGATCTCGGCCGGCAACTTCAGCCTGACGGCGGCGATGGCGCTGGCGGGCGCGACGCTCGCGGCCAAGCACCTGTCGCACTGGGAGATCATCGACTACGCCAAGGCCGCCAAGCCCGACGCGCCGAGCGGCACCGCCATGGAGCTCGCCGAGCGGATGGCCGGAGTGAGCGCACCCCGGGTCGACCTCGCTCCAGAGGATGTGACCGGTCGCCCCGAGGCTCGCGGCGCCACGATCGCCGGTGTCCAGGTGCACTCGGTCCGAGTCCCGAGTTTCGTGGTTTCCACGGAGGTCGTGTTCGGTCAGGCCGACGAGCGACTCACCATCCGCCACGACGCCGGCGGCACCGCCACGCCCTATGTCGAGGGCGTGCTGCTCGCCGTCCGAGTCGCCCGCCGCCACAAGGGTCTCGTTCGCGGCCTCGACCGCGTGCTCCTGGGCCACGCCGACCAAGAAGACAGCTGATCCGCGAGGCACTGCGGGCGGGCGTGTCCGTGGCTGACCTTTGGATGGTTGCTTCCAGATCCCTGCACCTCCGGGTGACGCGCCATACCGGCGCTGGGGCGCCACTCGCGTCCTCGCAGATAGTTCTTTAACTATCTGCTTCGTCCGCGTGCGGCGCCCAGCTTGGTCTGGCGCGCCCCCGAAGGCACACGGATTCGGAATCAACCATCTAGGCTGGTCGTAACGGGATGACCGCTACGTCGCCCGATCAGCTCGCGGACCTCAAGCGCGCCGCCACCCGGCTGGCGGCGGTCATCGACAGTGCGCTGGTCGCGATCGTCACCGCGGATGCCGAGGGCACCATCCTCGAGTACAACCCGGCTGCCGAGCGGCTCTTCGGTGTCAGCGAGCCTCGGGCGGTTGGGGCCTCGCTCGACCTGATCGTGCCAGAGGAGCGCCGTGGGGCGCTTATGCGGATGTTTCGCGGCGAGGACGCTCACCTCCTTGGACGGCGCATGGAGATGGACGCGCTGGACGCCGAGGGGCACGAGTTTCCGGTGGAGCTCGCCATCACCCGGATCCAGGCCGATCCGCCCGTCTTCACCGGGTTCATACGCGACCTGCGCGAGACCCGGGGCGCCCAACAGGCGCTCGCTGAAAGCGAGCGGCGTTTCAGGCGCATCGTGGAGGCGACCTCCGACGGCATCTGGGCGATCGACGCCGAGTTCCGCACGACCTTCCTGAACGGCCGCGCGGCCGACATGCTTGGCTACGAGGCACACGAGCTGGTCGGCCGCACCCTGCTCGAGCTGCTGGAGGCCCCCTCGCGCACGGGGGTCGCGGAGGCGCTGGAACGTCGCGGGGGAGCTGGCGCGGAGGAGTGCCCGGCCACGTTCACACATAGGGACGGACGGCCGGTCCAGGTTCTGATGTCGGCCACCGCGCTCCTCGATGAGGAGGGAGCCCACGTCGGCTCGTTGGCGATGGTCACGGACATCACCGACCGCCTGCGCGCCGAGCGCGAGCGGGCCGAGCTCGAGGCCCGCCTGCGCCAAGCGCAACGCCTCGAGACCGTTGGTCAGCTCGCGGGCGGTGTGGCGCACGATTTCAACAATCTGCTCTCGGTGATAGAGGGCTATGCGAGCTACGTCGCCGACGAGGTCACAGACAGGCCGGGAGCCATCGAGGGAATCGAGGAGATCCTGCGCGCCGCCGACCGTGGCGCCAAGCTCACTCGCCGGCTGCTCATGTTCAGCCGCCGCGACCGGGCCAATCCCGAGACGGTCGACCTGCGCGCGGTCATCGACGACGCACGACCATTGCTCGAGGGAACGCTCGCCGGCCGGTGTGAGCTGACAATCGAGACCCCGGGCGAGCCCGTGCTCGTCACGATCGATGTCGAGCAGTTCGAGCAACTGCTCCTCAACCTCGCGGTCAACGCGCGCGATGCGATGCCCGATGGGGGGCAGCTCGCCATTGACCTGCGCCGGCTCGATGACGGCCGCGTCCAGATGCACGTGTCCGACACCGGCGCGGGGATGTCCGAGGAGGTGGCCGAGCGGGCCTTCGAGCCGTTCTACACCACCAAGGCGGCCGGCGACGGGAGCGGGCTGGGCCTCGCCACGGTGTACGGGATCGTCACCCAGTCCGGTGGCGAGGTCCGGCTCGCGTCCACGCCCGGAGAGGGAACGCGCGTTGAGGTGGAGCTGCCCCCGGCAGACGGCGAGGCCGGCGAAGCCGCGACGCCCGGTGACCCCGGTGCCCGTGTTGCGCACGGCGAGAGGATTCTGCTCGTGGAGGACGAGGACGCCGTCCGGTCGATGGCGGCTCGCATTCTGCGCCGCCACGGCTACGAGGTGATCGAGGCGCCCGGGGCCGAGGAGGCGCTGGCCGCCTACCGCGGTCTCGACCGCCCACCCTCGCTGGTGCTGACCGACGTGGCGATGCCGCGCATGTCCGGGGTCGAGCTGGCGGCGCGCCTCGGAAAGAGCTCACCGCCGGTGATGTTCATGTCGGGCTACACCGACGAGTCGGTCGGCGACCCGGACGTCCTCCCCCACAGCGCAGGCTTCCTGCACAAGCCTTTCAGCGCGGCTGCCCTGCTGCAGCGTGTGGGAGAGGCGCTGGCGGGTGTCTGACAAGATCCTTCGCATGGCAAACGAGACGATGACGGCCGAACTGGGTTCGATCGACGGGCGCATCGCCCCCTCCGGCGAGTTGACGATTCCCGCAACGGACGAGGGTCTGTTGCGCGGCGACGGGGTGTTCGAGGTGATCCGCGTGTACGACGGAACGGCGTTCGCGCTCGCAGAACACCTGGACCGCCTCGAGCGCTCGGCGGCGAACCTGCGCCTGCCCGACGTGTTTCGGCCGGAGCTCGAGGGCGAGATCCCCGAGCTCCTCGCGGCTCGCGGCGGCAGCGAGTTCGACGGCGTGCTGCGCATCGTGGTCACTCGCGGTGGCCGGCGGCTGCTGCTGACCGAGCCGGCGGCCGCCAAGCCGCCCGGCGTCCGGCTCGGCATCGTGATCTACGCGCCGACGCGGGTGCTCGACAACATCAAGTCGCTTTCCTACGGGGCGAACATGCTAACCACGAGGCTCGCGCAGGAGCGAGGCTTCGACGAGGCCCTGCTGGTCACTCCGCACGGCCGGGTGCTGGAGGCCCCGACCTCCACGCTCTTCTGGGTAGCCGGCGACGGCGCGCTCTGCACGCCTCCGCTCGACGAGCACATTCTCCCCTCGATCACACGCGACCGGCTCGTCCGGCTGCTCGATGTCGACGAACGCTCCTGCCCCACCGAGGACCTGTTGGCGGCGAGCGAGGCGTTCCTGGCATCGACCATTCGCGAGGTGCAGTCGATCGGGGCGATCGAGGACACCGAGTACGAGGAGGGGCCGCGAACGCGCGAGGCGGCTGCCGCCTTTCGCGCTCACCTGGAAGAGGAGCTCGGTCGCTAGCCGGGGTCGCGCTCGCGCGCGTCCGGCGCGACCTTGTGGGAGACGTACCAGGCCACGTGCCGGGCGACGTCGGCCGCAAGTCCGAACGCTTCACCGATTAGCTTCGTCATTCCTCGAACCATTCTAGGCCTGATTCGGTGCGAATCGTCACGATCATCGGCAACCGCCCGCAGTTCGTAAAGGCCGCGGCGGTGTCGCGGCTGTTGCGCGAGCAGCACGAGGAGCTGATCGTGCACACCGGCCAGCACTACGACGACGAGCTCTCCCAGGTCTTCTTCGACGAGCTCGGCGTGCCCGCTCCGGATCGCCAGCTCGGCGCCGGCATGGGCTCGAACACCGAGCAGGCCGCTCGCATGCTGCTTGCGCTGGAGCCGGTATTGGCCGAGCTCGAGCCCGGCCTCGCGCTCGTCTACGGCGACACGAACTCCACGCTCGCCGGTGCGCTCGCCGCTGCCCAGCACGGCATCCCGGTCGGGCACGTCGAGGCGGGCATGCGCTCGTTCGACCGCGCGATGCCCGAGGAGCTCAACCGCGTGCTGACCGATCACGCGAGCGACCTCTTGCTGTGCTCGACTCCGACCGCCATGGAGAACCTGCGCCGCGAGTCCGCTGCCGGCGAGTCGCACCTGGTCGGCGACGTGATGGCAGACGTCTCGCTCGCCTTTCGCGACATCGCCGAGGAGCGCTCGGCGATCCTCGAAGCGCGCGGGCTCGCGCCGGGCTCCTACCTGGTGCTCACGGCGCATCGTGCCGGCAACGTAGACGTCCGCGAGCGGCTCGTGCGCCTCGTGGAGCTGATCGAGGCGCTGCCCGAGCGCGTGGTCTTCCCGCTGCACCCGCGGACCGAGGCGCGGCTCGACGGCTGCCGGCCTGCTGGGACGGCTCGAGGCCGCCGGTCACGTGGAGCTCGCGCCCGCGCTCGGCTACCTCGACTTCCTCAAGCTCGCCCGCCACTCACGTGCCGTGCTCACCGACTCGGGGGGAGTTCAGAAGGAGGCCTATCTGCTCGGCGTGCCGTGCGTGACGCTGAGGGACACCACCGAGTGGGTCGAGACCGTGGAGGCCGGCTGGAACGTGCTCGTGGACCTCGACCTCGACGCGGCGCTGGTCGCGCTCGAGCGCACGCCGCCCGCCGAGCGCCCCGAGCTCTACGGCGGCGGCCGGGCGGCGATCCGGGTTCGCGACGTGCTCTCGGCCTACACTGCGCGCCTATGAGAATCGGGATCGTCGGGCTCGGATACGTGGGTCTGCCGCTGGCGGTGGCCTTTGCCGAGGCGGGTCACGACGTGGTGGGCGTCGACTCCGACTCCCGCGTGGCCGACGCGCTGCGCGCGGGGCGCTCGCACATCGAGGACGTGCCCGATGCCGTCCTGCAGGGCATCGCCGGGCGCTTTCACACGACCACTCGCTACGCCGACCTCGCCAAGGTCGACGCGATCGTGGTCGCCGTCCCGACGCCGCTGACCCAAAACCGCGAGCCGGACCTGCAGCCGCTGATCGCCACGGGCACGTCGCTGGCCGGGGTGCTCCAGAGCGACCAGCTCGTCGTGCTCGAGTCGACCACCTACCCGGGGACCACGCGCGAGCGCTTCGCCCCGCTCCTCGAGGAGTCGGGGCTCGCCGCGGGCCGGGACTTCAACCTCGCGTTCTCGCCCGAGCGGATCGACCCGGGCCGCACGGACTACACCCTGCGCAACACCCCCAAGATCGTCGGCGGGCTGACCGAGGCCTGCCTGCGGCGCGCGGTCGAGATGTACGAGCTCGTCTGCGACGAGGTGGTGCCGGTGTCCACGCTGCGAGGCCGCCGAGCTGAGCAAGCTGCTCGAGAACGTCTTCCGCTCGGTCAACATCGCGCTCGTCAACGAGCTGGCGATCCTCTGCGACCGGATGGGCATCGACGTCTGGGAGGTCGTGGACGCCGCGGCGACCAAGCCCTACGGCTTCATGTCCTTCAAGCCCGGGCCGGGGATGGGCGGGCACTGCCTGCCGGTCGACCCCTTCTACCTGGCCTGGCGGGCGCGCGAGTTCGACATGCAGACCGAGTTCATCGAGCTGGCCGGCGAGGTCAACCAGCGCATGCCCTACTTCTGCGTCGAGCGTATCGCGCGGGCGCTCAACGATCACTCCAAGCCGGTCAGGGGGTCGCGGGTGGCGATCGTGGGCGTCTCCTACAAGCCCGGTGTCGGCGATCTCCGCGAGAGTCCCGCGCTCAAGATCATCCGGCTGCTGCGCGAGCAGGGGGCTGAGGTGGTCTATCAGGACGATTTCGTGGAGGAGCTGCCCGACTTCGACCTGCGCAGCGAGTGGCCCGTGGAGGCCGACTGCGCGGTGATCGTGACGGCCCATCCCGAGCTCGACGTCGGAGCGCATCGTGCGGGAGTTCCCGCTCGTGGTCGACTTCCGCGGCGTGACTCGCGGTATCACGGCGTCGCACCTCGTCCGCCTGTGAGCGTGGCGTGAGCGTCCGGATCGGCGTGGCCGGGCTGGGCTACTGGGGTCCGAACCTCGCGCGCAACTTCAGCCGGCGTTGCCGACCTCACCTGGCTCTGCGATTCCTCGCCCGAGCGGCTCGAGCGCGCCATGCCCGGCCTACCCGGGCACGCGCGCGACCAGCTCGCTCGACGACCTGCTCGAGGACGATGAGCTGGACGCGGTCGCGCTGGCCACCCCCGTGGCCACGCCACGCGGAGCTGGCCGAGCGGGTGCTGCGCGCGGGCAAGCACTGCTTTGTCGAGAAGCCGCTGGCGCGAGTCGGTCGAGGAGGCCGAGCGGGTGGTCGCGGCGGCGCGTGACGGCGGCCGGGTGCTGATGGTCGGGCACCTGCTCGAGTACCACCCCGGGGTGCAGCTGCTGAAGGATGTGATCGACTCCGGCGAGCTGGGCGAGATCCGCTACCTGTACTCGAACCGCGTCAACCTGGGCGTCCTGCGCCCCGACGAGAACGCGCTCTGGTCGCTCGGCGCCCACGACGTGTCGGTGCTGCTGCGACTGGCGGGCGAGGAGCCCTACGAGTGCCGCGCGGTCGGGGAGAGCTACATGCGGGAGGGAATCGAGGACGTGGTCTTCTGCTACATGCGCTTCCCGTCGGGCCTGGCCGCGCACATGCACCTGTCCTGGCTCGACCCGCACAAGGACCGCCGGCTCACCGTCGTCGGCTCGAAGAAGATGGCGACCTTCGACGACATGGAGCTCGAGCGCAAGCTCACCGTGTACGACAAGGGCTTCGACGAGAGCTGGTCCTCCTACGGCGAGTACATCGCGCGCTCGGGCGACATCTCCTCGCCGCGCGTGCTCCAACGAGGAGCCGCTGCGCATCGAATGCCGGCACTTCGTCGAGCGCGTGAGCGACGGCGCGGAGCCGCGCTCGGGGGGCGAGGCCGGGCTGCGCGTGGTGCGGGTGCTGGAGGCGCTCCAGCGGTCGCTGCGGGAGAGCTCGCGTGCTGAGCGCGTCTGACCGCGCCCCCGGACTGCTGCTGGGAGAGGGGGTGTCGCTGCCCCCGGATGCGGTGCTGGGCGGGCACGTCGTCGTGCACGCCGGCACGCGCATAGGAGCGGGGGCACGGCTCGACGACGGCTGCGTCGTCGGCAAGCCGCCCGCGCTCGGAAGGCATTCGAGTGCAGAGCGTTCCGAGCCCGGGCCCCTCGGTGCTCGGCGACGGGGGTCACGGTGGGCGCGGGCGCGGTCGTGCTCGCGGGGGCCCACATCGGCGACGGCTGCGTGGTGGCCGACCAGGCGCACGTGCGCGAGCGGGTGAAGATCGGGCCCGAGACGCGTGGTCGGGCGGGCGGCCTCGGTCGAGAACGACGTGCGCATCGGCGCTCGCGTGAGGCTCCAGACCAACGCCTACATCACTGCCTGGTCGGTCGTCGAGGACGATGTGTTCGTGGCGCCGGGAGTTCTGCTCACCAACGATCCGACGGTCGGCCGGCGCGCCGACGGCCAGCCGCTCCGCGGTGCCGTGCTGCGGCGCGCCTGCCGGGTCGGTGGCGGCGCGGTCCTGCTGCCGGGCGTGGAGGTGGGCGAGGAGGCGTTCGTGGGTGCCGGCGCGGTTGTCACACGCGACGTGCCGGCTCGGACCGTGGTCATGGGCGTGCCTGCACGGCAGGTGCGCGCGGTGGGCGAGGAGGAACTGCTTGGCTGATCTGGCGCAGCGCCTCGGCGCTGTCGTTGGCCTGGGGCCGCGACGGCCGCGCCCGCTTGCGCCGGGACGCGGGACGCTGGTGCTCGGCGGGGGTGCCGCCCTGGCGGTCGGGGCGGTACTGATCGGCGAGCTCGGCCGGGTGTGGAAGCGCGGCTCGGCGCCGCTGCCGCGCGAGAGCGACAGCTTGATCTTCGCGGCCGAGGAGGCGCTCGCCGAAACGGCCGAGGTGGCGCGCGCGGGCTATCGGGACGTGTCGACCCGAGAGAATGCCCTGTTCAACCTGCTGTCCTCGTTCGTTGCCACGTTCGTAGCCGCCCGCTCGATCACCTACACGCTCCGCCGCCGCCAGACGGTGGGGCCGTTTCGCAATCTGCGGGTCGGCCGGCGGCACATACATCACTTCGTGCCGGGCATCGTGATCGCGTTCAGCGCGGGTGCGGCCGGCATCCTCACCCGCGACGAGGACCTCGAGCCGAAGCTGGCCGTGCCCTTTGGAGTCGGGATGGGGCTGACCCTGGACGAGTCGGCCCTGCTCCTGGAACTGGAGGACGTGTACTGGTCGCGCGAGGGCCTTCTCAGCGTCCAGATCACGCTGGCGGTGATGGCGCTGCTGGCATCGCTCGCCCTGGGCCTGCGCTTCCTGTGGCGAGGCGAAAGGGTGGTGCTCGAGGTCGGCGACTCGAGCTGACCGGCCCGCCCCGCCGCGTGCCGCCCGCCGCGGTGGTTTGATTCGCGGTATGGAAAGCGGACCACCACCCCCCGACCGCCCCGAATCAGAAGGACTTGGCGAGGGCCCACCGTCAGGTCCGCAGGCGCCGGGAGGGCCACAGGCGCCGCCGCCCGGGCCACAGGCGCCGCCACCCGGGCCCCCGCCCCGGACCCCCGCCGTCGCCGCTACCCGGGCTCCAGCCGCCTCCGGCCGTTCCGCAGGCGCCCCCCGTGGGCCCGCCGGCCCCTCCGGGGCCCGAGGCCGCGCCCGGCTACGGCGGGCCGGTCCCGCCGAGTGGCTGGCAGCAGCCGATTGCCCCCGCGCGAAGCGACGCGGCCTGGGTCGGCCAACCGCTCGCGAGCTGGGGCAGTCGCGTGGCGGCGGCGATCATCGACGGCCTGATCGTCGGCATCCCGGCTGTCGTCCTCTTCCTGATCTTCGTGGGGAGCTCCATCGGCATCACCGGCGGAGACGACGACGCGTCCGCGTGGGCGATCGTCGGAGCCTCGATCCTGTGGTTCCTGATCGTCGCGGTCATTGCCCTGCTCTACGCGCCGGTGACCATGGCTCGCGAGGGCGAGCACAACGGCCAGACCTGGGGCAAGCAGCTGATCGGCATCCGCGTCCTGCACGATCATCACGACCGCATGACCTTCTGGTGGGCCGCCCTGCGCGAGGTCGTGATCAAAGGGCTGCTCGTAGGCATCGCGTCGTCGATCATCCCCGTCCTGCCGTGGCTGCTGGACATCCTCTGGCCGCTCTGGGACGACGAGAATCGCGCCCTGCACGACATGATCGTGCAGACGCACGTGGTCAAGGCCTGAGGCCTGGCTAGCGGCGCCCCGCGGCGGCCGGGCCGAGTGTCTCGGCTGCCGCGGTCCAGATCATCTGGTCGCGGGCGGGCCCCACGCCCACCATCACGACCGGCACGTCCAGGAAATCCGAGATGAACTCGAGATAGGCCTGGGCGTTGGCGGGAAGCTCGTGGATCGAGCGGCAGCCGGTGATGTCCTCCTCCCAGCCCGGCAGGGCCACCAGATCGCCCTGCACCTTGTGCACGATCGACTGGTGGTAGGGAAACTCGTCGAACGTCGCGCCGCCCGGTCCGTGGTAGCGGACGCCGACCTGCAGCGGGTCGATGCCCGTCAGGACGTCGAGCTTGGTCATGACGAGCCCGGTGAGCCCGTTGATGCGCGTGGCGTAGCGGAGCGCGACGAGGTCGATCCAGCCCGTGCGCCGTGGCCGGCCGGTGGTGGTGCCGAACTCGCCGCCGACGTCGCGGAGGCGCTCGCCGAGGGCGTCATCGAGCTCCGTCGGAAACGGGCCGGCTCCCACTCTCGTGGCGTAGGCCTTGGCGATCCCCCAGACGTCGTCGATCGAGCGCGGCCCGACCCCGGCGCCGGCACACGCGGCGCCGGCGACGGTGTTGGAGGAGGTGACGAAGGGGTAGGTGCCGTGGTCGATGTCGAGCAGGGCCCCCTGGGCGCCCTCGAAGACGACGAGACCGCCCTCGTCAAGCGCCCGCCAGGCGATCGGCGGCGTGTCCGCGATGTAGGGCTCGAGCCGGTGTCCGAGCACGCGAAACTCCTCGGTCATGGCGTGGAGGTCGAGCTCGGGCTGCTTTGCGAACGGCCGCAGCATCAGGCGCTTTGGCTCCATCGCCGCGTTGATCTTCTTGCGGAGGATCTTCTCGTCGAGCAGGTCCTGCATGCGGATGCCAAGCCGGGCGGCCTTGTCGGCGTAGCAGGGGCCGATGCCGCGGCGGGTGGTACCGATCTGAAGCTTGCCGAGCTTTGCCTCGCCCGCGTGATCGAGCAGCTTGTGGTAGGGCATGATCAGGTGGGCGTTGGCGGATACGCGCAAGCCCCTCAGGTCGATGCGCCGGCGCGACAGCTCGGCGATCTCCTCCGTGAGCACCCGCGGGTCGACGACCACGCCGTTGCCGATCGCGCACAGCTTGCCCGGATAGAGGATCCCGGACGGGATCAGATGGAACTTGAAGGTCTCGCCGTCGCGGACGATCGTGTGACCGGCGTTGTTTCCACCCTGGAAGCGGATCACCAGATCGGCCTGCTCGGCGAGCAGGTCGACGACCTTGCCCTTCCCTTCGTCGCCCCACTGGGCGCCCACGATCACAAGCCCAGGCATAACGCGCAATCGAGTCTAGGGAGGCCCGCCGGCTAGGCACCCTGCGCGGCCATGCGCAGGTCATCGCCCATGATGGGCAGCGGGTCGTCGCAGATCTCGATCAGGCGCGACACCGTACGTGACCCGATCTGGCGCCGTAGTCGCAGGATCGGGTCGTAGTCCGCCGCCACCTCGAGCTCACCGATCTGCGCAGCCACCCGTTCCACGCGCTCGATCATGCGCTTGAGATCGTCGAGATCTCGGCCGCTCGACCCGCCCGGAGGCCACCGCCTCGCGCAGGTCGCGCACGCTCGAGCGCAGCTGACGCGCGGGCGCTTCGGGGTCCGGGTCCGGGATGTTGGTGGTCACGACGATCGAGCGCCGGTCCTGCCAGCGCTCGTTGACGATCGAATAGAGCTGTTCGAGCACCCACTCGGTCTGCTTCTCGGCCCCGAGATCGTCGAGGACCAGGACGTCGACGGTGCAGAGGCGCCGAAAGAAGCCCAGGTAGCTGTCACTCGAGTCGCGGTCGAACGTGCGCTTGATCTCGGCGAGCAGACGCGGCATCGGGTAGACGGCATACGAGCGCCCGGCGTCCTTGGCCGCCTTGGCCACGAGGATCGCGAGCGAGGTCTTTCCGGTCCCGACCGGGCCGTCGAACCACAGGCCCTTGCCGGCCTCGAGGTTGCGCCCGATGTCCCGGGTGAAGGCCCTCACGCGCCGAAGCAGCGCGGGATCGAGCGAGACCACCGGCTCGCGCTCGAACGAGACCTCGAGAAAGCGCCGGCCGATCCCGGTGCCGACCCCGCCGCTGACCGACTTCCGCTGGCGCTGCTCTCGGCACCGGCACGGCCGGCTGTGGTTGGTGTCCTCGTCGAGGATCCACGTGGAGCCGTCGCACTCGCCATACGGGCAGGGGACCGGCTCCTCGCCGCTGTCAACCCGGCGCAGCACGTCAGCCCGACCCGTTCTCGGCCGGGAGGGCGGGCCCAGCGCCGCGGTCCCTGTAGAGGCTGGCGAACTTCGGGTACTTCGGGAGGAAGCTGAGAGTGATCCTCCCGATCGGCCCGTTGCGGTGCTTGGAGACGATGAGGTCCGCCTCACCGAGGCGCTCGGACTCCTGGTTGTAGTACTCGTCGCGGTAGACGAACATCACGAGGTCGGCGTCCTGCTCAATGCTGCCCGACTCGCGAAGGTCCGACAGCATCGGCTCGGGCGGATTGCGCGATTCCACCGCCCGGGAGAGCTGTGAGATCGCAACCACGGGCACGTCGAGCTCGCGCGCGAGGATCTTCAGGCCGCGGCTGATCTGGCCGATCTGCTCGACGCGGCTGTCGGAGCGTCCCTCGGGGCGCATCAGCTGGAGGTAGTCGACGATCACCATTCCCAGGCCGTGGCGGGCCGCGAGGCGGCGCGCCTTGGCGCGAAGCTCGAGGATGCCGAGGTCGCTCGAGTCGTCGATGTAGAGCGGGGCGCCGGCCAGCTTGCCCGCGGCCTGGTTGACCTTGTTCCAGCGCTCGGCCTTGACCCTGCCCTTGCGAAGCTCGTCGCTCGACACTCGCGCCCGTGAGGCCAGGAAGCGGTGGGCGAGCTCGGTCTCGGACATCTCCAGCGAGAACAGGGCGACCGACTTGCCGTGGTCCACTGCCGCGTTCTCGGCGAAGTTGGTGGCAAGGGCGCTCTTTCCCATGGCGGGCCTGGCCGCGAGCACCACCAGGTTCCCGTTCTGGAAGCCGCCGGTGAGGTCGTCGAGGTCGGGGAAGCCCGACGGCACGCCGGTGAGGCCGACGTCGCCCTTCGAGAGCTCGACGAGCTTGTCCATCTCGTCGTGGAGGACGTCCTCGATCGAGCGCATCTCGCCCTTGCCGGTGTCATGCCCGATCCGAAACAGGGCCGACTCGGCGCGCTCGATCAGCTCCCGGGGGTCGCCGCGGTGGGCCAGGACCTCCGTCTGGATCTCGCGCGTGGTGCTGAGGACGGCGCGCATCATTGCGTCGTCTCGTACGAGACGCGCGTAGTCGAGGACCGCGCCCACCGCGGGCACGACCGTGGGCAGCGAGTGGACGTAGGCCTCGCCGCCGGCCTCCTCGAGCTGGCCGTGCGACCGCAGGTTCGCGCACACGGTCAGGGCGTCGACCGCCTCGGGCTCCGCCTTCTCCTTGAGGCGGATCATCGCCTCGAAGATGCGCCCGTGGCGCGGCCGGTAGAAGTGGTCGGCCTTCAGCCCGACCTCGAGCAGCACCCCGTCGAGCGCCTGCTCGGTGAGCAGGATGGCGCCCAGGACGGAGGCCTCTGCCTCCTCGTTGTGCGGAGGGACGCTTCCCGCGGACTCAGGCGGGGCAGCGACTGCCACCGGGGCGGACTACGCCTGCGGTGTGACGATTGTCTTGATGTCAGCCGTCACGCCGTCCGCGACCTCGACGGTGACCATGTGAGTGCCCGTTGTCTTGATGGCTTCCTCGAGCTGCACGCGGCGCTTGTCGAGCCGCACGCTGCGCGCCTGGCGGATCGCATCCACGATCTCCTGCGAGGTGACCGAGCCGAACAGCCGGCCGTCGTCACCCGCCTGGTGGGAGATCGTGAGCACGGTCTTGCGCAGCAGCGCAGCGGTCTCCTCGGCCTTCGCCGCCGCCTCGGTGGCGGCGCGCTCGACGGCGTCACGGCGACGCTGCGAGTCCGCGATCGACGCCGGCGTGGCCGGTTGAGCGATCTTGCGGGGCACGAGGAAATTGCGGAGATAGCCGGGCGAGACGTCGATGACGTCGCCGCGCTCGCCGAGCGCCTCCGTGTCCTTCAAGAGGATTGCCTGGGCCATTACGTGGTCTTCCGTCCTAATGGACCGGGGGTGATTGCGAAAACCGAGCCTGGCAAGGAAGCAGGGTCGAACGCGTGCTGAGCACGCGGAGACCCGATGACGCAGCCAGGCGAAGGTTTGCAGCCATCACCGGTCGGCGACGTACGGGAGGAGGCCGAGTTCACGAGCGCGCTTGACGGCGTTCGCGAGCTGGGACTGGTGGCGGCGGCACGCGCCGGTGACGCGAGAGGAACGGATCTTGCCCTTGTCGCTGATCGCCCGGCGCAACGACGCGAGGTCTCTGTAGTCGACGATGTCGACCTTGTCACGGCAGAACGGGCACGGCTTGCGCCGCCCTCCGCCGGGGACGCCTTTGCCGCGGCCGCGCTTGCGGTCCGTGCTCGTCGCCCTTCCTCCACGCTGCTTGGCCACCTATTCGCTCCTGCGTACTCGCTACTTCGGGGTCAGAACGGGATGTCGTCGTCCGAGCCCCCGGCGCCTGCGGGCGCGGTCTGGAAGTCTCCGGTGTCTGCCGGCACGTCGCTCTGCGGCGTGAAGCGGCCACCGTTCTCGTCGCCCTCTCGGGAGCCGAGGAACTGGACGGAGTCGGCAATGATATCTACCGACTGGCGCTTCTTGCCGGTTTCCTTGTCCTGCCACTCGCGCCACTCGAGCCGCCCGTCGACCGCGACGGGGCGCCCCTTGGACAGGTACTGGGCGCAGTTCTCTCCCTGCGCCCCCCAGACGGTGACGTCGAAGTAGTTGGGCTTGTCGACCCATTCGCCCGTCGAGTTGTCCTTGCGGCGGGTGTTGCACGCCACGCGCAGGTTGCAGACCGAGGTACCGCTCGGCAAGGAGCGGAGCTCCGGATCGCGGGTGAGGTTCCCCGTGATGATCACGCGATTTATGTTGGAGGCTGCCATGAGGCGTCCTACTCCCTTCGGCGTCGTCCTAAGACGGCTTCGATAGCTGTCGGTCGAGTGTACGAATGGGGTCGGAGGCGATGGGCCGGATCTGACAGGAAGTTGCTGGAGGGTGCGGCTTGTTTGGCAAAGCCGTTACATAGGGCGCTCGGGCGCGACATTCGAGCCCGCGGGGAGGCCGCCGGCCGCGCGGCGGGAGGCCTGCCGGCGGTCAGCCGGGGCGCTACTCCTCGGGCGGCGGCGCGTCCGCGGCGGCGCGAGCGGCGACGCGCGTGTCCTGCGGCTCGCGGTCGTCGCGGCGGCGTGGGGTCTGCTGCTCGGGCGGCGGCGGAGTCGGCTGGCCGGGCCTGATCTTGATGATCCGAAAGCGCAGCACGCCGTCGTTGATGCGCAGGCGCCGGTTCAGCTGCTCGAGCAGCGCGTTGTCGCCCTTGAACTGGTAGAGCCGGTACTCGGCGTCGGGCCGATGGTCGATCTCGTAGGCCATCCGGCGGTGGCCCCAGTCGTACTGATCGACGAGCTCGCCGCCCGACCCGATCAGCGACTCGGCCTCGGAGATCGCCGCCGCACGGCGCTCCTCGGGAGCGGTGGGATCGAGCAGCAGCATGAGGTCGTAGAGGCCTGCCATAGAGCGGGGCAGGTTAGCAGTGGGCAGGCTGCCCGCCCGGGGCGAACCGGCGTTCTGCGCCGCTTAGCCGGGGATGAACCAGAGCCGGTCAGCGGCTCCGCCGGCGCTGTGGCGACGAGTGCGATGGGCCAATCTGGCGCGCCTGCTCGTGCTGCTTGCGGCGGGGGCCTTGATTGCCACGGGCGGGCGTGGGTGCCGGGCTCCGGCGGGGCCTGAGCCGGTGGGGCCACTCGGGGGGCCGGAGCGCGAGCGCGGCGAGGATCGGCGGGAGCCGGCGCCGAGGGCCAGGAAGGGTGAGGAGGGGCGCAGGAAGGATCGGCGTGGGCGACGTCGCGTCCGGCGTCCCCCAGCCGCGCGGCGCCGCGATGCGCAACGACGGGCGGAGAAGGAGGTCGCCCCGGCCGCGCGGCGCCGCGATGCGCAACGACGGGCGGAGAAGGAGGTCGCCCCGGCCGCGCGGCGCCGCGATGCGCAGCGACGCGCTAACAAGGGGGTCGTTCCAACCGTCCCGGTCGTGCCCGAATCGCCGCCTCCGCCGTCGCCGCCACCGCCGTCGGGCGAGTTCACTCCGGATCCCGGCCTCTGAGGGCGTCGTTGTCGACTTAGCGGTCTCCGCTACCGGTAAGTCGACAATGGATGCCGGGTCCCGGGGCCAGGCCCGGGGCGTCCGCCCGCCGCGCGGCGTCGCGCAGCGACGGGCTAACAAGGGGGTGGTCCGCGTCGTCCCGCGGGCCCGGATCCCGGCCTCTGAGGGTGTCGTTGTCGACTTAGCGGTCTCCGCGACCGGTAACTCGACACTGGATGCCGGCCCGGCCCGGGGCGTCCCCGCGGCCCGCCGCGCCCGCCGCGCCCGCGGCCCGGCCCGCCCGCGGCCCGGCGCCGACCTACGAAGCGACCGGCGCTCCGCCGCGGCGCTTGGACTCGATGTCGGCCAGTTGGTCGTCGACCCAGTGGCCGGGATCGCGCGCGGTCACGATGCGCTTGAGCCCCTGGGCGCGCCAGGAGCGCTCCTCGGCGGACATGCTCAAGGCGCGGTGGATTGCGTCCGCCTGGTCCTGCACGTCGAAGGGGTTGACCGACAGCGCGAAGTCGGCCAGCTCCTCGTGCGCCCCGGTGTTCTCGCTCAATAGCGACACGCCGTTTCGCTCGTTGACGAGCGGCCCTTCCTTGGCGATCAGGTTCATGCCGTCGAACATCGCGTTGACCATCAGCAGGTCGTAGTGCTTGTAGGCCGCGATCGCCTCCTCGAGGTTCTCGCGCAGCCGCAGGTCGATCGGCATCCAGTCGGTCGTCCCGTGGCGGTGGTTGACCACCGCCACGAGCGCCTCGATGCGCTCCAGGTACTCCGCGTACTCGACCACGTCCTGGCGCGACGGGATCAGGTGCGCGATGAAGGTCACCTGCTCCTTGAACTCGGGGTGCTGCTCCAGGAACAGGTCGAAGGCCGCGAAGCCGCGCAGCACGTTCTTCGACAGGTCCGCTCGGTCCACGCGCAGGATCAGGTGCTCGCGCCGCCGGCGCAGGATGTCGCGCTCGTACTCGTGCACGGCCGGCCGCTGCGCGGTCCGCTGGAAGGTCTCGGCGGAGATCGGCAAGGGATAGGGCCGCACCCAGACGTCGCGGTCCTCGAAGCGCACGATGCCGTTCTCCTCGTCGACGTCGAGGTCGAACAGCTCGCGGCAGCAGAGCATGAAGTTGCGCTGGTAGGAGCGCGTGTGGAAGGCGATGATGTCGTTGGAGAGGATGCCCTCGTAGATGTCCTCGCGCATATCCGCCGGGAGGACGCGCCAGGCATCCGGCTGGGTCCACGGGATGTGCACGAAGTGGTGCAGGAACAGGTCCGGGCGCTCTGCGCGGATCAGCTTGGGCGCGACGTAAAGGTGGTAGTCGTGAAGCATCACCACCGCTTCATCTGTGCCCTCGAGCTCCTCGAGCACGGCGGTCGCCATGTCCTGGTTGACGGCGCAGTAGCCCTTCTCGTAGGCATCGACCTCGTGCCGGCGGATGTCGGGCGCGTTGGAGAGGTCCCAGAGGTAGTGCTGGATGAACCACAACATCGGGTTGGCCACGACGTTGTAGAAGCGGTCGTATGCCTCTGGATCGCTCTCGACGAGCTTGATCCGGTAGTTCGTCCCGTCGAGGTCGACGTCAAAGCTCTTGCCGTCGTGGCGACGACTCTCCTCCACGTCGCCCTCGCTCATCGCGGAGGCGACCCAGACGGCGTCGCGATGGTTCACGAGGCCGGTCAGCGCGGTGACGAGCCCGCCGCCGCCGCGCCGGGGCTCACCATCGTCGAAGGTGGCGGGGCCGCGGTTCGACACGAGGACGAGCGGGACGTCCTTGGTCATTGGTGAGCCCGGAAGATGTTGAGCCAGTCGCGCAACAGCCGCGGTGTCAGGAAGTGCTTGCGGACATGCTCCTTGCCCGCGCGGCCCGAGCCGCTTGCCGAGGTCGGGCTCGCGCAGAACGCGCAGCGAGCGATCGGCGCACTCCTCGGGTGACGAGACGAGGAAGCCGGTCGTGCCGTCCTGCACCTGGAGCGGAATCCCGCCGACGTCCCCGCCGATGAACGGGCGGCCCTTCCAGAGCGCCTCGGACACCGTCAGCCCGAAGCCCTCGCGGGTGGACTTCTGGATCACCACGTCGGCCTGCGACTGGAAAGCGTTCACCTCGATCGCCCCGACGTTATTCAGGTTGTTGAGGATGTGGATGTCGGGGTCGCCGTCGGCGTAGGCCATCGTCGAGTTGAAGAACTCCCAGCCCTCGGGGTCGTCGGTGGCCATCGAGCCGACCAGAGCCAGCTGCACCTCGGGCATCTCGGCGGTGACCTGCCGGTAGGCGTCGATCACGCCGATCGGGTCCTTCCAGGGGTCGAAGCGCGAGACCTGGCACATGAGCGGCCGGTCGACGTCGATGCCGAACTGGTCGCAGACGTAAGCGGCGTCCTCGGGCGAGAGGGCCATGTTCTTCGGCGACAGCGGGTCGATCGCCGGCGGGCAGATGTTCACCGAGCCCGCCGCGCCGTTCATGCCCGCCGGCACGTACTGCTGGAGGTGCCAGACCGACGCGTCGTACTCGCGCACGTGCGGCACCAGGTGCTCGATCGCGTCCGGGTTGGGGGTCGACAGGTCGATGTGGCAGCGCCAGATCCAGGTCTTGCCGAGGTCGGGCACGTGCCCGCGGATCGCCGCGGGCTGGGGATCGTGGATGATGATCACGTCCCAGCCGCCGGAGATCTCGGTGGCGTTGAGCCTGTTGTAGCGCTCGTAGATCTGCCATTCCTCTTCGGTCAGCGAGTCCGGGCTGCCCTGGAGCGCGTTGTGCAGGCGCTTGGTCGCGTTGTAGAACTCCTCGCGCCCGAGCATGATCTGCCACTCGGCCTCGATGCCGACGTCGTTCATCAGCGGGATCAGCGTGTAGAGGATCTCCGCGACTCCGCCGCCGAAGGCGGTCGCTGAAAGATGAAGGACGCGCAGACCCTGGAGATCCTCCGCCAACTCGCGGATCTCCTGGATGAGCGGCCTCCCGGCCAAATGTGTGTAGTCGGCGAGGCTCTTGTTACCGACCGAAACCGGCTGTAGCACGGCGGAGCAGACTACCTATGCGCCACTGGACAGGTACTTGACGAGCGAAGTGCGGCCGCTGCTGAAGCGCGCCTCGTCCACGGTCGCCTCGATGATCGCGCGGCTGAGCTCCTGCTCCACCGGCGCCACGCGCGACGCCGGCCCGTCGAGATCCATGGTCAGGCGGTCGTCTTGGAGGCGGAACGCGAAGTTGACCCTGCTCTCGTCATCGAGCGCCCTGCTCTCGTCCACGTAGTCGGTGGCCGCTTCGGTGATCGCCAGCTTGAGATCGGCGATCTCCTCGGGGGAGAGCGAGCGTCAGGCGGCAGACCGCGGACAGAGCGAGGCGGGCCAGCACGAGGTAGTCCGGCCGGGCCGGAATCGTCAGCGAAACGTCTCTGCTCGTCGGTTGTGGTCTGCGCATTCACCCGCCTGCACCCTACCCAGAATCGCCGGGTCGTTGGCCAAGCTCTATCGAGACCGTTCGGCGCTTGCCGTCGCGCAGGACCTCGAGCTTCACGCGGTCGCCCGCGCGCTTGGCGCTGATCACGTCAGCGAGGTCGCTCGTGCGCGTCAGACGCCGGCCGTCCACCGCCACGATCACGTCCCCGCCCGTCGGCAGCGGCGTCGCCTGGAACTCGATCTGGCCTTCGCCGGCGCGCAGGCCGGCATCCTCCGCGGGCTGTCCGGCTCGACCTGCTGGACGGCGCTCCATCGGTCACCTCGAGACCGAGCCGTTCGGCCGCCTGGGGCCAGAGCACGAGCGTGCTGACGCCGAGATAGCCGTAGCTCGACGCTTCCGTCTGCGCGCAGCTCGCGCAGCGAGCGCCTGACCGCGTCGACCGGGATCGCGAAGCCCACACCCTCGCCGCCGCCGGACTCGGTCTTGATCTGCGCGTTGATGCCGATCACTCGGCCTCGGGCGTCCAGCAGCGGGCCGCCGGAGTTGCCCGGGTTGATCGGCGCATCCGTCTGGATCGCGTTGCCGATCTGAAATTGCGTGAGCGACGCGATGTTGCGGTCCACGGCCGAGATCACGCCGACCGAGAGCGACTGGTTCTCGCCGAACGGGCTGCCGATTGCGGCCACCGGCTCGCCAACCGTGATGCTCTCCGAGCGGCCGAGCTCGAGCGGCGTGAGCGACAGCCCGCCCGGCTCGATCTTCAGCAGCGCGACGTCGGCGTTGAGGTCGGTCGCCCACGATCTCCGCCGCCACGCGGTTGCCGTCCGAGAACTCGACGAAGACCTGCCTCGGCTCGCGCGTGGGCTCTCGCCGCCGCCGTCGTGACCACGTGCGCGTTGGTGGCGATGTAGCCGTCGCCGTCGATCACGAAGCCCGAGCCCTGGCCGCCCTCGCCGTCCTGTCGGCAGGCGAGCACGTTGCCCTCGAAGATGGACAGGACCGTCACGACTCCCGGGCGCCAGGCGATCGTAGATCTGGCCGGGGTCAAAGCCGCCTTCGCGGCCGATCCCCTCGACCACCTGCACGCGCGTGGTGGTGACCTTCTCCGGGCGCTGCCGGCCTCGTCGTCGCTCGAGGTGTCGCAGCCGGCGAGGACCAGGCCGGCCCCGGCCAGCACCGCCGCGGCGAATCGCCTCACGCGCCGTTCCCGCCGGCCGGCAGCTCGAGCGTGAACGCGGTGGCGCCGTCGGCCGAGGTGCACGCGCAGGCGCCCGTCCATGCGCTCGGCCAGCTCGCGCGCGATCGCCAGGCCGAGCCCGGCGCCGCGAGCGGCGTCGCCCGTGTAGAAGCGCTCGAAGACCTTCGCCGTGCTCTCCTGCGGGAGCCCGGGCCCGCTGTCGGCCACGGTGAGCCCGGCGGCGCCGTTGCGGCGCGCGGCCGTTACGGTCACGTGCGTGCCCGTCGGCGTGTGGCGAAGCGCGTTGTCGAGCAGGATCCGCACGATCTGGGCCACGCGCTCGGGGTCGCAGACGGCCTCCGGCCCCTTCTCGGGCGTCGCGAAGCTCGAGCTCGGTGTCGTGATCGGCGAGCGCCGGCGTGAACTCCTGCGCGACGCTGCGGGCGAGTTCGGAGAGGTCGACCGGCTCGGGCTGGAGCTGGACCGAGCCGGCGTCGAGGCGCGACAGGTCGAGCAGGTCCACCGACAGCTTCTGCAGGCGCGCGACCTGCTCGCTCATCGTCTCGAGGAACTCGCGCCGCGTCTCCTCGTCGAGCTCCTCGTCCTGCAGCAGCTCGACGAAGCCGGCCAGCGAGAAGATCGGCGTGCGCAGCTCGTGCGAGGCGGTCGCGATGAACTCCTTGCGGGCGACGTCCACCTGGCGCAGCTGGGCCTGCATCTCGTTGAAGGTGCGCGTGAGCTGGCCGAGCTCGTCCTTGGAGTCCACCGGCAGCGGGTCGACGAAGCTGCCGCGCGCCACCTCGTCCGCGGCCACCTCGAGCGCCGCGCACGCGCCGCCCGAGGCGCCGCGCCACGAGCCAGCCGCCGGCGAGCGCCAGCAGCAGCGCGGCCAGCGTGGCGAGCAGCACGCGCTCGCGGATGAACGAGACGGTCGCCTCGACCTCCTCGAAGTCGCGCGAGTAGAGCGCCACGCGCGTCGACCGGCCGGCGCGACGCCTCGGGCGCGGCGCTCGCGCCAAGAGCGGCTGGGCCACGAGGCCGATGTCGTCGCCGTGCGAGACGTCGAAGCCGGTCTGCGGTGCGGCGCGTGCGTGATCGCGCGGCGCGAGCAGCGGCTCGTTGCGCGGGACGAGCGTCTGCGCGCGCGAGTCGAGAGCGCGGTGAAGACGAGGCCGCGGAAGTCGCCCTGCGGCCCGTCGGGATCCTCCTCCCAGTCGAACAGCGTCACGTGCGAGTCGGTGCCTCTCGGCCACGCTGCGCACGGTGCGCGTCGACCTCCTCGTCGGCCGGGTCCTGCGCCGGCAGCGCCTCGAGCTCGGCGACTGGTAGATGCCGGCCACGAGCTCCAGGTCCTGCAGCCGGCGCTCCTCGAGGTTCGACTCGGGCTGGGTGACCACCGAGAAGTAGATGACCGCCAACGCCGCCGCCGGTGATCGCGAAGAAGACGAGCGCGAGCTTGTTCGCAGGAGCGCAGCCGGAGCCGTGCGAGGCGCGGAGGCGCCGGCTCAGCTCGTCATGTGTCGCGGAAGCGGTAGCCCACGCCGCGCACGGTCAGGATCAGCTCGGGGTGCTTGGGCTCGGCCTCGAGCTTCTCGCGCAGGTGACGGATGTGCACGTCGATCGTGCGCGGGTCGCGGTAGGAGGAGTCGCCCCAGACGCGCTCGAGCAGCATCGTGCGGCTGAACACGCGGCCCGGGTTGCGGGCCAGCGCGGCCAGCACCTCGAACTCGACGTAGGTCAGCCGCACCGGCTCGTCGCGCACCTCCACCTGGCGGCGCTCGAAGTCGATGCGCAGCTCGCCGCTGCTCGATCGGCTCCTCGAACTGCTCGTCGGGCTGGGCGAGCGCCGCGCGGCGCAGCACGGCCTTGACGCGGCTGCGGAACTCGCGCACCGAGAAGGGCTTGGTGATGTAGTCGTCGGCGCCCAGCTCGAGGCCGAGCACCTTGTCGATCTCCTCGGTCTTGGCCGTGAGCATGATGATCGGCACCGTGCTGCGCGACGCGGATCTGGCGGCAGACGTCGAAGCCGTCCAGCTTGGGCAGCATCACGTCGAGCACGACGAGGTCGAAGTTGTCCTCGCGCAGCCGGTCGAGCGCCTCGCGGCCGTCGAGCGCGCCCACCACGTCGTAGCCCTCCTTGCGCAGCGGGTAGGTCAGCAGCTTCTGAACCGACAGCTCGTCGTCGACGAGCAGGATCCGTGGTGCGGAGGCCGTCACCTTCGGAATTGTAGGTTGAGACCGTGCCTGTCCCATGATCGAGCCGCGCGTCTACAGAGCGGCGTTCGTGCCGGCGCTGCTGGCGCTCGTGCTGACGATGTTCTCGCTCGCAGAGCCGGCCCGGGCCGCTGCCCCAGGGCCTGGCCGCGGACGTCCTGTTCGACGGCCGCGCTGGCGGCCGCCGAGGCGGCCCGGATCGCCGAGCGCGAGCCCGATCGCCGCGCCGGGACGGCCCGGTGACCGGCGCACGGCCGCTCGCGTGGCGCAGCGAGCTCGACGCGCGCGGCTTCTCCCGTCCGAGCGCAGCGCTTCACCCACGCCGGCCGCGAGCTCGTGAACGTGATCGGCCGGCGGGCCGGCCGCTCGCGGCGCCAGATCGTGATCGTGGCCGCCCGCGACGCCGCGGTGATGCCCGACGCCACCGGCAGCGCCGCCGACACGGCCGCGCTGCTCGAGCTGGCGCGCGTCTTCGAGGGCCGCCCGACGCGCAAGACGCTCGTGCTGGCCTCGGTGGACGGCTCGAAGCTCGGCGAGGTCGGCACGACCGAGCTGCTGGACGAGCTGCCCGCGCCGGCTCTGGTCGACGGCGTGCTCGTGATGTCCGACCTCGGCGTCGCGGCTCGCGCGCGCGGCCCGATCGTGCAGGCCTGGTCGAACGACACGCGCCGCGCCGGCATCGGGCTGCAGCGCACCGTCGGCCGAGTCGATCCGGCGGGAGCTCGAGGTCGCGCCCGGCGGGTCGGGCTGCGCTCGGCCAGCTCGCGCGGCTGTCGTTCCCGATCGGGATCGGGCCGCAGGGCGTGCTGCTCGAGAGCGGGCTACGACGCGGTGCGGCATCTCGGGCAGCGGCGAGCTGCCGCCGGCCGGGGACGGACCGCGTCGAGTCGATCGACGAGGACACAGCTGGGCGCGCTCGGGCGGGCGACGCTGCGCACGGTCACCGCGCTCGACCAGGGCGGGCGCCCCGAGCACGGGCCCGAGAGCTACGTGACCGCGGTGAGCCAGGTGATGGCCGGGCTGGGTGCTCGCGCTGCTGGCGCGGCACGCTGCTGCTGCCCGCCCTGGTGGCCGCGGTCGACGCCTTCGCGCGGGCGCGCCGGCGCCACGTCGACGTGCTGCCGTGGCTGCGCTGGCTCGGCGCCTGGATGGCGCCGTTCCTGGCCGGCCTCGCCGATCGCCGAGGTGCTGGCCCTCACCGGCGCCACGCCGACGCCCCCGCCCGCCCCGGTGCCGCCGGACGTACTGCCGCTCGACGGCCCCGCCCTCGGGCGTGCTCGGCGGCGTGGCGGCCGCGATGGTGCTCGGGCTTCTGGCATCGCCGCTTCCTGGCCGCGCGCCCGGACCGCGCGCTCGTGCGGCCCGAGCGGCCCGGGCCGCCGCGGTGGCCCTCGCGCTCGTGGTGAGCGTCGCCGCGCTGGTGCTCTGGCTCGTGAACCCCTACGCCGGCCTGCTCGCCGTGCCCGCGGCCCACCTCTGGATGCTCGCCGTGCTCACGGCTCGCCGGCCGCGGCGCCGCGTTCCGCGTGCTGCTGCTCGCGCTCGGCGCGCTCCCGCCGCTGATGGTCGTGCTCTACTACCTGATCGCGCTCTCGATCGACCCGCTCTCCGGCGCCTGGTACCTGCTGCTGCTCGTGACCGGGCACAGCGTGGGGCTGGCCACCGTGCTGGTGGGGTGCGTGATGCTCGGGCGCGCTCGGTGCGCCGGCTCGAGCTCGTCTACCGCTCGCCGGCACCGGCGCCGGAGGAGCCGGAGCGCGCGGGATCCTCGATCTTCGGGCCCGGCTCGTACGCCGGACCGGGCTCGCTGGGCGGGCACCGGCTCGGCGCTCCGCCGCTAGGCCGGCTCGCGGGCACGGCACGAGGCGAGGTACCGTGAAGGCGATGATGGACGACTGTGGCACGGCGGCGCTGGCGCGCTCGGGTGCAGAGCGCGGGAATACGTGGTCGACCCGACGCCGTGGCCGAGGCGATGCTGCGGCGCTGGCGCCGAGGCGGCCTCAGCCGCGTGCTCGTAGCCGCGAGTCCCGCGACCGGCCTGGCCGTCGTCGCCGACGACGGACGAGCCCGTTGCCCCGGCCGACCTCGCCTAGCCAGCTCACGTCGGCCGCCGCCTCGGCCGCGGCGCGCCGCTCGGCGCGATCGTGAACAGCAGCTCGTAGTCGTCGCCGCCGGTGGCCGGCCGCGACCGGGCTCCACCCCGGCGGCGCACGGGCACGTCCGCCAGGCGCAGCCGAGAGCTGCACGCCGCTGCGCGGGCGAGGTGGCCGGCGTCGGTGGCCAGGCCGTCGCTGAGGTCGATCATGGCCGTGGCGCCCGCGCCCGCGCCAGCGCGCGGCCGGCGGCCAGGCGCGGCTGCGGGCGCAGGTGGCGCCGGACGTGTCCGGCGGAGCCCGCGCTCGCCGCGCTCGAGCGCCAGGCGGCCGGCCTCCGAGCCGCCCAGCTCGCCCGTCACCCCCACGAGGTCGCCGGGCCGGCGCCGTCGCGGCCGAACAGCTCCGTCCTCGGTCGGCCCAGCCGGTGACCGTCGACACGTCACGGTCAGGATCGGGCCGGCGACCACGTCGCCGCCCGCGATCGTGGTGCCCGTCGCGCCCGCCAGCGCCTCCATGCCCGCCCACCAGTCGAGCGCGCCCTCGAAGCCGGCGGCAGCACCAGCGCCACGTAGGCCTCGCCCGGCGTCGCTCCCATCGCGGCCAGGTCGGACAGCGCGGTGGCCAGCGCCTTCCAGCCGACGTCGGCCGCGGCGTGGGTGGCGAGCGAGAAGTGCACGCCCTCGACGACGGTGTCGATCGACGTCACCGCCAGGGTGCCGGCGCGTACCGTCGCGGGCGTCGCAGCCGACGCCGCTCGCCGTCGTCGCCGCGCTCGATCAGGTCGAGTTCAGCCTGGATCGGCCGGCTGCCGGCCTTTCTGAGCCGGACTGCCGCGTCAGGCGCCGCCGTCTCCCTCGCGAGGGTTCGACCCTCGATCCGGTCGCCGGCGACCCCTGGCTCGGCCTCCGGCGCAGAAACGCAAGGCAGCCTCGGCCGATCCAGGCTCAGCCGTCACCCGGGATGCCCGCCGCCCTCGCCGCCCTGTGGGATCTCGGGCGTGGGCGTGGGTGCCACCTCGTCCGGCGGCTGCTGGACCTCGGGCGCGTCCTGGGGCGGGGTCTCGTAGTAGCGCGGGTCGTACTCGGTGTCGCCGGTGTCGTCGTCGGTGGAGCGGTCGGCGTCCTCGTCGTAGTAATAGCCGCCCGTGCCGGCGCCGCCGGTGCTGGAGTACTTGCCGAAGAACGGGCGAGGACTCGAACGGCTCCTCCGGCAGCGGGAAGTCCTCGCAGTAGCTCGCCGATGGCCGGGAGCATGTAGGCGTGCCAGACCGGCGCCGCGAAGGTGCCGCCCTGCGCGCCCGGCATCGCGACGCGCGGCGTCCGGGTAGCCGACCCAGACGGAGGTCGAGAGCTTCGGCGTGTAGCCCACGAACCAGGCGTCCTTGGCCTCGTCGGTGGTGCCCGTCTTGCCGGCCGCCGGGCAGCCGTAGTTGGCCGCGGTGCCGGTGCCGCCGGTGACGTTCATCTTGAGGATCTTCGTGACCTCGTAGGCCTGGCCGTCGGTCATCACGCGCTTGCCCTCGGCGCTCGCCGAGGTTCTCGCTCTTGCCGTCGGGGAACACCACCCGCTCGATCCCGGTCGGCCGGCGTCGCATGCCGCCGCTGGCCAGGGTGGCGTAGGCGGTGGCCATCTCGAGCGTGGTGACGCCGCGCGTGAGGCCGCCGAGTCCCTCGGCCGGGTAGCAGTCGAGCTTGGTCGTGATGCCGAGCAGCTTCGCCGTCTTGCAGACCGCCTTCGGGCCGACGTCGAGGATCAGCTGCGCGTAGACGGTGTTGTCGGACGCGAGCGTGGCCCGCGTCAGGCTCATCGTGCCGCCGTAGCTGTCGCCGAAGGTCTTGACCTCCCAGGGCCCGTACTCGGGGTCGTCGATGTTGAGCGGCTTGGAGGTGTAGGAGGTGGAGTCGGGGTCGACGCCCTTGAGGATCGCGGCGGTCAGCACCATCGTCTTGAAGGCCGAGCCGGGCTGGCGGTGGCCCTGGGCGGCGAGGTTGAAGCTGCGCTCGCCGTAGGTGCCGCTCGAGGCCATCGCCCTGATCTTGCCGTTGCGCCGGGTCGATCGACACGATCGCCGAGCTGGGTCCGGCCGGGTCGCCGTAGTAGGAGTTGATCGCCTCGCGCGCGAAGTCCTGCAGCTTCGGGTCGATCGTGGTGTGGATGCGCAGCCCGCCGGCGCGCACGACGCCCACGCCGTAGCGCTCGATCAGCTTCTCCTGCACGTAGTCGAAGAAGTAGGGCTCGCGGCGCTGCACGTAGCGCAGGCCCTGCTTGAGCCCGAGGTCCTTGGCTGGCCGCCTCGTCGAACTCGGAGCCGCGTGATGTAGCCGTTCTCGTACATCTTCTCGAGCACGTCGTTGCGGCGCTCGATCGCGGCCTGGCCGTTGCGGAACGGGTTGTACTGCGAGGGCGCCTGCGGCAGGCCGGCGAGCAGGGCGGCCTCGTGCAGCTTCGAGCTTGCTGGCGTGCTTGTCGAAGAAGGTCACGGCCGCCGCCTCGGCGCCGATCGCGGTGCGGCCGTTGACCGTGCCGTAGGGCACCGCGTTCAGGTAGTTGTGGAGGATCCACGGTCTTGGTGTGCTCCTCCTCGAGCTCGGACGCCAGCTTGGCCTCGCGGATCTTGCGGGCGAAGTTGCGCTGCGGGTCCTTGATGTAGAGGGCGCGCACGAGCTGCTGGGTGATCGTCGAGCCGCCCTGCACCGTCTCGCCGGACTCGAGGTTCTTGATCCCGGCGCGCACGATCGCGTTGAGGTCCACGCCCTCGTGCTTGTAGAAGCGCTCGTCCTCGATCGCGACGGTGGCGCGGCGCAGGTCCGACCGGGAGCTCGCTCCAGGGCACCACGCGGCGCAGGGTGTCCGACTGGACGAAGCCGAGCTTGAGCCGTCGGCCGCGTAGACGACCGACAGCTGGCCCTTGTCGTCGGCCTTGAGCTCGCTCAGGTCGGGTGCGGTGGCGGCGATCGCCAGCACGTACCCGGCCACCGAGAGGACGCCGATGAGGCAAACGATGGCGATCACGCCGATCGCGAGCAGGATCTTGCTGCGGGCGCCGCGGTGCTTGCGCCGCCTGGATTGTCGATGCCGATGGCTCATCAGGGGGGCGGTTCGAACGCTTTACGACGCCTCGACCGAGGATAGACCGTGTTCGCTGAGCAGCCGCAGCCAGTGGCGGCGCAGCGCGGCGGCGGCGCGGCCGCGCTCGGCGGGGGTGGCGCACCAGGTCGTGGCGCTCAGCCGCACGCCCTCCCTGTCTGTCTCCGCCACCCCGGCGCGATGCCCTCGTCCTCGTCCTCGATCAGCTCGAGCGCGCGGTCGAGGTCGGCGTCGGGAGGCAGCCAAACGGAGACCTCGACCTGCACGCGCGGGTCGATGATCGTGTGGTTCTCGATCGAGCTCTGGGCCAGGCGCTCGTTCGGGCACGATCAGCCGGCGCCCGTCGTCGAGGCGGATGTAGGTGTAGGTGAGCCTGACGTCCTCGACCTCGCCGGTCTCTCTCCTCGAAGGTCACGAGGTCGCCGATGCGGATCGGCTGCGTGATCGCGAGCAGGATCCCGGCGATCCCGTTGGCGAGCGTCTGGCGCGCCGCGAAGCCGACGACCAGGCCGAGCACCGCCGAGGAGGCGAGGATGCCGGTCGCGATGCTGCTGGACCGCTGGGGATCTGCGTGAGCGCGACCGCGAACCCGATGACGATGATCGCGGCGAAGATCAGCCGGCGGATCAGCCTCAGCCGTGTGGTGGCGACGCGGCGACAGCTCGCCGCCGGCGACCGCGGCGCTGAGCCGCTGGCCGCGCCGCGACGAGCGTGCGGTCGACGACCTCGGCCACCACGAAGGCGACGAGCACGGCACGCGACCGCAGCGATCCATTCGGCGGTCTCGACCGCGCAGCTGTGTAGAACTCCGCTCCCGGCATGGCGTACGAAGCTACCCCCGCATGGGCGGGCGCAATCGCCGCCGCGCGTCGCTCCGAGGCGCTCCGCGTGGCGTGGCGGGTCGCTTGGACGACCCGCCTGGCGGTGCTCGCTCGTGGCCGATCTTCGCCGCGCTCTCCTTCGGTCCTGCGGCCGGCGGGCTGGCCGCGGAGAACGAGAACAAGTTCGACGACCCGGCCCTGACCCACGCGCTGGCGGATCCGCTGCTCTCGCCGCTCGCTCGCTGGGACGCGGTCTGGTACCTGCGCATCGCCGACTCGGGCTACGGCGGCGAGCGACGCGCGCGCCGCCTTCTTCCCGCTCTACCCGCTGCTGGTGCGCGCCGTCGCGACGCCGTTCGGGGGCTCGCCGGCGGCGCTGCTGGTGGCCGCCTACCTGGTGGCGCTGGCCGCCTTCCTCGGTGCGCTCGTCGCTGCTCTACCGGCTCGTGTCGCTCGAGCTGGGTCGCCCGCTCGCGCGCCCGCGCTGCTGCTGCTGGCGGTGTTCCCGGCCGCGCTGTTCTTCGGCGCGCCCTACGCCGAGAGCCTGTTCCTGCTGCTGGCGGTGGGCGCGTTCTACGCCGCGCGCACCGACCGCTGGGCGTGGGCCGGGCGCCTGCGCGGCGGGCGCGGCGGCGCACGCGCAGCGCCGGCATCCTGCTGCTCGTGCCGCTGGTCGATGCTCTGGTGGAGCGCTCCGCGGCGGCCGCGCGCGGCGGCGCGCTGGCTGCGCTCGGCGCCGCTCGGCCTGGGCGCGTATGCGCTCTTCCTCGGCCTGGCCGAGGGCGACGCGCTGCGCTTCCTCGACGTCCAGGAGGCCTGGTCGCGCGAGCTCGCCGTGTCCGCTGAGCGGGGCCTGGGACGGCGCTCATCGCGGCCTGCGACGGGCTGCGCCAGCTGGCTCTCGGGCCAGAAGGAGGTCGTCTACTTCGAGATGGCGGCGGGCGATCCCTACCGGATCGCCGCGATCAACCTGATGCTGTTCGCGACGCTCGTCTTCGCGGTGGCGGCCTGCGTGGGCGTGCTGCGGCGCCTTCCCGCCGCCTACGGCGCCTGGGTGGCGGTCTCGCTGGTGCTGCCGCTGACGTTCCCGGTGCGGCCCGCAGCCGCTGATGTCGCTGCCGCGCTTCGTCTGCGTGCTGTTTCCGATCTTCATGTGGCTCGCGCTGTGGTGCGAGGAGCGGCGCGCGACAGAGCGGGTGGCGGCCGTGTCCGCCGCTCGGCCTCGGGCCTGTTCACGCGCGCAGTTCGCGACCTGGCACTGGATCTCGTGAGCCGCGCGGTCCTGCTCGACGCGCTCGGCACGCTGGTCGAGCTGCAGCCGCCGGCGCCGCGGCTGCGGCGGCTGCTCGCCGCCGCGCGGCTTCGAGGTCTCCGAGGAGCGCGCGGCCGCCGGCTTCGGCGCCGAGATCGCCTACTACCTCGAGCACCACCTCGAGGGGGCCGATCGCGACGTCGCTCGACGACCTGCGCGACCGCTGCGCCGAGGTCATGCTGGAGGCCGCTGGAGCTGCCGGGCCTCGACCACGCCACGGCGCGGCGGGCGATGCTGGGCGCGCTCGAGTTCACGCGCCTTCCCCGACGTCGCTCCCGGCGCTCGCGCGCGCTGCGCGCGGGCGGCACGGCGGCTCGTGGTGGTCAGCAACTGGGACTGCTCGCTGCCCGAGTGGCTGGCGGGCTCGGCGGGCTGCTCGAGCTGGTGGACGACGTGGTCACCTCGGCCGCGCGGGCGCCGCGAAGCCCGACGCCAGCCGATCTTCGAGCGCGCGCTGGAGCTGGCCGGCGCGCGAGCCGGCCGAGGCGGTGCACGTGGGCGACTCGCTCGACAACGACGTCGACGGGCGCTCGCGCGGTCGGGATCCGGCCGTCTTCTGATCGCGCGCGAGCGGCTCGCCGCCGGCCGGCGTGGAGGCGATCGAGATCGCTCGACGGAGATCGCCCTCCCTACTCTGAGCGCGAGTGGAGAGCGCCGGTCACAGCCCCGCCCCAGCCGCCGGAGCTTCCCGAGGACGCGCGGCCGCGCTGGCCGTGGTGGTACGGGCCGCTCGGCTTCGTGGCGGGCGCCGTTGTCGGTCTGATCAGCGCCGGCATCGCCTGGGCCGCGATGGGCGTGGACGATCCGAGCGAGTCGCCCGCGGCGATCATCGTCGGCACGCTGCTGCTCGACGGCTCGCTCGTCGCCGTGGCGCTCGCTGTTCGCCTCGTTCGTGCGCCGGCCGCGCGCCGTGGCACTTCGGGCTGCGCCGCGACCCCCTTCTGGCCGGCGGTGGGCTGGGCGGCGCTCGGGATCTTCTCCTTCTACGTGTTCGCCGCGGTCTACACGGTGATCGTGCAGCCCGACGTCGAGCAGACCGTGGCCGAGGACCTGGGCGCCGGCGAGAGCAGCTTCGGCCTGATCGCGGCCGGCTTCATGATCATCTGCGTGGCGCCGTTCGCGGAGGAGTTCTTCTTCCGCGGCTTCTTCTACGGCGCGCTGCGCAGCCGCTTCTCGGTCGCCGTGGCGGCGATCATCGACGGGGCGCTGTTCGGGCTGATCCACTTCGAGGGCGGCGACGGACGGCCTGCTGATCGTCCCGCCGCTCGCCGTGCTCGGGCGTCATCTTCTGCCTCGTCTACGAGCAGACGCGCTCGCTCTACCCGGTGATCGCGCTGCACTCGCTCAACAACTCGATCGCCTATGCCGGCGCAGGCCGACGGCGGCGCGGTGTCGGTGGTCTTCGGCCCGTTGATGATCGCGGCCTGCGCTCTGGTGCCGCGTCTGGACCGAGCCGGCGCCCTCCGCCTGTTTCGCCACATCCCATGGCATAGTGATCGCGCATATGACTCGCGCCTGCTCGCGCTGGGCGTCGTCGCGCGCCTCGCGATCGCGCTCCCCCGGCGCTCGCGCAGACCCGGCCCTGCCCGTCCCGCCCGGCCCCCGGCCGCCGCGGCGGGCGCTGCCAAGCTACGCGCTCGACGGCGGCCTCGCCGACCAGCAAGATGCGCTACGTCGCGCCCGCCGCAGCAGGTGGTGGTGCGCGGCCGGGTCAAGCCCGGCCGTGCCGGGCGAGGTGCTCACGCTCTACGCGCTGCGCGGCAAGAAGGCGAGCAAGACGGTGCGTCGCAAGGTCGGGCCGCGGCGGGCGCTTCGTGTTCAAGTTCAAGGTCGGCAACCCGGGCACGCGTGCGGCTGGTGGTCAAGCACGCGGCGAGCCCCGGCCAGGTGGCCTTCCGCGCGCGCGACCGCGGATCTCGGTGGTCGACTGGCAGGCGGGCGCCGGCGAGCGCGGCGTGAAGGTGCTGCTGCTCCAGCGCGCGCTGCTCAAGGAGGGCTTCGCCACGCCGGTCACCGGCTACTACGACGACGGCACCGCGCGCGCCGTGCTGGCCTTCCGCAAGACGAACGAGCTGGGCCGCGACGGCTACGCCATCAAGCAGGTCTTCGCGATGCTGGCTGCGCGACCAGGGCGCGTTCAAGCTGCGCTACCCGAAGGCGGGCAAGCACGTCGAGTTCGACTGGTCGCGCCAGGTGCTGGTGCTCGCGCAGCGGCGGCAAGCCCTACCGGACCTACCACACGTCCTCCGGCACGCCGGCCACGCCGACGGTGTTCGGCACGCTACCGCTTCTACCTACAGACGCCGGGCACGAACGCGCAAGGGCATGGTCCACTCGTCGTACTTCATCGGCGGCTACGCGATCCACGGCTACGCGTCGGTGCCGAGCCTACCCGGCCAGCCACGGCTGCCTGCGCGTGCCGATCCCGAACGCGCCCAGATCTTCAGCTGGATCGACATCGGCGACCGATCTTCACGTACCCGTAGGCCGCCCGGCAACTGTCCATCGTCGACTTAGCGGCCGAGCGCCCGCTGCAACCCGACAAGGACGCCTACGGAGCTGTCTCGGGAACCGCCGCCGCCTCGGCCGGAGCCGTCGCGCCGCCGGTGGTTCCCGGGGCCGCCGGCGGCGTGGTCGACCCCCGTGGTTGCTCGGGCGTGCCGGAGCGGCCTCCACCGGCGTCGGTGCAGCGACGGGCTCGGGCGCCACCGGCGCGGCCTCGGCTCCGCCGGCGGGCGCGACGGGCTCGGGCGCCGCCGGGGTGACCGGAGCGACCTCGACCGGGGGGGCGGCGGGCAGCCGGCTCGACCGGTGCCGGAGCGACCGGCTCGACCGGCGCCGCAGGCACGGGCTCGACCGGCACGGCCACGGGCTCGACCGGCGCGGGCGCCACCGGGGTGACCGGCGCGGCCCCGGTCGACCGGCACGGCCACGGGCTCGACCGGGACCGGCTCCACCGGCGGCCGGCGCCACCGGCTCGACCGGGGCCGCCGGGCTCGCCGGCGCCACGCCGGCCACGACCTCGGGCGCGGAACCGGCGGCCAGCGACGTCCGCCGGCGGCGCGGTGGCGCCGCTGCCGGCTTCCCACTCCGCGCCGCGCCCGGCGGTGGCGCCGCCACTGGCGCTGGTGGTGGCACCGGGCAGTCTGTCGCGCCGCCGCGGCGCCGGACTTCGCCGTCGCCGCCGAGCCGCGAGTGCCGCCCGGCACGCGGCCGTTCGAGATAGTGGCGCGGGTCCTGGGCATTGCCGTTCACACGCGTCTCGAAGTGCACGTGCGGCCCGGTGCAGCTGCCCGTGCAGCCCACGTAGCCGATCACCTGACCCTGCCGCACCTGCGCGCCCTGGCTCACCGCGAAGCGCGACATGTGCGCGTAGCACGTGGAGAACCGGCTGTTGTGCGTGATGCAGACGATGTTGCCGTAGCCGCTCTGCGTGCCGGCGATGGTGACGCTCCCGCAGGCGGCCGCGCGGATCGCCGTGCCGGTCGGCGCGGCGATGTCCAAGACCGTCGTGGTTGCGTCCCCAGCGCGGTCCGTACTCGGAGGTGACCGTCCCGTTGACGGGCGAGCTCACCGTCGACGAGCCGCAGGCCGTGCTCACCGGCGTCGAGGGCTGCTGGCCCCCGTCGGCCGCGGAGCTGGTCGGTCTGGCCGCCGGTCGGGTCCGACCCCTCGGCCTGGCCGCCGCTCGCCGGAGCGTCCTGCGGCGCGGCCGGCGCCCGCTCGTCGCCGTTGGCCCGAACAGCCCCGGCGTGCGGGCGCTTGCCCGCGTGTCGAGGCGCTGCCCGGCCTCGCGCAGCTCGCGCTCGAGGCGCTGCTTCACCTGCGGCGGGACGTTCGAGTCCCGCCACCGCGGGGCTCGAACAGCGCCGCCCAGGTGACCGGTCCGACGATCCCGTCGACCTGCATCCCGGCGCGGGCCTGGTAGCCCCGCACCGCGCTGTCGGTCTGCGGGCCGAAGATGCCGTCGGCGGGGATCGCCGAGCGCCTTCTGCACCTGGGCCACGAGCGGGCCCTGGCTGCCGAGCATCAGCGGCAGGCCGCCGTCGCGCACCTCGATGGCGCGCTGGGACGGCGTTTCGGAGGCGACCTCGGCGGCCAGGTCGCCGCGGCGCGGCGGCGAAGGCCAGCGGCGTGGCGGGGCCCGCCATCGTGGCCGACGGCCACCACGGCGGCCATGCGCTTGCGGCGGTTCTGCTCCCGGCGCACCCGCGGCACGAGGGCGCGGCGATGCAGCGAGCGGGCGAGCGAGCGCTCCCAGTACTCAGGTGAAGCCAGGTCCCGATGGGCGGTCGTCATCCGTCATGTCCCCTTCCGTTGGGCCTACGGGGTTAGCTGACGGGCTCGCGCTTGGAAAGTGCGCTACGCGGACTTACCTCCACGACTCGCCCCCGGTGACCGTCCCGGCCACCAAGTGGTTCCCCCGTTCCCCGCACGCGGCGGCGCGGAGACTCGGCGCTTGACTTCTTCTACGGCATACGGCTTGAACTACCTGCAACCGACTCGGGCAGAGGAAGTTGCGCAGCGCAGGCTAGCGAACCGAGGCGCGCCGATCAGGTCTCGGCGCCGCGCCAGTCGCTTGCCGTGATGGCGCTCGCGCGGCAGCAGGTTGGCCAGGAAGCCGAGTCCCACGCCGTAGAGGAGCAGCGCCATCAGCGCGGGCAGGCCGTGCATGACCCACGCGCTGTCGGAGTCGATCAGGCCGCGAACGGCGCCAGCAGCACGTCGTTGACGTCGTCGATCGACCTCGCGCGAAGCCCGTGTTGGCCTCCTCGCGCGCGCTCTCCTCGTCGGGTGTGGGCGCGATCGGGGTGATGTCGCGACTCGCGTGCCCAGCTCGCCGCCAGGGCCTGCTGCTGGGTCTTCGAGCCCTTGTCCATCTCGTCGACGGCAAAGAAGGCAAAGCCGAGCAGGACGAAGATCGACGCAAGGATGGCGACGAGACGGATCGCAGAGCCCATCGGCACTACTATCGGCAGCCGCGTGGCGATCCTGACCCCTGAACGCCGATTCCTACGCGGATGAGCGACAGCCGCGAGACGCTCGTCCAGGAGCTGCGCGAGCACGCCCTGGTCGTCGGGCGAGGTGACGCTCACGAGCGGGCGCACCGCGCAGTACTACGTGGACGCCAAGCGGGCGATCCTGCGGCCGGCCGGATTCCGGGCGCTGGGCGAGCTGGTGCGGGCCGAGGCCGAGCGCGTGGGGGCCACCGCCGTGGGCGGGATGACCATGGGCGCCGACCCCGTGGCCTGCGCCGCGCTGGCCGCCGGGGCCGACGTGAAGGCCTTCTTCGTGCGCAAGGACCGCAAGCAGCACGGGCTCCAGCGCTGGGTGGAGGGGCCGCTGCTCGACGAGGGCGAGCGCTGCCTGGTGGTCGAGGACGTGGTCACCACCGGTGGCTCGACCGTGCAGGCGATCGAGCGCGTCCGCGAGGAGGGCTTCGAGATCGCGGGCGTCACCAGCGTGCTCGACCGGCTCGCGGGCGGCGGCGAGGCGATCGAGGCGGCGGCGAACGGCGCCGCCCTACCGGCCGCTCACGACGATCGACGACGTGTATCCGGACCGCTCGGACCCGGGACCGCCGTCGCGAGCCAGGCGTCGATCAGGCGCCGCGAGATCGAGTAGGGCGGGGACAGCTGCGACCTCGCTCGCGCCGGCGGCGGCGGCCTCCACCTCGGCGCGCTCGAACCAGCGCACCTCCTCAGAGCTCGTCGTCGCCGGGGCTCGGCTCGCCCGCCACCGCAAGCGCGCTGAAGCCGATCATCAGCGAGCTCGGGAACGGCCAGGGCTGAGACGCCACGTAGGACGCCTGCGTCGACCTCCACGCCGGACTCCTCCAGCACCTCGCGGCGCACCGCCTCCTCGAGCGTCTCGCCCGGCTCGACGAAGCCGGCCAGCACGCGAGAAGCGCCCCGGCGGCCAGCGCGCCTGGCGGCCGAGCAGCAGCCGATCCGGCGCGGTCGGTCACGCGCACGATCACCACCGGGTCGGTACGCGGGAAGTGCTGGCGCGCCGCAGGCGGGGCAGCGCGCTCGTGGCCGCCGTGGCGCGTCTCGGTCGGCGCGCCGCAGTTCGCGCAGAAGCGGTGGCGCCGGTGCCAGGAGAGCAGCGACGCCGCGTAGGCGCCGAGCGCGGCCTCCTCGGCCGGGCAGCTCGGTGGCCGCCTCACGCAGGCCGGCCCGGGCCGCGCCCGGTCCCGGACCCGCCCGTCGGCGCGAACAGCGGCCGGCCGCCGTCGAGCCCGAGGAAGACCGCCTCCGTCGCCGGGCGTCCGACCAGAGCCAGGTGCCCGTCTCGACCCAGAGCCCCTCCTCCGAAAGACGAGCGCGCGCGCGTCCGGGTCGGCGCGCCGCGCGCGCAGCCAGGCCGGGATCGGCGCGCTCGCCCGACGCGCGATCGAGCCGCGCGCCGGAGAAGGTCATGGTGGCCACGCCCTGGAGCCTCAGAGTGCGAGCCTCCGACCGGCCACGAAGGGAGCGTCGATGGACTCGAGATCGGCTACGGCGCCACGGTCAGGGCCCGCCGCTGGTGCTGCTGCACGGCGCCCTCAGCGACGGCCGCTACTGGCGCCCCAGCTCGAGGAGCTTGGCGACGAGTTCACCGTGGTGGCCTGGGACGAGCCGGGCGTCGGGCGAGTCGTCGGACCCTGTCGCCGGACTTCACGCTCGCCGACTTCGCGGGCTGCCTGGCCGGTCTGATCGAGACGCTGGGCTCGTCCCGGCGCACGTCTGCGGGCTGTCCTGGGGCGGCGCGTCGCGCTCGAGCTCTTCCGCGACCACCCCGCCTGCGTGGACTCACTCATCCTCGCGGACACCTACGCCGGCTGGCGCGGCTCGCTGTCCGACGGAGGAGGTGGAGACGCGTCTGGCCGCCGCGGCGTCGCTCGAGACCGTGCCGCCGACGAGTCGCCAAGGCCTACCTGCCGGGGGTGCTGGCAGACGACGCTCCGCCGACCTGGTCGCGGAGCTCAGCGCGACGTGCGCGACTTCCGCCCGGCGAGCGTGCGCGAATCGTCGCGCCCCTGATCGCCGCCTGCGACCTTCGCGACTGCTCCCCAGGATCGACGTGCCGACCCTGCTGCATCTGGGGCGAGCAGGACGAGCGCTCACCGCTGCGCGATCGCGGAGCAGTTTCACGACGGCATCCCCGACTCGCGGCTCGTTGTCATACCCGGGCCGGGCCACTGCAGCAGCATGGAGCAGCCCGAGCGCTTCAACGCGGCTGCGCGAGTTCTGCCTCGCGCTCGGCTAGAGGACTGATTCCAAATGCCTGCACCTCTGGCTGACGCGCCTCTTGGGCTCGGGCCAACGGCGGGCTATAAGGGGTGGGACGGGTCGGCGCGGTGCTTCGGTGCGGCCGGATTTGGCGTCCGTTGTCGAGTTAGCGGTTGCTGGGACCGCTAACTCGACGATGAACGAGTTTTCGAAAGCGTTTGCGGGCCAACCCTTTATTGCCCAGGCAGCCCGACGCGCCCCCGAAGGCACACGGATTCGAAATCAATCATCTAGGCCGCGTAGCGCTCTGCAGCCCGAGCCTTCGCCTTGGCCGCCTCGACCTCGCGGTCCTTCGGCGGCGCCGCGGTGACGAGCTCGCCGAGCAGGCGCCCGGAGACCTCGGCAACGGCATCCACGGCGCGCTCGAACGCCTCCGCATTTGCCTGCGACGGCTTGGTGAAGCCGCTGATCTTGCGGACGTATTGCAGGGCGGCCGCGCGCACCTCCTCATCGGTGGCCGGCGGCTCGTAGTTGTAGAGGGAGCGGATGTTGCGACACATACGTTCCAGGCTAACCGAACGCCCCGGGCTGGATTCGAACCAGCGGCCTACCGCTTAGGAGGCGGTCGCTCTATCCCCTGAGCTACCGGGGCGATCAGCGCGAGACGATAGTCGCCTCGCGCTCCTGCAAGCTGGGCCGAAACAGCTCCGCCGAGGCGGCCAACTCCGCCACGAGCTCCTCGACGTCCGCGCTGCGCTCGATGGCTCGCAGCTCGTCCGGGCGACCGCGCGTGACCGCCACTTTGGAGGAGAACAGCTGGCAGCAGTCCTCGTCGGGCAGGATCGAGATGTCATAGGTGCCGAGCGTCTTCGCGATCGCCACGATCTCGGACTTGTCGCGGTCGAGCAGCGGGCGGAGGAGCGGCAGTTCCGCGGCGTCCTCGACAAGCGCCAGGTTGGGCAGCGTCTGGGACGCCACCTGGCCGAGCGAGTCACCGGTGACGAGCGCGTCGGCGCCCAGACGCTCACCAAGCGCGCTCCCAACCCGCACCATCAGGCGACGCTGCGAGAGCACCTGCAGCGGCCCGGCCCCAGCGGTCGCGAGCCGCCTCTGCGCCGGGCCAAAGGTGACCACGTGCAGGCGCGAGTCGCCCTGAAAGCGGTCGAGCCGACCCACGAGCGCGTAGGCCTTGTAGACGGAGTCGGGCCCGGTGAAGGGGCGCCCGGAGAAGTGGAGGAAGTCGCAGCGCAGCCCGCGTTTCATCATCCGGTAGGCGGCCACCGGCGAGTCGATGCCGCCCGAGAGCAGGACGAGAGCGCGGCCGCTCGTGCCGACGGGCAGCCCGCCGGCGCCGCGCAGGCGCTCGGTCGACACGAGGATGTCCTTGTGATCGACCTCGACGAAAACCTCCAGGTCGGGCGACGAGAGGTCTACGGAGAGGCCGAGGCGCAGGCGGACCGCGTCGCCGATCACCCGTGCGAGTTCGAGCGAGCGCAGCGCAAAACCCTTGTCGCGGCGGCGCGGGCGAACCGCGAAGGTGCTTCCGGGGCGTCCCCGCAGCAACTCGACGGCGGCGTCGATCGCCGCCGTGGCGTCGCGCTCGCAGCGAAGCGCCGGTTGGACGACGGCCACACCCGGCAGCGCCAGGCAGCGTTCGACCAGCGTGGCCTCGTCCACGTCGCCGCTGACGATGAAGACCCCACCCCGGTGCCGGACCTCGAGCGGGCCGAGGTCGGCGCACATTCGCCGCAGGTTGCGATCCAGCACGCCGACGAACACGGGCCGGTTGCGCCCCTTGAGGGTGAGCTCACCGAATTTCAGCAGCACGCAGCGCCGCGGTGCCTCCATGGCCAGAAGAAAGTACCGCGCCGGGCGCCCGTCGGGCGCCCGTCTCTACTCGTCCTCGTACAGCGACTCGCGTGCCAGCTCGGCCCCGCGCGCCCCGTAGAGGCGAACCTCGACGTAGTCACCGGTGTAGGCGTCGAGCGAAACGAGCGTAAAGCGGTCGTCGACGAGCGTGCACTGGTCGGTCGTCGTCGGGCCGAGCTCGATCGTCGCCGCCACGCCATTGGGCACGAGCGCCGCGCCCCAGACCAGCGTGACGATTCCTCGCCGGCCCTCCGGCCCTCGCCAGTGGCCGACCTCCTCGTCTGAGAGGTCGAGCGTCCATTCGGGATTCTGCTCTGCCGTCTCCTCGGTGAAGTCGGCCGTGGCGGTGAAGTCGGCCGCCTGAGCGCCCTCGTGCTCGCGGGTGTAGGAGACATAGCCGAACCATTCGCCGCCCTCCGCGGGTGCCGTGGCCGGGACGTAGGTCCGCGCGTTCCAGGTGCGGTCCGGAAACCAGACCAGCTGAGCGGGATCGATCGCCGCCTCGGCCGCTCCCGCGAAATGCTCGCCGAGTGCCTCGCCCCAGCGCCCGTAGGGCAGGGGCTCCTGGGGCGGCTCGGCGGCGAACATCGGAACTTGGCGGGCGACGGGCGGCATGGGCGACCCCCGAAACCTACAGGCTGGCGCCGCGCAGCCGCTCGGCTGCGTCCTCGGGCGCCAGCACGTTCAGATGCACTCCGGTGCCGATCTCGAGGCCGGCGAGCTGCGCCAGCCGCGGCATCACGTCGATCCGCCAGCAGAAGCGCTCGGCGTCGCGAGGCGCGGTGCGCACCCACATGTTGAGCGGCGGCAGGCCTCCGAGCACCGCGCCGAGGCGTGAGAGCGCCTCGTGCAGCAACCGCGCCCCGAGCGGGCCGTCGTCCGAGAAGCGCGCCGCGGGCCGCCGCGGCACAACCTGCATGTGGAACGGCGCTAGTGCGCCGAACGGGCAGAGCGCGACCGCCTCGCCGTCGATCGCGACGATCCGCTCGCGCCGGCGGACCTCCTCCTGGAGGACGTCCTCGAGCAGGTTGCGTCCCTGGGTGCGAAGGGAATACGCGGTGAAGCGCTCGCGCTCGCGCGCAACCGCGGCCGGCACGAACGGGAGCGCATAGAGCTGCGAGTGCGTGTGCGGCAAGCGATGCTCCCGCCTCCTTTCCCTCGTTGACGATCACGTGCACGTAGGCGGCGGCGGCGTGGGTGCGCATCCGCTCGCGCCAGACCGCCATCGCGGCCTCGACCTGCTCTGGCGAGACCTCCGCCAGCGAGTGCACGGGATCGGGCGCGTTGATGATCACCTCGTGCGCGCCGAGCGCCGGTCGCGACGCGAACAGGTCGGGCTCGCCGCGCCCGACGGCCAGCGGATCGCCGCTCGGCTCGGGGTCACCGGCCGAGAGCGCCGGGAACAGGTTCGGCACGACGCGCACCCGCCAGCCCGGCGAATCCGCCCCGGCGCCGTTGTCGCGAACCGCGAAAAGCTCGGGCGGTGTCTGGTCCTCGTGGCCATCCGCGAACGGGTCGCGCTCGCGGTCGATCGGCGCCCGCGGAGCGGGGTCGAGCCAGGCGCCGGGCCGCCTGCCGCGGTCGCCGGCCACGATCACGCGCAGGCCCGAGAGCGGATCGATGCGCAGCTCGGTCACAGGAGCTTCTCCATCGCCACATGCTCGATGCCCTCCTCGGTGAACCTTGCCCCGCGCTCGGCGTAGCCGTTATCGCGGTAGAGCTCCTCGGCGTAGGTCTGGGCATGGAGCGCGATGCGGTCGGCGCCCTGGCGCACCGCCACGCGGTCTGCCTCCTGGAGGATGGCGCCCGCCACGCCGCGCCCGCGCAGGTCCGGCTCGACCGCCAGTCGGCCGAGCCGCGCCACGTTGCCGCGCAGGAGCAGGCGGCAGGTCCCGATCACGCGCCCGTCCGCCACGGCGACGATGTGGGTGCTCTCCGGGTCGCGGCCATCGCGGTCTGCCCCGACCGACACGCCCTGCTCTTCGCAGAAGACGCGCTCGCGCAGGTCGAGCGCGGCTTGGAGCTCCTCGTCGTTGTTTGCGGGCCGTACGTCCAGAACGTCAGCGAGCGTACTTGTCGATGTCCTCGGCGAGCTTGGCCTCGCTCGCGTAGCCGCCCTGGTGGACGAAGGCCAACTCGCCACGCGGGTCATAGAAGGCCGTGGTGGGGAACGCCTGCACGCCGTTGAACGAGGCGGCCACCTCGAGATCGGGGTCCTTGAAATGAGGGAAGGGCACCGGGTAGTCGGCCAGGAAGTCGCGCGCGTCGCCGTCGTTGTCGCTGGAGTTGACCCCCACGAACACCACGTCGCCGTCGCGCTTCTTCGCCTGGCTGTCGAAGAACGGGAACTCCGCGCGGCAGGGCCCGCACCACGAGGCCCACTTGTTGACCACCACCGGCTGGCCCTTCTGCTTGGCGACGTAGGCCTCGAATGCGTCGCGTCCGCCGTCGATGAAGCGCGCGTTCTCGCGTTCCTGCGGCGGAACCGGCGACGGCGCGTCGTCCGACCCCCCACAGCCCACGAAAGCGATTAGGGCCAGGCCGACGGCGAACAGGCGCATTCACCACAGCTTGGCAGACCCACTTTCTTCCTCGTGTGCTGTAATAGGGCGACGCCGAACGCCCTGGGAGCTGTCGGCGCGCTCGCTGCTCGACGGGACTCTGAGAGCGGCGAATACGACGGGCGGGCCCCGCAGACACCGAGACGGGCCCCTTTTCCTCCGGCGACGCTCGGCCCGTTCATCTCCCCCCATCAAGAACGCCTCAAGGTGGCTGAGACAACCTCTGCTTTGGCTGATGCGCCGGTTTCCGGCGACGCCCTCGCACGTGCCGAGGAGTTTGTGCGCGAGAGCTTTGTGCTGCCCGGCGAGGATCCGGCGCTCGCGCTGCCGGAGGGCTCGGCCCGGCGGGCGGCGCTGGACGCAGCGGTCGACGAGCTGGAGGCGGGCCGGCACGAGCCCTCGGTGGAATGGCGGCGCGACTACTCGCTGCTGCTGGGCTTGGAACGGCTGCTCGTCCAGGAAGAGCCCCACCTCGCGGACGGCACGCTGCTCAACCCGCATCAGGTCGATGCGCTGTCCGGCACGCTGATCGCGCTGATCTCGGAGATCGAGGAAGACCTGCGCAGCGGCAACGGCCGCCGCCAGGCGGCCGAGGAGCTTCACTCGGGCGAGGTCGAGATCGAGGGCGACGAGCTTCCCGACGAGGAGCCGCTCGACTGGGACCCGGCCGAGGAGGCCGAGGAGGAGGCGGCCTCGGATGCGATCGCCGAGGATCCGGGTGCCGACCGCCGCTTCTGGTTCGAGCACGCCACCGGTGCGGGCAAGACGGTTGCCGCGCTCGGATTCGCCGAGGCCTCGCGAACCGGCGGCATCCTGATCCTCACCCACCGGCGCAACCTCGTCGACCAGTTCCTCGGCGAGCTGCGCACGCGCGGCTACAAGGACCGCATCGCACCGGCCCTTCTCAAGACCGCGGCCGGCGGCGAACCGCCCGCCGGCGGCCCGGTGACCGTGGAGACCTACCAATGGTTCGTGCGCAACGCCGGCAAGGTCTCGGACGTCTACACGATCGTCATCTGCGACGAGGCGCACACCGCGCTCGGAGAGAAGACGAGTGCGGCGATCCGCCAGTGGACCGGTCCCGTGTTCATCGGGATGACGGCAACCGGTGCGCTGATCGCCCGTCACGTCACCGATCTCTTCCCCACCCAGACCTCGCGCTTCGACCTGGCCCAGGCGGCTCGCCGTGGCGTGATCGCCCCGCTGCGCTGCGTGCGCATCCCGCCAGGCGTCGGGCGTGCGCTCGATCGCCAACGTGCCGCTGCGCCGCGGCGAGGTCGACCAGGACTTCGACCAGGAAGAGCTGGCCAAGCTGCTCGACCAGGCGCCGTTCAACCTGGCCGTGGCCGACCTCTACAAGACGCGCTTCAGGGACCTGCCCGGCGTGGTCTACTCCGCCGGCGTCAAGCACGCGCACAACGTCGCGAAGGCATTCAGGGACGCGGGCATGAAGGCCAAGGCGGTGTCGGGCGAGACGCCCAAGCGCGAGCTGGCCCGCACGCTCGCCGACTACGAGCGCGGCGAGATCGACGTGCTCGTGAACGCGATGCTGCTGGCAGAGGGCTGGAACTCGCCGCGCGCGACCGTCTGCATGCATCTCGCCCCCACGGCATCCAAGCGGATCTACCAGCAGCGGGTCGGGCGCGTGACGCGCCGCACGCCGGGCAAGGAGGCGGGGATCGTCGTCGACTTCGTCCACCCGGCCACGCCCAACGACGACCCGGTCGTGACGCTGCATTCGCTGCTCGACCGCGACGTCTACCGCGGCGGCGCGATCGTCGTGGGCCCCGTGCGCCGCGGCCGCGGCCGCCGCCTGCGAGTGGAGCGCCGCGTCGTCCCGGTGACCGCGGACGAGAACCGCCGCGCGCAGGTCTTCGAGCGCGAGCTCTGGCGGATCGCCGTCGAGCACCTCAGCTGGGGCGAGCAGCAGGCGTGGGCGATGCTGGCCGGCGCGCGCGTGGCGGCCAACAACTGGCGGCGTGCCAAGGCGATGCTCCATTTCGACGCCACCGGTGAGCTGCGCCGCGTCTTCCTCGTCACCTGCCTGCGCCGCAACAAGAACGCCCAGCTGCGCCTGCGCGCGCTCGGCGAGGTCGGCAACCTGCGCGACCCGGAGGCCTTCGACGATGCCGTCGAGATCCTCGGTGGCTGGACGCGCGAGGAACGCCGCGAGGGCGTTAAGGTGCTGCTGCAGTCGTTGACCGAGCGGCAGATCGGGCGCCGCGACCAGGCCGCCCGCTGGCTCTGGCACTTGGCCGAGTACTCGCGCGAGGTCCACGAGGAGTACGCGGTCCAGCGCTGGCCGGAGACCAAACGGCTGCTGGGACTGCTGGTGAACTCTGCGGGGGCGGCGCATGCGCGCAACGCCCGCCGCCTGGTTCAGGCGGCCCGCAAGCACGATCGCCGGCTGTCCGCGGCTCTGCTCGCCGCGGCCCTGGCTCACACCCCCGAGGCCCAGCAGGTCCTCGACGGCGCGCGCATGCGAATGGCGCGCAAGCCGAGCGCACTGGCGCGCGAGCTGCTGAAGAACTTCCCGAAGGGCAAACGCCGCCGCGGCGGACGGCGGCGCCGCAAGAAGGGCGCCGGCGACAGCGAGGGAGCGGATGTGGACGTGCAGTTCATCCAAGACCAGGAGACGCCCGGGGAGCAGGACGCCCCGGGCGAGGAGCAGGACGCGCCCGGCGAGCCGGAAGACGACCGCGGCGAGGACGAGGAGGTGTCTCCGGCAAAGCCGAGGCGCTCACGCTCGCGTTCGCGGCGTAGACGCGGCTCCTCGGCGGCGGCCAAGGCCCGCCGGACGGCCGCCAAGGAGGACTTGGACAAGCCGGTGAAGGACCCGTCCGCCGAGCCCGAAGAGCGCGACGCGGCCTGATTCAGCGCAACAGGTGGACCTCGCCGGCGTCGAGCGAGACCCGGCCCGATGCGGTATCGACCAGCAGGGCGCCCGTCTCGTCCACCCCGGCGGCCGCACCGCTGCCCCTCGACCAGTGCACCTGGTGGCCGATCAGCGCATCGTGCGAGCGCCAGGCGTCGAGGACGTCGGGCGTGGGGCGGCCGAGCCAGCGATCGAGGCTGACCAGGAGCGCGCTGAGCAGCTCCTCGGCGCTGATCTCCGAGCCCTCCAGGCGCAGCGAGGTGGCGCTCTCGCGCAGCTCGGGCGGGAAGTCTTCGGTGGCGACGTTGAGCCCGATGCCGAGCACCGCCCAGCCCTCCTGCGGGCGCCCCTCGACGAGAATGCCGGCGACCTTGCGCCGCCCGATCCAGACGTCGTTGGGCCACTTGATCGCGGCGGGCAGCGGCAGCGCCTCGCAGACCGCCACCGCGGCTGCCAGCGGCAGCCCCTCGCGCAGCTCGCGCAGAACGACCGACATCAGGACGGCGGCGCGCGGCGGCGCGGTCCACATCCGTCCCTGGCGGCCGCGGCCCGCGGTCTGCTCGTCGGCGGTGACCAGCGTGCCGTGCGGCGCGCCGAGCGCGGCGAGCTCGCGCGCGCGCTCGTTCGTCGAGTCGGTGCGGCGCAGGTGGATCCGCGGGCGGCCGATCATCGCGGCCGCAGGCGGACCTCGGCATCCGGCTGCACGCCGAGCGTGCCGGCGGCATCGCCGCGGTTGATCGCCACGGCGAGCGTGCGGTAGGCGTCCTCGTACACGAGCAGCTCGCCGGGCCGCACGTCGGCGAAGGTCTGAGCGTAGGTGGCCAGGTAGCGCTCGCCCGCCGCCTCGATCTCAACCGTGGCGCCGAGCTTGATGCTGCGTGCCGGCCATGTCGTCGTGGTCGACGTTGAGGCCGACGTTGCCGAAGCGGTCCAGCACCAGGGCGTGCGCCACCAGCTCGCCGCCCTCGGTCCGCGGCTTCGGCAGCTCGACCACTGCGAGCGCGGTCGGGTCGAGCGGGTCGCCGGCGTCAGCCAGCTCCGCTCCCCGGGCCAGGTGCGCTGCCACCGGGGCAAAGATGTCGCGGCCGTGGAAGGTCGCCGAGACCGGCTCGAGGCGGTGGGGCGAGCGCGTGATGTCCACGGCCAGGTCTACCCCGCCGCAGCGCTCCCAGGCCAGGCTGAGCAGGCCGTTGTCGGGGCCGACCAGGATGCGCCCGTCCCCGCTGCGCAGCGCGAGGGCACGCCGCTCGGTTCCCACCTGCGGATCGACCACCGCCACGTGCACCCCGAGCGGCATGAACGGGAGCGTGTTGCGCAACACGAGCGCGCCCTGGCGGACGGCGTAGCGCGGCAGCCCGTGGGTGATGTCGACGATCTGCGCCTCGGGGTGGATGCGCCGGATGACCCCGTGGCAGACGCCGACGAAGTCGTCGTCGCGCCCGTAGTCGGTCAGCAGCGTGACGATCACCGCCCCACATCCTCCACGATCGACGCGATCAGGCCGTCGAGGTCGTGGCTGCGGGCCTCCACGTGGGGCTCGATTCCGCGCTCGCGCAGCGTCGCGCTCGTCACCGGCCCGATCGACACCACACGCGCGCCGCCCACCTGCGCCGCCCCCGTCGAGGAAGAAGCCGACGGTGGAGCTCGAGGTGAAGGTCACATGGCCGGCGCGCGCCAAGCTCTCGCGCTGGGCCTGACTGAGCGGCTCGGCGACCGTGTCGTAGAGCGCGAGCACCTCGACCTCGGCACCGCGCTCGCGCAGCCCGTCGGGCAGCACGTCGCGCGCCTCGGCGGCGCGCGCGATCGAGCACTCGCCGGCCGTCGAGCGGCTCGTCCTCGAGCGCCTCGAGCAGACCCTCGGCCACGAAGCGCTCGGGCACGAAGTCCGCCTCGATGCCGGCCGTTCGCAGGGCGGCGGCGGTGCCCGGGCCGATTGCGGCCACCTTCACGCCGGCGAGCGCGCGGGCGTCGAGGCCGTTGCGCGTGAGCGCCTCGAAGAACAGGCGGACGCCGTTGGGGCTCGTCAAGCAGATCAGGGCGAAGGCCGTCGAGCGCGGGGAGAGCCACGGGGCGCGGCTCGATGCGGATGGCGGGCGTCTCGAGTCACCTCGGCGCCCAGGTCGCGGAGCCGGGCCGCCAGCTCGCTGGCCTGCGCGCGCGCCCGCGTGACCGCCACCACCTGCCCGTGCAGCGGGCGCCGCTCGAGCCACGCGAGCCGGTCGCGCAGGGCCGGCGACCGGGCCGATGAGGGTGATCGCCGGCGGGCGGATACCCGCGACCGCCACGCGCCGGCGATGTCGGCGAGCGTGCCGGTCACCGTCGCGCTGGCCGGGCAGGGTGCCGCGCGCCACGACCGCGGCCGGCTCGTCGGGCGCGCGCCCGGCGGCGATCAGGCGCTCGGCGATCAGCGGCGAGGTTCTTGACGCCCATGTAGAACACGAGCGTGCCCGGGAAGCGCGCGAGCGCATCCCAGTCGAGCGCCGAGTCGGGCTTCGCGGGATCCTCGTGGCCGGTGACGAAGGCGACCGCCGACGCGCTCGTCGCGGTGGGTCACGGGGATGCCCGCGTAGGCCGGGGCGGCCACGCCGGCCGTCACACCGGGCACCACCTCGAAGGCGAACCCCGGCCGCGGCGCAGCGCCTCGGCCTCCTCGCCGCCGCGGCCGAACACGAACGGGTCGCCGCCCTTGAGGCGGACCACGCTGCTTGCCGGCGCGCGCCGAGCTCCACCAGCAGCTCGTTGATCTCGCTCCTGCTCCATCGCCGGCGCCGCCCGGCTGCTTGCCGACGTAGCGAAGCTCGGCGTCGTCACGCGCGCCGTCGAGAGCGCCGGGCGGGATGAGCCGGTCGTAGAGCACTGCGTCGGCGCGGGCGATCAGCTCGAGCGAGCGCCGCGTCATCAGCCCGGGATCACCCGGGCCCGGCGCCGACCAGGTAGACGATGCCGCTTCTCACCGCGCGACCATGCTAACCGGCCACGGCCATGCGCTCGGCGTCCGCGAGCAGCTCGGCCGCGCCCGCGCTGCGCAGGCGCTCGGCCGCCGCGAGACCCAGACCGAGCGGGTCGTCGGGCACGCCCTCGAGCTCGTCGCGGATCCAGTGCGAGCCGTCCGGCAGGCCGACGAACGCGCGCAGCCCGAGCGCGCCGTCGCGTGCCACGGCGTGGGCGCCGATCGGCGTGTGGCAGGTGGCCTCGAGCGCCACCACCAGCGCGCGCTCGGCGGTCAGCGCGGCGAGGGCGGAGGCGTCGGTGAGCGCAGGCGGCCGCGCTCGGCATCTCCCTCGCGTCCCTCGAGGACGCAGGCAGCCCTGCCCGGGCGCCGGCACGAGCTCGGCCAGCGGCGCGCCCTCGTCGGCGCGGCCGAGCCGGTCGAGACCCGCCTGCGCGAGCACGATCGCGTCGAAGTCGCTCCTCGGCCAGCCGGCGCAGCCGTGTGTCCACGTTGCCGCGCAGCTCGCGGACCTGGAGGTCGGGGCGCAGGGCCAGCAGCTGCGCGCGCCGGCGCACGCTGGCGGTGCCGACGCACGCGCCCTTCGCCGAGCTCGTCGAGCGAGCGCGGCGCCGCAGAGCGCGTCGCGCGGATCGGCGCGCTCGGGCACCGCCGACGATCGCCAGGCCGGCCGGGCAGCTCGCCCGGGCACGTCCTTGGCCGAGTGCACGGCGAGGTCGATCTCGCCGGCCAGCAGGGCGCTCTCGAGCTCCTTGACGAAGCGCGACTTGTCGTCGCGCGAGCCGCGGTCGCCCGCGGTTGTGATGGGACGAGCTCGAGCGTCCGGCAAGCGGTCGGCGACCAGCCTCGCCTGGGCCAGCGCCAGCGCGCTGCCGCGCGTGCCGAGCCTGATCACGCCCGCCGGCGGCGGGCGTCGAGCCGGGTGACCTCTGCCGAGGACGCCTCGTCGTGCGGCGCGAGCGCCGCCTCCAGGCCGAACAGCTCGCGCAGCGCGTGCACGTAGCGGTACGACGACTGCTCAGCGGCGGTATCCTTCAGCCGCAGCGTCGGCTCGTGGAGCAGCCGCGAGGCCACCGCCCGCGCCATGACCTCGAGGCGCTCGCGGTCGGCTACGGAGAGAGACTCCCAGCGCGCCTCGTTCTCGCGCAGCACCTGATCGACAACGTCGTCGGCACGGCGGCGCAACGCCGAGATGGTGGGCACCACGTCGAGCGAGTCGAGCCAGCTCTCGAAGCGCTCGACCTCCTCGCGCACCAGCACGAGCGCCTCCTCGGCCTCGGCCTCGCGCGCGCCGAGGTTGCGGGTCACCTCGCGCTGTAGGTCGTCCATGTCATAGAGCGCGATGCCGGGGCAGTCGCGCACGCTGGGCTCGATGTCGCGCGGCACTGCCAGGTCGATCAGCACGAGCGGCCGGCCCAAGCGAGAAGCGGCGACGAACTCGAGCTCCTCGCGCCCGACGATCTGGTGCGGCGCGCCGGTCGAGCTGACGACGATGTCGGCCTTCTCGAGCTCGCCGGGCAGGTCGTCGAAGGCGATCGCCCGGCCCCCGAAGCGCTGCGCGAGCCCGAGCGCCCGGTCGTAGCGGCGGTTGGCCACGAACAGCGCCGCGACGCCGCGGTCGTGGCAGCGCCCGCGCGGTCAGCTCGGCGTTGTCGCCCGCGCCGATCACGAGCACGCGCCGGCCGGCGAGCGTTCCGAGGAACTCCGTGGCGAGCTGGACCGCGACACTGGACACCGACACGTTCGAGCGCGCGATGCCGGTCTCGGTGCGGACGCGCTTGCCGGCGCGAAGCGCGTCTCGGAAGAGCCGGTTGGAGACCGGGCCGCTCACGCCCTCGACGAGCGCCATCTCGTAGGCCCGCTTGACCTGCCCCTGTACCTCGGCCTCGCCCACGATCATCGAGTCGAGCCCGCCGGTGACCGCGAAGAGGTGGTGCACGGCCGCGGGGCCGCGCAGCGAGTAGAGCGACCCGAACAGCTCGGTCGGACGCAGCCCCGCCTGGCGCGACAGGATCGCCAGCGCGACGTTCTCGGCCTCGACCGCGTCGCCGGTGACCAGGTAGAGCTCGGTGCGGTTGCAGGTGAACAGCGCGACCGCCTCGTGCACGGCCTCGTGCTCGGTCAGCTCGGCGAGCACGCGGGCCGCGCGCCCGGAGGGAAGCGCCAGCTTCTCGCGCAGCGGCAGCGGCGCGGTCTTGTGGTTGGCGCCGAGGGCCAGCAGCTCGCCGGTCACTCGTCCTCCTCCGCCAGGCTGGTCAGCTCGCGGTCGATGCGCGCGATCTTCGCACCAATGATCGCCACGTACACCACGATCAGGGTCACGAAGACGACGTACGCGCCCGCCACGTACTTGCCGGCCTCGTCAAGCGGCAACGCGGGCATCGAGCCTCCTGCGGATCTTCTTGAGCTGCATCGACGCGTGCTTGGCCGTCAGCTCGAGCTTCCAGAGCGTCACGAACAGCAGCGTCATGGCCGAGCAGCGAGACGAGGAACGTGAGCCGCATCTCGCCGGGCAGGCTGCCGCCCGTCTGAGAGAGCACGCGCGGGTGGGTGAAGGCCTCGGCCAGCCGCACCGCGACGAAGTTGAGCGGCACGAAGGCGCCGGCGGCGATCGCGAACACCGACGAGTAGCGCGCCTGGCGGTCGGGGTCCTCGATCGAGAAGCGCAGCGGGTAGTAGACGCAATAGAGCAGGAAGACGACCAGGAACGAGACCAGCACCGGCTCGTCCCAGACCCACCAGTGGCCCCACGACGCCTTGGCCCAGATCGCCCCGGTGACGAGCACGCCCAGGCCGAGGATGATCGACAGGTGGATCGCGACGTACGAGCGCAGGTCCCAGGAGGGATCGCCCGAGCGCAGGTGCTTGATCGCCATCACGCCGCCGGCCACGAAGCCGCCCAGCGCCACGATCGCCATCGGCACGTGCACGTAGAAGATCTTCTGGACGAAGCCCTGGTCGGCGTCGAGAGGGGCGTAGAAGAAGACAAGCGCCATGCGCCGCCGCGAGCGTCACGACGGTGGCCGCCGACAGTGGGCGCAGGCCCTTGGAATACATCAGTCCTCGAGCAGGAAGTCGAAGACAGCGACGGAGAGAAGCACGAAGACCACATCGTAAAGAGTGAGCAGTGCCAGCCAGCGCCCCAGGTCCTCCGGGCCCTGCTCTTGGCGCAGAAGCGGCTCGGTCGCCTGGGCGCAGGAGATCAGCACCGGCACCAGCAGCGGCAACAGCAGCAGCGGCACGATCAGCTCACGGGCGCGGGTCTCGGCGGCCAGCGCCGCCACCAGCGCCCCCACCGACGCGATGCCGAGGTTGCCGAGCAGCAGGATCAGCGGTAGCTCGGGCAGGGTGCCGCCCAGCCCGGGGCCGAGCAGCAGCAGCCCGAAGGCCGGCACCGCCACCAACTCGACCGCGACGAGAAACAGGAACAGCGCGCTCGCCTTGGCCACGAACAGCGCCGTGCGGTCGACCGGGGCGAGCAGGAGCGCGTCGACGCCGCCCTGCTCGCGCTCGGCCGCGAACAGGCGCGTGACCCCGATGACGGCTGCCAGCAGCAGCGTCACCCAGAGCACGCCCGACGCGAGCTCGCCGTCGAGCGAGTCGCGGTCGAGCCCGAAGTGGAAGAGCACGTAGACGGTGAGCGCGAACAGCGTCATAGCCGGCACCGACTCCTTGGTGCGCAGCTCGAGCAGCAGGTCCTTCCGGAGGATCGCGCGAGCGGGGCGGATCACGCGTAGATCTCCTCGCCCTGGGCGAGCGGGCGGCCCTGGCGGAGGCGAAGAACCGAGTCGGACTCGGCGAGCGCCCCCTTGACGTCGTGGCTCACGAGCACGCGCGTACAGCCGGAGTCGCGGCCGATCAGCGGCTCGAGCCGGCCGGCCGCTTCGGGGTCGAGGTTGGCGCGAGGCTCGTCGAGCAACAGCAGCTCGGGGTCGTGGAGCACGGCCCGCGCCACAGCCAGCCTCTGCACCATGCCGCGCGAGAGCTCGCGCACCGGGTCGTCGGCGCGGCGCTCCATGCCCACCGCCCCGAGCAGCTCGTCGATCCGGACCGGCGCCACGTCGTGGAGGCGCGCGTGGTAGCGCAGGTTCTCGCGCCCGCTCAGGTCGCGGTAGAGCAACGGCTCGTGACCGAGGTAACCCACCCGGCCGGGCAGCTTCCAGCGCTCGCCGGGCAGCTCCGCGCCGAGCACCCGAGCCCGCCCGCCGTGAGGGCGCAGGAGCCCGGCGAGCACTCGCAGCAGTGTGCTCTTGCCGGCCCCGTTGCCGCCCAGCACAGCAAGCGTCCGGCCCGCCTCCACGCGAACGCTGACGCCGGCGAGCGCCACCCGCTCGCCGTACCGCCGCTCAAGGCCGTCGAGCTCGATCGCCGCCACGGAGGGAGCCTATGCTGCTTTTCGTGGCGCGACTGATCGGGATCAACCACGTGGTGCTCGAGGTCGGAGACCTTCAGGAGGCACTCGATTTCTACGGACGCCTGTTCAACCCCGAGCTGCGCGGGCGCGTTCGCGGCATGGCCTTCATCGACATGGGCGACCAGTTCCTGGTGCTGGCCGAGGGCCGCACGCAGGCACCGGACGAGGGCGCGCCACTTCGGCCTCGTGGTGGACGACAGCGACGACGTGCGGCGCCGGCTCGAGGAGACCGGGGCCGAGCTGCTGCCCTCGCGCGGCCTCGACTTCCGCGACCCGTGGGGCAACCACGTGCAGGTCGTGCAGTACTCAGAGGTCCAGTTCTCGAAGACGCCGGGCGTCCTGCGCGGCATGGCGCTGGAGGGGCTCGAGAAGTCGCCGGCGGCCCAGGAGGAACTGCGCGATAAGGGCTTGGGCTAGGGTCGCGGCTTTGTTGCTCCAGCGTCCTGGGTTTTGTAGCCAGGAGGCCTCAAAGTCAGGACCGTTAGCTTCGCTCCAGCGTCTGCGCCGCGTGCTCGAGCGTGGGCCCGACGATCGGCCACGACTGGTCGATCGCCTTGGGGTTGCCGGGGAAGTTCACGATCAGGGTGCGGCCCCGCACGCCTGAGACGCCGCGCGTCAGGATCCCGAGCGGGGTGTGCTGTCGCGAGTCGGCCCGGATCGCCTCGGCGTAGCCCGGCGCCTCGCGCTCGATCGCGGCCAGCGTCGCCTCGGGGGTGACGTCGTCGGCCGTGAGGCCGGTCCCGCCCGTGGTGAACACGAAGCGCACTCGTTCGTGGTCGGCCAACCGCTTCAGCGCGGCCAGGATCTCCTCGCGGTCGTCGGAGACCACCTCGTGTGAGACCTCCAGCCCCGCCTCCCGGCACAGCTCGGCGAGCCGCGAGCCGGAGCGGTCCTCGCCCTCCCCGCGGGCGAGGCTGGTGGAGACCGTCACGACCGCGGCCCTCATCGCACGCCGGCGGCCGTCTGGGCCTCGTCCAGGGTGGCGAACTCCTGGAGGCTGATTGCCTCACCGTGCTCGAAGGTCCACAGGTGCACCTCGCGACGCGAGGTCTCGATGCCGCTTGCCGCGCCCCTTACCCGGTGCTCGACCACGAGGATGATCCGGACCTCGTTGACCTCGACCTCCTCGACGATCTCGGTCTGCACCTGGTCGAAGATCTCGAACAGCTCACGCGTGTACTCGAGTGCCGCGGCGGGTGGCATGCGAGCCGAGGCATCGATCTCGTCTGCCGACGCGGTCCACTCGAAGCGCGGGTTCTGCCTGCCGAGCCGGCGCAGCTCGTCCAGGTCGCGCGACCGCATCGCGTCATACAGGCTCCGGACCGTCTCCATGGGGTCGACGGTCAAGCCTCTCTCCGCCAGTCATGGCGGCCACCCGACTTCTCGAGCAGCACGACCTCGGCGATCTCCACCCCGCGCTCCAGGCCCTTGACCATGTCGTAGACGCACAACGCCGCCACCGAGGCCGCGGTCAGCGCCTCCATCTCGACGCCGGTCTGGGCACTCGTGCGCGCCTCGGCCTCGATCTCCACCTGCTCGGCGGCCATCGAGATGCGAACGTCGATGAAGGAGAGCGGCAGCGGGTGGCAGAGCGGGATCAGGTCGGCGGTGCGCTTGGCCGCCATGATGCCGGCGACTCGCGCGATTGCGACCACATCGCCCTTGGGAGCGTCCCCGCGCCGGACCGCGTCGAGCGTCTCGCTCGACATTCGCACCACTGCACGCGCCACCGCTCGCCGGTCGCTCACCTGCTTTGACCCCACGTCGACCATCCGGGCGCTCCCGGCGGAGTCGATGTGTGTGAGGTCGTCAGGCAGGTTGATGGGTCCGCTGGGCGGCGGCGATCAGGTCGCGCACCGCGTGGTCGTCGCCGCGGCGCAGCAGCTCGACCGGGTCGGGCTCCCCGTCCACGATCGACTCGAAGAAGGCCTTGCGGTCCTGGTAGGTCGGCAGCGTGCCCTTGGCCCAGCCCCGGACCTCGTTGAGCATGATCGCGAGACGCGCGTAGGGCTCGCCGTACTCGTCGGCGATCTCGTTGCGGATGCGTTTTGCCAGCGCGGGGGAGGCGCCCGCTGTGGAGATGGCGATGGCCAGCGGGCCGGTGCGGATGATGGCCGGCAGAATGAAGTTGCACAGCGGCGGGACGTCAACGATGTTCACGAGCATCGCCCGGCGCTCGGCGTCCTCGTAGATTGCGATGTTGACCTCGGTGTCGTCGGTCGAGGCGATCACCATGAACGCCGCCTCGAGGTCGGCCGGTCCCGCGTATTCACGCCGCTCCCAGCGGATCGAGCCCTCGCTCGCGAGCTCTTGAAGCGGCTCGATCGCGTCGGGGGAGATCAGCGTGACGTCGGCGTCGCATGCGAGCAGGCCCTCGACCTTGTCGAGCCCGATCTCGCCCCCGCCCACCACCAGGCAACGCCGCCCGCTGAGCTTCAGGCAGGCGATGTAGAAGGGGGTGTCGAGCATCCCCTGCACGCAGGACTGGTCGCACACTCCCATGCGGAACTGGCAGACGCATTCCTTGCCGGCGTAGGCCTGGGCGGGCACGTCTCGAAGTCTATGCGCCGTCAAGCCCCAGCCTGTGTGCAACGGCGCCCGCCTCGCCGCGGCTGCTCACCTCGAGCTTGGCCAGGATCCGCGACACGTGGACGCTGGCGGTCTTGGTGCTCATGAAGAGCTCCTCCCCGATCTGGCGGTTGCTGCGTCCGGCGGCGACCAGCTCGAGCACCTCGCGCTCTCGCGGCGTCAGCCCGAAGGGGTCGTCGGACGTGGCTGACACCGGCTGGTCGTCCGCGGCCAGCTCCACGCGGGTGCGGCGGGCGAGCTCGGCACAGGCCTCGCGCAGCGGCTCGGCGCCGCAGTCGAGCGCGATCTCGTGAGCCTCGCGCAGCGCCGGCGCGGCATCCGAGCGCTCGCCGCCGGCGCCGAGGACGGCCTCCGCCTCGCGCATGCGGGCATACGCCACCGCGATCCTGTTGCCGATCGGTCGCGAGAGTGCGGCGGCGTGGCGCCACAGGTCCGCGTCCGAGCGCCCTTCGAGACGGGACTCCTCGGCCGCCAGCAGGGCGAGGTCGGCGACGATCTGCGGAGGCGGGGTGCCCTTGACTCCCGCCCTGCTCGCGAGCTCGCGCATGCGCTGCGTCAGCTCGCGTCCGGCTCCCAGCGCATCCTGTTCGGCCTCCGGGTCGCGCGCCGCGCGCGCCCGTTCGGCGGCGCCGGCCTCTGCGCCCAGTGCGGCCAGGTACAGCTCGTCCGCGTAGAACGCGTACTCCTCGCCGCCGGCCATCAGCTCGCGCCCTTCGCTCACCGCGCGTCGGACCGCCTCGATGTCGGCGTCGCGCTCGGCCAGATCTACCAGACGGGCGTAGATGGGCGCGACCCACATCGCCCCCGACGCGCGCCGCATCAGCCTGCGCGCCTCGGCCACGTTGCCTTCCGCTTCGCCAAAGCGGCCAAGCATGACGAGCACCCGCGCGCGCACCTCGTGCGCAAGTCCGGCGGGCAATCCCGTCGCGCCGTGGTCGAGCGCCTCGCGGGTCAGCTCGTCCGCCTCGGCGAGCCTGCCGAGTCGCGTGCAGCGGTTGGCCGCCTCGGCAAGCAGGAACGAGCCGTAGCCGCGTGCCATGCCCGCGTCGCGCGCCTCCCGGGCGCCTTCGAGCGCCAGCTCGATCGCCTCCTCCACCCGCCCGGACTGGTCGAGCACGTCCGAGAGGTTCACGTAGGCGCGGTGGATGTGGTCCATCTCGCCGAGCTCCTGTTCGAGCGCGAGCGAGCGGCGTAGGAGCTCGATCCCTTCGTCGCGTTCGCCGAGACTCGCGATGTCGACGCCGAGCGTGTTGAGCGCATGCGCCTCGACGTCTCGGGCGCCGACCGCCCGGGCGATCTCGATCGCCTCGCGAGCCAGTTCGGCCGAGTCGCCGGGGTGTCCGTTGAGCATTAGAACCTGGGCCCTCGAGGCAACCACGTGGGCCCGCTCGGCGCTCGGGGGATCGGCCGGCATCAGCTCAACGGCCAGCTGGTACTCGCCTGCCGCCTCACGGTCGCGCCCGCTCGACCACAGATAGCGGCCGAGTCGCTCGCGCAGAAGCGCCGCGGCAACAGGCTCGGTCTCTGCGTCGATGAGGTCAGCGGCGCGCCGAGCCAGTGCCATCGCCCGGTCGGAGTCCCCGGCGAGATAGCGGGTCTGGGCCGCCCGGCGCAGCAGCTGCACCAGGGTCGTGCCGGCGGCCGCCTCCGGTGTGTCGACCCTGTCCCAGAGCTCGAGCGCTCGCTCCAGATGCCGGGCGGCCTCGGCCGGCGCGCGCATCCGCTCGGCCGTGGCCGCCGCGCTCACCGAGGCGCGCAGGGCGTGCGGGAGCTCATGTGCCTGGCTCCAGTGCCAGGCCAGCTCAGCCTCCGCTCCCACGGCCTCCGCCGACAGCGAGGGAGCTCCCTCCAGCGCCTCTGCGAGCCGGACGTGGAGCCCGCCGCGTTCGCCCGGCAGCAGGTCCTCGTAGACCGCCTCACGCATCAGGGCGTGCCGGAAGCCATAGCTCTCGCGGTCCGCCTTCTGGACGAGTACGTGGCTGGTCACCGCTTCGCGCAGCCCGTCCATGAGCTGGGACTCGGATGAGGTGGAGACCTTGGCCAGCAGGCCATGCGTCACCGCGCACCCGGAGGCAGCCACCGCCTTCAGCAGGTCCTGGGTCGCGGGTGCCAGCGCTTCGACGCGCACCATGAGCGCGTCGCGCAGCGTGTCCGGAAGGGCGCTGCCCGCGCCGCCTTCCGTCGCCGCCAGGAGCTCCTCGACGAAGAAGGCATTGCCTTCCGTGCGCTCGAAGAGGTCGTTGATGGCGGTCGCGTCGGGCGGGGTGCCCAGGATGCCCGTGAGCTGAGCCGTCAGCTCGAGTCGCGAGAAGGGTTTCAGGTCGATGCGCTCCACTTGATCGAGGCGCTCCAGCTCGGCCAGGAAGGGGCGCAGTGGGTGGCGGCGGTGCAGTTCGTCCGAGCGGTAGGTGGCCACCACCACGAGGCGCTCGCCGCGGGTGGCGCGGCAGAGAAAGGAGAGGAAGTCCCGCGTCGAGCGGTCGGCCCAGTGGAGGTCCTCGATTACGAGCACGAGCGGCAGCTCTTGGCCCAGCCGGCCGAACAGGGTCAGCAGGAACTCGAAGAGCCGCGCCTGGGCGAACTCCTCGTCGCCCGGGGACGGCTGAGCGTCGCCTGCCTCCGGGAGCAGCCGGCCGAGCTCGCCGCTGGAGGGGCCGGCGAGCTCGACGAGCCTGTCGGGACCGCTCTCACGGCTCAGCTCGCGAAGCGCGCTGACGATCGGGGCGTAGGGCAGCTCACCCTCTCCAAGCTCGAAGCATTCGCCGGAGAGGACGCGGCCGCCCGCGGCGCGGGCGCGCTGGGCGAACTCGGCCACCAGACGGCTCTTGCCCACCCCGGACTCGCCGGCCACCAACAGCAGCGAAGGCTCGCCGCCGGCCGCGCGCGCGAGCGCCTCGTCGAAGGCGGCAAGCTGCTCGGCGCGGCCGACGAAGGTCGGGCTCGATACGCGCCGCACGTGGCCATTATCCATCTCCGGGGTAGGTGTCCGACGCCGGGAGGGCGAGCCTCAGGCGGCCAGTGCGCGGCGCAGCCGCCGCAGCCGCGCCCGCACGGGGCGCGGCGCCGGCGGACGCTGGTCGCGCTCCACCATGCGATCGCGTGCCGCAGCCCGGCGCAGGTCAGCCAGGTGCTCGTTCCAGAATTCGTATTGGAGGTATCCGCTCATGGCATTGAAGCTACGGCTGAGGGGTCCCCGCCCACATCGGCAATTCGCCTCGACTTGGGCCTTACGGCGCCTTAGCGGCGGAACACGTCGCGCAGCGACCTGCGCCCCACCCGCAGCAGCGGCAGCAGGCCGCGCCGCAGTGCGCCCGGCTTGTCGGCGTCGCGGCCGTAGAGGAGCTGCGCCGAGGCGCCCATCGCCTTGCCCAGCGACTCGTCGTAGGGATGCCACCAGAAATCGCGCGTCCGGGAGGGCTCCCAGGCCAGCAGCTTGATGTTCACGCACTCCCAGAGGCCGAACTGCGAGTGCGAGCGGCCGAGGCCCGATTGCTTGACGCCGCCCCAGGAACACGAGCAGGCGCCGTGGCTGAACATGTGGTCGTTGATCCAGACCATGCCCGAGTCGATCCGCTCTGCGATGCGCTCGCCCTTGGCCCGGTTCATCGTCCACACCGACGCGCCGAGGCCGAACTCCGAGTCGTTGGCGAGCGCGATCGCCTCGTCCTCTGAGGCGACCCTGACGATCGGAACCACCGGGCCGAAGATCTCCTCGCGCATGATGCGCATGTCGTGCGTGACTCCGGTCAGCACCGCGGGCGCATAGAAGGCTCCACTCGGATGGGCACTCACGTCGACCGGCCCGCCACAGCGCAGCTCGGCGCCGCCGGCGACCGCGTCGTCGACCAGCTCCCTCACGAGCTCGAACTGCTCGCGCGAGACCATCGGCCCGACCTCGACGTCGTAGTCGAGCGGGTCACCGACGCGCAGCTTGGCGGCGCCCGCGACCACGCCCTCGATGAAGCGCTCGGCCACGTCCTCGACCACGTAGACGCGCTCGATTCCCGAACACGTCTGGCCCGCGTTGGCAAAGCCGCCCCACAGGCACCCCGAGATCGCATTCGGGAGGCTTGCGTCGGCGCACACGATCATCGGATCCTTGCCGCCGAGCTCGAGCACGGAGCCTTTCATGCGGCGCGCGCACTCCTCGCCCACACCCCGGCCGACCTCGACCGAGCCGGTGAAGAAGATCTTCGCGGCGGTTGATTCCACGAGAGCCTGGCCGACGGCCCCACCGCCGTGAACCGTGCGCACGAGGCCCTCGGGTACCCCGGCGCGCTCGAAGACCTCCCGGATGCGCTCGCCGATCAGGGGTGTGAGCGACGCCGGCTTGAGCACCACGCCGTTGCCGGCCATGAGCGCGATCGCCACCTCGCCGAAGGGGATCGACCAGGGATAGTTCCAGGGGGCGATCACGCCCACGACGCCGATCGGCTCGAAGGTAAAGCGCGCGCGCTTTTGCTTGATGAAGACCGGCAGCGGGATGCGCTCGTCGTCGAGGATCCCCGGCCCCGCCTCCGCGAGCCAGCGCAGCGAGTCGATCGTCGGGAGCAGCTCCATCACGTACGACTCGTTGATGGGCTTGCCCTGCTCGCGCGAGAGCAGCTTCGCCAGGTCCTCGAGTCCGTCGATGATGGCCTGGCCGGCTCGCCGCATGTAGCGCGCGCGGTCGCTCAGCGGGAGCTGTGCCCAGAACGGCTGGACGCTCGCCACGTCGTCCACCACCGCCTGGACCTGATCCGGCGCCACGGTGGCCACCGCCCCAAGGCGCGCGCCGTCGAGCGGGCTGAACGACTCGAGCTCGGCGAGCGCAATCTCCATCACGCCCGCCCTCGCGACTTGCGGATTCGCTCCAGGCGCTCCGCGAGCTCGGCCTCCTCGCCGTGCCCGGTGAGCTCCAGGAAGCGCTCACCCACGGCGTCGTCGGGCATCAGCTCCTGATCGCTGACGCCCGCCGGCAGGTCATGCGGGTAGTCGTAGCCCTTGCCGCGTCCGAGCTTCTTCGCGCCGGGGTAGGCGGCGCTCTGGAGCGCCGCGGGAGGCAGCGGCGTCCCGTGCTCGCGCACCCACTGGCGCGCGCGGCCGAGCGCCTTGCACGAGGCGTTCGACTTGGGCGCCAGCGCGAGGTAGACGGCCGCCTGAGCGAGGTTGAGCGCGCATTCGGGCATCCCGACGTGCTCGACCGCGTGAGCGGCGCTGACCGCCACCTCGAGCGCGCGCGGGTCGGCGTTGCCGATGTCCTCGCTGGCCAGCACCACCATGCGCCGCGCGATGAAGCGCGGATCCTCGCCGCCCTCGATCATCGCGGCGAGATAGAGCAGCGAGGCGTCGGGATCCGAGCCGCGCGTGGACTTGATCCAGGCCGAGATCAGGTCGTAGTGCTTGTCGCCGCCCTTGTCGTACAGGATCGCGCTTCGCTGCAGCGCGTCCTCGGCCACGCTCACGGTGACCGCCTTGCCCTGCGGCACGGTCTCGCACGCGAGCTCGAGGGCCGACAGCGCGGTGCGGGCGTCGCCGGCCGAGCGGGCCGCGAGGAACTCCAGGGCCTGGTCCTCCACCTGCGGCGCGTTCGCGATGCCCGCGCTCGTCGCCGAGCGCGCGGCGCAGGAGCTCCAGCACGTGCTCGTCCTCGAGGGCGCGCAGCTCGTACACGCGACAGCGCGACAGCAGCGCTGAGTTGACCTCGAAGTAGGGGTTCTCGGTCGTGGCGCCCGACCAGCGAGATCAGCCCCTCCTCGACGGCGGGCAGCAGCGTGTCCTGCTGGGCCTTGTTGAAGCGGTGGATCTCGTCGAGGAAGAAGATCGTAGGCTCGTTGGCGGTCTGGCGCCGGTGCTCGGCCCGGGCCAGCACCTCGCGCACCTCGGCGCGGCCGGCGTTGACGGCCGACGCCTCCTCGAAGGCGGCGCGCGCGTTGACGGCCAGCAGGCGCGCGAGCGTCGTCTTGCCGGTGCCGGGCGGCCCGTACAGGATCATCGAGTGTGGCCGGCCCTCCTCGATCGCCGTGCGAAGCGCCGAGCCGCGCGCCGAGTAGGTGCTCCTGCCCCACGAACTCGCCGAGCGATGCGGGTCGCATCCGCGCGGCGAGCGGCAGGTCACGGGCCGGCACCGCCGTCTGCCCGCCCGCTGAGTCGTCTAGGTCGAAGAGCCGCTCGATGCGGTGGATTCTGGCAAGGAAGCCCGTCAGCGCCTCCGCGCAGCGCTCGGGCGCGTCCTCCCAGACGAAGTGCCCGGTTCCCTCGACCACCACCAGCTCGGTGTCGGAGAGCTCGCGCGCGAAGCGGTGGGCGCCCGCGAGTGGCGCGAACGCGTCGTCCTCGCCCCAAAGCAGCAGCACCGGGACCTCGAGGCCGGCGAGCCGGTGGCCTGCGATCTGCGTCGAAGTCGCCCGAGCGATAGAGCTCGAGCTGGCCGCGCCTGCGCGCGGGGTTGGAATAGGCCTTCCAGTACTCGTCGAGCGCGGCGTCGCTCATCGCCGGGCTCGCCGAGCGAACCACCGCGCCAAAGCCCTCGCGATCGAGCGCATCGACCAGCGCCTCGCCCTCGCCGGGTGTGCGCAGCGCCTTCGCCATCCCGTGCCACTTGCCGTCGGGGAAGAAGCCGGTCGAGCTGATCACGAGCGCGTGCACGGCGCCGGGGTGCTCGCAGGCCCAGCGCAGTCCGATCAGCCCGCCCCAGTCGTGCACGACGGGCACGCAGCGCTCGACCCCGAGCTCCGATCGAAAGCGCTCGATCGACTGTACGTGGCGTTCCCAGGTGCCCGGCGGGTCGGGCTCGGAGTCGCCGAAGCCCGCGAGGTCGGGCGCGAGCGCGCGCCAGCCCGCTCGCGCGAGCGCCGGCATCACGCTCGCGCCACATGTAAGACGACTCGGGATAGCCGTGGAGCAGCAGCGCGACCGGGCCGTCCGCCGGCCCGGCCTCGCGGTAGGCGAGCCCGCCCGCGACCGTCACGGCTGGGTGGGAGGCGCGGTCATCGACAGCCATATACTCGATCCGGTGCCCGAGCGCGCCGACCTGGAGCGCCGCACCACCGAGCTGCTCCAGCGCCTGATCCGTTTCAACACCGTCAATCCGCCCGGCAACGAGCAGGCGGTTCAGGAGTTCCTTCGCGATCTGCTCACGGACGCCGGCTTCGAGTGCGAGCTGCTCGGCGCGGTCGAAGGGCGCCCGAATCTCGTCGCGCGGATGCGCGCCGCCTCCGACGGCCCGACCCTGTGCCTGCTCGGCCACGTGGACACCGTGCTCGCCGAGCCGTCGGAGTGGAGCGTCGACCCGTGGTCGGGCGAGCTGCGCGACGGATGCGTGTGGGGCCGCGGTGCGCTCGACATGAAGAGCCAGGTGGCGGCCGAGGCGGCCGCGGCGCTGGCGCTGGTCGAGGAGGGCTGGCGCCCCGAGGCGGGCGAGCTGCTGCTCGTGTTCACCTGCGACGAGGAGACGGGCGCGGCGCGTCGGCGCTCAGTGGCTGTGCCGCGAGCATCCCGGCCGCGTGCGCGCCGACCTCGTGGTCAACGAGGGCGCGGGCCAGGTGATGCTCGTACGACGGCCGGCGCGTCTACGGCGTCTGCGTCGCCGAGAAGGGCGTGTTTCGCTTCACGCTCACGACCGCGGGCAAGGCCGGCCACGCCTCGGTGCCGCGCATCGGTGACAACGCGCTGGCCCGGATGGGCCCGCTGCTGCGCGCGCTGCAGCGAACGCCGCCCGCCGATCGAGCCCACGTCCGGAGGCCGACGCGCTGCTGGGCGCCCTCGGGCTCGACTCCGCCGATCTTCCCGCGGCGCTCGCGGCGCTCGAGCGAACCGACCCTGAGCTGGCCGTCCTGCTCGAGCCGCTGCTGCGGCGTGAGCTTCACCCCCACGATCATGCGGGCGGGCGAGAAGATCAACGTGATCCCCGCGCATGCCGAGCTGCAGGTGGACTGCCGCGTGCCGCCCGGAGCTGGGCGAGGACCACGTGATGAGGGCGATCCGGGCCGTGCTCGGGGAGGACGGCTACGAGGTCGAGTTCGCCGACAACGTGATCGGCAACCGCTCGCCCGTCGGACTCCGCCTGATGGACTCGATCAGGGCGCTTCGTCGACGCGCGAGGACCCGGGCGCCGGCGTGACGGCGATGGTCATGACCGGGTTCTCGGACTCGCACTGGTGGCGCGCCGCCTTCCCCGAGAGCGTGGTCTACGGCTTCTTCCCGCAGCGCTCGATGGACCTCATGGAGGGCTTCCCGCTCGATGCACGCCGCCGACGAGCGCATCCCGGTCGAGGACCTCGGCCTGGCCGCCGCCTTCTACGCTGAGTCTTGCTGATGGAGACGCTCCGATGACTGCGCCGGTCCCCGAGGACAAGCTGGGCTGGGCGGCATGGCGCTGCGCAACGGGCTGCTCGTGCACGGGCCGACGCACTGGGCGGCGCGCGCGTGCGCACGGACACGGGCGAGATCAAGGTCGCGTCCGGGCCGCAAGCCCGATCTCGGCGGCAAGGTCGCCGCGGGCGTGCCCGGGCGTGCGCGGCATGCTCAAGCTGGCCGAGGCGATGGCGGTGATCCCGCTCGTCAAGCGCGCGCTGCCCGAGGCACGCCTGCCGATGCAGGACGCAAAGACGCTCGGGCGCGATGGGCGCGGCCGCCCTCGGCGGCACCGCGATCCGCAACGCCGGGGTGCGACGGGCGGCGAGGAGTGGCGACCAGGGATCCGGCCGCGCTCGTCCGTCGGCGGGCCCGGGCGCGAGGCCGCGGTCGCGCTGCTCAGCCTGGCGCCGGCGCTGATGGCTCTTCGAAGCGGCGACCTCGCCGCCTACCACGGCGTGGAGCACAAGTCGATCGCGGCCTACGAGGAGGACTCCGACGCGGCCGATGCCACCAAGGAGCACGACCGCTGTGGCTCGCATCTGGTGGCCCCGATGCTCACCGCGGCCGCTCTCGGCAACGTGGCCGCGCGCCGCGCCGGCCTGCGCGGCCCGGCGGCCGACGCCGCCGTCGGGCTCGGCAGCGCCGCGGTGGCCGTCGAGATCTTCGTCTGGGGCGAGAAGCCATCCCGGACTCGGCGCTCACGCGCCTGCTGCGCCGCCCCGGTCAACGAGATCCAGCGCGTGGTGGGCACGCGCGAGCCGACCGCCGAGCAGCTCGAGGTCGGCCGCGCCGCGCTCGCCGAGATCCTGCGGGTCGAGGGCCTGCCCGCCGGCCCGGCTCGCTAGACCGGCGCGCCCCTACCATTCGCCCATGGCCACCGAGGCCGGCCGCCGAACGCGGCTGGATCCCGGCGTCTTTCGCCTGCCCGTCGAGCGATCGCCGAGGGCTACTACACGGACGCGTACTTCAACTTCACGCGTCAGCTGCTCCAGGAGAGCGGCCGCCACCCGCGCGTGACGATGCAGGTGTTCCAGAAGCGCCGGTCTCGGTGCTCGGCGGGATCGACGAGGCGATCGCGGTGCTCAAGCTCTGCAGCGGCGACTGGGACGCGCTCGAGGTGCACGCGCTGCACGAGGGCGACGAGATCTCGCCCGATGGAGACCGTGCATGACGATCGAGGGCGACTACTCGCTGCTTCGCCCATCTCGAGACCGTGTACCTCGGCTCGCTCGCGCGCCGCACGCTGATCATGCGCAACGTGCGCGAGGTCGTCGAAGCCGCGAACGGAAAGGCGATCCTGTTCTTCCCGGCGCGCCACGACCACTGGATGGTCCAGACCGGCGACGGCTGGGCGGCTCACGTGGCCGGAGCGATCGGCGTGTCGACCGACGCCCAGGCCTCCTGGTGGGGCGGAGTCGGCGATCGGCACCGTGCCGCACGGTCTGATCGCCGCGTTCGGAGGCGACACGGTCGCCGCGGCGAAGGCCTTCGTCGCCCGCTTCGGCGGCGAGATGAACGTGACCGTGCTGGTGGACTTCGAGAACGACTCGGTGCGCACGGCGCTCGAGGTGGCCGACGCGCTCGGCGACGACCTCTGGGGCGTGCGCCTGGACACCTCGGAGCGCCTGGTCGACCGCTCGCTGTGGCAGGAGATGGGCGACTTCAAGCCGACCGGCGTGAATCCGGTCCTGGTCGAGCGCGTGCGCGCCGCGCTCGACGGCGCCGGGCACGAGCGCGTGCGGATCGTGGTCTCGGGCGGCTTCGAGGCGGCCAAGATCCGCCACTTCGAGGAGCTCGGCGCCCCGGTCGACGCCTACGGTGTCGGTTCGTCGCTGGTGCGCGGTGAAAACGACTTCACCGCGGACGTGGTCATGCTCGACGGCCGCCCCTGCGCGAAGGCCGGCCGGCGCCTCCAGCCCAACCCCCGGCTGGAACGCGTCATTTAGGACTCAACCGCGGGGCGCCAATGGCCGAAGGGAGTAGGGAATGAGACGCGCCCTGCTGCATCGTCTGCGCATCGCTGCTGTGCGCCGCCCCGGCAGCGTCCGCCCAGGGCGGGTCGGCGGACTGCACGAAGCCGTTCCTGATCAATCGGAAGCAGCAGATCGAAGGGCTCACGCTCGAGCCGGGCGACTACAAGATCACCACGCTCGAGACGGGCAACCTCACCTGCGACGCGGCCATCGGACAACCTTCGCGAGATCCTGCGCGAGCCGCGGCGACGCGCTCCCGGACGGCTGGCGGCTCAGAGGCATCGACGCGGACCTTCTCCCGCGAGGACGGCAGCGACCGCTTCCGGCTGACGAGCGCCGAGCCGGCCGGCGGTGCGGGCGGCGGCTTTGGCTGGCAGAACGATCCAGGACTGGGTGGTCGTGTGGCTGCCGATCATCTTCATGGGGCTGATCGCGGTCGTGCTGGTCATGATGCTGCGCTTCATGCCGCGCACGCAAGCCGCAGGAGATCAAGCCGTCGTCGGCCGAGCGCCATCGACTGGGACGACGTGGCCGGAGTCGAGGAGGCCAAGGACGAGCTGCGCGAGGTCGTCGAGTTCCTGCGCGACCCCAAGCGCTTCCGCGAGCTCGGCGCCCGCGTGCCGAGGGGCATCCTGCTGCACGGTCCGCCCGGCACCGGCAAGACGCTGCTCGCCAAGGCGGTGGCGCAACGAGTCGAACGCGAAGTTCTTCGCCCAGTCGGCCTCCTCGTTCGTCGAGATGTTCGTCGGCCTGGGCGCCGCCCGCATCCGGCGGCTGTTCCGCCAGGCGCGCAAGAGCGCGCCGGCGATCATCTTCATCGACGAGCTCGACGCCGTCGGCGCCACGCGCGGCAAGGACATCTCCGGCGAGAAGGACCAGACGCTCAACCAGCTGCTGGTCGAGCTCGACGGCTTCGTCCGACCGCGACGAGATCGTCGTGATCGCCGCCTCCAACCTGCTCGAGCAGCTCGACCCGGCGCTGCTGCGGCCGGGCCGCTTCGACCGCCAGATCTTCGTCACGCCGCCCGACCTCAAGGGCCGGCGCGCGATCCTCGAGCGTGCACACGCGCGACAAGCCGCTCGCCGAGGACGTGGACCTCGAGCTGATCGCGCGCCAGACGAGCGGCCTGACCGGCGCCGACCTGGCCAACATCTGCAACGAGGCGGCGATCTTCGCCGGCCGCGAGCACCGCAGCGAGATCCTCACCCGCGACTTCCAGGCCGCGCTCGAGCGGGTGATCGCCGGCATGCAGTCGCGCCGGGTGATCACCGAGCACGAGAAGCGGGTGGTGGCCTACCACGAGGCCGGCCACGCGCTCTGCTCGGAGATGCTCCCCTCGGTGGAGAAGGTGCACCGCATCTCGATCATCCCGCGCGGCCAGGCGCTCGGCTACACGCTCAACCTCCCCGAGGAGGACCGCTACCTGAAGACCAAGGACGAGCTGCTCGACTACATGGTCGTCCTGCTCGGCGGCCGCGTGACCGAGCACATCGTGTTCGGCCAGGTCACCACCGGGCGCCTCCGACGACCTGCGCAAGGTGCACGAGATCAGCCGCTCGATGATCACGCAGTACGGGATGGGCACCGAGCTGATGTCGAAGCAGCTGCCCTCGGACGACTACTCGATGTCCGACAACACCCGCCGGATGATCGACGACGAGATGCAGTACCTCACCGATCTCGCGCACCGCCGGGCCATGAAGCTGGTGGCCGACAACCGCCCGCTGCTCGAGGCCTTCGCCTTCATGCTGCTCGAGAACGAGGTGCTCGAGCGCGAGGACATCACGCGCCTGGTGAGCACTTACCGGGGTCAGACCCGCCGCGGCCGACGGCAAGCCGCTGGTCAAGGGCCTCGAGCCCGGTCGCCCGGAGATGCGGCCGTCGAGGCCGAGCGGCCCCCGCGGCCCCCGAGTAACCTCCGCGGCCATGTTCGGGCGAATCGATCACGTCGGCGTCGCCGTGGCGGATCTCGATGACGCGGTGGCCCTCTACTCCGAGCGGCTGCGGATGGCCGTCCAGCACCGCGAGACGGTCGACGAGCAGGGTGTGGAGGCGGTGCTGCTCGGGGTCGGCGAGAGCCATGTCGAGCTGCTGCGCCCGCTCTCGCCGGACACGGCCGTCGGCCGGTTTCTCGAGCGCAGCGGCCCCGGCCTGCACCACGTGGCCTACGGCACCGACGACATCGAGGCCGCGCTCGAGTCGGTTCGCGGCCGCCGGGCCTGCGGCTGATCGACGAAGAGCCGCGCGCCGGGGATCCGCGGCAGTCGCGTAGCTTTCGTGCACCCCAAGTCGACCGGCGGGGTTCTCACCGAGCTCGTGGAGGCAGCGCACTGATGGCAGACGAGACCAGCGTATCGACATCGGCTTCCAGGGCGGCCAGGTGCTGCCGGCCCGCGTCAAGCAGCGCCGCCTACGACGAGCTCCGCGCGACGCGCTCGGCGACGAGCGCGCCGAGCGCTGGTACGAGCTGGAGACGGTGGACTCGAAGCTGTCCATCGACCTCTCGCAGGTCGTCTACGTCCGCATCGACACCGAAGCCCAGCGCGTCGGCTTCTAGCCCTCGCGTTGCTCGCCGCGCTCGACCGCGAGCTGCTGCGCCTGCTGCGCACCCGGGCGCACTGGCCCGAGCTCGAGCGCGCCGCTGCTCTACGCCCGCGCCGGCGAGAACGGGCTGCTCTGGCACGGCGTGGCCGCCGCCGGGGCCGCGCTGCACGGAGCGCGCCGGCCGGTCTACGTGCGCGCGATGCGCGTCGTGCTGCTCACGCTGGTGGCCAACACGGCCGTGAAGGCGCTGGTCCGGCGCGCGCGGCCCGTGCTCGAGGAGCTGCCGGCGCTTAGCCCGACGATCTACGGGCGCTCCTACCCCTCCGCGCACGCCTCCACCTCGTTCGCCGCAGCCGGTGCGCTGTCGCCGGCGCTGCCGCGCGGCCGCTCTACGCGGCGGCGGCGCTGATGGCGCTCACGCGCCCCTACCTCGGCGTGCACTATCCCTCCGACGTGATCGCCGGCGCCTTCTTCGGCCGCGCGGTCGACCGCCTGCTGATGAAGATCGGCATCGTCGGGCTGCCCAACGCCGGCAAGTCCTCGCTCTTCAACGCGCTCACGCGGGCCGGGCGCCCCGGCCGCCAACTACCCGTTCACCACGCTCGAGCCGAACGTGGCGGTGGTCGGGGTCCCCGACGAACGCCTGGACCGCGTGGCGGCGACCGTGGGCGCCACGCCGATCGTGCACGAGACGATCCAGTTCCACGACATCGCCGGCCTGGTTCGCGGGCGCCCACCAGGGCGAGGGGCTCGGCAACCAGTTCCTCGGCAACATCCGCGAGACCGACGCGATCCTGCACGTGGTCCGCGCCCACGACGACGCGCAGGTGATCCACCCGGAGGGCCGGGTCGACCCGCTCGCCGACGTCGAGACGGTCGAGACCGAGCTGCTGTTCGCCGACCTCGAGCAGGCCGAGCGCCGGCTCGAGCGCGTGGAAAAGCAGGCGCGCTCGCTCGACAAGGAGCTCGTGGCCGAGGAGCGCTGGCTGCGCGAGGTGGTCGAGGCGCTCGCGCGAGGGCCGCGGCGGTGCGCACGGTGCCGGCGCCCGACGACGCCCCCGGCGCGGTGGTGCGGCTGTCCGCGCTCACCTCGAAGCCCGTGCTGTACGTGGCCAACGTGGCCGAGGGCGAGCCGCTCGAGCCGTCGCCGGCGCTGGTGGAGCACGCGCGCGAGCGGGCGCGCGTGCGACTGCGGTCAGCGCCCGGCTCGACTCCGAGCTCGCCGAGCTGGACGACGACGAGGCCGCGGCGATGCGCGCCGAGCTGGGCGTGGAGGAGTCCGGCCTCGAGACCGTGATCCGCGAGGCGTTCGCCCTGCTCGACCTGATCTCGTTCTTCACCGCCGGGCAGGCCAAGGAGGCCCGCGCCTGGGCGATCCGCGCGGCACCCGCGCCCGCCGCGCCGCGGGCTCGATCCACACCGACATGGAGCGCGGCTTCGTGGCCGCGGAGATCACGCCCTGGGAGGACCTGGTGCGGGTCGGCGGCTACACGCCGGCGCGCGAGCAGGCGCTCCAACGCGTCGAGGGACGCGACTACGAGATGCGCGACGGCGACGTGGCCACGTTCCGCTTCACACCGCCCTGAGGGCGCCGCGGCTGGCAGAAATCGTCCGCTACGGTGCCGGCGGCTACGGCAACCGCGAGCTGCTCGACGGCGGCGAGGTCGTGGAATGGCTGCGCGAGGTGCACGCGGGCACCACCTGGACCACCTCGGTGTGCACCGGCGCGCTGCTGCTGGGTGCCGCCGGGATCCTCGACGGCCTCGAGGCCACCACGCACTGGGCCGCGCTCGAGCTGCTGCCGGACTACGGCGCGCAGCCGGTGAAGCGGCGAATCGTCACCGAGGCAAGGTGATCACGCCGCCGGCGTCTCGGCCGGGATCGACATGGCGCTCACCTGGCGCGGAGCGCCGGGCCGGACGTGGCCCAGGCGATTCAGCTCGGAATCGAGTACGACCCGCAGCCGCCTTCGACGCGGGGTCGCCCGACAGGCGCCCGAGCACATCGTCGAGCTGTTGCGAAGCGTGGCGCTGACGCGCGGCGGATAGCGAACTAGGATGGGCCCCATGGCTCGTCTCACGCGCCCTCGCGGCCCTGACCGCCCTCGCCGCCCTGCTAGCCCTGGCTCCGGCCGCCTCGGCTGACACGAGCGCCACCGCCGCCAAGAGCTGCCGCGTCGGCGACAGCCGGTCCTACAACACGACCTATGTGCTCAGCATCAGCGTCAGCGGGACGCGCTGCCGCGCCGGGTCGCAAGGTCATCCGCGCCTTCCACGACTGCCGGCCGGGCAAGTCCGGCCGCTGCAGCGGCGTGCTGGGCTACTCCTGCTCGGAGAGCCGCTACGACAAGATCCGGACCCAGTACAGCGGGCGCGTGACCTGCACGAAGGGCAGCAAGACGGTCAAGCACACCTACACGCAGTTCACCTAGGCGAGGCGCGCCATTGCGCTTAGCGGTCCCAGCAACCGCTAACTCGACAACCGACGCCGAACCGGCTGCACGGTCGGAATCACTGAGCTACTCGCCAAGTCGCTGCGGACGCCTCGAGCACCACGCTCGGCCGCCAGCTCGGCGCCGTCGGCGTTGAGGTGGATGCCGTCGGCGTCGCGCACGATCTGGCGCCGGCCGCCGACCTCCATGGCATCGCGGTAGCGCCCGCCCGGGGTGAACAGCTCGGTCATGTCGAGCACGCGCACCTGGGCGCGGTAGGGCTCCGCGGCCACGCGGATCGCCGCGTTGACCGAGCGCGCCACCCTCTGGCCAGGTCGCGGTCGCGCGGCAGCGGCAGCGTGAGCCAGTAGACGCGGGCCGTCGCCGCCCTGGCGGTAGGTGTTCATCATGCGGCGCACGCGGTAGGCGTACTCGGCCGCCCAGTCCGGGCCCGCAGCACTCGAGCTCCTCGCCGCTCGGCCCGGGCATCGGAAAGCCCTCGTTGGCGCCGATGAAGACCACCGTCGCGTCGGGCTCGCGCTCGGCCACGTGCTCGGTCGAGAGCTTGCCCCAGTCGAGCAGCCCGGTCTTCGAGATGCCGGTGCCCACGTGCGGGTCGCGCTCGACCGTCACGCTCGTCGGCCGCTGTCGGCGATCCGCCGGGCCATCTCGACGTCGAGCGGCATCGCGAGCGAGTCGCCGGTCACGAGCAGCGTGTCGAGCGCGCCGCGGCGGCTCGCGGCTCGGCACCCAGCTCGGCCGGGTCGAACGAGTCCGGCGACACCGGCGGCACGCCGCGTGGCGGCGGTCGCGCCGCGCGCCGTCGAAGCCGCCCTGCCTCGCTCGCGCCCTCGTCCTCGAGGAAGGCCAGCGCGTCGTCGCCCCACTCGTCGAAGGGCAGCCGGTCGGAGACCCAGCCCGCCGGCTCGCCGACCGCTCGCACCACGTCGCGCTCGAGGCCCGGCTGCATGTCGTCGCCCGCGTGGCGGACCGACGAGCCCTCGAAGAGCACGAGCACGACCACGGACAGGAACACGACGACGAGCGCGTCGCGCGAGCGCATGCGCGGTCCTCGCGGGGGCTGGGGAACGGAGGGCTCGGGCATCAGAACTGGAAGTAGATGAAGGGCGGAACGCCCTGGCTCGGGACCGTAGCGCCCACCAGCGCCACCACCGCGGCGAGCCCGAAGCCGAGCGCATAGGCCGGCAGATCGGCCACGCGCAGGCGCAGGCGCTCGAGCGGGTCGGGCGGCAGCAGCTGGATGCCGATCACCGCCGATCACGACGGCGAGCGTCACCGGAGTCCACAGGGTCGCCGCGCCGGGGACCGTCAGCTGGCGAGAGGAAGGCGACCGCGAGGTCGAGGTTCTCGGCGCGGAACAGGACCCAGCCGAACACGACGACGTTGAAGACGATCGCCCAGCGCAGCCACGCCGGCGCGTCGATGCGCCCGCGCAGGGCGTTCTCGATCAGCCCGGCAACGCCGTGCAGCGTCCCCCACAGCACAAAGCCCCAGGCGGCACCGTGCCAGAGCCCGCCGAGCACCATCGTGATCATCAGGTTGCGCGCGGTCTTCCACTTCCCCCCGCGGTTGCCGCCCAGCGGGATGTAGAGGAAGTCGCGCAGGAAGCGCGAGAGCGTCATGTGCCAGCGCCGCCAGAAGTCGCGGAAGCTCGTGGCCCGGTAGGGGCTGTTGAAGTTCTGCGGGAAGACGAAGCCCATCAGCAGCGCCACGCCGATCGCGATGTCGGTGTAGCCCGGAGAAGTCGCAGTAGATCTGGGCGGCGTAGGCGTAGGCGGCCAGTGCCACGTCGGGCGCGGCGTAGGCCTCCGGGCACGCCGAACACGGGATCGACCACCTCGCGCGCCAGGTAGTCCGCGATCGCGACCTTCTTGATCAGGCCGAGCGCGATCAGGACCACGGCCGCGCCGACGGCCACGTCCCTCGGGTCGCGCGGCTTGGCCAGCTGGGGGATGAACTCGCGCGCCCGCACGATCGGCCCGGCGACCACGTGCGGGAAGAAGCTGAGATAGAGGGCGAAGTCGAACGTGGAGGCGGGCGGCAGCAGGCCGCGCTTGACGTCGACCACGTAGGAGATCGCCTGGAAGGTGATGAACGAGAGCCCGATCGGCAGCGCCAGCGTCAGCAGAGGGCAGCGGCATGCCCAGCCCGATCGAGTCCAGCAGGAGGCCGAACTCGTCGACGAAGAAGCCGTAGTACTTGAAGAGCCCCAGGACGGCGAGGTCCACCGCTACCGTGAGTGCCACGATCCGCTTACGGGTGCGCTCGTCGGACGCGCGGTGGACCAGCACCGCCCCCAACTGGTTGGCCAGGGTCACTCCGGCCAGCAGCAGGCAGTAACGAGGGCTGGCGGCCGCGTAGAAGACGTAGCTCGCCGCGAGTACGAACGGCTTCCAAGCGCGCGGGATGGGGCATCAGCGCCCACGAAAGGGCCAGCACCACCGGGAAGAAGAATGCGAACTCGAAGGACGGGAAGACCACAGCGGGGCGATAGTAGGGCTGATCGCAGCCGCGTGCCTTGATCGCCGCGCCGGCCGCGCGAGGCCGCCTGCGGAGGCGTCCAGCATTTCTGGCCGACCCACCCCAAGCGCTCGCCCCCGCCGCTGGCGGTGGGCGACTCGGTGATGATGGGCGCGGTGGGCCGCTGCGGCGCGCCGGCTTCGAAGTCGACGTGCGCGGCTGCCGGCAGATGGGCGAGGGCCTGAGCGTGCTGTCTGCCCGGCGGCGTTCGGGATCGCTGCCGCGGGTCGTGGTCGTCGCGCTCGGCTACAACTCGACGATCTCGACAGCCGAGGTTCGCCGGGCGCTGCGCATCACTCGGTACCCGCCGCGTGCTCGGCATGGTCACCCCGCGCGGCCCGATGTCCTCCACGCGCGCGGCCATCGCCGCCGCCGCGCGGCGCTGGCCGGACGCGGGTCAGGGTGCTCGACTGGGCCGCGCGCAGCGAGGGCAAGGCCTGGACCTGGGACGGCACTGCACCTGACCGCCTCGGGAGCGCGCGGCTTCGCCCGCCTGCTGAGCGACTGCCTACGAGTGGCCGCTGCCGGGCGCGAGAGCCGAACCGGAGCAGCCGCTCGAAGGCGGGCCCGGCGGCGGCGCGATCGCGCCCTGACTCAGCGGCTCAGCATGCGCTCGCCGCGCAGCGTCCGGATCAGCAGGTTGGCCACCAGCGAGGCGCCGGCGGGGCTCAGGTGGACGCCGTCGCCGTTTCGGACCTTCACGATCTTTCCGTCGACCTCCATCCGCTCGCGGTAGTGGCCGCCGGGCGTGAAGATCGCGCCGAGGTCGATCGAGGCGAACGTCGTCCTCGAGCCCGCGAGCGGCGCGGCGCAGGCCGCGCATTGACCGCGCGGAAGAGCGACTGGAAGGGGTTCTCCCGGGCGCCGGGGAGCAGCAGCCAGATCACCCGGGCGCGGCCGCCGCGCGCATACGTGCGCATCATGCGCTCGCGCACGGCGGGCGTACTCGGCGATCCAGGGCCGCGCCGCAGCACGCGATGCCGCCCATCGAAAAGCCGTCGTTTGCGCCGATGAACATCACCACGACGTCGGGGTGAGACGCGGCCTGGCGGCGCGCGTGCTCCTGCCAGTCGAGCAGCGACGGCTTCGAGATGCCGGTGGCGATGCGGGCGTCGCTGCGCACCCGCACGTCGCGCCGCGAGCCGATGCGCTGCGCCAGGTAGGAATCGATGATCTGGATCATCGAGTCGCCTGTGGCGAGCACCTGGAGGCGCCCGCTCGGCGGGCGCGCCCGCACCGTGCGGCGCACGCGCTGGTAGCGGGTGCGAAGCGTCAGGCGATAGGCGCCCGGCCGCGGATCGTGGAAGCGCACGCGGCGAAACCCTGCGACCGCTTCGGACTCGAACCCGCCGGCAGCGCCTGTCCATGCCGGGCGCCCGGACGCAGAACCGCGCCACCACGCCGCCGAGGCGCCAGCGGTCACGCACGGACGGCGGCGACCGGGAGGTCCGCGCGGACGCGCCGCGGTGCGACGAACTCGAGACGGCGCGAGCACGACGGGGTCGTGACGCTCGCCTCCGCGGTCAACACGGCTCCGTCGGGACCCGGCTGGGTCACCGTGAAGCGCCGCTTGCGTTCGGGGCAGGTCCAGCGCGCAAAGCGCCGCAGGCGCGAGTCGGCCAGCGTTGGCGTGACGATGCGCTCCAGGCCGGTCGTCTCGTCGCGGATCGTGGCCGCCACGCCCGGGGTGGCGTGCAGCCTGAGGCCGACGTAGCCCCGCTCGCGGGCACCTGCGGAGAGCGACAGGGGTGTCGTCGGCGGATGCGGAGGCGGGCGCCGACAGCGCGATCGCAGCGCTCACTGCGAGCGCGACTCGGCTCACCGAACGCGAACGACCGGTCCGGCCACACGGCCGCGCCGGACGCGGTAGGCGCCCGCGCGCCGAAGGTCCATGCGGTAGCGGCCGGACTTGGTCGTGCGCAGCCGCGTGACCTTGCTCCAGTGCCCCGGCGCGCTGCGCCGCTCGACGGTCAGCCGGCGCTTGCGCGGCGCCGGGGAGAAGCGGCCGGCCAGCTCGAGCGCGCTTACGCGTGCTCCGAAGGCGGACACCCGCGCGGTGCTGGTGCGACGCACGCTCGACGACACGCGTACGAAGGTCATCCAGGTGTCGCGCAGGCCGAGCGCGGCGCGGATCTGCGGGCCGGTCAGCACGCGCGAGCCGGTGGTTCCCTTCACGCGCGCCCGGACGACGCGCGGAGAGACGCCGCGCTCGAGCACCTTCACGCTGCGAAACGCCCCTGGCGCGCCGAGTGCGCGGTCGAGCGTGGCCGCGGAGAACGTGGCGGTCCAGCGGTGATAGGGCGACTGAGTGTCGTAGGGGTCGGGCACGCCGACCAGCCAGGGCTTCGAGAGCGCGCCGACGAACGAGAACTCGACGTTCTCGGTATGTCCGCCCGACGTCGAGAAGTAGTAGGTCACGGCGGGGTCGCCGCCGTAGGTGAGGATGCTGTCCGGCGGTGCCGCGCACGGCGGCGTCGCGAGCGCACGCTCTCTCCGGTGACCCCGCGATAGACCTGCGAGCGGGTGTCCGGGTACTGGTCGAACACGCCGGTCGTCTTGCGCGTGGCCAGTGCGTAGGTGCGCGCGGTCACCGCCTGCGCCTTGAGCGCCTCGAGCGGCCAGGAGGAGGGCATCTCGCCCGCGACGACGCCGCGGACGTAGGAGTCGATGTCGAGCACGTTGATCGCGGTCACGCCCGCGCCCTCGGTGCGGATCTCGACCTCACCGCGGTAGAGGCCGCTCGAGATCCCGTTGAGCGCCGGGCCGAGCAGCCGCATCGGGTCGGAGCTCTCGAAGCGCGCCCCGTTGCCAAAGCGCCCGATCCGCTTGCCCCGGGCGGTCGTGACGAGCACGCCGCCGCGGGACTCGCGCGCCACGTAGGTGGTACCGGGGTTGAGCTCGCGGCCGCGGATGCGCGTGGCGCCGCGCACGCGGATGTAGGGGTCGTCCGGCTGCAGGAGCACTCGAACGGCACGGCTGGGAGCGCTGCTCATGCGCGTGCCCTTGTAGTAGTGCGCCAGAATCCCCGCGTAGCTTGCTCCCCTTGAGGGCGTAGCCGTAGGCCCCGTACTGGCTCATCCCGATGCCGTGGCCAAAGCCGGCGCCGCGGATCACGTGGCGCACGGCGGCGCCCGCCGCCGGCGGCAGCGGCGACTAGGACGAGCACGAGGGCGATGAGGAGCGGGACGGTTCGGCGCATTACAGGTATCAACGCTTCTATCGGTTCAAGGTAGCGGGGGCTTCAGGCGACCGAGAACAGGCGCCACTCACCCGGGATGCCCCGAAGCTCGCGCGCGCCGCGGTCTTGGAAGTCGATTCCCGACCCGACAACCAGGTCCTTCACGGTGCTCGAGACGAGCACCTCGCTGGGCTCGGCGCTGTCCATCACGCGGGCCGCGATGTGCAGGGCGAGCCCGCCCAGATCGCCGTCCATGACCTCGAGCTCGCCCGTGTGGAGCCCGGCCCGGACCTCGAGGCCGAGCGAGCCCACCGAGCCGGCGATGTCGGCTGCGCAGCGGATCGCGCGCGCCGGGCCGTCGAAGGTGGCGAGAAAGCCGTCGCCGGTGCGCTTGACCTCGCGGCCGCGGTGGCGTCCGAGCGCCTGGCGGAACATCGCGTCGTGGCGCTCGAGCAGGAAGCGCCAGCTGCGGTCGCCCATCTGGGCCGCGCGCTCGGTCGAGCCGCAGATGTCGGTGAAGAGCACCGTCGCGAGCATCCGGTCGGGCTCGCGGTCGTGCCGCGCGCCCGTTAGGAACTCCTCGATCTCTCCGAGCACTCCCTCGGTGTCGCCGACCGAGAACATGTTCTGATCGCCCTCGAGCTCGACGTACCGCGCGCCGGGGATGCGCTCGGCCATGAAGCGCGAGTGCTCGATCTTGATGAACGAGTCGTCGCGGCGATGGAGGACGAGCGTGGGCACGCGGATCGAGGGCAGCACCTCGCGCACGTCGAACTCGCCGATCAGCTTGAAGATCCGGCGGATGGTGGACGGGCTCGCGGCGAGCCGCTCGAGCCGGCCCGCCCACTCGCGAAAGCTCGGATCGATCATGTTGGCGGGCGCCACGCCGCCGGCCACCCAACCCTCGCCCCAGTGCTCGACCAGCTCCGCCATGCGCTCGTCGCGCCGCTCGGCCGGCCAGGCCCACTCGTAGCCCGGCGCCCAGGTGGCGCGCGCGAAGCTCGCGTAGAGCACCAGCGCGCTCACGCGCTCGGGATAGGTGGCGGCGAAGATGGCGGCCATCGGCCCGCCCTCGAGCGTGCCCACGATCGCGGCGCGCTCCGATCCCGCGGCGTCCATGACCGCGAGGACGTCGTCCATCTGCTCCTCCAGCGTGGGTGCCCCGGCGAGCGGATCGGACAGGCCCGAGCCGCGCCGGTCGAAGGTGATCACCCGCGCGAACTGGGTCAGCCGCGCCATCACGCGCTCGAGCGACTCCTCCGACCAGAGGTACTCGACCTGCGAGATCCACGGCGGAATCCAGACCAGGTCCATGTCTTCGCTGCCCTCGACGATGTAGGCGATCGAGAGCTCGCCGCTCTGGGCGTACCGCGCCACGGGTGCCACGGCTTTCAACTTACCTATGCCGGGTATCGTGCTCTCGCGATGAACCGGAAGGCATCCGACCTGTTCGTGGAGTGCCTCGAGGTCGAGGGCGTCAAGCACGTGTTCGGGATTCCGGGCGAGGAGACGCTCGACCTCAACGAGTCGCTTTCGCGCTCCTCGATCGACTTCGTGCCCGTCCGCCACGAGCAGGGCGGGGCCTACATGGCGGACGTCTACGGCCGGCTCACCGGTCACGCGGGGGTCTGCCTCGGGACGCTCGGCCCGGGCGCGCTCAACCTGACCACCGGCGTCGCGGATGCCTTCCTCGACCGTGCGCCGCTCGTGGCGCTCACCGGCCAGGGCGACCTCGAGCGCATGCACAAGGAGTCCCATCAGTACATCGACCTCCTGCGCGTGATGCGCCCGATCACCAAATGGAACGCCCGCCTCTCAGACCCCGCGATCATTCCCGAGGTCGTTCGCAAGGCGTTCAAGCTCGCCGAGGCAGAGAAGCCGGGCGCCACCCACATCGAGCTGCCCGAGGACGTGATGGAGGCGGAGATCGACGCCGCAGCCGCTGCCGCGCCGCCGCCAGGCCCGCCCCGAGCCCGCCGCTCGCGAGCTGCTCAAGGCGGCCGACCTGGTGCGCGGCTCGATCAACCCGGTCGCGCTGGCGGGCAACGGCGTGATCCGCGGCAGGGCGGCGCCCGCGCTGCGCGAGTTCGTGCGCTCCACCGGCATCCCGGTGGCCGAGACCTTCATGGGCAAGGGCCTGCTCTCGCCGGACAGCCCGAAGTCGCTCGGCACGGTCGGCCTCCAGTCGGGCGACTACACGATGGCGGGGTTCGACGAGGCCGATGTCGTGCTCGCCATCGGCTATGACCTGGTCGAGCACTCGCCCGAGCACTGGAACCCCAAGCGCGACAAGACGATCATCTGCATCGACTCGGTGCCGGCGGAGACCGACGCCTTCTTCATGCCGGAGGTCGAGCTGGTCGGCGACCTCTACAACATCCTCACCCGCCTCGGCGAGGAGTGCCGCCACGTGCCCCACCACGGGGGCTCACAGCGCTTGCGCGAGCTCGTGCTGGGGCGCTTCGAGCAGGCCAAGGACGACGACGGCTTCCCGGTCCAGCCGCCGCGCGCGCTCTTTGAGATCCGCAAGGCGCTCGGCCGCGAGGACATCCTGATCTCGGACGTCGGGCTGCACAAGCTGTGGATCGCGCGCATGTTCCCCGCCCACGAGCCCAACACCGTGCTGATCGCGAACGGGCTGGCCGGGATGGGCTTCGCGCTGCCGGCTGCGATAGCGGCCAAGATCGTCCACCCCGATCGCAACGTGGTGACGGTCAACGGCGACGGCGGCTTTCTCATGAACTGCCAGGAGCTCGAGACCGCCGTCCGCGCCAAGACGCCGATCGTGAACGTGATCTGGGAGAACGGTCAGTACGGCTCGATCGTCTGGAAGCAGGACAAGAAGTTCGGAAGGCACTTCGGCACCGACTTCACCAATCCGGACTTCGTCATGCTGGCGGAGAGCTTCGGCATCCCGGCCTGGCGCTGCGGTTCGGCGGACGAGTTCGGCGAGCGCCTGCGCCACGCCCTCTCGCTCGAGGTGCCGTCGCTGATCGTGCTGCCGATCGACTATTCGCTCGACGTGGCCATCCACGAGGAACTCGGAACGGAGACAGTCGCAACATGAGCATCGCAACCGCTGAACAGACGGTCGTCGACAAGGTCAACAAGCAGCTCTTCATCGGGGGGGAGTGGCGCGACGGGACCGGCGGCGCCACGCTCGAGGTGATCGACCCGGCGACCGAGGAGCCGATTGCGGAGGTCGCCGACGCCACCACCGAGGACGCGATGGCGGCGCTCGACGCGGCGGTCGATACCCAGAAGGAGTGGGCCGCCTCGCCGCCCAACGATCGCGCCGGAATCCTGTGGAAGGCCTTCGAGCTGATGACCGCGCGCGCCGACGAGCTGGCCACGCTGATGACGCTCGAGATGGGCAAGCCGGTGGCCGAGTCGAAGGCCGAGATCCTCTACGCCGCCGACTTCTTTCGCTGGTACTCGGGCGAGGCGCTTCGCATCGACGGCAACTACAAGCAGTTCGCCAACGGCACCAGCCGGGTGATCGTGATGCAGCAGCCGGTCGGGCCGGCGCTGATGATCACGCCGTGGAACTTCCCGATGGCCATGGGCACGCGCAAGACGGGGCCGGCGATCGCGGCCGGCTGCACGTCGGTGATAAAGCCGGCCAAGCAGACGCCGCTGTCGATGCTCGCGATGGCGCAGATCCTGGAGGAGGCAGGCCTTCCCGGCGGGGTGGTCAACATCATCACGACCTCCTCGTCGGGTGACACGACGGCCCCGCTGATCGCCGACGGCCGCCTGCGCAAGCTGTCCTTCACGGGCTCGACCGAGGTCGGGCGCAAGCTGATCGAGGCCTCGGCGAAGAACGTGCTGAAGACGTCGATGGAGCTGGGCGGCAACGCTCCCTTCCTGATCTTCGACGACGCCGACCTCGACGCCGCGGTCGATGGCGCGGTGCTCGCCAAGATGCGCAACATCGGCGAGGCCTGCACCTCGGCGAACCGCTTCCACGTGGCCGAGCCGGTGCGAGAGGAGTTCGAGCGCCGCCTCGGCGAGCGGCTGGGCGCGCTCAAGGTCGGCCGCGGAACCGAAGAGGACGTCAAGGTCGGCCCGCTGATCGACCAGCCCTCGCGCGAGAAGGTGGCCGAGCTCGTACAGGACGCGCTCGACAAGGGCGCGTCGTGCGTCGTGGGCGGCGAGATCCCGGACGGCCGCGGGTACTTCTACCCGCCGACCGTGCTCGGCGGCGTAACCGATGACGCCCGAGTGCTGCACGAGGAGATCTTCGGCCCGGTGGCGCCGGTCACGACATTCGAGTCCGAGGAGGACGCGATCGCGCGCGCCAACGACACCGAGTACGGCCTGGTCGCCTACGTGTTCACACGGGACCTCAAGCGAGCCATCCGCGTCTGCGAGGGGCTCGAGACCGGGATGGTCGGCCTAAACCAGGGCATGGTGTCCAACGCCGGCGCGCCGTTCGGAGGCGTCAAGCAGTCGGGCATCGGCCGCGAGGGCGGCAAGGAGGGCATGGAGGAGTTCCTCGAGACGAAGTACGTGGCCGTGAACCTGTAGGCCGTTCGGCCGGAAAGCACCGAGCTTCTCGATCCATTGTCGACTTAGCGTTCCCACGGACCGCTAACTCGACAACGAACGCCAAATCCCGCCGCACGGGAGCGCCACGGCAACCGTCCCACCCTCATAGCTCGCCGTTTCGCCGGAGCTCTGCGCCCGCGCCTCGGAGACCTACGCCCCGGCCGGAGCCAGCGCGCGCTCGAGATTGTCGAACGCCTTGCCCCAGCCATCCTCGTGCGAGCGCACGGCCTCCTCGTTCCAGAGGCCGCTGTGGGTGAAGCGGACCGTGGTGGAGCCGTCGGTCTCCTCGAAGTCGAGCTCGATCAGCTGGCGGGTGTCGTTGCCGTCCCAGATCCAGGTGAACGCCAGGCGGGTTGGGGGCTCGATCTCCGTGTAGTTGCCGCCCCCGCCGTACTCGATGTCCTCGTGGGGGTTGCGCATGACCACTCGCACGGTCCCGCCCACACGCAGGTCCACCTCGGCCTCGGTGGTCTCCCAGTCGTGCTCGGCGTGCCACCAGCGCCTGATCACCTCCTCGCTGGTCCACGCGTCGAAGACCGCCTGGGCCGGCGCCTGGTAGGTGCGCTCCATGCGCAGCGTGTTGTCGGTCATGTTCCGGGCTCCCGTCGGCGTCGCAGGCGCAGCATTATCCAGGCACGCGCCGCGAGCAGTCCGGCGCCGGCAGCCGACACGGACGGGAGGAGCTCCTCCAGCGGCACGCCCGATACGTGGGCGATCACGAGGCCTTGGGGTAGGCGTCGTGGTAGTTCCACCACCCGTAGGGCGGGCTCTGCGGGTAGCCCTCCGGCGAGTCCTCCCACTCCTCCTGGCGGCCGAGCGCGGTCATGTCGAGGTAGCTCCAGGTCGTCCCCAGGGCCTCGTCACCGCGGGCGTCGGTGAAGTAGGTGCGGAAGATCTTGTCGCCGTGGCGGATGAAGGCGTTGTGGCCGTGCCACTGGTCCACGCCGAAGTCGGCGTCGAAGTCGTCCGTGATCGAGTACCAGGGGATCAGCTCCCAGCCCATCCGTTCCTTCAGGCCCTGGATCTCGCCCTGGGGGGCCCGTGAGACGAACACGAGCGTCGTGTCCCGCGCGTTCAGGTGGGCGGGGTGCGCGACCTGGTCGGCCACAAAGGAGCAACCGGCGCAGGCCCGCTCCGGGTACGCGCCGCCCGACTCCGGGTACGTGGTGACGTCGGGCGCGTAGAAGGCGCGGTAGACGACCAGCTGGCGGCGGCCGCCGAACAGGTCGAGCAAGCTCGCCACGCCATCCGGGCCGTCGAACTTGTACTCCTTCTGTACCGCCATCCATGGCATCCGGCGGCGCTCGGCCGCCAGCGCGTCACGGGCGCGCGTCAGCTCCTTCTCCTTCACCAGCAGTTCGTCGCGGGCGGCGTTCCATTCCTGCGGCTGCACGATCAGCGGGGTGTTCATTTCGTGCCTTCCTCCTTGAGATAGTCGTCGACGACGTCGAACAGGCGCCCCCAGAGGGCGCGCTGGCGATCCATCCAGTCGGCCGCCTCGCTCAGCACGTCGGGTTCGAGGGAGAGCCGATGCGTCCGGCCCTCGACCAGGCGCGTAACGACGCCCGTCTCCTCCAGGACCTTCACGTGCTTGGTGATCGCGGGCTTCGACACGCCGAAACCACCCGTCGCGTCACCGATCGTTGCCGGACCCGCGGCGAGGCGCTCGACGATGCCGCGCCGGATGGGGTGCGACAGCGCTCTGAACGAATCGTTCACCATTCGGTTAACAGTATCATGTTGCGATGGAGACGATCACGCTCGAGCCCATAGACGCGATCACGGTGACCACGCTCGTCGACAACGTGACCGACTCGCTGCTTGTCGACCAGGGTCCGGCGAAGCGACCCCCGATGGCGGCGTCGCCGCGGGTGCCTGCACCGCTCCTCCTGGGCGGTGAAACCGATGACGCGCTGCAGGGCGAGCACGGGTTCTCCGCGCTCGTGACGATCGCGAAGGGTGACCGGGAGACCCGCGTCCTCTTCGACGCCGGCCGGACCCCGGACGGCCTCGTGGAGAACATGCGCCGGCTGGAATTGTCCCCCGGTGAGATCGACATCATCGTGCTCAGCCACGGCCATTGGGATCACGTCACGGGCATGGACGGCCTGGTGGGCAAGCTCGGGCGCACGAACATGCCGGTCCTGATCCACCCGGAGTTCTGGTCGCGGCGCCGCGTCGCGATCCCCGGACGCGAGCCGGTCGAACTGCCCACGACGAGCAAGAGCGCACTGCAGGGCGCGGGCTTCGACATCGTCGAGCAGCGCCAGCCCTCCTTCCTGCTCGACGGCTCGCTGCTGGTGACCGGCGAGGTCGACCGGACCACGGACTTCGAGCGCGGCTTTTTGGGACACGAGGCGCACCGGCACGGCGCGTGGGAACCCGATCCGCTCATCCTCGACGATCAAGCCCTGGTGGCGATGGTGCGCGGACACGGCCTGGTCGTACTGACCGGGTGCGGGCACTCCGGCATCATCAACATCCTGCGCTACGTGCGAAAGCTGACCGGCGAGAGCCGGTTCCACGCCGTGCTGGGAGGCTTCCACCTCAGCGGCCGGGCGTTCGAACCGGTCATCGGGCCGACCTGCGACGCGCTCGGCGAGTTCTCCCCGGACTATCTCGTGCCCGCCCATTGCACGGGCTGGCGGGCCACCCACGCGCTCGCCGCCCGGTTCCCGGAGGCGTTCATCCAGAACTGCGTCGGCACGCGCTTCGAATTCGCCGCGGACTGACCAGGCGGCGGCGCGAGCCCACGACTGACCCCCGATTCGTCCTCCTGACGTTTGCCGCCCATGTGACGGCCAACGTCAGGCGCGTGGCGCGGGCTCCCCGAGCGGAGCTACTTGACCGCGGTCGTCGTGCCTGCGCCGTTTCGCAGGAGATTGCCGCGGCCTGTTGGCCATGGCATGCGCTTCGTGTCGGAGCGCGGGACGCGGAACACGTCGATCCCGTGGTCGAATGTCGAGACAACGATCTCCAGGTGACCGTCGCCGTTGAGGTCGCCGATTGAGGGCGCTGCGGCGATGCCGATTCCGTTGGGGTCGCTGCCCTGCCGGCGGAGCCGGATGTCAAAGAGCCGCTTGCCGGAGGCAGAGAGCACGATCAGCCGGCCCGAGCGCTCCGCAGGTCCGTAGGTGCCGAAGACGAGCTCCGGGACGCGGTCGCGGTTGAGGTCGGCGGCGACGACCTCGGACGCGAACGTCTTGGCCGCTCCGTGGGCGTAGTCGTAGCGCCACAGCCGGTTGCCGCCAGGCCCGACCGCATGAACATGCCCGTCGGGGACGGACGCGATGATCTCGGGCCGGCGATCTCCTCGGATGTCGACCACCGACGCGGCCGGGATGCCGCTCGGGGGATACCAGTCCCCACCGGGGCGAACGGCCGGCTTGCCGGTCAGCGGCAGCCTCCTGAAGCCCTTGTGCCTGCGCGCCGATCGCCCTCCGCCGCCCTGCGCTCCGTCGAGCACCATGAAGGCGTATGCCTGAGTCTCGTAGGGCTCCTTGCGCTCCACGTTCGGGAGGCCGATCACCTCGTTGCGCCCGTCGCGGTCGAGGTCGGCGACCGACGGTGGCGACGCCGTCCACTGCAGCCAGGCGGTCTTGCGGACATCCGGCCACGGGCCAACGTGCCGGTGGTAGTGGTCTGCCTCGACCCGGGGGCTCAGCCAGCGGATGAACTGGCCCCATCCGAGACGGTTCCCGGCGTAGTCGCTCTGCCTGTTCGTGTACCAGGGCGACGCGAGCACGGACGTACCGTCGTGGTTGAAGACGTTGATCTGGTGATTGTCGAAGGTGACGACTATCTCCAGCGGGCGGTCGTTGTCGAGGTTGCCGATGCCGACGTTCTCGCCGTAGGCGCCGTACCCGTGGTTGCCGACGCCGTTGAAGGTGGCGTCGTTGCCCGGCCCGGACAGCGTGTTGAAGCGCGGCCAGGCCGTCGCGGGCGCGCCCGGCGGCCGGTAGAGCGAGCCGGACCCGTCGAAGACGAAGACCTGCGATCCGCTCGGCGACGTGTTGGTCGTCGTCGCCACCACCTCGACGCGACCGTCTCGGTCGAGGTCGGCCGCGGCGAGACCGCGCGTTTCGGGGCACTGGCCACCGCTGCAGGTCGAGGCCGGCCAGCCCGCCTTGAGTCGCAGCTCGCCGCCGCTCAGGTTGTAGGCCGCGACCGTCCCTTCGTTGCCGCCGACCACGACCTCCGGCGCGCCGTCGGCGTCCAGGTCGGCAACCACGCTCGGGGCATAGACGCGTCCATCCGTCGCAGTCCCCCGGCCCAGGCGACGACCCTTGGCATCGAAGACGAAGGTCGAATAGAACGGCGCGACGATCTCGAGGCGGCCATCGCGGTCGAGGTCGACGAGCCCGGGCGACGAGAACCAACCGGTCTCGCCGGTCGGAATGTTCCTCACAAACCGTGGCTTCGCGACCGCTCCGCTGGAGCTCTCCACCAGAGCCAGTGACGATGCGACCAGCACGGCGAGGACCGCCGGAAGTGCCCGGTGCGAGCGCCGCCGCATCAGCCAAAGCTACTCATGGCACGGGATAGCGGCACTTCGCCGAAAGCGAAGACGCGAGCCTCCCGGTCTGCAAGATCGTTTGCGAGGCCTTGCCACGGGCTGAGCTTTTTACGACCCTGTGGTCATGCTCCGCGCCCGACTGCTTGTCGGCGTGGTCGTGGCAGGGATGCTCACGGGGGCGACAGCGCAGCAGGCCGCTGCGAACGCCAACGTGGCCGCGCTGCAGTCCGCACTGAAGGCCCAAGGCCTATACCCGGTCGCGGTCGACGGCATCCGCGGTCCGTTCACCAAGCGGGGCGTCCGCCGCTTCCAGCGCCGTCGTGGCCTCCTGGTCGACGGCATTGCCGGCCCGCAGACGCGTCACGCGCTCGGGCGGCGGGGCCGCCCGGCTCTGGGCCGTCGCGTGATGCGCCGGGGAATGCGCGGCTGGGACGTGGCCGCCCTCCAGTACCTGCTCTGGCGCCGCGGCCATTCGCCCGGCGGCGTCGACGGCGTCTTCGGTCGCGGCACCCGCAGTGGCCTGCGCTCCTTCCAGCGTCACGCCGGTCTCGGCGTGGACGGCCTGGCCGGCCCGGCGACGCTCGCGGCGCTGCGCCGGCGGCGCTCCGCGTCACCGGTCCCTGCTCCGGCGCCCGGCGGGCCGGTCAGCTTCTTCCGCCCCGTGCCGGGTCCGATCGGCGATCGCTTCGGCGCCCGCGCGCCGCGGCGGGCGCCGCCATTCGGGCATCGACTTCCCGGCCAACCACGGCGCGCGCGTCGAGGCGGCCGGCGTGGGAACCACCGTCTTCGCCGGGCGGAACTTCGGCGGCTACGGCAACCTCGTGGTGATCCAGCACCGGCTCGGCTACACGACCTGGTACGCGCACCTGTCCCAGATCACCTCATGGGTTGGCGAGCAGGTCGTGGGCGGCACGCGCGTCGGCCTGGTCGGCTCCACCGGCAACTCGACCGGGCCGCACCTGCACTTCGAGGTGCGCCTGCGCAATATCCCGGTCAACCCGGCTCCCTACCTGCTGGGCGGCACCGCCGCGCGTGCGTCGAGCACCCCGCGTTGCCGCGAGCCTGCCGCCTACGGCAGGGCCCGCATCGACGACTGCCGCTGAGCTCAGCCCGGCTTTGATCCGCGCGACATCGCGCGCAGGTCGAGCGCCTTGTCGAGCGTCTCCTCGTCCACGCCCTTCTCCAGCGCCACCTCGCGGATCGTGCGCTCGGAGGTCATGGCCTCCTTGACGATCTCCGTCCCGCGGTCGTAGCCGATATGCGGGTTGAGTGCCGTGGCGATCGCGGGAGTCGATTCGGCGTTTCGGCGCAGCGTCTCCACGTTGGCCTCGATGCCGTCGACGCACTTCTCGGCCAGCATGTTGCACGCCGAGGTGAGGATGCGGATCGACTCGAACAGGTTGCGCGCGATAACCGGCACGCGCACGTTGAGCTCGAAGTTGCCCTGGGTTCCGGCCACGGTGACCGCGGTGTCGTTGCCGATTACCTGCGCGGCCACCTGCAGGACCACCTCCGGGATGACCGGGTTGACCTTGCCCGGCATGATCGACGACCCCTTCTGCAGCTCAGGCAGCCGAAGCTCGCCGAGGCCGGTGCGCGGACCTGAGCCCATGATCACGAGGTCATTCGCGATCTTGGTCAGCGACACGGCCACGACCTTGAGCGCCCCGTGGAGCTCGACGAGGGCGTCGCGGCTGGCCTGGGCCTCGAAGCGGTCGCGCGGAGGCCTGCCGAGCCCGAGCCTCTCGCGCACCCGCTCCGCGAATTCGGGATGTGTGTTCAGCCCCGTCCCGGTGGCCGTGCCCCCCAGCGGGATCTCGCTCGCCCGGCCGAGCGCGTCCTGCACGCGGTCGCGGCCGAGCGAGATCTGCGCCGCGTAGCCGCCGAACTCCTGGCCGAGCGTCACCGGAACGGCGTCCATCATGTGGGTGCGCCCCGCCTTGACCACCTCGCTCCACTCCTCGGCCTTTCGCCCGAGGGAGCCCGCGAGGCGCTCGAGAGCGGGCAGCAGGTCGGTTTGCACGGCGTCCACCGCGGCGAGGTGAACCGCGCTCGGAAAGACGTCGTTGGACGACTGGCCCATGTTCACGTGATCGTTGGGATGGGCGGCGTCGCCTGCCAGGTTGGCGATCACCTCGTTCGCGTTCGTGTTCGAGGACGTGCCCGAGCCGGTCTGGAAGACGTCGATCGGAAACTGGTCGTCGTGGCTGCCCGCGGCGACCTCGTCTCCGGCGCGCCCGATCCGCTCGGCGACGGTCGGGGTCGAACAGCCCCAGGTCCGCGTTCACGCGTGCGGCCTCGGCCTTGATGCGGCCGAGCCAGCGCACCACGGGGGTCGGCACGCGCTCGCCCGAGACCGGAAAATTGTCGACGGCCTTGCTCGTCTCCGGGCCCCAGAGCGTTTTCTCATCAACCATGCGCCTAGGCTAGCGCCCGCTCGGATGCGTCTTTGCACGGGGTTCGGGGCCGAACCCCGTGCAGAGCGGAGCCGCGGTGCACGCTTGCGCTACTTCCATGTTCTGATCGCCTGAGTGACGGCTCTCACCCGGATCGATCGGTCTTGGGCTCCGCCCGGCAACGGCAACGACGGCCGGGCTCGATCCGATTCTGCTCTCGCTGCGGCCATCCGGCCGACAAATCCTCCGGCCGGGCCGATCTGCCCAGGAGGGTGTGCCACCGCTGTGGGATGGGGATGATCCTGACCTGCCCGCGGGACGCGCTGCCGGGGGACGCCGCCGCGTTCTTGATCTGTACGCATGAGCTGATCGTGAATGCGGTCAGCAGGGCGGGCGAGCGCATCTTCGGCAAGGAGAGCAAGCTCATCGGCAGCCACCTGCTCGATCACGTAACGAGCCCGATGGGCGAGGACCAGATCGTGCGCTACGCCGGCGTGGCGGCGCAGCGACCGGTCGAGCCCGTCGTCATGCCACTGCGTCTCACGTCGGCAGCCAAGGCGCGCCGGATCGGCACGCTCACCGCTCGCATCGCCACCTGCGAACCGCCGCGCGCCGCGCTCGTAACGGTGGTGCCGAGCGGGTTCGGACGCCGGTGAACCAGCTCGAAGCAGTGCAAGAACCTCTGCACCGCTTGCACAACATGCGTCCAGAGTGCAGAAACCTCCATGCAGATGCGACCGCTCATGCCGAGAACCTGTGCAAGGACGTCTGGGGACTCCAGGGAGTGGCGGCTGCGTGCGAAGTAGTGGCGCACGGCTGCTGCGATTCACACGGGATGGAGGGGATGTGGTGAGCGGGATCAGAACCAATGCTGCGGCAGAACTGCTGGGGGTCAGCCCCAACACGCTGCGCAGCTGGGAGCGCCGCTTCGGGTATCCGAAGCCACGCCGCACCCAGGGAGGCCACCGCCAATACGACCTGGCCGAGCTGGAGTCGCTGCGCCGCGCTCTGCTCGAGACGCACAACATCTCGTCGGCGATCGAGCTGTCGCGACAGCGCGGCGAGGGACCGAGCTCGCCGAGCCGCCTGCTCGACGCGTGGGACCACTTCGACGAAGAGGTGGCCGACCGCGTGCTGGAGGAGAGCCTCGCCGTTCGCTCGGTCGAGCGGACGGTCGAGGAGGTGCTGCTGCCCGCCCTCGAGCTTGCCGGCGCTCGCGACAGCCGCGAGGCCGAGCGCGAGCTCGCATACCGCTGGGCAACGGGCTGGCTGCACGCCTCGCGCCGGGTCGTGGCTCCCGCCACCCGCCTCCAGGGCGTGCTGCTGTTCGACTCGAGCTCGCATCTCGACCTCGAGTCGCTCCACGTGCAGGCCCTCGAGCTCGGCCTGCGCCGCGCCGGGTTCCGCACCCTTCTGCTTGCCTTCGACCTGCCTCCCGAGCGCGTGGTCCGAGCCATCCGGGCGCTCGACCCCACCGCATTCGTGTTCTGCGGCGGCGACGCCACCCTCGAGGTGGTCGGGCGTCTCGTGTACACGGTCCGCCAGGTCGGCTCGGCCGCCCCGGTGTTCGAGTATCGCGAGGCGATGCCGGTCACCGGCGACCACGGCATCCCGTCGCTGGGTACCGCTCCGGTAGAGGCTGTCGAGCGCCTGAAGGGCTACGTGGACAGCGGCCGGCTCGAGCAGGTGGTCGTGGTCACTGAAGCCCATGAGACCGCGATCCCCGCGCGCGTTCCGCTCGCGGCGGCGGCTTCAAAGCGCGCCGGCTAGCTCAAAGCCCAACGCTCAAAGCCATCCGGCGGCGCGCGTACAGTGCCGCAGGGATGCCGTTCAAGCTCGGTGATCCGCTGGCACACCGCGCGCTCCAGGCCCTGGTGCGGGCGGAGTCCGCCGTGCGTCGTCCGCTCGCCTCCGAGCTCGAGCGCGAGGGCGTGTCGGCGGCGGGCTTCTCCGTGCTGGTGGTGCTCACAACCGCCGGCGGCGCCCTCGAGCTGAAGACGGTCCGCCGCCGGCTGGGCTGGTCGAAGGCCAACGCGACCGAGGTCACGGCGACGCTCGCCACGCGCGGCCTCGTGGTGCGGCGGCGGATGCCCAAGGACCGGCGCATCGTGCTCGTGGAGCTCACGCCGAGCGGTAACGACCTCGTCGAGCGCCTGTTCCCGGCCCACTCCGACCGTGTGGCGCAGGCATTTGACGCGCTCGACGAGACCGAGAAGCGCACCTTCTCGGAGCTTTGCCGGAAGCTCGCCGCGTAGCGCCGCGGTCGCCTACTTCCTCCCGACGTGTCCGACCCACACGGTGACGAGGCGGCCTCCAAGGCGGCCGCGTTCCATTCCCATGCCGACCCATTGGAAGCGCGGCGACAGCAGTATGGCCCGGTGCGGCGGGGACGCCATCCAGCGGCGTATCGTCCGGTAGGGCTGCGGGTCGAAGCCCCCGTGCCAGGCGAGCGTCTCGCCGGCCATGCTGAACTGGGCGGCAACGGCTATGCGGGCGGCGTGACCGAAGTACTCGTTTCGGAGCATGCCGCGGGCGTAGCGGTCCGCGGACTCGCCAAGGCTGTCCGACGCGCGAAGCGCGGGCAGGCCCTGGTCCCTTCTGATCTCGTTGAGCGCGCTGACTGCCTCCTCCTCGGCACTGGCAGAGGCGGCGCTCGGGCAAAGCAAGGCGACGACCGTCGCGAGGCAGGCCCATAGGGCGGAAGTGCGGCGCATCCTGCACTCTCTTTCCAACGGCCTACGGGGTTAGCTGTCGGGCTCGCGCAGGAAAGATTCGCGCGCCGGCGAGATGCCGGTTAGCCCCATCCTTATGTGGTTCCCCCGTTCGCCCCCGGCCCCCTGCCAGGGGCGATTCGGCGATTCGGGGCAGAGTGTTATCACATCGCTCGCCGAATCGGCAGCCCGCGCGGCACGCCTAGAATCGACGGCCCGATGGCTCGCTACCGGCCGGTGGACTCCTCCCAGTCGTTTCCCGCTCTCGAGGAGCGGGTGCTCGAGCGCTGGCGCGAGCGCGACGTATTTCGCGAATCGGTGCGCCGCCGAGAGGGCGCGCCGCGCTTCGTCTTCTACGAGGGTCCGCCCACCGCGAACGGCCGTCCGGGCTCCCACCATGTGCTCTCGCGCGTCTTCAAGGACGTCTTCCCGCGCTTTAAGACGATGCGCGGCCACCTCGTCGACCGCAAGGGGGGTTGGGACTGCCACGGCCTGCCCGTCGAGCTCGAGATCGAGAAGGAGCTCGGCTTCACCTCCAAGGAGGACATCGAGCGCTACGGGGTCGCCGAGTTCAACGCCCGCTGCCGCGAATCGGTGCTGCGCTACATCGACGAGTGGAACCGGCTAACCGAGCGGATCGGCCATTGGATCGACACAGACGAGGCCTACTTCACCCTCGACAACTTCTACGTCGAGTCCGTCTGGTGGTCGCTCAAGCAGGTCTATGACAAGGGTCTGCTGACCGAGGGTCACAAGGTCGTCCCGTACTGCCCGCGCTGCGGCACCGCACTCTCCAGCCACGAGGTCGCGCAAGGCTACAAGGACACGGTCGACCCCTCGGTGTTCGTGAAGTTCCCGCTGCGCGACGAGCCGGACGTCTCCCTGCTCGCGTGGACGACGATGCCCTGGACGCTCGTGCCGCACGCCGCCATCGCCGTCGACCCGGAGGTGACCTACGTCCGCGCTCGCCTCGACGGGCAGGGGCTGATCGTCGCCGAGGTCCTGGTCGAGCGCGTGCTCGGCGAGCGGGCGGAGGTGGAGGAGCGCATGCCGGGCTCGGCGCTGCTCGGCCTGCGCTACGAGCCGCCCTTCCCGTACCTGACCGACTATGGGCCCCAGGGTCACACCGTGCTGGCCGGCGACTTCGTCTCGGTCGAGGACGGGACCGGGGTGGTCCACACCGGCGCGGCCTTCGGAGAGGACGACTATCGCCTGGCCACCGAGAACGGCATCACCATCCTCAACCCGGTGCGCCCGGACGGCACCTTCGACGAGCGCACCGGGCCGTTCGCCGGGCTGCACGTGCGCGAGGCGGACCCGCTGATCATCGAGGCGCTGCGCGAGTCGGGGCGCCTCTTTGCGGCCGGCGAGCACACCCACTCCTATCCGCACTGCTGGCGCTGCGACACGCCGCTGATCTACTACGCGAAGACGAGCTGGTACGCCCGCACCAGCGAGGTCAAGGACGAGCTGCTGGCCGCCAACGAGACGATCGACTGGCACCCCGAGCACATCAAGCACGGGCGCTTTGGCAACTGGCTCGAGAACAACGTGGACTGGGCGCTCTCGCGCGAGCGCTACTGGGGCACGCCGCTGCCGATCTGGCGCTGCGAGGCAGAGCCGCAGCACGTGACCTGCGTCGGGTCGTTCGCCGAGATCTCAGAGCACGGCGGCACTCCGCCCGGCGGACGTGCACCGGCCCTACATCGACGAGGTGGTGCTGAGCTGCGACCGGTGCGGCGGCGGACATGCGCCGCGTGCCCGACCTGATCGACGTCTGGTGGGACTCGGGCTGCATGCCGTTCGCCCAATGGCACGCGCCGTTCGAGAACCAGGAGATCTTCGAGGAGAGCTTCCCCGCCGACTACATCTGCGAGGCGCTCGATCAGACCCGCGGGTGGTTCTACTCGCTGCTCGGCGTGTCGACGCTGCTGTGGGGCCGCAGCTCGTACGAGACCTGCCTCTGCCTCGGCCTGATCCTCGATCCCGAGGGTCAGAAGATGTCCAAGTCGAAGGGCAACGTCGTGGTGCCCTGGGACGTCCTCGAGACCCACGGCGCGGACGCGTTTCGCTGGTACTACTTCACGTCGAAGCAGCCCTGGGACGGCTACCGCTTCTCGCTCGAGACCGTCGGGGAGTCGGTGCGCCAGTTCCTCAAGCCGCTCTGGAACACCTACGCGTTCTACGTGCTCTACGCGAACGTGAACGCGGTCGAGCCCGGTGCCGGCGCCGCTGCCTCCGAGCGCACCGAGCTCGATCGCTGGATCCTGTCGCGCCTGTCGGCCACCGTCGAGCGCGTGATCGAGCGCATGGAGGACTACGACACCACCTTCGCCGGCCGCGCGGTCGCGGAGTTCGTCGACGACGTCTCGAACTGGTACGTGCGCCGCTCGCGCCGGCGCTTTTGGGACGGCGACGCGGCGGCGTTCGACACCCTGCGCGAGTGCCTCCTGACGGCCGCCAAGCTGCTGGCGCCGCTGACCCCGTTCGTGACCGACGAGATCTACGAGAACCTCGACGGCACCGAGCCCTCGGTCCACCTGTGCGACTTCCCGGAGCCCGGCGAGCGCGACGAGCAGCTCGAGTGGCAGATGCAGGTCGCGCGCGACGCGGTCGAGCTCGGCCGCGCGGCGCGGGCCCACGGCAAGGTGAAGGTGCGCCAGCCGCTCAAGGAGGCCGTGGTCGTGGCCGCAGAGCGTGAGCGCGAGGCCATCGAGCGCTTCGAGTCGGTCGTGCTCGAGGAGCTCAACGTGCGCTCGCTTCGCTACGTCTCGGAGGCCGAGGAGCTGGGGCGCTTCGAGGTCAAGCCCAACTACCGGAGCCTTGGGCCGCGCTTCGGCAAGCAGATGCCGCAGGTGGCGGCGGCGGTGGCGGCCCTCGACCCCGCTCGCCTGCGCGACGGCGGTCGCTCCGGCATCAACGTCGAGGGCGCCGAGCACGAGATCGGGCCAGACGACGTCCAGATCGTGCTCCAGCCGCTCGACGGACTATCAGGTCGAGCGCGCGGGCACCCACGCCGTCGCGCTCAACCTGGAGCTCGACGACGGGCTGCGCAGCGAGGGACTCGCTCGCGAGGTGATCCACGCGGTCCAGGGCGCTCGAAAGAGCGCCGGGCTGAACGTGGAGGACCGCATTGCGCTGACCCTGGGGGGCGACGAGACATTGCTCGACGCAACTCGCGCCCACGAGGCCTACGTCGCCGGGGAGACGCTCGCGACGTCGGTCAGCTACGACGGATCGGAGCCGGGCTCCGAGACTCAGATCGAGGGGCTGCGCTTGCTTATCTCCGTCGAGCGGGCCAACGGCGGGCTATAAGGGGTGGAGACGGGGGTCGTCGCGGCGCCCCCTTTGGCCGGATTGGCAACCGATGATCTAGGCTGCCAATCCATGCCACTGCCGCCCGCCTTCGAGGATCGCAGCCCGGTGGAGCAGATCTTCGGCGCAGTGGTGATCACCCTGATCTTCGGGCTCATCACCGGGCTTGCGCTGGGCTGGAACGAGATCGTCTACTACGTGCTGGCGATACCGATCGCGCTCCTGGGCGGCTTCGTCGGCGGCATGGAGCATCGGGGGACCGACGACGGCTTCGTGCGCGGCGCCATGGCAGGGCTGGTCTTCGGCAGCTTCATCCTGCTCGGCCTGGAGATCACCAACAACGAGCCTGAGGCCCACATCGGCGAGCCTCAGGCTGGCCTCGTCTTCGTGACCACGATCGTCGGAGCCATAGTGGGCGCGCTCGGCGCCGCCTACCGCCAGCGCCGCGAGCGCGAGCTCGGGACGCAGGCGAGTCACATCTAGCGTTTTCGTCCACCGTCCTGGATTGTGGTCGTCCTGCACCCCTAAGCCAGGACGGTGGCGTGATTCTGGCCGGGGGCGGGCCGGCGAAGTCAGCCAGGAACTAGGCGGCCAGCGCCGGCTCGATCTCCTGAACGAGCCGGTTCTTTGGCAGCGCCCCGATGATCTGGTGGGCGACCTGTCCGTGCTTGAACAGCAGCAGCGTGGGAATCGACATCACGTGGTACTGCGCCGAGACCTGTGGGTTCTCGTCGACGTTGAGCTTGACGATGCGCAGGTCCTCGCGCTCACCGGCCAGCTCCTCGAGATGCGGGGCGACGATGCGGCAGGGACCACACCAGGGGGCCCAGAAGTCCACCAGCACGGGCTTGTCGGACTCCAGCACCTCTGCCTGGAAGTTGGTGTCGGTTACCTCGTTGATCGCTCCAGCCATCACGGCTCCTTGTCCGATTCGGTCGCTATACAAAATATAGCGACCCCCGACCGCCGCTCCACGTTACGCCCTGAACCGGAGGGCAGGAACCTTCCAGACCGCCTCCAGCGCGATCCGCGCGGTCATCTTGGATTGCCCGACGCGCCGTTCGCGAAACAATATGGGCACCTCGGCGACGCTGAAGCCGGCCTGGACCGCCCGGTAGGTCAGCTCGATCTGAAAGCCGTAGCCGTCGGCGTGCACGGACCCCAGCTCGATCCCCTCCAGCACGCGCCGGTTGAAGCACTTGAAGCCTCCGGTCAGGTCGCGGACGGGGATTCCGAGCAGGATGCGGGCGTAGGCCGACCCGCCCCACGACAGCGCCCGGCGCACCCTGCCCCAGTTGACGACTCCGCCGCCGGGCACATAGCGCGAGCCGAGCACGAGGTCGGCCGCGGCCGCAGCCGCGATCAGCCGGGGAAGGTCCTCCGGGTCGTGCGAGAAGTCCGAGTCCATCTCCATGACCAGCTCGGCGCCGCGCTCGAGCGCGTGGGCAAATCCGGCCAGATAGGCGCGGCCGAGACCCGCTTTGCGGGCGCGGTGCAGCACCCCCACCTCGGGGATCCGCGCGGCGAGCTGGTCGGCGAGGCGGCCGGTGCCGTCGGGCGAGTTGTCGTCGACGATCAGGATGCGGTGCTCCATCCCGGTCGAGGCGAGCTGCGGCAGAACGGCCGCCACCAGCGGCTCGATGTTCTGCGCCTCGTTGTAGGTCGGAAGGATCAGCCAGACGCTCGACAAGGGCGCGTACCCTAGCCGGGCCATGCGCAACGGAGAGATAGCCGAGGCCTTCGAGGAGCTCGCCAGCCTCTACGAGCTCGATGGAGCCGTCGTGTATCGCGTGGTGGCCTACCGCAACGCCGCGAAGGCGATCCGGGAGGCCGGCGTGTCGGTCGCGGAGATGGCGCGGGATGGCCGCGCGGAGGAGCTGGCGGGCGTCGGCAAGACGATCGCCGAGAAGATCGATGCCCTGCTCGAGACGGGCTCGATTCCCTCCGCCGACAAGCTCAAGCGGCGCATACCGCCCGGCCTCGTCGCGGTCACGCGGATTCCCGGGCTCGGGCCCAAGCGCGCGCGGCTGCTCAACGAGCAGCTCGGCGTCACCTCGCTCGACGACCTGCGCGCCGCGGCGGAGCAGGGCCGCCTCAAGGATGTGGCCGGCTTCGGGAAGAAGGCCGAGGAGAACGTGCTCGCCGCGCTTGCGGCCGGGGCCGACGGCCGGCCGAGGGCGCGCCTGCTGCTGTCCAAGGCGCTATCCGTCGGCGAGGAGCTGGTGGCCGGCCTGCGCGACCACCCCTCGGCTCTGAGGGTCGAGCTCGCGGGCAGCGCGCGGCGGCGAGCCGACGCGGTCAAGGACCTCGACATCGTCGCCGCCACGAGCGACTCGAAGGCCTTCGTCGAGTGCTTTGGCTCCCTCCACGCCGTCGACGTCCTGCATTCCTCGGGGGAGGCCGGGGCGAAGGCGCTGACGCATTCGGGGCTGCCCGTCGACCTGCGCATCGTGCCCGATGAGGCATTCGGGAACCTGCTCCAGCACTTCACCGGCTCGGGCAGGCACAACGAGGCGCTGCGGACGGCGGCCGTCAAGCGCGGCCTGCATGTGAGCGAGTACGGGATCGCCGACGAGAAGAGCGGCGACTCGATCGCCTGCGCGACCGAGGAGGAGGTCTACGAGAAGCTCGGCATGCAGTGGATCCCGCCCGAGCTGCGCGAGAACCGCGGCGAGCTCGCGGCGGCACGCGACGGGAGCCTGCCCGAGCTGATCGAGCTCGAGGACATTCGCGGCGACCTTCACATGCACACCACCCTCTCCGACGGCCACGCCTCCGTCGAGGAGATGGCCCTGACGGCGCGCGAGCGCGGCTATGAGTACGTCGCGATAACCGACCACTCGGCCACGCACGGGTTCGGAAATGACGTCCAGGCGGACGAGCTGCTGCGCCAGGTGGAGCGCATCAGGGCGATCGAGATCGACGGGATGACGGTCCTGGCGGGCACCGAGACCAACATCCTGCCCGACGGCTCGCTCGACTACGAGGACGAGGTGCTCGAGCAGCTCGACTGGGTGATCGCGAGCCTGCACACCTCCTTCCGGCTCGCGGAGAAAAAGCAGACCGACCGCATGGTGACCGCGATGAGCCACCCGCTCGTCGACGCCATCGGGCACCCCACCGGCCGGCTGATCGAGCGGCGCGAGGCGTACGCAATCGACATCGACCGCGTCATCGCCGCGGCGGTCGAGACCGGCACGTTCCTGGAGATCAACGCAAACCCGGACCGCCGCGACCTGAACGATGTCTACGCCAAGGCCGCAGCCGAGGCGGGAGCGATGCTCGTGATCGACTCCGACGCCCACTGGCCGCACACGCTCGCCAACATGCGCTACGGGATCGCCACGGCGCGGCGGGCGTGGATCACCAAGGCCTCCGTGGCCAACACGCGCCCCTGGCCCGAGGTGGACGAGCTGCGAAAGCGCTCGCGCCGCTGATCAACCATCCAAGCCGGGCGGTGCGATCTTCCGCAGGCCCGGCAGCCGCAGCAGCTTCGGCCCCGCGAAGGGAGAGCTCCTGTCCAGCCAGAACTCCACGCCGTCGCGGCCCTCGATCGCTTCGACGGCGCGCGACTGCTTTCTCCAGAGCAGTGCCACCAGCAGGCAGTAGCCGGTCGCGATCGCCGGCACCTGCGGGAAGAAGAAGCCCACCACCGCGGAGGCGAGCGCGAGCACGATCAGCGGCCAGAGCCTGTTGAAGAGCATGGTGCCCGGCTCGATCTCGGGCAGGCTGTCGCTCCGGCGCGCTTGCGCCAGCAGGCCGGCGATGCCCGGCGTGGTGTCGAGCCGGCGACCGAGCCAGAGGCCCGCGAGCGTCGCGAGGCACCACCAGATGGCCGACACGTAGACCAGCGTGTTGGTGTCCTGCTCGCGAGCACCCAGCAGCGCGACCGTCGCGAGCCCGGTCGCGGCCCCGCCGAAGAGAACCACGGAGACGCGGAGGAGGTCGCGAAACCTCACGCCTCGGCCAGCGCGGCGAGCACCTCGACAAAGCCGCCCACCCCATCCACGACGAGATCGGCCCGCTCGACGATGGCGGGCGGCCCTTCGTCGGATTCGACACCAACGCACACAGCGGCGTCGAGCACGCCCTCTTCCACGAGCGCGTGCAGCGCGTCGAAGGCGTCGAGATCGGTCGAGTCGTCTCCGCCGAACAGGGCGGTCCGCGGCCCGGCGAGCTCAACGAGGCGCCGCACGGCCTGGCCCTTGTCGCACGTGCACCGCAGGCCGGATCTCGAGCACCTTCCTAGCCCAGTGGACGGCGAAACCTTCCGCCTCGGCCTCGGCCGCGACGCGGTCCAGATGCCCGTGCGCCTCGTCCTCGTCGGGAACGTCGCGCCAGTGGAACGCCGCGATCGGGCCCTTGTCCTCGATCCGCACGCGCAGGCGCCGCAGCTCCGGCGTGTCGCGGTCGCGCGACGAAGGTCTTCACCCGCTGCTCCCAGCTCGCGAACTCCTCGTTGGTGGTGGCTCGCGCCGCTCCCGGCTCGAGCAGCTCCGCGCCGTGCGAGCCGGCGTAGGCGATCCCGCCGACCCCAACGAGGCGGCGCGCGTCGGCCGCAGAGCGCCCGGAGATGCAGGCCACGAGCGCGTAGCGACGAGCCAGCCTGCCCAGCAGGATCGAGGTCTCCTGGCTGACGCGAGCCTCGTCCGCGCGGCGCACGATCGGCGCCAGGGTCCCGTCCACGTCACAGAGCACGGCTGCCCGGGCGGGGTCTGCCAGGAGCGGCTGAAGGGTCTCCACCGGCCTTAGTATGCCCCGCGATGCGTGTCGTGCGGCTCGCCGCCATCGCCACCGCGGCTGGGGCCTTCAGCGGCTTGTTCGGCGTCGGCGGGGGAACGGTCATCGTCCCGCTGCTCGTGCTCTGGCTGGGCTACGAGCAGAAGGAGGCCACGGGCACCTCGCTGGCGGCGATCATCGTGATCGGCGCCCTCGCGGCGGGCTTTCACGCCTTCTACGGCAACGTCGACCTCGGGAAGGGCATCCTGATCGGGATCCCCGCCGTCGCGGGCGTCTTGGCCGGCACGGCGCTGCAGCAGCGGATCTCCGAGCGTGCGGTGGCGGGCGCCTTCGTGGTGCTATTGGTCGCCTCGGCCGCGGTGCTCGTCTTCTGATGGATGCCCTCGATTGGAGCGGGCTGATCGCGCTGGGCTTCGCCGCCGGCATGGCGGGCGGTCTCGTGGGTGTCGGCGGCGGCTTGCTGTTCGTGCCGGCGCTGGTGGTGTTCGCACACGAGTCGCAGCTCGGAGCCGAGGCGACGTCGCTCGTCGCGATCGTGCTCGTGTCGGTCGTCGGTACGGTGCGCCAGCGCAGCTACGGGAACCTGAGGCTCAAGGACGGATTGCTGATCGGCGTGCTGTCGCCGGTCGGTGTCCTCGTCGGTGTCGTGCTTGCCAACCTGCTCTCGACGCGCGTGCTGGAGCTCGCGTTCGCCGCCATGCAACTCGTCTTCGCGTGGCAACTCGCCAAGAAGGCGGGTCTGCGCTAGGTTCCCGCCCGGTGGAGATCCTCGATGTGACGAGCGAGACTCGCGAGGGACGCGTGCACGTCGCGCTCGTGGGCGAACTTGACCTCTCGACGGTCGGCAAGGTCCAGGAGGAGCTCCGGCGGGTGGAGCAGTCCCAGCCTCCGACCGTGGTCATCGATCTGTCGAAGCTGACCTTCCTCGACTCGACCGGGCTGCGCTGCATCGTCACCGCCGACGAGCGGGCCCGCGACGCCGGTCGCCGCATGGTCATCGTGCGCGGGCCCGACCCCGTGCAGCGGGTGTTCACGATCACGAGGCTCGAGGAGCGCCTGGAGATGGTGGACGACGCAAACGGCTTCACCTGACGCTCGGGTTTCGACCTCAGCCAAAAGGGCGATAATCGGCACAAGGTCGTTGGTGGGGGGGTTTCGAGGTCGAGGAGGTGGAGTTCGCGTGGCAATCGCCGTCGCGGCCTGCGAGCCGCCGGCGCCAGAGTCTCCTGAGCAACGGAAGCAGGACGAGGACCGTCTGCTCCTGAGCTATCACCGGGACGGCGATCTCGCCGCCCGGGAGCAGCTGGTGCTCCGCTTCATGCCCCTGGCGCGGCAGCTCGCCGCCCGCTACCGCCACTCGGGCGAGGCGCAGGACGACCTCGTGCAGGTCGCCTGCATCGGATTGCTCAAGGCGGTCGACCGCTACGACCCGGGGCGCGGCGGCGGCTTCACCCGCTACGCCGTGCCGACGATGCTCGGTGAGCTCAAGCGCCACTTCCGCGACAAGGGCTGGTCGGTGCACGTGCCGCGCGGAACGCAGGAGCTGGCTCTCAAGGTGAGCGACGCGCTCGGCACGCTGCCGGCCAAGCTGGGGCGCTCGCCGCGCCCGCGCGACATCGCCGAGGCGGTGGGCGAGTCCGTCGAGGCCGTGCTCGAAGCGATGGAGGCGGCCACTGCCTACGAGGCAACGTCGCTGGACGCCCCGCGGCCCGGCGGCGACGGCGACGGCGACTGGACGCTGGGGGAGTCGCTGGCGGACGAGGAGCAGGGCTTCGAGCTGGTCGAGATCGGCGAAACCCTCCGTGGAACGCTGTCGGCCCTGCCCGCGCGCGAGCGGCTGATCCTGAGCCTGCGCTTCGAGCACGACCTCACGCAGGCCGAGATAGCCGAGCGCGTGGGCGTATCGCAGATGCACGTCTCGCGCCTGCTGAGGCGGTCGCTCGACCGGCTGTCGACGGTCGGCGCCGCGGCGGCGTAGCGCCCCGGCCGCTATCGGTCGTCGAAGCGCGGCGGTGTGGGCAGGGGAACGTCGGGGGTGCGCGCGAGCGCGGCCGCCAGGATGATCAGGTGGATGCCCGGCGCGAAATGCGCGGGCCGCCCGTCCGAGCCTCCCTCGTAGTGCTCGCGCGCGTCCAGCAGCGACAGGACGCTCTCGTAGACGACGGCGTGGAGAGCGTCGTCGCCGACGTCGCACGCGAGTCGCGCGAGCGCGAGCGTCTCCTGGGGATCGACTCCGTGGAACATCTGCCCGACTGAGTTCATGAGGAACGAGTAGACGCGCTCGAGCATCGGATCGCGTGGCAGCGAGTCCGCACCCGGCGGAGGGCCGAGGTCGAGCGGCGGCTCGCCCTCGACCAGGCGCAGGGCCTGGCCTCCGAGCACCTCGCGCACGACCTGCGGGGCGAGGCCCACCTGAAGGCCGTGGCGCAGGGCCATCGTCGCGCCGAACGCGGGGGGGCTGTAGGGCGCGTCGCTCGCCATGAGGATCTGCCCGGGGGGCACCAGGGCAAAGAGCGCCTGCACGTCGCTGGCCGACCACCAGGCGGTGTCGAAGAAGAGGTTCGGATGCGCGGGCGCCTCGCGCCAGATCCAGGCGAGATCGCGAGATGCCGGCGTGCGCGAGGATCAGCCTCAGGTCCGGGTAGCGCGCGCACACCTCGATGGCGTGCCGGCCGAGGGCCGGGATGCCGCGGCCGGCGTGGCAGAGGATCGGCAGCCGCCGCTCGTGGGCGAGCGCGAACACGTCGGCCAGGTCGGGGTGGTCGAGGTTGAAGCCCTCGGCGCGCGGGTGGAGCTTGATGCCGCGCGCCCCGGCATCGAGGAGCGGCGCAGCTCCTGCAGGGGAGAGTGGGCCGGATCGAGGCGACAGAAGGCGAACAGGCGCCCGTCCGCGGCCTCGGCTTCGGCGAGCACCATGTCGTTGGCCGGTGGGTAGCCGTCCGGCTCGTGCATCGGGAAGACGAGCGCGCGGCGCGTCGATCAGCTCCAGGCCACCGATCAGCTCCTCGGGGCTGCAGCGGTAGCCGTCCGGGTCGTGCTGGCCGAGATGCGTGTGCGCGTCGAGCAGCTCCGCACCGGGCACGCTCTCGCGCAGCAGGGCTGAGCATCGGCAGGAGTCCCCGGGCGTCGACCATCGGCCGGGCAGCCTATCTTGCCGTCGATGGCTCGCCACGAAGTACTGCACGAGCAGCGGCTGGGTCGCGACTGCGACGGTCTCTGGTCTCGCACGAGCACGATCTGCGCGCGGGGTTCGCGCCCTCGGTGGGGATGGTCGGCTACTCGCTCACCCATCGCGGCGACGAGCTGCTCGGGCAGCGGGGCGGTCTTGCCGCCTATCGCGAGCGTGGCTCGAGCTTCGGCATCCCGCTCCTGCACCCGTGGGCCAACCGCCTGTCCGCTCGCTCCTATTCGCTCCAGGGGCGGCGAGCCGAGCTCGACCCCGAGCTCGCGCCCGTTCACCTCGATCCAAACGGGCTCGCTATCCACGGGGTGCTTGCCGCCTCGCCGCACTGGAGCGAGCTGGGCCGCGACGCCGGCGACGACCGGGCCGTGGTGGCGGCCCGGCTCGATTACGGCGCACACGAGGAGCTGCTCGCGGCCTTCCCGTTCCCGCATCGAGCTCGAGATAGCCGCCGAGCTCGCGGGCGACACCCTGTCGATCGACACGACGCTGTCGGCCACGGGTGACGTGCCTGTGCCGGTGTCGTTCGGATGGCATCCCTACCTCACGCTCCCGGGCGTGCCGCGCGCCGACTGGCACGTCGAGCTGCCGGTGCGAACGCGCGCGTTGCTGGACGAGCGCGGAATTCCGACCGGCGCGTACGGAGCCGGCGGCGATCCCCGGCGCGGCGCTCGGTGACCGCGCCTACGACGACCTCTTCACCGAGCTCGACGAGCCGGCCGTGTTCGCGCTCGAGGGCGGCGGCCGGCGGATCGAGCTCGAGTTCGGCGAGGGCTACCAGCTCGCGCAGGTCTACGCGCCGGCACTGCCCGCGGAGCAGACTACATCTGCTTCGAGCCGATGACGGCGCCGACGGACGCGCTGGTGAGCGGCGCCGGCCTGCGCTGCGTCCCGCCCGGGGCGAGCTTCAGCGCGAGCTTTGGGATACGCGTGTCAGCGCCTTCGAGCTAGCTCGAGCGCACGTCGAGCAGGAAGTGGTCGGGCTGTCGTCGTCCCGCCTGACCATCTTGATGGTGCCGGCGAGCGGGACCAGCAGGCCCTGCGCGTGCACGTAGCCGGTGTTGATCTCGGCCGACTCGATCTTGCCCTCGAGCAGGTGCTTCATCTGATCGCGGTGCTTGGGCAGGTTGGCCCGGTCCATCACCGGCGGCCACACGGCCTGCTTGAACTCCGCTTCGCTGTATCCGATCAGGTCGCTGAAGGCCCGGTTGAGCTCGCGGAAGTGACCGTCGAGCGTCAGCGTCGCCATCGGGTTGCGGGCGTCGTCGAACCCCGGCCGCGGTTCGCGATCGGGACCGGTGTCGGGCGTGCGGCCGAACAGCGGCCGGTGCGGATCGTCGGCTTCGACGACGACAGGAGCGGGACTCCTCGCGGTAGGGGGAGAGCGTCGGCGGCGCCTCGTAGCCGCGCCCGTGGGCCGCCTCGGCGTTGCGGCGGACGAGGTCTGCCTCCGCGCCCACCTCCTCGGCCGCCTGGCGCACGAGCTCCGCGGCCTCGGCCGCGGCGGTTGCCGACTCCTGCGCCTGGGTCGCGCGGCGCTCGGCCACCTCGGCGGCCTCGGCCAGCCGGCGGGCGTGTCCCTCGGCGGAGCCGGCCTGCTCGCCGGCGCGTCCGGCGTGACGGTCTGACGTGGCGGCGCCATCGCTCGCCCTGGTTGCGTGGCGCTCGGCGTTGCCCGCCGACTCGCGGGCGCGGTCGGCGTGCCCCTCCGCCGACGTCGAGGCCTCCAAGGTCCTGGCGGCGTGATCGGCTGCCGACCCCGCCGAGTCGGCCGAACGGACGGCGTGGCCCTCCGCGGCGCCGGCCGCGGCTTCGGCGCGGCCCGGCCAGGGCCACCAGCTCCGAGGCGCGCTCGGCGGTCGCACGCTCGTGAGCCTCGACGGACACCACGAGCTCGCTCACCTGACGCGCCTGGTCGTCGATCGCCACGGCGCGCGCGTCGATCTGAGCTGACATGGCTTTCGACCTTGCGGGCCGTCTCGTCCACCCGCGCCGTCTCCCGGCCCAGGAGCGCGCGCGGCCTGCTGGGCCCGCTCCGCGTGAGTCTCGATGCTCGGCGGCGACGTCGCGGGCGCCCGCCGTGGCGGCCTGTACCTGCTGAAGGCGTCTCGCCTGCCTCGCGGGCCGCGCGGGCGGCCTGCTCCTTGGCGCCGGCGGCGGCGTCCTGGGCGCCGGCGACACCGGTCTCGATCGCGGCAAGCGACTCGCGCGCCTGGCTTGCGCGGGTGTCGATCGCGCTCAGCGCGCCGCGCGCCAGCTCCTGGGCGCGTGCCGCCTCGGCCTCGATGGCCGCCAGCGTCTCGCGCGCAACCTCGTGAGCACGGGCCGCCTGCGCCTCGAGCTGGGCCAGGTCCTCGCGGGGGACGCCCGGCGTTGCCACACCTTCCTCGACGCGCGCGGCCAGCTCGCGGACGAGCCGCTCGGTGCGGCTGGCCTCGCTCTCGACGGCCTCGATCGCCTGCTCGGCGCGCGTGGCGCGCGCCTCGGCGGCTCCGGCGGCGTCGTAGGCGCGCGACGAATGGCTGCGGGCGGCGCTCGCCGCCTCCTCGGCGCGGCCCGCCATGCGCTCGATCGCGGCCTGCGCCTGCTGCGCGGCCTCGGCCGCCGCCTGAACCTCGTCGGCGATCGCCTGCAGGCCGGCGTCCTGCCCGGCGCTGTCGGCCGTTCCGGCGCGCAGCGCCGCGAGCTCCTCGCGGAGGTCGCCCAGCAGCAGGCGGGCCTCGTCGTCGCCGACGGCGGCGACCTGGGCCTGCTCGATGCCCGCGCGCAGCGCCTCCACGAGCGCGCGCGTCTCGTCGAGCTCGGTGCTCAGCCTGGCCTGGCGGGCGGAACCCTCGGCCAGCTCCTCCATGCGGCCGCGGAGCTCGTCCAGCTCTGCGCGCAGCCGGCGCTCATCCTCCGCGCGCTCCTGCTCGCCCGCCAGCGAATGCTCGAGCGCCTCGACCTTGCCGCGTGTCTCGGCCAGCTCGCCGGCCAGTCCGCGCCGCTCCTCGTGGCGCGCCCGCGCGAGCTCCTGCAGCTCGGCTGCGCGTGGCCTCCAGCTCGGCTTGGAGGCGCTCGACGTCCGGCGCACGCGCGCTCGCCAGCTCCTCCAGGCGGCCGCGAGTGCTCGCCAGCCCGGCCTCCAGGTGCTCGCGCTCCTGCGAGCGCGAGCTCTCCAGCCGCTCGAGGCGCGAGCGCGTGTCGGTCAGCTCGGCCTCGAGGCGCGCGCTCTCAGCGGCGAGCTCCTCGCGAGCGAGTGCTCCGGCGCGCTCGTCGAGCTCGGAGTCGGCGGTTGCCAGCTCGTCCAGCCGCGAGCGCGTCGCTGCTGCAGCTCGGCCTCGAGGCGCGTACGCTCCTCCGCGCGCTCGGCCTCGATCAGCTCGAGGCGCTCGCGCGTGGCGCCGAGCTCGGCCTCGAGGGCCGTCCGCTCGCCGGCGCGGTCCGCCTCGATCTGCTCGAGGCGCGCCTGTGCCTCGGAAAGCTCCGCGCGCACCGCGCGCGCCGCCTCCTGTGCCGCTTCGGGGTCCGGTGCTTCGGCCAGGGTCTCTTCGAATCCGGTAAGGCGGGTGTGCACCTCGTCGACCCACTCCGCCAGGCCGCGCTCGTCGGAGACGCGCGCCCTCGAGCGCAGTCGACCTTCTCGCGCGTCTGCTCGAGCTGGCTGCGCAGGCGCTCCTGGGCCTGGGGCGCGCCGGCCAGGTCGCGGCGCATGCCCTCGACGGCGGCGCGCATGTCGTCCAGCTCGCGGCGCAGCCGATCGCGCTCGGTCCTGCGCGTCGTCGGCCTCGCGCTCGAAGCGCGCTCGCGCTCCTCGCGCGTCTGTTCCTCGCCGTGCTGCTGCGGGCGTGCTCCAGCTCCCCGCGCAGGCTCTCCACCTGCGCGCGCATCTCCTCGAGCACCCGGCGCGTGTCGGCCAGCTCGTTCTCGAGGCCCGCCTCGGCCTGCTCGAGGTCGGTCAGCCGCTCGGTGGCCTTCGGCCGCCTCGTCGCGCGCGGCCTCGGCCTCGTCGCGGGTCTCCTCCAGTTCGGCCACCGCCTGCTCGAGCGCGCGCTCGAGGCCTCGCCGATCGCTGCCCGCGCCGCCGTTCGCCACCGCCCGCGGGCTCGTCGTCGTCCTCCTCCTCGGAGGGTGCCGGCGCGGGCGCTCCACGAGCGGGCGGAAGGCCACGATCGTGCCGGCGGCCAGCCCGTCCTCCTCGAGGTGTGCCTCGCCGCGCAGTCGCGGCGTGAATCCAGTCGACCACCGTGCGGTGGCTCTGCTGCAGCTGCGCCAGGGCGTTGCCGCGCGGCGCGGCGATCTCGAGCGCCTCCAGGAAGCCGTTGAACTCGAGGCTCTGGCTCATGCGCACCGGCACGAGCGTCAGCGCCACCTCGAGCTCGTGGCCGTCCTTGCGGCGAGCCGACGGTCTCCAGCCACCCGCCGCTGCTCGGCAGCTCGCCGGCCAGGCCGAGCGTCTCCACCAGCGGGCGTCCGAGCATGCGGGCGCCGGGCCAGCCGAACAGCTCCTCGGCGGGACGGCTCCAGCGCGTGACGGCGCCGTCGCGGTCGGTGAGGACGAAGCGGGCGTCGACGAGCTGGCGCAGCAGCTCTTCGACTGCCTCCGAGGTGGAGGGCCCCGCGGTGGCGGTTGTCGTCGGACATACGGCTTCATCTATCGGTCGGCGCGCGGTCCGCGGCCCGCGAACGCGACCTCACCGGGGTCCTACATGCGTCTAGAACGCTTGACTTGCGGGATTTGCTGTTCTACAAGGGCTGGCTGGCCGCCGCAGCGGCCGGGGCGCTCTAACTGAGCCCGTGCTCGAGCGCGCCCTTGACGCCCGCGTCGAGCGCGTTGAGGCGAAACAGCGCGAGCGCCTCCGCGGAGCGAAAGCGCCGGCCCGGCAGGGAGTCCGCCCCGTGGTGGGCGAGCACGCAGTGCGACAGCGCGTGCAGCTTCTCGTCGGGGAAGCGCGTCGACCCGGCCGGCTCGCTCCACGATCATCTGCTGGCCGAGCACGACGTGCCCGACGAGCGCGCCGGCCTCGCTGAGCGAGATCTCGGCGCCCAGCTCGAACTCGCGGATCTTGCCGACGTCGTGCAGGACGGCGGCGCAGATCAGCAGGTCCGAGTTGAGCCGCGGATGCAGCGCGCAGGTCTCGAGCGCGAGCGTGGCCACCGCGACCGTGTGCTCGAGCAGGCCGCCGAGGTAGGCGTGGTGGCCCGCACGTGTGCAGGGCGCCCGCCGCAGCTCCGCCCGGAAGGTCGTGTCCCCAGGAAGGCGCCGAGCAGCGCCCGCAGGTCCGGGTCGTAGACCTCGCGCGCGAGGTGCTCGAGAAAGCCGTCGAGCTCGTCGAGGTCGCGGTACGCGGTGGGCAGGAAGCGCCGCGGGGTCGGCAGCCTCGGCGCGCCGGATCGAGCGCAGGTCGACCTGGAGCTCCTCGCGAAAGCGCTCGACCCGGCCGGCTCACGGCCACGAGGTCGCCGCGCTCGAACTGACCGGCCAGGAAGTCCGCGTCGCGAAACGCGCGGCCCTGCGATCGACCCGCTGCGGTCGCGCAGCTCGACAGCCAGGTAGGGCGCTGCCGCTCGTGCGGTCAGGCGGTCCTTGCGCGTGCAGGCGAAGACTCCCTCGAGCTCGCGACCCGGGGCGGAGCTCCGCGATCGTGATCGTCTGCTCGGCGGTGGCCACCGTCACCATCGTGATGGGGGCACCGGACGAGGTCGCGCTACCGTGGGAGGCCATGACGGACCTGATCTGGAACGGCCGGCCCGAGTTGCGCAAGCCCGTGATGGTGTGCGCCTTCAAGGGCTGGAACGACGCCGGCGAGGCCGCCTCCGCGGCCGTCTCGTTCATCCGCGACAGCGTCGACGCCGAGGACGTGGCATCGATCGACCCCGAGGAGTTCTTCGACTTCACCGCCGTGCGCCCGACGATCCGCCTCGCCGAGGGTCGTACCCGCGAGATCGACTGGCCGGATGGCACGATCTCGGCGGCCGTGGTGCCGGGTGCCGAGGGCGACCTCGTGGTGCTGCAGGCGACCGAGCCGTCGCTGCGCTGGCGCCGTTACACGGACAGCGTCATGGCCGCCGCTCGCGAGCTGGACGTACGCATGGTCATCACGCTCGGCGCGCTGCTCGCCGACGTGCCCCACAGCCGGCCCGTGGCGATCACCGGCCTCGCCTCCGACGAGGCGCTCGTCGAGCGGCTCGGCTTCCAGCAGACGAACTACGAGGGGCCGACCGGGATCGTGGGAGTGCTCCACCACGCCTGCGCGCAGGCCGGCGTGCCCTCCGCGAGCCTCTGGGCCTCGGTGCCGCACTACGTGGCCGCGGCGCCCAACCCGAAGGTCGCGCTGGCGCTCGTGCGCGCGTTCGAGGGCGTGGCGGGAGTGGTCGTGGACGCGGGTGAGCTCGAGAGCGCCGCCGACGACTATGAGCGCCAGGTGAGCGCCGCGGTGGCGAGCGACCCCGAGGTCAAGGCCTTCGTCGAGCGCCTCGAGTCCGCCATGGACGAGGTGCAGGCCGACGAGCCCGACGAGCAATCGCTGCCCTCCGCGGACACGATCGCGCGCGACTTCCAGCGCTTCCTGCGCCAGCGCGGACCCGACGACCCTGGACAGGCGTCGTAGTTTGCTGCCAGGTGCGGGAGGGAAAACGGTGCGGGAGGGGAAACGGTTGACATGACGATTGGCGCATCGATATTCCTGATTGCCGTCGGGGCGATCCTCAAGTATGCGGTCACCGCGACCGTGGCCGGCCTCGACATCCAGACGGTCGGCCTGATCCTCATGATCGCCGGCGCCATCGGGCTCGTAATCGGCCTCTTCATCATGTTCTCGGACCGCGGCCGCGGGGACGGCGCGGTCTACGACGACCGGCGGCCCTGAGCGCGCTCTACTTCTCTGCCGCCGGGCAGATGATCCGGTAGTCGCAGAAGCTGCAGATCTCGGCCGACGGCGTGGGCTCGAAGCGCTGCTTGAGGATCCCGCCGGCGATCTCTGCGACGGTGGACTTCACGCGCTCGAGCTCCTCCTCTGAATGCGTCACCGGCACCCGCTCGCCGGTGAGCACATAGAAGTAGCTCTGGGCCGAGGTGCGCAGCCGCCACGACTCGCGCGCCCCCATCTGGTAGAGCGAGAGCTGCACGTCCTCGCGCAGCTCGTCCTCGGTCTTGACCCGCCCGGTCTTGTAGTCGATCAGCTCATAGGAGCCGTCGGGATGGCGGTCGACGCGGTCGACTCGGCCGCGCAGCAGGTGGGGGCCGAGCTTGAACGCGAACGAGCGCTCGAACCAGACGGGCTCCGAGTCCGACTCGCTGTCGAGGCGCCAGTAGCGCTCGAGCGCGTCGATCGCACGCTCGCGAAACTGCTGCTCGTCGTCTGAGCCGCCGAACCCCGAGCGCCGCCACGAGACCTCGAACAGCTCCATCAGGCGCGAGAGCGGCCCGCCGCCCTCGGCGTGAAAGCGCTCCAGGACCTGGTGCAGGGCGATCCCGAAGCGCTGGTGGATCGTCGGCTCCTGGGGGATGCGAAAGACGCGCGCGAACTTGTACTTGAGCGGACAGATCCGATAGGTGTCGATGTCCGAGGCCGACAGCATCAGGCCGCGGCCGCGGCGGGGGATGAACGGGTCGAGCGACGGCTCGGAGCCGTTGGTCAAGCCGGCGGGCCGCTCCTCCGGGTCGCGCCCGGTGTCGCGCAGCCACCCGTCGAGTCCGGACTCGGCGAAGATCTCGCGCTGCTCGGCGGTCGCGCACTGGGCGAGGATCTCATTGACCTCGGTGAGCGCGGCGTCGAGCGTCTGCCCCTCCTTGGCGCGCTCGATCAGGGCGGCCACCTTGATCAGCTCGAGGTAGCGGGACACGGCCTGGTCGACGTCGAGGTAGGTGTCCAGACGCATCTCGCCGAGCCGCCCGCCCAGGCGCGCGACGGTGTCGAGCAGCTCGTCGCGCATCAGCCGGAACGTGGAGTGCAGTCCCTCGGCGGGGCCGAACAGCTCCTCCTCGAAGATCTCCTCCTCGGCATCGAGCGCCGCGCGCGCCTCCTCGTAGAAGGGCGACGGCCGCGGGTTCGTGCCGGCCGGCTCGCCCTCGGCCCACGCGAGGACAAGGCCCTTGCGGGCGCGGGTCATGGCCACGTGCAGCAGGCGGCGCATCTCGTCCTCGTGCGCGCCGCGGCCCGTCTCCGGATCGAGGCGCTCCTTCAGCAGCTCGTCCGGAACGTCACCGGCGCGCGGGCGAAACGGGCCGGGCATGGCGCCGGCCGTCAGGCCGAGCACGAAGACGTGGTCGAACTCGAGCCCCTTGGCCGCGTGCATGGTCATGATCGAGACGGCGGGCGTCGAGGGCTGGCCGACCGCCTCCTCCTCGCGCAGGCCCGACTCCGCCACCGCCGCCAGGTAGCGCGCGAACTCGCGGGCCGTGGCCTGCGGCTCGCGGCGCATGTAGGCGGTGGCGAGCTCGGGCAGCTTGGCGATGTTGCGCAGCCGCTCGACGGTGTCGGCTTGGGTGGCGAACACCTGCTGGCGACGCAGCCCGATGCGCTCGATCAGGCGCATCACGAAGGCATCCGGGCGGCGCTCGTGAAAGGCGTTGGACGCCGAGCGGTAAAGCCGCAGGAAGGAGCGCGCGCGGTCGCGTCCCTCCTCGGAGAGCTGCGGGCCCTCGAGTGCGGCGGCCACGGCTGAGGGCATGTCGAGCTTGCGGCGCCTCGCCAGCTGGGTGAGGCGCGCGACGTCCACCGAACGCAGCTCGATCGGAGGCCGGCTGAGCGCGCGCACCACCGCTCCGGAGTCGTTTGGATCCGCCAGGGCGCGCAGCCAGGCGAGCAGGTCGCGCACCTCCGCGCGCTGGAAGTATGCGGCCGCGCCACAGGTCCTGAATGGCACGGCGCGCTCCTCGAGCGCGGATGCGATCGTGGCGCCCTCGGACTTGACCGAGCGCACCAGCACGCAGACCTCCTCCGGCGCGACCCCACCCGCGATCAGCTGCTCCGCCTCGGCCGCCACGGCCTGGGACTGGGCGCGCTCGGAGCGGCAGCGCCAGAAGCGGACGCGCCCGCCGCCGGCGCCGGTCAGCTTCTTCTTCATGCGCTCCTCGATCGGCGCCACGACCGCGCCGGCGGCGTCGAGGATGCGCCGCCCGGAGCGGAAGTTGCGCTCGAGCAGGATCGTCTCGGCCTCGGGGAACTCGCGCGCGAACTCGATCAGGTTCTTCTGAGACGCTCCGCGGAAGCGATAGATGGCCTGGTCGTCGTCGCCGACCACGGTGACGTTGCCGTGGTCCTCGACGAGCAGGCGCAGCAGCATCCCCTGGGCGAAGTTCGTGTCCTGGTACTCGTCGACCAGCACATGGCGAAAGCGCCGCGCGGTTCGCTCTCGCACGTGCGGGCGCTCGTGCAGCAGGCGGAAGGCGCGGACGATCAGGTCGCCGAAGTCCAGAGCGCCGCGCTCCTCGAGCAGGCGGTCGTGGTCGGCGTAGAGGCGGGCGAACTCGCGCTCGCGCGCCGCGCTGGCGCGCTCGGAGTCCGTGGCGGACGGGAGGCGCTCGGCCCAGGCGAGCAGCTCGCCCGCGGAGATCATCTCGTCCTTGAGCCGGTCGATGCGCGAGACGAAGCTCGCCAGGAGCGGCGCCGGGTTGCCGCGGATGTGGTGGTGGCGCAGGGTCAGCTCGTCGATGCGCTCGAGCAGCAGGGCGAGCCGGTCAGCGGGAGTCACGGGCGAGAAGAACGGATCGACCCCCGCCTCGAGCGCCTCGTGCTGGAGCAGCTTCACGCAGAAGGCGTGGAACGTGGAGACGTTCAGCTCCTCGTAGGGAGCTTCGAGGATCAGCTCGAGCCGCTCGCGCATCTCGGCGGCCGCCGGGCTGGAGAACGTCAGCGCGAGGATGCAGTCGACGGCAGTTCCCTGCTCGACCAGCCAGGCGAAGCGCGTCGTCAGCGTGCGGGTCTTGCCGGTGCCCGCACCGGCGATCACGAGCAGCGGCCCGCCCGGATGCGTGACGGCCGCCCGCTGCTTGGGGTTCAGGCCGTCGAGCAGCTCGGACATGCGAGCCTAGGATACGCCGCGGATGAGCCTTCCCGACGCCGACTGGCTGGGCCTCTGCCGCCGGGCGGCCGCAGCAGCCAGGTCCGCCGTCGGCGAGCTCGCCGGCACCGCCGAGCGGTCGGTCGAGCAGGGGCGTGGCGAGGGCGGCGACACCACGCTTGCCGTAGACCAGGCGGCCGAGGACGCGATCTTCGCCGAGCTCGAGACGTTCGGCCTGCCGCTGACAGCGGTGTCCGAGGAGCGCGGCGAGCTGGCGATCGGCGGCGGCGGCCCCGTGCGAGTGGTGATCGATCCGGTCGACGGCTCCATGAACGCCAAGCGGTCGCTGCCGTTCGCGTGCGTGTCGATTGCCGTTGCGTCGGGCCCCCGGATGGCGGACGTGGAGATCGGCGTGGTCGCGGAGCTCGACCCCGCGCGCGACTGGTGGGCGCTCCGCGGCGAGGGCGCCTGGCGCGAAGGCGAGCGCCTCGGGCCACTGGAGCCCGGGTCGCTGGAGGTGCTCGGGCTGGAGACCGCCCGCCCGTCGCTGGTGGCAGCGGCCGTGGGCGCGATCGCAGCGACCGAGGCCCGCCGCCTGCGCGCGCTGGGCTCGGTGGCCGCCTCGATGTGCCTGGTGGCCGCCGGCTCCCTGGACGCGATGATCACACTGCGCGAGGTGCGCTCGATCGACGTGGCGGCAGCGCAGCTGATCGTGTCGGAGGCAGGCGGGGCGGTCGGGCTCCCGGGAGGCGACGCCCTGGACCTGGAGATGCGCTCGACGGCGGTGGCGGCGCGGGACGCGACGATGCTCGAGCGGCTGCTGGCGGCGAGAGGAATGTTTGACAGGACGTAGCTGTCAAATGTTCCCCTCGTCGTGCCCCTCACGCGGCGAGCGTGGTGAAGGCTGAGAAGCGTTTCTCGAGTCGAGCCGGGTCAGGGTGGTCTGCAGGGCGTCGCGGCTTGAGGATCGGCGCGCCGTGGAAGCTCTGGATGCCTTCCCGCAGCATCGGCCCGTCCGTCTCGTCGCGCACGCGCTCTGAGATGTGGACCACACCAGTCGGGTCGATTCCCAGAAGGTTGCGGTCGTAGGCGAGGTGGTGGATGGCACACAGCGCGAGGCCGTTCACCACCGCTGCGATGCCTTCGGGTGTGGGGTCGGGCTCGATATGCGCCGCTTGAACCAGTTCTCTTTCCCGTAGTGCACAGATCGCGCACCGATGGCGGTACGCGTGTAGAACGTCAAGCCGGAACTGCTGCTGGTGAAGGCGAACTCGCACCTCACGGAGTGCGTACCTGCGGGTGTCGATGCTCGAGACCGGCCCGCCGGGTTGAGTGTCGGCCAAGGGGATTCCTTTCTCGAGCAGAACCAATCGTTCCGCGGATCGGTTCTCGCGGACGAAGATCGGCGCGACCACGAAGTATTGGCCTGGCGCCATTCCCTTGAAGTAGATGAGTGGGCTGCGAAGCTCATGTGCTGCCGCCAGCGCTCGGTTGTCAGCGAGATCGACGCTCCCGGCCCGGTAGTGGTAGAGGATCACGCCGCCATCCACATCCCATTCGTCCTCGTAGGGGGGTGGCTTTCCCGGCTTCCGCGCGGCCGTCAACACGCTCAGGGCCGCTGGGCCGCGCATTTCCTTCGCCCGATGGATCCCTTTCTGAAAGGAGCTAAAGGCAACTCGCCTGTCGCGGAAGAGAAATCCCTCGCGTAAGGCGGCAAGGGGGACGAGATCCGTATAGGCGTCACGCAGCTCGATTACCCGAGCCATGGCCGCCTGCCGTAGCGCGAGATCCGGGTCTAGAACGGCCATCCCGGTTGCGCAGCATCGTCCACCCGGCCTGGACGCGCAACTCAATCCGACTTCGCGCCATCCCGGCGTCGGTTGTCGACTTAGCGGGCGCAGGGACCCTTAACTCGACAACGGATCCGGGGGCCGGGGCCCGCCCGCCGTCGGTTGTCGACTTAGCGGGCGCCGGGACCGCTAACTCGACAACGATGCGAGGGCGGTCGCCGCCCAGCCCGCTCGCTCAGCCCGGCGGCGCCGACATCGGCCGCCTTCCGAGCCAGGTCGCGCCGCGACGATCAGGAAGCGGTGCCCCAGAGGATTGTCGGCGCGCCCGGATGGGCATCAGCGGTAGGTGGCAAGGCTCAAGCGTGTGGACTGCTCGGGGCCCGGCATTCGCCGGCGCCGGCGCGGGAAGGGGTTCGAGTACGTCGACGAGGACGGTCGGCGAGTCAGCGAGCCGAGCGTGATGGAGCGCATCCGCGAGCTGGCCATCCCGCCCGCCTGGGACGAAGTCTGGATCTGTCCATATCCGATGGGCCACATCCAGGCGACGGGGATGGACGATGCCGGGCGCAAGCAGTACCGCTACCACGACCGCTGGCGCGAGCGTCGCGACCGCGAGAAGTTCGATTCGATGATCAGCTTCGCCCGCGCGCTGCCGAAGCTGCGCGAGCGGGTGGCGAACGACCTCGCGCTGGAGGGCCTGCCGCGCGACAGGGTGCTCGCCTGCGCGGTCCGGCTGCTGGATCTCGGCTTCTTTCGGATCGGCTCCGAGGACTACGCGGAGGAGAACGACACCTACGGGATCGCGACGATGCAGAAGCGCCACGTCACGATCTCGGGCGACCAGATCAGCTTCGACTACGAGGCCAAGGGCGGCCAGCGCCGTCGGCAGGAGTTCGGTGATCCAGAGGTGGCCGAGATCCTGCGGGCGCTCAAGCGCCGCCGCGGCGGGGGCGACGAGCTGCTCGCCTACAAGGACGGCCCGCGCTGGGTCGACGTCAGGTCGCCGGACATCAACGAGTACCTCAAACGAGGCGGCGGGCGACGAGTTCAGCGCCAAGGACTTCCGCACCTGGAGCGGAACCGTGCTCGCGGCGGTGGGTCTCGCGGTCTCGGCGCCGGCCCACGTCTCGAAGACCGCGCGCAAGCGCGCCAAGACACGCGCCATCAAGGAGGTCGCGCACTACCTCGGCAACACGCCGGCGGTGGCGCGGGCCGCCTACATCGATCCGCGGATATTCGATCGCTTCGACGGCGGGCTGACGATCGCCGGGTGTGCTGCCCGACCTCGCCGAGGACGGTGTCGAGCGCCCTGAGGTTCGAGGGGCAATCGAGCAGGGCGTGCTCGACCTGCTCGCCTGCGGACACGGAGTCGGCAGCCGTCGAGAGATCCGAGGCGCTCGCCGAGGAACTCGAAGACGGTTGCGGCTTAGCCCTAGCCCTTGAGGCCGAAGTCGGTGGCGTAGGTCGCCGCCGGCTTGCGGGCCGCCCGCCACGGGCGCGCCGTAGGCCACGCCGATGCCGATCTCGCGGAAGGACGGGCTGAGGATGTTCGCCCGGTGCCCGGGGCTGTTCATCCACATCCGCGTGATCGTTCCCCGGCGCGGCATTGCCTCGGAGTCGCCCAGGCGAGGTTCTCGCCGACCGACCAGCTGCTCGGCCCCGGTCAGGTACCCGGCCAGGCGGATCCGGTCGACGAAGGTGCCGCCGCCCAGCGAATCGTGTGAGAAGTAGTTGCGGCGGTCCATGTCGCCGGCGTGGCGGCGCGCGGCCTTGGCGAGGCGCTTGTTGAGCGTGAGCGGCCTGAGGCCTGACGCTCGCGATGAGCATTGATCGTGCAGAGCGTGGCGCGGACCATGCTGCGCTCGTTGGACTTCGACGGAATCGCGTTAGCCGACTCGCAGGCCTTCGCGGCCATGGCCGGCGGGGCCGCGGCGAGAGCGCCACGCAGACGGCGGCGAGCGCGGCGAGCGAGCGCAGATGCAGCCGCGGAGAAGCCGTGCATGGCGATCCCATTCACCACTCATGTCGCCCCTTACGGCTCTGTGCCCCATCCGGGTGGCCGGTTATGGACCATTGTTCGAGGGAACAGGGATCGTGTGCCTCCCGCGGCCATCCTCGACATCGACGGCACGCTCGTCGACACCAACTACCAGCACGCGCTCGCCTGGTTTCGAGCCTTTCGCCAGCACGACGAGCTGCTCCCGATCTGGCGCATCCACCGGCACATCGGCATGGGCGGCGACCACCTGGTCGAGGCGCTCTGCGGCGAAGCGGTCGAGGAGGAGAAGGGCGAGGACATCCGCTCGGCCGAGAAGGCGCTCTACCTGTCCCTGATCGAGGAGGTCGAGCCGCTGCAGGGCGCGCGCGAGCTGATCGTCGACCTCAAGGAGCGCGGCCACGCCGTTGTGCTGGCCAGCTCGGCCAAGGAGAACGAGGTCGACCACTACCTCGACCTGCTCGACGCCCGCGACCTCGCCGACGGCTGGACGACCTCGGCGGACGTCGAGGCGACCAAGCCGGAGCCGGATCTCGTGCAGGCCGCCGTCGAGAAGGCGGGCGGCGGCGACGCCGTGATGATCGGACGACTCGACCTGGGACTGCGAGGCCGCCGGGCGCGCCGGACTCGAGACCGTAGCCGTGCTCACCGGCGGCTTCTCGGAGGCCGAGCTGAAGGAGGCCGGGGCGGTTGCGGTGTACCGGTCGATCGACGAGCTGCGCAGAGTCGCTCGACGACACGCCGCTATGGCCGACAAGCTAGGCACCTACCGCGAGAAGCGCGACTTCGAGAAGACCTCGGAGCCGGCCGGCCGCCGCGCGAAGAAGGCGACGGCGCCCCGCTTCGTGGTCCAGGAGCACCACGCGCGGCAGCCTGCACTGGGACCTGCGCCTCGAGCACGACGGGCGCGCTCGCCTCCTGGGCCCTGCCGCGAGGCATCCCGGCGCACCCCGACGAGAACCGGCTCGCCGTGCACACCGAGGACCACCCGCTCGAGTACCTCGAGTTCGAGGGCGAGATCCCCAAGGGCGAGTACGGCGCCGGCACGATGAGCGTGTGGGATCGCGGCACCTTCGACGCCGAGAAGTTCCGCGACGACGAGGTGATCGCGACCTTCAGCGGCGAGCGCATGCGCGGCCGCTACGCGCTCTTTCAGACGCGCGGCAAGGACTGGATGATCCACCGCATGGACCCGCCGCTGGACCCGGGCTACGAGCCGATGCCCGACCGGCTGCACGCCGATGCTGGCGCAAGCAGCGGGAAGCTTCCGCGAGACGACGGAGAAGCTGGGGCTTCGAGGTCAAGTGGGACGGCATCCGCACCATCCTCTTCAGCGACCACGGCCACATGTCCCTGCAGGGCCGCAACTTCACCGACTTCACGCCGCGCTATCCCGAGGTGCGCGAGCTGGCGCGCGAGCTCGGCGCCCGGCGCGTGATCCTCGACGGCGAGATCGTGGCCTTCGACGAGCAGGGAAGGCCCAGCTTCGAGCGCCTGCAGTCGCGCATGCACCTCGGCTCCGACTCGGCCGTGAAGCGCCGGATGCGCGACATCCCGGCCACCTACATCGCGTTCGACCTGCTCTACCTCGACGGCCACTCGACGCACGAGCCTGACCTACGAGGAGCGGCGCGAGCTGCTGGACGCCCTCGAGCTCGAGGGCCCCGCGTGGCGCGCTCCGGCCTACCACCGCGGCGAGGGCACCGCGCTGCTGGCGGCGACCAAGGAGCTCGGCATCGAGGGCGTGATCGCCAAGCGCCTCGACAGCGCCTACGAGCCCGGCCGGCGCAGCTCGGGCTGGATCAAGGTCAAGAACGTCTGCGAGCAGGACGTGGTGATCGGCGGCTGGGCGCCCGGCGAGGGGCAGCGCAGCGGCCGGGTCGGGGCGCTCGTCACCGGGCTCATGGAGGACGGCAAGCTGAGCTACGTCGGCAAGGTCGGCACCGGCTTCACCGACCGCACGCTGGCCATCCTCGAGCGCGAGCTTGCAGCCGCTGCGCCGCGACACCTCGCCCTTCGAGGGCCGCCAGCCGCCGAAGGGCACGATCTTCGCCGAGCCGCGGCTCGTGGCGCGCGTCGAGCTGCGCGAGTGGACACAGAGCGACACGATGCGTGCGCCCTCGTTCAAGGGCCTGCGCGACGACATCGATCCGCAAGATTGCACCCGCGAAGGAGGGTGAGGCCGGCTCTGCGGGGTAACTTTGGTGGCATGGCGCGCGCGATCTGGAGCGGTGCGATCAGCTTCGGGCTGGTCAACATCCCCGTGAAGCTGTTCAGCGCGGTCTCGCGCAAGACCGTGCGCTTCCACCAGATCGACGCCGAGTCCGGCGCCCGAGTGCGCCAGAAGCGCGTGGGCGGCGACGGCGAGGAGATCCCCTACGAGCAGATCGTCAAGGGCTATGAGATCGGCCCCGACCGCTACGTGACGATCACGCCCGAGGAGCTCGAGTCGCTCGAGCCCCAGAAGACGCGCACGATCGACATCGAGGACTTCGTCGACCTCGACGAGCATCGACCCGATCTACTACGACCACCCCTACTACCTGGCGCCCGACACCGGGGCGGCCAAGGCCTACCGCCTGCTGGTCGACGCGATGGAGCGAGTCGGGCAAGGTCGCGATCGCGCGCGTCGTGCTGCGCTCCAAGGAGCACCTGGTGGCGATCCGCCCGCGCGACGGCGTGCTCGCGATGGAGACGATGCTGTTCGCCGACGAGGTGGTCGCGCCCGACGTCGCTCGACGAGCTCGCGGCCGACGAGCGAGGTCAAGACGAGCGACCGCGAGCTCGCGATGGCCAAGCAGCTGATCGAGTCGCTCACGTCGGAGTTCGAGCCCGAGAAGTACCGCGACGAGTACCGCGACCGGGTGCTCGACCTGATCGAGCGCAAGGCGCAGGGCGAGACGGTCGTGATCGAGGCGCCCGCCGACGAGCCGAAGAAGGTGCCGGACCTGATGGCGGCGCTCGAGGCGAGCATCGCCGCCGCCGAAGGGCCCGGCGCCGAAGCGCAAGCGCGCGCCGGCGAAGAAGAAGGCGGCCGCGAAGGCCTAGGTGGCGCCGCTCGGCTCGAGGTCGAGGTCGAGGGCCGGACGCTCTCCCTCTCCAACCTCGGCAAGGTGCTGTACCCCGTTCGCGGGCTTCACCAAGGGCCAGGTGATCGACTACTACACGCGCATCGCGCCGGTCCTGCTTCCGCACCTGCGCGACCGCCCGCTGACGCTCAAGCGCTATCCCGAACGGCGTCGACGCCGGCCACTTCTACGAGAAGAACTGCCCGTCGCACGCGCCCGAGTGGGTGCGCCGCGAGCGTGTCGACAAGATCGACTACTGCGTCTGCGACGACCTGCCGACGCTGGTCTGGCTCGCCAACCTCGCCGACCTCGAGCTGCACCCGTCGCTGTCGCTCGTGCGACGACATCAACCGCCCGACGGTCATGGCCTTCGACCTCGATCCCGGGCCCGCCGGCCGGCGCTTGCCGAGTGCTGCGAGGTGGCCATACATACTGCGCGACGCGCTCGAGCAGCTCGGCCTGCAGAGCTTCGCCGAAGACCTCGGGCTCGAAGGGCATCCAGGTGTACGTGCCGCTCAACATCGACGACGTCGACTACGACCACGGCACCAAGCTGCTCTCGCAGGCGCTTGCGCGCCACCTGGAGGCCGCGCATCCGAAGCTGATCGTGTCCCAGCAGAAGAAGGAGCTGCGGCGCGGCAAGGTGTTGATCGACTGGAGCCAGAACGACGAGCACAAGACGACCGTGTGCGTCTACTCGCTGCGGGCGCGCGAGCGCCCGACGGTGTCGGCGCCGCTTCGGTGGGAGGAGCTCGAGGATCCGGCGGCGCTGGTGTTCGAGGCCGCCGACGTGCTGCGAGCGCGTCGAGGAGCGCGGCGACCTGTTCGCGCCGGTGGTCGAGCTGCGGCAGGAGCTGCCCTCGCTGTGAGGATCAGGGAGGTCGTGCTGCCGACGGCCGATCCGGAGGCGCTGGCCGGCTTTCACGCCGACTTTCCGAGCGCGACCCGGCTGCGCTTCGAGGCCGGGCCGGCCGTCTGCTCCCACGTCGCACTCAACGTGCCCCCGGATCGCTTCGAGGAAGCCGTGGCGTTCGCGCGCGAGCGCGCCGAGCTGCTGAAGGACGATGTCCCCTTCCCGCACTGGCGCGCGCGGGCGGCCTACTTCTACGACCCGGCCGGGCAACCTCATCGAGCTGATCGCGCGCGAGCGAGCGCCGGGCCAGGAGCTGTTTCTGGAGCTGAGCGAGGTCGGCCTGCCCGTGAGCGACGTGGGGGCGGCGGTTGAGTTCCTCGAGTCCGAGCTCGGCCTGGCCCACTTCAGCGGGGACCGCGAGAGCTTCAGCGCGGTCGGCGACGACCGCGGCCTGTTCATCCTCGTGCCCGTCGGCCGCCACTGGCTGTTCACCGACCGGCCGGCGCCCGCGCATCCGATCGAGGTGACGATCGAGGCCGAGCGCGACGGCGAGCTGCGCTTGCCCGGGTCCGAGCACGTGGTCCGGCTAGCCTCCCCCTGAGAATGGTCGACTGGTCGCTCGCCCGGCAGGTGGCGCGTCTCGCGGCAGGCTCGGGCGACCGCGAGGGCCCGGATGCCGACGTGACCGCGCTCTGCGCCGACGATGCAGCCGCACGTGGCCGCCTACACGCGGCTCCTGCCGAGCTCGCCGCTGCCCGCTCCGGAGCTCGTGACCCGCGAGGAGTGGTCCGCCGTGAACCTGGACTCGCTCGCCACCATGCTCGATCCGGTGGCAGAGCGCCTGGAGAGCCGGCTCGACTTCGCCGGGCCGCTCGCGGGTGCGCTCAAAGCCGGCGCGACCGCCACGCTCGCCGCCGAGGTGGGCCTCGTGGTCGGCTACCTCTCACAGCGGGTGATCGGCCAGTACGAGGTGTCGCTCTTGGGAGGCGACGCTCCGCCGCGCCTGCTGTTCGTCGGGCCCAACCTGCGCAAGGCGGTGCGCGAGCTCGACGTCGACCCGGACGCCTTCCACCGCTGGATCTGCGCACACGAGTTGACGCACGTCTTCCAGTTCCAGGGCGTGCCCTGGCTGCGCGGCCATCTGAGTGGGCTGGTGCGCGAGTACCTGTCGAGCGTGGAGGTGCGCATCGAGCGCGGCGCGGCCGGCGGTCTGCCGTCGCTGCCAAACCCGTCGCACCTGGTCGACGCCTTCCGCGAGGGCGGCCTGGCCACGCTCGTCCAGACGCGCGAGCAGCGAGCCCTCATGGCGCGCATGCAGGTGGTGATGGCGGTCGTGGAGGGCTACTCGGAGCACGTCATGGACGCGATCGCCCCGGAGACGATCCCCGGCCACGCCGGGCTGCGCGAGGCCATGGACAAGCGCCGCCGCAGCCGCTCCGCACCCGCGCGCATGGTGGAGCGCCTGCTGGGCTTCGAGCTGAAGCTGCGCCAGTACGAGGAGGGCAAGCGCTTCTGCGACGCCGTGGTGGCCGCGGCGGGCATGGAGGCGCTGAACCGGGTGTGGGAGTCCCCCGGTGCGCTGCCCACGCCGGAGGAGCTCGAAGCGCCAGAGAGCTGGCTCCAGCGCCCGGGTCCGCTCCCAGCCGCCGCCTGAGACGAACCGAGGGGTCAGACCCCTTGCGTGTAACCGCTCGGGCCCGGGGGTTTACGTACAGGTGTTCGGTGGTATAGTTCTACCGAGGTTACAACTAACAAGCTTAGGAGATTCACCAATGGCTCCCCAGACCGAGACTCAACGCAAGGCCACGGCACAGAAGGCCGCCGCCACGCGTCGTCGCAACGCCGCGAAGCGCAGCCAGTCGGCCCGCAAGGCAGCCGAGACTCGTGCGCAGGCCGAGCTGAACACCCTTCAGGCCGTTCAGGCCCAGGCCGAGCGTGCCGTCCTGATCCCGGTCGGCGCCGCCCTCGTGGCTCGTGACGCCGTGGTCGAGGTCGTGACCCCCTACACCGAGGGTCGCGAGAGCGCCGAGCGCGAGCTCAACAAGCTCGGCAAGAGCGTCTCGACCAACCTGCGCAAGTACGAGCGCCGCGGCACGACCGCCCGCAACCGCACACTGCGCGAGGTCAAGCGCACCCGCACCCGCCTCGAGCGCGTGCTGCGCCAGCGCCGCACCAAGGCCGTGCGCACGGCCAAGCAGAACCGCCGTGACTTCGAGAAGCAGGTGCAGACCGCCCGCCGCGAGGTCCAGGGCCAGGCCGAGGGCATCGTCAACCGGGTCGCGTCGATCGCCTAACCAGGCATCGAGGAACGCTTCCCCCCGGTCGGGGCGCCGCTACGGCGCTGCGGAGAGACCGGACCGGGGTAGAGCTGGCGGCATACATATCCCGCCGCCAGTGCAGTATCTCTCCTCCCTCAGCCGGCGCCGTCCCCGTTTGCTCGGGGGCGGCGTTGGCGCTCTGCGACAATGAATTCGATGCCGACGTACGAGCAGATTCAAGACGCCCTCCGCAAGGTCATCGACCCCGAGCTTCGCAAGGACATCGTGTCCCTGGGGATGGTCCGGTCGATCGAGATGCCCGAGGAGGGGAGGGTGGACGTGGTCGTCTCGCTGACCACGCCGGGCTGCCCGATTCGCTCCCACTTCGAGAAGGCCGTGAAGGAGAGCATCACCGCGCTCGGCTCCGTGGGCCTCGTCAACGTGAGCTTCGACGTGCTGTCCCCCGACGAGAAGCAGTCGCTCTCGCAGCGCCTCGGCAGGGGTCAGGACGGCCTCCCCGAGGGGGCGCTCGCCGCCGTCAAGAACGTGATCTGCATCGGCTCGGGCAAGGGCGGTGTCGGCAAGTCCACCGTCACGGCCAACCTCGCCGCCGCATTGCAGATGGAGGGCAAGACCGCGGCCGCGCTCGACGCCGACGTCTGGGGCTACTCGATCCCGCGCATGCTCGGCGTGCACGGGCGCCCGATGGTCTCTGCCGAGCGCAAGATCCTGCCGCTCGATGCCCACGCCGGCGTCAAGGTCATCTCGATCGAGTTCTTCCTCAACGAGCAGGACCAGGCGATCACGTGGCGTGGGCCCATGCTGCACAAGGCGATCCGCCAGTTCCTGGAGGACGTGGACTGGGGCGAACTCGACTACCTGCTGATAGACCTGCCTCCGGGCACCGGGGACGTCTCCATGACGCTCGCCCAGCTGCTGCCTCAGGCGCGCTTTGTGATCGTGACCACGCCCCAGCCGGCCGCCCAGCACGTGGCCAAGCGCGCCGCCGACACGGCCCTGCGCTTCGACCTCGAGATCGCCGGCGTGGTCGAGAACATGTCCGGCTTCGTCACCCCGAACGGCGATCGCTTCACGATCTTCGGCGAGGGCGGGGGCCAGGTGCTGGCCGACGATCTCGACGTGCCCCTGCTCGGCAAGATCCCGCTCCAGGAGGAGCTGCGGGTCTGCGCCGACGAGGGAATGCCGCTCGTGCTCGAGGATCCCGACGCCCCCGCCGCCCAGGCGCTCTTCCACATCGCGCGCGGCATTATCGCCGCCACGCCGCAGGAGCTCGCGGTCTTCCAGGCGCCGAGCGGACCGCCCGTCCCGCAGGTGACGGGCACCGCGCTACCGATGGCGCCCTAAGCTAGCGGGCCTGTTTGTAGTAGTCGGCGTTGGTCTGGATGTAGTTCTGCCACTCGTCGGGTAGCTGGTCCTCGGCAAAGCAGGCGTCGACGGGGCAGGCCTCGACGCAGGCGTCGCAGTCGATGCATTCCTCGGGGTCGATGTAGAGCTGCGTGACGCTGTCGTAGTCGGGCTCATCAGGCGTCGGATGTATGCAGTCAACGGGGCATACCTCGACACAGGAATTGTCCTTGGTGTCGATGCAGGGCTCGGCGATCACGTAGGCCATGGAGCGCGGCATCCTATCGTTGGGCACATGGCGATCACCTCCAAGTTGATCGGCGCCCGCGGGCGAAAGCAGGCCGAAAAGCTCGGCATCGATCCCGCCCGTGTGCCGCCGGGGCAGTACGTGACCGAGAAGTTCCCGGTGTTGAGCGTGGGGCGAAATCCCAAGTTCGATCTCGCCGACTGGGACCTGCGCCTGGACGGCGAGGTCGAGAGCCCGCTCGCCCTGAGCTGGGAGGAGCTTCATGCCCTGCCGCAGAGCGAGGTCACGGTGGACATCCACTGCGTCACCCGCTGGTCGAAGCTGGACACCACCTGGCGAGGCGTGCGCGTGCGGGACCTGCTCGAGCGCGCCGGCGTCAAGCCCTCCGGAACCCATCTGATGGCCCACTGCGACGGCGGGTACACGACCAACCTTCCGGTCGAGGCCGCATTGGCCGATGAGGTCCTTGTGGCCCACACCTACGACGGAAAGCCGCTCGAACCCGATCACGGAGCTCCACTGCGCCTGCTCGTGCCGCGGCGCTACTTCTGGAAGTCGGCAAAGTTCCTGCGCCGGCTCGAGGTGATGAGCGGCGACCGCATGGGCTTCTGGGAGCTCAACGGCTACCACAACGACGCCGATCCCTGGCAGGAGCAGCGGCACTGGTTCTGATGGTCGAGCGCCTTCGCACCTGGCTGTGCCCCACCCCCGCGCACCGGGTGCGCGTGGTCGAGGCCGGCCCGCGCGTGCGCACGGCGCGGGCGGTTGCCGCCGGCGCGATCGGCCTTGGCACGCTGGCGGCCGCCCCGTGGACCGGCTGGTGGACGCTTGCGCTGTTCGTGCCCGCCGGCGTCCTGCTGCTCACGCTCGATCGCTTTCTGGATCGCTCGGACAGCCCCGAGCTGATCGCGCTGGGCACGCTGCTCGTGATGATGGCGTTGATCGCCGGCGCCGCGGCGGGCACCGGCGGCCCGGACAGCCCCGTGCTCGTCTGGCTTGCCATCCCGCCCGGCATGGCGGCGCTTCGCTTTCGCTGGACGGTGACGATGGCGCTGTGCGCCGTGGCCGCGCTGACGATCCTGGCGGTGGGCTTGGGCGTGGACGAGGCCGCGGCGGCCGACGATCCTGTAACGATGATCGCGGCACTCGTGATGCTCGCCAACGTCGTCGCTGTGACCACGGCGCTGATGCGTGGCGAGCTCGAGCACCGCCAGCGCGCGGTGATCGATCCGCTGACGGGCCTGCTCAACCGCGCGGCGATCAAGTCGCGAGCGCCGGAGCTCGAGCAGCAGGCGCGGGTCACCGGCGCATCGGTCTGCCTCGTGCTCTGCGACCTCGACCGCTTCAAGCAGGTCAACGACACCTACGGCCACGAGCGCGGTGATGCCGTCCTGAAAGAGGCCGCGTACGCGATCCGCAAGACGCTGCGCTCGTTCGAGCTCGTCTACCGGATCGGCGGGGAGGAGCTGCTCGTGGTGCTCCCCGACGTGCAGCTCGCGGAGGGCATCGCGATCGGCGAACGCCTGCGCGTCGCCGTCGAGAACGCGCGCCCGGGGGCCTCGATCTGACGATGTCCGCCGGCGTGGCCGCCGCGGCCGGTCACGCCGTCTCCTACGACGATCTCTTTCGCGAGGCGGACGGCGCTCTGCTGTCCGCCAAGCGCGCCGGGCGCAACCGCGTCGAGGTCGCCGGGCGCGAGCCCGTGCCGGCCGAACTCGCGTCGTAGTCTGCGAGTCGTGAGCGAGCCCGACCCCTTCCACGACTCCTTTACCTGCCTCGTGGGCGCCCGGGCGCTCAGCACCGCCACGCTGCTCGGCGTCTTCGACTCCCTGAACGAGCGGCCCGCGAGTGCCGCGGAGCTCGCCGAGCGCCTCTCGCTGGATCCGCTGGGCGCGGAGACACTGCTCACCACGCTGCTCACGTTGGGCTACGTCGAGGCCGCCGAGGGCGGCGCGCTGCGCAACAGCGCCGTGACCGAGCGGCTGCTGGTCAGCTCGTCGCCCGAGTCGATCGCAACCTTCGTCGGCGCCCAGGGAGACCTGCACTGGCAGGTGCTCGAGCTGCTTCCCGACGCGGTTCGCGATGGCAGCGCGTACGCGATGCACGAGGAGCGTCGCGGCGAGACCGAGCGCTGGGAGGCGTACATCCGCGGCCTGTTCGAGATCTCGCGCGCCGAACATGACGCGAACGCCGCGCTGGTGCCGGTGGAGGAGCCGCGCCGCCTCGTGGACGTGGCGGGCGGCCACGGCGGCTTCTCGATGGCGATGTGCCGCCGCCATCCCGGCCTGGAGGCCACGGTGCTCGACCTGCCGCCGAGCGCCGCGGTGGGGCGCAAGATCGTGGCGGAGCAGGGCTACGCCGAGCGCGTGTCGTTTCGCGAGGGCGATGTGTTCGAGCTGGGCCTCGGCGAGGGGCTCGACGTCGTCTCGATCTTCAACCTGGTCCACCACCTGCCCGAGGAGCGCGATCGCGAGCTCTGCCGGATGGCGCACGCCGCCCTGCGCCCCGGCGGCTTCCTTGTGCTCGGCGACTCTGCGCGCCCCGAGCCGGGCGAGCCGGTCTCCGAGCACGGCGCGATCTCGAGCCTGCTGTTCTACGCCTGGAGTCACTCGCACAACTTCAAGCCGTCGGAGCTGCGGTCCTGGCTGGACGACGCCGGCTTCGAGTCCGTCAGGTCACACCGAAACGAGCGCTCGCCGTGGCGGGTGGTCGTGGTGGGCAGGACGGCCCGGTGATCCTGCTCACCGGCGCCACCGGCACGGTTGGCTCGGCGCTGCTGCGGCGGCTCACCGCGACCGGCGAGCCGGTGCGCTGCCTGGTGCGCGACCCGCGCGGACTCGGGGACCAGCGCGTGCGCGTGCAGATCGCGATGGGCGATCTCGCGGACCCGCCCTCGTTTCGCAACGCCCTGCGCGGCGTGGACACGGTGATCCACCTTGCCGCCGCGATTCGCGACGAGCCGCACGCGTCGATCGAGGAGCTGAACGCGGTAGCGACTCTGCGGCTGGTTCGCGCGGCCGAGCGCGCCGGTGCGCGCCGGTTTGTTTTCTTCTCGGCCATGGGGGCGGTGCACCACTCCCGTACGCGGTTCATGCGGGCGAAGGCACTGGCCCAGCGCGCGGTCGAGTCGTCGACGCTGGAGACGACGATCTTTCGTCCCTCGATCGTCTACACGCCCGGGGACCCATGGCTCACCCTGCTCGAGCGCTTCTCCTACCTCCCGGCGATCCCCGTCTCGGGCTCCGGTCGCGCGCTCTACCAGCCGATCTGGGCCGAGGACGTCGCCGACTGTGTGGTAGCCGCCCTGATGGCCTCGGGCCCGCGCCGGCGCTCGTTCGAGCTTGCCGGCCCGCAGACGCTCTCCTACGACGAGATCGTGCGCGCGGCGCTGGCGCCCAGGGGCCGCCGCCGACCGCTTCTGCACGTTCCGCTGCCGCTGGTGCGTGCCGGGCTGCGGCTGCTTCGCCTGGTCGCCGGCCCGAAGGTCTTCGCCACCTGGGAGGAGGCCGAGCTGATGGAGGAGCCGATGACAACCGGCGCCGGCACATCCGGGGCCGAGTCGCTCGGCGTGAGGCCGCTGGCGATGGCGACGGTGCTCGGGACTGGCTGAGCTCCCGAGAGCAACGACCACGCGACCCACGCCGGGGTCAGGTCGGCTGGGCGCCGGTCCTCCGTGCCATCCAGCCGACGATCGGCAACAGGATCAAGACTCCGATGATCGCCCCGATGATCCCACCAAAGTCGAAAATGTCGTCATCGCCGATTCCGAGCCCGACCGTGAAGATCAGGAACCCGAGCGCAGCGCCGGCAAAGCCGAGGAGGATGGAGAGCCCCCACGACTTCGGGCCGCTCATCCCGCTCCACATATCCGGAGTAATCAGACGCGCAACAGCGCCGGCGATGAACGCGACTATCACCGCTCCGATCATTCGCAATCCTTTCGTTGAGGGTCCATGCCCATCCTGACCGCCCGGCCCTGGCTCTGATTTTGGGCGCGAGGTCTGACGCCGTCACTGGTCGGGAGTGAGGCGAGCGGCCGCATGCTCCGCGGCCTTCGTGGGGTCTGTGATCTGCTCCTCCACCTCGACCAGCTGCTCCTCGACCTCTTCTGCCTGAGCATCGATGTCGTCGACGACGGTCTCCCCCGCCTCGGAGGCCTGAAGCTGCACGACGAACTCGTTGAGCAGGAACAGGCTCACGTCGTCGTCCGTCCGCTCCCTCCGATCTTGAAAGGCGTGCTGATGCTGTTCAGCAGCCTCAGCAGCGCGAGGAAGAAGAACGAGAGGAAGCCGACCGTGACCAGCGACTCGGCGAGCCCATCGAAGTTGGTGAGCAGCAACAGCACGATGATGAGCGACACGAACGCAACGATCATCGCGTACGCCGAGGGCAGGAACTCCTCGCGTTGCAGGTGGTAGACGCGCAACAGCGACTTTCGCAGCCCGGCCTGCTCCGCGCGCAAGCGGACGATGTAGTTCGCCGGGACGTCCGATTCATCGAGCTCCAGGAACGTCTCGGAGAGGTCCTCGATCGCCGCTTGGCAGGTGCGCGAGTTGCCGGTGTCGATGTCGGCCCGCAACGTCGTGACCACCGCGACAAGTCGCCCCCGCAGCGCCGCGAGATCGGGCGTGCCCCACACGGCGTGCATCGACTCGCTCTCCCGGAGGATCGAGTAAAGCCCGGCGGCGAGGTCCGTGGGGGCGCGCTCGGCGTCCCGGTAGTCGCCCAACGTCCCGGCGACCACGAGGCCCATGACAAAAACCGCGCCTGTGATGATGCCGGCCGAGAGAGCGGTCGCGACATGCCCTCGACACCGATGGCCCATAGCAGCGCGCGAATCGCCACCAAAACCACGACGATGGCCAATGTCTTGACGCCCAACTCGAGGTTGCCCAGCACTCCCCGCAACCGACCACCGTCCTCTATCGACGTTGGACTGCGATTCTCGCTGCTCGCAAGAGGTTCGTCAACCAAGGCCAGAGCCGGGACCGCGCTCACGCTCCCGAGCTTTTGTCGCTCTGACAGCGAAAAGCGCGGGAGCGTTGTCGGCTAGGTCCCCTTCGACCACAAATGCGAGGGGCCCGCCGAAGCGGGCCCCGACGGGCACCCGGGGGCTCACGCCCCCGGACCCCCGCTGATGCCTGGCCGGTCGGCCGGCTTCCTTACATCATTCCGTCCATACCACCCATGCCGCCGCCTGGCATGCCGGCGGCTTCCTTCTCGGGCATCTCGGCGATGATCGCCTCGGTGGTGAGGATGTTCTTGCCGATCGACGCGGCGTTCTGCAACGCGGAGCGCGTCACCATCGCCGGGTCGATCACTCCGTCCTTGACGAGATCGACGATCTCGCCGGTCTCCGCGTTCAGGCCGTCGTTCTTGCCCTTGGCGTTGCGGACGTCGTTGACCACGACAGAGCCCTCGAACCCCGCGTTGTCGGCGATCTGGCGAAGCGGCTCCTCCAGCGCGCGGAAGATGATCTGCGCACCTGTGCGCTCGTCACCCTCGAATGAGTCGAGCATGATCGCATCCTGCGCGCGCAGGAGCGCGACACCGCCGCCCGGAACGATGCCCTCTTCGAGAGCGGCCCGGGTGGCCTGCAGCGCGTCCTCGACGCGGTGCTTCTTCTCCTTCATCTCGGTCTCGGTGGCAGCGCCAACCTTGACCACCGCGACGCCGCCGGCCAGCTTGGCCAGCCGCTCCTGCAGCTTCTCGCGGTCGAAGTCCGAGTCGGTGTTCTCGATCTCGGCCTTGATCTGGTTGATGCGACCCTTGATGGCGTCGCTGTCGCCTGCGCCGTCCACGATCGTGGTCGTGTCCTTCGCGACCACCACGCGTCGGGCGCGGCCGAGCTGTGAGAGCTGGGTGTTCTCCAGCTTGAGACCCATCTCCTCGGTGATCACCTCGCCGCCGGTGAGGATCGCGATGTCCTCGAGCATGCGCTTGCGGCGGTCGCCGAAGCCCGGGGCCTTCACCGCGACGCCCGTGAACGTGCCACGGAGCTTGTTCACCACGAATGTGGCGAGCGACTCGCCCTCCACGTCCTCGGCGATGACCAGGATCGGCTTGCCCGACTGGATCACCTGCTCGAGCACCGGCAGGACGTCGCGCACCGAGCCGATCTTCTGGTTGGCGATGAGGATGTAGGGATCCTCGAGGGTGGCCTCCATGCGCTCCTGGTCGGTGACCATGTAGGGCGAGATGTAGCCCTTGTCGAACTGCATGCCCTCGGTGAACTCGAGGTCCATGCCGAAGGTCTGGCCCTCCTCGACGTTGACCACGCCGTCCTTGCCGACCTTGTCGATCGCATCGGCGATCACGTCGCCGATCTCGTCGTCGGCGGCGGAGATGGCCGCCACGCGGGCGATCTGATCCTTGCCGGAGATCTCGGTCGATACTTCCTTGATCCGGTCGACAACCTGGTCGACGGCCTTCTCGATGCCGCGCTTGAGACCGAGCGGGTTGGCGCCTGCAGCCACGTTCTTCAGGCCCTGGCGCACGATGCGCTGGGCCAGCACGGTGGCGGTTGTGGTGCCGTCGCCCGCGATGTCGTTGGTGGCGGTGGCCACCTCGCGTACGAGCTGGGCGCCCTGGTTTGCAAACGGGTCCTCGATCTCGATCTCTCGAGCGATGGAGACGCCGTCATTGGTAATCGTCGGTGCACCGAACTTCTTGTCGATCACTACATAGCGGCCCTTGGGACCGAGGGTGACCTTGACTGCGTTCGCGACGGCGTCAACGCCGTCTTCGAGCGCGCGGCGCGCCTCCGCGTCGTACTTGAGCTCCTTGTGAGCCATTCGTTCTCCTAGGCTGCGACTTTGGCGAGCACGTCCGACTCCCGCAGGACGAGAAGGTCTTCACCCTCGACCTGGACCTCGGTGCCGCCGTACTTCGAGTACAGGACCTCGTCGCCTTCGGCGACGTCGAGCGGGATGCGCTTGTCGCCATCCTCGTCCCACTTCCCATCTCCGACCGCAAGGACCTTGCCGCGCTGCGGCTTCTCCTTGGCCGTGTCGGGAAGGACGATTCCGCTAGCGGTGGTCTCCTCCTCTTCGATCGCCTGAACGATCAGGCGATCCCCAAGAGGCTTGAGATTCATGCGTACCTCCAAATTGAAGTGCGTGTCCTTGGCACTCTAGCCTTAAGAGTGCCAACAACGGCACTCTAGCACCCGGAGTGCCAGCCGGGCTGCGCGGCTCGGCTTAGTTCTGCTGGGGGGCGTCGGGGCGCATGCGCTCGCGGATCTCGGACGGCCTGTCGGAGATCTGGGAGAAGCGCACCACTGTGACGGCGTCCTCGAGCTCGACCTTGCGACCGTAGATTTGCTCCAGGAAGTGGACCATCTCGTCGAGCCGGCGGAACTCGGGATTGTCGTGCTCGATGTCTCGCGGCGAGAGGTCGCGGGCCTGCTTGACCTCGACGGAGTCGATCACAGCCTCGAAGATCCGCTCCCGGGGCGAGTGCTGAAAGCCCACTGTGATCAGCACGAGCTCGCCTTTGCGGTACTTCTTGCTCTTGTCGCCGAGCCGGATCGTGGCGGTCTTGCGACCGCGCTTGAGCTGATCGATGAAGATCGGCGAGTAGAAGTTGAGGACGAACACGACCGGGGCAGCCTAGCGGCCCTGCGCCAGGCGCGAAAGAGCTGTGCCGGCGATCTCCCGCTCGCCCTTGTATGCCAGCCGCTCCGGCGCCTCCTCCAGGGGGATCCAGAGAGCCTCCTCGACCTCGTGATCGTGGTCCTCGACGCTCCCCGAGCGATAGCGAAACAAAAAGAACGAGACGATCTTCATCACGCGCTCGCCGTCGCGGGCATACCAGTAGCGGATGTCGCCGAGCTTTTCGACGAGCTCGGCCTCCAGCCCGGCCTCCTCGCGCACTTCGCGTCGTGCGGCCTCGGCCGACGACTCGCCCGGGTCGGGGTGTCCCTTCGGGAGCGCCAGGATCTGCTCGCGGACCCGCACGACCGCCACGAACGCGCGGCCCCGCATGCGGCGTATGACCACGCCGCCGGCCGAGAACTCGCGGATCACGTGCCGCTCACGAGCGGCACGAAGCGCACCGCCGCCACGGCCTCCTGCTCGCCGTCGCGAAAGCGCACCAGCTGCTCGCGGCGCCCGCGCTCGACCGGGCAGACCAGGGCCGCTCCGGGCGCCAGCTGTTCGAAGAGCGGCTCGGGCGGCCGGTTCTTTGCCGTGGCGGTCACGGAGATCCCGTCAAACGGCGCGCGCTCGGGAACGCCCAGCGAGCCGTCGCCGACGCGCACCTCGACATTGGTGTAGCCCAGCTCGCCGAGCACCTCGGCCGCTTTGCCGGCGAGGCTGGTGAAGCGCTCGACGGTGATCACGCGGGCACACAGGCGCGACAGCACGGCCGCTCCATAGCCCGAGCCGGTGCCCACCTCGAGCACGGTCTCCTCGCCCTCGAGCTCGAGCAGCTGTGCCATGCAGGCGACGATCCAGGGCTGCGAGATCGTCTGCCCCTCGCCGATACGCAGCGCGCCGTCGCGGTAGGCCCGGCGGCGCAGCTCCTTGGGCACGAAGCGCTCGCGCGGGACCTCGGACATCGCGGACAGCACTCGCTCGTCGGTGATCCCGCGGCGGCGCAGCTGGCGCTCCACCATCCGGAGGCGACGGTCAGTGGATGTAGTTTCGGAGTCGTCCCGGGTCATGCACGGTCACCTTGCCTCTTCCGAGGGTGACCACTCCGGCGCGCTCGAGCGTGGCCAGGAAGCGGCTTGCGCTCTCGCGTGAGGTGCCGGCCAGGTTTGCGATCTCCGCCTGGGTGGCGCGAATCAGGACGTCCGCCTCGGGCGCGCCCTCGGCCTGCCGGGCCACGGTCTGAGCGAGGATCGCGCTGGCCACTCGTCCGGCGACGGTCTGGAATGACTGCTGGAGCAGGCGCTCGTTCGCGCGGCTGACCCGCTCGGCCAGCGAGCCGAGCAGCTTGAGCGCCAGGTCGGGTTTGGTGCGGATGAGGCGCTGCACGTCGCCCGCCAGCAGCGCTACGGCGGTAGCCGCCTCGACGGCCTCGGCGGTGGCGGAGCGCGTCTCGCCGCGGAACATGGCGAGCTCCCCGAACAGCGCGCCCGTGCGGAGCTCCGCGAGGGCGACCATGCGCCCGTCCTGGTGCTCTCGGGTCAGCACCACGGCGCCGCTGCGCAGCAGGTAGCAGGTGTCTCCGCAGTCGCCCTCGCGGAAGATGACCTGACCGCGGTCCCAACTGCGCGGGACGGCCACCTGGGCCACCGCCTCGAGCTCGCGCGGCTCGAGATCGGAGAACACCTCCGTGGCCGCGAGCAGCCGAACGGTGCTCCTCTCCTCGGCATTGCGCCCCTGAGCAGCCATGGGCGGATAATGCTGTCATGGCAGTCGCTCCGGAAGCCGTCAGCTTGCAAGATGTCGAGGCCGCGGCGGAGCGAATCGCGGGCCAGGTGCGCCGCACGCCGATGCTTCCGGCGGGCGAGCTGGGACGGCGTGTGGGGGCGCGCGTGTGGCTCAAGGCGGAGAACCTCCAGCTCACCGGGTCCTTCAAGGCGCGCGGCGCCACCAACACGATCGCCCAGCTCTCCGAGGAGGCCCTGGAGTGCGGCGTTGTGGCCGGCAGCGCCGGAAACCACGCGCAGGCGGTGTCGTGCGCGGCGCGCGAGGCGGGCGCGCGCGCCGTGCTCGTGATGCCCGCCGGGGCGCCGCTGGCGAAGGTCGCCGCGGTGCGCCAGTACGGCGGCGAGGTGCGCTTCGTCGAGGGCGGCTTCGACGAGGCCGGCACCGAGGCCAAGCGGCTCGCCGAGGCGGAGGGCATGACCATGGTGCACGCCTTCGACCAGCCGCACATCGTGGCGGGGCAGGGTACAGCCGGCCTCGAGATCGCCGAGCAGGCGCCCGGCGTCAGGCTGGTGGTGATCCCGCTCGGTGGCGGTGGCCTGGCCGCCGGAATCGGATTGGCCGTGGCAGGGCGCCTGCCCGACGTGCGCGTGGTCGGGGTGCAGGCCGAGGCCTGCGCCCCCTACATCGACTCGCTCGCGGCCCGTCGCCCGGTGGGCGCGCGCTCGGCGAACACGATCTGCGACGGCATCGCCGTCAAGCGCCCGGGTGACTTCACGCTGCCGCTCGTGGAGCGCTATGTCGACGAGGTCGTCACGGTGTCGGACGATCAGGTGGCCGAGGCCATGGTGCTGCTGCTCGAGCGGTCCAAGCTCGTGGCCGAGGGCGCGGGAGCGGTGGCGGTCGCGGCGCTGATGCACGGCTGCGTGAAGGCACCGCTCGAAGGCGACGTCTGCGCCGTGCTGTCCGGCGGGAACGTCGACGCCTCGCTGCTCTCGGAGGCGATCCGCCTGGGCGAGACCGCAGCGGGCCGCCGCGTTGTGCTCTCCACCGTGGTCCCCGACCGCCCGGGTTCGCTGGCCGCCCTGCTTCGGATCGTGGCCGAGCACAGCGGCAACGTGGTCGACGTCGAGCACCTGCGCGACGGCATCGACCTGCACGTGCGCGAGACGGCCATCAAGCTCGTGCTGCAGACAACGGGTCCCGAGTCGAGCAAGCAGATCCTGGACGCAGCCCGCGGCGAGGGCTTCTCCGTGCGAGTAGAGACGGACGCTTGACGGCTGCGCTCGCCCGGATTGCTTGGGCTCGGGCCGGCGGCGGGCTATGACGGGTGGGACGGGTCGCCGCGGCGCTTCCGTGTGGCCGGACGGCCGGATTCTGCGCTCGTTGTCGAGTTAGCGGTCCCGGGAACCGCAAAGTCGACAATGGAGCGGGCTTCGGGCGCGTTTGCGAGTCCACTCTCCCTGCCGTCGAATGACGCTCGTGCCCGTGTCGCAACCGCGGCGGGCGAGGCCGGGAAGGCGATCGTGGCACCCACGCCGGCCCTCGTAGCTATCGTCACAAGCATGGACGGCCGAACCAGCCGCGCCCGCCCGGCGCGCTTTGCCCTCGTCATGGCGTGCGCCCTGCTCGTCGCCGGCGCCTTCTGCCTGCCCGCCTCGGGCGAGCCCGGCCTGCGCAAGGCGATCTCGATGTCGTCGATCAACCACGGGGGCGACTACGAGGACCTGACGGCCCACGGCAACCTCGCCACGATTGGGCAGACCGGCGCCCGCTGGGTGCGGATCTGGATCCGCTGGGACAAGGCCCAGTTGTTCCCGCCGTCGCAACTCGGCTGGTCTGCGCTCGGCTCGCCTGCGAACGATCTTCCACCCTGCGGATCTGGCTGCGGCTTTCGCTACATCCAGGCGATCGACGCTCAAATAGCTGCCGCGCGCGCAGCGGGCCTCAACGTGATCCTCGCCAACTGGCACTTCCCGCGCTGGGCCAACGGCACGGCCGGCAAGCCCGCCGACTGGGCGCGCCCGGACCGCGGCTCGGCCTCGACGACCCTCGACCGGCTCAAGCCGATGGAGTACCGCGTGCCGGTCGGCCAGCTCGGCCGGACCGGCTACTACGGCCGCTGGCTGGACTGGCTGATCGCTCGCTACGCCAGTCACGGCCGCAATCTCGCGCTCGAGATCATGAACGAGCCCAACCACCAGCTGTGGCCCCAGCAGGGGCCGAGCACGACGGGCGACCCATACGCGCAAGGGCCGGTGTTGATCTCCTCCTACGTCGCCGAGATGCTGAACACCGCCCGCGCGGTTTCCGCCGCGCGCGGCAACCCGATCCTGCTCGCCGGCCCGGGGATGGCCGATCGCTTCGGCGCCGACAGCCGCCTGATGACCAACTTCCAGACCGCCGTGCCGGAGTCGCTCAGCCGCCTGCCCACGTCGGGCTGGTCCGACAACTTCATCTGGTCGCATCACAACTACTCGGACGTCGAGCGCAACATCGCCTCGCCGACCCGGGCCGAGCAGGTGCGCGGCTACCTCCTCGGAAAGTGGCGCGGGCGCGGCGGCACGGGCGATCCGAAGCTCTGGCTCACCGAGGGGGGCGCCCGGCTCGGCCAATCGCAGGCCACCACGCTCGCGCTGCAGGCCGAGCTCGTGCGCCTGAACTGGGACCGAATGAGCGCGGCCCCGGGAGTCCAGATGTGGACGAACTACCTGCTCTACGCGAATCCGGTCGCCAACTCAGGCTTGCGCGAGGATCGGCTGACGAGCGGAATACCGCGGCCTGTGTGGAGCACCTTCGTGGCCTTCCCCGCGAATCTCTGACCAGCGGTAGGCTCACCGGCCGATGCAGATCGCGCCCGAGGTCGCTGAGGCCATCGCCGGCGGCCGGCCGGTCGTGGCGCTCGAGAGCACCCTGATCAGCCACGGCCTTCCGCGTCCGCGCAACCTGGACGTGGCGCGCGAGGTGGAGGCTGCCGTCAGGGCCGGCGGCGCGGTTCCGGCCACCGTCGCGGTCGTGAGCGGCCGGGCCTGCATCGGGCTCGACGAGGCGGGCCTCGAGGCGATCGCCGCGGGCGAGACGGTGGCCAAGTGCGGGGTGCGCGACCTCGCGCCGGTCGCGGCACGCGGGGGCCACGGCGCGACCACCGTTGCGGCCACGGCACACCTGGCGGCCAGGGCCGGCATTCGCCTGTTCGCCACCGGCGGGCTTGGCGGCGTGCACCGCGGGGCGCGCGAGACCTGGGACGAGTCCGCCGACCTCGAGACGCTCGCCCACACCAGGATCGCGGTCGTGTGCTCCGGGGTGAAGTCGATCCTCGATGTCGGTCGCCACGCTCGAGCGACTCGAGACGCTCGGCGTGGGGGTGCTTGGCTTCGGGACAGACAGCTTCCCCGGCTTCTATCTCGTCGACTCCGGCCACCCCGTGCCGTGGCGGGTCGACTCGGCCGCGGAGGTCGCCCTCGTCCTGGCGGCGCAGGAGGAGCTCGGGACCGAGGGCCGCGGCCTGGTCGTGGCCAATCCGCTGCCGGCGGCCGAGGCGCTCGATCGCGAGCTGCACGACCGCGTGCTGGTCGAGGGCCTCGAGGCAGCGCGCCGTGCACAGGCGACGGGCAAGGACGTGACGCCCTTCCTGCTCGACTACTTCCATCGCGAGACGGCGGGGGCCAGCCTGGAGGCGAACGTCCGCCTGGTGGTTCGCAACGCCCGGCTGGCAGCCGAGATCGCGGCGGCGGCGGCCCACGCGTGAGCCGGATCGTGGTGCTCGGCGACGTCATGGTGGACGTCGTCGCCCGGCTCGACGGTCCGCTGGCTTACGCGAGCGACGCCCCGGCGCGGATTGCCTTCCACGGCGGCGGCTCCGCCGCCAACACGGCGGCCTGGCTCGCTCACGCCGGCGCGCGACCTGTGCTGGTCGGGCGGGTGGGCGACGACGACCGCGGCCGCGACCGCCGCCGCCGACCTCGCGGCGGCGGGAGTGGAGCTCCGGCTCACGGTCGACAGCGAGCGCCCGACCGGCACCTGCATCGTCCTCGTCGGGCCCGACGGCGAGCGCACGATGGTGCCGGATCCGGGCGCCAACGACGGCCTGTCCGCCGGCGACCTGCCGGACGAAATGCTCGGCTCAGGCGGGCACCTCCACGTCGGTGGCTACTCGTTGCTGCGTGAGGGCTCGCGGCCGGCCGCCGAGGCCGCGATCGCGCGGGCGTGCGATCGGCGGCGTGACCGTGTCGGTCGACCCGTCGTCGGCCGCGCTGCTCTCGCCGGGCTTTCTCGACGCTGCCGCCGGGGCGGGGCTGCTGATGCCAAATGTCGCCGAGGCGCGGGCGCTGACCGGGGCTGATGAGCCTGAGGCCGCGGCGCGCCGCCTGACCGAGCGCTTTGCGGAGGTGGTGGTCACGCTCGGCCCGCAGGGAGCGCTATGGACCGATGGGCGCGAGGTCGTGCGGGCGCCGGCGGCTTCTTTGGACGTCGCGAACGACGGCGGCCAAGGGGGTGTCGTCGATGCCACCGGCGCGGGTGACGCCTTCGCCGCGGGGCTGCTCGCGGCGCGTGCCGCGGGAGCCGACGCGGCCGAGGCGCTTGCCGCCGGGTGCCGTCTGGGCGCTCAGGCGGTCGGGACGCCTGGCGGCCGGCCGCCGCGCTGAACGCCGCGCAGCTCGGGCCGGCTCAGGCCAGCGCGGACTCGCGCCGGCGGCGGCGTAGCCCGCTGCCGGCCAGCCAGGCGATCAGCGCGATCAGGCCGAGCGGCAGCGCGATCGCCAGCACCCTGATCAGCACGCCGGCGAAGCCGACGAGCAGGTCGCCGGCGTCGCCGACGGCGTCGTCGAACGCGCCGCCCCCGCCGGAGCCGGAGTCGCTGTCCTCGTCGCCGATCAGGTCCACCGAGACGATCGCGTACTCGGTGCGCAGCCGCAGGTCGCGCAACTGGCCGCGCAGCCCGTTGATCTCGCCGGCCACGAGATCGAGGCGGGCGCGGAGCGCCTCGGCCTCGGCGTCGGTGTCGGCCTCCTCGAGGCGGCGCAGCAGGCTGCGGCGCTCGGCACGGGCGGCCTGCAGGCGGTCCGTGGCGGTCACGTAGTCGCGCGTGACGTCCTGGCCCGTCTGGCTCTGGGAGCCGACCGTGGCGATCTGCGCCAGGTCGCGCAGCGCGCCCTGGAGCCGGCCCGAGGGGATCCGCAGCTCGAACGAGCCGGTCGATCCGCCGTCGCCGGTGTCGAGCTCTGAGCGCAGCACAAAGCCCCCGTGCCGGGCGGTCACGCGGTTGACGTCATCGGCCGCCTGGGGAATCTCGTCGTCGGGCGCCATCAGGGTCATCGAGATCGAGCGCTCGATCCTGCGCTCGCGGCGTCCGGGCGCAAAGCCGGTGCCGGGCACGGTGGGGGGCTGGCTGAGCGCGTCGGTGGCGGGCGCTTTCCGCGCAGCCTCGGCGCCTCCGCCCGAGTCGCCGCCCGCGCTCGGGGCTTCGGCCACCGACCCGCCGCCGCTGTCGCCGCTCGCGCCGCTGTCGTCGCTGCCGCCGCCGCTCAGCGAAGGGCCGCCCCCGGCGAACACCAGCACGACGACCACGAGCGACGGGGCCAGCACCGCGGCAACCGGGGCAAGCTTCAGCCGCGGGAGGCGGCGCTTTTGCTCGCCAGGAAAGCCTTCCTGTGCCCGCCCGCGCAGCTCTTGCGCGAACGCGGGTTCCGCCACCGGAGCGTCGGCCCGCAGGGCGAGCGCCAGCTCCTGAAGCTCGCGGGCGACCGGATCGTCGTGACGGGCCGCGCCGCCGGCGAGGGCGGCGTCGATCGCGTGCAGGTCGCGCTCGATCGTTGCGGTGTCTTCAGGAGGCTTCATTGCAGGCCTTTCGCAGCTTCGTCAGGGCGCGGTGCAGCCGGGTGCCCGCATTGGTCTCAGACATCCCGAGCACGCGCGCGATCTCCGCGTTCGAGAGCCCGCCCGAGAACTTCAGGGCGATCAGGTCGCGTTCCTTGCCGTCGAGTCCGGCCATTGCAGCCCGCACCACGTCGCGGCGCAGCGCCAGCTCGACATGGTCGTCGGCACTCGGGGACGCCGTGTCCTCGGGCTCGGTCTCGAGGCTCGCGCGGCGCCGGCGACGGCGCAGCTCGTCGAGCGCGGCGTTGCGGGCGATGCCGAACAGCCAGGCCTCCATGCTCCCGCGCCGGGCGCGGTAGCTCGACCGCTTCCTGTATGCGCGCTCGAAGGCCTGCGCGGTCACGTCCTCCGCCGCCGAGCGGTCGCGCAGCAGCGACGCCACATACGCGTAGACGCGCGGGAACGTCCGCTCGTAGAGCGCGGCGAAAGTCTCGGTGTCCGTCCTCGTTACTACTGGCATGGCCGCCACAGCTTCGTTCACGCCCTTACTACGAACGTCCGTCCAGTTCATCACGCGCTTTCGCCTGCCCGGTTCAAGCCCAGGCCTGGGCGACCGATAGCAGTCATTGTGTCCCGCCCCTTTGCAGCTTTGTCCGTGATCGCGTGCGCGTGCGGGCTCGCGCTGCCCGCCGCCGCGCTCGCACAGGACCCCGCGGCGGAGATTCCGGACGTCGCCGTCTCCGAGCCTCAGGCGGTGACGAGCGGGTCGTCCTTCGGGATCGCCGCGGCGTCGCAGACGCCGGAGCTGTGGGCGACGGTCAACATCTGCGACACCCAGCAGGCCCCGAATTCCATGGGCATACGCGCCAGCATGCCCGGCAACGGCAGCGCCCAGCGCATGTACATGCGCTTCATGGCCGAGTATTGGAGCCGCGCGCTGCAGGCCTGGGCGCCGGTGGCCGGCTCGGGCAAGTCGCCGTGGGTGTACGCCGGCTCGGCCGAGCTCGCGCGCCGCCAGGCCGGCTGGACGTTTGCCTTCGGCCAGCCACCCGCGGGCGTGACATTCACCATGCGCGCCAGCGTGGAGTTCGAGTGGCGCGCCCAACGGCCCCGGCTCGCAAAGCGGGTCCTCAAGCGCCACAGGGTCCGGCGCGAGAAGCGGTCGGGGCGCTACTTCGACCTCACCCGCGCGCGCGTCGCGCGTCTCGGTGTGGTGCGCTCCGTTACCAGGATGACCGAGACGGGTATCACGGGAGTGCACGGCGGAGACCCCGCCGGCACGTCGAAAGCGCTCTGCCTGATCTACTAGACGCAAGGCTTCTCACACCTCTTCGTTAGCCGCTAGGCTCCAGCTTGAGGCGGCCCGTGCCGAGAACCAGAGAAGATCCTTGGTGCTTCGGAAGACCCTGATACCCATCGTGATCTGCGCGGCGCTTGCCTGCGGCGGTACCGGCATCGCCAACGCGCAGGGCGACGAGCAGCTCTCCTCCTCCTGGGCGCAGGTCAACATCTGCTCGCCCACGCAACTCGGCGCGCGCGCCCAGCTGGCCGGCGATGGATCCAAGGCTCGGATGTCCGTCAGCTTTACCGCGGAGTGGCTCAGCCCGAACGGCTGGGTGGCGCTGGACGGCGCCGCCACGTCACCGTCGCTGTCGGCCGGATCGGCCGAGTACACATGGGGCCAGGCGGGCTGGACCTTCGACATCACGGTGCCGCCGGGCTTTGCCTACCAGCTGCGCGCGGTGGCGAACCTGCAATGGTCGGGCGGCCGCAGCCAGACGATCGTCACCGGCACCTGCTCCGTCGGCGGCTAGCCCGTAGACCTGCTCCATCGTCCTGACTTTGAGGGCCACTGGCCCTACAACCCAGGACGCTGCAACACAGGCCGAGGGCTAGCTCGCTGAGAACAACCGCGGGTCGTTCGTGATCACGCCGTCCACGCCGAGGCGCTCCAACGCCTGGATGCGGCGAGCGTCGTCCACGGTCCACACGTAGACCTGGCCGCCCGCGGCGTGCACCGCGCGAACAAGACGGCCGCTGATCAGGATCCGGTGCGACATGATCGCCTCGCAGCGCCCGGCGCGGATACGCGCAGCGGCCTGGCGCGGCAGGCGCGCCCGCATCACGAGGGCCACGCCGTAGGCCGCAAGCCGTACGGCGAGTTCACCCAGTCGCGCTTCACGCGCGGCACCGACCAGCCGCGCCGCAGCCCCGGCGCGAGCTCGCCGAGGCGGTCGAGGCTCTCCGGGTACATGCTCGATACGAGCGAGCGCTCGCTGAGGCCGCGCTCTGACAAGCCCTCGGCCACCTCGCGCTCATACCCGGAGAGCTTCATGTCCACGTCCAGCTCGACTCCGGCGTACGCCTCACCCGCGAAGTGGTCGAGCCCCTCGGCGAGCGTTAGACAGTTCGCGCCCGGCCGCGTCCTCGTAATCGTGCGCGAGCACGAGCCGCCCGTCCGCGGTGCGAAGGACGTCGAACTCGATCATGTCGCACCCCGTGCTCCAGGGCCGCCTGGAAGCTCTCGATCGTGTTGCCGGGGGCGACGTGGTCGGCGCCCTTGTGCCCGACTCGGATCAGCGCTGGCACGCGGGACACCAATAGGTGGTGCGGTTGTCGTCGCCCTGCCCGCGCGCGCGGATGAGCGTGTCGCAGCGCCGGCAGGGCAGGCCGGATCGCTCGAACACCCATCTGCGCCCGGGGCCGCGGCCGCCTCGCTCGACCGATTCCAGCATCAGCGGCCGCAGGCCGCGCACCACCGCGAGCGCCTCGTCGTCGGAGACCTCGCTCGAGCGCCGCCAGGGATCGAGCCCGGCCAGAAAGCAGCCCTCGGACTTCCACATGTTGCCGATGCCGGCGAGGTTGCGCTGGTCGAGCAGCGCGTCGCCGATCCCACGGCTCTGGTCGTCCGAGCGCAGACGGGAGAGGAAGCGCTTCTCCTCGAAGTCCTCGGCCGAGCAGATCGGGGCCGAGCGCCGCGAGGCGGCGGTCGAAGCGAGTGCGCGAGTCGGTCATCAGCTCGAGCACCGGTCCGTCGAACTCGACCACCTCGTGGTCGGCCGTCCGGATCACGAGCCAGGCGCGCCGCGGGGAGCGCCGCCATCGCTCGCCGCGCCGGTACACGCCCCACCTGCCGGTCATGCGCAGGTGGGAGTGCAGCGTAAGGTCGCCATCGAAGCGGATGAACAGGTGCTTGCCGCGCGCGTCGACCGAGTGCACCGCGCGCCCGGACAGCCGCTCGGGCCAGCGATCCATCGCATGGCGCGGGTGCGGTGTCTCGATCTCGACGATCTCCCTGCCGACCAGGACCGCCCCGACCTTGCGCGCCGCGCTGAGAATCGTGTCGCCCTCGGGCATGCCTCCAAGGGTACGAAGCGCAGGCGCCGACTCAGGGCGAGAGGTGCGCGTCGCGCAGCCACCGCCGCAGGCGCAGGCGCGGCGCCGCATCGCGGATCGCCTGCAGCACGTCGGCCTTCGTCATCACGCCGTGGCGGTGGCGGGCCTGCAGCAACCGCAGGAAGGTGGTCATGCGCGCACGGCCGATTCGCCGCTCGAGCGTCTGCAGCGCGCACGACCCGGCGGTGTAGACGACCTCGCCGATGGCCTCCGGCGAGCCGCGGTCGAACACCTCCATGCTCGTGTCGAGCGGTAGGTGGCGCCGGCGCGGGCTCACGAGCTCGTAGGGGCGGCCGGCCCGGCAGAAGCTCGTGAGGGGTACAGGCGCTCGTGCGAGTACTGCGCGAAGCTCTCGTCGAGCCAGGGCTCGTCGAACTGGTCGTTGCCGACCAGGCCGTACCACCACTGATGGGCCACCTCGTGCGCCACCACGTCGGCGATCGGGAGCGTGAATACGAGCTCGGGGTACTCCATGCCAACGAGCCGGTCCCTCGGTCCTCCACGGATCAAGACCACGTCCAGCTCCGGCGAGTCGTATGGGCCGATCCGCCGGCTCAGCGCACGCACCGCTCGCCGGGCGTGGCGCAGGCTGGCGCCGACCCCGCCCTGCCCCGGTTCGTAATGGACCCGCACGCGCACCCCGGCCGCGCTGCCGCGGCGGGTGCGCAGGCGGCCGATGGCGAGCCCGAAGTCGCGCGCTTGGGCGGATCGCACCGTGACCAGGCGTTTGCCCGACTCGACCGTCTCCGATGACGACCGCTCCGGTGGTGGCCGCGCGCAGCCGGGCGGGCAGGCGGATGCGTGCGCTCCCAGCTCGCCGACAGGGAATAGAAGCTCTCTCCGATCGCGGTGTAGGGCTCGAGGTGAAGGCCGCCGGTGTCCTCGACGGCCAGCACGCGGGATGACGTTGCCGAGCAGCACGGTGTTCCCGATGCGGCCAAAGCGGTCGCTCGCGCTCCGGGCGCGGACCGTGAAGCCCAGCGAGATCGACCCCGCCGCTCCGGGCGCCACCGGAGCCGCGAGCTGAACCTCGAGCGCCGAGCAGCGAACGCGCTCGGACCCCGCCAGCGCCGGAGCGTCGACCTCCACGCGAATGCGCCTGGGCTCGCAACGGTCGGGGCCGTTTGCCCACAGCCGCAGCCAGACCCGGTCCAGCTCCGCGGTCCCGCGGTTGACGAAGTCGATTCGCTCGCGCCCGCTCAGCACGCCGGCGCCGCGCTCGGCATAGCGCAGGTCGAGCGAGTAGGCCTCCGGATCGGCTCCGCTGATCACCACCGAGTGCCCGCTCGGCGGGGCGCTGATCGCGCCGAACAGCACCAGGGCAACTGCCAGCGCGCTCCGCACAGTGACCCGAACGCTACTGCCGCGCGCGGTGAGACCTCAGGCGCTGAGCGTCAGGCGGCGCGGGGTCTGGCGAAAGCCCAGCTCGATAAGCAGTGCCCCGGTGTCGCTCCCGACCACCGGCTCGCCGTCGAAGCGCTCGATGCCGAGGCGCGGGACGCGGCCGCGCCTGACCGCCTCCGCGAGCGCTTCGAGCGCCGCGTGCAGCCAGTCCGCTTCGACCTCGCGCAGCGGGAGCAGCCCCTTGCCTCCGCGCTCGACGTAGAGCGACGGCTCGGCGTCGAGCGTCACGACGTACGCGCCCGCCACACGCGCCGGGCGCCGGTTGGACTCGGCGTCGCGCTTGGGCCACGGCAGCGTCGCGCCGAACGGGTTGGCCGGGTCGGTGGCCGCGAGCACCTGGGCGCCCGTGGCCTCGTCGGCCCGCATCGACCGCAGGCGCTCGATCGCCGCGGGCAATGCGAACTGGGCGCCGCCGAGGCCCTCGACGAAGTACCCGCGGCGCGCTGTGCCGAGCGTCTCCAGGTTCGAGAGCTCGCCGTAGAGCCCCGCGAAGCCGCCGGGCACGCCCTCGGCGAGCACGGCCTCGCGCGTGACGATGCCGTGGCGCTCGAGCAGCACCTCCGCGAGCGCGCGCATGCGCGGCCCGTGCGCCGGTGCGCCGGCGAACAGCGGCGCGGTCAGCGACCAGCGGCCCTGGACCTGGGGCGCGCCGGGCCGGCGGCGGCGCGCGAAGCGGCGGCCCGCGTCGCGGTTCTGCTTGGCCAGCGAGAGGCGCGGCGCGCGCAGCGGCGCGAAGGCATCGTTGGTCACCTCGCCCGCCCACGCGAGGTCCCACAGAGCCTCCTGAAGCTCGACCGGCTCGCCCTCGGCCACGTCGGCCAGCAGGTCGCTCCAGAACGCCGCGCCGCGCTCGAGGCGCTCGCGGATCAGCTCGTGCGCCGGCCCCTCGGGCCGGTCGCCCTTGAAGGGCGGCGGCCCAAGCCAGCGCGCGTCGTCGCGGAAGTAGAGCGCGACCCGCCCGGAGCGCCGGCCGAGCGCGCCCGCGCCGACCCACACGAGCTCGCCGCTCGCGCAGAGCTGGTCCATCCACGCGGGTGAGTAGGCGCCCACCCGCCGCGGCAGCACGTCGCGCTCCCAGACCTCGGGCGCGAGCGCCACGCCCTGGAGCGGCACGAGCAGCTCGCGCAGACGATCCACTCCGGCGCCGCCCGGCGGCGAGAGGTCCACGCCCTGCCAGGCGGGCAGGAAGCGGGCGAGCGCGCGCTGCTCGGCGGGCTCCACCTCCTTGCGCAGGGTCGCGAGCGATGCGCGGCGCAGGCGGCGCAGCACCTCGGGATCGCACCACTCGCGTTCGCTGCCGCCGGGCCGCAGCTCGCCGCGGATCAGGCCGCCGGAGGCCTCGAGCTCGCGCAGCACCGGGCCGAGGTCGATCCCGTAGCGCTCGCTCACGTCCTTGGTGGTGAACGGCCCGTGGGTGCGCGCGTAGCGGCGGACGAGGCGCGCGAGCGGCTCCTCGACCTCCTCCAGGAAGGCCTCCGGCAGGCCCCCGGGAGGCACGGCGCCGAGCGCGTCGCGAAAGAGGCCGGCGTCCTCGGAGGCGGTCCAGCGCTCCTCCCCGCCGATGCGCATGCGGATCGCGCGCCGGTCCTTCTCGAGGTCGCGCAGCATGCGCTGCGCCGAGACCGCCTCGTGGCAGCGCTGCCTGCGCTTCCTCGGCGGTCAGGTCGCCCAGGGCGCGCAGCACGTCGTGCAGGCCGTCGGAGTTGGCGGCCCTGGTGCGCTCGCTGCGGCGCTGCAGGTCGTCCTCGACCTCGGCCAGCGCGCCGGGGTCGATCAGCTCGCGCAGCTCCTCCTGGCCGAGCAGCTCGCGGAGCAGGTCGCGGTCGAGCGAGAGCGCCGCCGCGCGCCGCTCGGCGTTGGGCGTGTCGCCCTCGTACATGTAGGTGGCGACGTAGTCGAAGAGCAGCGACGAGGCAAAGGGCGAGGCGCGGCTCGTCTCCACCTCCACGAGCGAGAGCTCGCGCGTGTGCAGCCCGCGCAGCAGCGCCTCGAGCCCGGGCAGGTCGAATACGTCGCGCAGGCACTCGCGGTAGGTCTCGAGCACGATCGGGAACTGGCCGTAGCGCTTGGCCACCTCGAGCAGCGACTGCGCCTTGAGCCGCTGCTGCCAGAGCGGGGTGCGCTTGCCGGGCCGCGCGCGCGGGAGCAGCAGCGCGCGCGCCGCGTTCTCGCGAAAGCGGGCACCGAACAGGGCGGAGCCCGAGAGCTCGCGCACGACCAGCTCCTCGAGCTCGTCGGGCGCCACGAGCACGAGCTCCGCTCCGGGCGGCTCGTCGGCGTCGGGGAGGTGGACGATGATGCCGTCGTCGGACCAGATGGCGTCCGACTCGAGCCCGAACTCGTCGCGGATGCGCGCCGACAGGGCGAGCGCCCAGGCGGCGTGAACGCGCCCGCCGTAGGGGGACAGCACGCACAGGCGCCAGTCGCCGATCTCGTCACGGAAGCGCTCGATCACGATCGTGCGGTCGCTCGGCACCACGCGCGTGGCGTCGCGCTGCTCGCGCAGGAAGCTCGACAGGTTCTTGGCGGCGCGCTCGTCGAGGTCGTACTCGGCGGCCAGCTCGGCCGGATCGCGCTCCACCGACTCGCGCGCGAAGGCGCCGATCGCCTCACCGAGCTCCTTCGAGCGGCCGACGCCGTCGCCGCGCCAGAACGGCACCGCCCCGGGCGCTCCCGGTGCGGGCGTGACGATCACGCGGTCGCGGGTGATCTCCTCGATGCGCCAGGTCGAAGCGCCCAGCAGGAAGGTCTGCCCGGGCCGCGCCTCGTAGACCATCTCCTCGTCGAGCTCGCCGACGCGGCGCCCGTCAGGCAGGTGGACGCCGTAGAGGCCGCGGTCGGGGATCGTGCCGGCGTTGGTGACCGCCAGCTGCAGCGCGCCCTTGCGCGAGCGCACGGTGTCCTCCACGCGGTCCCAGACGATGCGCGGGCGCAGCTCGGCGAACTCCTCGGAGGGGTAGCGCCCGTCGAGCATGTCGAGCACGGAATCGAGCAGCTCGCGCGATAGCTCGGCGAACGGGTAGGCGCGGCGCACCACCTCGTGCAGCTCGGGCACCTTCCACTCGTCCCCGGTCGCGGTCATCGCCACGATCTGCTGGGCGAGGACGTCGAGCGGGTTGCGCGGCACGACGGTCGCCTCGATGTCGCCGTCGCGCATGCGCTTGACGACGACAGCGCACTCGAGCAGATCGGCGCGGAACTTGGGGAAGATGCGCCCGCGCGAGACCTCGCCCACGCCGTGGCCGGCGCGGCCGATGCGCTGCAGGCCCGCGGTGACCGACTTGGGCGACTCCACCTGGATCACGAGGTCGACCGCTCCCATGTCGATGCCGAGCTCGAGCGAGCGAGGTCGCCACCAGGCAGGGCAGCTCGCCCGACTTGAGCAGGTCCTCGACCACCAGCCGCTCCTCGCGAGCGAGCGAGCCGTGGTGGGCGCGGGCGATTGCGGCGGCCGGCTCCGTGTCCTGGCTGTCCTCCTCGGCCAGCTCGTTCAGGCGCACCGCCAGTCGCTCGGCGCCGCGGCGGTTGTTGACGAAGACGATCGTCGAGCGGTGCGCTCGGATCAGCTCGAGCAGCTCGGGGTAGATGGCGGGCCAGATCGAGCGCTGCGTGGACTCGCCGCCGGACAGGTGGCCGAGCTCGGAGGGCCCGGCGTCCGGCTCGCGCATGTTGTCGACCGGCACGTGGATCTTCAGGTCGAGCGGCTTGCGAATGCCGGCGTCCACGATCCTGCACTCGCGGCCGCCACCGACGAGGAAGCGGCCGACCTCCTCGAGCGGGCGCTGGGTCGCCGACAGCCCGATGCGCTGCAGCCTGCGGCCGGCCAGGTGCTCGAGGCGCTCGAGCGTCAGCGCGAGGTGGGCGCCGCGCTTGGTGCGCGCCACCGCGTGGATCTCGTCGACGATCACCGCCTCGGTGTCCACCAGGAACTCGCGCGCCTTCGACGTGAGCATCAGGTAGAGCGACTCGGGTGTGGTGATGAGCACGTCCGGCGGCGTGCGCAGCATCGCCTGGCGCTCCCTTCTGAGGGGTGTCGCCGGTGCGGATGGCGACGCTGATGTCGCCGCCGATGCCCTTGAGCGGCGCGCGCAGGTTCTTCTCGACGTCGTACGAGAGCGCCTTCAGGGGGGAGACGTACACGAGGCGGCCGCGCCCGGGTTCGGCGGCCAGGCGGTCGAGGCCCCAGAGGAACGCTGCGAGCGTCTTTCCCGAGCCCGTGGGCGCCGATACCAGCACGTTCTCACCGCTGGCGATCGCGGGCCACGCCTGGGCCTGCGCCTCGGTCGGACGCTCGAAGGAGCGCGTGAACCAATCACGGACCTGCGGGGTGAAGGTTGCGAGCGGATCTGATTTCACGAGACCCACGAGCGTACCGCTTCAATCGGCCTCCGCACCCATTCCGGCGTGGCCGTGTTCAGGCAGCATGCGCCCCCGCTACACGCTCGCCCTCGCCGCCGCGATCCTGCTCGCGCTAGCTCCCGCGGCCAGCGGCCAAGCCGAACATCGTCGTGCTGATGACCGACGACCAGACGCTCGACTCGATGTCGGTGATGCCGAAGACCGTGCGCGCTGCTCGGAGGTGGGGGCACGACGTTCACGCGGAGCTTCGTCAACTACTCGCTCTGCTGTCCCTCGCGCGCCACGCTCAACACCGGCCAGTACGCCCACAACCACGGCGTGCTCGGCAATGCGCTGCCCGCCGGGGGCTACTCGCGCCTCGACAAGTCGAACTGGCTTCCGCTCTGGCTTCAGGCAGCGGGCTACCGGACCATGCACGTGGGCAAGTTCCTCAACGGCTACGGCCAGGTCTCGCCCCAGACCGAGGTGCCGCCGGGCTTCAACGACTGGCACGGCACGGTCGACCCCTCGACCTACACCTTCTACGGCTACACGGTCAACGAGAACGGCACGCTGCGCACCTACGGCGCCGCGGGGGAGCCCGAGTTCTACTCCACCGACTTCTTCGCCCGGAGGGCCAACGACGCTGATCGCCGCGGCCGCGCCGTCGAGCCAGCCCTTCTACCTGTCGGTGGCCTTCCTCGCGCCGCACGCCGGTCGGCCCGATTGAGCCCGACGACCCCACGGGCCGCTCCACGCCCGCCGTGGCTCCCGCGCCACACCAACGCCTTCTCCACGGTCGCGCTGCCGCGGCCGGCCTCCTTCAACGAGGCGGACGTGACGGACAAGCCGGCCGCCATGCAGCGCCGGCCGCTGATCACCGATGCGCAGGCGGCGTCCATCCAGGAGGCCTACCAGCAGCGTCTCGAGTCGCTGCTGGCCGTGGACGAGGCCGTCGCCTCGATCGTCGCCGGGTTGCAGGGCACCGGCGAGCTGGACGACACCCTGATCCTGTTCACGAGCGACAACGGCTTCTTCCACGGCGAGCACCGCGTGCGCCAGGGCAAGCTGCTCGTCTACGAGCCGTCGATCCGGCTGCCGCTGCTCATGCGCGGGCCGGGAGTGCCCGCGGGCGAGCGCCGGTCTCAGCTCGTGACCAACGCCGACCTGGCGCCCACGATCCTCGACGCCGCCGACGCGACGCCGGGCCGCCCGCAGGACGGGCGCTCGCTCTTCGGCCTGATCGACGATCCCGGGGTCCAGTGGGGACGCGAGCTGCTCCTCGAGGGCGGCAACAACAGCACCCTCACCTTCACGGGGCTGCGCAACTACCGCTGGAAGTACGTCGAGCACGCGAGCGGCGAGGCCGAGCTGTACGACCTCGCAGGCGATCCCGACGAGCTGACCAACGTGGCCGGCCTGGCGCGAGCTGGCGCCGCTGCGGGCGCGCGCTGGCGGCGCGGCTCGCCCTGCTGCGCGGCTGTGCGGGCGCGAGCTGCCGGGCGAAGCCCGCGCTGCGGCTCGCCGCGGTGCGCCGGCGCTGCGGGTTCGTCACGGCCGTGCGCGGCGACGACGCCGACGCGATCGAGCGCGTGGAGTTCCTCGTGCGCCGGCGCCCGAAGCGAGGCGCGGCGGCCGGCCCCGCGAGCTTCCGGCGCCTGGCGCGCGACGCCGGCCCGCCTTCCGCAAGCGAGTCAGCGCCGCCGGCGTGCTGGCCGGCCGGCGCTTCCTGCTGCGAGCCCGCGTGCGCCTCGACGACGGACGTGCGGTCACGCTCGACACCAAGCGGCGCGCCTGCCGCTGAGCGGTTCGGGCGTATGGCGAGCCACACCGTCCTGGGTTTAGTGGCCACTGACCAGCAAAGTCCGCCCGCTGCCGGATGCGACGCGGTAGGCCCCCGAGCGCGCCGTCCCCGCTCAGTACTGCTCGGCCACCGCCTCGTGGAGGTAGGCCCCGGCGAGGAAGCCGGCCGCGCCCAGCGCGCCCAGCGCTCCGGCCTCCGGCCCGGCCAGCAGCGCCGCCGGCAACGGCGGCTGCCCCCAGGGCAAGCGCGGCCTGCCAGCGGCCTGTGACCAGGCCGGCCATCGATCCCAACAGCAGTACGAGCAGTGCGACTACGGCCATGCGTAGGTGCTCCTTCTCTTCTCGTGCGCCTACGGGGTTAGCTGTCGGGCTCGCGCCGGAAGAGTGACGCTACGCCGGCGTGTGGCCGGCGATTCGCCCCGGTCTGACTGGTGGTTCCCCCGCTCTCCGGCCACGGGGCGGCCGGAGACTCGGCTTTAGCTCAAGCGACCGGCAACCTAGCAACCGCCGAGGAGGGACCGCATAGAGTGGCCCGATCCGCAAGACCGTGCTGATCCTGGCCTGCCTGCTGGCGGGCTGCGGCGACGACGAGCAGCAGAGCGAGGACGCCGGGAGGGCCGAGACCGTGGTCGCGGCGCTCGGCGACTCGATCACGGCGGGCGCACCGCTCTGGGACCCCGATCCGGCCCTGCGCTCGCAGATCCCCGATCCCGATGAGCGCAGCCAGTACGGCTACTGGGCCGAGCGAGCGCTGCCCGGCACCGACTTTCGCAACTGCGGTGTGCCCGGGGAGCGCACGGACGAGATCGAGGCCAGGCTGGAGAGCTGCGCCGAGGGCGCCGACGTCCTGGTGGTCCAGGGCGGGGTGAACGACATCGCACAGGGCCTGGCGGCCGAGCCGGTCGCCCGCAACCTGCGCGACATGGTGCGCGCCGGCAAGCGGCTGGGCCTGCGCGTGGCGATCGTCGAGCTCCTGCCCTGGAACGGCGGCTATCCCGGCGCCGCGGCGCCGATTCGCCGGCTGAACGAGCTGATCGCCGAGATCGGGAGGGAGGAGAACGTGCCGCGTGATCGAGTGGTACCGGATCCTCGAGGACCCGCGCCGCCCCGGCCGCATGCGGCTGCGCCTGACGATCGACCTGGCACATCCCTCGGTCGCGGGCTACCGGCGGCTGGGCGAGGCGGTGGAGCTGCCGTAGGCGAGCTCGCGCGCTCGCTCGAAGATCGCGTCGAGCATCGGCTCGGTCAGCTTCCCGGTGAAGGTGTTCTGCTGGCTCGGGTGGTAGGTGCCGAGCAGCACGGGGCCGTCAGTCGACGCGGTGCTCGGCGCCGTGGCCGAAGCGCGGCCGCGGGCCGCAGCGAGAGCAGGCGGCAGGCCGCGTCCCAGGCGAACGCGCCCGAGGCAGACGATCACGCTCGGCCGGATCAGCTCGAGCTCCTCGGCCGCGTAGGGCAGGCAGTTGTCGCGCTCGGACGGCAGCGGCTTGTTGGCCGGCGGCGCGCAGCGCACCGCGGCGCCGATGAAGGCGCCGTCGAGGCGCAGGCCGTCGTCGCGATGCACCGAGGTCGGCTGGTTGGCGAAGCCGGTGCGGTGCAGCGAGCCGAACAGCCAGTCGCCCGACCGGTCGCCGGTGAAGACGCGCCCGGTGCGGTTGCCGCCGTGCGCGGCGGGCGCCAGGCCGAGCACGTACACGCGCGCTCGCGGGTCGCCGAAGCCGGGAATCGGGCCGGCCCCAGTACTCCTCGTCGCGAAACGCGGCGCGCTTCTCGCGCGCGACCCGCTCCCGCCACTCGACCAGCCGTGGGCAGCGCCGGCAGCGGACGACGCGCCGTTCGAGCGCCTCCAGCTCGCGCATCAATCCTTGAGGCGCCTGCCGGTCGTGAACAGCCACTGCGACCACAGGTAGACCGGGATCGCGAGCGCCGCCGTCACGCCGAGCGAGAGCCAGACCGACACGTCGCTCTCGCCGAGGAAGCCGAAGCGCACCGCGTTCACGAGGTAGAAGACCGGGTTGAAGTGCGAGAGCTCCTCCCACGGCGAGGGGAGCACGTCGACCGAGTAGAAGACGCCGCCCACGAAGGCCAGCGGCAGGATCACGATGTTCGCGATGAAGGTCGTGTGGTCCCAGGTCTCCGCGTAGATCCCGACCACCACCCCGAGCGAGCCGAACAGCACCAGCCCGAGCGCCGACCGCCGCGATCAGCGCGAACGGCCGCTCGACCGGCACGTCCACGAGCACGACGGCCAGCACGAGCAGCGAGCCGCCGATCGCGAGCGCCCGGAAGACGCCGCCGACCGTGTAGCCGAGCGTCGACCTGCCAGGGCCGCATCGGCGCCGAGAGCACGTCGTGGATGTAGCGGTCGAAGCGGGCCTGGAAGATCGAGGACGCGTTGTTGGCGTAGGCCGCCTGCGACCATGGCCATGGTGATCAGGCCGGGCACGATGAAGACCTCGTAGTCCACCGAGCTGACCTGGTCGATGCGCCCGCCGAGCGAGAGGCCGAAGACGAGGATGAAGAGCATGCTGAGAGATCACCGGCGCCAGCACCGTCTGGGTCCAGAGCTTCGAGACGCGCAGCGTCTCGCGCCGGCACAGCCAGACGAGGCCGGTCATAGCCGGTCCGACGCCATCGCCTTGACGTAGACGTCCTGGAGGCGGTCGACGCCGAAGTGCTCGCGCAGGCCCTTGGCGCTGTCGCGCGCGATCAGGCGGCCGTCGCGGATCAGGCCGATCTCATCGCACAGCTCCTCGGCCTCCTCGAGGTAGTGCGTGGTGAGGAGGATCGTCGTGCCCTCGGCGTGCAGCTGGCGGATGTAGCGCCACAGCTCCATGCGCAGCTCGAAGTCCACGCCCGCGGTCGGCTCGTCGAGGATCACGAGCCGCGGGCGGTGCATGAGCGCGCGGGCCAGCAGCAGGCGGCGGCGCTGGCCGCCGGACAGCCTCGGCGCGCGCACGTCGCGCTTGTGCTCGAGCCCGAAGGCGGCGATCAGCTCGTCGGCGCGCGGGCCCGGGATCGTCGCATTCCGAAGTAGCCGCCGTGGTACATGAGCGTCTCGCGCACGGTCAGGAAGCGGTCGAGGTTGATGTCCTGCTCGGCGAGCCCGATCCACGAGCGCGCCGTGAGCGTGTCGTGCGGCTCGCCGAACACGCGGATCTCGCCCGAGGTGATTCGCAGCAGGTTGCAGACGGCGCTGATCAGCGTCGTCTTGCCGGCGCCGTTCGGGCCGAGCAGGCCGAAGAAGGCGCCGGACGGGATCTCGAGGTCGAAGTCCTCGAGCGCCAGCGTGCCGTCGCCATAGCGCTTGGTCAGCCCGCGCAGGCTCAGGGCAGGGTCGTCTCGGAACACCCGTACGAGCCTATCGACGGCAATTCGCTGCCCTGCCGCGTGCTGCCGATACCAACCACGTGGTCACATCGGCTCATCGCAATCGTGCTCGCGGGAGCCGTGCTGTTCGCCGCCGGCGCCGGGCTGCGCGAGCTCATCCCGCGCTCCGATCCCGGCTTCGCCAAGGTCTACAGCGACAAGCGCTCGCCCTGCGGCCCCGACGTCGGCACCTGGGCGCAGCGACCTCGGACTCGAGCGCGCGCGCGAGCTCACCCTGTGCCTGCTCAACGAGCGAGCGGGCAAAGCAGGGCGTCCCGCCGCTGCGCTCCGAGCCGCGCCTCCAGGTGGCCGCCCAGCGCTATGCGCAGGAGATGGTGGCCGGCCAGTTCTTCGAACACGACTCGCCCACGGGAAGCGACCCGCAGGACCGCATCCTGGTGGCGGGCTACCCCGCCCAGGGAGCGTCGAGCGGCGAGAACCTGGCCTGGGCCACGGGCTCGCAGCAGCTCGCCGGTTGAGATCGTGGACGGCTGGATGCACAGCCCCGGGACACCGCGAGAACATCCTGAGGCTCGCCTTCGCCGAGGTCGGGATCGGGATCGTCTTCGACATCCCGGTCTACCGGAAGGACGCCCCACCCGGAGCCACCTACGCGACCAGCTTCGGCGGCGCGCCGCTTCCCGGCTAGCGGATCAGCCCAGCGGCTTGCCGTACTGGCGCTCGTAGTACGCGCGGTACTCGCCGGAGCGGATCGGCTGCCCACCACTCCTCGTTGTCGCGATACCACTCGACCGTTCGCTCGAGGCCGTCGTGCGAAGCGCACCTGCGGCCTCCCAGCCGAGCTCCTCGCGGATCTTGTCGCTGCCGAGCGAGTAGCGGCGGTCGTGACCGGGGCGGTCGCGCACGTACTCGATCAGCGACTCGTCGCGGCCGGTCAGCTCGAGCACGCGGCGCACCACCTCGATGTTCTCGCACTCGTCGGGGCCGCCGACGTTGTAGGCCTCGCCCGCGCGGCCCACGCTCGAGCACCGCGTGGATGCCGCGGCAGAAGTCCTCGACGAACAGCCAGTTGCGCACCTGGCGCCCGTCGCCGTAGACCGGCAGCGGGTCGCCGTGCAGCGCGTTGAGGATGCACGAGCGGGATCAGCTTCTCCGGGTACTGGCGCGGCCCGTAGTTGTTCGAGCCGCGGCAGATCACCGCCTCGATCCCGTAGCGTGTGCGCGTGGGCGGAGACGAGCAGGTCGCCGCCGGCCTTGGTGGCCGAGTAGGGAGAGGACGGATCGAGCGGCGAGCTCTCGGTGAACGAGCCCTCCTCGATCGAGCCGTAGACCTCGTCGGTCGAGACCTGGAGAAAGCGCCCCACACCGCGCTCGCGCGCCGCGTCGAGCAGCACGCCGGTGCCGATCACGTGCGTGCGCGCGAAGACGTCCTGGTCGGCGATCGAGCGGTCCACGTGCGACTCGGCGGCGAAGTTCACGATCGCGTCGACGCCCTCGGTCAGCTGCATGACGAGGTCGCGGTCCTCGATCCCGCCCACCACCAGCTCCACGCCGTCGGGCAGGTTCTCGCGGCGCCCCGCGTAGGTCAGCTTGTCGAGCACCGTCACGTCGTGCTCGGCCATCGCCAGTCGCACGTAGGTCGAGCCGATGAAGCCGGCGGCGCCGGTGACCAGCAGCCTCATACGCGCACGCCCAGATAGGCCTGCAGCCCGTCGCGCCAGTGCGGCAGGCTATGGCCGCGCTCGCTGCCGAGCACCGACCAGGCGGGGCGCTGCGGCGGGCCGCGGGAACTCGGCGGTCGTGCAGGGCGCTACCTCCACGTCCTTGCCGGCGCGCGCGAAGATCTCGCGCGCGAACTCGAACCAGGAGCACGAGCCCGACGCCGCCATGTGGTGCACGCCGAAGTCCTCGCCCTCCACGAGCGCTGCCAGCGCCTCGGCCAGGTGGCCGGTGAAGGTGGGGCAGCCGACCTGGTCGTCGACCACCCGCACCTCGGGCCGTCGACTCGCGCGCCGCCGCGCCGCAGCATCGTCTCGACGAAGTTCTTGCCGCCCGCCCCGAACAGCCATGAGGAGCGAACGATGAAATGGCGCGGGTTGGCCGCGGCCGTCGCGCGCTCGCCCTCGAGCTTCGAGCGCCCGTAGCTCGACAGCGGCGCCGGTCGGGTCGGACTCGAGGTACGGGGTCGCGCCCGCGCCCGTCGAAGACGTAGTCGGTCGACAGGTAGACCACCGCGCCGGCCGCCTCGGCCACGTTGCGGGCGCCGTCGCGGTTCACGCGCAGCGCCTCGTCGGGGTGCGCCTCGGCGCCGTCGACGTCGGTCCAGGCCGCGCAGTTGATCACGAGGTCGATCGGGGCCGATCGCGTCGCGCACCGCGCGCCGGTCGGTCACGTCGAGCTCGGCGCGCGTGAGGCCCTCGGCGCCGGTGGCGCGCACCACGTCCTGGCCGAGCATCCCGCCGGCTCCGACAACGAGCGTCCTCACAGGATCTGCACGTCCGCGTTGTCGCCCACCACGAAGCGGTAGGCCTTGGGCAGCGCCGGGCCGCGGCCGATGCGCACGTTCTTGCCGATCAGGCTGGCCTCGATGCGGTACTCGAGGTCGCGGATCGATGGAGCCCGACAGCACGATCGAGTGCTCCAGCTCGGCCTTCTCGATCGTCACGTCCTCGCCGATCGCCGTGTAGGGCCCGATGTAGGCGTCGGTGATCTGCGAGCCGCGGCCGATGATCGCCGGGCCGCGCACGGTCGACGCGCTCGAGCCGCGCGCCCTCCTCGATCACCACGCGTCCCTCGATCGCGCGAGTCGATCAGCTCGCCGTCCATGCGCTCGGCCAGGTCGTCGAGGATCAGCCGGTTTGCCTCGAGCATGTCCTGCACCTGGCCGGTGTCCTTCCACCAGCCGTGGACGATGTGCGGGTCCACGCGCAGGCCGCGGTCGACGAGCGTCTGGATCGCGTCGGTGATCTCCAGCTCGTCGCGCCACGACGGCTCGATCGAGCGCGCCGCGTCGAAGATCGCGGAGGTGAACATGTAGACGCCGACGAGCGCGAGGTCGGTCTTCGGCTCCTTGGGCTTCTCGACCAGGCGCGCGACGCGCCCGTCGTCGAGCTCGGCCACGCCGTAGTGCTCGGGGTCCGGCACCGGGGTGAGCAGGATCAGCGCGTCGGGCTGCTCGGTGCGGAAGGTGTCCACCAGCTCGACGATGCCGTCGCGCAGCAGGTTGTCGCCCAGGTACATCACGAACGGCGAGTCGCCCAGGAAGGCTCGGCGGTGAGCACGGCGTGCGCGAGTCCGAGCGGCGCCTCCTGCTCGATGTACTCGATCGAGATGCCGAAGCGCGCAGCCGTCGCCCGGCGGCCGTCGCGGATCTCGGCGCCGGTCTCGGGCGCGATGATGATGCCGACCTCCTCGATGCCGGCCGCCGCCATCGCCTCGATGCCGTAGAAGAGCACGGGCTTGTTGGCCACCGGCACGAGCTGCTTGGCGCTCGTGTGGGTGAGCGGGCGCAGGCGCGTGCCCTTGCCGCCGGAGAGGATCAGGCCCTTCATCAATAGCCGCCCTCGAGCTTGCGGTGGTCCCAAGTGATCACGCGAGACGGAACGAAGCGCAGACCGACCCGCTTCTGCGCCTGTGCAGCCACCATCTCGCGGATCTCGGGCCCGAGCTCGCCGCCGGCGTAGCGCTCGAACAGCGTCAGCCCGTAGCCCTCGACCAGCGCGGGGTCGCGCTCGAGCTCGACGTCGCACTCGAACATCACCCCGCGCAGCTCCTGGTACTGCACGCCGTCCTCGATGCCGACCGTGGCGCGCGGGTCGCGCTCGAGGTTCTTCGTCTTCTGCGACTTCGCGTAGGTCCAGCTCAGACAGGTCGGTCGCCGTCAGGCACGTACCAGAGCGGGACCATGTGGGGCACGCCGCGCGGGCCGTTGGTCGCGCACTGCATCACCATCTGCTCGTCGAGGAAGTCGCGCAGCTCGGTGGCGCTCATCGTGATCTGGTCGCGTCGCGAGGGCAAGGGCCGTCACCACCATCGTATTCGCGGCCGCCCTGTCTGCCGGCTAGCGCTTGGCGGCGCCGGCCAAGGCCTCGGCGGCCTCGAGAACCGCCTGGCGCGAGTCCTCGGGCTCCAGGACGACGGCGTCGCCGGCCTCCTTGAGGATCTCGCGCGCCAGGTACTCGTGCCCGGCGAAGGACAGCTCGACCACCACCGCCTCGTCGGCGAGCTCCTCGACCACGCGCTTGTCCTCGCGCGCCCAGCGAGCGCGCTCGGGCGCCATCCACACGCGGGCGATGCGCGAGTCGGCGACCTCGCCGGTGCTCGGCCAGCCGTGCACGTCGGGCTCGATGCCGGGACGGCGCTCAAAGCTCTCGTCGAGCACGGTCGCGGAGCGGATCCGGTCGAGGCGGAAGGAGCGGGTGTCGTCCTTGTCGGGATCCCACGAGTGCACGTACCAGCCCTCGCGCCCGTTCATCAGCTTGTAGGGCTCGATCCGGCGCTTGGTGAACTCGTCGAGCTCCTCCTTGTAGTGCTCGATCTCGAGCAGGCGCCGCTCGGCGATCGCGCGGCTGACCACGCGGGCGACCTCGGAGTCGTCTCCCTTGGCGGTCGTGATCTGCAGGCCCTCGTGCGGCGGGATCCTGCCCGAGGGCGTCGACGATCTTCTGGCGCGCCCCCGCGAGCGAGCCCTCGGGCAGGTGCTCGCCGATCAGGTCGATGGCGGCCACGAGCGCCTTGGCCTCGAGCGGCAGGAGCCGTGCCGGGCGGGCGAAGTTGTCGCCGTAGGGCTCTGGGTCGACCTCGATCTGGTCGCCCTGTGACCTCGGCGTAGAGCACGTACGAGCCGCCGCCGAAGTTGACGACGTTCAGCACGTCGATGTCCTGGCGCAGCTCCTGCTCGGAGACCTGCAGCTGCCCGCAGAGCTCGCCGCAGCTCGAGCTTGCGGCTCTCGCGGGCGGCGTCGATCAGGATGCCGGCGAGCGTCACGAGCCGGGCGAAGCGCTCGGGGCGGATCGGCGAGGCCTCGCGGTCGCCGTCGTCCTCGGCCTCCTCGACGACGCCGCTCGACCCGCGCGGCCAGCTCCGGCGGATCGGTGTGGAAATCGATGATCTGCTCGAGCCGGGCACGCGCTTCTGTGACCAGCTCCGGCGGGCCCTCGATGCGGGCGTGCTCGCCGAGGCCCAGCACCCAGGACACCATCTGGCGCGCGCTCGCGTAGTCGGTCTCGAAGATCACGCCGTCGTCGGCCTCGCTGACCTCGCCCGCGTGCCCGAAGTGGCGCAGGGCGAGCCAGTCGATGCGGTCCGAGAGCCAGATGCGCGCGCGCCCGACCGGCTCGCCGAGCTGCCAGTCGGTGCGGGTGGCGTACTCGCGCGGGTCGAAGTCCTCGGGGCGGTTGAAGTCGTGCTCGGCCTTGGAGGAGTAGCCGACCTTGCCGCGGATGCGCGAGACGCGGAACACGCGCACGTCGTCGCGCTCGTGGGAGTGGCCGATCAGGTAGAACTGCCCGCCCTTGTAGAGCAGGTGGTAGGGGTCGACCTTGCGCGTCTCGGTCGAGTCGCGGCCGATCGTGTAGTAGTCGAAGACGATCGTCTTGCGCCGGAAGATCGCGGTCTCGATCTTCGACAGGCGCTGCGAGACCTCGCGCCCGCCGGCGCCGGGGGTGACCGCGAGGGTGACCGAGCGCTCCTCGGGCGCCTCGAGCGGGTTGGGCTTGCCCCAGGTGAGCTGCTGGAGCGCGAGTCGCAGCGGCTCGGCGTAGGCGAACTCGCCGTCGAGCAGGTGCAGCGCCATGCGCAGGGCGCCCAGCTCGCTCGTCGGTGAACTCGATCGCCGGGAGGTAGAAGTTCTCCGGCGGCAGCGAGTAGTTCTCGGCCTCGTAGTAGCCCTCGGCCGGCTTGTCGACCTTCAGGTGGATGCCGAGCGACGTCGAGCTCGGCGCGGTCGGCGTAGAAGCGCCGCGCGAAGGCCTCGTCGTTCATCTGCGAGTAGCCCTCGACGTCCTGCTTGATCTCGAGCGCGGACACGGGCCGCCGCTCCGCCATCAGGAACGAGATCAGGCTGAGCTGCCGTATGAGTTTCTCGGTGTCCTTGGCCATGGGAACCGCGTATCGAGGATAAGCGGGAAACCCGAGCGCCGCGCCCGCTCGCCCCAAGCCGCTATTTGCGAGGTTTAGGCGGCTTCGCGGGAGCCCGTCGGCCGGCTCGCGCGCGCCAAAGTAGGCCGAGGTCGAGAGGCCGCGGTCGAAATCCGACCAGCTGGCACCGTCGGCCAGCGTCCGCTCGATCCGGTCGAAGCTGCCCAGGTTGCCGCCCAGGTTGTCGATGAAGTGGACGAGCGTGGCCTCCCGCGTGCAGGGGACGACCGGGCTGCCGTGCTCGAGCCTGCCGTGGTGGCTGAGGATGATGTGCAGCAGGGCGTCGGCGTCGGCCGCGGGGAAGCCGTCGATCCGCTCGATCTCACGCCGCACGGCGTAATAGCCGAGCGGGATCTCGCCGAGCAGCTTGCCGGCGTCGGTCAGCTCGATCGCGCCGTTGACCGACGAGTAGGCCTCGACCTTGCCGATGTCGTGAAGCAGCGCGCCGGTGACCGCGACGTCGCGGTCGAGCCCGGCGAAGGTGGCGGCCAGCGCGCTCACGCCCTGGGCGACCGACAGGCAGTGCTCGAGCAGGCCGTGGCGGTAGGCCTGGTGGTAGTACTTGGCCGCCGGAGCCTCGTGGTAGGCGCGGCCCGTGTCACAGGCCGGGTCGATCAGCCGGCAGAGCAGCTCGCGCAGGTGCGGGCGCTGCACCGTCTGAACGAGCGCGTGCAGGTCGGCGGCGAGCTGGGCGTAGGGGACGGGTGAGCCCTCGGTGAGGTCGGCGAGGTCGTACTCGCCCTCGACGGCGCCCCGCATGCGGCGAACCGTGATGGCGGAGCCGTAGCGCTCGTCGACGGAGAAGCGGCCGAGCACGCGCACGACGGCCCCGCTCGCGCACACCGGAGCGAGCTCGTCGACGCCGTCCCAGACGACCGCCTCCACCGCCCCCGAGACGTCGCCGAGCTGGAGCTTCAGGAAGGACTCCCCGTTGCGCTTCTGGCGCCGCGAGTGGGCCCGCACGACGAAGATCGAGTCGACCTCCTGGCCGTTCTGCAGGTCGCGCACGAAGCGTTTCGCGGGGATCAGGGTCGGCTGCTCCATCGGGCTTGCCAAGGTAGAACGGGGCTCGGACGGGATAGCCTGCACGGAGATGGAGTCGCCCCCCGCCCGCAGGACCTGACATGCCCGTGCTCGTCGCCGGCGGCACCGGCGTCCTCGGGACCGCCGTCGTGCGAGAGCTGCTCGCCTCCGACTACGAGGTCGCGGCCACCTGGATCGTGGAGAGCGAGCACGAACGGCTGGCGTCCGAGCCGGTCGAGCTTGATCCAGGCGGATCTGTTCGACCCCGCGCAGGTGGAGGCGGCCGTGACGGCTGTGCGCGACCTCGAAGCGGTGGTGAACCTGGTGGGCGGCTTCAGCTCCGGCCCGCGCGTGCACGAGACCGACCCCGAGGACTTCGAGCGCATGCTGCGGCTGAACGTGATGCCCGGCTTCCTGCTCGCGCGCGCGGCGATGCCGCGCATGATCGAGCGCGGCGGCGGCGCGTTCGTCGGCGTCTCCGCGCGCCCGGCGCTGCGGCCGTTCTCCGGGGCCGCCGGCTACATCAGCTCGAAGGCGGCGGTGCTCGCCCTGATCCAGGCGCTCGACGCCGAGTACAAGAACGACGGCATCCGCTGCAACGCGATCCTGCCGAGCGTGATCGACACGCCCGTGAACCGCGAGGCAGATGCCCGACGCCGACCACTCGAAGTGGGTGCCGCCCGCGCAGATCGCGAAGGTCGTCCGCTTCCTCGTCTCCGACGACTCGGCGCCCACCAGCGGCGCCGCCGTGCCGGTCTACGGGCGCGCGTAGTAGGTGAGCGCGAGCTTGCCGACGTCCTTCGTGACGCCGCCGTTCTGCAGCGCTCCGAGCGGGGCGCCGATGAACGGGATGAGCCGCCCGGCGTAGCGGCGCACGAGCCGCCTGCGCCAGGTACTTCGCCAAGCGAATCTGGAGGCTCTCCGTGCTGCGGCCCAGCAGCGCCTTCTCGACCATCGCCTGCGCCATCGGCTTGCCCATGCCGTCGAGCGCGGCGCGGGCCTCCGCGGGGGTGTCGTAGATCCCCTGGATCGAGAGCAGCTCGGCCGGGCGCATCGGGTGCAGCGGGTCGTAGCCGTGGGCGGCGGCGATGTAGAAGATCATGCGGCTCTGGATCCACATCAGCGCGACCATGTCCGGCGCCATCGTGATGGCTCCGCCGATGCCGAGCGCCCCGCCCTCGAGCCGCGCCATCCGCACGTGCTTCCTGTAGGCCACCCGGGCGAGCTCCTCCGGGGTGTGCCCGGCGCCCGCCATGCGCACCCACTCGGCGGCCTGCGGGCCGAAGCGTTCCGAGGCCGCAAGGGCGATCAGCTCGGGCGCGCGCTCGGGCTGGGCGAGCACGCCTGCTGCCAGAGCGCCTTCGGCGGGCGGTCCAGGTGCTCCATGTGCGTGGAGCGACGCGGTGGTCACCCGATCCAGGTTAGGGCTCGGGCCGTTTGCTTCGCCCCGGGAGGCGGTACAAGGGAGGCATGGGAATCCTCGACGACGACATGCGTGAAGACCGAGACGAGCTGGTCGCGCATGCTGCAGAAGGCCTACTGGATGGAGATCGAGACGGTGATGAGCTACATCGCCAACTCGATCAACCCCGACGGCGTGCGCGCCCAGGAGATCATCGAGTCGCTCGAGCAGGACATCCAGGAGGAGCTGACGCACGCCCGCCAATTCGGCGAGCGCATCAAGCAGCTCTACGGCGTGGTGCCCGGCTCGCTCGAGTTCAAGGCCGAGCAGACCTTCCTGCAGCCCCCGGACGAGCAGACCGACATCGTGCACGTGATCAAGGGCGTGATCGAGGCCGAGAACGGCGCCATCGACCACTACAACGAGATCATCGACTTCTGCGACGGCAAGGACTTCGTGACCCAGGACATGGTGATCGCGATCCTCCACGACGAGGAGGGCCACCGCCGCCTGTTCGAGGGCTTCCTGCGCGAGTTCGAGGCCGAGAGCCAGGCGTAGCTAGCCCGGCGGCTACCGCCGGTGGCGTCGTGACCTCGGACACCTCCGGGTCGCCGGAGAATCGGTCCGCATCGCTCGCATCGGGATTAGGCGGTCCCTGGGGCCGCCAACTGCTCGCGTGAGTCCCAGACCTCGCTCACGACGAGACTTCCGTCGTTGACGCGCGCTGTGAGGTCCAGGCCAGCCGGCGGCCACTCACACCGGTCGCATTCGAGCGCGCGGTGGTGGAGCGGCTTTCGGCGGCAGGCTCACGGGTGGCTGCCACCACGACGCGCATGCTGGTCGCCGCAGGCCTGGTTAACCGTCGACCCTATCCGAGCCGATCGCGCCCAATCAGCCCGACAGCGCCTCGGACAACAGCACGACCGTCCCGAACACCGCGGCGACCGCCGCGATAACTCCGATCAGCCGTGGGGAGGGGCCTCCGTGGACGCCCGTCTCGTGGACGACCGCGTGACCCTTGCCGCGCGCGATCAGCCAGCGGTTGACCGGCAGCGCGCAGGCGCCCGCGACCACGAGCGCGACCGACAGGCTGCCCCAGAACAGGAGGTCGCCGAGGCCGGCCTCGAGAGCCCCCGGCACGGCGAGCATGATGGCGTTGTCGACGACCTCCATCACCGCGATCGACAGCGTGTCCGAGGCGAGCGCGATCGGGATGACCGCTCCGATGGCGAATCCGGCGCGCAGCAGCGGCAGGCTCGTGAGCGAGTAGCCGAACACGAACGCGAGCGCCACGGCCAGCGCGACCGTGCCCCAGTCGGAGAAGCCGAGCGCGGTCCCGATGGCCATGCCGAGGATCTCCCCGATGGCGCAGCCGGTGAGGCAGTGGAGCGTCGCCGAGAGCGATACGCCCCACAGCGCCTGGCCCGATGACGGCATCTCATGGTGGTGATGTGCGGCGGCTTCCACCCTGTCAGCGTACCCTACCCCTAGGGGGTATACCCGCTCGCTACGATCGCGAGGCTGCTTCGGCGAGGTAGCTCAGTTGGTAGAGCACACGACTGAAAATCGTGGTGTCGCCGGTTCGATTCCGGCCCTCGCCATTCCTAAAATCGGCGCTTTCCGCACCTGCCGACGACAGCTAGGTACGGCCGAAACGTCCACGTGGCGTCCACGAGCTTGCCGCGCCTGCTTGATCTGGTCCTCCGCGAGGAGCTAGACCGCCGGGCTCCTCGTCGCGAGCATGGCTTCGTCCGAAGGGTGCCGCGTACGAGCGATCCCGCTCGGGCAGGGCGTAGGATCGTCCGCAGGCGTGAACACGGAGTTTCCGCGACGGTTTACCTCGTGCTGGCCGCGGTGGCGCTGGCCTCGGTAACCGCGGGCCTTGTCGTAAGTCCGGGCGACTACCTGGTGAACATCGTCGCGAGCATCACCGGGTTCTGCACCGTCGCTGCCCTAGTCGCGCCCCTGCTGCTCCAGTACGAGCGAAGACGCGAGTACCCGCTGTGGCGCCTGGCCAGCACCGATCTCGAGGGCGCAGTTCTCGACGCATTTCGCGAGGCGTTCCCGGCGGTCCACATGCTTGGGGACCGGCCGTCGATACCCGAGCGACTGCAGACCGAACTCGCGGTCTGTGTGGAACGTGTTGGGCTAACGCGCAAGTACAAACGCGGACTGATGCCGACGTGGAGGGGTGAGCGCGACCCTTACGAAGTCCCCGTTGGAACGATTGGTGATCTGCTCGACAAGCTGGATCTGCTTGATGAGGGGGACCACCTCCTCAGGCTGACGACGTTTGAACTCGACGGGCTCGGCGAACGCGCCGCCAAGCTCGCCTCGGAGACCGCGCCGGCGCTGCTCTCGATTGACTATGACGAGAGGCTTGCGGCCGCGGTCGAAGAGTTCAGCACCGCAGTGAGGTGGCTCGTCAAGGGTTGGTGGTGGGGAGACGGGGCCCGCCGACGGTCAACCTGCGCGACCGCCTCACCAGACTCGAGGAAGAAGCGGGGACCCTGCGCCGCTATGTCTACACGGGCCCGGCTGAGCGCCGCGACCAGACAGTCGGTGACCTCGACGAAGAGGTCGCGGGCGCGCTGTCCGGCGCGCAGCTGCTTCTCGACGAGCTAGTGGTGTTCATGGACAAGGCGGCCTGGGTGCTTGCGCAGATGGACGCGATCCTCGCCCGCACCGCCGAACTCCGCTCCGCACGAGAGCGACTCCTCGAGCGCTGGCCGTGGTCACGAGGCACCGGCCAATCGCTCGTCGGAAGCACGATCGACTCGCCGCAGTCGTACACCCCGCGGCTGCTGCCGAGCCTCGAGTCGCTCGACGATGACAGCGGCACCTAGCCGGCCTCGCCCAGAACCAGCTCATGGTCGGCGGCCTTCAGGGGAGCGATGCCCGCTCGATCCGGGCGCGCCAGCCCGTCGATCAGCTCGGCCGCCTTCTCGAGTCGCAGATGTGTCGAGTCCCGCGCCGGCGCAGACGACGTACGTGACCGCCTCCACCGCGGGACACCCTGCTCGTGGGCATCAGCGCTGACCCTGGCGAGCGAGTCCCCTCACTTCCACCCGGCGTCCACGAGCCCGCGCGAGCGCGGTGTCACGCGAAACGGGCCGCATGACCCACGCCGACTGGATCATCGACCTCGGCCCGGCGCCGGCCACGACGGCGGCCGGATCGTCTTCGAGGGCACGCCCGCCGACCTCGTCGCCGCCCGCTCCACCCTCACCGGCGAGCACCTCGCGGCCTACGTCGGCACCTGACCGAGGCCGTCCAACAGCTATCCGCCCAAGCTGCCGATAAGTGAGCATGGCCTCGGATGTGGTTGGTTCCGCGCGGGACGCTTCAGAGCTGGTCCAGCTCCGCGCGCTGAGCGGCGCATTGGAGGCGAAGGTCTATGACCTCGAGCGGCGCCTTGGCGGGGAGGCGGATCCGGTTGGGCGCTCGGACGAGCTGCACCGAATCCTGGCGGCGAACCTCCCGGGCACGTCGGTGTTCCTCCTCGACCACGACTTGCGGATCCTGATTGCCGACGGCGAGGCGATCAGGCGGCTGCCTTGGCTAGACGAGGACATGTTCCGGGGCCGCCTGGTCGCCGAGCTGGACGGGATGGTTCCGGACGAGGTGCTTGAGCTGTCGCTGGCGACGTACCGCGCCGCATTGCAGGGCGAGCGGGGCGGCTTCGACTTCCTCAGCGAAGGGTTGACGTTCTCGGTCCAAGCAGTCCCCGTGCGCGGCGACGACGACGGCGTCGAATCCGTGCTCGTGGTTGCCCGCGATATCACGGAGCAGACCCAAGCCGAGCAGCAGATCGCGCGCCAGGCACGCCAGCAGAGGGCCGTCGCAGGGCTCGGCCGCTTCGCGCTCGAGACCCACGACCTGGGCAGGCTCATGGCCGAAGCGGTGACGACGGCCACCACCACGCTCGGCGTCGATGGGGGCGGCATCCTCGAGCTCAGCCAAGATGGACGCAACCTGACCATCGTGGCGGGCGCCGGCCTCCCGGATGGGATGGTCGGCCAGCGCATCCTCCTCAGCGAGAGCGCGAACGCCGGGTACACCTTGCGCACAGGGGAGCCGACGATCGTCGAGGACATGGCGGGCGAGACGCGTTTCAAGCCCGCTCCCTTCCTTCTGAAGCTCGGCATCGTCAGTGGCGTGACTGTCCCGATCCAGGGCCAGGGACGGCCTTTCGGGGTCCTCGACGTGTGGGCGCGCGAGCCACGCGGGTTCTCAGAGGACGACGTGGCATTCCTCGGCGCGATCGCCACCCTCATCAGCGTTGCCGTCGAACGTCACCGCGACGAGCAGGCGGCGCGCCACGCCGCGCTGCACGACCCGCTCACAGACCTTCCTAACCGGACGCTCGCGCTCGACCGGCTCGCCTATGCGGTGAACCGCCGTCAACGCGAGGGGATCGACGTCGCGGTGCTTCGTGCTCGATGTCGACCGCTTCAAGACGATCAACGACGCGTCCGGCCATGCCGCCGGGGACGAGGTGCTGGTCGTTCTCGCGGGTCGGCTGACCGCCGCGGTGCGCTCGACGGACACGGTCGCCCGCCTCAGCGGCGACGAGTTCATCGTGATCTGCCCCGACGTCAAAGGTACCCGCGGCGCCACGGAGGTCGCGGAGCGCCTCGCGAGCGCGGTCACGGGGCGACTGGCCCTCGACAGCGGCGAGCATTCGTTCACGGTCAGCACCGGCATCGCCTTGGCCGGCGCGCGCGAGGACACGCCGGAGTCGCTCCTGCGCGACGCCGATGCGGCGATGTACCGGGCCAAGGCGCGCGGCCGCGGGCGCTATGAGCTGTTCGACGAGGCGATGCGCATCGAGGCCACGGCCCGGGTGCGGATCGAGGCCGAGTTGCGCCGAGCGCTCGACCACGGGGAGCTCAAGGCCTGGTACCAGCCGGTGATCGACCTCGCCAGCGGCAGTGTGGTCTCAACCGAAGCGCTCGTCCGCTGGGATCATTCCGAACGCGGCCTGATCCTCCCGATGGAGTTCATCCCCGTCGCCGAGGACGCCGGGCTGATCGCCGAGCTCGGGCTGCAGGTCCTCGAACAGGCCTGCTGCCAGACCGCCGCCTGGCAGCGCGACATCAATCCTGAGCTCGGTGTCTCCGTCAACGTCTCCGGGCGCCAGGTGATCGATCCCAACTTCCCCGCTCACGTGGCGGCCATAGCCGAGCGCTCCGGGCTCCGCGCCGGCACGTTGGCGCTGGAGATCACCGAATCCGTATTCATGGAGGAAGCCGACTCGCCGGTCACCGTTCTCGGCTCGCTCCAGGAGCACGGGCTCGCGCTCATGCTCGACGACTTCGGCACCGGCTACTCGTCGCTCAGCCGACTCAAGCGCTTCCCCCTCGATGTGCTCAAGATCGACCGTTCGTTCGTCTCCGGCGTCGACTCCAGCGCCGATGACCGCGCGATCGTCAAGGCGACCATCGACATGGCCCACGCCGTCGGCCTCACCGTCGTCGCCGAGGGGGTCGAGACCCCCCAGCAGGAAAAGCAGCTGCGGGCACTCGGCTGCGATCGTGCCCAGGGCTATCTCTACGCGCGCCCGCAGCCGCCGAAGGCCGTCACGGACCTGCTCGCGCCTGGATCAGGCGAAGCTTGGCCGCCCGCGGCAGTCGCTTGATCCGGGCCTCCTCGCGAAGCGCGGCGGATCGGTCGGCCACCGCGATCACCAGCGCGACCTCGACGGGGCGGCGGCTGCGTGTGTATCGGCTGGCCGTGCCGGCTCGGTGTGCGGCCACGCGCCGGAGGACGTCGGTCGTCCATCCGCAATACAGGCTGTCATCGGCGCACCGCAGCAGATACACGTAGGCCACATCGGAAGGCTTCGCCGGCCGGCCGGCGCTCACCTGCCCCTAGCATCGTGGTCTCGCCCTGCCATGGAGAGGATTTCGATGCAAGCCGTAGTCATGCACGAGACGGGAGGCCCGGAGGTCCTGAGCCATGAGGAGGCCGAGCGGCCCGAGCCCGGTGAGGGCGAGGTGCTGATCCGAGTCCGCGCCGCGTCGGTCAACCCGGTCGACTGGAAGTACCGGCGCGGCTACGTGGACCGGCCGCTGCCCGCGGTGCTGGGCAGCGACGTGTCGGGCACGGTCGAGTCATCGCGCGCCGAGGGCTTTGCCGAGGGGGACGAGGTGTTCGGCATGGTCGCGAGCGGCGGCTACGCCGAGTTCGCGACCGCGTCCGCGGCCGCGATCGCGAAGAAGCCGGACGGCGTGACGCACGAGCAGGCGGCGGCGATACCCGTGGCGGGAATGACCGCGTGGCAGGCGCTGTTCGACCGCGGCGCGCTCGAGCGCGGACAGACAGCGCTGATCGCGGGCGCCGCGGGCGGGGTCGGCCACTTCGCGGTCCAGTTCGCAAGGCACGCGGGCGTGCGCGCCATCGGCACCGGGTCGGCGCGCAACCGTGACTTCGTGCTCGGGCTCGGCGCCGAGGAGTACGTGGACTACACCGAGCAGGAGGCCGGCGAGGCGGTGAGCGACGCGGACGTGGCGTTCGACACCGTCGGCGGGCAGACGACCGAGTCGCTGCTGCCCGCCGTGCGCGAGGGAGGCATCCTCGTCACGATCGCCGCCGCGCCGCCCGAGGAGGCGGCGCAACAGCGCGGCGTGCGGGCGGAGCTGCTCGTGATGAGCCCGAGCTCCGAACAGCTCGCCCGCATCGCCGAGCTGGTCGCTGCCGGCGAGGTGAGCGTGGAGATCGCCGAGGCGATCCCGCTCGCCGAGGTCCAGCGCGCGCACGAGCTCAGCGAGTCCGGGCACACGCGCGGCAAGCTCGTGCTGACGCTCTAGGGCTGATCCTCCGGCTCGTCGTCGGCCAGGATCCGGTAGAGGCCGCGGCGCGTCTCCGCGAGCAGCTCCTTCGCCCGGGCGACCTGGGCGTCGTTGGCGGCGGTGCCCACCTGGAACGTGGCCGCGCCGATCTGGCCGACCAGTCCGCGCAGTTCGAGGCGCTCCTCGCCGATGCCGTCGGCCAGCTTGGCCCAGGGCTCGCCGAGCTGCTCGCGGTTCTCCGCGACGTAGGCCTTCCCGGCCTCGGTCAGGGTGAACGGCGCGCGGCCCCCGCCCTCCTCGGTCTCGACGAGGCCCTCGTCCTCGAGGTGCCGGAGCGTCGGGTAGACCGATCCGGGGCTGGGCCGCCAGGCGCCGCTGCTGCGCCGCTCGATCTCCTCGATCAGGCGATAGCCGGTGTGCGGCTCGTCGTCGAGCAGGACGAGCATCGCGGCGCGGACGTCGCCGCGCGCCATGCGCCGCCGCCGCCCACCGCCCCAGCCTCGCGGGCCACCCCATTCGCCGGGGGGGCCCCAGCCGCCGGGACCGCGCCCGCGGGGTCCCGGTCCGTGCCGGCGGCCGCTCATCGCCGCTCGCCGGCCGTGCTTGCGGTGGCCTCTCGGACCACCTCTCTCGTAACCATGTCCATGCATGGAATACTCCTGTTTTTGATTATCACAATGCATCAACGATATATCGTTCATGCCGTGATGTCAAGGAGTTCCCTCAATAGGCGCTTGCCAGGCGCGACAGGCTGAGCGCGCCGAGCAGCAGGCCGAAGTCGCGCAGCGCGATGTCGGCGAACCCGCCGACCAGCAGCAGGCTCACGATGATTCCGCCAAGCCAGCCGGCCACCAGAAGGCCACCGAAGCGGGGCACGATGGCGACGATGAGGCCGGCCGCGATCTCGACGGCACCGACCATCAGCATCGCGTCCTGCGCGCTCCCGGGGATCAGGTCGTTGAACTCGGGCGCCAGGTACTTCGGCCAGTCGCTGATCATGACCTCGGCGAACTTGTCGAGGCCGAACAGGATCGGCGCGACCGTGAACGCGATCCGCAGCAGCATGAAGGCCTGCGCGGCGGGGTCGGCGCGCAGCACCTTCGACGTCGGAACCGGAACCGGCCGCAGGGCGGTTGCGATGGCGTTGCTCATGTGATCCTCCAGTGCGATTGACACCAATACGCACTGAGCGCCCGTCGCGGCGCCGGTCTTACCTCGGACGACCCCGTACGAGCTCTCGCAGGCTGTCGTAGTCCTCGTGACAGGCGGGGCAGCCCTCCAGGTGGGCGCGCATCCCCGGAATCAGGGCATCGGCGTCCGCGCCCCGCAGCTCGAGCTCCACGTACTCGTCGATCCTGTTGAAGCACTCGTCGCACAACAACTCGGGGCCGGCGGGCCCGAGCAGCCGCTTGAGAGCTTTGTCGTCTGTGTGCTTGTCCATGGCCTCTCTCCGCTAGCTCGAGTCGAGCGTGAAGCCCCTCTCGGCCAGATCGGATCGCAGCTTTCGCCGCGCGTCGTGCAGCGATTTGTACAGCGCGCCGCGGGTCGTGTTGAGCCGCTCGGCGAGGACGTCGATCGGGACGCCGTTGAGCGCGAGCGCGACGAACACCTCCTGCTGGCGGCTAGTCAGGCAGCCGTCGATCGACTCCTTGACCGCGTGAATCAGCTCGGCGGTCTCGGCTCGGCCCTCGGGGCTGATGCCGGCATCCGGCATCAGCGGCCAGACCTCGGCGTCGAGGACCACCTCGCGGTGCTGCCAGGCCCGGCGGCGCAGGCGCACCCCGGCCTCGAGCAGCGCGAACTTGTACGCCCAGGTGGTGAAGCGGCTCGCGCCGCGGAAGTCGTCGAGCTTCGCCAAGACGGCTACCAGTGCGTCGTCGGCTGCCTGCAGGGCCAGGTCGTCGAGCTCCTCGCCGCGCACGTGCGAAAGCGCGGCACGCCGGCGCGAGACCTCGTGGCGGGCGGCGCGAAGGAGCAGCTCATGCAGCCGGTCGATTGCCTCGTCGCGCTCGGCTCCCGACGCGCGCAGCGCGCTCAGCCAGGCCCGGGAGTCGACCATCGGCACAGAGGAGCTCATGCCCGGCGCGAGGCTAACAGTCGCCGTGGTGCTCACCTCCGTTAAGTGCGCGCTCGAGCGCAGTTCTTACCGCTGCCCGGGTGAAGCTGGCAGATTCGCTGCCGAGTAAGGGTGGTATGACGCGCGGCACTCGGCTTGTGGGGCTCGCGGCGGGCGCCTGGCTCGCCCTCTTCGCGCTCGGGACGCTGATCAGCGAGGGCCAGGGCACGGGAGGACGCCTGCTCGTGAACGTCGTCTACCTCGGGCCGCACCTGCTGGCCTGCGCGCTTGCTGTTTGGGCCGCGCGGCGGTCCGAGGGCGCGTACCGGCGCCTGTGGACGATGCTGGCCTGGGCGCTTCCCCTCTGGGTCATGGGGGAGTCGATCGTGAGCTTCAACCACGTGGTGCTGCAGCGCGAGCCCGCGTTTCCGGGCGCCGCCGACGCCTTCTTTCTGGCGTTCTACGCCGCTCTGATCCTGACCTTCGTCGTGGCACTGCGGCCGGCGCTGAAGGTGCGCGGCTGGAAGACGGTGCTGGACGCGTCGGTGCTGGCGCTCGCCGTCGGCCTCATCGCCTGGGTCGCCGTTGTCGAGCCTCGGCTCTCGCAGCCCGCGAGCCTCGCCACGGCCGTGGGCGTCGCCTACCCGGTGCTCGACGTGGCGATGCTGACCATTCTCATCTCATTGACGTTCGCCTCGTTCCGTCGTCCGCCGGCGGCCCTGATGCTGCTCACCGCGGCGATCGCCGCCAGCGCCCTCACCGACGTCGCGCTCGCCTACGTCAGCCTCCACACAACGTCACCCGAGCTCAGCTGGCTCAAGATCGGCTGGGAGTCGGCGGCGTTGCTGCTGATTCTCGCGACGGTGGCCGCCGTCGCATCACCCGAAACTGTGCGGCCGCCCACGAACGACATCCGCGATCGCGGGCTGGCCGTGGTGATGGCCGGCGTCGCGGTCACGCTGGCGGTCGTCGTGGTCGACACGCTCGTCGGGGAGTTCTCCCTCGGTGTAGCGGTCGTCTCGCTCTACGTGGTCGCGGCGATCGCGCTGCGCCTGCTGCTCACCTCGAGCGAGCGCCAGCAGATCGCCGTCCAGCTCGAGGTGTCGCTGCGCGAGCAGAAGCGCATCGCGAACACAGACGAGCTCACCGGCCTGCTGAACCGGCGCTACGCCGACCGGCATCTGCGCGAACGCGAGCGGGAGGGGAGCGAGGACGCGAGGCTCGAGACGGGGGTCGTGATCCTCGACCTCGACCACTTCAAGGAGGTCAACGACGCTCACGGCCATCCGATGGGCGACGAGGTCCTGCGCCAGGCGGCCGAGCGCCTCACCAGGGCCAGACGGCCCGGCGACGTGGTCACCCGGTACGGCGGCGAGGAGTTCCTCGTGATCCTCCACGACGTAGAGCGAGCCACCCTCGTGGCGGTCGCCGAGCGCTTTCGCGAGTGCATCGCCGAGGAGCCATTCGACGTCGGCGAAGAGCATCCGGTGATCGTGACCGCGTCCGTTGGCGGCGCCTCGATGCCGGCTGACGCCGCCTCGCTGACCGAGCTGCTGCGCCTCGCCGACCGCGGGCTCTATACGGCCAAGTCGATGGGTCGCAACCGGGTCCAGATCGGCGCGCACGGAGACGAGAGCGGCATCGACGGGCTGATGGAGCGCGGCAGTGTCCTGAACTTCGTGCAGGCGCTCGTGGACTACGTCGACTTGAGCTATGGCGCCGTCGACCACGGCAGCGAGGCCGCCCGCTGGACCGGCCTGGTCGCCGACGAGCTGGGCCTCGACGCCGGGCAGCGCTGGCGCGCCTGCGCGGCCGCGCGCTTCCACGACATCGGCAAGCTCTCGGTGCCCCCGGAGATCCTGGTCAAGCCCGGCCCGCTCGCTCCCGAGGAGTGGAAGGTGGTTCGCCGCCACCCCGACGTCGGCGCGGACATACTCGCTCTTGCCCCCGGACTGCGCGACGTGGCCGAGGCCGTCCGCCAGCACCACGAGCGCTACGACGGCGGGGGCTACCCCGCAGGGCTGGCCGCCGACGAGATCTGCATCGAGGCCCGGCTGGTCGCTGTCTGCGACACGTGGGTCGCAATGCGCTCCGACCGTCTGCACGCCGCGGAGGCCTCCGAGGCCGAGTCCGTGGCCGAGCTGCGCCGGGTCGCCGGCAGTCAGCTCGACCCGGCGGTGGTCGACGCGCTTCTGTCCGTACGCGCGCGCAGCGACGACCTCGCCGTTCACAGCTTGAGCTGACCCGGTGTACTCCCCGGTCACGCCGGAGCGCTGGCAATGACCACTCGCGCGTTGCCTATCGCTCTCGTCTGGGTCGCCCTCGTCGGGATGTTGACCGGCCTGCTCCTCGTCTCGCAGGCGCAGTGGCGACACCCTCGACGGTCTCGTCGAGCGGGCCGATGTCGCGCTCTACCTCGGCAAGGACCGCGGCCGCGACGTGGTCGAGCTCGCCGCCTCAGGTGGTTGATTTCGAATCCGTGTGCCTTCGGGGGCGCGTTGGCCCGGAAACGCTTTCGAAACTCGTTCATTGTCGAGTTAGCGGTCCCAGCAACCGCTAACTCGACAGCGGACGCCCAATCCGGCCGCACGCGAAGCACCGCGCCGACCCGTCCCACCCCTTATAGCCCGCCGTTGGCCCGAGCCCAAAGGCGCGTCAGCCAGAGGTGCAGGGATTGTCGTTTCAGTCATCTAGTGCGTGAGCACCACCCCGAACCAGACCACGAGCAGCGACGACGCCGCGAGCGCGTAGGACAGGGCGCGGCTCTGCGGCGAGGCGATGTGCAGGCCGGTGAGGACCGCCACCAGCACGAGCACGGCGAGCTTCGCCTTGAGCGTGCCGTCCTCCCAGCGCGAGTAGTGGGACGCCATCGCTATGCCCGTGGCGAGCAGCACCGCGATCGCCACGGCGCTTGCGATCCCGAAGCGGCGCGCGACGCTCAGCATCACGTCGTCCGGTCGGCCGCGCAGTACCGGCACGATCGCGACCACGAGCATGATCTGGCCGCCGACGAACAGCGCGAGCGCGACGATGTGCAGGAAGCGGATTAGCTCCCAGGACTCCACGGTTCCGGGAAGTTGGCCGGGTGCGCGCGAAGGTCGCGCAGGAGCAGGCGCGCGACGAGCACGCAGGTAGCCATCAGGCCCAAGAGCAGGGCGGCCTCCGCGACGTCGTGGTTTCGCGCGAGTCCGGCGGCGGCCACCAGGCCGGCGAGCGCCACCAGCATCACGGCGATCCCGCGATGGAAGCGTCCGGCTTCCGAGTGCGGCCACGGATCGAGCGGCCGCACGATCTCACGCCCCTCGTCCGAGTCCGTGCAGCGCTCCTTCAGCGGGCAACGGTTGCATGCATGAGCCCTGGCGCGATAGCGCACGAGCCGGCGCTCGTGGTCGTACTCGTGGAGCCGCAGGTCCTCGCCCTCGGGGCAGACCCAGACGTCGTGGTCGGCCTGGTACTCGAACCCCGCGGTGCGGTAGCGCAAGGAGCGCCGGTGGGTGTGCGCCGACAGCCATTCGAGCAGCGCCGGCGAACGCGAGCAGGGCGAGTGAGTAGGCGCAGGCCAGCAGTGTCTCGGCGCTCATGTGACCTTGGCCGCCGCGGCCTCGTCGGCAGCTCACATCGGTCATGCCGCCGGGAGCGTCGATCTCGGTGAACAGGATGTCCTCGGGCTCCTCGAGGGTGACCCGCTTGACCGTGTGGCGAATGCCGATGTAGGTGATGTAGAGCACCGGCAGCGCCCCGCCCGTGATGAACACGATGTCGCCCGGTAGGCGCAGCCACTCGAGCAGGGCGTTGGTGTCTTCTGTGAGAAAGCGCAGGTCGCGCGCCTCCCAGTAGCCCTCGTTGACCGACTTGTAGAGCTGCGCGATCCCGAGCGGGAGCAGCGTGGCGAAGCACATCCAGGCCAGGCCGATGTTGGTCGACCAGAACGAGATGCGCGCCCACTTCTCGGGCCATCGATCGTCCGGGATCAGGTAGCGCAGGCAGAACAGCGCCAGCCCGATCGCGAGCATTCCGTACACGCCCATCATCGCCGCGTGAGCGTGGTTGGCGGTCAGCGCGGTGCCGATCTCGTAGTAGGAGACGACCGGCAGGTTGACCAGGAAGCCGAAGATCCCCGCGCCGAGGAAGTTCCAGAAGCCCACCGACACGAGGAACATCACCGCCCAGCGGTGGGGGAAGGGTGTGCGCGACTTCGAGTGCTGCGCCGCGCCGAGCTGCAGGAACGACCAGGCCTCGACGGTCAGGAAGGTGAGCGGGATCACCTCGGCGGCGCTGAAGAAGGCGCCGAGCGCCATGTGCTCGGCCGGCTCGCCTGAGAAGTACAGGTGGTGCATCGTGCCGATAACGCCGCCCAGCGAGTAGAGGATGATGTCGAGGAAGACGACCGTCAGCGCCACCTTCTCGCGCACCACCCCGAGCAGAACGAACATGTAGGCGACCATCACGGTCGTGAAGAGCTCGAGGAAGTCCTCGACCCACAGGTGGACGACCCAGAAGCGCCAGAACTCGTTGACCGTGAAGTGCTGGCCGGTCTGCGCGATCAGGCCGACCGCGTAGAAGGCCGGGATCGCGAGCGCGGCCATGAAGAAGAGCCAGGGCATGTTGCCCGCGTGCTCGCGTGCCCAGGCGCTTGCGCAGAACGCGCCAGAGCATGAACACCCAGACGAACAGCCCGACCGAGAGCAGCACCTGCCAGACGCGCGCGAGGTCGAGGTACTCGAAGCCCTGAAGGCCGAACCAGTTGGTCGCCGCGTCGCCCAGCCATCCGTGGATTCCGACGAACGAGCCGATCAGCGTGCCGAACACCACGACGGCTAGCGCCCCGAGCAACAGGAAGGCGAGCTTGCCCTGGCCGCGCGGCTCGCGCCGGGCGATCATCGGCGCGAGGAAGATGCCGGCCGCCACGAACGACGTGGCGACCCAGAAGATGGCGAGCTGCACGTGCCAGGTGCGCATCAGGTTGAAGGGCAGGAGCTCGGCGAGGTTGACCCCGAAGAAGTTGTCCAGCTCGGCCCGGTAGTGCTGCGACGCGGCGCCGACCAACACCTGGATCACGAACAGCGCGGCCATCACGAAGAAGAACCAGGCGCAGGCGCGCTGAGCGGGGGTGAGGGCCACGTCGCCCGGCTTGCGGAAGCTCAGCGAGGCCTGTTCGCGGCCGTGCCAGCCGAGGATGTTCCAGCGGCCGAAGGCGGCGAACAACAGCCCGATGCCGCCCAGCAGCGCGATCAGCGAGAGCACCGACCAGACGACCACATTGGCGGTGGGCTTGTTGTCCACGCGCGGCTCGGGCGGCCAGTTGTTGGTGTACGAGTAGTTGTACCCGGGCCGCTCGGCCGCGCCCGCCCAGGCCGTCCACCCGAAGAAGGCGGTCAGAGCGGCGAGGTCCGCGCGATCTGTGATCGCGTCGGGGCGCAGCCCGTTCTTGGTCGTGGGATCCGAGAAGAAGCGCGAGTAGTGCGCCACGAGCCGGCGGTGGGCCTCGGCCTGGGGCTCGGTGAGCTCGAGAACGCCGGTCCGCTCGTTGTAGCGGTTGGTGCGGAAGTCCTCGATCGTGCGTCGAGCGGCGCGGTCGGAGCGCTCGCCTCCGTAGCTGCGCGTCACGTGGTTGGCAGCCCTGCGCAGGTAGTCGGCGGTGTAGTCAGGGCCGAGGTATGCGCCGTGGCCGAACACCGAGCCGTACTCCATGAGGCCGTTGTTGAGAAAGACCTCCTGCCCGCGCTCGACGTCGCGCTCGTTGTAGACCAGCTCGCCCGCGGGATCCACTACGCGCTCGGGGATCGGCGGCTTGGCCTGGTAGGTGCGGTAGGCCAGCAGCCCGAGGACGAAGAACCCGAACAGCACCACCAGGATCACCATTTGGACCCAGCCCTTGGCTATGAGCAGACCCCGGCGTTGTTCGGCCAAACCACTCCCCTTCTGGTGCTTCGAGCGGGAGCATTATCGGCTGGTCCCGACGCCGATGGGGCACCGGCGTGGGCAATTACGTAGTTATCCGCACTATGCTGCGCGGGTGGCGGCGAGAGTCCTGATCGCTGGTGGCGAGGCAGTGGAGCAGGAACTGCGCGCCGCGAACGGCGACCTCAAGCTCGTGGGCCGAGTCCGCTCGCTGAGCGAGGCCGAGCACGCGATGCGGGCGCTGCGTCCCAGTGTGCTCGTGCTGGACTACGACCTCGCTCACCACGGAGGGCTGTGCTCGCTGCCCGCCCTTCGGCAGGCCTCGCCCGACACGGCCATCGTGCTGCCTCCGATCGGCGCCCCCGGTCCCCGTCTCGTTCGCGCGGTGCGCATCGCGGCGGGCGACTCCGAGCGGCGTCGCGAAGACGACGGGCTGACGGCCCGCGAGCGCGAGGTGCTCCGCCTGGTCGCCCTCGGGCACACCAACGACGAGATCGCCGAACGGCTCGTGCTGAGCGTTCGCACCGTCGAGACCCACCGCTCGCGCATCCAGCACCGGCTCGACCTCGGCTCGCGCGCGGAGCTGGTGCGCTGGGCACTCGAGCACGGCCTGCTGGAGTCTCCCTAATGGGCAGGTTCACTAGCCGGGCATGAAACGCATCGGCCTGCTCGGCGGCATGAGCTGGGAGTCCTCCGCCGAGTACTACCGCATGATCAACGAGATCACGCGTGAGCGGCTCGGCGGGCTGCATTCGGCCGACTGCCTGCTGCGGTCTGTCGACTTCGCGCCGGTCGAGGAGCTCCAGCGGACCGACCGCTGGGACGAGGCGGGCGACCTGCTGGCCGCCGAGGCGCGCGCGCTGGCGGGCGCGGGCGCCGAGCTGATCGTGCTCTGCACGAACACGATGCACAAGCTCGCCGACCGGATCGTCGCGGCCATCGACATACCGTTCGTGCACATCGCCGACACCACAGCCGAGGCCGTTCGGAGCGCCGGACTGTCCACGGTCGGCCTGCTCGCCACCGCATACACGATGGAGCAGGACTTCTACGTCGGTCGACTGCGCGAGCGCCACGGACTCGACGTGCTGATCCCAGACCCCGGCGACCGCCGGCTCGTGCACGAGGTGATCTACCGCGAGCTCTGCGTCGGCGTGGTGAGCGACGCGTCGCGCGAGGAGCACAGGCGGATCATGGCCGACCTCGCCGAGCGCGGCGCGCAAGGCATCCTGCTCGGCTGCACCGAGCTCGACCTGCTGATCGGGCCGCAGGACTCCCCGGTCGCCCTCTTCGACACGACGCGCCTGCACGCCGAGAGTGCGGTCGAGCTCGCCCTCGCCGGCTCCTGGGATCGCGCAAACGGCGGGCTATAAGGGGTGGGACGGGTCGCCGCGCCGCTCCGGTGCGGCCGGATTGGGCGTCGTTGTCGAGTTAGCGGTTGCTGGGACCGCTAACTCGACACTGAACGAGTTTCAAAGCGCGTTTCGGGCCAACCTAGCCGAGCCGGCCGTGGGACTCGAGCAGCGCGAGGACATCGTCGTGCGGCAGCGCCTCCACCACCCGGCCATCGCGGCCCTCGGTGCGCTCCGCGCTCCAGAGCGCGTTCAACACGGCCTCCTCGGTGGCGTCGACGGTCGCCAGGAAGAACGGGTCGAGGTCCTCGTCGGGGACGTCGGGGGGAGCCGCCGCCGGCCGCGCCGTCGAGAAGGCGAGGAAGATCTCGCCGCTGCCGTGATGGGCGACAGAGCCCGTGCGGGCCAGGCCGAGGCCGGCTCGGCGCGCAACGCGAGTGAGCTGCTGCGCGGACAGCGGAGCGTCGGTCGCGACGATCGCGATGCAGCTCCCCGCCGGGCGCTTGGGCGCCTCTGCCTCGCCGCCGCCGAGCAGGCGCCCGACCGGCACGCCGTCGACGCGCAGGTCGGCTCGGACGCCGAAGTTGGCGAGCACGAGCACGCCAACCATCGACCCATTCGCTTCGGTGATGCGGCTGGCCGTCCCGATGCCGCCCTTCCACTCGAAGCACATCATGCCCGCGCCGGCGCCCACCGCTCCCTGGGCCACGGGCCCGCCGCGGGCCGCGTCCTCGACCGCTCGGGCGGCATCGGCGGCCTCCACCTGCACGACGCGGGCGTCGTTGAGCCAGCTGTCGTCGCACTCTGCCACCACCGGTATCACCACCTGGTCGACGCCGACGCTGGGGTCGGCCGCGACGGCTACCGCCACCGCGCCGTCGAGCACCCGGCCGACCGACATCGTCGCGGTGAGGTAGACCGGCGTCTGGAGCAGCCCCCACTCGGAGATCTCGACCGCGCCGGTCATCTCTCCGGCGCCGTTGAGCACGGCCACGCCCGCGCTGGCCGGTTGCGCGGACAGCGTTTCGGGCCCACCCGGCAGGATCGCCGTCACGCCGCTTCGCGCGATCCCTCTCCCGGCCGGGGGATCGGGCTCGTCGCGATGGACCGTCACGTGGCCGACCTGCACGCCGGCCACGTCGGCGATGGAGCATGTGCGGCCGGGGTCGAGCTCGCCGATGCGAAGGCCGTGGTCGCGCAACGTCCGGGCGGCTTCCATGAGGCGCGACTGTACCGGCGGATAGGCTCGCGCCCGTGGCCCTCGCGATGCCCGTGGTCTGGAGCGACCACCACCGACTGCACGACCCGGGCGGCGAGATCTGGGTCGGCGTGCGCACGCCGGGCACCGAGCTGCCGGAGCGCGCCGAGCGGATCCGGGAGGCGCTCGCCGCCGCGGGCGCGGGGTTCGTCGAGGCCCAGACCCAGCCCGACGACGGTGCCCTGGCGATCCACGATCCCGATCTGCGTCGCGTACCTGGGCCGGGCCTGGGAGGACTGGGACGCGGCCGGCCTGCCGGTGGATCCGGGGCAGGACCGGGTGGTGCCCTACCTGTTCGCGCACCCCGGGCTGTTTGCCGAGGACCAGGCGCCGGCCGCCGCCACGGCGGTGAGCGCCCGCGCCGGGCAGTTCGCCTACGACACGATGACGCTCATCGGGCCCGGCACCTGGGAGGCCGCGCGCGCCGCGGTGGACGTGGCCGCTGACAGCGGCCGATCTCGTGCTGGCCGGCGCGCCCGCTGCCTACGCGTGCTGTCGCCCGCCCGGCCATCACGTCACGCGCACCTGCTTCGGAGGCTCCTGCTACCTCAACAACTCCGCTGCGGCCGCCGCGCGGCTGCGCCAGGCGCTCGGCGTCCCGGTCGCAGTGGTGGACGTCGACGCCCATCACGGCAACGGCACGCAGGCGATCTTCTACGAGGACCCCGACGTACTGGTCGGCTCGGTGCACGTCGACCCGGGTGCAGGCTGGTTTCCACACTTCCTCGGCTTCGAGGGCGAGGACGGCAGCGGCGCCGGCGCCGGCGCAAACCGCAACGTTGCGCTGGCGCCAGGCAGCGGAGACGACGCCTGGGTCGAGGCGGTCGGCGGCCTAGCGGCTGTGGGCGCGCGAGGGCGGAGCGCAGGCGCTGGTCGTTGCGCTCGGCGTCGACGCCGCGGCCGGTGACCCCGAGAGCCCGCTGGCCGTGACACCCGCCGGCTTTCGCGCCGCGGGCCGCGCACTGGGCGGGCTCGGCCTGCCCACCGTTGTCGTCCAGGAGGGCGGCTATGACCTGACGACAATCGGCGAGCTCGTCCACGAGGCGCTCGCCGGCATCGAGGAGGGGGCGCATGCCTGAGGACAAATCGATCTGGGTGGGCCGCGACGAGCACCACGGCGTGCCCGCCCAGCAGCGCAAGGACCTAAAGCCGCCGCCGCACTGGCGCCTGGAGGCTGTGGCGGCCACTGCGCGCCCGCGTTCGCTGACGGTCGGCGCCGACCGGCGCCACGTCGGTCTTCATCGAGGACGCCGAGACATCGGACGTCTGGCTGCTCGACCTCGAGGGCGGGCCTGCCCAGCGGCTCACCACGGGCCGCGATCCGGCCCCGTACTGGGAGGACACCGAGCCGCGCCTGTCGCCAGACGGGTCCACTGTCGCCTACGCGCGACGCAGGCCACGTCTGGCTCGCGCCGACCTCCGGCGGTCCCACGCGCAAGCTCGTCGAGGGCGGCAGCCCGGTCTGGGTCGACGACGCCCGCCTGGTCATCACCGTCGAGCGCGACGACACGACGAGGCTTGCGGTGGCCGACAGCGCCGACGCCTGGCCCAGGCGCCTGGCCACCGAGCACGGCGACCTCGACGAGCGCGGCGACGAGGGCGAGCCGGCGGTCTCGCCGGATCGAACCGAGGTGGCCTACACCTTCACGCCGCGCGGCGACCTCAACCGCAGCGAGATCCGCGTGGCCGACCTGGACGACCGGCGCGGTACGCGCGCTGACCGGCACGCCGCGCATGCACGATCACTCGCCCGGCGTGGTCGCCCGACGGCTCCGTGATTGCCTACGCCTCGGAGCGCAGCGGCTTCAACGAGCTGCACGTCGTCGGCCGCGACGGCACCGGCGACCGCCAGCTGACGGCCGCGGCCGCCGACCATTCCGAGGCCGACTGGCACCCGGACGGCTCGCGTCTGGTGGCGGTCCGAGGGCGGTCCAACCGTTTCGACCTCGTCTCGGTCGACGCCGAGAGCGGCAGCACCGAGGTACTGGCCGAGGGTGGGAGCTGGAGCAACCCGCACTGGACCGGGGCGGGTGGCGAGGTGGTGGCCGCTTACGAGGATCACGCAACGCCGCCGCGGCTTTCGCTGCTCTCGCCCGGTGCCGAAGCTCGCGCCTTGCGAGAGCCGGCTCCCAAGCCGGTGAGCGCCGGCGCCGCACACGGCGCTCGAGGACGTGAGCTTCGAGTCGTTCGACGGGCTCGAGATCCCCGGCTTCCTGATGCGCCCGCGCCACGCCTCGCCCGACCGGCGCGTGCCGGCGGTGGTCTACCCGCACGGCGGCCCGACCGACGCCTACCGCGACGACTGGGACGGCCACGCGCAGTACTTCGTCGACAGGGGCTACGCCTGGCTTGCCGTCAACTTCCGCGGCTCGACCGGCTACGGGCGCGACTTCGAGCGCGCCAATCACGGCGACTGGGGCGTGGGGGACACGAAGGACTGCCTGGCCGCGGCCGACTTCCTGCGCACGCTCGACTGGGTCGACGGCGGGCGCCTGGGGATCTTCGGCGGCAGCTACGGCTCGTACATGGCGCTGCTGGCGGTGACCGACGACCCCGAGCACCGCTTCCGTTGCGCGGTCGCCAAGTACGGCGACTGCGACATCGTCACGTCCTGGGCCCAGGGCGACCGCCTGGGCGTACAGGACCTGGACCGGATGATGGGCCCACCGTCGGCCGCGCGCGAGGCCTACCGCTCCGGGTCGGCCTTTCACCGGTTGGCCAACGTGGAGGTCCCGCTGCTGATCGCGCATGGCGAGCGAGACAAGCGCGTGAGCCCCAAGCAGTCCGAGCAGCTGGTCACCGAGCTGCGCCGGCTGGACAAGACATTCGAGTACGTGACCTACCCGACCGAGGCTCACGGGCTGCTGCGCGCGGGGCCGCAGCTCGACTTCTACCGCCGCCTCGAGCGCTTCTTTAACTGGCATTTGATGTAAGGCCCTGAAATAGTCGGTTCGGAGAGGGAACCAAAGGGAGAGGACTCGCGTTGAGCATCAAGATACGGCTGCTGGCCGGAATGATCCTGCTTGTGGCATTCGGGGTGGGGTTGTCGGCGGTTTCGGCCCAGGGTCAGGACGGGCCGGTCACCTTCGACGTGGGCGATCCGCAGGGCATCGACAGCATGAGCCCGCTGATCGGCGTGACCGTGCGCCGCCTACGAGGCGTGGAACATCCAGTACGCCACGCTGACCGACAAGGCGGCGAAGGACTTCTCGACGATCCCCGGCCTGGCCGAGTCCTGGAAGAGCTCGGACGACAAGCTCACCTGGACCTACAAGCTGCGCGACGGCCTCAAGTGGTCCGACGGCAAGCCGCTCACGTCCGAGGACGTCGTCTGGACGATCAACACGGCCCGCGAGGAGGAGTGGCTGAACCACTCGGCGGTGGTAGCGAACCTCACCGCGACGGCGCCCGACCCGACAGACCGTGGTGCTCAAGACCTCAGTGCCCGATCCCAAGCTGCCCGACGATGGACGTCTACATCCTTCCGAAGCACATCTGGGGCAAGATGACCCCGGACGAGCGCAGCAAGTACCCGGGAGAGGACGGTGTCGGCTCGGGGCCGTTCGTGCTCGAGAAGTTCGAGAAGGGCCAGTTCGCGCGCTTCAAGGCCAACAAGTACTACTGGGGCGGCAAGCCGGCCGTGGACACGGTCGTGCTGCGCAAGTTCAACAACCCGGACGCGATGGTCGCGGCGCTCAAGACGGGCGAGCTCGACGCGGCGTACGACATTCCCGGGAACGCGTTCAACCAGCTCGAAGAAGCGATCCGGACTTCGTGACCAACGAGGGCTACCAAGGGTCCTTCGCCGAGGTGGCGATCAACGGTGGCGACGGCCTCAAGAAGCCCCACCCGGCGCTGCTCGACCTCGAGGTCCGCCAGGCGATCGCGCACGCGATCGACAAGAAGACGCTGGTCGACCGCGTGCTGGCCGGCCTGGGCGAGCCCGCGGAGACCATCAGCCCGTCTCCCGACCGGAGCTGGCTCCCCGACCTGACCGAGGAGCAGATCTACGAGTTCGACCTCGACAAGGCGAACTCGATACTCGACGAGGCGGGCTACAAGGACACCGACGGCGACGGGGTGCGCGAGATGCCCGGCGGGGGGCAGCCGCTGAACTTCACCTACTACGCGCGCTCGGACGGCGAGACCGGCGCGGAGATCGCGGAGTTCATGACCGGCTGGATGGAGGACATCGGCATCGACGCTCACGGTGAAGGTGGCCGACGACAGCCAGCTGACCACGATCATCGGCAAGGGCGACTACGACATGTTCGCCTGGGGCTGGACCCCGTTCGTCGACCCAGACACGATGCTGTCGTACATGACGTGCGACCAGGTCAGCGCCGATCCCGAGGACCCGACCAACTACTACAACGACGCCAACTACTGCGACGAGGAGTACGACCGGCTCTACGAGCAGCAGAAGGTGGAGCTCGATCCGGAGAAGCGCAAGGAGATCGTGCACGAGATGCTCACCCGCTGGCAGCAGTCGGCGGTCTACAACGTCATCTGGCATGGAGCCAGAGACCATCGCCTACCGCAAGGACCGCTTCACGGGCTGGGTCCAGCAGCCCGCGGAGACCGGGCCGGTGCTCTACTCCAACAGCTCGCCGACCTACGCGCGCCTCAAGCCGGTGACGCGCGTCTGCGGGCGGGGGCTCCGATGACGGGGGCGGAAGCGGAGGGATCATCGCGATCCTCGCGGTCGCGGTCGTGGCACTTGGAGGTGCACTGGTGGTCGTGACCCGCCGGAGGAGCGCAGACGAGCGGGAGTGAGCGCTCGGTTCTCAGCCGCAAGGTCCTCGGGTCGCTGGCCACGCTGGTCTTCGTCGTCTGCTTCAACTTCTTCCTGTTCCGGGTCGTCGAGACCGACCCGGTGGCAAGCCTGTTCCGCGGCAAGGAACTGTCGCAAAGCCAGCGCGCCGAGCTGACGAAGCAGTTCGGCCTCGACGGCTCCCAGGCCGAGCAGTTCGTGCGCTACCTCGAGCAGACGGCCACGCTCAACTTCGGGCGCTCGTACTCGACCAACCAGCCCGTCGCGACGGAGATCCGGAGCAAGGCGCTGCCGACGATCGCGCTCGTGGGCGTCGCGGCGATCCTCTCGGCGGTGTTCGGCGTGATGCTCGGCATCGCCGCGGCGTGGCGAAGACGCACGGCGACCGACTACACGGTCACGGGGTTCACGATGGCGCCTTACTCCATGCCCGACTTCTGGCTGGGGATGATCCTGCTGACCGTGCTGGCGGTGGGCCTCGGCTGGTTTCCGGTGGGCGGGATCGTGGACCCGGCCTCCAACGCGACGGGCATCGCCAAGCTGGCCGACCAGGCACAGCACATGTTCCTGCCGGCGCTCACGCTCACGCTCGCCTACCTCGGCGAGTACGCGATCATCATGCGCTCGTCCCTGCTCGACACGATGCGCGAGGACTACCTCCTGCTCGCGCGCGCCAAGGGGCTGCGAGACGTGCTCGTGCGCAACCGCCACGCGGTGCCCAACGCGCTGCTGCCGGTGGTGGCGCTGATGGCCATCAACTTCGGCTTCGTGCTCTCCGGAGCGATCGCCGTCGAGGCGATCTTCTCCTGGCCCGGCCTCGGCCTGGCGACCTATGAGGCGCTCAAGGGCCCCGACCTGCCGATGCTCCAGGGCCTGTTCCTCGTGTTCAGCGCGTCGGTGATCCTCTTCAACCTGATCGCCGACCTCCTGTACGCCTACCTCGACCCGCGGGTGCGCACGGCATGAGCGCCGGCCGCCCTCCCGTCGGCCCGCCGGATCACCTGGCTGCGCCGGCGGCGTGCGCTCGCCGGGATCTGGGCGCAGTTTCGCCGTCACCGCCCGGGCATGGTCGGCCTGGTGCTCCTCGTCGCGGTCGTGCTGATGGCGCTGGCCGCTCCGCTGCTGGCCGACTCCGCCGGCCTGCAAGGCCATCAACTCGACCGGCAACCCCGCCTTCGCCAGCCCGTCGGAGTTCGGCCCGCTGGGCACCGACGACCTCGGCCGCGACGTGATGACCCAGTTCATCTGGGGCTCGCGCATCAGCCTGCTCGTGGGCCTCGCGGCCACGCTGATCGCGATGCTGATCGGCTCGGTCGTGGGCATCGCCGCCGGCTTCTTCGGCGGGCTGGACCAGCTCGATCCTGATGCGCATAACGGAGTGGTTCCTGGTGATCCCGTTCCTGCCGCTCGCGATCGCGCTGGCAGCGATCCTCGGGCCGTCGATCCAGAACATCATCATCGTCATCGGGATCACCTCGTGGCCCTCGACGACGCGCCTGATCCACGCGCAGGTGCTGACGCTCAAGGAGCGCGACTACGTCGACCGCAGCCGCGCGCTGGGTGGCATCGAACTGGCACCTGATGACGCGCCACATCCTGCCCAACGTCTCGCCCGCTGATCCTCGCCAACACGACCCTCACCGTGCCGATCGTGATCCTCTCGGAGGCGACGCTCTCGTTCCTCGGGCTTCGGCGATCCCTCGAGCGCCTCCTGGGGCCAGATGCTCCAGGACGCGTTCGAGGCGGGCGCCATCACGCTCGAGGCGTGGTGGTACATCGTGCCGCCCGGCCTCGGGATCATGCTCGTGGTGCTGGCCTTCACGCTGGTGGGCCAGGCGCTCGAGGAGGTCCTCGATCCGCGGCTGCGAGACCAGCGAGCATGAGCGCGCAGCCGCACCCGCCGAGCCGGCGGCGGCCGCCGCCCCGCTGCTCTCGGTCCGCGACCTGCACGTGACCTACCGCTCGCGCAGCGGCGACGTGCCCGCCGTGCGCGGCGTCGACATCGACCTCGATGCGCGGCGAGACGCTGGGGCTGGCCGGCGAGTCGGGCTGCGGCAAGTCGTCGCTCGCCGGGCGCGCTGCTGCGCCTGCTGCCGCGCGGGCACCGAGGTCACCGGCGAGGTGCTGCTCGACGGCGAGGACGTGCTGACGATGAAGCCCGGGCAGGCTGCGGGCGGTGCGCTGGACCAGCCTGGCGATCGTCTTCCAGGGCGCGCTGCACACGCTCAACCCGGTGCAGCGCGTCGGCGACCAGATCGCCGAGGCGATCCGGCTTCACTCCAAGGACGGCGGCGACGCCGCGAACAAGCGCGTCGGCGAGCTGCTCGAGCTGGTGGGCATGCCCGCCCGCCGGGCGCGCGACTACCCCCACCAGCTCTCGGGCGGCCAGCGCCAGCGCGTGCTGATCGCGCTCGTCGCTCGCCTGCGAGCCGCGGCTGCTGATCGCCGACGAGCCCACCACCGCGCTCGACGTGATGGTCCAGGCGCAGGTGCTGCGGCTGCTCGAGGACCTCCAGGAGCAGCTCGGCCTGGCCGTCATCTTCATCACCCACGACCTCTCGACGCTCGCCGCGGTCTGCCGAGCGGATCGCGGTGATGTACGCCGGGCGCATCGTCGAGCAGCGGCCCGAGCCACGACGTCTTCGCCGAGCCGGCGCACCCCTACACGCGCGGCCTGGCGTCGGCGTTCCCGGTGATCGGCGACCAGGCCTTCCGGATGAAGCCCTCGGGCCTGCCCGGCGACCCGCCCGATCCGCGCGAGCTGCCGACGGGCTGCCCGTTCCATCCCGCGCTGCCCGCGCGGCCGTCGACATCTGCCCGTCGACCGCCGGTGGAGCTCTGGCCGGCCGGCCGGAGCGCGCGCGCGGCCTGCGTGCACGTCCCCGGCTCGCCGGTGTCGACCATGAGCGCCGCGCGCCGCTGCTCGAGGTCCGCGACCTGCACGTGCGAGTTCCGCAGCCGCCACGCGGAGCGCGCGCGCCGTCGACGGGGTCGACCTCCAGATGCGACGAGCGGCGAGATCGTCGCGCTCGTGGGCGAGTCGGGCTGCGGCAAGACGACGCTCGCGCGGACGATCGTCGGGCTGCAGCGCCCGGACGTCGGGCGAGGTGTTGGTGCGCGGCGAGCCGCTCGGCGCACGACCGCCGCGCGCTGCGCGAGCATCGCCGCACGGCTCAGCTGATCTTCCAGGACCCGACCGGCGCGCTCAACGCGCGCCAGACCATCTACGAGGCGGTGGCCGAGGGCGTGCGCATCCAGAAGGTGCCCGGGCGACGAGGAGGCGCTCGTGGCCGAGGCGCTCTCGCGGGCCGGGCTGCGCCCGCCGGAGCGTTTCTTCACCCGCTATCCCTACGAGATCTCGGGCGGCCAGCGCCAGCGCGTGGTCATCGCCGGGGCGATGGTGCTGAGCCCCAGCCTGCTGGTGGCCGACGAGCCCGTCTCGAGCCTCGACGCCTCGGTGCGCGGCGAGATCCTCGCCCTGATGCTGCAGCTGGCGCGCGAGACCGACGTGGGCATCCTCGTGGTCACCCACGACCTCGGGCTGGCCTGGAACATCGCCGACCGCGTGGCCGTCATGTACCTCGGCCGGATCGTCGAGGAGGGGCACGACCGAGGAGATCCTGACCGACCCGCGCCACCCCTACACGCGCGCGCTGCTCTCGGTCGTCCCGGAGATCGAGCAGATGGAGCAGCAGATCCTCACCGGCGAGGCGCCCGACCCCACGCGCATCCCCTCCGGCTGCCGCTTTCACCCGCGCTGCCCGCTCGTCGAGTCGGGCGAGGCGGCGAGGCTCGGGATCGAGGAGCGCTGCCGCGGAGACGATCCGCTCTTCATGCCCGCCTGCCATGCTGTCTCGGCCGCATGACCGAGACGCTTCCCTACAGCTGGTACACCGACGGCTCGATCCTCGAGCGCGAGCACGAGCGGCTCTTCGCCGGCCGCTGGCAGTACGCCGGCCACAGCGGCCAGCTCGCGGAGCCCGGGCTCCTACTTCACCCTGCGGGTCGCCGGAATCCCGCTCGTCGTGGTCCGCGACCGGGAGGAAACGCTGCGCGCGTTCGTGAACGTCTGCCGCCACCGCGGCGCCGAGGTGGTCTCGGGCGAGGGCCGCTGCACCACGCTGCAGTGCCACTACCACGCGTGGACCTACAACCTCGACGGCTCGCTGCGCGCGGCGCCGCGCTCCGAGTCGACGCGGGCTTCGACGGCTCCGAGCTCGGCCTGCGCCAGGCGCAGGTGGACACCTGGGGACCGTTCATCTTCGTCAACGCGGACGCCGAGGCCGCGCCGCTTGCCGACACGCTCGGCGAGCTGCCGCGCGCTCGTGGAGCGAGGCGGGCCTCGACGTCGACTCGCTCAGCTTCCACTCGCGCGCGCCCTTCTCGCTGGAGGCCAACTGGAAGATCGCCGTCGAGAACTTCCTCGAGTGCTACCACTGCCAGGTGGCCCACCCGAGCTTCAGCGACGTGATCGACGTGAGCCCCAACGGCTACCGGCTCGAGACGCACCCGACCTTCGCCACCCACCACGCGCGCCTGCGCGAGCGCCCGCGCAACTCGCACTACGACACGGACGGCGAGGTGGAGGGCCAGTTCCACCTGATCTGGCCCAACATCAAGGTCAACGTGATGCCGGGCCGCGCCAACCTGTCGATCGGGCCGCTCGTGCCGGTCGACGCGGAGAACACCGACGGCTTTCTCGACTACTTCTTCGCCGCCGACACCGACCCCGACTGGATCGCCGACTACCTGGCGCTGGACGACCAGGTCGGCGCCGAGGACCGCGTGCTCGTGGAGTCGGTGCAGCGCGGCATGCGCTCGGGCGCGTTCGAGAAGGGCCGCCTGATGCTGCCGAGCGAGCAGCTCATCGGCGAGTTCCAGCGCTGGGTGGCGCGACGGCCTGAACGGTCAGACGCCGTCGCGCGGGATCGCCAGGTCCCACGAGCGCGAGTAGATTCGCTCCTCGCCCTCGTAGGCGTCGAGGCGCTGGGTGACGAGGAACTCGCGTCGCGGTCGAGGTCATCCGGCTCGTCGGTGTCCACCCGTGCGAGCCAGTCGCCGCGGCCGAGCGCCGAGCTGCAGCGCACGTGCACCTCCGCCGAGAGCGGGTCGCCGTCGACGATGCGGTAGGTGGTGACGTTGGTGTCGTGCATCTCGGTGCCCGCCTCGACCAGGCGCCGGCGTCCCCCGACGTCCCACTCGAACTCGACCTCGTGCGCGCCGGTGGCCGGGTCGTGGCGGATGGCGGCGGTGGGTCTCGCCCGGCTCGAGTACCTCGACCTCCAGCGGCTCCGCCCACTCGGGCGCCGCGAACGGCGGCGGCTCGGCCTCGTCGCGCGGCGGGCGCACGGGAAGCAACAGCCGGCCGCCCTCGTGCAGCGTCAGCGTGACCGGCTCGGGCGAGGGCCAGGCCCAGGGCCAGTAGGCCGCCGAGACCGACACGCGCAGGCGATGGCCGGCCGGTACGGCCTGGGCGATCGCGTCGAGGCGGACGCGGACGTCGTAGCGGCGTCCCGGCTCGAGCGGCCGCGCCTCGGCATGGCCGTCGCGGTGGGTGAGGTTGAGCAGGCCGCGGGTGACGAGCAGCGACGCGCCCTCGGGCGAGACCGCGCACAGGCGCACCGCCACGAGCGCGCTCGGCCGGTCGGCCGACAGCGCCAGCTCGACCTCCGGGAAGCCGAGGATCTCGAGCGGCTCGCTCGAGCGGCTCGAAGTGAAGCGTCAGCGAGCGCTCGTCCTCGGCGCGCTGGTCGGGCGGCCAGTCCCCGGAGCCGCCGTCCGGGCACCACGCGCCGGCGTCCGCGCCCGTGGACTCGGCGCTGCAGAGGCTGACGCGGGTAGTCGCCGGGGAGCGGCCGCTCCTGGTTCTCCACGCTCGGGCGGCGGCCAGGCCGACTCGGTGACCCAGCGCCCCGGCCGCTCGGCGTGTACTGGTCGGCGGGCTCGACCGAGTCCTGCATCCAGACGCGCAGCGCCGGCTCGTCCGTGATCTTCGTGTCGATCGCCCTTGAGCCAGCGATCCCACCAGCGCAGGCACTCCTGGAGGAAGCCGATCGCCGGGCCCGGGCTCGCCGTCCTGCGGGAACGCGTGCGACCACGGGCCGACCAGTCCCTTGCGCGGTCCGGGCAGCCCCTCCATCAGGCGCGGGACGGCGTTGGAGTAGCCGTCCGCCCAGCCTCCCACCGCGTAGACGGGCGCCTCGATCGCGGCGTAGTCCTCGCACACCGAGCCCTGGCGCCAGTAGTCGTCGCGGCGCTGGTGCGAGAGCCAGGCCTCGACCATCGGCGGGCGTGCGCTTCATGCGCTCGAGCCAGGTGTCGCGCCAGCCGTCCCCGACCGCGGCCGGGTCGGGCGGCTGGGCGCAGAGGGTCAGCATCGTGGCCGCCCACGGGAGCATGTCGACCCCGAGAACGCAGCCGCCGACGTAGTGGACGTCGTCGGCGTAGCGGTCGTCGCTCGCGCACATCGTGATCACGGCCTTGAGCGCCGGCGGGCGCCGCGCCGCGATCTGCAGCCCGTTGAAGCCGCCCCAGGAGATCCCGATCATGCCCACGTCGCCGGTGCACCACGGCTGCGCGGCGAGCCACGCGATCACCTCGATGCCGTCGTCCTGCTCGCTGGGGCAGGTACTCGTCGAGCATGATGCCGTCGGAGTCGCCGCTGCCGCGCAGGTCGACGCGCACGCCGGCGTAGCCGTGGCCGGCGAAGTAGGGATGGTGGTAGGAGTCGCGCCGGGCGAACGCGTCGCCCTTGCGGTAGGGCAGGTACTCGAGGATCGCCGGCACCGGGTCGGACTCGGCGTCCTCGGGCAGCCAGATCCGCGCGGCCAGCCGCGTGCCGTCGGACATCGGGATCCAGGCGTGGTCGATCCGCCGGACGGGACGAGGGAAGTCGGTTCGCGCGCTCAAGCGGCGCAGTCTATGAGCGCGTCCACGGCTATTGCGGCACGTGCGCCCGCGCGTTAGCGTCGCGCGAATGAGCACTCGCCTGACCTACACGAGCGGCAGCCCTCGGCGAAGACACCGACCGGGAGTTCGAGGCCGCGCTCGCGCACGCGCGCGAAAACGCCCCCGAGCCGCTGCCGCACGTGATCGCCGGCGAGGAGCTGGCCGAGGGCGAGCCGTTCGACCGGCTCGACCCGTCGCGCGACGGCGCCGTGGCGAGTCGCGCCCGCGCGGCCCCGCCCGAGATCGTGGCGAGGCGCCGTGGCCGCGGCCCGCGCGGCCGCGGGCTCCTGGCGCGCGACGCCCTACGGCGAGCGCTGCGAGCTGCTGCGCGCCGTGGCGCGCGGCATCGAGGGGCGCCACCTCGAGCTTGCGGCGGTCGTGAGCCTCGAGACGGGCAAGACGCGAACCGAGTCGATCCTCGAGGTCCAGGAGGCGGTCGACCTGATCACGACCTACGTGGGCCTGATGGAGGAAAACGACGGCTACCTGCGTCCGCTCGACAGCTTCGTGGACAACGAGCGCAACGCCGACGTCCTGCGCCCCTACGGCGTGTTCGCCGTCATCTCGCCGTTCAACTTCCCCGCCGCGCTCGCCGTGAACATGTTCGGAGCCGCGCTGATCGCCGGCAACACGGTCGTGCTCAAGCCCTCCGAGGAGACGCCGTGGACCGGCGCGATCCTCGCCGAGATCGTGCGTGCCGCGGGATTGCCGCCCGGTGTCTTCAACCTGGTCCACGGCGGCCCGGAGACGGGCCGCGCGCTCGTGGAGGGGGCGATCGACGGCGTGGCCTTCACCGGCTCGGCCGAGGTCGGGCGCCAGATCGCCCGCGCGCTCCAGGACGGTCCCTATGCCCGGCCCGCGCTCACCGAGATGGGCGGCAAGAACCCGGCCATCGTCACCGCGGAGGCCGATCTCGACACCGCGGCGGAGGGCGTGGCGCGCGCGGCCTACGGGCTCTCGGGGCAGAAGTGCAGCGCCTGCTCGCGCGCGATCGTCGTCGACTCGGTCCACGACGAGTTCGTGGCCGCGCTCGTGAGCTTCACCGAGGGCCTCACGCTCGGCGATCCCGCCGAGGGCGGCGCCTTCACCGGCCCGGTGGTCAACGAGGCCGCCGTGGCCCGCTTCGAGGACGCCGTTGCCGCGGCGCGCAGCGACGGCCGGGTCGAGACCGGCGGCGGTCGTCCCGACCGGCCCGGCCACTTCGTCGAGCCGACGGTCGTGTCGGGCCTGCCCCGCGGTCACAGGCTCGAGCGCGAGGAGCTGTTTCTTCCCTTCGTCACCGTCACGCGAGTCGACTCGCTCGACGAGGCGATCGCCGAGGCCAACGCTCCGGTCTACGGGCTGACCGCGGGCATCTTCAGCGAGGACGAGGCCGAGAAGGAGCGCTTTCTCGACGCGATCGAGGCCGGCGTCGTCTACGTCAACCGGCGCGCCGGGGCCACGACCGGCGCGTGGCCGGGCACCCAGACGTTCTGCGGCTGGAAGTCGAGCGGCTCCACCGGCAAGGGCGGGCTCGGCCCGTACTACCTGCCGCAGTTCATGCGCGAGCAGAGCCGGACGATCGTCGGGTGAGCGCGGCGGCGAGCTCCGCGAAGACCTCGACGTAGCGGTCGACCGCCTCGTCGGTGTGGGTCACCCCGACGTTCCATTCCTGCTCGCGCCCGGAGGTCACGAACAGTCCCCGGTTCATCTGCCACAGCCACACCAGCTCGGCGAGCTCGCGGTCGTGGCGGCGCTCGAAGGACGAGTGGTCTGTCACCCGCTCCTCCCCGTAGGCCACGCAGCCCTTTGAGCCGAGGCCCACCGTGTGGGCCGCCAGCCCGTGCTCGCCGAGCACCTCATCGCAGCCGGCGCGCAGGCGTGCGCCGAGCCGCTCGAGCCGCTCGTAGGCGGGCGGGACGAGCACCTCGAGCAGGTTCGCCCGCGCGGCCGCCATGCCGAGCGGGTTGCCGTTGAAGGTGCCGAACAGCTGCACGCTGCCGTCCTCGACGAGCCGTGCGAGCTCCGCCGTCATGCCGATCGCTCCGCTGGGCAGGCCGCCGCCGAGCGCCTTGGCGAGCGTGACCACGTCGGGCGCTACCCCGAAGCGCTCCACCGCGCCGCCAGGGGCGATCGTCAGCCCCGTCTTGACCTCGTCGAAGATCAGGACGATCCCCTGGTTGCGCGTGAGAGCGCGCACGGCCTCCAGGTAGCCGTCCTCGGGGAGGACGAGCCCGACGTTCGTCATCGCCCCCTCCATGATCACGCAGGCCGGCTTGCGCCCCTCGCCGTCCAGCTCGCCGATCAGCCGCTCCATCGCGGGCGCGTCGTTGAACTCGACGGAGTGGACCTCCGCCGCGGTGGACTGGGGGATGCCGGCGCTGCGGCCGACCATCACCGCGTCGTGGTGGCCGTGGTAGGAGCCGAGGATCTTCAGCGACGTCGCTGCGCCCGGTCAGCGCGCGGGCCAGCCGGATCGCCCCCATCGTCGACTCCGTTCCGGAGTTGGTGTAGCGCCAGCGCGGCAGCCCGAAGCGCCGGGCCAGCTCGTCGGCGACGACCACGGCGTCCTCGGTGGGTGCCGCGAAGTGGGTCCCGCGCGAATAGCGGGCGGCGACGGCGGCTCCGATCGCCGGATGCGCGTGGCCCTGGAGCATCGAGCTGAACCCGTTGTGGAAGTCGAGGTACTCGTTGCCGTCCACGTCCCACACCCGCGGCCCCTCGCCCCGCTCGAGGTAGATCGGCCACGGCCGGCGTAGCTGAAAGGACGAGCTGACGCCTCCCGGCAGCACTCGCGCGGCGCGCCGAAACAGCTCGGCCGAGCCCGGCGTGCGCTCGTCGAGGGCCGCGGTCTCGCGCTCGGTGAGCTCGCGGATAAGCGGACGGTCGAGCATCGGGTGCAAGCTACACTCGGCGAGGCGATGCGGCGTTTTCTTCCCCTCGCCCTGCTCTGTGCGGCGGCCTTCGCGCCCGCCTGCGGAGGTGACGACAGCTCGGGCGGTCCGCTCGAGTCGGCGCTCTCCCACGTGCCTGAGAAGGCGCCCTTCGTCGTTGCCATCGACACCGACCTCGAGGGCGGCCAGTACAGCTCGCTGCAGGCGCTCCTCGACCGCTTTCCCGGCGGGATCGAGCTCGAGGGCCTGCTGGAAGGCGAGCTCCAGGGCGGCTCGGGCGAGGTCAGCTACGAGAAGGACGTCAAGCCGATGCTCGGCAACCCGTTTGTGGTGAGCGCCACGGACGTGACCTCGTTCGTCGACGACAGCGAGGACGACGACTTCGTCGCATCGATCCAGGTCAAGGACAGCGACGCGCTGGATCGCGTGATCGACAAGACCGCGCCCGAGGAGCAGGGCGAGGTCGCGGGCGCCACGGTCTACGAGGACGACGGGTCGTTCTTCGCGGTCGAGGAGGACGTCGTGGTGTTCGCGGGCTCGAGGAAGCTGCTCGATGCCGCGCTCGAGCGCGCCGACGGCAACGACCATCTCGACACCGCCACCTTCGAGGCCGCCCTCGAAGGGCTGCCCGAAGAGGCGCTGGCGCGCATCTACTTCGACCTGCAGGCGCTGATCGCCCAGGACCCCGACACCGAGGCGGCCCGCAAGGTCGCGTGGGTCGCGGCGCTGCGCACGCTCGGCATGACCGCGGTGGTCGAGGAGGATGCGATCGACTTCGAGTTCAACCTCCGGACCGACAGCGAGGGCCTCGGCGACGAGGACCTGCCGCTGGCCGCCGGCGACGAGGCCCCGGCGATCGTCAAGCGCGACGGCGAGCTCGGCTTCGGCCTACGCGATCCGAGCCAGGTGATCGCCTTCTTCGAGGACGCGCTGCAGGCCGTCGCGCCACAGGACTTCGGCGACTACGAGACCGGCAAGCAGGTCATCTCGCAGCAGCTCGGCATCGACGTCGACAAGGACCTGATCGGCCAGCTGAGCGGCGACCTGTCGGTATCGGTCGCGCTCGACGGCTCGTTCGGCGCGCGCGGCGAGGTCGCGGACCCCGAGGCGTTCGGGCGGACCGTCGACAAGGTGGCCGAGAAGCTGCCACTGCTCGGCTCGGGGCTGGGCGTGACCGGCGTGCGCCGCGTAGGCGAGCTCTACGAGGCCCGGCTCGCGGACGGCGGCCGCTTTGCCTTCGGTGTGCGCAACGGCGTGTTCGTAGCCGCGAGCACCGCAGCGCGCGCGGTCGAGCTCTCGACGCAGGAGCCGAGCCCGGTGGACGGCGCCGAGGGCTCGTTCGACCTGACGGCCGACGCCGAACTGGTGACTCGCGAAGTGCTCGAGCAGCTCGGTCCGCAGCTGGGTCTGGCCGGCCTGCTCGGCGGAGGGATCTTCGCCCGCCCGCTCGACGACCTGAGCGGCTCGGTCGTGACGAACACGGACGGGATGCACGGCAGCTTCTCGCTGACGTTCGACTAGAGCCTCAGGCGGCCCAGGCCTGCAGGAACGGCAGCGGGTCCACGGGCGCGCCGCCCGAGAACCATCCGCCCACCCAGATCTCGAAGTGCAGGTGGGCGCCGAAGGAGCGGCCGGTGTTGCCGACCTCGCCGACGAGCTGGCCGGTGCGCACCGAGTCGCCGGTGCTCACACGCGATCGAGCCGGCGCGCAGGTGCATGAAGACGTAGTCGCGGCTCTCGGTCGCACCGTCGACCACGACGTAGTGGCCGGCGCCGCCGCGCTGGTATCCGACGGCCTTGACGAGCCCGCCCCTCGGCGCCACGACCGGCGTGCCCTCCACCGCGGCCAGGTCATGTCCCTGGTGGAGGTGACCCTTGCGCCGGGCCCCGAAGCGCGAGCCCTCGTTGCCCCAGTCGAAGCTTCCGGCCAGCGGGAACACGTGGTGGCTGAACTCGAGCTCCGCGGTGCTGCTCGCGGCCGGGCCGCGGCGAAGGCGCCGCCCCGCGATGTGGAGCAGGTAGCGGCCCTCCGGGAGGACGCCGGCCTCAGTGCCGGTGAACGGGATCGAGTACCGGCCGGCCGCGCGCTCGCCCAGATCGAGGCTCGAGACGAGCGAGCGGTCGCTAGCGCGCAGCACATGGATGCGCACGCTCGTGGCCCGGCGCCCGCTCAGGGTGAACACCAGCCGCCCCGCTCGCCCGTAGAGGAACAGGTGCTTGCGGCGCAGGTCGAACGAGGTGAGCAGGGTGGCCCGCACGGGCCGCACGCCACCCGAGGGTCCCTTCGCGGGTGCGGTCGCCTGGCGCTTCTTGGCGTGCTGGCGGCCCGGGGCCGCGACGCCGCCACCGTCACCGGCCGCGGCCGGCGCGGGAAGCGCCACGGCGACGAGCGTCGCGGCGCACGCGAGGAGGATTGGGCGATGTCGCACCGTACGTACCGCATCGGAGTGTCGCGCCGACCCTTGAGAACCGGAACGGATCCCTCTCGGTGAATGGGATCTTGCGACGGCCGCGATTCCGGGCCGCTGTCCTGACTTGTGGTCGCAGGACGACCACAGGGCAGGACGGTACAGCGAAAAGGCGGCAGCCAGGCCGCTAGCGCGACGCCATCCGGCTGAGCATCTCGATCGCGCCGCGCTTGTTCAGCGGCTCGTTGAGGTTGCCGCACTTGGGCGACTGCACGCACGACGGGCAGCCCGACTGACAGCGGCACTCGGAGATCAGGCGCAGAGCGTCGTCCACCAGCCGCTCGAAGCTCTCGTAGCCCACGCGCGTGATGCCCACCCCGCCGGGGTGGCCGTCGTAGATGAAGATCGTGGCGCGCCCGGTCTGGCGGTGAAAAGCGGTGGAAAGACCGCCGATGTCCCACCGGTCGCACATCGCGATCAGCGGCAGCACCGCGATCTGGCCGTGCTCGGCCGCGTGCAGCGAGCCCTGGAGCACCTCCAGCGGGAACTCCTCGCGCAGCAGCTCGTCCGGAAGCTCGTACCAGAGCGCCTGCGTCACGAAATCCTGCTCGGGCAGCTCGAGCGCGAGCAGGTCGAGCACAGAGTGGTCGCTCACGCGCTTCTTCTGGTAGGCGACCACCTGTTCCGTTACCGACACGATCCCGAAGGAGAGCTCGACCCCGCAGCACGAGCGCCGCTCGCGCACCGACTCGATCCAGGTCTCCGACTCCTTCTTCGCCTGCGTGTACCAGTCGCCCGAGAACGGCACCACGAGCGCGCGGCGACCCGCCAGGTCGAGGTCCACGACCTCGTAGGCCGCTCCCATGTGCAGGTAGACCGCGCCGTGATGGACGACCGAGTGCGCGCGCGCCGACTCGACGGTGCCGATCAGCTCACCGCCCTGGGCCTCCACGATCGCCACCGAGTCCGGCGACGCCGAGCGCAGCGCGATCTCGGACGCGGGATAGCCCGGGCCGCGCGGCAGGTAGCGCCCGCCGCGCTCGCGCAGGCGCCCCTGCTGGACGAGGCGGCGCGCGTGCTGCTCCCAGCGCGGCCCGAACACGTCCTCGTCCTCGGGCGTCAGCGGCAGCTCGTAGGCGGCGGCGGCGAGGTGGGCGAGGTGGATCTCCTCCGACTCGTGGTCGAGGATCGCCCGTTCGACCGGGCGCTCGAGGAACTCGTCCGGGTGGCGGCAGAAGAACTGGTCGAGCGCGTCCTCGCCCGCCACGTACATGGCGAGGCCGGTCTGGCGGCGACCCGCCCGGCCCCACATCTGGCGCAGCGACGCCACCGTGCCGGGGAAGGTCACGCAGATCGCAGCGTCGAGCTCGCCCACGTCGATGCCGAGCTCGAGGGCATTCGTGGCCACCACGGCCAGCAGCTCCCCCTCCGCCAGGCGGCGCTCGATCTCGCGCCGCTGCGTGGGCGTGTAGCCGGCGCGGTAGGGCGCGATGCGCTCGGCGAGGTCGGGCCGGCCCGCGTCCTCGAGGCGCAGCCGCGCGAAGCGCTGGATCAGCTCGACGCCGCGCCGCGACCTCAAGAAGCAGATCGTGCGCACCTCACGCTCGACCAGTCCGGCGAGCAGCATCGCGGCCTCCGACAGCGCGGAGGCGCGCTTGCCGAGCCGCTCGTCCACGAGCGGCGGGTTCCACATCACCACCTGGCGCTCGGCGTGCGGCGCTCCGTCGCGGTCCACGAGCGCCATCTCCACCCCGGTCAGGCTCTCGGCCAGCTGCTTCGGGTTGGCGATCGTGGCGCTCGTCAGCACGAACCGGGGCTCGGCGCCGTAGGCGCGGGCGAGGCGGCGCAGGCGCCTCAACACGTTCGCCACATGCGAGCCGAACACGCCGCGATACACGTGGGCCTCGTCGACGACCACCCACGCCAGGTTGGCGAGCACGTCGCCCCAGGAGCTGTGGTTGGGCAGCACCCCCACGTGGAGCATGTCCGGATTGGTGAGGATCAGGTTGGAGCGCGTGCGGATCGCGCGGCGCTCCTCGCGCGGGGTGTCGCCGTCGTAGATCGCGTGGCGCAGGAAGCGCCCGCCGAGCTCCGAGAGCTTGCGCGCCTGGTCCTGGGCGAGCGCCTTGGTGGGGTAGAGGTAGAAGGCGCGCGCCGACGGGTCGCTCGGCGAGCGTGTCCAGCACCGGCAGGTTGAAGGCCAGCGACTTGCCGCTGGCCGTGCCCGTGGTCACGATCGTGTGCCCGCGCCGGGCCTCCTCGAACACGTCGGCCTGGTGGGACCAGAGCGTGTCGATTCCGCCGGCACCCAGGGCGTCTCGCAGCGCCGGGTGGACGTCGGCGGAGATCGGCGCGGTACACGCCGCGCGCTTGCTTCGTCGCGGGACGTCGCGACCACCTGATCCTCGTCGGCCGTTTCGAGCAGCGAGTCCCAGCGGTATCTCGATCGCACGCGGGCCACGGATTGCGATAGTACGCGCGACTTGATCCGGTCCTTTCACCATTCGCAATTCCCGCCCGAGCTGCTGCGCGAGCAAAAGCGCGAGACGGTCACGGTCGTGCTGCCCGCGCGCGAGGTGGCCGACACGATCGCCCCGACCATCGAGGGCCTGCGGCAGCTGGGCGGCCTGGTCGACCAGATCCTGGTCGTGGACGCCGCTTCGCAGGACGGCACGGCCGAGATCGCGGCGGCGCTCGGGGCCGAGGTCTACCAGGAGTCCGAGCTGCTTCCCGAGTTCGGCCGGCCGCTCGGCAAGGGCGACGCCATGTGGCGAGCGCTCGCGCGGGCCGACGGGCGACATCGTCGTCTATCTCGACTCAGACACGCGCGACTTCGAGCCGCACTTCGCCACCGGCCTGCTGGGGCCGCTCCTGTGCGAGGAGGGCGTGCGATTCGTCAAGGCGCACTACCGGCGCCCGCTTCACCGCCGGCCGACGGCGACGCGCGCGAGTCGGGCGGCGGCCGGGTGACCGAGCTGACCGCGCGGCCGCTCCTGTCGGCCTTCTACCCCGAGCTGGCGGCGCTGATCCAGCCGCTGGCGGGCGAGGTGGCCGCGCGCCGCGCGTTCTTCGACCGGCTCCCGTTCGCCTGCGGCTACGCCGTCGAGACCGTCGATGCTGCTGCACGCCCACGACGAGCTCGGCCGGACCGACGCGATGGCCCAGGTCGATCTCGAGCGTGCGCCACAACAGTCACCAGTCGCTCGACGCGCTCGGGCCGATGGCCTACGCCGTGCTGCGGGTGATCCTGGAGCGCCTGCGCGCCGAGGGCCGCCTGCTCGACGACACCGCGCCGCCCTTCCAGACGGCCGACGGCCGGCTCGTGCGTCGTCGAGCTCGTCGAGCGTCCGCCGTACGCGACGCTGCGGGCTCGCGCATCTAGCTCCGTGGCCATCCGCTGCGTCTACACCGACCTCGACGGGACGCTGCTGGGCAAGGGGGGCTCGCTGTTTCGGACCGCCGAAGGCGAGTTCACCCTGCTCGCCGCCCGAGCGCTCGAGGCCTGCCACCGGATCGGCGCCGAGGTGGTCATCAAGTCCGGGCGCCGGCGCGCCCAGGTGATGGAGGACGCGCGCCTGCTCGGGCAGACCTCCTACATCTTCGAGGTCGGCTCGGGGATGATGATCGACGGCGAGCTGACGTTCCTCACGGGTGAGCTGCAGCCGACCGAGGACAAGACGATCCACCGCCAGATCGAGGAGACCGGCGCTCCCGCGCTGCTGCTCGAGCGCTACGCCGGACGGCTCGAGCCGCACGCGCCCTGGCACGTCGACCGCGAGGTCTCGCACCTGTTCCGCGGCCGGGTCGACGTCCCCGAGGCGAACGCGCCTGCTGGGCGAGGCGGGGCACGCCGACCTGCGGCTGGTCGACAACGGCGAGATCGCGTCCGGACGCGCACGCCTACCACCTGATTCCGGCCGTGCGCGTCGAAGGCGGGAGCGGTCGCCGCGCACATGCGCGCCCGCGGCTACGAGCCCGAGCAGTGCGTCGGCGTGGGCGACTCGCGCGAGGATCTCGACGTGGCCGAGGTCGTGGGCCGCTTCTTCCTGGTCGCGAACGCGGTGGTCGGCGACGGACCGGTGCCGGCCAACGTGGAGCGCACCGAGACGGCGATGAGCGAGGGCTTCTACGAGGCCGTGATCCGGGCGATCGCGGAGTCGCGCTGACTCGTAACACGCGGTTACAATCCGGGACCTGTACCGCGACGGTCGGGCCGACCGTCGCACGGGTGAGGCAGCACGGGCGCTCCATGGGGCGCCCGTCGCTTCCAGCGAGCGCGAAATCAACCACTAGGTCCGCACATGGACTCGCTCGCAGAAGAGGTCGTCGACGCGATCGACGAGATCTCGGGCGCGCATCCCGGCACGGCGCTCGGCTCACGCGAAGGGCACGCTGCTGGCGGGGACCTTCACGGCCGCCCCCGAAGCGGCCGCGCTGACCACCGCCGCGCACATGCAGGGCGACCCCGTGCGGGTGACCGCGCGCGTCTCCAACGGCGGCGGCGATCCAGCCATCCCCGACTACGCGAGGGAGGGCCGCGGCCTCGCGGTCAAGTTCTACCTCCCCGACGGCGTCGAAGACAGACGTCATCGGCGCTCACGCTGCCGTGCTTCTTCGTTCGCACGCCCGAGGACTTCCTCGCCTTCACCCAGGCGCGCAAGGACCCGGAGAGGCTGATGCCCGCCTTCCTCGGCGCACACCCCGAGGCGCTGCCGGCGATCCAGGCCGCGCTGGGCGCCGATCCACCCGACAGCTACGCCACCTGCCTGTACAACTCGATCCACTCCTACCGCTGGACCGACGCCCGACGGGACGTCGCGCTGGGTGCGCTACCGCTTCGAGCCCGAGGCCGGCGAGGCGAGCGTCGACGCGCGGACGAGGCGCGGGCGCGCGGCCGCGACTACCTGCAGGAGGACTGTCTCGCGCGCGCCGAGCTGGCGTTTCGGATGGTCGTGGTGATCGCCGACGAGGGCGACGCCGTGCGACGACCCGACGGTTGCCTGGCCCGACGAGCGCGAGCGCATCGAGGTCGGCCGCCTGGTCCTCGGCGGGTCCCGACACCGAGCGCGAGCGCGACGGCGACATCCTCGTGTTCGACCCGACGCGGGTGACCGACGGGATCGAGCTGTCGGACGACGAGATCCTCCGCTTCCGGCCGCGGGCCTACTCGGTGTCGGTCGCGCGGCGGACGGCTGAGTGACGACCGCCGCCTGGCCGCGCTGACGCGCCGTCCTGACCCTCGCGCTCATCTGCGCGCTCGCGCTGCTCGGGCCGCACGCGCCTCGGCCGCCTGGCAGTTCGAGCTCGGGATCGGCGAGCAGCAGGCGCACATGTTCTCCGACCCTCGCTTCGACGCGCTCGAGCTCGACCACGTGCGCGTTGTGACGCCCTACGACGTGGTCTGCCACCCGGGCGTCCAGCAGTACTACCTCGACGTCTGGCTGGAGGCCGCCGAGCGTGCCGGGGTGCGGCCGCTGGTGGGCTTCTCGTTCAGCTGGCGCGAGGGGCGGCGCTGGAAGCTCCCGTCCTATCGACGAGTTCCTGCGCTGCTTCTACGCATTCCGCGAGCGCTATCCGCACGTCGTGAACTTCAACCCGTGGAACGAGGCAAACCACTCCTCGCAGCCCACCTTCCGGCACCCGAGGAAGGCCGCGGGCTTCTACAACGCGGCGCGCAGGGCCTGCCCGTACTGCAGCGTCGCGGCCGGCGACCTGCTCGACTGGAGCCACCTGCTGCCCTGGCTCGAGCGCTACCGCGCGCACCTGCGCGGCCGGCCGCGGCTCTGGTCGCTGCACAACTACCTCGATGTCAATCGCCCGCGTTCGTGGCGGCGGTCGGCGACCCGCAAGCTCTTGCGCCACACGCGCGGCGAGCTCTGGATAACCGAGACGGCCGGGGTGGTGCACTCGCCGCGCTACAGCTCCTACGACGAGGGGCGCGCCGCAGCGCGCCACTCGCCGGATGCTCGACTTCGCCGCGCGCTCGCCGCGCATCGCCCGCCTGTATGCCTACCAGTGGCAGGAGGCCTGCAACACCGGCGTCTGGGACTCCGCCTGGTTTCGCTTCGATGGCTCGGCGCGGCCCTCCTACCGGGTTCTCATCGCCGCGCTGGCGCGCGAGCGCGGGCTCGATCCAGCGGACGTGGCGAAGCTCGATCCGCCGCTCGGGCCGCTGATGCGCAATACGTGCGATGCCCCCAGACGTCCTTGACGCGCGTGCGCTGCGCGATTTCCGTGCCGAGCAGCTGAGCGAGCGAATCGCCGGGCGACCCGCCGTCCGCGCGCAGGTACCGGGCTCCAGCGACACGGCGCGGCTATAAGGGTGGACGGCTTGCCGTGGCGCTGCCGTGCGTCCGGATCTGACGTCGTTGTCGAGTTAGCGGTTCGTGGGGCCGCTAGGTCGACAATGGACGCGAGAGCTCAGGCCACCAGCCGGCCGCCCGGCCTGCTCGAGCTCCTCGAGCGTCGTCGCCTCCGTCAGCGAGGCCAGGTCGAGGATCCGCGCGGAGAAGGCGTCGAGCTCGATCTTGCCCACCACCGCGTGGCAGGTCACGCCGCCCTGGCGGCAGCGCGTGGCCAGCTCGCCGACGATCTTGCCCTGGCAGGCGTCTGGCTGTCGATTCGGCCCTCGCCGGTGACCACGAACGCCGCAGGCGCGCATGCGCTCGTCGAAGCCGAGCGTGTCGAGCACGAAGGACGGCGCCGTGCTGCAGGCGCGCTCCGTGCTGGGCCCAGAGGCCGCCCGACAGTCCGCCGGCGGCGCCCGTCATCGGCACGCCGCGCGGGTCGCGCCCCACGCCCGCGGCCAGCCGCTCGCAGCCGCTCGCTCGAGCCTGCGCACCATCTCCGGCGTCGGCTCCCTTCTGGGGACCGAACACGCTCGGCGCCTGCTCGAACGGGCACGCGAACGTCGCAGAGCACGTCGAGCTCGACCGTCGACGCCCGCCTCCTCGAGCGCCTCGAGCGCCCCGGCGCCGCCGTCGGTGGTGGCCGAGCCGCCGACGCTCACGATCACGCGCGTCGGCGCCCGGCCTCGACCGCGGCGGCGATCAGCTCGCCGGTCCCGCGGGTCGAGGCCGCCCAGGCGTCGCGCTCGTCCTCGGCCACGAGCCCGAGCCCGCTCGCCTGCGCCGTCTCGACGATCGGCCCGGCCGTCCGTCGAGCAGCGCGAACGACGCCTCGACCGGCCGCCCGAGCGGGTCGGCGGCCGAGATCGTCTGGAGCTCGCCGCCGAGCGTCGCGACGAGCAGCGCGTCCATCGTGCCCTCGCCGCCGTCGGCCACCGGCAGCTCCTCCGCCTCGCGGCCCGCCGAGCGCAGCCCGGCCGCGATCGCGGCGGCCACCTCGCGCGCCGAGAAGGTGCCCTTGAAGGAGTCGGGCGCGACGAGCGCCGGCGGCTCAGCCAACGCGCCTCGCGGAACGCGCGCTCCGCCGTCGTCGCCGTGGACGGCGAACACGATCCGCTCGAGCTCGCCCTCGTGTGCTCGCGCGACGCCGACCATGATGCCGCGCCGCCTCCTCGAGCGGGAAGCCGCCCACGCCGGTGCCGAAGGCGACCAGCGCCAGCGAGCGGCAGCCGAGCTCGCTCGGCCTTGGCGAGCGTGGAGCGGGTGGCGCGCTCGATGATCTCGGCCGACGTGGGCCCGCCCAGCTCCATCGTGGCCGCGTGGATGACCCAGCGGGCGGGCATGTCGCCGGCGGTGGTCTCGACCGCCTCGCCCAGCCCGATCGGCGCGCGCTCGTCGGACTCGCGCTGCACCGCCGGGCCGCCGGCGCGCGAGATCGCGCCGGCCACGCCGCCGCCGTGAGCGAGCCGGTGTTGGCGGCGTTGGCGATCGCGTCGACCTCGAGCTGCGTCACGTCCGCCTGCGATGACCTCGAGCTCCGCCACCGCGGTCCATATCCTCGACGATAGGGGTGTCGATCTCGCGCGCTGCCCGTTCGTCATAGGGTGAACGCGGCGACAGGCGCCGCACGACACCGGGAGGTTCGACCCATGAAGTACCTGCTCACGCTGTACGGCGACGAGAGCCGCTGGCCGACAGGACGCCCGAGCAGCAGGCCGAGGCCATGAAGGCCTGGGACGAGTACACGCAGAACACGAGCGACGCCGGCGTGTTCGTGGGCGGCGAGGGCCTGCAGCCGAGCTCCACCGCCACCACGGTCCGGATCGAGCCGAGGGCGGCGACCCGATCGTCTCCGACGGTCCCTTCGCCGAGACCAAGGAGCAGCTCGGCGGCTTCTACCTGCTCGACTGCGAGCGACCTCGACGACGCGCTCGCCTGGGCCGAAGCGGATCCCGATGCCCGGCGGGACCGTCGAGGTGCGGCCGGTCATGGACTACGAGGCCGTCGGCTCGGAGCAGCACAGCAACGAAGCGCAGGCGGAGGCGGGCCGGTAGGCACCCCGGCGGAGGTCGTCGACCGCCTGTTCCGGCGCGAGTCGGGGCGGGCGGTCGCGACCCTGATCCGCATCCTCGGCGACTTCGACCTGCGCCGAGGAGGCGGTGCAGGAGGCGTTCGTGGTCGCGCTCGAGCGCTGGCCGCGCGACGGTCTGCCCGACAACCCGGGCGCCTGGATCGTGCGCACGGCCCGCAACAGCGCGATCGACCGCCTCCGCCGCGAGCGCCGCTACGACGGAGAAGCTGCGCGAGCTGGAGCTGCTGATGCCCGGTGAGCCCGACGAGTCCATGGCCGAGACGCTCGCTCCCCGACGACCGGCTGCGGCTGTTCTTCACCTGCTGCCACCCGGCGCTCGCGCCCGAGGCGCAGGTGGCGCTGACGCTGCGCACGCTCGGCGGCCTCACCACGCCGGAGGTGGCGCGCGCCTTCCTGGTGAGCGAGACCGCGATGCAGCAGCGGCTGGTGCGCGCCAAGCGCAAGATCCGCGACGCGCGCATCCCCTACGAGGTGCCGCCCGATCACGAGCTGCCCGACCGCCTGCGCTCGGTGCTCGCCGCGCTCTACCTGATCTTCAACGAGGGCTACCTGGCCACGAGCGCCGACAGCGTGGTGCGGCGCGAGCTGTGCGACGAGGCGATCCGCCTCGCCCGCCTGCTGGACGCGCTGATGCCCGACGAGAGCGAGGTGCGCGGCCTGCTCGCCCTGATGCTGCTGCACCACTCGCGCCGCGACGCCCGCGTCGACGCCGACGGCGACCTGGTGCTGCTCGAGGACCAGGACCGCTCGCTGCTGGCACCGCGACGAGATCGACGAGGGCCTCGCCCTGGTCGCCGCGCTGCGGCGCGCCGGACCGTACGCGCTGCAGGCGGCGATCGCCGCCGAGCACGTCGCTCCGCGAGACCGACTGGGCGCGGGTGGCCGATCTCTACGGGCGGCTCGCTCGAGCTGCAGCCGTCGCCCGTGGTCGAGCTGAACCGGGCCGTGGCCGTGGCGATGAGCGACGGCCCGGAGGCGGGTCTCGAGCTGATCGACGAGCTCGAGGGCGGCAGGCTCGAGGGCTACCACCTGCTGCACGCCGCGCGCGCCGACCTGCTGCGCCGCACCGGGCGCGCCGACGAGGCGCGGGCGGCCTATCTGCGCGCGCGCGAGCTCACGCAAACCCCGCCGAGCGCGCCTTCCTCGATCGCCGCCTCGCCGAGCTCGACGCCTGACTCAGCGCCGCGCCCGCACCCTGCGCCGCACCAGCCGCGAGCGGTTGCCCGCCGCGTCGGTGGCGCGCAGCGACAGGCGCACGGTGGCCTTGCGCTTGCGCCGCAGCGCCCGCTTGAGCGCCTTGCGCCCCTTGCGTGTCAGGGTGACCTTGAGACGGGCACGCTTGCCCGCCCGCGCCGCCCGGCTTGCGGGCCGCATCGCAAACGACCGGCGCCCGATCCGCAGGCGCCCGCGCGCGGTGACCGAGCACTGCTCGCTGCATCCCACGAGGGCGACGGCTCCGCGCCGGCGCAGCACGCGCTGCCTGCGCTTGGCGCGGGCGCGCAGGCGCGGCCTGGTCGAGTCGGTCGCCAGCGACACGTTCGCGAGACTGCAGGCCGGTCCCGTGGATCCGGATCGATGCGCAGGATCTTGCCGAGCAGCGTGCCGAGGTTCTGGGCGTTCCGGTGTTCGTCGCCCTGGCCGCCGCCGTCGCCGGTCGTGATCCAGAGGTAACCGTCCGGGCCGAACTGCAGCTGGCCGCCGTTGTGGTTGACCTCGTTCGAGTGCTCGATGGTGAGCAGCCCGCGCCGCGTGCCCTCGTCGATGTCTCGGAGCTCGGGCCAGAACGGCGTGTACTCGTCGACGCGGATGTCGCCGCCCTTGTCGGTGTAGTAGACGTAGAGCTTGCCCGAGCTCGGCCCAGTCGGGCGCGGCCGCGACCGACAGCAGGCCGCGCTCGCCGCCGGACTGGACGCCCGGCGAGCCGGGTATGTCGAGGATCGGTTCGCTTCTGACCTTCCCCGAGACGACCAGCCGGACGCGGCCCGGCCGCTCGGCGACGAAGAGGCTGCCGGCCTCGCCCGGGACGGGCGCGATCGCGATCGGCTGGTCCCAGGCGCGCCGCTGGGCGCGGCCAGAGGCACCGAGTCGAGCGCGCCCGGCGCCGAGCCCGCGGTGAGCCGGCGAACCTCGTTGCTGTCGAGATCGGCGACGTAGAGATGCCCGGCGGCGTCCTCGCCGAACGACGCGAGGTTGGAGACGGTCTCGCCGGCGGACGAATCGCCAGGGCCGCCGGGCCCGAGGTGAAGCGAACGGATCTGGCCGGAGTAGAAGTCTGCGAACAGGTAGCGCCCCACGAGCCCGGTCAGCGACGTGTCGCGCACGACGTACCCGCCGATCACGGCGGTGCCGTGGAAGTCGAAGAGCGGCTCGACGTAGGCCGCGGACGCGGGGCAGCGCGAGTCCGGAGGCTTCACCGGGCCCGATGTCTTGCCCTCGCGGCAGGGCCAGCCGAAGTTGGCGCCGCGCGCCTCGGCGATAGCCGATCCAGTCGATCTCCTCGCGCGCCGAGGCGCCGACGTCGCCGATCAGCAGCGCCCCGGTCACGCGGTCGAACGAGAAGCGGTAGGGGTTGCGCAGCCCGTAGGCGTAGACCTCCGGCGCCGCGCCGGCCGTGGCCACGAACGGGTTGTCGGGCGGGACCTGGTAGGTGACCCCCGCCTGCCCTGCCGCTCCCGCAGGGGCCATGAGCGCCGTCGCAATGACGACGATTGAGATCGCCAGCCGCATCGACGCTACACCGTATCGATTAGGTGCGTAGCTGCGACAGCTCGCACTCGCGCGGGTCCTTGTCGTCGCGCCAGCGCAGGAACTTGGCCCCGTGACGGATCCGGTGCCCGGTGATGTGGTCGAAGGCGACCTCGCAGACCAGCTCGGGGCGCAGGCCCTCCCAGACGAGCTCCTCGTCGGACTTCCAGCGGCTCGGCTCGCCCGAGCCGCGCTCGCCGGTGCGGTAGGGCTCGAGCAAGCCGAGCAGCTCGCGCTTCTGCTTGGCGCTGAAGCCCGAGGTGTGGCCGACGACCCGCAGGTCTCCGCCGTCGTCGTCGTAGAGGCCGAGGATCAGCGACCCGACGGTGCCCTCGGCCTTGCCGAATCGAAACGCGGCCACCACCGCGTCGGCGGTGCGCACGCGCTTGATCTTGACCATCCCGACCCGCTCGCCGGGGCGGTAGGCCGCCGCCGACCTGCTTGGCGATCACGCCCTCGCCGGTGCCCGCGAGCCACTCGCCGGCGGCCTCGGGGTCGTCGGTCGCGGGAGTGAGCTCGACCGGGTCGGCCACCAGCGCGGCCAGCCGCTCGCGGCGCTCGTTGTAGGGCAGCTCGAGCAGCGTCTCGTCGCCCTCGGCCAGCAGGTCGAAGGCGACCAGCGCGGCCGGCGTCTCGGCGCGCAGCCGCTCCACGCGCGAGGCGGCCGGATGGATGCGCTGCGAGAGCAGGTCGAACTCCTGCACGCCGTCGACGGTCACCACCATCTCGCCGTCCAGCACGTAGCGCGTCGCCGGCAGGGCCAGGGCCTGCTCGACGATCTCGGGGAAGTAGCGGTTCATCGGCTTGCCGTTGCGGCTCTGGAGGTGCACGTCGTCGCCGTCGCGGAACACGATCGTGCGAAAGCCGTCCCACTTGGGCTCGTAGCACCAGTCCTCGCCCGGGCAGGTCGCGCGCGCTCTTGGCGAGCTGCGGCTTGACGGGTGGCGAGAGCGGCAGGTTCATCGGCGCGGGGCCGCGCTCGGATGCATGATGCGCCGCAGCAGAGCGTCGGCGAGCTTCGGTCGCAGCCCGTGCACGATACGCAGCAGGCGCACGTTCGCCGGGTAGAAGACCTCGCTCGCCCCGGACTCGACGGCCTCGACCACCGCCGCGGCGAGCGGCCCGGGATCGGTCGACGCGCTCGAGCCGGTACCAGGCCGGGCATGCGCTCCTTCTCGTGATCGTGGAGCGAGCTTCGGATCTGGCCCGGGTAGACCATCGTCAGCCCGACGCCGGTGCCGGCCAGCTCGTGGCCCAGCGCCTCGCCGAAGCCGCGCTGGGCTGCCTTCGTGGCGCCGTAGACGGCGGCGCCCGGGAAGGAGCGGATGCCCGCGCCCGACGAGACGATCACGATCTGGCCGCGGCCGCGCTCGAGCATGCCCGGCAGGGCCGCCTTGACCGTGTAGGCGGTGCCGAGCCAGTTGACCCGGGTCAGCTCGCTCCACCGTCTCGAGGCGGCATCTCGGCGAACGGCAGGTAGTGGGCGATGCCCGCGTTTATCACCAGCACGTCGACCGAGCCGAAGCCTGCGATCGCCGCGTGCGATGGAGTCGCGCGTCGGTCACGTCGGCGCGGATCTCCCCCGAGCGCGACACCCGCCCGACCTCGCAGCCGCGCGCCTCGAAGGCGTCTGAGATCGCCGCCCCGATGCCGCGCGACGCGCCAGTCACGAGGACGCGGGTGCCAGGTCCGAGATCCACGGCGGGCATCGTAGTGGGACCCCTTAGGATTCGAGCAGATGACGCACGACCAAGCCACCGTCGCCGAGGAGGAGTACCTCCAGATCATCTACTGGCTCCAGGAGGCGGGGCTTGCGATCACGGGCGCGAACATCGCTCGGGCCATGCAGGTCTCGGCCCCGACGGTGCACGAGATGATCGGACGCCTCGAAGGCGACGGCTACGTCACCCGCGCGCCCGACAAGACGCTCGAGTTCACCGACATCGGGCAAGCGAGCACGCCACCCAGATCGTGCGCCGCCACCGGCTGATCGAGCGCTTTCTCACCGACGTCTTCGACATCCCCTGGGACCAGGTGCACGAGGAGGCCGAGCGGCTCGAGCACTGGATGTCGCCGGTGGTCGAGGAGCGCATGCTGCGCGCCATCGGCGACGCCAAGACCTGCCCCCACGGCCATCCGATCTTCGAGGGCGAGCGCGAGCTAGGGGTGCCGCTGGCCGACGTCGAGGAGGGCGCGAGCGTGCGCGTGCTGCGCTTCGAGAACGAGGCCGAGGACCTGCTGCACTACCTGAAGGACACCGGCCTCCACCCCGGCCTCGAGGGCACGCTCGGCAGCGCGGGCGACGACGAGGTCGTGATCGACGGCGCCGGCAGCAGCTACTCGGTCACGCGCAGCGTCGCGGAGACGGTCTCGGTGATCGCCGACCCCTCGCCGCCGCGTGCGCACCGCGCTGCCCGACCAGCTGGTCCTGGGCAAGGAGCGCTACGGGCGCTGAGCTACCGGTACGTCTTCCTGCCGCGCTCGCGCAGGTCGAAGTAGAGGAAGGTCGAGTAGAGCGCCGCGAACGGCTGGGTGATCGAGCTGGCCAGGATCTGGCCGACGAGCGACCAGACGGCGCGGTCGGTGCGCGTCGGCCGCCGCGGTGAAGGGCGCGCCGCAGGATCGCGATCAGCAGCGCCGCGACAGGTTGACGAGCAGGATCAGCCCGAAGGTGCGCCACCAGGCGCCCTGCGACCAGCCGCCCGCTGGCGCGCAGCGCCTCCGGCCTCGCGGGCGCCCTCGAGCACCACCGTCTGCGGCACGAAGTACCAGCGCACGAACAGGTAGACGCCCGGGCACGATCAGCGATCAGCGCCGAGCGCGATGCCGAGCGCGGCCAGCAGCACGGCGAAGAAGATCGGGCGTGAACGAGCTCGAAGCCCTTGACGATCGCCTCGCGCGCCCCGGCGCGCCCGCCCTCGGCGACCGACGTGCAGCGCGAACACGCAGATCGCGGTCACGAGCGGCGCCACCACCAGGTAGGCCACGGCCGACGGGATGGCCGCCTCGGCGAAGCTCGGGGTGGCGTCGTAGCCGGCCGTGAGCTGCTCCGAGCCCGATGCCGCTCACGACCAGGCTCGGACGGGCACCACCACCAGCGCGCCGAGCGCGAGGAAGGTCCAGAAGTGGCGGAGGTAGACGGACGAGCGAGTCGCGCAGCAGGGCGCCCGCGTCGCGCGGGCGCTCGAGCTCGATCACGCCGCGCGTGGGACTCAGCTCCCGGTACGCCTCGGCCATCGCGGGCGATGCCCTCCTCGATCTGGTCGGGCGGCACGGCCGAGTAGGCGAGCCGCAGCGAGCTCTCGCCGCCCTCGAGCAGGAAGTCGGTGCCCTTCACGAAGACCACGCCGCGCTCCGCGGCGCCGCGCTCGAGCGCCGCCACGTCGGCACCCTCGGGCAGGTCGACCCAGAGGAAGTAGCCGCCCTCGGGGGTGACGAAGCGTGCGTCCGGGAGGTGGCGGTCGAGCGCGTCGCAGGTGGCGTCGCGGCGCTCGCGCAGCGCCGTCCTTGACGGTGGCGATCGAGCGGTCGATGCGCACCCGAGTGGCAGAACTCGGCCACGATCGACTGGGCCACCATGTTGGGCGAGATGTAGGTCTCGGTGGCGCGCTTGCGGATCGCGCCGATCAGGTCGCCGGGCCCGACCAGGTAGCCCACCCGGATGCCGGGGCAGACCGTCTTCGAGAACGACGAGGCGTAGACCACGGTCGCGTCGCTCTCGTCGAGCTCGAGCATCGTGGGATGGCTCCTCGCCCTCGAAGCGCAGCTCGACGTAGGGGTCGTCCTCGAAGATCGTGAAGTCGTACTCGCGCGCCAGCTCGAGCAGGCGCCGGCGCTTGTCGAGCGAGAGCGTGCAGCCGGCCGGGTTCTGGAAGTTGGGGATGATGTGGGCGAGCTTGGGTCGCGCGCCCGCCTCGAGCGCGCGCGCCAGCGCGTCCACGTCGATGCCGTCCGCCTCGAGCGGGATGGCGAGGATCTCCGCCCCGAGCTTGCGCAGCGACAGCAGCGTGCGGTCGTAGGTGGGCGCCTCGACCACCACGAGATCGCCGGGCGCGACCAGCTCGCTCGAACAGAAATGCGTCCGCCTGCATCGACCCGTTGGTGGCGAGCAGCCGGTCGGGCTCCACGTCGTGCTTCTTCGACGAGCCACTCGAGCAGTCGCGGGTAGCCGGCCGAGGTGCCGTAGGCGAACGTGCTCGCCGGGTCGTGCTCGAAGGCGCGCTGGGCGGCGGCCTTCAGCTCGTCGACGGCGATGATGTCGAGCGACGGAGCGCCGCGCGAGAGGGAGATGTTCTTGAGCTCGGCCACGCCGCTCATAACATACGCGGATGAAGCGCGGTCAGCTTCTCATCGTCATCGTCGCGGCCATCGCGGTGGGCGCCGTGGCGCTTGTGTCCGCCGGCGGAGGCGGCGACGACGAGTCCGGCGGCGGCAACCGACGCCGAGCAGCGGGCGCCCGCCAACGCGGTGCGCCTGCCCTTCGCCTACTCGCCCGGAGAAGGAGAAGCTGCTCGTCCCGCTGATCCGCGAGTTCAACCGCGAGGACGGCAAGGCGTTCGTCGAGGGCGAGGTCGTCTCGAGCGGCGACGCCGAGGCGCGCATCGCCGACGGGCAGCTCGAGCCGGTCGTCTGGTCGCCGGCCTCCTCGCTCTGGGGCCGGCTGCTCAACTTCGAGGCCGACCGGCCGCTCGCCCCCGACGAGAAGCCCGTCGATCGTCCGCACGCCGCTGGTGATCGCGATGTGGGAGCCGATGGCGCGAGGCGCTCGGCTGGCCGAGCAAGCAGATCGGCTTCGAGCAGGTGATCAGGCTGGCCCGCTCCGACCAGGGCTTCGCCGAGTTCGGCCACCCGGAGTTCGGCGAGCTTCAAGCTCGTCCACACCAACCCGGACTTCTCGACCTCCGGGCTCTCGGCGGTGGTCGCCGAGTACTACGCGGCGCACGGGCAAGAAGGAGGGCCTGACCGAGACGGACGTGCAGAGCTCGAAGGCGCGCGCAGGTCGTGCGCGACATCGAGCGCTCGATCGTCCACTACGGCGACACGACGCTGTTCATCGCCGACCAGATGCGCGAGAACGGGCCGGGCTACGCCTCCGCGGTGGCGATGGAGGAGGTGACGCTGCTCGACTTCAACAAGCGGCGCGGCGTCGCAGCCGCGGCTCGTCGCGCTCTATCCGCCCGAGGGCACCTTCTACTCCGACAACCCGTTCATCGTGCTCGACGCGCCCTGGGTCAGCGCCGCAGCAGCGCGCGGGCGCGCAGCGCTTTCCAGGAGTTCCTGGCCGAGCGAGATCACGCCCGAGGTGGCGGCGCAGGTCCGGCTTCCGCCCGGCCGACCTCGACGACGGCGCCGGTGGCGCCGGTGTCGAAGGAGAACGGCGTCGACCCGGCCCAGCCCGAGCGCGTGCTCGGCCTGCCCGAGCCGCGCGTGCTGGACGCGATCAGGAGAGCCTGGCGCGAGGACCGCAAGCCCGCCAACGTCCTGCTCGTGGTCGACACCTCGGGCTCGATGAACGACGAGAACCGCCTCGGCGCGCGCAAAGCAGGGCCTCGACGTCTTCTTCGACCAGGTCGAGCCGCAGGACAGCGTCGGGCTGACGATCTTCTCCGACCAGCATCCAGCCGCTGATCGCGGTCGGCGCCGTTCACCGAGAACGAGCGGCGCAGCTGCGAGACGCGGTCGACAACCTGATCGCCGACGGCGGCACCGCGATCTACGACGCGACCATCGCCGGCGTTCGACGCAGGTCCGCGGAGCAGGCCTCGCCCGACCGCATCAACGCGGTCGTGCTGCTCACCGACGGCGAGGACACCGACTCGCGGCAAGCGTCGAGGACGCGGTCGCGCACCGTCGCGCGCCCAGGGCGACTCCGACAACCAGGTGCGCGTGTTCACGATCGCCTACAGCGCCGGCGCGCGTCGGCGCCGCCGAGGCGCTCGAGGCGATCGCCGAGGCGTCGGGCGGGCAGCCCTACGAGGGCGACACCGAGGACATCGAGTCGGTCTACCGCAGCATCTCGAGCTTCTTCTGATGGCCGAGTCGCGGCGGCCCTACTCGCGCTCCGACTACAACCGGGCGCTGATCGCGAACGCGCTCACGCAGCCGTTCAACGTCGTGCTGCTGGCGGCGATCCTGATCGCCGGGCTGCTGCTCGAGGTCTTCCTGCCCGTGCTGGCCGTCGGCGTCGTGGTCTACGGCATCGCCGCGGCGCGCACCTACTTCGACGAGGACGAGGCGAACAAGGTGCTCGAGCGCGAGAAGGGCAAGCGGCGCAAGCGCGCTCGAGGCCGGGCCGGCTCGACACGCGCGGCCTCTCGCGAGCCGATCGCGCTGCTGCTCAGCGGCGCGCGCCAGCGCGAGGCGCGCATCCGCGACGCGATCGAGCGCGCCGAGCTGCCCTACGACGAGGTCTCCGCCGAGGTCGACCGCTTCATCCGCGCGATGGAGGACGGCGCGCGCCGCGCGCAGCTGCTCTACGAGGCGCTCGCCGAGACGCCGCCGGCCTGGGTCGAGGGGCGCCTCGCCGAGGTGCAGGGCGACCCGTCGAAGGCCGAGCTGACCACGGCGCTCGAGACTCAGCTGGCCGTTCTGCGGCGGATGGAGACGCAGCTCGCAGCGCTTCTACGACGAGATGGAGCGCGTGCTCGTGGAGCTCGACACCGTGCGCGGCAACCTGGTCTCGGTGTCGGCCTCGAGCGAGGCCGCCAACCAGGAGCGCCTGGCCGGCGAGGTGCGCTCGCTGCGCGAGGAGGTGGGCGCGGTGGCGGCGGGGATGAGCGAGGCGTACGAGACGCCGTGATGCGGGTCGGCCGGCCCCCGACCGGACCGTCGATTGTCGACTTACCGGTGGCTGGGACCGCCAACTCGACAATGGACGCCCAATCCGGCCGCCGGGGAGCGCCGCGGCAACCCGTCCCACCCCTTATAGCCCGGCGTTGGCCCGAGCCCATCCCGTTGGCGAGCGTCGAGCCCCGGCAAGGACCGTCGGAGCACGGGTGCGTCGCGGGTGCGCGGCTCAGCCGCGCCCGCCCAGGATCTCCGCCGCGAGCTCGGACACCTGCGTCGGGTTTCGGGCCACACGAACGCCCTTGCCCTCGAGCGCGTCGGCCTTCGCGGCCGCCGTGCCCTTCGAGCCCGAGACGATCGCGCCGGCGTGGCCCATCGTCTTGCCGGGCGGCGCAGTGAAGCCGGCGATGTAGGCCAGCACCGGCTTTGAGACCTCGGCCGCGATGTACTCGGCCGCCTCCTCCTCGGCCGAGCCGCCGATCTCGCCGCACATCACGATCAGCTCGGTCTCGGCGTCGGCCTCGAAGAGCGCGATGATGTCGATGAAGCTCGAGCCGGGCACCGGGTCCCCGCCGATGCCGACGATCGAAGAGTTGCCGAAGCCGTTCTGGGCCAGCTCGTTGCCGATCTGGTAGGTCAGCGTGCCCGAGCGAGAGACCAGGCCGACGTTGCCCTCCTTGAAGAACTGGGCCGGGATGATCCCGACGTTCGCCTTGCCCGGCGACAGGATCCCCGGGCAGTTGGGGCCGATCAGCCGCGAGCTGCCGCGTCGCAGGTGGTTGTAGACGCGCAGCTCGTCGTGGGCTGGGATGCCCTCGGTGATCGCGATGATCAGCGCGACTCCGGCGTCCTCGGCCTCGAGGATCGAGTCGGCGGCAAAGCGCGGCGGGACGAAGATCATCGCGGTGTTCGCGCCCGTCTTCGCGACCGCGGCGTGGAAGGTGTCGAACACCGGCACCCCGTCGACGTCCTGGCCGCCCTTGCCGGGCGTGACGCCGGCCACGACCTGCGTGCCGTAGTCGCGGTTTCGCAGCGTGTGGAAGGTGCCCTCGCGCCCCGTGATCCCGGCGACGCACAGCTTCGTGGCCTTGTCGACGAGGATCGCCATCAGCCCGTCGCTGCCGCCAGCTCGACCACCTTCTTGGCGGCGCCGAGCATGGTGGCCTCGGTGTGCACATTGGGCAGGCCCGCCTCGGCGAGCAGCGCGCGGCCCTCCTTGTCGTTGGTGCCGTCGAGGCGCACCACGAACGGCACCTCGGGCTCGATCTGGGCGAAGGCCTCGATCAGCCCCTTGGCCACCTCGTCGCAGCGCGTGATCCCGCCGAAGATGTTGAAGAGCACCGCGCTCACCTTCTCGTCGGAGAGGATCACCTCGACCGCACTCGTGATCGCCTCGGCCTTGGAGCCGCCGCCGGCGTCGAGGAAGTTGGCCGGCTCGCCGCCCGCCTGGGCGACGACGTCGAGCGTCGACATCACGAGCCCGGCGCCGTTGCCGAGGATGCCCACGTTGCCGTCGAGCTTGACGTAGGTGAGCCCGCGCTCCTTGGCCATGCGCTCCTGCGGATCCTCGCCGGAGACGTCGCGCAGCTCGGCGACGTCGGGGTGGCGGTACAGGGCGTTGGCGTCGATCGTCACCTTGGCGTCCAGCGCCACCACCTCGCGGCTCTTGGTCACGAGCAGCGGGTTGACCTCGACCAGGGTGGCGTCCTCGCGCTCGAAGACCTCGTAGAGCTTGCCGAGCATGGCGCCCACGGGACGAATCACGTCTGCAGCGATGCCCGCCTCGAACGCCAGGCGGCGCCCGTGGAACTCCTGGAAGCCGATCAGCGGGTCGACGTGAAGCATGCGCATCGCCTCGGGATCGGTCTCCACTACCGCCTCGACGTCCATGCCGCCCATCCGCGAGAGCATCGCCATCGGCTTCTTCGCCGAGCGGTCGAAAACGATCGCCGCGTAGTACTCCTCATCGATCTCGCTGGCCTGCTCGACGTAGACCTCGTGCACGGTGAAGCCGCGGATGTCCATGCCGAGGATGGCCTTGGCGTGCTGCTCGGCCTCGGCGCGGTTGCCGGCGAGCTTGATGCCTCCGGCCTTGCCGCGGCCGCCGATTTGGACCTGCGCCTTGATGACCACCGGGTAGCCGAGCTCCTCCGCGCCCTCGACGGCCTGGGGCACGGTCGCGGCGTGACGCCCGTCGGGCACGGGAACGCCGTGCTTGGCGAACAGCTGCTTGCCCTGATATTCGAGGAGGTCCATCGCGGGTAGATAGAGTGCTGCGCCGCTGCGGCGGGCGCAGGACCCTATCGAAAGACACATGGCACTACCCAAAGAAGTCAAGTTCGTCACGTTCGACTGCTACGGCACGCTGATCGACTGGGAGAGCGGCGTTCACGACGCCTTCCAAAAGGAGGCCGACCGCGACGGATTCACCATCGACCGCGATGCGCTGATCCCTCGCTTCATCGACGTCCAGCGCGACATCCAGCGCGGTTCCTACGAGCTCTACGCGGAGGTCTTGCGCCGCACGGCCGTGCGGGTGGCGGCTGAGCTCGGCTGGGATCTCGAGCCTTCGCGCTCCAACTTCCTCCCCGACAGCGTTCCCTCGTGGCAGGCCTTTCGCGAGACCAACGCGCAGCTCGAGCGCTTCTCCAAGAAGTTCGAGCTCGGGATCCTCTCGAACATCGACGACAAGCTGCTCGGCGCCACCCGGCGCCACTTCCGCAGCGATCTCGACCTGGTGGTGACCGCGCAGCAGGTGCGCTCCTACAAGCCCGATCCGGCCCACTTCAAGGAGTGCGCGCGCCGCATCGAAGGCAAGCGCAAGAACTGGGTGCACATCGCCTCGGGCTATCCCACCGACGTCGAGCCGTGCCTGAAGTCGAAGATCCCGGTCATCTGGGTCAACCGCCACGGCGAGGAGCTCGAGGTGGGGTTGAAGAAGCCGGACGCCGAGGTCAAGACCTTCCGCGACGCCGGCAAGCTGCTGAAGGCCGCTTGAGAGCGGTCTCGGTCCACCCCGATGCGCTGGTCGTCACGAGTCCCATGTGGCAGACCAACGCGACCGTCCTGCGCGCAGGCGGGGAGACGATGCTCGTGGACTCGCCCTACTTCCCGCACGAGCTGGAGGCGCTGCCGGAGGTGTTGGCGAGCGCAGGCTTCGAGCCCGACGCGCTGATCGCGACGCACGCCGACTTCGACCATCTGCTCGGCCGCGTGGCGTTTCCGGCGCTGGCGCTCGGCCTGGGGGAGTCGAGCGTGGAGCGCATCCACCGCGATCCCGGCGGCGCGCAGCGCGAGCTGCGCGACTACGACGCCACGCTCTACGTCGAGCGGCCGGGCCCGCTGTCGCTCGGCCAGGTTCAGGCCCTGCCGGTGCCCGGAAGCGTCGAGGTCGGCGACCGCGAGCTCGAGCTGCATCCCGCCGAGGGCCACACCGCCGACGGGATGGCGATCTTCGCCCGCTGGTGCGGCGTGCTGTGCTTGGGCGACTACGTCTCGAAGGTCGAGATCCCGTGGATCTCCGAGAGCGGATCGGCCACCGACTACCGCGCCACGCTCGCCCGGCTCGCACCGCTGATCGAGGCGGCCGAGACGATCGTGCCCGGGCACGGGCCGCCGCACGACCGCGACACGGCGCTGCGGCTGCTGGAGGAGGACGTCGAGTACCTCGAGGCACTCGAGCGAGACCGCGAGGGCGCGAAGCTCCCCAAGGGGCGCGAGACGAAGTCTCAGCGCGAGATCCACGCGGAAAACGTCAGCCGGGTTTAGGCCGCGCGCCGCCCTCAGTCCGGAACGAGATCCTGGAAGCGCCCGCCGCCCGCGCTCTTCGGGTCGCTCACGCGGGCGATCAGCAGCGCCGAGACACCCATGCCCGCGAACAGGACGAAGCCGAGCGCTCCGAAGTCGGCCAGCGCGAGCACCGCTCCACCGGCCGCGGCGCCGATCATGTAGCCGAGCTGCGCGCTGGCGGTGCGCGCGCCCATCATGCTGCCGGGGCGTCCCGGGAGCTGGGCGAGGCCGAGGGCGCTCGCGGCGGTCGAGCGCACCGACGCGAAGAACGCCGTCGCGCAGAAGACGCCCAGCGTGAACCAGACCGTCGGCGTGACGTTGAGCAGCGGGACGATCAGCGCGCCCATACAGAGCGCGGCGCCCGCGATCAGGGGCCGGCGCGGCAGCCGCTCGGTCAGTCGCGCCACGTTGGTCGAGGTGATCAGGAAGACGATCGAGCCGAGCGCGAGCAGCACGCCGACCTCGGACTCGTCGACGCCGTAGGTCTGGATGTAGAAGGCGCCCGCATAGGTCAGCTCCGCGGTCCAGGCCGAGTACGCCACGAGCTCGGCGATGGTCCAGCGGCGCGCGGAGGGATCGCGAAAGACGGCGCTGAGGCCCTCGCGCTCGCCGGCCGCACCCCGCCGCCGCGGGCGTCCACGGGGCGCGAGCAGGCCGCCGGCGAGCGCGGCGCCCGCCATCGCAGCCGGGACGATGTAGCCGAGCCGCCACGACCCGCTCTCGGCGAGGAGGCCGATGAGCGGGTTGCCGGCTATCCAGGCGATCGACTGCGCTCCGACGACCCAGCCGACGGCCCAGGCAGCCTGGTCCTCGTCGAAGTAGGCCGCAACGCCGGCGAAGCCCGCCGACAGCAGGCAGGCGACCCCCGCTCCGGCCAGCGCCTGAGCCGCGTAGAAGAGCCCGAGCGACGGCGCGGCCGCCGTGAGCCCCGCGCCGGCCAGCGCCAGTCCCGCGCCGGCTCGGATCAGCGGCGCCACTCCGGCCCGGTCGATCAGCGGGCCGATGGCGACCGAGACGGCCACGGCCGTGCCCGCGAGCAGCGAACGAGCGAGGCCGACGGCGCTCAGCGACGCGTCGAGGTCCTCGCCGATCGCGACCACGAGCGGCGCCAGAACCACGATCGAAGCCTGCGCGGCGATCGTCGCAAGAACGAGCGGGACCACCGCGCGCCGGCGCCGCCGCCGTCCGCTTGGCCGCAAGCGGCCGGCTCGGCCGGGTGCGCGCGGTCCGTTACTTGATGACGGCAATGGTGTCGCCGGTGGCGATCGAGCCGCCCTCGGAGACGCTCAGAACCTCGACCGTTCCCGACGATGGGGCGGTGATCTCGTTCTCCATCTTCATGGCCTCGACCACGCAGATGAGGGCGCCCTGCTCGACCTGCGCGCCCTTCTCAACGGCCACCTTGAGCACGGTGCCCTGGATCGGCGAGACGAGCTCTCCGGGAGCGCCGCCGCCCCCGCCGGACTTGCGCTCGCGACGCGGCGCCTTCTTCACGGCGCCGGCCGGCGCCGCCCCGTTTGGGGCCAATGGGGCGCCGATCACCTTGACGTCGAACCTGCGCCCGGAGACCTCCACTGCATAGTCGCGCTCGACCTTCTCGGGCTCGTCGCCGTCGCGGCGCTCCGGCTTCGGGAACGCGAGCCGCTTGAGCCACTCCCTGTCCTCGACCAGCTCCCGGCAGGTCTCCCCATTGCGCCACTGCTCGGTGGCGAGCAGCGCCTGGTGGAAGGGGACGAGTGTCTTCAGCCCGCCGATCTCGTACTCGCCGAGCGCGCGCAGCATCCGCCTGGTCGATGCCTCGCGGTCGACGTCCCACACGATCAGCTTGGCGATCATCGGGTCATAGAGCGGCAGCACCTCGTAGCCCGCCTCGGCGGCCGAATCGACTCGCACGAACGCGCCCGCAGGCTCTCGGTAGGACTCGATGCGGCCCGGCGCCGGCGCGAAGTTCTTGGAGGCGTCCTCGGCGTTGATGCGGCATTCGATTGCGTGGCCGCGGAGGACGACGTCGTCCTGGGTGTAGCCGAGCGGCTCGCCCGCGGCCACCTTGAGCTGCTCGCGCACGATGTCGATGCCGGTGACCATCTCGCTCACGCAGTGCTCGACCTGCACGCGCGTGTTCATCTCGAGGAAGAAGTACTCACCGTCTGAGAGCAGGCCCTCGATCGTGCCCGCCGAGCGATAGCCGACCGCGCGCGCGGCGTCGGTGCCGATCTTGCCGATGCGCTCGCGCAGGTCGGGGTCGACCGCCGGCGCGGGCGACTCCTCGATCAGCTTCTGGTGGCGGCGCTGGACCGAGCAGTCGCGCTCGAACAGATGGATCACGTTGCCGTGGCCGTCCGCGAGGATCTGCACCTCCACGTGGCGCGGGTCGGGCAGGTAGCGCTCGAGGTAGACCGTCGCATCGGAGAAGAACTTCTCGCCCTCCCGCGCGGCGCCCTCGAAGGCATCCTGGAGCGCGTCTTCGGACTCTGCGACCCGAAAGCCCTTGCCGCCGCCGCCGCCCGCCGCCTTGACGGCCACGGGGTAGCCGATCGACTCGTCGATGATCCGCTTGGCATCCTCGATGGTGTCGACCGGGTCGGTCGTGCCGGGAACGATCGGCACTCCCGCCTCGTCCATGATCTCGCGGGCCTTCGTCTTCGAGCCCATCGCGTCGATCGCGCTCGCCGGCGGGCCGATGAAGACGACCCCGGCCTCCTCGCACGCCCGCGCGAACGCCGCGTTCTCAGCCAGGAAGCCGTAGCCGGGGTGGATCGCCTGCGCACCCGACTGCGCCGCCACCCCCAGGATCTTGTCCACGTTCAGGTAGCTCTCGGCGGCCGGGCCCGGCCCCAGCAGATAGGCCTCATCGGCACGCCGCGCATGAGGCGCGTCGCGATCCGGCTCCGAATACACGGCCACACTCGCGATGCCGAGCTCCTCCAGGGTGCGAACGACCCGGATCGCGATCTCGCCGCGGTTGGCTACCAGAACCTTCTCGAACATCTGCGCGGGCGGAGGTTATCGGCCCACAGCGCGCCCGCTCAGCGCGCCCGCAGGCCCGCGAAGAAGGTGGCGATCATCTCGGGCGCCATGCCGTCGGGCACCGCCTCGGGCTCGAGCATGCGCTCGAGCGCTATCCCGTTGGCCATCGCGAACGTCATCGTCGCCACCTGGTCGGGCGGGATCGCGGGCTCGATGCCAAGCCGCTCCGCACGCTGCGCCAGGAGCTCGGCGATGCGCTCGCGCATGGAGCGATAGCGGGCCACCAGCTCCACGCGGAAGTCCTCGTTGCGGGCCGCGTAGACAGCGAATTCGAAGAACAGCCGCTCCCACTCGGGCTCCGACTCGATCGCCGCGATGAAGCCCGCGGCGGCCTCGCGCGCCTGGGTGTCGGGATCCTGCTCTGTCGAGAGGATGGCGTCGAGCTCGGCCAGGCGCTCGGCGAAGCGGGCGTCGAGCATCGCCAGGAAGAGGTCCTCCTTGGAGGCGAAGTTCGCGTAGACCGCGCCCTTGGTGAAGCCGGCGTGCTCGGCGACCGCGTCAAGCGAGGCGCGCTCGAGCCCGCGTTGCGCCGCGACCGATGCCGCCGAGCGCATCAGCCGGGCGCGCGTGTGGGCCTGGCGCTCCTTGCGGGTGAGGCCGGTCACGCGGCGGCGGGCACGGCCACCGGCCGCGGCGGCGCCGCGCGCCGCTCCGCTATGACCTCGCCGCCGCGCTGCGGCGCGTTGGTGATCGCGCGGCGCACGAAGCGCTCGGGTCGCGGATCCGCGGCGCGCAGATCGAGGCGGGTGACCAGCTCCTGCAGGACGATCCGCATCTCGAACAGGGCGAAGCTCGCGCCGAGGCAGCGCCGCACGCCGCCCCCGAAGGGGAACCAGGTGTAGGTGCCGGCGGGCTCCTCGAGGAAGCGCTCGGGACGAAAGGCGAGCGGGTCGGGGTAGACGTCCGCGCGCCGGTGGACGAGGTAGATGCACGGGGCCACCGTCACCCCGGCGGGCAGCAGGCGGCCGCCGATCTCCATCGGCTCCTTGAGCTTTCTCACCACGAGCGAGAGGATCGGGCGCAGGCGCAGCGTCTCCTTGCAGACCGCGTCGGCGTACTCGCTCCCGCCGGCCTCGGCCTCCTCGCGCAGCCGGGCCAGCGCCTGCGGGTGGCGAACCAGGCGCTCGATCGCCCATGCGAGCGAGCTCGCGGTGGTCTCGTGACCGGCCACGAGCAGGGTCATGAGCTCGTCGCGCAGCTCCTCGTCTGACATCGAGCTGCCGTCCTCGTGGCGGGCCAGCAGCAGCATCGAGAGCACGTCCTCGCGCTCTTCCAGATCGGGGGCGCCGCGACGGTCGCGGATCTCCTCGTAGATCAGCGCATCCGCCGGCTCGCGCACGCGGCGGAACATGCGGGTGCCGGCCACGCGCTTGGGACCGAGCACGGCCAGCATGGCCATGCGCTTCTGGTCGCCGCCCCACTCGAGCACGTGCCCGAGGGTGGCCATCAGCCGTTCGCGGCGCGCCTCGTCGGTGACGCCGAAGACGGTTCGGGTGATGATGTCGAGCGTGATCCGCTGGGTGGCCGGGCGCACCGGGTTGACCTCGCCGAGCGGCCAGCGCTCGATCTCCTCGCGCGCCGCCTCGCCCATGATCCGCTGGAAGCCGCGCATGCGCTCGCCGTGGAATGGCGGCAGCATCAGCTTGCGCTGGCGCATGTGTGCGGCGTCATCGAGGAGCAGCACCGAGTTGTGGCCGAGCAGCGGCAGCAGGATCCTGTTGGCCTCGCCCGCGTGGAGCAGGCGCGGGTCACCCGTGAATACCTGCTTGACCGCCTCCGGGTCGGCGAGGAAGACCCAGGTGCCCTCGTTGGCAATCTGCAGGGTGAACATGTCGCCGTAACGCCGGTGGAGCTCCTCCATCATCGCGGTCGGCCGGATGAGCCAGCGGATGGTCTGAATGGCGTGCGGCCAGGGGGGCCCGGGTGGCAGGGTGTCGGTGTTCACATACCGCAGGGTATCTGAAACGCGCCGGGGTCGTCAGGCGAGGCGCTTGCCCGACAGGCTCGCGTGGGCGGCGACTTCGGCGGCGAACGCGCCGAAGTCGGCCGCGTAGAGCTGCTGGGGGCCGTCGCAGAGCGCGGCCTCGGGATCCTCGGCCACCTCGACGATGATGCCGTCGGCCCCCACGGCCGCGGCGGCCCGCGCCAGCGGACCCACGAGGCGACGGTCTCCGGAGGCGTGCGAGGGGTCGACGATCACCGGCAGGTGGGTGTGCAGCTTGAGCCACGGGACGGCGCCGAGATCGAGCGTGAAGCGCATCGCCGTCTCGAAGGTGCGAATGCCGCGCTCGCAAAGGATCACGCGCTCGTTTCCCTCCTTGAGCACGTAATCGGCGGCCATCAGCAGCTCGTCGAGCGTCGAGGAGAGGCCTCGCTTGAGCAGCACCGGCTTGCCGAGCTTGCCGACGACCTCGAGCAGTCCGTAGTTCTGCATGTTGCGCGCGCCCACCTGGACCACGTCGACGGCCTCGGCGAAGCGGTCGGCGTGCTCGGCTGACGTCAGTTCGCTCACCACCGGCAGCCCCGTCTCTTCGTGGACCTCCCGCAGGATGTCGAGCGCGTCGTAGCCGAGGCCCTGGAAGGAGAAGGGCGACGTCCGCGGCTTGAAGGCGCCGCCGCGCAGCATCGACGCGCCGCCCGCCGCCACGGTGCGCGCCACGGCGCGCGTCTGATCGGGGGTCTCGACGGTGCACGGCCCGGCCACCAGGCAGAAGGTCTCGCCGCCTCCCACGAGGCGGCCGTCGACGGTGAACGTGGTGGGGGCGTGATGGGAGAGCTCGGAGGAGGCGAGCTTGTAGGGCCGCGAGATCGGGATGACCTGGTCGACGCCGGGCAGGCCCTCGAGCCCGAGGTCGCGCACGCCCTGGGGATCGCCGATCGCCCCGATCGCGGTGGTCAGCTCGCCGGGCATGACCTTGGCATGGACGCCGCGGCCCTCGAGCTTGGCGACCACCGCACCGATCTGCTCGTCGGTGGCCTCGGGTGTCATCACGACCATCACGGGGGCACCTCACCCGGTGTGGCGCGCGGCGGCGGTGGTGGCGGCGGGGTACGCAGCGCCGCGGCGATCGCCGCGCGTCGCTTTTCCCGGCGTTCGCGCGCGACGGTCACCACGAGCAGCGCGATCACCGCGAGCGGGAAGGGCACGATGACCGCCACCGGAAGATCGAGCCCCGCCTTGATCAGTAGCGCCAGCCCGGCGCCGATCAGAACGACGGCCAGCGTCCCGCGCAGCACCGCGGGCTCCACTCGCACCGACCAGTGGCTGCCGAGCCACACCCCCGGGACCGAGCCGATCAGGATGGTGCCGGCAAGGGCGAAGTCGACGTTGCCGGCAACGATGTGGGCGGCGCCCGCCGCCCAGAGCAGGATGGCCGCGTGGAAGACGTCGGTGCCGACCACGCGAGTGGGGATCAGGCGGAAGATCAGGATGAGGCCCACCGCGATCAGCGCGCCCGAGCCGGCCGAGGTGATCCCGAGCACGAAGCCGACGCACACGCCCATCACCACCGCGGCGATCTTGTGGCGGCGCTCCAGCTCGATCGATTCGCGCTCGCGGGCGTGCATGCTCTTGAGAAAGGCGCGCACGAGCGTGGCGGCGCCCGTGAGCAGCAGGGCCACGGCAAGGATCGTGAGCAGCAGGTCGTCGAAGTCCTGGCCCGCCCAGCCCTCGAGCAGGGTGAGCACGTAGACGCCGCCGATGGCCGCGGGGACCGAGCCGATGGCGATCCAGCTCGACAGCCTCAGGTCGACGGTCTTCTGGGTCCAGTGCTTGTAGCCGCCGACCGTCTTGGTCACTGCCGCGTACGCGAGGTCGGTGCCGATCGCCGTGACCGGCGTGACCCCGAAAACGAGAATCAGCATCGGAGTCATGAGCGAGCCGCCGCCGATGCCGGTCATGCCGACCAGCACGCCGACGCCGAGCCCGAAGGCGATCAGCGCGTAATCCACGCCGGAGAGCGTAGAGCCCCAGGAAGCTAGAGCCCCAGGACACCGGCCAGGAATCAACGGGCGTCCGGGGCTTGAGCCCCCGGCTGGCTTCCTAGAGGATCATTCCCGCGCCGACGGTGTCGTTGGTCGACTCGTCGATCAGGATGAAGCTGCCGGTTGCCCGGTTGCGGCGGTATTCGTCCACCAGCAGCGGCGCGGAGAGGCGCAGCCGCAGCCGCCCGATCTCGTTGAGCTCGAGGCCGCTCGCCTCTTCGTCGCGGTGCAGGCTGTTGACGTCGATCTGGTACAGCACCTCGTCGACCTTGGCCAGCGCCGTGCGAGTGGTGTGCTTGATGCGATAGCGGCCCGAGCCCGACAGCGGACGCTCCGCCATCCAGCAGACCATCGCGTCGAGCTCGCGCGTCTCGGTCGGCTGGTTGTGGGCGCGGCAGATCATGTCGCCGCGCGACACGTCGACGTCGTCTTCGAGGCGCACGGTCACAGAGAGCGGCGGGTAGGCCTCATCGAGCTCGCCGTCGAAGGTGTCGATGGCGGCGATCCGCGAGCTGCGCCCGGAGGGCATGACGACGACCTCGTCGCCCGCACGAAAGACGCCCGAGGCGACCTCGCCGGCGTAGCCGCGGTAGTCGTGGTGCTCGTCTGACATCGGCCGAACGACCCACTGCACCGGAAAGCGCGCGTCCTGGAGATTGCGATCCGAGGCTACGTGCACGTGCTCGAGGTGGTAGAGCAGCGAGGGGCCCTCGTACCAGTCCATCCGCTCGGAACGGTGGACCACGTTGTCGCCGTGAAGCGCCGAGATCGGGATGAACGTGACGTCCTGGACGTCGAGCTTTGCCGCCCAGCCGGCGAACTCGGAGGAGATCGACTCGAAGACCTCCTGGTCGTACTCGACCAGGTCCATCTTGTTCACGCAGACGACAAGGTGGGGGATCCGCAGGAGCGACGCGATGAAGGCGTGCCGGCGCGATTGCTCGAGCACGCCCTTGCGAGCGTCGACGAGGACGAGCGCCAGGTCCGCCGTCGAGGCGCCCGTGACCATGTTGCGCGTGTACTGCTCGTGCCCCGGCGTGTCGGCGATGATGAACTTGCGCCGAGGGGTGTGGAAGTAGCGGTAGGCGACGTCGATCGTGATGCCCTGCTCGCGCTCGGCGCGCAGGCCGTCGGTCAGGAGCGCGAGGTTCACATAGGTGTCGCCACGGCGCTTGGAGGTCTGCTCGACGTGCTCGAGCTGGTCCTCGAAGATCGACTTGGTGTCGAATAGGAGGCGACCGATCAGCGTCGACTTCCCGTCGTCGACCGATCCCGCTGTTGCGAAGCGGACGAGCTCCGATGTCCGGGAGGCCTGAACCGGCCACCCGTTGCTTGCTACTCCAGGGCTCAGAAATATCCCTCTTTCTTGCGGTCTTCCATCGCGGCCTCGGAGACGCGGTCGTCGGCCCGCGTCTCGCCGCGCTCGGTGATGCGGGTGGCGGCGATCTCCGCCACGACGGCGTCGAGGCTCACCGCCGTTGAGGCCACCGCACCCGTGCATGCCATGTCGCCCACCGTGCGGAAGCGCACCGACTCCTCGAAGGGCTCCTCGTCGGGCATCAGCTCCACGAAGTCCGAGAGCGCGTACAGCATCCCGTCGCGCTTGAAGACGTCGCGCCGGTGGGCGAAGTAGATCGAGGGCAGCTCGATGTCCTCCTCGCGGATGTACTGCCACACGTCGAGCTCGGTCCAGTTCGAGAGCGGGAACACGCGCACGTGCTCCCCCGGCTTGACGAACCCGTTGTAGAGGTTCCAGAGCTCCGGGCGCTGGGCCTTTGGATCCCACTGGCCGAAGTCGTCGCGGAACGAGAAGATGCGCTCCTTCGCGCGGGCGCGTTCCTCGTCGCGGCGGGCGCCGCCGAACACCCCCTTGAAGCCGTGACGCTCGATCGCGTCGAGCAGGGTGACCGACTGCAGCCGGTTGCGCGACGCTCGCGGTCCCGTCTCCTCGATCACCCGGCCGTCGTCGATCGACTGCTGGACGCTCGCCACGATCAGCCGCGCGCCGATTTGCTCCACGATCTTGTCGCGGTAGGAGATGACCTCCGGGAAGTTCTGCCCGGTGTCGATGTGCATGACCGGGAAGGGCAGCTGCGCAGGATGAAATGCCTTGCGCGCCAGGTGCAGCAGAACCGCCGAGTCCTTGCCGCCGGAAAACAGCAGCACGCCGCGCTCGAGCTCGGCCGCCACTTCGCGCATGATGTGGATGCCCTCCGACTCGAGCGCACGAAGATGGGAGATCTCGTAGCTCATCGCGTCGGCAGGCAGGTTATCTGTCCGCGCAGCCAGTTCCGGGGGCGGAACGGTGGCTGTCATGCGTGAAGCCCGCACTCCGTCTTGTCCTGGCCGGCCCAGCGGCCCTCGCGACCGTTGCCCGGAAGCGTGCACGGAGCGCAGCCAATCGACTCGTACCCATCGTCGTGCAGGGCGTTGTAGGGCAGCTCGTGCTCGTGCACGTAGCTCCATACGTCATCGGTCGTCCAGTCCGCAAGCGGGTTGAACTTCCAGACCCCCCGCCGCTCGTCCCATTCGACGTGCTCTGCCGACGCGCGGGTCGGCGACTGCTCGCGGCGGATGCCGGTGATCCACGCGCCGGAGCCGGCGAGCGCCTGTTCGAGCGCCTCGACCTTGCGCTGCCCGCAGCAGTTCGAGCCGCTCCAGGGCGTGCCGTTGGGCGGCGTCGCGTCCACCACCTCGATCTTCAGCCCGTAGCGATCCTCGACCGCCCGCCATGCCGTGTATGTCTCCGGAAACAGCACGCCGGTGTCGATCGTGAACACCCGCGCCGAGGGCTCGATCGACATCAGCATGTCGATCAGGACCGACTCCTCCTTCTGGAAGGAGCACGCCATGACAAGGCTCGGATGGTGGCGATCGATTGCGGTCTCGAGCGTCGCCCGAGCGGATTGTTCTAGATGGCGCATTCGCCCTCGCCCCTGATCACCTGGAAGGGCTCCTTGCGCTGCCAGTCGACGAAGTGGCTCATGTTCTCGAGCGAGAACTCGATCGGCATGGCGAGGTCGCGCACCTCGTCCTCGAAGCGGATGGTGCCGGCGCGCTCGGCGAAGGCGTTGAACTCCTCGCCCTCGGTCCGCTCGGACTCGTACAGGCGCAGCCAGCGCTCCACCGCCTCCGGCACCCTCTTTGCGGCCAGCCGGACCTTCAGCCGCGTGCCGTAGACCACCTCGCCGCCCTCGTAGCGGCCGCCGATGTGGGCCACGTAGGCCGGCACCGTGTGCTCACCGACCTTGATCGAGGCGCCGTAGAACCCGATGTTCGCGATGTGGTGCTGGCTGCAGCCGTTCGGGCAGCCGGACATCTTGATGTGGACCCTGCGCGTGAGCGGGTCGGTGAGATCCATCGCCTCGATGCGCTCGCGAACCGCGCTGTTGAGCCCCATCGAGGAGGTGATGCCGAGCTTGCAGGAGTCGGTCCCCGGGCAGCTGACGACGTCGTTGATCTCCTGGGCGCCGGAGTCGCCGAGGCCGAGCTCGCTGAGCGCGCGCCAGACCTCGTAGACCGTTTCGTCGCGCACCCAGCGCAGAACGAGGTTCTGGCCCACGGTCGTGCGGGCGTAGCCGCCCGAGTAGTCGCGCATGACCTGCGCGAGGCCGCGGAACTGCTCCGGGGTCAGGTCCCCGCGGATCACCTTGATCTCGACCGTCGAGAACCCGGCCTGGCGCTGCGCCACGACGTTCGAGGCGCGGAAGCGCTCGAACGGAGAGCCGTCCCCGTTGGGGCTGGCATATGCCTCCGGGAGCCCCGGCGCGCTCGCCTCCTCGTCGTCGATGAACAGCAGCGGCTGTGGGTCGAAGTCGCGCTCGCCGACCCAATCGCCCTCTAGCTCCTCCTCGACCTGCCGGCGCAGCTCGTCGATCCCGAACTTGTCGACGAACACCTTGATGCGGGCGCGTGCGCGGTTCACGCGCAGCCAGTCCTGGCGGTCGAAGATGCGCAGCACGGCCTCGGTGACCTTGAGGTACTCGCCGTCGTCTGCGGTCACGAACTCCGACAGGGTCGGCGCGATGCGCGGCATGATCGAGGTGCCGCCGCCCACGCGCAGCTCAAAGCCCCTCACGCCGTCGCGGACGCGGGGGATGAAGGCGATGTCGTGGATGCCCGTGATCGCGCGGTCCTCGTCGGTCGCCGTGAACGCCGTCTTGATCTTGCGCGGCATGAGCTGCGTGGTGGGGTGGCGCACGAAGTAGCGGACGTACGCGCCGACGTAGGGCGTGGGGTCGAAGAGCTCGTTTTCGCAGACGCCGGCCCACGGGTCGCCGGTCACGTTGCGCACGGTGTTGCCGCAGCCCTCGCGCGACGAGAGCCCGGAGTCGGAGAGCTCGCGGATGGCCGCCGCGGCGTCGCGCAGCGGGATGTGGTGCAGCTGCACGTTCTGACGCGTCGTGATGTGGCCCTTGTTGAGCGGAGCGTAGGTCTCCACGACGTCGGCGAAGGACTCCATCTGCTCCGGCGTGATGCCGCCGAAGGGCAGCTTCACGCGGATCATCTGAACGTCGGCCTGGCGCTGGCCGTAGACGCCCTGCTTGAGGCGGAAGCCGATGAACTCGTCCTCGGGGGTTCCACCGCTGAGGAACTTCTCGGCCTCGTTGTCGAAGTCGTCGAACTCGCGCTCGATGATCGGAATGACGTGGCCGGGCACGTCCTCGATCACCTCGGGGTTCTCGAGTGAGCCCTTTCTGCCCTTGGGGCGGGCAGCTGTCGTGTCTTGGGGGGCCGAGACGGGTTCCATGGGCTGCCGAGTCCTCCGAGGTTTGCCTGCGTCGAGGTCCTGATCGGCAAAAGTACCAAAAGCCGGTCGGCTTTTAGCTATTACTCGACAGATCGCCAATCTTCAAGGCGTCTGACCCCTCAACACCAGCGCGGCCCGTCGCCCCAGGGCGAGGGCGCTTCAGGGTGGCGCCCGGTGCCCTCGAAGAGGCCGGCGCGCAGCCAGGGATCGGTGGTCGCGGCCGTCGGCGCGGGCGGCGGGGCGGTGTCGCGCAGGAACTGCTCGATGGCGGCGGCGATCGCGGCGGCCTCCTCGGCGGAGGCGCTCGCGCCCGGTCCGCGGAGCTCGATGCGGGGACGCGAGGGATGCCGGTGACCGTTGCCGCTCATCGCGGCGGGTAGCGTACCCCGAGATGTCGCGTATCCCGGTGTTCGACAACCGCACGGTGCTGAGGGCGATCTCGCCGCGTGAGGCGATCGAGCGCGTGCGCGAGGGCTTCGTCGAGTACGCCGGCGGCGAGTGGCAGATGCCGCCTAAGGTCTACCTCGACTCGGCTCCCAACGGAGACTTCCGCGCGATGCCCGCCAAGGGCGCCGGGCTCGCGATCCTCAAGTGGGTCACGTCGTTTCCCCGCAACCCGGAGGCGGGCCTGCCGGTGGTGATGGGGATGATCTGCGTGTCCTCGGCTGCCGACGGCGAGCCGCTCGCGCTGGTCGACGTGCGTTCTGTCACCGCGCTGCGCACGGGCGCGATTGCCGCTGTGGCGGCTCAGGAGCTTGCGCGCGAGGACGCCAAGTCGGTCGGGATCGTGGGTTGCGGGCTGCACGGCGCCTGGGCGGCGCGCTGCCTGGAGGCGGCCGAGTACGGACCGGGCGTCTGTTATGACCCAAACCCGGAGGCGGCGGGCCGGCTCGCCGGCGAGCTCGGCTGGGAGGCGGGGAGCCGCGCCGAGGCCACCGGCTGCGACGTGGTCACGTGCGTGACCCCCGGATCCGAGCCGGTGGTGGAGGAGGAGGACCTGCATCCCGGCCTGCACCTCAACATGCTCGGCGCGGATGGGCCGGGCAAGGCCGAGGCGACGGTCGGGGCGGTGGTGCGTTGCGAGCTCTACTGCGACGAATGGGAGCAGGCGTGCCATGGGGGTGAGTTGACCGCCGCGGCGGAGGCCGGGCTCGTCGAGCGCGACCGGGTGACCGAGCTGGGCGACGTCCTCACCGGCGCCGCCACCGGGCGCTCCAGCCCGGAGGCGATGACTCTCTTCGACTCCACCGGGCTCGCCATCCAGGACCTGGCAATCTGTCTGGCACTTCTCGGTGCTCACCGCGCGGGCCGCGTCAGTGTCGGCACCGTCAAGCTGTAGCCCTGTAGTTCAGCCCTCAGCCGCCGATAGAAACAACGATGCCTCGAGCCTTCCTAGCCGTCACCGCTCTGCTCACCGCGATCGTCGTAGCCGCGGGCTGCGGCAACGACAGCTCGTCCTCATCCGCAGCGGCCGGGCTCGCGCCCGCTGGATCGCTCGTGTACGGCGAGGCCACACTGAAGCCCGACGGCGACCAGAAGGCCGCCGTCGACTCACTCGTGGAGAAGTTTCCCGGCGAGGGAGGAGCGGGCGATCGGATCCGGACCCTGATGGAGAAGGCGTTCGCGGAGTCGGACTCGGGTCTCTCCTACAAGGAGGACGTAGAGCCCTGGCTTGGCGACGAGGCCGCGTTCTTCCTCTCTCGGGTCAGCGCCGACGGCAACGACGCCGAGGGTGCGCTGCTCCTGGCCACCGAGGACGAGGACAAGGCAAGGGCGACGATCGAGAAGGCGATCGACGACGGCAAGCCCGCCTCCTACAAGGACACCGACTACATCGTCGAGGACGACGGAGCCGCCGGCGTGGTGGACGGCTGGGTCGTGATCGGCTCCGAGGACGGCTTCAAGGCGGCGGTCGACGTGGCCGACGACGGCCGCTCCATGGAGGACGACGAGGCCTACCAGGACACGCTTGACGATGCTCCCGACGAGCGGCTCGGCTTCGTCTACTTCAACTCGCCGGCGTTCATGAAGGAGCTTGCGAAGATGCCGGCGGGCGCCCAGCTCGGCCAGTTGAGCAGCTTCTTCAAGGAGCCGCTCCTGGCCACGGGCAACGCCGACGAATCTGGGATCCGCTTCGAGGCCATCGTGCCCAAGTCGCTCGCCGCCGGGCTGCCCGTCGTGGCCGAGGGAAGCGATCTGGCCGCCGACCTCCCCGCCGACTCGTGGCTTGCCATGGCGCAGCCCGAGCTCGGCAAGACGCTCGACCAGTACATCGAGCTCGTGGGTGGCACCATCGGCGGCAGCGACGTGCTCGAGCAGCAGTTCAAGGCGACGACCGGGCTCGACCTACAGGACGACGTCGTGTCCTGGATGGGCGACTGGGGCGTCTTCGTGCGCGGCGAGAGCGTGGCCGAGCTCAGCGGTGCGCTGATCGTCGAGACGAGCGACGAGCAAGCCTCCGGGCGCGTGATCGACACGATCGCCCGCTTTGCTCGCCAGAGCGCCGACGCAGGCGATCGGGTGCGTCCCTACGAGCTCGGCGGCGGGGGCGAGGGTGTGACGTTCTCGACATCCGACGTTCCGCAGCCGATCCACCTCTTCCAGCTCGACGGCAAGGTCGTGGTGGCCTACGGGGACGACGCCGCCAGGGATGCCGTTTCGCCCGGCCAGAAGCTCGGTGACACCGCCGAGTTCGCACAGGCCGAGGAGGCGTTGGGTGGCGACTACAGCGTCTCCTTCTATCTCGCGGTCGCGCCGATACTCGCGCTGGCCGACTCCGCCGGAGCCGCTTCGGATGCGAAGTGGGCGGAGGTCAAGCCCTACCTCGAGCCGCTCGGTGCGCTCGTGGGCGGCGCGCGCGAGGAGGGCGACAAGCTGCACTCCGCCTTCGGAGTCACCGTCAGGTAGGGGGCGGTGTGGCTGCTCGCCATTGTGGTTGTTGCGCTGCTTGTTGGCGCGCCTGGCGCTAGCGCGGCTTCACCGACTCTCGTCTATGGGTGCTCCCCGGCGCCCTCCAACTGTCTCGGGTGGTACCGGAGCGCGGTCAACCTATCCTGGGACTGGGACCAGCTCGTGGCCGTCCGCACCGCAGGCAAGTGCACGCCGAGCTCATTCACCAGCGACACCCGCGGGACGGAGACATTCTGCGAGGTCCAGGACATGGGGACCCTTGAGAAGACGAGGCACACGCTCACGATCCACATCGACCGCGTGCCCCCAGCGGTGACGGCAACCCCAAGCCGGCCTTCCGACCACCGGGGCTGGTTCAACCACCCCGTCGGGATCTCGTTCACCGGCACCGACGCCACCTCGGGCGTCGCCTCCTGCGGTGACGTGACCTACGCCGGGCCCGAGGGCCAGGGGCTCTCGGTCACGGGTAGCTGCACCGACGTTGCCGGGAACGTCGGCACGGCGGCATTCCCGCTCAACTACGACGCGTCGCCACCGCGCGTCCCGAAGGTCCACGCCATACCGGGCGACAAGCTCGTCAGGCTCGAGTGGTCGCCGCCGCGCGACGCCGCGGTCGTGGAGGTGTCCCGTATCGCCCCCGGGAGCGAGCGCGTCTATCGCGGCGGCCGAACACGCGCGATCGACAGCGGACTGAAGAACGGCGTGCGCTACCGCTACCGGGTGACCGCCATCGACCGCGCGGGCAACCACGCCTCGACCGTGGCGAGCGCCACCCCGACCACCTCGGACCTGCTGCTCCCGGCCGAACGCGGCCGGTTGGGCGCGCCGCCGCTGATCGCGTGGAAGAAGGTCAAGGGCGCGAGCTACTACAACGTCCAGCTCTATCGCGGGTCGCGCAAGATCCTGACTCGCTGGCCGCGCTCCAACCGCCTGCAGCTGCGCCGCTCGTGGCGCTTCGCCGGCAAGCGCCGCCGCCTGACCGCCGACACCTACACCTGGTACGTGTTCGCCGTATTCGGCGGGCAGGACGGGCGCCTGCTCGGCAGCCGCACCTTCACCATCACTCGCTGAGCAGCCGCTCAGCGCGGCAAATTTGTTCCATCGTCCTGGGTTGAGTGGCCACTGACCAGCAAAGTCAGGACGATGGCGAAGTGAGACGCCGAGCGCCTACTCGCTGAGCAGCCGCGCCAGCGCCGCGAGCGCCGCCTCGTAGGCATGCTCCGGCGGGGTGGCGTAGCCCACCACCAGCGCGGGCGGAGCGGATCGGGCGCCGCGGCGGCAGCTCGCCAGGGACATCAGCGCCAGTCCCCTCCGGGCGGCCGCCTCCACGAGCTCGTCCTCACTCCGAGATCCGGGCGGCAGCTCGAGCACCGCGTGCAGGCCGGCCGCGATCCCGCGCACGTGGACCTCGGGCGCCCGGCGCCCGAGCGTCTCCACGAGGCGGTCGCGCCTGCGCCGATAACGCTGTCGCGCGGCGCGCACGTGTCGGTCGAGGTCATTGCGCTCGATCATGGCGGCGAGGGCAAGCTGGTCGAGGACCGAGCTGCCGCCGTCGTCCAGCGTCTTCTCAGCAACCACCCGGTCGACGAGCGCCGCCGGCAGGACGAGCCACCCGAGCCGCAGCCCGGGAGCGAGCGTCTTGCTCGCGGTGCCCGCGTAGATGACGCGGTCGGGGTCGAGGGCCTGCAGTGCTCCGATCGGCTGGCGGTCGTAGCGGAACTCGCCGTCGTAGTCGTCTTCGAGCACGAGCTTGTCGTTCTCCCCGGCCCAACCCACGAGCGCCGCCCGGCGCGCAGGGTCGAGCGTGACGCCGAGCGGGAACTGGTGGGCAGGCGTGACCACGGCGACGTCCACGCTGAGGTCAGCCAACGCGTCCAGCACGAGCCCGTGGTCGTCCACGGGCACGTCGACGCTCCTCGCCCCGGTTGCAGCCACGACATCGCGGTGGTGGGCCACGGTCGGATCCTCGAGCGCGACCGTCAGGCCGCCGCCTCGGGCGAGCGCGCGGCAGACGAGCGAGAGGCCCTGCCGAAAGCCCCCGCACACCACGATCGCCTCGGGGTCGGCGCGCACGCCGCGCGCCCGGGCGAGGTAGCCCGCCAGCGCGTGGCGCAGCCGCTCGAGCCCGCGCGGGTCCTCGTAGCCCATCAAGTGGTCGGGCGCGCTCGCAAGCTCGGCCCTCAGCGCGCGCAGCCAGACGCGCCGCGGGAAGGCGCTCACGTCGGGCACACCGGGACCCAGGTCAAAGCGCGGCGGCCGGGTTGCGTCGAGCTCCTCGGCAGGCCTCGACGCGGTCGCGGGCACCTCGGCCACCACCGTCCCCGACCCGTGTCGCGCGAGCAGCCAGCCCTCGGCCGCGAGCTGCGCGTAGGCCTCGGCCACCGTGCCGCGCGCCGCCCCGAGGTCGCGCGCCAGCGTGCGGGTCGAGGGCAGGCGCTCGCCGGCCTTGAGGCGGCCGCTCGTGATCGCCTCCCGCAGCGCCTGCTCGAGCGCCACCCGCCGGCCCGCTCCCGCAGGCAGCGCGAGCGCCAGGTCCAGGCCGCCGGAAGTGGACCACGTCGCCATAGCAGAAGTGGATCTTACAGTTGGTCCACTCAGTGCCTTAGGGTTACGGGCATGAGCACCCAGACAGAGCATCGAATGGAAGCGCGAGTCGACCTGAACGAGGCGGTGCCCGACCTCTACCGGGCCATGCTGCGCCTCGACGGCGCGGTCGCCAAGACGAGCCTCGACAAGGATCTCCTCAACCTGATCCAGCTGCGCGCCTCGCAGATCAATCGCTGCGTCTACTGCATCGACCTGCACACGACCGACGCGCGCGCGGCCGGCGAGTCCGAGCAGCGCCTGCACGCGGTCGGCGCGTGGGCCGAGGCGCCCTACTACACCGAGCGCGAGCGGACGGCGCTGGCTCTGATCGAGCACATCACGCTGCTGAGCGACCGCGGGGTTCCCGACGAGCTCTGGGAACAGGCCGGCGAGCACTTCTCGGCCGAGGAGCGCGCCGAGCTGGTCTTTGCCGCGACCGTGATCAACGCCTGGAATCGCCTCGCCGTGACGACCCGGATGGTGCCTGGCACCTAGACGGCGTACGAAATTGGTATCGCCCCCGAACCTTCACTTGTATGCGACAAGCGGACCTGAGAGGGTACCCCCCTTTTGGCCGAAGTCGAACGGGGGGAACTCTTTCCGGTGCCGAACGGGAGCAGCGCTGACGCTCTCCACATCCTGGTCCTGACCGACCGCGACTGGACGCACCCCCAGGCCGGCGGTACGGGCACGAACCTTCTGTTCCAGGTTCGCCATTGGCTCGACTGGGGTCACCGGGTGAGCGTGATCTCGTGCGGCTATCCGGGCGCGAAGGCGGTCGAGCGCGACGGTGCGCTGACGCTTCACCGCGTTGGCGGCCGCTCGACCGTCTGGCCGCGAACGATCGTGAGCCAGGCGCGCGGCCTCGTGCCCGATCCGGACGTCGTCCTCGAGGTGATCAATGGGGTCACGTTCCTCACGCCGCTGTGGCTGAAGACCCCGCGGCTCGCGATGGTGCACCACATCCACCGCGGCCGCCACTACACGAGGAGCTCGGTCGGCTGGGAACGCCGGTCGCGATGATGCTCGAGACGGCGCCGCTTCGCTTGCTCTACAGGCGCGAGCCGTTCGTCGTGGTCTCCGAGGCGACGCGGCAGGAGCTGGCCGCGCACGGCGTTCCCGAGGAGTCGATCGCGATCAACTACAACGGCGTCGACGGGAACGGCTACGAGCCCGGCGTCAGGGACACCCGCCCGAACATCGTCTACCTCGGCCGGCTCAAGCGCTACAAGCACGTGGAGCAGCTCCTGCGGATCGCCGAGGCGGTTCCGGACCTCGTGGTGGAGATCGCCGGCGAAGGCGACGCTCACGAGGCGATCGAGGCGGAGATCGCGGAGCGCGGCCTCGAGGAGAGGGTGCGCCTGCACGGCTTTGTCAGCGAGCCGCGCAAGGTCGAGCTGTTCCAGCACGCCTGGGTGCACGTAACGGCGTCGGTCAAGGAGGGCTGGTCGCTCACGGTGATGGAGGCGGCCGCCTGTGGCACTCCCAGCGTCGCGCTCGCGGCCGGCGGGCTGCGCGAATCGATCGTCGACGGCGAGACCGGCCTGCTGGCAAGTGACCACGACGACCTCGTGGCGCAGACGATCCGGCTGGTGAAGGACGAAAGCCTTCGAGAGCGCCTGGGCGACGGCGCGCTGCTGCGTGCGCAGGAGTTCTCGTGGGAGCGAACCGCCGACCGCACTCTGACCCTTCTGGAAGGGCGTCCGCTCGCAGGCGGCTGCCGCGCCCGCCCGGCGCGGCGCCGTCGGGACGGTCATGGGATCTGAGACCGGACGCGCCGCCGGCTTGGCGGCGGCGGTGATGGGCGCGAACGCGATCGCTCTGGTCGTGACCGTCGCATTTGCGCGCCTGCTCGGAGCCGACGGCTACGGGTCGCTCGCCGCGCTGCTCGCGATGTTCCTGATCCTGTCGGTGCCCGGCCAGGCTCTTCAGGCGGGTGTCGCCCGCGACGTGAGCGCGGCCATCGTGCAGGGTGACGCGACTCCCGCGCGAAGCGTGTGGCGCTGGCTCAGGGTGCTCAGCGCCCTGCTCGTCGCAGTGACGGTACTGTCGGTTGTGGCACGCGCGCCGATCGCGGCCGCAATCGGAGTCGGCGAGGAGTGGGGGGCCGCCGCCATCCTCCCGACGGCCTGCCTCTGGCTGGCTCTGTCGGTCGAGCGAGGAGTCCTCCAGGGGCTCCGCGCCTACCGGCTCGTCGGGTCGAGCATCGTCGGAGAGGCCGCGGCGCGGCTGGTGTTCGGGGTGCTGCTCGTCATCGCCGGGCTGGACGTGACGGGGGCCTTCCTCGGCACCACCGTCTCGATCATGGTGACCGCGGCGCTGCTTGCACTCCCCCTTCGCAGGAGGGTGGCCGGCGGTCGGGGCGAGGACAGGCGCAGCGTTCGCGAGCTGCTCCACGTCGCGGGTGTCCCGCTGCTCGCGCTCATGCTGCTGGCAGTGCTCCAGAACATCGACGTCGTGGTTGTCAAGCACACCGCCTCGGAGGCGGTGGCCGGCTCCTACGCCGCGGCGGCGGTCGCGGCCAAGGCGATCATATGGGTCGCAGTCGGCCTCGGGATCTACCTGCTTCCGGAGGCGGCCCGCATGGCCGCTCACGGCCGCGACGCGCGGCCGGTGCTCGCGCGAACGCTGGCTTTGATCGCCGCGGCGGCGGTTCCCATGGTCGTGGTCTATGCGGCGGGCGCCGAGCCGTTGCTGCGGGCGGTCTTCGGAGATGAGTACACGCTCGGCGCGGGCGCCCTGCCGCTGCTGGCGGTTGCCATGAGCCTGCTCGCTTGCGCCTTCTTGGCGGTGCAGTACCTGCTCGGCCTGCGGAGTGTCCGCTTCCTGATCTTGCTGGGGGTCGCGGCCGTGTGCGAGCCGCCCGCCGTGATCGCCGCAAGCGGGAGCCTGACGAGCGTGGCGCTCACGCTCGCCGGGGTCCAGCTCGCTTTGGCGATCGGCCTGCTCGCCGTCTGCTTCCGCGGCTCCAGGGCTCCGGTGGCCGAGCGGGCCCCGGCGGCACCTCGACCGGCGGCACCCGGGCCGGCCGCGGCGGGGCTACTCGCCCCCGAGCGCGCGGCGGAGCCGGGCTCGGTCGGCTTCGCTGTAGCCGAATAGCGCCGAGCGGGGGTAGAGCCGGCGTGCACGCCGCAGGTCGCGGCGAGCCTGGACAAGGCGCCCCTCGCCAGCGGCGACCCTCGCCGAGATCACCCAGAGCTCCCAGTTGTCCTGCTCGAGCTCGAGTGCCCTCGCCACTGCCCGGCGGGCTCCTTCGAGATCGCCGTCGTGCTCGCGGACCAGCGCGAGCTGGCGGTGGGGCGACGCGCCCCACGGTTGCAGGCTGCGTGCCTCCAAGGCGCGCGACTCCGCAGCCGCCGAATCGCCCGCCGCGAGCGCGTCGCGGCTCGCTCCGAGCTGGCGATCGACCATCCACGGGATCGCCTCCACGGCGATCATGCAGATCGCGAGCAGTGCAAGCGCGACGCGAGCAGGCGTGCCGGCCGGGCGCGCCACACTAATTGGGCGAGCGTCCTCAGCAACGCCGGCGGGGCCCGTCAGCAGCCCCATGCAGATCACTCCAATCAAGCCGATCAGGGTGAGCTCCCAGACCCAGTCGATCGACGCGCCGAGTCCGAAGCCCGCCAGACCCGCCGCCGCGGCTGCGACCGCCGGGCGCAGCTCCGCCGGCGCCGCCCGCAGCCGCCGGGCGGCGGCGGCCAGCGTCGCCGCCAGCACGCCCACGAGCAGAGCAAGGCCGAGGAGGCCCAGCTCACCCAGAGTCTCCAAATAGAGCGAGTGAGCGTCCTTGATGTAGAACGCGAGCGGGCCGTGCTGTAGCCACCAGGCTTCGTAGCTGCCCGCCCCGTCGCCGGCCAGTGGCGCATGCTCGAACTGGTCCACCGCGGCACTCCAGAACTGCCACCGGCCGCTGCCTTCGCCGCTGAGCAGGTGGTCCCGCACGAACCCGGGCCGGTCGGTCGATCGCTCGGAAGGGGGCTCCTTGAAGGCTTCGAAGCGCTCCGCGGGATCGGCCGCGACCAGGCCGGCCACAAGCAGGAGCACTGCGCAGGCGCCGGCCGCCACGGCGACGCCGCGCGTTAGGCGTACTCGCTTGGCCGCCGTGTGCAACCGCGCGTATCCGAAGCCGCAGGCCACGCAGGCGAGCACCAGAAGCAGCGCGGCACTCTTGCCCTGGCTTACCGCCGCGGCCGACTCGAGCGGCCCGTCGACGAACTCCGGGCGCGCGTGAAGCACTGCGACCGCGACCGCGGTGCCCGCTCCACCGGCGGCGAGCGCCGACCATGCGAGAAGCGCCCGGCCGGCCAGCAGCACGAATGCAACCGCGCCCACGACCGCGACCGCCGCGCCACCGCGCGAGGAGGTCAGGTAGATGCCCGCCCCGAGCGCAGGCAGGGCAGCCACGGCCGCCGCGCGCACGACGGCTTGCGACGAAGCAACGGCCGGCCGCAGCAGCAGCGGCACGCCGATTCCGAAGAGGATCCCAAGCCCGTTCCAATAGCCGAGCGGATAGCCGAGGCGCGTCTCTGTGCCCGGCAGGAAGGAGCGCAGTTCCGCCGCGTGGTGCCAGCCAAAGCAGCGGTCGCCGAGCGCGAGTAGCGCGACCGCCGCTATTCCCGCTCCCATGCCGTCGGTCCACGCGGCCGCGCTCGCACGCGTGGCCGCCACGACCGCGATCACGAAGCCCCCGAGATAGAGCCCGACGCGGCCGAGCTCGATGAACGCTCCCTCTGAGCTGTCGGCCCAGAACGCGGACGCTCCGGTCAGGGCGCAGAATGCGCAGAGCAGTCCGCCCGCGACGAGCGCCGAGCGTGGGATCGGGGCACGCGGCCAGACGCCCAAGCCCACCAGCACGAGCACCAGCCACCAGATCAGCACCCCGGCTGCCCCGCGCGTCTCGAGCCCATACCCGCCTCGATCGAGAGCGAGCAGAAAGACCACGAGCGCGAGGGCGGCGGTCAGAGCCGGGGACCGCAGCTCACGGGTGGTGGTCGAAGCTCTCACCCAGCAAGCCTCACCCACGCGCTCCGGGATGTACAGTCGCGCTCGAACTCCGATGACCCATCGCATCCGCGCACTTGAGACCCAGTCGCTGCGCCGCACGATCGCGCTCGCACTCGCCTTGATGACCTCGCTCGCGCTTGCTGGCGCTGCGCCCGGCCCCGCCGTCGCAGCTCCCGAAGACCTGCCCGCCGTGGATCAGTACTCGGACCCCTTCGGACCGCTTGGCACCGGCAAGCGGACGCCCGCCTGGGATCCCTTTTCCGACGATTTCGCCGGCCAGGTGCCGGCCGGGCTGCGCCGTCGCCTCGCGCGCACCGAGGGCGGAGCCGCGCTCGAACTGCTGCTGGCGCAGGTCGAGACTGACCGAGTGCGCACCCGGCGCGGAGGCTCGCCGATATCCGTCGAGGGCGAAGGAACGTCGCCGTTGGGCTCCGAGCGCGGCGCGCTTGCCTCCGCCGCCACCGCGCTGTTCGACGGTGACTCCCAGGGCCTCCTGCTGATCGCCGGGCTGGTGCTGATCGCGGCGGGCGGGATCGCGTTAAGGCTCACGAGCCGCCCGCGCGCGGTGGGCGGCCAGCAGGGCCGCGGCTGCTAGACACGCGACGCAGAGCACGGCGGCCCAATGGGCGGCGATGTGGTCCTGCGCGTAGGTAGGTGAGAACCCGAACAGCTGTTGCGGAGGATCCGCGAGGTAGAGGAACAGGGTGGCAAGCAGTGCCACCGTCGCGAGGGCGATCAGCCTGCGCACGTTCACGCCGAGGAGCGCGAGCGCGAACGCGAGCGGCGCGAGCACGGCGCCGGCTCGCAGCGCGAACAACAGGCTCCCGGCCGCGCCCGCCGCGACGCCTGCCGCCAACGCACCCTTGGCCCCGAGGCGGCTCAGTCGATCGGCGCTCGGCACAATTGCGGGCCCCGGCCGAAGCGATCTTGAGCGCTCGCCTGGCGCGACCAGCGCGAGGAGTAGGAGGATGAGCCCGGCGACGGCCGAGATCGCATGGCTAACGTCGGCCAGGCGTTGGGGCCCGAAAGCGAAGCGCGCCCCCGCGCAACGTTCGTCCACGGCCCAGCCGTTCGCGTAGCCGTCGATCGGCGTGGGCCGGCCAAGCTCCCGCTCTCGCCCGCTTGCGTCCCGGCACCATGCCTTCCAGCGCGTCGAGTAGCTCTCGGCCAGCACCAGCCACGCGGGTTCTTCGACGGCCAGCCGGACGTCATCCCGCTGTCCGCCTCGAGGCTCCGCGCCGGGCGAGAGCACACGGCCCGGGGCCGGCGCGCGAGACGGGACCGGAGCAGGCGCGAAGAGCACGAGGTGGTCGGGCCTCGCCACCGCTCCCGGCGGCGCCTCGAGCCGACTGGTGCCGCGCGGGAGAGCCAGTGACCGGCCGCAGGGCCGGATCGCCAGCGGGCGTCCCGCGTCGAGTTCCTCGACCGTCCCGGACAGCCGCGCTCTCGCAGTGCGCCCGCCGGCGCGCACGACGATGTCACCGCAGCGGCCAGCAAGCGACCCGTGGCGTCGCGGCCGCGGCGGCCGCAACCCAGATGCGGCGATCTCCGCCACGGCCGTCGCGCGCAGCCCGCGCCGCTTGCGCGGCGGGTAGCTGCTCAGCACCGTGATCCGCAGGCCGCGCGCGCGCAGCGGGACTGGCAGGGCCACCCGGCCGCTGGCGGGAACGGTGCGAGTGATGGACAAGCCGCCGGGCGCGGCGACTCTCACACGCCGCGGAAATTTGGTCTCGGGTGGGCCGGGTGACAGCCTCAGGGAGCGGATGGTCTGTTGCGCGGGAGCGCGCCACGAAATCCACGGCAGCGCTCCCGGCGGCGCATCGGCGATCCACGCGGTGGCGGGATCGGCGTCGAACGCGGACGAGGCGCGGTTGCCCGGCACGCCCTCGAAGCGCCCGGACGAGTCAAAACGCCAGCCCTGCCGCAGGCCGGCCAGGCCGTCGATCAGCCGGTCGGGCGCGCCCGGGTCGATGCTTGCCCACCCGCCCAGGTCGAACGAACGTCCCACGGGGAGTGTCACGTCACGCACCAGGCCGGGCTCGGCGTCGACCATGTCGAGCGGGTCACCGGCCTGCGCCTCGCCGACGGCACGGCCGGCGCGGAAGGGGAAGTCGGCGGTGGTCCGCCGCAGCAGCACCAGCATCGGGTTGCGAGCCAGGTCCAGGCCGCCGGCCAACCTCGAGAGCTCGGTCGGGAGCCGCAGCGATTCCCCCACCTCGAGCCCAGGTATGCCCAGCTCCGCGATTCCGCCCGGACCGCCGAACGGGCCGTCCGTGCCAAGAACGCGCAGCCGCAGCCGCCGCACCTCGTCCGCGCCGATGCGAAGACGGTTTGAGCCGCCGCCGAGCGCGTAGCGGCGCTCGCGGCCACCGTTCACCGAGAGCGCGACCTCGTCGGTGAGGCCGAGTCTGTCTCGGTGGGGGAGGACGCGAATGAAGCCGAGGCGCCGCGGCCGCGAGAAACCGAGCTCGATCCAGCGCTCCTGCTCACCCGGGCGCGCCGAATCGCTCGCGAGCCACGAGGTCTCGGTCCGCCCGTCAAGCGCCGCATAGGGGCGATGCTCGGGATACAGCGCCCGGCCGCGAGCGAGCGGGGCGCGGAGGTAGTCGAGGTTCGAGTAGCGGGCCACCGTCTGCGCGCCCGAACCTCGGTCTGGGAACAGGTCGTAGGCGGGCCACTCGGGGGGCAGGGCGTCACGAGCGCCGAGGGTCGGTCCGCGATTGGCCCGGAGTTGGTTGCTCTCGAGCACCCGGCGACGATGGCTGTCGGTGAACACCAGCGTCGCGCCGCGGCGAACGCCTTCGGCGAGCTGGGCGCGGTCGAGGTCGCCGGCATAGAAGAGCGCGCGCCGGACATCGAGACGTCCGGCTGCTGCGAGCCCGACGACACCCTCGGCGTCGCCATCGAGCACCACCGCCCCCGATCGCCCGTGTAGTCGCACGATGCCGGGACCGCTTGCCGATGCACTGAAACGGCGCACGTCCGCAGCCTCGCGAGCGGGGCCGCTCCGGCCAGGGGGCGGAGCGTAGCTTCGGACCCCGCCGTAGTCCTCCTCGCCCAAGGCGAACCCCGGCTCGCGCTCTAGCAGCTCGGCCAAGGACGCCTGGTCGAGCGCGCCACTCGGAACGGGCCGGTAGTCGGAATGAACGAGCACCTGCCCGACTCCCAAAAGGCCGAGCAGCGGCTCCAGCTGGCGCGGTACGAGCCTGTCCTGCTGGATCAGGTCGTCCACCTCGGCCTGCATCTGGCTCGCGCGCGGAGCGGCATAGCGCTCCACTCCGCGCACCAGCACAGCTCGCTTCGAGATGGCCGGAGCCACCGCGTAGACCGTGTTTCCCCAGCGATACCAGCCGAACAGGGCCCCGGGCAGCACCAGCGTCCGTTTCCCGGGCGGCGCGAGGCGATCGGCGTCGAGCACGGCCTGCTTCCAGTACTCGGGAATCTCGCCATAAGCCTCTTCCGGCTCGAGCAGCTTTCCGGTGACGAGCGGTAGGCCGACGAGCAAAGGAAGGATGAGTGCGACAAGCGCCAACGGCCGTCGCATGCGCTCCGCGGCAAACGCGAGAGCGGCGCCGCCCAGGCAGGCCACCGCGAGGGCAAGCAATGGCGCGGCCTTGTACGTCGTCCGCAGGAACCTGAGCCACTCGACCTCTTCGTAGATCGAGCTCAGCAACGTTCGCATCGGCGCCCCTTCGGGGAAGCCCGCCGACATGACCAGCAGGGCCGCCACCGCCAGCAGCGCAAAGAAAGGGCCGTAGGTCCATTGGCGCGTCCATCGAAAGCCTCCGATGGCCAGCAGGGGGACCAGGAAGGTCGCGACGATCAGGACTGGAGCGAACAGGTAGGTATCCGCGATGGAGCGCACCGGCTGCGCTCCGACCGCAAGGTAGAGCAGCCAGTAGCCGAGACCCCGAATCGATTCCGAGAGGCTGGTGGTGGCCCAGATCGTCTCCGGCCCCTCGGTGAAGCGCAGAAAGTCGCCGGCTTCGGTGCCCTGGAACAGGACGGGCACCGCCCACCATGCCGACGCGAAGCTCGCGCACAATGCCGCCCTCCAGAGGAATGCCGGCGCGGCGCCGCGCTGCCGGCCGAGTACCGCGACCTCGTACGCCACCAGAGCGAGCGCGGCAAGTACGACCCAGACGACGATAGTCACGTTCACGCCCCCGCCGGCTACGGCGATTAGCAGCGCCGCGACCGCGGGCCAGCGCCATCCGGTCGGGGCGGCGAGCCCGCGGTGAACCGCGACGAGCAACCACGGCAGCGCCGCGTACGCCAACAGGACCACCGAGCGCGCGCTGACGAAGGTGCCGACATAGGGTGCGGTGATGTAGACGGCGCCCGCGAAGGCCGCGCCGATCCGGCGACCCGCCCCGCCCAGATCGTCGAACAAGCGCACCACACCCCAGGCGGCGAGCGCGAGCAGTGCCCCGAGCCACAGCCGCTGGCCGATCCACATGGGAAGGCCGGTGGCATCCCAGGCGGCGTACCAAGGCCCCATTGGGAACAGGTAGCCCACCAACTGGGCGCTTTGCACGTGGCCCAGGTCGACGCTCGGACTCCAGACATCTCTCACCCGGTCCACGAACAGGGCGGCGTTCGCGGTGAGCTCAAGGCGCGAGTCGAAGGCCAGCTCCCCCGGGCGCTGGAGAAAGGCGAGGATGAATGCGAAGACGGATAGTGCCGCCGGCACCCCCGCACGCGCCGCAGCCCGCCTCAGTTCGTTCAGCGCCAAGGCCTGGTCCATCGTAGTCGGCCCGCCGCCGGCCGGCCAGCCGCGCTCGGCCGGCGGCGGCCGGTCAGCCTGCGCGCCGAGCGAACCTCTGACGCAGGAGCGTCGCGACGACCCTTAGGCCGTCAGACGCACGCAGCTTCTTGCCCTCGTCGTTGCTTCGCGCGCGGTAAGAGACAGGGACCTCGAAGATTCGCTCACCACGCCGCACGAGCTGCGCCGTGATCTCGGGCTCGATCGTAAATCCCCGCGCCTGCAGGCGCAGCGAGCGGAATAGGTCCGTCCGAATGGCCTTGTGGCAGGTCATCAGATCCCGCAGGTACACGTTGAAGAGCACGTTGCCACCAGCGTCACGCCGCGGTTGCCGAGCACATAGAGAAACGAATGGCTCGTGTAGCCATCGAACGCGCGCACGCCGAAAGCGGCGTTCGTCTGCCCGCTCTGCAGCGGCTCCAGCAGCTGGCGCAGGTCGGCGGGCGAATACTCGAGATCCGCGTCGAGAATCGCGGTGAACTCGCCGGTCGCATGCCCGAGCGCGGTACGAAGCGCGGCGCCCTTGCCCTGGTTTGCGTCGTGCGACAGCAGCCGCACGTTCGCGGGCCACTCACGGGAGCCAAGCAGCCGCGAAGTCCCGTCGGTCGAACCGTCGTCGACGATGATCAGCTCGAACTCGACCCCAAGGTCGGTCTCGAGCACCTCCTGGACGGCCCGCTCGACCGTGGCGGCCTCGTTGTAGACGGGCATCAGGATCGACAAATCAAGCTGCATGAGACCGGGATTGGTACCAGGCTCGGCGCTGCACCGGAGCGCAATCGCCTGAGCGCGGTGGTGAGCGTCCATTAATGGCGCTCGCGAGGACCGCACATGCGTCCAATCGCCTCGCGTTTGACGGCCGCACCGCCGACACACATATATGGGAGACGCCCCGCGCTCATGCGCCGCTGGCCGCTGGCTGTTTGCAGCCGTGCTACCGGGGATCGCGGCCGTGCTCTTTCCCTTTGCGGCGGTCGCCAACACCCCCGGACCACGCGCTGCGGCCGACGCCGTGGACAAGCACCTGCCCCGGGCTTGCCGCACGCTCCTGCGATCCGGTGTGGCAGGAGCGTTTTGCGATGTCCGCGCCTCGACCCGCTCGCCGTCCCTGGTGGCTCAAGGTCGCCCGCGTGCGGCCCGGCTTGGCCGCGCGCGGATCCATGGCCGTCCACTTCGCGCTGGAGCCAAGGTCACCCTTACCCGCGGACGCTCGTCGGCGGCCGCCCACCTGATCGTCGTCTTCGTGGCGCATCGGGGCATCGAGTACGTCCGCTTCAGCGGGTTCCCAGCGCCGGGGATCCGGGGCGCGAGGGTCCGCAGCCGCCGGCTTTCGTCGGGACACCTACGCGTTCGCCTGCTCGTGCGCGGCCGGCGCCTGCGGCCGGTGGTCCAAGCGCTCGCGCCCAACCCCAATCGCGCGAGTCGCGGTATCCCACCTCTCCCTCCGGCGCGTAGCCTCGAACCGGAGATCCCCGGGTTCGGTTGCGCGGTCCCGGATGCCGATCTCCAGCGAGTGTGAGCTCGTCCGGCCCCGGGTGGACCGGCGGGGACGGCGCTTACTCCACAGGACTTCCGAATGGAAAGTCCCTGTGGCTGTTCGGCGACTCCTTCCATGGGACGGTGGAACCCGATGGCTCCCGCACCCCGGGCGGAGCGTTCGTTCGCAACTCCCTGGTCCTGCAGACCGGCGATCTGCTCGAGACGCTCGCGGTTGCCGGGCGACCCGACGGGTTCCTCGAACCTACCCACGGCGACGCCTGGTACTGGCCCGCGGACGCGACGGTCGAGGGGGGCCGGGTGCGGATCTTTGCGGCGCGCATGGTCACGACCGGTACCGGGGCTTGGGACTTCCACCAGGTTGCGACCGACGTGGTAACACTGCGCCGCTCGGATCTGCGCGAGGAGGGCTCGCCCGCAACCGTGGCGGCGGGCGGTGACGTCGCTTGGGGGGTGGCGGTGCTGGAGGACGACGACTGGACCTACGTCTACGGGGTGGAAGACCGTGGCTTTGACAAGTACGCCCATCTCGCACGCGCCGTCGCTGGGAACGTGCTTGGGCCCTGGCAGTACTGGACGGGGCAGGGTTGGTCCTCGCAGGCGGCCGCGTCGACCCGGCTCTTCGAAGGCGTCTCGAATCAGTTCAGCGTCATGCGGCGCGGTGACGAGTACGTGCTGCTCAGCCAGGCGCACACTTTCGGCCGGGACATCTTCGTTATGCATGCCGACAGTCCGGCGGGACCGTGGGTTGACAAGACCGTCGTGTATACGACGCCCAGCTGGGGCGCGGACTCCTACACCTACAACGCCGTCGCCCATCCCGAGTTCGAGCGCAACGGCGCGATCTCGGTCTCATACAGCCTCGGAACCAGCGATTGGGGGAGGCTGATCAGCCAGGCCGAGCTCTATCGCCCCCGCTTCATCAGGGTCGGCGCTTCCTGCCTCGGTTAGGATCGCCGCGTGGATCAGCCGACCGCGCCCCAGGAGCCCGATGAGACAAAGTCCCCGCCCTGGACTCAGGTGCTCCCCGACGACGAGCCGGCGGAGCTCTCGGGCCCGCCCCGGACGCGCGGCGGCGACCGCTCGGCGCAGGTACTTCCCTGGGCGTTTCTGGCGGCACTGGTGCTGATCGGGCTCGCTCTCCTCTGGTCGGCCGGGGAGGCGCACTACCGGGCGTGCATCGAGGCGGTCGACGTGCGAACGCGCGGGGACGACTCCGCCCTCGCCCGGCTTGCGCTTCAGGACGGGATCGACCGGTGCAGCCGCGCGCCGTTCTGAGCTTGGCCGGCGCCGCGCGACCGCGCTGACCGGTTCTCGAGGATCTGGCATGCCCTCGAAGCTCATGCCGCGGCCGAGAAGCTTCCGTGGCCGGCGGCCGATCATCGCCCTGACAGGCCTGGTGGTGCGAGTCCTCTATGTCCTGCTGGTCGCGGCCGATCTGCCGGAGGCGCTGACCGACCGCTTCTTTTACCACGTGACGGCGAACCTCCTGGCTCGAGGCGAGGGCTTCGTCGGGAGCCGTTCTCCTACGAGCTCCTCGGGTAGCGTCGCTCCGACCGCGGGGCATCCACCCATGTGGACATGGCTGCTCACCGGCGCCTCACTCGTGGGCGCGGACACCTGGGTCTGCCCACCAGCTCGTCGGATGCTTCGTTGGCGCTGCCGCCATCATCGCGGTGGGCCTGCTTGGCCGCCGCGTTGCCGGCCCGCGGATCGGCCTCCTCGCCGCGGGCATGGCCGCGGTCTATCCGACGCTGATCGGGGCAGACGGCTCCCTGATGCCCGAGTCGCTCTACGGGCTGTTCGTGGTGCTTGCCCTGCTGGTCGCCTACCGGCTGCTGGACCGGCCCGACCCGCGGGCAGCGGCAGGTTTTGGGGCGCTGGTCGGGCTCGCGGCGCTGACCCGGGCGGAAGGGCTGCTGTTTCTGCTCTTGCCGGGCCTGGTCGTGTGCCTGCGGGGCCGGCCCTGGCGCTGGCAGGGGCTGAGGCTCGTCGCGATCGCCTTCGTAGCGGCCGGCCTGGTGATCGCTCCCTGGACGATCCGCAACTGGATCGTCTTCGACCAGCCGGTGCTCATCTCGCTCAACGACAGCACCGTGCTGGCAGGGGCGAACTGCGCCCAGGTCTACTCCGGCCAGACGATCGGCTCCTGGGACGTCGCCTGCCTGCGCGAACGGGACCTGACGCTCAACGAGGTCGAGCAAGCTCGAATCTGGCGCGAGGACGGCTTGGAGTACGCGCTCGACCACGTCGAGCGCTGGCCGGCGGTGGTCGCCGTCAGGGTGCTGCGCCAGTGGGATCTCTACCAGCCCCGCGACCAAGCGGATACCGCCGAGGGGCGAGATCCCGGCCTTCAATGGATCGGCACGCTCATCTACTTTGCGCTCGTGCCGCTCGCAGTCTACGGCGCAGTGCTCCTGCGCCGCCACGGCGGCTCGCTGGTGATCCTCGTCTCGCCCGCCGTGGTGGTGACCTTCTCGAGCGTGATCGGCTACGGCCTGCCGCGCTTTCGCCAGCCGGTGGAGCTCACGATGCTCGTGCTTGCGGCGGTGGCGCTGGCGGTCCTCGCTGCGCGCAGCCGAACGAGGGAGAGCGCGCACGCGGCGGCCACGCAGCAAGCCGCCCCAACTGTCAACCAGTGTTCGAAGAGATGGGCTTCCGCAAAGAAGAAGCGCACGCCGATGAACTCCGGGGCGGGGTCGGCGACATAGATCACGACGACGGCGAGGAGCGCCACTGTCGCGATCGCCAGCAGCCGGCGGACGTTAACGCCGAGCAGCAGCAGGACCGTCGTCGCCGGCCCGAGCACGACACCGAACCGCAGCGCAAAGACGCCGGCCGCGACGATCCCCACGGCCGCCCCTGCGGCGAGAGCCACGCCGGCACGGGTGCGCACCAGCGGGTCGGCCGCCGGGACCTGCAAGGCGATGTCGTCGGCGTCGCCCTCCGCGGGGGGGATCCGTGCACGCCGGCGATCGCGCACCACACCCGTTGCGAGCAACGCGGCAAGTACGAGCAGCGCAATCCAGGAGATGATGAAGAAGGCGATGGCTATCCGTTGGGGGCCGAAGCGAAAGCGGACGACCGCGCACTCGACGGGCACGCGCCATCCGTTTGCAAAGCCGTCGGCCGGCAGCGGCGCTCCGAGATCCGTCGGCTCGCCGTCTCGCGTGCGGCAGGTGGCGCGCCACCCGGGCGCGTAGCTGGTGCCGAGCACCAGCCAGGCAGGGTTTTCGAGTTCGAGGGGGACGTCCTGTGGGATTCCCGCGGCGTTCATCTCACCTGGCGTGCCCACAGTGCCCGGGAGCGACGGGGCCTCGGGGCGGCCGGACGGCGGCTTGGACACGAGCCGAAGGTGGTCGGGGCGCATGACCTCGCCGGGGGGCGCAGAGAGCGGGTTGGCTCCACTGGTGAGGCTGAGCTCGGCTCGGTTGCCGCACGGCCTCAGCCGCAGCGGCAGGCCGTCGTCGAGGCGCGTCATTCGATCCGCGACGCTCATGGTTGCGCGTGAGCGTGCGGCGGAGACGACGATCTCTCCGCAGCGGGTGGCAAAGCTTCCGGTGCGCCGCGGACTCGGCGGATCGAGCCCAGGTATGACGACCTCCGCGATGCCCACGGCTCGCGTGAATGCGGCCGATCCCCCGCCGGGGCGGGTCTCGAGCACCTCGAGCGTCAGCCCTCGGACGTCACGCAGGGGGGTCTCCAGCCGGACCGTGCCGTCCGCTCCCACCGGCACGTCGCGCATCGCGTCTTGCGTGTGGATGCGCAATCGCGAGGGGAACGGGTAGCCCGCCCGCGATCGAACCAGCCGCAGCTTCGCGATCCGAAGGCGCTGCGGCCCACGCCACGCCAGCCAGGGACGATGGTCCTCGGTTCGATCCGCAACCCAGTCCGTGGAGGGCCGGCCGTCGAGCGCGCTCGACGCGCGCCGGCTCGGCACGTTCTCAAAGCGGCTCGACGACCACATCCTCCACTCGTCGGATACCCCGGCGAGCCGGTCGATGGCGTCGTCGGGCGTGTCATCACCGACGCTCGCCCAGCCGTCGACACCGAAGGACCGTGCCTGCGGCAGCGTGACGATGCGCTCGATCCCGCGCTCGGGGTCCACCATGTCCTGCCGGTTCTCCGCTTGCGGGTCGGCGCGGGTCAGGCCCGTGCGGTAGGGATCGTCGGCGGTGGTGCGGCGCGCGACGACCCAGATCTCGCTCCGGTTCAGGTCGGCACCGCGAGCCGCGTGCGCCAGAGTCGTCGGCATCCGGAGGGCCTCGCGCACGCGGACGCCCGGAATCCGCACCTCGGCGAGCCCGCCTGGGGCTCCGTAGAGAGTCGCCACGTCCTTTACCCGCAACCGCACCGTGCGCACGGGCTGCGGGCCAAGGCGAATCGTCGTCCAGGCGCGCCTGAGCGCTACCTCGCGTTCCTCGCCTCCGTCGACAGACAGCGCCATGGTCCGCGTGCGGCCTACCGTGCCGGCGTGGGGGTAGACCGCGATGAAGGGAAGCCGCCGGGCTCTTGGCAGCTCGAACTCCAGGTACCGGCGCTCGGAAGGGGAGTAGTTGCTGGCGAGCCAACTCGTGTCAAGGCGGCCGTCGAACGCCGCGGTAGCGCCGTGCTCTGGGAAGCTCGACAGGCCAAGGTCGGTTGGAGCCTCCAGTCGCCGCAGGCCGCTGTAGACGGCAACCGTCTGACCCGCCGGTCCGCGGGCCGGGAACGGATCGTAGTCCGGCCAGGCGTCGGCGATCGTTGCGCTGGCGGTAAGCGTGGGGCCGTAGAGATCCACGAAGCGAGACGGGGAGACGGTCCGCTTGCGGTTCGAATCGGAGAACACCAGCCGCCCGCCCGACTCCACGAGCCGGCGGAGTCGCCCGGGGTCGAGGTCCGCCGCGTAGAAGAGCGCGCGGCCGGTGTCGAGACCACCGAGGCCAGCCAGGTCGACCACCCCGTCCGCATCGCCGTCGAGCACCGTCGCGCCCGTGGCCGGGTGCACCCGGACGATGCCCTGCTTGAAGCCCGCCGGCGCGTCGTAGCGCCGGACGTCCGGGACGGCCACCGCGAGGTCGGAACGGCCGAGCTCGGGCGGGCGCAGTCGCTGCCTGCCATATGCGGCGGCGGGTAGCCGCAGCGAATCCTGTTCCGCCAGAGCGCGTTCGACCGCCGCGGGAGTGGCGGAGCCGGCAATCGACCCGTTCGCGTCGGCGCCCACGAGGACCTGCCCGACGCCCATCAGCCGGAGCAGTGGGTCGAGCTGGCCGGGCAGCAGCCGCGCCTGCTGGACGAGATCATCGACCGAGGCGAGCAGCTGCGCCGAGCGCGGGTCGGAGTAACGAGTGATCGAGCGCACGGCGACTGGCCGGTCTGTCAGGGCGGGCGCGACCGGTTCGTTTACCTCGCCGCCCCAGCCGTAGGCGCCAAAGAGCTGGCCCGGAAGCTGCAGAATGCGTTGGTTGTCGTCGGTGGCGCGCTCGGCATCCACGACCGCGGCAGGCCAGCTGCCCGGGATGCGCCCGTATGCGGAGCGCTGGTCGACCGCGTTGCCCGTGAGCTGCGGCCACGCGAAGACGACCATCCCGATGGCGAAGACCACGAGCGCCGCGATCGAGAGCCGCCGGTCGATGGACCACGGCTGCCTGGCGGCGGCGAGCAACGCGTCGACGGCGGCTCCAGCCAGCACAGCGAGGCTGAGAGCAACCAAAGGCGCCGCCTTGTAGGTCGTGCGCAGTACCTGCAGCGGCTCGAAGCTGTAGTAGAGCCACAGCAGCGCGTCGTGCCCCGGTGCGCCGCGGGGAAAGCCCGCCGACATGATGACCAAGCCGAAGATCGCAAGCAGTCCGAAGAAGGGCGCGTAGGACCAGCGACCCGTCCAGCGCAGCCCGGCAAGGGCCGCGAGCGGCACGACGAAGCTGCCGGCGATCACGGGCAGGCTCGTGAAGTAGCTGCCCACGAAGTCGAATACCGACTGCGACTCCGAGCCGATGCGCAGGTACATCGGCCAGTAGCCGAGCAGCCGCAGGGACTCGGACATCGCGTTCGTCGTCCAGATGCCGACAGGCTGCTCGGTGAAGGAGAGAAAGTCGCCGCCGTAAGGCGCCGCGAGCACCAGCGGGATCAACCACCACAGCGATACGGGGATCCCCAACACGGCGGTTCGCCACGCGAACGCCCACGCCGCCGCGCCCGGGCGCCCGAGCACCCATGTCTCATAGAGCAGCAGCGCGGCCGGAGCCGGCAGAAGCACCACGATCAAGGTCGCGTTGACGCCGCCTCCGGTGACAGCCAGCAGCAGGGCGGCCGCCGCGGGCCAGCGCCAGGCCCCCGGCGAGCGCAGAGCCCGGTGCGCGAAGATCATCAGCCAGGGCAGCGCGGCGTACGCCAGCAGAGCAACGGTCGCGCGATCCGTCCAGGTGGCCACGTATGGGTTGAACGCGAAGATCGCCCCCGCCACGAGATGGGCAGGCCCGCGCTCGCGGCGGTAGAGCAGGTCCATCAGCCGGACCGCCCCCCAGGCGGCCAGGGCGTAGAGCGCCCCGAGCCAGATCCGCTGCGCGATCCACATCGGGACGCCGAGCCAGTCGGCCAGCGCATACCACGGGCCCATTGGGAGGAGGTAGCCGACGGACTGCCCGCTGTGGACGTGGCCGAGATCGCCGGTGCCGCTCCACACCTGCCAGATGCGCTCGAGGAAGCGCGAAGGGTCCACGGCCAGGTCGATGCGAGAGTCGACGTACTCGTCGCCGGGCCGCTGCGCGAAGGCGGCCGCGAAGGAAGCCAGAACGAGCACCGGCATCACCAGGCGCCCATTCAGCGTCAGACGACGCGACCTCCCCAACCCGGCCTCGACCGTGGTCATCCCCGACCACCCTAGACCGGGAACGCCCGTGGGCGACGATTAGAGTCTCGGCGCGATGCCCTTCGCCCCGATCGTTCTGCTCCCCCGGTTGCGCCCGCTCAATCGCCTGTCTGGCGATCGCTCGCATAAGGGGCGGCACTGAGCCCGGGCGAGGCGCGCGGGCTTCCGCGCGATCTCGCAAAGCTGCAGCGTGATTGGGACGACGTCGCCGGCGAGGATCCGTTCTGGTTTGTGCTCTCGACCGGGCAGGGCAAGTTCGGTGGCTGGGAGACCGACGACTTCCTCGAGACCGGCGAGCGCGAGATCGCAGCGGTGCTCGAACGCGCCGAGCGGCTGGGCAGGCCCCTCCAGCGCAAGCGGGCGCTCGACTTCGGCTGCGGTGTCGGTCGCGCGACGCGGGCGCTCGCGCCGCACTTCGGCGAGGTGCTTGGCGTGGACATCTCGGAGACGATGATCGCCAGGGCGCGCGAGCTCCACGCCGATCGCGCGGGCTGCACCTTCCTCCTGAACGACACTCCCGATCTGCGTCGGTTCGAGGATGGCTGCTTCGACATGGTCTATTCGCGGATCGTGCTCCAACACCAGCCAGACGATGTCGCGATCGAGCGCTATCTCTCGGAATTTGTGCGCCTGCTCGAACCGTCGGGGCTGCTCGTCTTCCAGCTGCCCAGGGCGCTTCCGCTGATGCTGCGCATCCAGCCACGGCGCCGTCTGTTCCTTCTGCTCAGCAGGATCGGGCTGAAGACGCGCGCCCTGTACTGGCGGCTCGGCCTCCATCCCGTCGCCATGCGCGCGCTCCCGGAGGAACGGGTGCGCCAGTTGGTAGAAGCCGCCGGCGGCCGGATCCTCGAGGTCGTGTCGCAGCGAGATCCCGACTTCGGCTTCGACGACGGCCTCTACTTCGTGACGAAGCCCTAGAGCGGGATGTTCCCGTGCTTTCGCTTCGGCGTCTCCACCCGCTTGGTCTGCAGCGTCTCGAGCGCGCGGATCAGCTTGGGGCGCGTCTCGTGGGGGACGATCACGTCGTCGATGTAGCCGCGCTCGGCCGCCGAATAGGGGTTGGCGAAGCGGGCCTTGTAGTCGCCGATCAGCTTGGCGCGGCGCTCGTCGGGGGTGGGCGAGGACTGGATGTCGCGGCGGTGGATGATGTTGACCGCGCCCTCGGGGCCCATCACCGCGACCTCGGCCGTCGGCCAGGCGAAGACGAAGTCGGCCAGCATGTGCTTTGAGTTCATGACGTCGTAGGCGCCGCCATAGGCCTTGCGCGTGATGATCGTCAGCTTGGGGACGGTCGCCTCGGTGAAGGCGTAGAGCAGCTTTGCCCCGTGGCGGATGATGCCGCCCCACTCCTGCTCGGTTCCGGGCAGGAAGCCGGGCACGTCCATGAAGCGTGAGCAGCGGGATGTTGAAGGCGTCGCAGAAGCGCACGAAGCGCGCCGCCTTCTCGGATGAGGCGATGTCGAGCACGCCGGCGAGCTGGCTGGGCTGGTTGCCCACGACGCCGACGGGGCGCCCGTTCAGGCGTGAGAAGCCGACGATGATGTTGCGCGCGAAGTGCTCCTGGACCTCGAAGAACTCGCCGTTGTCGACGAGCAGGTGCACGACGTCGCGCATGTCGTACGGCTTGTTCGGGCTGTCGGGGACGATCGTGTCGAGCTCGGCCTCCTGGCGCTCGGGGTCGTCGCCCGTGTCCATGCGCGGCGGCAGCTCGAGGTTGTTCTGGGGCAGGAACGACATGAGGTAGCGGGCGTCCTCGAGACAGCTCTCCTCGTCGTCGGAGGCGAAGTGCGCCACGCCCGACTTCGAGTTGTGCGTCATCGCCCCGCCGAGCTCCTCGAACTCGACCTCCTCGCCGGTGACGGTCTTGATCACGTCGGGGCCCGTGATGAACATGTGCGAGGTCTCCTTGACCATGAAGATGAAGTCCGTCATGGCCGGCGAGTAGACCGCGCCGCCGGCGCAAGGCCCCATGACCAGCGAGATCTGCGGGATGACGCCCGAGCACTGGACGTTGCGCACGAACACGTCGCCGTAGGCGCCCAGGGAGACCACGCCCTCCTGGATGCGTGCCCCGCCCGAGTCGTTGATCCCGATGACCGGGCAGCCGATCTTCGCCGCCAGGTCCATCACCTTCACGATCTTCTCGCCCATCACCTCGCCGAGCGAGCCGCCGAACACGGTGAAATCCTGCGAGAAGACGCAGACCGCCCGGCCGTCGATCGTCCCGTGTCCGGTGACCACGGCGTCGCCCCACGGCCGGTGCTTCAGCATGTCGAAGTCGGCCGTGCGGTGGCGCACGAAGGTGTCGAGCTCCTCGAATGAGCCCGGGTCGAGCAGCTTCTCGATCCGGTCGCGGGCGGTCAGCTTGCCCTTGGCGTGCTGCTTTTCCTCCGCCTGCGGATTGGTGTGGATCGCCTGCTCGCGCAGCTCCTGCAGCTGCGCAAGCTTCTCCTCGTAGGTCTCGGGTGACTTCTGGCGCATTGGGTGGGCAGGTTATCCGTAGTGAGGCAGGTCGCCCCCCGCCCGCTCGCGCACCGTCTCGTGAAGCTCCGCCACGACGTCGGGGCGCTCGGCCGCGAGGTTGCTGGTCTCGCCCGGGTCGCTGCTCAGGTCGAACAGCTGCGGTGCCCTCAGGCGGTTGTCGGCCATGTAGGCCCAGCGCTCGGAGCGCAGGAAGTGGCTGTCCGAATAGCCGCCGTAGGCGTAGGCGCGGGCGGGCGGCTCCCTCCCGGAGAGCAACGCCGCGAGGTTGCTGCCGGCCATTCCCGGCGGCTCCTGGACGCCCGCCAGCGAGAGGATCGTTCGAGCGAGATCGTGCGTCGAAGCCAGGTAGGCCGACTGGCCGCCGGCCGCGCGGCGCTCGGGGTCGACCACGATCAGAGGCACCCGGATCAGCTCGGGATGCAGGGCGGTCGAGATCTTGCCCACCCAGCCACGCTCGCCGAGCTGGACGCCGTGGTCGCTGACCAAGACCACGATCGTCTCGCGCTCGAGGGAGAGCTCGTGAAGGCGGTTCAGCAGCTCCCCGAGCCAGCGGTCGGTCATCGTCACCTCGGCGGCGTAGACCACGCGCAGCCGGTCGAGCACCGGGCCGGCCTCCTCGGGGCTCAGCCAGTTCTCGACCCGCCCGTAGCGCGGCATCGCCGGCTCCGGGCCGCGATAGTCGGGATCGCCGTAGGCGGACGTGTAGGCGCGCGGCGGAGTCCACGGCTCGTGCGGCTCGTACGCGTCCACGATCAGCGCGAACGGCCGCCGGCGGGCGCCGGCCTCCAGGGCCTCCACGGCCGAGTTGAACACCGTCGCCGCAAACGACCGCCGCTCGGCCCGGGCGTAGTCGGCGTTTGCGATGTAGCGGCGCACGCGCTCGGTCAGCCCCGCCCTCTCGACCGCAGGGTGCCGCCAGCGCTCGAGGGACGCGGCCGGGACCGGACCGTCGCGGCCTCCGATCTGACCGCCGTGCCTGATGAACAGATCGAAGCTGCGCCGCAGCGGCTCGTACGGAGCGGAGAAGCCCAGAAACGGGTTGTCGGTCACGTAGCCGGTCCACCAGCCGGCTCGCCACAGCACGGTCGTGAAGGCGGCGTCGAGGTCCTCCAGCGGCTCCCAGCCCGGCTTGGCCAGCAGGCCCGGGTAGTCGCTCCAGTCGCGAAACGGAAACGTACGCCGGCCGGACAGGATCGCGTTGCGCGCCGGAACTGTCGGCATCCCCTCGGGGAACACGCGGTTGAAGGCCATGCCCTGGGCGGCAAGAGCATCGATGTTCGGCGTCGAGGCCCGAGGCCCGAGCGCGTGGTCGGCGCGCAGGCTGTCGACCACGATGAGCACGATGTTCGGCCCATCCCCCGCCGGGCGTCGTTCGTTGCAGCCGAGATACAGCGCGGCTCCGGCCGCCGCTCCGCCGGCCAAGAACTGGCGCCTCGTCCTCGACATCGGACGATTGTCTCAGCCCGCTACTGTGCTCCCCCGCCCTGATGGCAGCTTCCAGACTCAGTGACGGCCTGACCCGCCGGCGATTCATCGGCGCGGCAGGGGCGTCTGCCGCTGGGGTCGCGATGCTCGGTTCGAGCGCTTGCAGCACCGGCTCCGAGGATTCGTCCGACCGGCTCAACGTGCTGCTCGTGATCCTCGACTCGGTCCGCAGCGATTTCGTGGCCGCCTACGGCGCGCCCCGGGTGCGAACGCCGAGCATCGATGCGCTCGCCGCCGACGGGATTCGCTTCACGCGCTTCTTTCCAGAGGCGATGCCGACGGTGCCGGCGCGGCGCACGATCATGACCGGGCGCCGGGTGTTCCCCTTTCGAGGCTGGGAGCGCGCCCCCGACCTCGGCCGCGGTCCGGGAGCCGCGCCGATCGAGGACGTGAGCCGGGTCTTCACCAGCCGGCTCAAACGGGCCGGGTACTGGACGGCGTCGGCGAGCGACAACCCCTTCTTGGGCTTCACGAAGTCGTTTCGCCCGTTCCGGCTCAGCTTCGACCGCTACGTGTCGGTCGAGGGGCACAGCGGCTTTCGCAACGATCCGTCGACCGTGACCGACCGCCAGCTCGAGCATTGGCTCCCCGAGGGACTGCGCGAGGACGACCGCTACGTGGAGGGGATGCGCAAGTACCTCGCGAACACGGGCTACGCCAAGGACGCGTCGGAGTCCAATGCGGCCCGCGTCTTCGGGGAGGCGACCAAGCTGATGGAGGAGGCGGCCGGCAAGCAGCCGTTCGCCCTGGTCGTCGACTCCTTTGACCCTCACGAGCCCTGGAGCCCGACGGACGAGCTCATCGACATGTATGCCGACCCGTCCTACCGCGGGCCCAATCCGGGCACCGCGCGCTACACGCGAGCCGAGACCTACCTCGAGCCCGACGAGCTACGCCAGATGAACGCCGTCTACGCGGCCTCGCTGACCAATGCCGACCGCTGGCTGGGCGAGTTCCTCGAACGCTTTCGGGAGCTCGACCTGCACGAGAACACCGCGATCGTCTTCCTGAGCGACCACGGCATCCTGCTCGGCGATCGCGGCTGGACGGGCAAGATCGCGCAGGAGCTGCACCCGGAGCTGATCCAAGTGCCGTGCGTCATCGTCCACCCCGAGGGCAAGGGAGCGGGAAGCACCAGCGCCTGGTTTGCCTCCACGCACGACATCGCCCCGACGCTGCTGTCGCTGGCGGGAGTCGACCCGGCCGGCGAGGACGGGCAGGACCTCTCCTTGCTCTTCGACGGCGAGGAGCTCCCGCAGCGGCCCTTCGCCTACGGCGGGTACTTCAACCACTTCTACGTGCGCAACGACGGGTGGGCCTACCTGGCCGACAACCGCGGCGGCAATCGCAAGCTCTACGACCTGACGCTGGACCCGGCCGAGCTCAACGACGTGGCCGGCGAGAACCCGGAGGTCCATGAGGAGCTGCACGCGCGCCTGCTCGAGGAGATCGGCGACCTGCCGCCCTACTACGAGGGCGAGGCGGTGGAGCCGGTCAAGCGCTGACGCGTTAACGGCCGCCGTACCAGGGCAGCGACCCGCCGGTGTGCGCCAGGACCCGCCCGTGGAGATCACGGACCACGTCCGGGCGCCGGTGGGCCACGTTTTGGTACTGGCCGGGGTCGCGGTGCAGGTCGAAGAGCTTGAAGTTGGCCGGCTTGTTGTATGCCCACAGCGCCCAGCGCTCGGTGCGAACGAAGAAGGAGTCGGAATAGCCGCCGTAGGCAAAGTCGCGGCCTCGGATCCCGCGCCCGCGGAACGGGCGCGACAGGTCTACCCCGGTCATCGCCTCGGGCGCGCGCACGCCGGCCATCGAGAGGAGCGTCGGGGCGACGTCGTGGGTCGACGCGAAGAAGTCGCTCGAGCGGCCGGCCCTGCGCCGCCGCGGGTGCACGACGATGAACGGCACTCGGATGAGCGCCGGGTAGAGCGCGGTCTGGACCTTGCCCGTCCAGCCGTGCTCGCCCAGCAACACGCCGTGGTCGGCGACGAGCATGATCACGGTCTCGCGCTCGAGGTCCAGGTCGTAAAGGCGGTCGATCAGGCGCCCGAGCCAGCGGTCGGTCATTGTCACCTCGGCCGAGTAGAGGTCGCGCAGGCGCCCCAGGACCGGCCCGCGCTCGGCGGGCCCCAGCCAGTTGCTCGCCCGGCCGTACCTCAGCATCCCGGGCTCCGGGCCGCGCCAGCCGCGCCCGTAGAGCCTGAGCCAGCGGTCCGGCGGGGTCCACGGCTCGTGGGGCTCGTAGGTGTCGACGATCATGGCGAAAGGCCGCCGCCGCGCCGCCGTTTCGAGCACGCTGAGCGCATCGCGGAAGACGCGCCCGGCGTAGGACTTGGCCGGATCCTCCCACGAGCGGCTGTTGGCCAGGTAGAGGCCGACGCGCTGGCGACTTCGCGGGTCCCCGCGGAGCGAGGGATGCAGCCAGTGATCGAGGACCCGCTGCGGCACGCTCGAGACCGGCTTCCCGCCACCGATCTGCCCGCCCGTGCGCACGAAGCGGTGCACGCTTCGCCGCAGCGGGGCGTAGGGGGCTGAGAAGCCGAGGAACGGGTTGTCGGTGACGTAGGCGGTCCAGTAGCCCGCGCGGCGCAGCACCGCGGGCAGCGCCTGGTCGACGTTTCGCAGCGGCGACCATCCGGGCGCGGCGATCAGGCCGCGGTGGTCGTGCCAGCCGCGAAACGGGAACACCCGCCGCCCGCTCAGGATCGAGTTGCGCGCGGGGACGGTCGGCATCGCTTCGGGAAAGGCGTTGGTGAACCGCAACCCCTGGCGCGCGAGGTCGTCCATGTTGGGGGTCCGCACGGCCCGCTCGTAGACGGCGTCGGCGCGGAGGGAGTCGACGATCACAAGCAGCACGTTGGGACGGTCGGGGCGTCGCGCGAAGGCGCCGGCCTCGCCCAGCGCGGCGCTCGCGGCAGCAGCGGCGGACCCCTGCAGGAACCTGCGGCGGGAGCTGGGAGTCACTTAGTCGTACACCGGGAGGCGGCCGCCGGCCTCCCGGCGTACCCTGCGCTCGAGCTCGTCGATCAGCTTCGGATGCCCGCGCGCGACGTTGTGGCGCTCGCCGGGGTCGCGGCGGACGTCGTAAAGGCGCCGCCCCTTCCCGGAGTTGGCGGCGATGTAGGCCCAACGTTCGGTGCGGGCGTAGTGCCAGTCCGCATAGCCGCCGTAGGCCATCGAACGGCGCTGGCGCGGGAGCTTGCCGCGAAGCAGCGGCGCGAGGCTCGTGCCGTTCATCGCCTTGGGTGCCTTGACGCCGGTCATGTCGAGCAATGTGGGTCCGATGTCGTGGGTCTGGGCAAACCAGTTGGTGCTGCCGCCGGCCCTGCGCCCGCCGGGATCGACGATCAGGAACGGCACGTGGACCAGTTGCGGGTGCAGCATCGAGGCGATCTTCCCCGTCCACCCATGCTCGCCCAGCAGATAGCCGTGGTCGGACACCAACACGATGACCGTGTCGTCGGCCAGACCCAGCGCGTGCAGCCGGTCGAGAAAGACGCCGAGCCAGCGGTCGGTCATCGTCACCTCCGCGGCGTACAGGTCGCGCATGCGCCCCAGGACCTCGTCGCGGCGGGCGGGCTTGATGTAATCGCGCACGCGCCGGTAGCGGCCCATACAGGGCTCGGGTCCCTGGTAGGCGGGGTCGCCGTACAGGTCGATGTAGGAGCGCGGAGGAGTCCACGGCTCGTGCGGCTCGAAGGTGTCGACCACAAGCGCGAACGGCCGCTGCTGCGCGGCGAGTTCGAGCGTGGCGGCGCCGGCCGTGTACACGCGAGCCGCCCAGGAGCGGGTCTCGTCCTCCCAATAGCGCCCGCCGGACGCCAGGAACCGCCGCACGCGCTTTTCGATGTGAGGCTCGCGCAGCTCAGGCACGAGCCAATGGCGAACGTCGCGGCTCGACACGGTCGACAAGGGCGCGGTGCGGCCGAGCTGACCGCCGATTCCCGTGAAGTGGTTGAAGCTGCGCCGGAAGGGCCCATAGAGAGAGGCGAAGCCGAGGAAAGGGTTGTCGGTCACGTATGAGGTCCACCAGCCGGCGCGCCGCAGCGCGCTGGTGAAGGTGATGGCCGGGTCTGCGATCGGCGCCCAGCCGGGCGTGAACTTCAGCCCGCGCCAGTGATGCCAGTGGCGAAACGGGAACACGCGCCGACCGGTGAGGATCGACCGACGGGCCGGGACGGTGGCCATCGCCTCGGGGTAGAAGCGCGCGAAGCGCAGGGCATCGCGGGCGAGCGCATCGATGGCCGGGGTGCGGGCGCGGCCCCCATAGGCGCCGACGTGATCGGCGCGCAGCGTGTCAACGATCAACACCACCACGTTCGGGCCGTCGGGCCGGCGAGCCAGGCGGCTCGGGTCGATCGAGGCGGCGACCGTGCCCGTCCCAGCGACCTCGAGGAAGCGGCGGCGAGTGAGGTCCACGGAGCGATTCTCCGCCCCGCGCGGCGCCGCGTCTATGCGGGCGCGCCGTTCAGCCGCGCGAGAAGGGGCGGTGATGAGCCGAGCCGAGCGCCTCGAGCGCGTCCTCGAGGACGGCCTGCGCGCTGCTGGGCTCGGGCTCGGGCACCGGCTCGGGCTCGGGCTCGGGCACCGGCTCGGGCTCGGGCACTGGGTCCGGCTCGGGCTCGAGAGCGACGGGCTCGGGTTCCGGCTCCGGCTCCGCGGCGACCGCCGCGGGCTCCCGCCTGGCCGCTCGGCCGAAGAGCCGGGCAAAGAACCGGGGCTTGGTCGCGGGCTCGGGCTCGGCTTCCGGCTCGGGCTCGGGGTCAGGCTCAGGGTCAGGTTCGGGCTCGGGTTCGGGTTCGGGTTCGGGTTCGGGTTCCACCGCCGTCGCCGGCGGCTCCTCCACATGCGCGGTCAGCGTGACCTTCGTTCCCCAGCCTGATGGCTCGATCGACACGGTTCCGCTTGCGCTCTCGCCCTCCCAGGCGACCGTGTGCTCCGGATCAAGCTTCGTGATCTTGATCTCGCCGAAGGCCTCGAGGTGCCTCGCCAGCCGGTCGGCCTCGCTCAGCTCGCTCCAGAGCTCGGGCGCTGACTTGACCAGGGTGCGCTTGGCGGTGAGGGCAGGCATCGCATCCCGGTTCGCCCACGCCGTACCGACTCCTCCCGGCGGGGCGCCGCCTTGCAGTCAGGCCTCGGAGTACTCCCCGAACTCGTCCCTCATCACGCCGCAGACCTCGCCGATGCTCGCCCGCTCCTTGAGCGCCGCGCGCATCGGGACGAGCAGGTTCTCGCTGCCCCCGCAGGCCGAGCGCAGCTCCTCCAGGCGCTCCTTGACGGACGCCTGGTCGCGATCCTGCTTGAAGGCCTCGAGGCGCTCGAGCTGCTGGCGCTCGGACTCGGGATCCACGCGCAGGATCTCGACCTCGTCGATCGAGTCGGTCACGTACTGGTTCACCCCGACAACGATGTCCTGCTTTTGCTTGTAGCGCTCCTCATAGCCCCAGGCCGACTCCTCCACCTCGGCGCGGATGAATGGGATGCACTGCACCGATCCGCCCAGCTCCTCGACCTTGTCGATCAGCGCCTGCGCCGATTCCTCGATCTCGTCGGTCAGCGCCTCGACGAAGTACGAGCCGGCGAACGGGTCGGCGGTGTCGGTGGCGCCCGTCTCGTGGGCGAGGATCTGCTGGGTGCGAAGCGCGATCCGCGCCGCGGTCTCGCTCGGCAGCGCGAGCGCCTCGTCGAAGCCGTTGGTGTGCAGCGACTGGGTTCCGCCGCAGACGGCGGCGAAGCCCTGCAGTGCCACGCGCACGATGTTGTTGTGCGGCTGCTGGGCGGCGAGCGTCACGCCGCCGGTCTGCGTGTGGAAGCGGATCTTGATCGAGCGCTCGTCCTTTGCGCCGAAGCGCTCGCGCATGATGCGTGCCCACATCCGGCGGGCGGCCCGGAACTTCGCCACCTCCTGGAAGACGTTGTTGTGGCAGTTGAAGAAGAACGCAAGGCGCGGTCCGAACTCGTCCACGGCCAGGCCGGCGTCGATTGCCGCCTGCACGTAGGCGATCGCGTTGGCGAGCGTGAAGCCCACCTCCTGCACGGCCGAGCAGCCCTTCTCGCGCATGTGGTAGCCCGAGATCGAGATCGTGTTCCACTTCGGGATGCGCTCGTGGCAATAGGCGAACAGGTCGGTTGTCAGGCGCATCGCCGGCTCGGGCGGGTAGATGAAGTTCCCGCGGGCGATGTACTCCTTGAGGATGTCGTTCTGGGTCGTGCCGCGCAGCTGCTCCGCCGGAACGCCCTGTTCCTCGCCGACCAGCTCGTAGAGCAGCAGCAGCGCGGCCGCGGGCGCGTTGATCGTCATTGAGGTCGAGACCTCGTCGAGCGGGATCTGGTCGAACACGCGGCGCAGGTCGTCGATGGTGTCGATGGCCACGCCGGTGCGGCCGACCTCGCCCATGCAGAGCGGATCGTCTGAGTCGCGGCCGAGCTGGGTGGGGAGGTCGAAGGCCATCGACAGGCCGGTCGAGCCGTTCTCGATCAGGTAGCGATAGCGCTGGTTTGTCTCCGCCGCCGTGGCGTAGCCCGCGTACTGGCGCATCGTCCACGTGCGCCCGCGATACATGTCCGGGTGGATTCCGCGGGTGTAGGGGTACTCGCCGGCGCGGCCCAGGCGCTCCTCCAGGCCCGGCGCCACGTCATCCGGGTCGTACTCGTGCTTGACCTCGATGCCCGAGTCGGTGAAGCGGCGCGGATCGTCGGGTCCGACGATCGGCGCGATGCTCGGTCTATGGTCAGGTGTGGTGGCCACGAGACATGAAGGATACGTTCGCGCCATCCAGGTCGTCCTGGCACTGGTTGCGCTCATGTGGATCCTCGAGATCCTCGACGTCGCGCTGGACCACCGTCTCGATCGTTACGGGATCGAGCCCCGTGAGACCGACGGGCTCGACGGCGTGGTCACAGCGCCGTTCCTGCACGTCGGCTTCGGCCACCTGATTGCGAACACCATCCCGTTCCTCGTCATGGGCGTGGTGATCGCGTTCGAGGGGCCGCTGCGCCTGCTCGGGGTGACCGCGATCGTGATCCTCGTGAGCGGGCTCGGCACCTGGCTGATCGCGCCCGACAACACGATCCACCTGGGGGCGAGCGGGGTCGTGTTCGGCTACGCGACCTACCTGATCGCGCGCGGGGTGTTCAACCGCCGCTTCGCCGAGATCGGCATCGGCCTCGTCGTCGTCCTGATCTGGGGTGGAGCGCTCCTGGGCGGGCTCGAGCCCCAGCGCGGGATCTCCTGGCAGGGCCACCTGTTCGGGGCAATCGGCGGGGTGGTCGCGGCGCGAGTCCTGATGCAGCGGCGCGTAGCATCCGCTTGATGGAGGTCACGGTCCGACTGTTCGCCGTGCTGCGCGAGCGCGCCGGGGCGTCCGCGGTGACGCTCGAGCTGCCCGAGGGCGCCAGCGTCCGCGACGCGCTCGACTCGCTTGCGGGCCTCGCCGACGGCGTGCCGCTCGTGATGGCGGTCAACCGCGAGTACGCGTCGGCCGAGACGGCGCTCGATCCAGGCGACGAGCTGGCGCTCATCCCACCGGTGAGCGGAGGCCAGGACGTGTCGGCAGCGCCATGGGTGAGGGTTAGCACCGAGCCGCTCTCGCTCGACGCGCTGGCCGCCCGTGTGCGCGACCCGCGCGCGGGCGCCGTCATCATCTTCTCCGGCGTGACCCGTGCGGTCGAGCGTCTGGAGTACGAGGCCTACGCCGAGATGGCGGAGGAGCGGATGGCGACGATCGCGGCCGAGGCGGTGGAGCGCCATGGCCTGTGCGCGGCGGCGGTCGAGCATCGCGTGGGCGCGGTGGCGCTCTCGGAGCCGAGCGTGATCGTGGCGGTGGCGGCGCCGCATCGCGGCGAGGCGTTCGCGGGCGCTCGTGAGATCATCGATCGAGTCAAGGCCGAGGTCCCGATCTGGAAGAAGGAGATCGAGGGCGGCAACGAGCGCTGGGTCGAGGGGACCGAGCCGGGCCGCGGCTGATCAGCCGAGCAGGTCGCTTTTCCCGGCGGCGGCCAGCGAGCCCGCCAGGGCGCCAAGCAGGAAGTCACGCAACTCGGCGCGCTCGAGGTCGCGGTGGTCGAGCCAGTCGATGATCACGCCGTCCATGAACCAGAGCCAGCCACGAGCGGCGGCGCGCGCCTTGGGCGGCGGGTGGTCGCCCAGTCCAAGGCCTTCGAGGATCCGCGCGGAGGTGCGGTCGCGGATCTCGCCGATCAGCAGTCCGACCTCGGGCACGCTGCCGGCGCTCTCCATGAGCTTGCGGTAGGCGACCTCGTGCTCCTCGATCCAGCCGAGGAAGGCGTCGAGGCTGTGCTCGAGCGCCTGCTGGGGCGGGACGGCCGGATCCGCCTCGGTGAGCCCGCGGATCTCCTCGGCCGCCTCGCGCAGGGTGGCCACGAAGAACTCCTGCTTGCTCGGAAAGTAGTGGTAGAGGAGCGCCTTCGAGATGCCCGCCTCGCGCGCGATGCGGGCCATGGACAGCTCGCCGTAGGAGTGGCGCGCGAACAGCTCGGCGCCGAGCTCGAGCAGGCGACGCCGGCGTTCGTCGACCTGCAGGCGCGTGTAAGCGGGGTCGGCCATGCCGAGCCCGGAGTGTCCTCGATCCCGCACGATCGCGTGCAGGCGGAAGGTAGATCCGAGGGGGCGCGCGAAAAGCCGTGACATGCCTCGGATCATCGTGCTCGCCTTCGCGACCGCATTTCTCGCCCTGCCCTGCGCCGCGGCGGCCCAGACGACCGATTCGTCGGGCGTCTCCGCCGACTCCACCACCTCGTGTGCCGAGCTCGCGGACAGCTCGGCCGCGACGCCGACTCAACTGGGCGACGCGGCCACGCCCTCGGGCGACACGCCCGCGTCGGGTCCCGAGCCCGTGGTCACGCCCGCGTCGAGTGGTGTAACCCCCGCCTCGAGTGGCGGAACTCCGGCCTCGGACTCGAGCGGCAGCGGCGCACCCCCGCTCGCCGATGCGGCGCAGGAGCCCGAGCCAGAGGGCCCGGGCGAGCAGCAGCCGGACGAGCCCGGTGGCGAGCCGCAGACACCGACGGGCGAGGAGCCCGCTACCGACGAGGGCGGCGGCGGCCTGCCGCGCACCGGGCTGGCGATCCTGCAGCTGGCGCTGCTGGGCCTCGTGCTGGTGCTCGTGGGCGCCCGCATCCGGGTGATCGCCAAGCGACGGCGCGACCGCGTGGTCGAGGACGACGGGCCGCCGCTGGAGGCCGATGGCCTGCCGAGCGAGCCGACGGTGACGGCCTACCGGGAGCAGGACGATCCGCCTGAGGACGAGGGCTACGACGACCTCCCCGAGCGCGATGCCCGCGACGAGTGGTCATTCCCCGACCCCGACGAAGAGGCGCCGACCGGGCTGTTGCCGAGCACCGCGATCGCCAGGCGCCAGGCGCGGCTGCGCGACGACGAGGACGAGCGGGAGTAGAGCCCGCCGGGCGATTCATTGTCGGCTTAGCGGGCTGTGCGCCCGCTAACTCGACAATGGACGGGTTGGAAGCCGCGGCAGCAGCTAGCCGAGGGACCTGCGCCGCCAGCGGCGCACCGGCGGTGGCGTGGTGTCGGGCGCCGGCGTGGGAGCGGTCGCGGAACTCGTCGGCGCCGACGTCTGGGGCGGCGTCCGATCGGCTGTCCCCGTCGATGTCGCGTGCCGGCGAACCAGCGGGATCGCCCGCACCGATCGCCGCAGCTCCCGCGGACAGGTGGAAGTCCAGAGCTCCCGGGTCGATGAAACCCGCCGGCGCGACCTGGTCGTGCGGGCCGCGCCGGCGTCCTGCGTACCAGACGTTGTAGTCGACCGTGACACCCGCGGGAACGGCCGACTCCCCGCCGGTCGCCCCCGTGTAGAGGCTCAGCTCCGGTGCGATGTTCCCTGTGACCTTGACGTTGGAGTACGGCACACCGCCGTCGAGGTTGATCGCCTTGTTGGACGAGTTGTTGCGAATGGTGACGTCGTTCCACCTGGTGCCGGCATGGTCGCCCAGCCGAATGGCGAAGTAACCGCTGCGACAGCAATCGAAGAAGTTGTTCTCGATCGTCACATTCGATGGCGTCGCCGCCGCACCGCCCGGCAGCTTCTGCAGGAAGATGTCGAACACCTCGCAGTTCTCGAACGTCGAGTTCCGGATCGTCAGGCCATCAGCGGCCCACACCTGCAGGCATTCGACGTGCGCGCTCGATCCTTGGCTCTGCGTGAAGTCGTGGAACCGCACGCCGTCGATCAGGATGTTTGTCGGAGACGCCGTCGTCGCTGTGCCATTGGAAGCGATCCGATTGGTGTCGTCGGGCGCCGGTCCCACGCTGCCCCCGATCAGCGAAATGTCTCCCGGCGCCTCCGCGCCGTTCGAAAAGATGTCGAAGGCCCTCAGGGTGTTGTCGCGCAACGTCAGGTCCTCCGCCCCAGCGTCGATCCACAACACGCCCGCAAAGCGCAACCGGCGCAGTTCCAGGTGGCGCGCCGAGATGTGGAGTGTGTTGTTCAACGTCACAGCCGCACCCGGCGCCGGCTCGAAGATCACATCGTCAGCCGACGTCTTGGCCGGATCCGCAAATACATTCCGGTCGTCGTAGCTACCGGCGCTGCAGCTCCACCGTTTCACCCGGCTGGGCGGCACGCAGACCACGCGACAACGACCGGCACGGGTTCGCCTCCGAACAGTCGGCCGCGTCCGAACCCGACGGGGACAGGTAGACCCGCGCCGATGGCGGAGGCGGTTCCGGGGTCGGGGTGGGCGGCGGTTCCGGGGTGGCGGCGGTTCCGGTCGGGGGCGGTTCCGGGGTCGGGGGCGGCTCCGGGGTCGGGGGCGGTTCCGGGGTCGGGGGCGGTTCCGGGGTCGGGGGCGGCTCCGGGGTGGGGGGCGGAGGTGGAGGTGGCGGAGGTGGAGGTGGAGGTGGAGGTGGAGGTGGAGGTGAAGGTGGAGGCGGCGGCGGCGGAGTCGTCCCACCCGCCACCTCGTCGGCGCCGGCGTCTCCGGCACCGTTCTGCGGACGGGTGTCACCGTCGATGTCGAAGGCCGGCAGGGCGGGGCCGGCGGGGATCAGGTCCTTTGCCGGCCCCCCAGTCAGGTGGAAGTCCTGCGAGCTGTCGTCGGCGTCATTGCGGTACGGCAGCGGGCCACCACCCAGGCTGACATCTGTCTGTCCGCACTTGTGGTTCCTCCACACGTTGTACGAGAAGCTGACGCCGCGCCACGAGCAGCCGTTGTATGGAAGGTCGCCGACGTTGCCTGACACCACGACGTTGCTGAAGGTGGGGTTCGTTCCGTTGTCATCAAGTGAGATGGCGGCGTTGAAGGAGTTGTTGCGGATGCTCAGGTTCGCGTTCACGCCCGACGACGCCAGCGCTGTCCCGTTTGGCCGGCCGGTCGTGCCGACGGGCGTCCCGAACCAGTTGTTCTCCAGCGTGACCCCCGAGATCGGCCCCGAGTTGGCCTGCATGAAGATGTCGTAGATCGAGTTTCCGTAAAAGCGCGAGTTGCGCACCGTGACGTTCGTGCCGGCGAAGATCGCCAGACCTTCGGTGTGACACGGGCCGAGGTCGTAGGACTGCACGTCGTGGATCGTGACTCCGTCGAGAACGATGTTGCTCGGATTGACGCCCGCGATGTTGCGGATCGAGTTGTTACCTCCGCCAAATGGCCCACCGCACGAGCTCGCGGGCCCGTAGTCCCCTCCCAGCACCTGCACATCGGTGGCGGAGAAGATGTCGAAGTTTCGGGCATCGAGGTTGCGGAGGACCACGCCGCTGACTCGCGTCGGCCGGTTGGGGGTGTCCTCGGGGCGGACCGTTACGTCGCTCACCTTGAGACCGTCGAGCGTCACGTTGGACGCCCAGACGTTTACGGAGCCCAGCGTGACCGACGCCGAGGGCGCCGCGCGAAAGACGATGTTGGGGCCGGCCGCCTTCGCACTTTGCTGGGAGATCGTCTGGGAGGGGTACGTACCCGGCGCCAGCTCCACGACGTCGCCGGGCTGGGCCGCCTCGAACGCGGCGTCGAAGCTGTCGCATGGCAGAGCGGCGCTCAGGCACAAGTTGCCGCTGTCGATGCCCAAAGGACCTAGATGGAGCACGCGCGCGGCGGCCGGGCCGGCGAAGACCATTGCGCTCACCGCCCAAGCGAGTAGCGAGGCGAGAATTGCGGCACGAACTGGACGGCGAATCACGTTTCCCCCTAAAAACGGACGGTGGCCGTCCGCTCCGCGGCCGAGATACAGACTGGCCTGCGGTACGGAACCGACCCTTGCTCAATCGCCGCGAACCTTCCCGATGTTCGCGGCCTGCCGTGCGGGACCGCACCCTACACACGTGCGAGCCAGAACGCTGCGCGACTAGTTGCGGCTACCGAGCCGGTGGGCGAGCTCGGTTCGGGAGCGCACCCCGAGCTTGCCGTAGATCTTGGTCAGGTGGCCCTCGACCGTCTTGGGCGAGACGAACAGCTCCGCTGCCACCTGCTTGGTCTGCAGTCCCTGTGCGACCAGTTCGGCCACGCGACGCTCGGTGGATGTCAGCGCTCCGGACGAGGGCGCGCGACCCCCAACGCGTGCCAGCTCTTCGCGGGCGCGCCGTGCCCACTCCAGGGCGCCCATCCCCTCGAATGTCGCCACGGACGACTCGAGCGCCTCGCGGGCGGCGCGCTTGTGTCTCGCGCGCCTGTGTGCTCTCCCGAGCGCCAGCTCGGTGCGCCCGCGCTCGAGTGGGATCGGAACGCTCCGGTGCAGCGCGAGCCCCCGCTCGAGCTCGGCCAGTGCTCCGTCGACATCGCCGTTGGCGCCCGCGAGCAACCCACGACAGCGGGCGCCGGCGGCGATCGCGGAGCTGCGCCGGAGACGCAGGGCGTTGTTCTCGTACCAGCCAAGCAGGGCGTCGGCTGCCTCGAGTTCGCCAACGGCTATGAGTCCTTCGATGTGGTCCGGAACCACGCGGGCGGTGCCCGGTTCAGTGACCCTCTCCTTGCGGAGGGACCCCACCAACGGGGCCAGCACTGTGTTGACCTCCACGGGCCTTCCGAGCGACAGCTCGAGGAGGCCGAGCGCCGCCCGGGCGAAGTGTTCGGCCGGACGCCCGCTGGTGCGGTCGGCGACCGCAAGCGCGAGGCCCGCATCCTCCCGAGCCTGTCGCGCGTCTCCGGCGATGGCGTTCGCCAGCGCCCGCAGTGCGAGCAGGTAGGCGCCGATCGTGGCTTGTCCGGTCTGCTCGGTCAACGTGTAGCCCTGGTCGGCCTGACGCGCGGCAGCAGTGAGGTCGCCGCGCACACACTCCACCTGTGCCGCGAGCACCAGCACGTAAGGGAGCGATCCCTCGTCGCCCATCTCGAGGGCTCGCCTGCGGAGCCACTCGAACGCGTCGCGGGCGCGCTCGAGGTCGTCCCACCAAAGCCAGACGCATGCGACCTGGAACAGGGGCTGGGCGATCGCGCGGCTGTCCCGGCATTTGGGTTGGAGGTCCAGAGCGGAGCGCAGGGTTGCGCCGGCTTCGGTGCGACCGAGCGCCGCCTCGGCCAGCAGGCGGCCGCCCAGAGCCTCTGCCGCGATGCATACATGCCCGGAGGCGAATGCGGCTTCAGCGGCTGCTGTCGAGTGCTCCACCGCCTCGTCCAGTCGCTCTCGCAGCCGGAAGAGCATTCCCCCGAGGTTGTTGTGGGCAGCGGCGAATAGCTCCTTGTCTCCTTCAGCCTCGAGGATGGCCTCCCGGAGGAGCGCCTCCGCGGCGCGCAGGTCGTCGTCGTAGCCACGCACAAGTGCGAGCCGGATCAGCGCATGCGCGCGGGCGGGACCGCTTTCAAGCGCCCCGACAACCTCCTCGAGCATGCCGCGCGCGCGCTTGCCGTCACCGCACTGGAAGAAGCTGAAGGCTGCTCCCACGGTGCGCCGGCAGGCGTCGCGGCTGTGCTCCGGTGGTGTGAGCCGCGCCGCCCGGTCGTAGAGATCACCGGCCGAGGACGGCGCGCCGCGGCGCTCCGCGTGTCTCGCCGCGTCCTCGAGTGCACTCGCGACCCGCTCGTCAGGGCGGGTCGACGCAAGCGCCAGATGCCGGGCGTGCTCCTCCGGGTCGGTCACCGCTGAGGCGGCCGCTGTATGAAGCTCACGCCGCGCGGAGGCGCCGACCGCCGCATAGGCGCAGGAGGCGAGCAGGGGGTGCGCGAACAGGACACGCCCGTCGCGCACCTCCACAATCTGCGCGCGCTCCGACTCCGCCAGCGCATCGCCTTCCCCACCCGCGATGGCGTTTACGACGTCCAGGGTGGGGTGGGCCATTGCGGCGGCTGCTGCGAGCGCGCGGAGAGCGGTCGGCGAGAGGTTCGCAAGCCGCGCCCCCACGAGCTCCTCCAGCGTGGCCGGAAGCCGTTCGCCGGGCTCCAGCTTGAGTGTCCCGGCTTGGAGCGCCCGGGCGAGCTCGAGCGCGAAGAACGGGTTCCCGCCAGACAGCTCGTGGATGCGATGGAGGGCGGGTCGCGACGGCATGTACTCGAGCCGTCCCAGCAACAGTCTCTGCACGGCGCCCAGGCTGAGCGGCGACACCTGGACCCGATCCAGGCGATCGGCGGCAAGCGCTCGCGAGAGCCCGAGCGGGGGCTGTTCGGTTGCCGGTGTGCGCTGAGCGAGCAGGAGCCCGATCGGGTCGTCGCCCAGGCGCCGGGCCACGAAGCGCAGCACGGCTGCCGAGGGTGCGTCCAGCCATTGGACGTCGTCGACGGCGACAACCAGCGGCGCCCTCCCGGCCAGCGCGCGAAGTACCCCGAGCGCGGCCATGGCAACCACCTGTTGGTCCGGGCTCCCACCTTCCTGGTCAGCCAGCAGGAGAGCTATCTCGAGTGCGCGGCGCTGCGGGTCCGGCAGTTGAGTCCAGGCGTCGTGATGCTTGCGGATGAGGTCCCCGAGAGCCGCGTACGCGAAGCTCGCCTCGGCCTCCGCCGGCCGGGCCATGAGCGCCAGCGCGCCGTCGTCGTTTGCTCGGGCAAGCGCCCCCTGCAAGAGGGATGTCTTGCCCGCTCCCGCCTCACCCTCGACCACCAGCGCTCGGGCCCCCTGCGGTACCGCCTCGAGGAAATGCCCGAGCCGCTGAAGCTCCTCATCCCTTCCGATGAGCGCGACGCTCATGGTTGCTCAGAGCGAGGCTACCTCCTGCAAGAGCGGCGCGCGCGATCCGCGCCTAGGGCGTCCCGAGATCTGCCCTGTACTCGCCGCTCCGGACTCCGTCGATCGCGGCCTGCGCCGGCTGGTAGGAGCCGGGCTTGCCCTTGCAGAGCTCAGTCATCGCGTAGTAGATGCTCTGCGACGACTGGAGCCGGGTCAGCCCGCTGATCCTGGCGTCGTCCGCCAGTGCATATTGCACGATTCTGGTCACCCGGGCGGAGTTCAACTTGTCGCGAATGTCCGTGCAGCGCACGTCGTACGGGTTCTTCTCGAGCTCTGCCTGCCGCTCTGCCCGAGTCACCCCTGCCGGCGCGGCCGCGATCTCGGCTTCGTCGCCGCCGCAGCCCGCGGCAACCGCCGCGCAAGCCGCCAGTCCGACTAGCGTTTTACGTGTTGACATGGTGTACCTCCTAGGCCTCGCTGCGCGCGACGGGTACCGCCTCGACCACCCGGTCGGGCTCGATCCCCGCACGCCTGCTTACCTCGCTGATCAGGTCGGCCGAGTCCGCCTCGAACGTATGCAGGAAGACCTCGTCGCTCGGAAGGAACGTTGACCGCACGTAGCGAACCCGCGCGCCTTCCGCCGCGAGTGCCTCCGCCGCCGCCCGTGCGCGAGTCGCCATCTCGGACAACTCGCTGGAGCGCAAACGGGGCAGATAGCACTCGACCAGGTAGCTCGGCATCTCGCGGCTGACGCTACGTGTGCCGGTCGCTCCCGGATACAGGGAATAGCCCCTGACTTTGGTGTTACGTCCCTAGTCCACTAGCAGGGCCTCAAGGCGCGAATTCGCCTCCGCTCCCGCCGCCCCCTCCACCGCCGCCCGGGGTGAAGCCGCTCACGGTGGCCTGAGTGCGCGCGGGCGGCGTGGGCGCCGGAGCCGGCGCGGCAGCGGGCGCCGCGGCCGCCGCCGGGTCGAACTCGTTGGCCGGGTTGGGGGTGGGCTGCGGCGATGGGGCGGGAGCGGGCTCGGGAGCGGCCGCGGGCTCGGAAGGCGGTTGCTCGGTCGCAACCGGCTCCGAAGGCGTCTGCTCCTCGACCGCGACCTCCTCCTTCACCGGCGCGGCTTCGGCTTGCTGCTCGGCCGCGGGCGGGCGCAGCGGGCCCTGACCCGAGAGCCGGTCGACGGCCGTCCCGCCGCCCGCGAGCGCCGCTGCGGAGGCGGCAACCGCGGCGATCTTCTGGCCGGTGGCAAGCTCGGCCGCCGCATGGGCGCGCTCGCCGAACGCGGCAGCCTTGTGCTGCGCGGCGCCGACCACCGACTCCAACAGGCCCCGCAGCGGTCCGCCGCCCGGGTCCGCGGCGACCAACGCGAGCGGCGGCACGAGCGCGGCCACCCGCGCCGGAGCCGCGCGGAACTCCCGCAGGCGCGCCCGGCAGCACAGGCAACTCTTCAGGTGCGGGCGCAGCAGCGCCAGATCCTCCGCCCGCGCCTCGCCGTCCGCGAGCGCCGACAGCACCGGGACGTGCCTGGCGCACTCGATCCCGCCCTCGATGCCTGCCAGCTTGATCGCGAGCGCCCGCCGCCCCTCGGTCAAAGCCCTGTTGACCTTCGTGTAGCTCCACCCCGTGATCTCGCCGATCTCGGCGTACGAATAGCCCTCGGCTTTGAGGAGCAGCGCGCGGATCTCTTGCGGCTTGAGCTGGCGCAGCGCCTCGGCGCCCTGGCGCAGTCGCTCGTAGCGCTCGGCCTGGTCGGGGGTGGCGGCGACGGTGGTGCCGCGGTCGCCCAGGTTGCCGTCGTCGGTGACCGGGGAGTGACGCTCGCGCTGGCGGCGCAGCGCGAAGGCCTCGTGCTTGACGACGGTCTTGAGCCACGGGACGAGCTCGGCCTCGTCGGCGGTGGGCGCCTTGGTGAGCAGGATCTCGAGGCCGCGCTGATAGGCGTCCTCGGCGTCCTCGGGCGTCGCGGCATAGCGCCGGGCGGTCGCCAGGATCTGGGCGCCATGGCGCGCGAGCAGCGCGAGCGCCGCGTCGTCGATCACGCCCCGAGCGGGCCGTCTCTGGCTCTTTCGCATCAGCACGACGTTGAGCGGGATCCTGCACCTACTCGCCCCCTTGAGCGCGGGGCATGCGCGCAAAGTGCGGCTTTTTCGCGTCGAGGAGAGAGCAGAGCGGTCGTCGACTTCGCCTCCGGCAGGCGGGTGCCTGAGGTTGTGGGGGCTATACAACAAGAAGGTAAGGCACCCCCGCGGCTCGGCTGCTGGAGGGGGACGGGCTTAGCGAGGCCGGGCGAACTGCTCCGCGCAGCCTCCGGATAGGATCGCGCCACGCTTGACCCGTCCGGCCATGATGCTTGATCAACTGCTCGCCGACGCGCCGGCCCTACACGGCCCGGCGGGCGCTCCTGGCCCCACGCACGGACTGCTCGACGATGCGCTGCGGTTCATCGACCGTACGGTCAGAGCCGGTGATCGCACGCTCGAAACGGGTTCGGGCTACAGCACGATCCTGTTCGCGCTGCAGGGCACGCAGCACGTCTGCATCGTCCCCCAGCGCCAAGAGGTTGATCGCATCCGCGCCTACTGCGACGAGCACGGGATTTCCACGGCCGCGGTCGAATTCCACGTCGCGCCGTCTGAGCGGGTGCTTCCTGCGCTCGATCTCGGTCGGCTCGATCTCGTGCTCGTGGACGGCTCGCACTCGTTCCCGCAGGTCTTCATCGACTGGTTCTACACCGCGAGCGCGCTGAAGGTGGGGGGCCATCTGCTCATCGACGACGTCCATCTGTGGACCGGCCGGGTGCTGCGCGACTTCCTGCTCGACGAGCCGGAATGGGCCAAGGTCACCGAGCTGCGTGGGCGCACCGCGATTCTCCGCAAGACCGCCGAGGTCGATCTGGACCGGCTCTGGACGGATCAGCGCTATGTCACGCACAGGACGTGGCTCGGTCTACCGACCGTCGTGCGGCAGTCGATCTCGATGGTCCGGCATGGCCAGAGCAGTGAGCTGCTTCGGTTGACGACGAGCCGAATCGGCCGGATCGCCAGCCGACGCGCGTAGGAATCGCGGCGCCATCGTTCTTGAGCCGGTCGTGCCGGTTGGGCTAATGCGGCTTTCTGAGGGCGGGCCCAGTCAGCGAAGCCGCGCGAACTGCTCCACGCCGTCGCGCATCCAACTGATGATCGTGATCTCGATCGCAAGCGACTTCGGGTCGATGTTGCCGCTGTCGATTACCCGGTCGTCGCCGGTTCTCAGCGATGCATGGATATCGACGCCACCGCTGACCGCATCCCGGACCGCCCATGCAACCCCACCGAAGCGGCTCAACACAAGCGCACGGCCGAGTGGATCGGCTCCCTGAATCGCTCTCTCCCTGAGTCGCCGCAGGTCGTAGACCCTGACACTCGTGCTCCTCCCGTCATAGCCCGGTGGGCAGGCTGCCTTGCAGCTGTAGTCGACGGAGGACGAAGCCCAGGCAACGTGAGCGCCTGCGAGCCTGACGTTCTCGTAATCGGTGATCAGGTACTCGGAAAAATCGTCGCCCGCGGTGTCGAGCAGGACTCGTTTTCCGGTGGATCGGCGACAGCCGTAGAGCCGCCGCTCCGCCTCCGGCGATTTGACCTCGTACACACGCGCAACGCCGTTCTGCGCCACCGTCCGAGAGCCCGCCCGCTTACAGCTCGGATCCTTCTTGGTGGCCGCCTCGGCCGGGAGGGCGGCCACGAGAACGAGCGCGAGCGCCGCGAGCAGCGAGCCGGAACGGTATGAGCGAGGCTTGGAAAGCACGGCGACGGCTCCCGGGTCGGGTCCGGAGGATCGTAGACGCATCAGGTGCCAGCCACGGGCAACGGCCCCGCCCCGCTACCCTGGCCCGGTTCACCTGTTTAGTTCCGTGCTGGGAACGAGTCTTGCCTGACGGCCTGGTCAAAGAGCTGAGGGAGGTCGAGCCGGTCACCCTCCCTGACCGCGACGTCCGCGCGGGCAAGCCGCTGATCCTCACCGGCGTCCTGCGCTTCGACACGCTTCGGGCGCTCATCCGGCTGGCGACGCTCGCCGCGCTCGACCTGCTCGGCCTGTTCCTTGCCATCTACACCGCGCTGGTCGTCAAGGCCGCGCTGCGAGCGCCCGAGCAGGTCGACCAGATGTGGGCCCAGGCGAACGAGTACTTCCCGCTCGCCGCGCTGGTGATGCTGCTGCTCTTCGCGCGCTCGGGCCTCTACCGCGACCGCGCCCAGCGGCCCGGCTTCGCGCGCGTGATCGCCTCGCTGTTCCAGGTCACGCTCGTGGTGCTGATCTACGCCGAGATCGAGGGCGAGCCGTTCCAGTCCTACTACATCTTCTACGCGCTCGCTGTTCTTCGCGCTGCTCTACGTGTCGCTGCTGCGCTGGGGCTTCGAGCGCGTCTCCGGGCGCGGTGCTGCGCGCCGCGGGCTACCGGCGCCGCGCGGTGCTGGTGGGCTCGGGCTCGAACATCCAGGCCGTCTCGCACGCGCTGCGCGACTCGAACGTGATCGAGCCCTACGGCTTCGTCGCGCGCACGCCGGTCGCGCTGCTCGACGGCCTGCGCGACTTCCGCTCGCTCGAGCAGCTCGAGCGCCACTTCGACGCCATCGACGAGGTGCTGATCACCGACGCCGACTTCCCCCAGGGCGAGGCGGTCGAGCTGGTCGACCGCTGCCACCGCCACGGCGTGCGCGTGCGCGTGGCGCCCTCGACGATGGAGATCCTCATGGACCGCGTCGAGTTCGTGCCGGGCCAGGCGCTGCCGCTGTTCGAGCTCAAGCCGCCGGTGTTCGAGGGCGTCGACTTCGCGATCAAGCGCAGCTTCGACATCGTCGGCGCGACGCTGCTGCTGCTCGCGCTCGTCGCCGCTGATGGCCCTCGCCGCGCTCGCGATCAAGCTGACCTCGCGCGGCCCGGTCCTCTACCGCTCGATGCGCCCGGGCATCGGCGGGCGGCCGCTTCGCCTGCCTCAAGTTCCGCACGATGGTGGACGGGCGCCGACCACCTCCAGGATCGACCTCGAGCACGCGCAACGAGCTCGGCGGCGCGATCTTCAAGATCCGCGCGGACCCGCGCGTGACCCGGGTCGGGCCGCTTCCTGCGGCGCTGGTCGCTCGACGAGCTGCCCCAGCTCTTCAACGTCGCTGCGCGGCCAGATGTCGCTCGTCGGCCCGCGGCCGCTGCCCCAGCGCGACTACGACCGGCTCGAGGACTGGCACCGCAAGCGCTACCTGGTGCTGCCCGGCATGACCGGCCTGTGGCAGGTGTCCGGCCGCTCCGAGCTCGACTTCGACGAGCTCGTCCGGCTCGACTTCCTCTACCTCGAGCGCTGGTCGGTCTTCCTCGACCTCACGATCCTGCTCAAGACGATCCCCGCCGTGTTCCGCTCCCGCGGAGCTTGGTGAGCGAGCCCTTCGAACCCGACAACCTGCTCGACCGGCGCTCGCGCGCCGGACACCCTCCAGGTCCACTACGACCAGGAGTACCGCCGCGAGCGCGAGCTGCTGGCGGGCCGCCTGGGGCTCGACGGCGGGCGACGTGCTGTCGGTCGGCTGCGGCTGGCATCCCGGCCGCCACCTCTTCCCGCGGCCCGCTTGGCGCATGACCGGGGCGGACCTCGAGCCCCGCGATGGTCGGAGTCGGACGAGCTCGACGCGGGCGTGGTCGGCCGGGCCGGCGAGCTCGACTTCGCCGCCGGCTCCTTCGACGTCGTGCTCTACCGGCTCGTGCTGCACCACATCGCCTTACCAGGGCCCGCTCGAGCCGGTCTTCGACGAGGCCGCCCGGCTGCTGCGCCCCGGCGGCGCGCTGGTCGCGATCGAGCCCGGCCTGTGGCATCCGGTCGGCGCGGGCCTGGCGCTCGCCAACCGCGCCGGGCTCGGCACGCAGGTTCACGGCACGCCCGACGACATCCCGCTCTCGCCGCGCGCGCTGCGCCGCGAAGCGCGCGCCGCCGGCCTCCAGCCCGAGCTGCACGCGGTCACCTATCGGCTGGCGCCGCCTGCCGCCGCCGGCTCAGCGCGCGCTGCACCGGCTCGACCCGCTCGGATCACGGCCGCGGGTGGCGCCGCTTCGGTCACACGCTGATGCTGATCGGCCGCCGGTACTCGAGCAGCTCCATGCCGAACCCGCGCTCGTCGAAGGGCTCGCCGACGGCTCCCCAGCCCTCGCGCTCGTAGAAGCGCCGCGCTCGGCTCTGGCGAACGGGGGTGAACAGTCGCATCGTCGCGAAAGCCGCGGGTCGCCCGCCTCGCACACCATTCGCGTGTGCAGCTCGGCGGCCAGCCCGGTTCCCCAGAACGCCGGGCGCACGAAGAGCTGCCAGAGGTGACCGAGGTCGGGCTGCGGCGAAGGCCGCGCTGTGAGATGACGCCGGCATCAGAGACACGTGGCCGGCAAGCTCGCCACCGGCCTCGGCGACGATGCACCAGACGTCAGGATCGCCGAGCCGCGTACGAAGGGGCTCCAGCTCGCCGGCGGGCGGCTCCCAGCCTTGCGGAGCGAAGGCGCGATAGCTCGCAAGGCCCTCGTCCACCACGAAGCTGATGACCTCGGCATCATCCGGGCGCACAGGGCGCAGCGTCCAGGGCGGCATCCTCGGCGAGGATACGGGCCATGGCCAGCCGCTACGACGACGAGCTGTGGGAGCTCGTGCCCGAGGACCGTGGACCGCTGCCCGCGCAGCTCGTCGCGTTCGTGCGGGAGCTGGGACCGGTGGAGGGCGCGCTCGACCTCGGCTGCGGCGACGGCCGCCTCTCTGCCGAGCTTCGCGCGAAGCGAGCTGACCTTGGCCGACGTCTCCGCCGTGGCGCTCGCGCGAGCGCGCGCCCGGCTGCCGGCGGCGCAGACGGTCGAGCTCGAGCCCGACTCGCCGCTCCACGCTCGGCGACTCGTGCTTCGACCTCGTGCTCTGCACGGACACGATCGAGCACGTGCGCGACGTCCAGCTGTTTCTCTCCGAGGCCCGCCGCGTCCTGCGCCCGGGCGGCGAGCTCGCCCTCACGACCCCCGCGAGCCGCGCGCTCGCCCGTCCTGAGGATCCGTTCTCGCCTCACCTGCATCGCTTCACGCGCCGCTCGCTAGCGCGCGTCCTCGACGAGCTCGGCTTCGAGTTGATTTCACTGCGGAGCAGCGCGCGAACGCTGCTGGCGCGGGCGCGCCGGCCGTAGGTGACTAGTTCCAAGCAGTGCACCTCCGGATGACGCGCCTTTGGGCTCGGGCCAACGGCGGGCGATAAAGGGTGGGACGGGTTGCCGCGGTGTCTCGGTGCGGCCGGATTGGGCGTCCGCTGTCGAGTTAGCGGTTGCTGGGACCGCTAACTCGACAATGAACGAGTTTCGAAACGCGTTTCCGGGCCGACCCTTTATTGCCCAGGCAGCGCGACGCCCCCTATGGACCGACGGGCTACCAGCGTCTAGTCCGCGCGGGCGACGCGAGCGGCTCGCTCGTCCTCCTTCTCGCGCTCGCGCGCCTTTGCCTCGAGGAACAGCTGGCGCGCGGTTGCCGAGAGCGGATCGAGGTAGAGGGCGCCCTGGACAGCCTCGGCCGCCTGCGCCGGGCGGTCGAGCGTCCCGAGCCGGAAGGCCGCGAGCCGGTACCACGTGTCGGGATCGCCGGGGAACTTCAGAACGGCCTCCTCGAGCGTGTCGCGAGCGTCTGCTTCGCGATCCGCCCGGGTTTCCACGACCGCTCTCACGAGCAGCGGCTCGGCGCTGAGCGGGTTGGCGTTGCGCGCGTCCTCGATCTCGCTCAGCGCAGCGTCGAGCTGGTTTTGGTCGAGCAGGGTGAGGGCGGTCCCGGTGGCACGGTCGCCGGCCTCGGGCTGCCAGATCGCCCACGCGGCGAGCAGCGCGGCGAGCAGCACGCCGGCCGCGGCGAGCAGTCGCGGCGGCGAGGGGCTCGCGGGCGCCTCGCGCGGATCGCAGGGCGGTGGGTTCGCCCGGGGCGGCGGCGCCGGGGCCGCGGCCGGCCACGAAGCCTGCGGCCACCAGTGCCATCGCGGCGGGGCCCGGCACGAACCAGGTCCAGTCGATCGCCGACTGCAGCCCGAACACCACCGCGATCAGTCCGAGCGCGACGAGGGCGATGCGCTCGCTCGTCCAGTCGCGTCTCGGCGGCGTGCGGCCGCGGTCGCGGGAGAGGGAAAGCCGGCGCGGGTAGAGCGCCGTGGCGCGCGCAGCCGCCACCAGCCAGGCGAGCAGCAGCAGCGTGGTCACGACGAGGCCGGCGATGCCGAGGTCGGCGAGCGTCTGGGGGACGAAGCCGTGAGCGTGGCCGGTCACGGTCGCGTCGGTGCGATGGCGAAGCCGCGCCACTCGGAACGTGCCCGCGCCGGTGCCGACCGAGGGCCTGTCCTCGAAGACCAGTCGCGCCTCCTTCCAGTACTTGCCGCGCGTGGAGGCGGTGGCGCCGAAGCGTCCTGCGCCCTGCACCGTGGGCGCCGTCTCGGTCTCGCTGGTCAGCTCGTCGACCCGATCGTCGATCGTGCCGCCGAGCCCGCGGTCGCTGAGCGCCACCGACGCCAGCGCCGCCAGCACGACGATGCCCAGCAGCCGCAAGCGCCGCGATGCCGGCCCGCCGGCGCAGCCGGGGCGGGGGCGCCGAGCGGGTGAGCCCGACGTTGAGCGCAAAGCCGGCGGCATATAGCAGGGCGGCCATCGCCACCAGCAGCAGCCCGAACTCGCTCGCCACAGCTTCCTTGCTCGCAAGCGACTGGGCGGTCTCCGCGAAGGCCGGCTTGGAGAGCGCCCAGACCGCGACCCCGCCGGCACCCGCGGCCGGCACGAGGAGCACCGGCAGCGAGCGCAGCCTCAGCGGCACCACGGCAAGCCAGGCCACCACGCCCAGGGCCGCCGCGGCCAGCGCCCCGCGCGACTGGGTCAGCAGGATCGCCAGGATCGCCGCGCCCATGCCCGGATAGGCCAGCGCCCGGCCCCAGAGCGCCCCGCCCCGGCGCGTCCCCAGCCACAGGAGGCCGGGGATGGCGAGCGCCGCGGTGGTGCCCACCGCGTTCCAGTACTCGAACGGCTGGCCGATCCGATTCGAGATCTCCATTTCTCCCAGTGACGCGGGCCAGACTCGGGCCAGGAGCGCGTACGTCACGGCCGCCATGGCGGCGAGCAGGATCCCCTTGATGACGGCGGGCCCGGCATTCGGGGCCAGCCGCGCGCCCGCCACTCCAGCGGCGAAGACCCCGAGGTAGGCGAGTGTGCGCCCCGCTTCGATGTAGGCCAGCTCGGGCACGATGGCCCACACCACCGACACGGCGGTGATGAACGCCAGCAGCACGAAGGCGAGCAACGCGGTCGCTCCGTAGAGCGGCCCGCGAGCGCCCCAGACGACGGCGGCGGCCACGACCGAACCGCCCACCAGCACCATCAGGATCTCGACGACCGTAGTGCGCGTGAGCTCGGTGCCGCCCGCCGCGCCGAACGCAAAGCCCGCCAGGATCGCCCCGAGGACGAGGGTCGCGGCGACCGCGTCCCGGTCGTTGGTCAGGAGCGCACGCCGGCCCGGCGCGCTGAGGTCAGCGCCGGAATCGGGGGAACGAAACACGCGGAATCTTGGACAGGAGCGGAATGCGCGCCAGCGCGGGGACGCGCTCGCGGAGCACCACCAGCCCGCCCAGGATCGCGAGCACGGCGATCGCTATCAGCGCAACGAGCAACGGCACGGGTACGTCGTTGCTGGCGCTGGCGAGGTCGAACAGGCCGTCTGAGCCCGGCTCGACCTCCTCGCCGTCGAGGTGCACGCTCGGGGCAGAGTCGTCGCCGTCGCTGGTGATCGCCTCCAGCTCGGCGTTGTCCTTCGCGCTTGCCTCCTGCTCGGAGGGGCTGGCACCACCCTTGTCACCACTGTTGCTGCTTGCGGACGCGCCGCTGCCCGGGCGGTTCTCCCCCTTGTCGGATCCGCTCGTGATGGCGGCCCCGATCAGCTCGCGGCAGTTGGTGTACTCGTCGACGTCGCTCGGGATGTTGTCGAGGGCCCGCTTTAGCTGCTCGTTCGTGTAGGTCTGGTCGAGCTTGCCGTCGTTGTTGCAGTCGGAGACCGGGTCCGCCTGGGCCGATGCGGGCAGCGCGAAAGCGCCGAGCACGGCCAGCAAGAGAAGGTTTCGTACGACTCGGGTCACTCGGCGGATTCCCTCCTCGGGGGCGAGCGGAACTGGGAAGGGAAGGCGGTTGGCGGAGAGAGGACCGGCACCTCCGATACCGCGTCGCGCAGGCTAGCAGGGGTTCCGGTAACCCGACTACACCCTCCCACAGCGGTTATGTGTCCCCGGGGGAGGTGCATCGCTAAACGCTTGCTACCCGGCCTGTAGGGCAAAGTTGCGGTGTGCCGGTGCCGTGCGCAATCCTCCCGCCGGTTCCCGTGCCCTACCGGGAGCCGCTCTTCGACCCGGCTCGCCGAGCGAGGGCGTATAGCCCCGCGCGTGATCTACCTGGCCGGCGCCCAGCCGGGCTGGGACATGCGCGCGGACTGGTTCACCGCCGGTGGCGCCTACTCGCACGAGACGCTCCGCGCGCGGCAGCGACCGCGCCCCGGCCGCTCGCCGCTCATGGTGCCCCGCGGCCTCGGCGGCGCGCTCGCGCGGACGCGTCCCGAGCTGCGTGGTGAGCTCGGAGTTCGGGCCGTCGACCTGGCGCGCGCTTGCGTGGTGTCGCCGGCGTGGCCTGCCGCTCGTGGTCTTCAGCGAGCTCACGCCCTGGAGCGATTCCGAGCTGTCGCCGCTGCAACTTCGCGTGCACCGCGCCCTGGCGCCGCGGGTCGACGGCTTCGTGGTCGCGAGCTCGCAGGGGCGCGAGCGCCTGCGGAGCGCATCGGAGTCGATCCGGCCGTGGTCGAGGTCGCGCTGCAGAGCGCCGACCTCGAGCCGTTCCTGGAGCGGGCGAACGGCGAGCGGGCGCCGGGACCGATCCGGGTGCTGTGCGTCGGCCGGCTCGTGCCGGACAAGAACATCGAGACGCTGATCGACGCGTTTGCCGCCGCGGGCTTCGCCGACGGCGAGGCGGAGCTCATGGTTGCCGGCTCGGGGCCGCTGGAGGCCCGGCTGAGCGCCGCGGCCGAGCGCTCCGGCGCGGCCGTGCGGATGGTCGGCTACGTGCCGCCCGACGAGCTGCCGGCGCTCTACGCCCAGGCCGACGTGCTGGCGCTCGTGAGCACCTACGAGCCCTTTGGCGCGACGATGCGCGAGGGAGCCGCGGCCGGCCTGGCGCTGCTCTGCACCCGGCGCGCGGGTGCGGCCGGGGACGTCGCGGTCGAGGGCGAGAACGCCCTGCTCGTCGACCCGCGCGACCCCGCCGGGATCGCGGATGCGCTGGCCCGGCTGGTGCGCGACTCAGAGCTGCGCGGACGCCTGGCCGCGACCAGCCTGGAGGTCAGCGCGCGCCATCCGCTGGAGGCCGACGCTGAGGCGTGGGAGCGCGCGGTGCTGGGCGCCTCGCGCGGCGCGGCTGAGCCAGCGCAGCAGGGCCGGCACGACCTTGTCCGCCACGACCCGCTGGATCGTCTCCGGGCGGTAGGGCTCGAGCATGGCCGCGGCCCGCTCGCGGTAGGTGTGGGCGTCGTCCTCGTGCATCGAGAAGGCGGCGCGCAGCGCGCCGGCCAGGCCGCCCGGCTCGAGTCGAGGGCGCCACGAGAGCCGGGGCGAGCTCGCGCGCCAGGCCGAGCGCCTCGAAGGGCCCGCCGGAGGGAACGGTCGCGACCAGGGCGCCGTCGGCGAGCGCCTCGAGCGGCGCCTGGCCGAAGTCCTCCCAGCGTGCGCCGCCCACGTAGGCCCGCGCCCCGCGCAGTGCCGCGCGAAACTCGCGCGGCGGGACGCTTCCCGAGGAACTCGGCGTTCTCGGGGACAGGCGTGCCGGTGCGGGCGAGGTGTGCGAGCGCCGGCTCGCGCTCCACTCCGAACACGCGCAGGCGCGCGTCCGGAATCCGCGCAGCCGCCCAGGCCGCGCAGACGATGTCGAGCCCCTTGGCCTTCACGTCCGGCGTGTAGGCCACGGCGACGGGGTCGCGCCTCCAGGGCAGATCGCCCGAGCGCTCGACGGGCGGCGGCACCACGACCGCCGGCGCCGAGCCCGGGAGGCAGGGCCGCGCGGGCGGCCCGGCTCCACGGCAGCGCGAGCCGGGCATGTCCGAGCGCACGGCGCTCCAGCGCGTGCAGCCCGGCGTTCTGGATGCCCGGGCGGTTGAGGGCGGCGGGGGCGTCGAGGCGGACAGCGAAGGGCAGGCCGTCCGTGTCCGCCAGCATCGCCGCGGTCGTCGTGGAGATCACAACGGCGCGCGGTCGGTGACGGCGCACGGCGCGCCGCGCAGCGCGCGCCGGGCGGCGACCGCCTCGACCACGTCGGTGACCGGGTAGGCGCGACGCAGCCGGGCGCTGGCGCCCATGCGCACCGACACGGCCACGGTGCTCGCGCCCGCTCGCTCGAGCTGCTCGACGAAGATCGAGTCGGCCACGCGCCAGCCGAGTGTGGTGGCGAGCGAGAGCAGCAGGATCTCCGGCGGCCGGAGCGCTAGCGGCCACGGGCCGCGTCCTCTCGAGCGAGGCGAGATAGGCGTCCGCCATCGCCGTCGCGCGCTGAAGAGCTCGCGCTGGCGCGCGCGCCCGGCCGCGCCCAGCCGCCGCGCCCGCTCCGGATCGCGCCGCCAGCTCGAGCAGCGCCCGCTCGATCGCGCCGGCGTCGCCGGGCGCAACGAGCAGCGCCGGTCTCGCCGTGCACAACGGCGTCCGAGGTGCCGCCGAGATCGGGCGCGATCACGGGCACGCCGAGCGCCATCGCCTCGAGGATGCTGATCGGCAGCGCCTCGGCCTCGCTCGTGAGCGCAGAGTGCGTCCGCGCCGGCGAGCAGGGCCGGGACGTCGCGCGCGATCGCCGAGCAGCGCCACCCCGCTGCCCTCCGACCAGCGCCTCGACGCGTGCCCGCTCGCGTCCCGTCGCCGGCCACGAAGCCGCGGATGCCGGGCTGCGAGGCGCCGCGCCGCGGCGATCGCCGCGCACGAACAGATCGACTCGCTTCTCCGGCTGCATGCGCGCCACGCACAGCACGCCGAACTCGTCCTCGCCCGGCTAGCCGCAGCGCGCGCGGCGGGTCGCTCGGCGGCCGGCGCGACCCCGTTGGCGATCACCTCGATCCGCTCGCGCGCGGTAGCCGAGCCGGGCGAGCGGCTCGACCTGGCGCCGCGCCACCGCGATCACGCCGTCCACGCGCGGCGCCACCAGGCGCGTCAGGCGGCGCTGGTGCGGGCCGCATCGCGAGCAGCTCGCCGTCGGCGGTGAGCGGCGTGTGCTCGTTGACCACGTGCGGCGCGCCGCGCGCGCCGCGCGATCGCCTCGCCTGCCAGCAGCCCGCTCACGCCGCGCGAGACGACCGCGTCCGGTCGCGGGCGCGAGTAGCCGAGCGCGCGCCGCCAGCCGCGCGGATCCGCGCGCCCGCGCATGTGCAGGCAGACCGCCGGCACGCCGGCGCCGCGTGAGCGCGCCGAACAGCGGCCCCTCGCCGGACAGGCACACCAGCCCCGACCTCTGCCCCGCGCGCGGCGAGCAGCGGGATGCAGCGTGGCCCAGTGGCGCTCCGCGCCGCCGGTGCGCATGTCGGGGCACACGAACAGCAGGCGCATCAGGCGCGCCGGTGCACGGCCAGCGTGTCGCCGGCGCGCGCGCCCGGCAGGTAGGGGCGGTCGGCCAGGAAGCTGGCGGCCTCCTCGATCGCGTCGTCGCGGGCGTAGCCGCTGGCAACGATCTGCGACTCGTGGCGCACCGGCGAGCACGTCGACCACCCCGAGGCGCCAGCCGCGCTGCGGCCGCCAGCGCCGACCAGTGCAGGTCGAGCCCCCAGCCGAAGCGCAGCTCGGGGAACGGCAGCAGCTCGGCGGCAACGGCGCGGCGCGAAGGCGGTGAGCGGGCCGATCTCGACGAAGCGCGTCTCGCGCACGAGCGACAGCGGCCGCCGCCGCGTGGCCTTCCAGGCCGAGTGCGAGCGCAGCGTCTGCGCGGGCTGCGCCAGGTCGAGCTCGAAGCGCTCGCAGAGAGCGACGAAGCGGTCGAGGAAGCGCGGCTCGCAGGCGCAGGTCGTCGTCGACCACGAGCAGCCAGTCGAAGTCCGAGCTCTCGCACGGCTGCCAGCACGTGGTTGAGGTTCTCGAACTTGCCGCCGCCGAGCCCGGACGGCGACCGTGTGCTCGGCGAGCAGCGGGTCGGGCTCGCCGACGGCGCCCAGGGCGAATCGCACCGAGTGGCGCTCGCGAGTGCAGGCTGCCGAGTGCCTGCGGCAGGAGCGACCCCGGCCGATAGATCGCCGATCACGAGCACGCGGCGCGGCGGCTGGGCGGCGGCCAGGCGGTCCATCCGTCGCGCGCGTCAGCGGTGACCCGGTCGAGCGACGTCGTAGCCCAGCTCTCCGAGTGTTCGCTTGGCCGGCGCCAGGGGTGGGTGACGTCGCCTGCGTCGCCCGACAGGAAGTCGTGGCTTGGCTCCGGGTCCTCGCGCGCCGTCTGGGCCGCAGCGTCTCCATCACGCGCCCGGCGGAGTGCGCGCCCATCACGATCCCCTGCGGGCAGGCGCGCCGCACGCGTGTGCCAGCCGCAGCCCACCAGCACGCGCAGCTCGGCAGCGAGGCCGGGCGCGCGCCCGCGGCGGCGGTCGCTGGCGCGTGCCGCCTGCCCGCGGAGCGTAGGCGGCGCGGGCCAGGCGGTCGCAGGCGCGCGTCCTCGGCGGTGCGGCGGTGGTCGAGCCCGGCGCCGGCGAGGTAGTCGATCCGCCCGCCGGCCGCGCGCAGGCGCTCGAGCCACTCCTCCTCGTCGCCGTGAGGCCGCACGATTCGCTCGTCGAACGGGCCCGATCCGCTCGACGGCCGAGCGGCGCACGGCGAAGTTCGCTCCCCAGACCATCTCGGCCTCGCGATCCTCAGGGCCCGAGATCGAGCGAGGTGATCGGCGGGTCCTCTCGCCCGCAGCCGCGCGGCCCGCGGCCCTCGAAGCGCGGCCGAATCGGTCCGCCGAAGGCCTCCGCCTCGGGGTGTGCCTCGACGCCTCGCACGAGCGCCTCGAGCCACTCGGGCGGGACGAGCACGTCATCGTCGACGAAGGCGATCAGCGCGGCGTGTGCCTCGCGCACGCCGGTGTTGCGTGCCGCGTTCAGGCTGCGCGGCAGGCTCGTGGCTGACGCAGCGCACGTCGTGGCGCGCGCGCGATCTCGCGGGTGCCGTCAGTCGACCCGTCGTCGACGACGAGCAACTCATAGGCGGTCCCGGTGCGCTGGCGAAGCAGCGAATCGAGCGTCACCTCGAGGTACGCCGCCCGGCCGCGCGTGGGGACCACGACCGTAACCGCGGGCGCGTCCATCGGCCGGATAGCGTAGCCCCGGCGATGCGCGTCCTCGTCGTCCACAACCGCTACCGGATCGAGGGCGGGGAGGAGCGCGTCGGTGGAGCTGCAGCTGCGGCGCGCTGCGCCGGGCCGGGTGTCGAGCACTCGCTGCTCGAGCGCCTCTCGAGCGAGGCGAGCCGCGCCGGCGCCGCGCGGGCGCTGCTGCGCGGCGGCCGCGACGAGGACGACATCGCCGCCGCCGTCGACGGGCCTGAGGCGCCGACGTCGTCCACGTGCACAACATGCTGCCGCTGGTCGGCCCGCGCGGCCTCGCTGCCGCCCGCGCGGCTGGAGCGCGCGTGGTGCTGCACCTGCACAACGTGCGTCTCTTCTGCGCGATCGGCGTCGCCGCGCGCGACGGCGGGCCCTGCTTTCGCTGCCACCACCGCCTCACGCTGCCCGGCCTCGTGCTCAACTGCCGCGGCTCGCTGCCCGAGGCGGCCGTCTACGCCGCGGCGCTGGCGCTTCACCAGCCGGCGGTGCTTCGACGCCGTCGACCGCTTCGTGGCGCCGAGCCGCTACGCCGCCGGGCAGCTCGCGCGCCTGGGCGTGCCGGCCGAGCGGCTCGAGGCGCTGGCGCACTACCTCCCGGCCGAGGCGTTCGCCGAGCGCTCCGCGCGCATCCGAGGGCGGCTACGTGCTGGCGGCCTCGCGGCTCTCGCGAGGAGAAGGGCCTCGACGTCGCGATCGAGGCCGCCGCGGCTGCGGGCGTGGCGCTGAAGGTCGCGGGCGAAGGGCCGGCCGCGGCGGCGCTCGCGGGCCAGGTCGGCCGCGCCTCGGTGCGCCGGTCGAGCTGCTCGGCCGCGTCGGGCGCGAGCGGCTCGCCGAGCTGCTGCGCCGGGCGCCGCGAGCGCTCGTCATGCCGTCGCGCTACCACGAGTTCTCGCCCTACGCGGCTGCTCGAGGCGATGGCGCGCGGGCGTGCCCGTGGTCGCGACCGCGAATGGGCGGCTTGCCCGAGCTGATCGGGACCGAGCGCTGCGTGCCGCCCGACGACGCCGACGCGCTCGCCGAGCGGCTGCGGGCCCTGTGGGATGACCCCGCGCGCCGCGGCGACCGAGGGCGAGGCGCTGCTCGCCCGGGCGCGCGAGCGCCACTCGCGAGGAGCGCTACACCCGCGACCTGATGGCGCTCTACGAGCGCTTGGGCGGCCCGAGCAGCCGCAACACCGTGGCCCAGTAGAAGCGCTGCAGCGGCGACCAACGGGGCGACCTGCGCGACCGGGCCGAGGTTGGGGTTGTCGAGCTCGGCGGAGAGCAGCGCGGCGAAGCGGGGAACGTCTGATCGACGCGCGTGGCTTGTACTGCGCCTGCGGCGCGCCAGGATCTGCGGGAGCTCGCGCAGCACCGCGGCCTGGGAGCGGAGCTTGGAGCCGAGCCAGCCGTCGCGGGCGGCCACCACAAGCAGCCCGAGCTCGGCGGCGAGCAGCGCCGGCGCGAGCAGCGCCAGCAGCGCGGCCGGGTAGTCGCCGAGCACTGTCCACCAGCGGTTGCGCTCGAGCAGCAACCACTTGCGCGCGCCCTTGTGGAAGTCGTAGTCGTGCTCGACCCGAGCGCCGGGAGCAACCCCGACCGCTCGGCCGGTCAGCCACAGCCGCAGGCACAGATCGAGGTCCTCGCAGTACATGAAGTAGCGCTCGTCGAAGCCCCCGACCGTCTCCCAGGCGCTCGCGCCGCACGACCAGCGCCGCGCCGGACGCGAAGGCGACCTCCCGCGGCTTCACCGGGGCTTCGGAGATCGGGCGCCCGCAGCGGCCCGCCCAACCGATTCCGAGGAAGTGGCTGACGTTGCCCGCCGTGTTGATCGGTCGCGCCGGAGTCCATCGTCACGAGCGCCTGCCACGCGCCCCACCCGGGCGCTCGCGAGCGATCGCGCGCAGCTCGTCGAGGCAGTCGGGCGCAGGCTCGGCGTCCGGGTTCAGGAACAGGAGCAGCGGAGCGGATGACGCGGCCGCCCCGGCGTTGCAACCTGCGGCGAAGCCGCAGGTTGCCCGGCTGCTCCAGCAGCAGGGCCGGTGTCGCCGCTGAGCGAACGGCGTCGCGCGTGTGCGTCGCTCGACGCGTTGTCGACCACGACCAGCTCGTCGCCTTGCTCGAGCTGTGCGGCGAGCGCCCGCAGCGTCGCGCCGATGTGATCGGCGCTGTTGTGCGTGACGATCACCACCGCCATCCTCATGCGTTGCCGCCATGCCTCGAGCGCGTCCGCCACCGTCTGCTCGAGCGGGATCTCGCGGCGCCCAGCCGGTGGCGGCCCGCAGCCGCTCGGCCGAGCCGCGCACCTCGGGCACGTCGTGGGCGCGCACGCGCTCCGGGTCGACCTCGTGGCGCACCGGCATGCGTGCCGCCGTCGCGCACCAGCTCGATCAGCTCGCGCACGCTCACCGCCCGCCCGCTCGCAGACGTTGTAGGCGTCCGGGCTCGAGCGCCGGCGGCGGCGACGTAGGCGCGCACGACGTCGCGCACGTCCGTGAAGTCGCGCGCCGAGTCGGGGTTGCCGGTGCGAAGCACGCACTCCTCGGCGCCGGCCGCCTCGGCCTCCGCCACCTGGCGCGTGAGCGTCCCGACCACGTAGTCGTCGCGCTGGCCCGGCCCGGCGTGGTTGAACGGCGCGCACGCGCACCACGCGCAGGCCGAGGGCGTCGGCGTACTGGCCGCCGAGCAGGTCGCACGGCCGCCTTCGACACGGCGTAGGGGTTCTGGGGGCGCAGCGGCGGCGTCCTCGTCCACCGGCAGGCGCTCCGGCGGGCCGTAGACCTCGCCCGAGCCGACCAGCACCACGGCCGCGTCGCGGCGCCTCGAGGCGCACCGCCTCGAGCAGGTTCGACGGTCATGGCGAGGTTCGCGGTGAGCGTCGCCGCGGGGTCGCTCCCACGAGCGCGCCACCGACGCGAGCGCGGCCAGGTGGAAGACCGTCGCGGGCGCGGCGCGGCGCAGCGCGTCGCGCACCGCCGCCGGCGTCGAGCAGGTCGAGCTCGTCGCGCGCCGGGCGCCACCGCGTCGGGCAGCAGGGCGAGCAGGTGGCGCCCGGCGAAGCCGCCCGCCGCCGGTGACGAACGCGCGCCCGCTCACCCGCCGCGAGCGGCGAGCTCGCGCTCGCGCAGCCACTCGCACCGTGCCGGCGATCCCGTCGCGCAGGTCGATCCGCGCCTCCCAGCCGAGCAGCCGCTCGCGCCTTCTCGACCGAGGGCCAGCGGCGCTGCACGTCGACCTCGAAGCTCGGCAGGTGCTCGAGCTCGAACTCGGCCGGGTCCTCGCCGCAGGCCTCCCAGATCACGCGCGCGATCTCGGCCACCGTGAGCTCCTCGGAGGCCGAGACGTTGAAGTCCTCGTTCTCGCCCGCCGGGTGGCCATCGCGGTGACGATCCCGTCGGCGATGTCGTCCACGTGCGTGAGCGTGCGCGTCTGCTCGCCCGAGCCGAAGATCGGCAGCGGCCGCTGGCCCGCCAGCACCTTGCGGATCAGGTCGGGGACCATGTGCGCGATGCCCGGGCTCGTCGTCGGGCAGCTCGCCCGGGCCGTAGGCGTTGAACGGGCGGCAGATCGTGTAGGGCAGGCCGTGCTCGTCGTGCAGCGCCCGGCAGTAGACCTCGCCGGCGAGCTTCGAGAAGCCGTAGGCCGAGCGCGGCGCCGGGCAGTCGAGCAGGTGCTCCTCGGTGGTCGGGAACTCGGTCGCGCGCTCGAACACCATCGAGGACGACACGTACACGAGCCGCTCGACGCGCTCGTCGAGCGCCGCGCGGAAGACGGCGTTGTAGAGGCCGTTGTTCACCTCGAGCAGCGTGTGCGGCAGCTTGTGGAAGTTCGCGATGCCGCCGACGATCGCCGCGAGGTGGATCACGTGCGTGCAGCCGCCGACGGCCGCGCGCGCCTCGGCGAGGTCGAGCAGGTCGCCGGTGTGCACCTCGCAGGCCTCGCGCATCCAGCCGGGCGCCTCGCGCTGGTCGGACACGCGCACCTCCCAGTCGCGGGTCGCGCACCAGCCGGCGCACCACCGCCGCGCCGATCGTGCCGGCGCCGCCCGTGACGAGCACGCGGCTCAAGTCGGCTCGACCGCCGCGCGCTCGCGCACCCTGCCGAACACGCGGCCCGAGCCGGTCACGTTCCAGGGATCGACCAGCAGCACGCCGTCGGGCAGCCGGCTCGAGCAGGTCCTCGAAGCTCGAGTGGTTGGTGGCCACCACCACGGCGTCGGCGCCCTCGAGCGCGGCCTCGAGCGGCTCGGACTCGGCCGGGCACGTGCGGGTCGTGGCGCGCCACGTGGGCCAGCTCGCGCTCGAGCAGGCGCACGAGCTTGTAGGAGAGCGAGTCGCGCACGTCGTCGGAGTCGCGCTTGAAGGTGAGGCCGAGCACGGCGACCTTGCGGTCGCGCAGCGAGCCGCCCAGGCGCGCCTTGAGGCCCTTGACGAGGAACAGCGGCACGGTCTCGTGCACGCGCGAGACGGCGAGCAGCATGCCCGGGCGCGCTCGAGCGCTCCTCGGAGAAGGTGAAGTCCTTGCGCAGGCAGGCGCCGGCGGTGAAGCCCGGGCGCGGCCGATCCCGCCGCGCGGGTAGTCGTGGTTGATCAGGTCGATCACCTCGAACACGTTCGCGCCGTACTGCTCGCACTCCATCATCAGGAGGTTGGGCAGGGCGAACTGCGTGTAGCGCAGGATGTTGGTCCAGATCTTCGCCAGCTCGGCCTGCACCGGCGTGGTCTGGACGATCTCGGTGCCGAACACCTCGAACAGCTCGGCCGCCCGCGCGCCCGAGCCCTCGCCGACGCCGCCGACGATGCAGGGCAGCGTCGCGATCTCCTCGAGGAAGTGGTTCTCGGCGATCCGCTCGGGCACGTGCGCGACGAACAGGTCCTCGCCGACCCGGAAGCCGCGCCGCTGCTCGATGTAGCCGGCCACCCACTCGGTCGTGCCGGGCGCGACCGTGGAGCGCAGGATCAGCGAGTGGCCCTCGCGCAGCACCGGCAGCAGGTCGTCGATCACGCCGCGGATCTGCGACATGTCGATCTCGATGTGGACGTGCGACGGGCGTGCCGAGCGTGAGCACGATGTGGTCCGCCCGCGCGGCGTCCTGCGACGCGTGCGCGTGCGCTCGAAGCGCCCGCCGGCGAGCACGCGCTCGAGCAGCTCCTGGGTGCCGGTCTCGTGGAAGGGCATGTGGCCGGCGGCGATCTGCTCGAGGACGGCGGGCTCGCGCTCGACGCCGATCACGTCGAGCCCGCGGTCGGCGAAGCGAGAGGGCGAGCGGCAGGCCCACGCGGCCGAGGCCGACGACGGCGACGCTCGGCATGCCGCAGTTACGGAGCGGCGCGCGCTCGGCCAGGTACTGGCGCGCGAACGCCGACCACGAAGCGCGGGTTGGTGTAGCAGGTAGCGCGGCAGCAGCCGGCGCGGCTCCTGCGCCGATCCGGTAGATCCACTCGAGGCCGCGCTCCTGCATCCAGCGCGGCGCCATCGAGATGCGGCCGGCGTGGAAGTCGAAGGCGGCGCCCACGCCGCACATCACCGGCACGTCGAGCCGGTCGCGCATGCGCGCCATCCACTTCTCCTGCTTGGGCACGCCGATGCCGACCCAGAGCACGTCCGGGCTGCGCCTCGTTGATCTGCGTCGGCGATCGCGCTCCTCCTCCTCCGCGGTGAGCGGCCGGAACGGAGGCGAGTAGCCGCCGACGATCTGGATGCCGGGGTGGCGGCGGCGCATCGACAGCGCCAGCTGGACGAGCGAGCCCTGGTCGCGACCGCCGTACAGCCAGACGCGGTGGCCGCGCTCGGCGCAGCGGTCGCTGTAGCGCAGCATCAGCTCGGGCCCGTAGACGCGGTCGCGCCAGCTTCTCGCCGAGCAGGTTCGCGGCCCAGACGAGCGGCATGCCGTCGGGCACCACGAGCGTCGAGCCGCGCAGCGCGGCGAGCATCTCGGGGTCGTCGCTGGGCCTCCATCAGCGCGTGCACCGGAGCGGCGCAGACGTAGCCGCGCTCGCGCGTGTCCACCAGCCTGTCCATGACGTCCGATCGCGCCGCGTCGTAGTCGATCATCGCGACCGGCACGCCGAGCAGGTCGCGCGTGCGCACGCCGCCGGCCGACCGTCGGACGAGGACGTGCTGGCCGCGGGCTGGGGGGTAGGTTGCATCGTCGGCGCAGGAGCGTAGCCGGAGATCCGGGGGCGCCGAGCCCTCGCGTATGGTCCAACCCGTGCGTCCCGCCGGGGTTGCGCAGTCCGAGGAGGGTGCGCCGGGGCCCGGCGAGGCTCGCCTGCTCGCGTCCGGGGCGCTCCTGCAGCAGGTCGCCCAGGCCAGCGGCCTGCTCGTGCTGCTCGTGATCGTGACGGTGCTGGCCCGGCGGCTGTCGGTCGCCGAGCTGGGCGCGTACGGGCTGGTGGCCTCGCTGGCCGGCTACCTGCTGGTGCTGCGAAACAGCGTGGCCGCCTCGGCGGTGCGGGCGATGGCGGGCGCCGTGGAGCCCGGCGAGCGCGCGCGGATGTTCTCCGCCGCGGCGGCGCTCTACGTCGTGGTGGGGCTGGCGCACGGGCCTGCTGATCGCCGCGGCGGCGCTCGCGATCGCCGCGTTGATCCTCGAGGGCGACCTCGCGCGCGACGCCCGGATCGGCGGCGCTCGGCCTCGGCCTGCTGACCGCGGTCGGGATCGCCGCCACGGTCTACCTCGACGCGCTGCGGGCCGAGCGCGAGTTCGTGCGCGCCGCGCGGCACCGAGATCGTCGCCGTGGCGCTCTACCTCGGCGATGATGCTCGCGCTGATCCTCGCGGGCGCGGGCCTCGGCGCGCTGATCGCCGCGAGCGGCGCGATCCCGCTGTTCAGCGGCACCCTGTCCGCGCTCGTGGCGCGCCGCGCGCGGCGCCTGAGCTGCGACTCGGCCGGCTCGGGCGTGACGCGGCCGCGCGTCGATGGCGATCGTGCCGACGGCGGGCTGGCTGCTCGTGGTCGAGCTCTCGAACCTGGCCATGTACGCCTCGGGCCGGCTGATCCTGGGCGCCTACCGGTCACCGGCCGCGGTCGGCCTGTACGAGGGGCCCGTGCGCGCGCACAACCTGCTCTACGCGCTGGGCGGCGCGCTCGCCGTGCCGGTGGTGCCCGACGGCCTCGCGCTACGTCGCCACCGGCGACGAGCGCCGCCTGCGCGAGCTGGCCGTGCGCGGCACGCGCTACACGCTCGCGCTGTTCGTGCCGGTCTGCGTGACCCTGATCGTGCTGGCCGAGCCGATCCTCGACGTCTGGCTCGGCGATCGCTACGCGCGACGGCGGCGCCGCGCTGGCGATCCTCGTCTCCTACTGGCTCCTCTACGGCGGGCTGGTCGTCACGCCGGGGTTCCTCGTCGGCGCCGGGCGGGCGCGCGAGCTGGCGCGGATCATGGTCGTGGCGGCGCTGGCCAACCTGGTGCTGTCGCTCGTGCTCACGCCCGAGCTGGGGCTCGAGGGCCCGGCGCTCGGCACGGCGATCCCGTTCTTCCTCGCGTTCCCGTTCCTGCTGCGGCTGGGCCTGGACGCGCCGGCGTGCCGCTGCGCCAGATCCTGGCGCGCGGCGTACCTCCCGGCGCTACGCGCTCGGCGCGGCGCTTGCCGCTCGCGCTCGTGGCGGCGCGCATCGCGCTCGACCCCGACACCGCTGATCGTCGTGATGGCGCTCGCCGTCGCGGGCGTCGCTCGCGCTACTGGGTCGCGTTCTACGGCGCTGGTGCTCGAGCCGGCCGAGCGCGTGTTCGTGCGCGAGCTTCCTCAGGCGAGGCTGAGCTCGCGCAGGAGCGGCGCCTCGCGGTCGCGCTCGGAGACCTCGAGCTCGACGTCGTCCGGCCACTCGATGCCGACGTCGGGGTCGTCGAAGCGAAAGCCCGACTCGCGCAGCGGGGTCGTAGTAGGTCGAGCACCTTGTAGACCACGTCCGCCGACCTCGGACAGCACGCAGAAGCCGTGCGCGAAGCCGTCCGGGACGTAGAGCTGGCGGTGGCTCTCGTCGTCGAGCGCGAAGCCCTCCCAGTGGCCGAAGCTCGGCGAGCCGGGCCGGATGTCCACGATCACGTCGAGGATCGCTCCGCGCGCGCAGCGCACGAGCTTGGCCTGCCGGGCTGGAAGTGCATGCCGCGCAGCACCCCGCGTCCCGAGCGCGAGTGGTTGTCCTGGACGAACTCGCTCGTCGATGCCGAGCTCGGCGAGCGCTGCTCGCCCGGAAGGTCTCGAGGAAGAAGCCGCGCGAGTCGCCGTGCACGGTGGGCTCGAGCAGGACGGGCCCTCGAGGCGTGTCTCCAGGCGCTTCATTCGGGCGCGAGGCTATCGACGCGGTCGCGCGATCAGCCCGGCGAGGGCGAGCGACGAGGTGGCGGCCGGCGACGGCGCGTTGCGCACGTGCAGCGCGCGCTCGGTCTCCGACACGACGAAGTCGTCCACGAGCGCGCCGTCGCGACCGAGCGCCTGTGCGCGCACGCCCGAGAAGCCGCCGTCGAAGTCGCCCGGGCCGATCTCGGGCACGTAGTCGCGCGGCCGCGGCGGCGAAGGAGCGCTTGCTGGCGGCGTGGCGGATCTCGCGTCACGCCCGGTGCGCCACCAGCGCGCGCGCCATGCGCCAGGTGCCCGGCCAGGTCAGCTCGCGGGCGCCGCGCGGCCACAGCAGCGCGCTCGGGCCGAGCGAGACGCTCGCCGTCGATGTGGCGGCGTCAGGTGCACGCCGAGGAACGGGCAGCGAGGGGTCGGGCACCGGGTAGATCATGCCCGCGCACCAGCTCGCGCTTGGCCGGGCTTGAGGTAGAGGTAGGCGCCGCGGAACGGGCACGATGCGCGGGTCCGCGGCGAGCGCCCGCCGCCACGGCGAGCCGGTCCGAGGCGGCGCCCGCGCAGAAGACCGCGAAGCGCGCGCGCGGTCTCGCCGCTGCGCGTGGCGCAGGACGATGCGCCCGCCGCGCTGATCGACGCCTTCGACCGCGCAGCGCGTGACCACCGGCGCGCCGTCGTCGCTCGAGGCTCGGCGGCGAGCGAGCGCGCCACCGCGGCGAAGTCGACGATGCCCGGTCTCGGGCGAGTGAAGCGCGGCGGCGCCCGCGGGCGTGCGGCTCGATCTCGGCGATCTCCTCGCGCCGCAAGCCGGCGCAGCCCGGGCACCCCGTTCTCGCGCCCGCGCCGCTCGAGCTCGTCGAGGCGCCCGAGCTCGCACTCGTCGCGGGCCACGATCAGCTTGCCGCAGCGCTCGTGCGCGATGCCGTGCTCCTCGCAGTAGGCGTACATCGCGCGCGCGCCCGCCACGCACAGCCGCGCCTTGAGCGAGCCGGGCGCGTAGTAGATGCCGGCGTGGATCACGCCGCTGTTGGCGCCGGTCTGGCCGGTGCCGACCTCGGCGCCGCGCTCGAGCACGGCGAGCGCGCGCCGCGGGACGCCGCGCGTGCAGCTCGCGCGCCACCGCCAGGCCGAGGATGCCGCCGCCGACGACGGCGAGGTCGCACTCGCCGGGGGCGCCGCTGCCATCTAGCCCGCCTGCTTCTGGGGCACCCCGGCCGCCGAGCAGCTCGAGGTCGGAGTCGACCATCAGCCGGACCATCTCCTCGAAGCGAGGTGCGCGGCTCCCAGCCGAGCTTCTCGCGCGCCTTGGAGGCGTCGCCGATCAGGTGCTCGACCTCGGCCGGGCGCAGGAAGCGCGGATCGATCCGCACGTGCTCGTCGGGATCGAGTCCCGGCGTGCTCGAACGCGACCTCGCACGAGCTCGCGCACCGCTGTGCGCCTTGCCGGTGGCGATCACGTAGTCCTCGGGCTCGTCCTGCTGGAGCATCAGCCACATGGCCTCGACGTAGTCCTTGGCGTAGCCCCAGTCGCGCTCGGCGTCGAGGTTGCCGAGCGCCAGCTCCTCCGGCGAGGCCGAGCTTGATGGCGGCGGCGCCGTGGGTGACCTTGCGGGTGACGAACTCGAGCCCGCGGCGCTCGGAGTTGTGCACCACCACACGGCCGACGCCCGCACAGAAGCAACCGCTCTCGGTCTCGAGATCGAAGACGAACTCAGAGTCCTCGGCCGGCTCGCCGATGCGCCGGATCTCGTGCGGGTCGCGGCGAAGGTGCCGCGCCCTTGGCGCCGACCCGGACCGCCGAGGCCAGGTTGAGCTGGTAATAGGCACGCCCCGCCCGGCGCTCCACGTACACCGAGGCGGGCTGGTCGAGCCAGTGGTACATCCAGCACAGGCCCTGGGCGAGGACCGGGCTGTTTGTCTTGACCGACATCCCGCCGCCCTTCTTGAGCCCGTCGCCGGCGTAGTAGCCGCGAAGGAAGGCGTGCCAGACCTCGCTGTCCGCGTTGAGCACTAGCTCGGGGACCTGCTTGTGGGCCGTCCTCGTGTAGAGCTGCTCGCGTAGCCAGACCCGAGCGCCCGAGGCGCCGGTCAGGTTCAGCTTCCCGACCTTGGCGTCGGGATCGAACCCGGAGCGGCCTTCCCATTCCTGCGACCGGCCAAGAAAGAGCCTCGCCCACAGGCCCGCTACCCGGTGTCTGAGCGCGGGGTCGTTGTTGGTAAAGCAGACCGTCGTTCCATCCCGGGCGACCCAGCCGTCGGCCACCATCAGGCCCAAGAACTCGGCCATCTCCTCGCTCACCACGGTCCACACCGGCGGATGCGGAAATTCGTCGGCAAGGGCGACGCGGTCGCCGGCCTCGAGGCCGTCCGCCCGCACCTCCGCCCTGTCGGCGTCCAGCATGCGGTGGTGAGCGGTCGCCTCGACGATTCCGCCGCGGGCCTCGATGGCCACCAGTCGATGATCGGGATCGGCCCGGCGCCGGCGAGTCGCCGTGATCGCGCTCACCGCGCGTCCAATCCTCGCCGTCCCACACCTCCAGCAATCCCTCGGGCGCGAACGTCTGAACGCTCGGCCCCTTGTGGCGAAGCGGGACGAGATCGGCGGGCGTCTTGACCGACTGGACCCCGTCGCGGCGCACCATGAGAGGCAGCCTGGGCGTGCAAACATTCGTGGTTGAAAAGTATCCCTGAGCAGGCAAAAAGGTCATACGACTCGCGGTAGTTGACCGTGATGAAGTGGCCGTAGCACTTCGCGACGCCGTACGGGGAGCGCGGGTAGAAGGGCGTGCGACTCGCGCTGCGGGCACCTCCAGCACCTTCCCGAACATCTCCGACGAGGAGGCCTGGTAGAAGCGCGCATCCGGGGCGACCTCGCGCATCGCCTCGAGCATCCGCGTGACTCCCGTCCCGGTGAACTCGGCGGTCAGGACAGGCTGGTACCACGAGGCCGCCACGAACGACATCGCGGCGAGGTTGTAGATCTCCTGCGGCTCGCACTCGCGCAGCACGTCCACGAGCGAGCGCTGGTCGAGCAGGTCGCCGGTGTGCAGGGTGATGTCGTCGCGGAAGCCCGGCCAGGCGCTGGAAGGTCTCGGTGGACGAGCGCCGGACCATGCCGTGGACCTCGTAGCCCTTCTCGAGCAGCAGCTCGGCGAGGTAGGAGCCGTCCTGCCCGGTGATGCCCGTGATGAGGGCGCGGCGTTCGCTCATGGCGGCGCCAGACTAGCGGTCAGTCGCGCGGCGGACCGCCGCGTACTCGAGCTCGTCCTCGGCGCCGCGCTCGGCCTGCGGAGCGGTTCTCGTCGTGGCGCTGGCGCTCCTCGAGTATGGCCAGCTTCTGCGCCAGGACCTTGGTCTGGTCCGACAGACGCGACACCGCGAGCGAGAAGTGCAGCAGCAGCACCAGCACGAAGCCGAACGCGATCAGGAACAGCGCGTTGGACGGGGTGGCCACGCCGATCGCGTTCGAGAGCGTCGAGCAGGGCGTCGTTCCACACCGCCAGCCCGAGCAGGACCAGCGACGCTGAACAGCCAGAGCAGCGCGTAGCGCTCGAGCAGGCGCCGCCGGCGCACGAGCTCGAGGATGACCAGCAGGAGCACCGCGCTGCGCCGAGGATCGCGACGATCTGGAGGCGCGATCTCCACCTCAGATCCCCTGCGACGCGGTCACCGGCGCCGCGTCGCCGGGCTCGACGGTCGGCCGCCGGCGCACGAGTCCCACGAAGATCGCCAGCAGCACCTTGATCATGTAGTAGGCCGACTTGCCCGAGCTGATCGACGAGACGCCCGCCGCCGCGCTGCATCATCTCCACCGGCACCTCGCGCATCCGCAGGCGGTGGTGGTGGAGCATGAGCACGGCCTCGACCTCGGGATAGTCGTGCGGGTAGTCGCGCGCGAACAGCGCGATGCCGCGGCGGTTGTAGAGCCGGAAGCCCGACGTGGGGTCGCTCACGCGCTGGCCGACGATGCGCGACAGGATGAACGCGAAGATGTGGATGCCGGTGCGACGGCTGATCGGCGCGGGGTAGCCCGAGTCGGTGAGAAAGCGCGAGCCGCAGACGATGTCGAGGCCGGGTCCTCGCGCATGGCCGCCAGGAGCTGCTCGAGCTGGTCGGGACGGTGCTGCCCGTCGGCGTCGACCTGGACCATGTAGTCGTAGCCGTTCTCCAGCGCGTAGTCGAAGCCGGCCTGCACGGCGCCGCCGATGCCGAGGTTGAACGGCAGGCGCAGCGACGCGGGCGCCGGCCGACTCGCGCGATCGCGGCCGTGCCGTCGGTGGAGCCGTCGTCCACCACGAGCACGTCGAACTGCGGCGCGTGCACGTGCAGCGAGCGGACCACGTCGCCGACGGTGACGCTCTCGTTGTATGCCGGGACTACGGCGAGGTATGTGGAGTCGGATTCCAAGGCCTGCTCAGTAAGCGCTCTCAGGGCGAGAAAGTTGCGGCTGCGCGCTCGTACAGCTCCGTGTGCCGGGCGGCGGCGGCGGCCCAGCTGAAGCCGTCCGCCCGCGCTCAAGCCCGGCGTGCGCGAAGGCTAGCGCGAAGCTCGCCATCCGTCGTCACCGGCTCGATGGCGCCCGCGATCGCCTCCGGCGAGCCCGGATCGAAGAGCAGCGCGGCGTCGCCGCAGATCTCGGCGAGTGAGGCGCGCTCGGACGCGGCCACCGGGCAGTCCGCACGCCATCGCCTCGAGCGGCGGCGTGCCGAAGCCCTCGTAGAGGCTGGGGAAGACCATCGCCTCGGCGCCGCGGTAGAGCGCGGGCAGCGCGGCGCGCTCGCACGTAGCCGAGGTGAAGCACGCGCTCCGCGATCCCAGCTCGACGCGCGAGTCCATCACCCGCTCGAGCCGCCCGTAAGGCTGGCCGGTGAGCACGAGCGCGAGGTCGCGGTCTGCCACGCGGGCGAAGCGCCTCGACCAGCCGCTCGTGGTTCTTGTGCGGCCACAGGTTGGCCGGGTAGACGACGAAGCGCTCGGGCAGGCCGAGGCCCTCCAGCCGGGCCTCGTCGCCGCTCCCGGCCCGGGCGTGAACAGCTCGTGGTCGATGCCCAGGTGCACGACCTCGACCCGGCTCGGGTCCACGCCGGCCGACTCCACGAGCCGCTCCTTCGAGTAGGCGCTGCTGGTGATCACGAGCGTCGGCGCGGCGGGCGGCGCCCTCGTAGGCCCAGCGCCGGTAGCGCCGCTCGGACGCGCGAGAAGAACTCCGGCATGTCGAGGTGCTGGACGTCGAACAGCGTGACCACCTCGGGCCGGCTCGTGCGCGGGATCGGCACGGTGACCGGGTAGTGGACGAGGTCGAGCTCGCGGCGGCACGTCGCGCGCGCACGAGCCGCGGCGCGGCCGCGGGCGAAGCCCATCGCGAGCGCGCGCGTGGCGAGCGAGTCGCCCGGCCCGGTAGGAGCGGACGTGGTGGAGCGACACCGGGCCGCCGGCGTAGCGGCTGTACGCGCGCGGCCACGTGCCGGTTGGCGAGCACGGTGACCCGCTCGGGACCGTTCCCCGCCCGCGAACTGCGCCAAGCAGGCCCCGCGACGTTCGTCTCGGAGCCGCCCACCCGCCCGGGAAAGAGCGTGAGGAGGCTGTAGCCCACGTGCACGGAAGCGCGATGGTACCCGGCGATGTCGACCGCGCGCATGCTCTCGGCCCGCACCGCCGCGGCCCCGGTCACGGTCCGGTTCGCCGGCCGCGGGGCTACGCTGCTGATCACTGTGGCCACCACCGCGTGGGCTAGCCTGCCGCGGCGATGATCCCCGAGGTGGTCCACGTGGCGCCGCAGCTCTTCGGCCACCGAGGGCTCTGGGGCGGCGGCACGCGCTACTCCCTCGAGCTCGCCCGCGCGGTCGCCCAGGAGGTGCCGGCGCGGCTCGTCACGTTCGGCCCCGAGCGGGAGCACCTGCGCTTCGGCCCGCTCGACATCCACGTCTTGAAGCGGCGCACGTTCCCGCACCGCGACGACGACAACCCGTACTCCGAGCTGCTTCCGCTCGAGCTCGCCGACGCCCCGGTCGTCCACGCTCACCAGATCGAGGGCCTGCCCGCCGGGCTGTCGATCCTGCTCGGGCGGGCACTCGGCCGGGGGGTGTTCGCTACCGACCTCGGCGGCACCGGTCCGCTGCTCGCGCGCCGGCTCGGCGTACGCCGCCTCGTGAACGGCTTCCTCCCGATCAGCCGCTACTCGGCGAGCTTCTACCCCGAGCTGGCCGATCGCGCGACCGTCATCTACGGCGGCGTGGATCTGGACAGCTTCCGCCCCGGCGCTTCGACACGCGAGCGGCGCGTCGTGTTCGTGGGCCGCCTGATGCCGCACAAGGGCGTCCACCGCCTCGTCGAGGCGATCGACCCGGGAACGCCGCTGCACCTGTTCGGTCGCCCCTACGACCGCGGGTACGTGGACGATCTGCGCCGGCTCGCGGCGGGTAAGGACGTGGCCATCCACGAGTCGGCGTCGGACGCGGAGATCGTGGCGGCGCTGCGCGGCGCGCGCCTCGCGGTGCTGCCGTCGCTCGTCCACCACGGCTACGGGCCGGACTCGCCCAAGGCCGAGCTACTCGGCCTCACGCTGCTCGAGGCGATGGCGTGCGGCACCCCGGTCGTGTGCACCGACCAGTGCTCGATGCCCGAGATCGTGGTCGCAGGGGAGACCGGGCTCGTGGTGCCGCCGAACGACGTCGCCGCGCTCGGGGATGCCATCCGCTCGCTCCTGGACGACGGGCCTCGGTGGCGGGCCATGTCGGCGGCGGCGGCTGAGCACGTCCGCCGGGACTTCACCTGGCCGCGGGTGGCCGAGCGGTGTCTGCGGGCGTACGCCGCAGGCTGACGACGAGCGCCCACGCGGAAGGCGACCAGCGGCGCAGAACGGCCACGAAGGCGACCGTGCCGAGGACCGCGGCCGCCGCCTGGGCCGCCGCGCCGCCGCCGGCCAGGGCGGCGAGGAGCGCGAGCGGGCCGAACGCGAGCGCGGCGAGCGCCGCGAACAGCCCGACCTCGCGGAGGAGCATTCCCGCGACACCGGCGCCGTCCCGGAGCCCGTGCACCAGGACGAGGAGGAGAACCGGCGCGACGAGGGCGCCGGCGGAGGCCGCGATCGCGAGCACCCAGATGCGCCCGGCGCCGAACAGCGCCGCGGTCAGACCCAAGTGGACGACGAGTGCAAGTACGCCGATCCCGGCGACCCGGCCGTACTCCGCCCGGGCGAAGGCGGCGAGGCCAGGGACGATTGCCGCGCTGCTCGCCAGCATCACGCCGGCGAGGCAGACGAAGGTCCGCGCCAGGTCGGCGGCGTCGCCCTCGCCCAGCGAGCCGCCGAGCAGGAGGTCCACGACGTCGTCACCCACGAGCGCGCCCAGCGCGAGGGCGGGCACGATGAACACGAGCCCGGCCTGCATGACTCGCCGCTCGTGCGGCTCGAGGCTGCGCGGGTCGTCGTCCCACGTGCGCGTGAGCGGCGCGGCGAGCACGATCCCAGGCGCGCTCGAGCTGACCGACACGATGAGAGTGGCCGCGAAGAACGCGTAGCTGTAGAGCGTGACGTCGCCGGCCGGGAGCTGGTCCGGCGAAGGCGAGCGTGATCACGTAGCCGACCTGCCATAGGAGCGGGCCTAGGGCGCCGAGCAGCACCTGTCCGACCGCGCGGAGGGCGGCCTTGCTGGGGACCAAAGCTCGAAGATGGGTCCGATATCCGCGCCCAGGAGGCGGACCGCCATGATGCCGAAGATGAGCACCGATCCCAGCGCCACCGCCGTGGCAACCGCGTCGATGCCGAGCTCTCCCTCGAGGGCAAGAAGCGCCGCGATCGACGCGATCCCACCGCTCGCGTATGCGACTCCCGGAGTAGTGAAATCACCCAACGCGCCCAGCGCGGCCGAAAGGATCGCGGCGACCAGGTGGAGGGAAGCCGCCGCCCAGAGGATGATCAAAGCGGTGCGCGCCGTTCCGGTGGCGGCGTCGCCAAGGCTTCCCACCAGGAGGTCGACGAGTGGCCCGCTCAGCCCGACCAGAACGATGCCGCTCACGAAGGCGCACATCAGCATTGCGCCGACGAGGCGATCGAGGTTCGCCCATAGCCCGCCCCCCTCGATCAGCCGGGCGACCATGGTCACACGGACGCTCTGCGCGAGCATGACCAACACGCTGTACAGCCCGTAGGCCGCGAAGACGCCGTCACTTTCGGGGCCCTTGCCGAACTGGATGACCACCAGAATCGCGAGAACGGTGCCGCTTGCCATCGCGATCAGCTGCGTGCCGGCGGTGACCGCCACGCTGCCCGCGATCCGCTGTGACGGCGGATCGCCGCCGGCTGGCTTGGGTTCGTTGCGCGGGTCGGAGACAGACAGCCCTGCCAGCGCCGGCGAGCACGTCCGCCTGCCGCTTGCGCCGGGACACGTTGCCGAGCAGGAGGCACGTAGGGCGCTTCTCCCACCTCGCTCGGCGGCGGGGCGGCCAGGACGGGGAGCACGCCGTTGCCGACGACGGTGGTCCGCTCGGGCGGGGCGCCGAAGACCCGCCCCAGGAGCCGCCGCTCGAACTCGGTGAGGGCGATCACCGCGTCCGTGTGGGGCCGGATGACGTCGCGCGCACGCGCGCCGTCGCTACCACGCTGGGAGTCGCGTGGCCACGAAGAGACGGGCCACCTCCGCACCGGGGCGCACCGGGAGCACCGGCGACACGACCAGCGGGCGGGCGCTCCCGCGTCCAGTGCGGCAGCCAGTGCCATAGCGCCGGCTCGGCGTGGAACCCGTGCACCACGTCGATCCCGTCGTCGGCCGCGGCGCACTCGAGCCGCACCACGCGGTGCCCGAGCCCCTCGAGCGCCCGCGCGGTTTGGGCGATCTGGATCTCGAGCCCGCCGCCGCCCATCACCGCTGGCACGCCGCCGACGAAGCCGAGCGTCAGGGCGGACACGGGGCTCAGGCCAGCTTCAGGGCGACGCGACCGGTCGGGTCCACCCGCGTCATGAAGAGCGTGGCTGCTCCCGGTCGATGTACTCGTCGACCGCTCGCCGGGCCCCTTCCCAGTCGCCGTAGTCGTCGACGATGAGGACGCCGCCCGGCTGGAGCAGCGGATAGAGGCCCTCGAGCTCGATTCGCGTCGACTCGTACCAGTCGGTGTCGAGGCGGAGCAGGGCGTACCGCTCGGGGGCGGTCTCGGCGAGCGTGCTCCACCCGCCCCTTGACCAGGTTCAGGTCCGGCTCGAGGAGACCGATGCCGAGCATGTTCGCGCGAACCTCCTCGAGCGGGCTGTAGCACCACGCGTTGTGGTCCTCCGCGCGGTGACGCTCCCACTCATAGCGCGCCACGTCGCCGTCGGCCTCCGTCGGCTCGGTCATCCCCTCGAACGTGTCGTAGAGGAAGAAGTCCCGGCTTCGCGCGCGCTCCTGGGCGAATGTCAGCGCCGCCAGCATCGACGAGCCCCCGCGCCAGACGCCACATTCGACGAAGGCCCCCGGCACCTCCTGGCGGAGCGAGGTGCCGGACCGCGTGCCAGAGCGCGTACATCCGCTCACCGAGGTCATCGTGTAGGGCGCGCAGCGGTGGTAGAGCTCGTAGAAGTCCGGCTCGAGATCGGCCGGCTCATCGACGATCTGCTGTAGGCCGACGCGCTCTAGCGCCACCCTCCTGACGCTGGTGAGGCGGTCCTTGAGCGGCGGCTTGGCGGTCACAGCGCGACAGTGTAGGCACCCGGGCCAGGTCGCAGCCGCTCTCGAGCGGGTGGCCGACGACTACGTCTGGCCCGGACTCTGACCGCCGCTCAGCTCCTCGAGCATCGCCGCGAACCGCCCGCCCAGCGCGCTCCAGTCGAAGCGCTGCTCGATCAGCCTGCGCGCCCCGCCGGCCAGCGCCTCGCGCCGCGGCGCGTCGGCCAGCAGCTCGGCCACGGCGGCGGCGAAGGCCGGGGGGTCCGGCTCGACCAGCGCGTGCCGCCCCGGCTCGACCCCAAGGCCCTCCACGCCCAGCGGCGTTGACACGATCGCACGCCCGCTCGCCATCGCCTCGACAGCCTTGAGCCGGGTGCCGCTGCCGGACAGGATGGGGACGATCGCCACGGTCGCGCGTTCGAACTCCGGGCGTAGGTCTGGCACGTGGCCGACGACCTCGACCCCCGGCTTGGCGGCGAGCTCTAGCACCGCGCGGCCAGCGTCGCGGCCCGCGATTCGCAGGCTTGCATCGGGATGGGCCGCGAGCACCGCGGGCCAGGCGTGGCGGACGAACCAGGCGATCCCCTCGGAGTTCGGCGGATACGACAGCGTGCCGGTGAACAGCACCACGGGCGACCCCTCGCGGGGCGGGAGCGCCTGCAACTCGCGCGTGTCCACCCCGTTGGGAATGGTCTCCACCCGGTGCGCGCCCAGTGCCGCGAGCGGCCCGGCGTCCTCGTCGGACATGGCGATCGCCAGCGCGTAACGGCTTAGATGGCGGCGGTCGAAGCGGGCGAAGCGACGCGCCTCGAGTGCGTAAAGCGCGCGCAGGTGGGTGGGGGCCGCGGCCGCGCGGCTCTGGTAGTAGCGCCAGCTCAGGTTCTCGAATGTCACCACCGCCGGCACATGGCTGCCCAGCTCGGCGGCCCAGGGCAGCGCGTAGTCGTGCTCGACCATCAGCACGTCCGGGTCGAGCTCGCGCTGCGCGGCCACGGCCAGCGGACGCAGGTAGTGCCAGAACACCGACACCTGCCAGGCGAACACCGGCCAGACTGGTGCGCGCGCGGCCAGGCGCGGCTCGCGGGCCAGCGCACGCAGGGTCTCGGCCACGCGTGACGCCGGGCGGGGGTGGATGCGGGCGTCGATTCCGGCCGCTGCGAGCACCCCGGCGTGCTCGCGCTGCGCCGCGGTGGCCGGCGCCACGACCGTTACCTCGTGACCGAGCTCGACCAGCCGCCTGAGCAGGTGGAACTGGCGGGCCGAGCCGCCGCTGCCGCCCGGCCAGTAGGGCAGCTCGGGAGTCAGCGCCAGCAGGCGCACGGCGGCGCTAGGTCACGCCGGCGTACGGCTTGGTGGCCGGCGCCGGGGCGCTCGCGGTGAGGTCGTCGCTCGTGCGCCGGATCCGGAAGACCGACGCCACGAAGCCCACCAGCGCCGCCACCAGGAGCGTGGTCAGCACCCACAGGAAGCCCTCGGTCACGAACGCGGGCCGGTTGTAGGTCAGCCGCCGGAAGGTCTCCGAGATCCCCTCGCGCCCGAAGTAGAACCACAGCGAATACTTGAGGTAGACGAAGGTGCCGAACACCAGCGCCACCAGGCCCACGACCCAGAACACGAGCTCGCGCGCCTCGCGCGCCACCAGCTCGCGCACGCCGGCCAGGAACAGCACGGCCACGCCGGCGTAGGCCGGCAGCAGGTAGCGCCCGCCGTTGACGTAGAACGAGAGCCCGTCGGCGCGTCGCATCAGGTCGACGTACAGGAACGGGAGGTAGAAGGCGAAGGCCACCAGCACCAGCAGCAGGAGCTGGCGCACCAGCGGCCGCTCGCGGTCGAGCAGGGTGCGCCAGCGGCGCGCGCCGAGGAAGGCGAGGCCGAGCATGCCGATGGCACCGAGCAGGGCGGGGATGTACTTGCTCGGCGACGGGCCGGGCGCGGAGAAGAAGACGTAGTGCCACCAGTAGGTGCGGTAGGTCAGGCCGGTCCACTCCTTGGTCCAGGTGAGCAGGTCGCCGAGGCCGGGGAAGCCGCCCTCGCTGGTGGTGGCCGAGGACGCAGCGCCGGTGGCCGATCCGTAGACGATGCGCGAGCGGATGTACCACCAGCCGGCCAGCACCAGCACCAGGCCGGCGGCCAGGGCCGCGGAGCGCAGCACCTCGCGCAGCTGGTCGCGGTGCACCAGCCACTGGCCCAGGTAGGCCACGCCGGCCACCGGCAGCAGGGCCAGCGCCGAGCCCTTGACGAACAGCGCCAGCACCAGACAGCCGCCCAGCCACGCCCCCTGAGCCATGCGCGGCGGGACTGCGCAGGATGAACAGCATCATCGCCGTGGCGAGCGTGCAGAAGGCGATCAGCGCCGAGTCGTGGTTCACGATCCCCGCCAGGTAGGCCACCATCGGCTGCACGGCGACCATGAACGCGGCCAGCAGCTGCAGGCGCGAGTCGCGGAAGACCTGCGCCGCCAGCAGCCAGGCCGCATAGACCGCGAGCACCCCGAACAGCGCGGTCACGAAGCGCACCCAGGTCACGCGGGTGAGGATCGACGCGTCGCCGCCGATCGCGTCCACCACCGCCACAGTCGAGTGGTAGAGCGGCGGGATGGACCACGCCCACGCCGCGGCCTGTTTCGCGTCGGCTCGCGGGCGCTGTCCGGCAGTCCCGAGGTCTCCTCGATGCTGCGCTGTGGGTCCCCGATGAAGATGCCCTCGCTGGCGCCGCAGCAGTATGCGTCGTAGATGATGGCGTCGGTGGCCAGCCCGTACTCGCGGGGATAGAGTGGCTTGTCGGGGCTGGGCAGCGCGTGCTCGTGCGCGAGGTAGTGGCCGTAGAGGAAGTGATAGTCCTCGTCCGGCCCCCAGAAGTGGGGGATGGTCAGGCCCATGAGCAGCCCGCGCAGCAGCGCGAATGCGAGCAGGCAGAGGAGCGCCACCCGGACCAGCCGGGCCCGCGGCCACAGGGCCGGGCGGGTGGGGGTGGCCTCGGCCATCGCCGCCACCCTACGCACCCCGCCGGCGCAGCGCCTCGCGCAGCCCAGCCTCGACCTGCTTGGCGGCCACGTCCCACGAGGCCGTCTCCACGAAGGCCAGGCCCGCCTCGGCGCGCCGCCGGCGGCGGTCGTCGTCGGCCAGCAGTCCCTCGAGTGCGTCGGCGATCGCCACCGGGTCGGCCTCGGCGACCTCGACGCCGCCGTCGCGCCCGATCTCCGCCTCGGTCGAGCCCCCGGCGAGGTCCACGCAGGGCAGCCCGCAGGCCATCATCTCCTGCGGGATCAGCGAGTAGTTGGTGAGCGACAGGCAGAGCCCGACGGTGGCCTCGGCGTAGCGCCAAGACAGGACCTCGGGCCTGGTCACGCCGAGCTGCTCGTACTCGAAGGGAAGATGGAGCTCCTCGGCCTGGCCGAAGAGCACGAAGCGCGTCTGCGGCCGGCGCCGGTGAAGCTCCTCCAGGGCCAGCACCCCGAGCGGCACGGCACGTCGCGGGGTGAACTCGCGCGCGTAGAAGATGACGGTGTCGGCGCGTCGCTCGTACCGGCCGGGGCCGGTAGATGCCGTGGTCGACGCCGAGGCGAAACCAGCTTCCGGCCATCCCGTAGCGCTCGGCGAGCAGGTCGCGCAGCCAGCGGCTCGCGGCGATCCCGTAGAGGCCCGAGCTCGTAGGTGCGCGCGGCCCAGCGCGACTCGGCCGAGGTGGCGAAGAACTCCGGCTCGTGGTCCTGCACGAGGTAGGCGCGGGCGCGGCAACCGGGCAGCAGCAGCGCCGGGTAGACGGTGTCCCAGCCGGTGGCGAGCACGACGTCGGCGCCGTACCAGCCCGTCGAAGCCCTTGTGCACCGGCGCCCGCACCGGCGCGAACTCCTCGCACGATGCGCCGGCGCAGCACCGACTCGGCCTCGTAGCTGACGCCGGCGCGGGTCATAGAGCCAGACCGAGCAGGTGTGGCCCATCTCCTCGAGCCGTGAGAGCAGGGTGAAGATCGTGTTGTGGCCGCCGCTGCCGCGCTGGAAGGGCGGGATCACGACGGCGACGTGGAGGCGGGCGGTCGGCCATGCCCGGCACGGGATCGTCGAGCGGGGCGGCGCCCTCGCGGTCGAGGCGCAGCACCTCCTCGTAGGAGGCGCCCGCCGGCGGAGCTCACGATGCGCCCGCGCGGCAGATCCACGCTCGGCTGGCGGATTCCGGCGCGCCGCGCCGCTCGAGCGACAGCGCGCGCTGCAGCGCGGCCGGGAAGCCGCTCGGCGCGCGAGCCGAGCGCGGAAGCCACCCGGCGGCCGCCGTGGTGCGCGGCCGAGCGCGCCAGCCAGCGCGCCGCGCGGCCCGCCGGCCAGCCCTGCTCGCGCATCCAGCGAGCGTCCGCGCGCACCTCGCGCGACGGCGCGGCGCGGCGGCGAGCGGCTCGACGTGACCGCTCGTCTCGCGCAGGCCGCGGTACTCGTCGAAGTAGCGCTTCATGAACTCGACCGGCCCGTAGTCGTGCGCGTGGACGCACGGCCGCGCCCGGCTGGAAGACCTTGACCCAGCCCGGCCTCGAGCATCGCCCGGCCGAAGGCCTGGTCCTCGGAGTAGTCGAGCTCGGCGAAGCGCATCTCCTCCCAGCAGGCGCGCGAGTAGCAGGCGTTCACGTTCGAGAGGAAGGTGAGGTCGCCCTCGCGGTGCAGCACAGGGCTCGCCGTTCGGCGAGAAGCCCGCGAAGAACTCGGTCAGCTCGCGCGCGATCATCGGGCTCGTGTCGGGGTGGGGCAGATGCGGGCCGAAGGCGGCGCCGACGCGCGGGTCGAGCGCGAAGGCCTCGCGGTAGGCCGCGAGCCAGCCGGGCTGACCGGGATCGCGTCCTGGGTGAGGAAGCAGATCAGCTCGCCGGACGTGCGCTCGGCGCCGAGGTTGCGGGTGCGGCCGTGGCCGAACTCGCCCGGCGCGATCTCGATCACCTCGTCGGCCAGCTCGCGCGCGATCTCCAGCGAGCCGTCGCGCGAGCCCGAGTCGATCACCAGCAGCTCGAGCTCGCCCTGGGCGCGCACGGCCTCCAGCGCGCGCGCGCAGCAACGGCCCGCCGTCCTTGACCGGAACGACGACTGAGACGACCCGCCATCGCTAGCGGCGCTCGAGCACGTACAGGTCCTGGTTGCCCTCGACCCGGCCCGGCCGGAACAGGGCCACGCTCCACTGCGGGCGTCAGCTTGGCCAGCAGCCACTCGGGCGCTGAGAAAGGCCGTGCCCCAGTCAGGGTTGGCCACGCCGTGGTCGCCGGCCTCGCCGAACTCGGCGGCGTACCAGAAGCCGTGCTCGTCCAGGCCGCCTGGATCTCCTTGAGCTGCTCGAGCGAGCGCACGCCCTCGCGCCAGGTGTGCGCGAGCGTCTGCTCGCCGTGCGTGGTGATCAGCAGGCGGCCGCCGGGCCGGACGACGCGGTGCATCTCCCGCAGCCAGTCGAGCGCCGCGCCTTCGGCGAAGTGGCTCCAGATCGAGATTGCGAACGCGAAGTCGAACTGCCCGTCGTCGTAGGGCAGCGGCGGGTACTCGGGGCTGCGCTCGAATGAGATCCCGGGCAGGTGCTCGCGCGCCCACTCGATCGCGTCGGGGATCGGGTCGCAGCCGTGCCAGTCGAGCTCTGGGTATGCCGCGGCGAGCACGCGCACCACGCGCCCCGAAGAGCAGCCGAAGTCCAGTCCGGCCATCCCGGCGCTCAGGTCGAGGCCGGCCTGCGTCAGCGAGTCCGCGACCAGGTCGGCGTAGTAGGTCGAGCCTCCGGCGGCGGCGGGGCCGTGGGCCATGGAGTGGACGTCCCCGGTCGGCATCGCCGCGCGACAGGCCCGTGCGCTCGAGCGCGCCGGCTCGAGCCGGCGGTGGGCGGCGAACGCCAACGTCAGCCGCTTTCTGTCGGCGGCGTCGGCCGTCTCCCAGAGCGCCGCCTCGGCCGGCTGGAGGGCCCCCTCGACCGCGGCCACGTCGCCGGGCTCGAGTCGCGCGTAGAGGTGCTCGGTGACCGGCGCGCCTGTGAGCGGGTCGGGCGACAGCGTTCGCGCAAACCGAGAGGGCGGGCGCTGCTCGGCGTGCGCGCGTTCCTCCCCCACCGACCGCCGCCCCTCGCTCAGCTTGAGCGGCAGGCGCCGGCGCGAGTCGTTGACCGCGCGGTAGACCGCGCGCGCCGCGCGCAGCCCGGCGCGGAACTCGCTCGCGCCCCGGCGGCGCATGAGCGCGTTGAGATCGAGGTTCCAGCGGTCGAGCCAGTAGGCGCGGTCCTGGGCCGCCGCCAGCGCGGCGTTGGCGCGCGCCGCTCGCTCGTGCTGCCTCGCGCTCGAGGGCGTCCACGCGCCGTCGCAGCGCCTCGGCCTCGTCTGTCGTCTCCACGTCCACGGCTACAGATTCTCGGCGATCCGCGGCGTCTCGCGCATGAAGACCCACCAGCCGAGCACCAGCACGGCCACCGAGATCAGCACGCGGGCACCAGCGAGCAGCTCGATCCCGCCGATCGCTGTGCCGGCCGTCGGTGCGTCCTGGTCGATCACCGCGTGGCGCCACTGGGTGAGAATCGATGGCGATCGGGTTGAACATGACCAGCTCGCGCACGCTCTCGGGCACCCGCTCGATCACGTAGATGATCGGCGAGCCGTAGAAGAGCAGCTGCAGCGCCACCTCCCAGATCGGCTCGACGTCGCGGAAGCGCACGTAGAGCGCCGACAGCAGCATCGTCACCCCGGTCGCGAAGATCACGAGCATCCCGATCAGCAGCGGGATCTGCAGCCAGTCGAGCGTCGGCGTGATGCCCGAGGCGAAGATGAAGACGAACACCACGATCAGGTTCAGGCCGAGGTTGAAGAGCGAGTGGAGCGCCACCGAGAGCGGGATCACCATGCGCGGGAAGCGCATCTTGCGCAGCAGGTTCTCGCGCTCGACCAGCGCCGTCACGCCGCGGCTGGTGGTCTCGGCGAAGAACGTGAAGAGCACGATCCCGCTCAGCAGGTAGACGGGGTAGTACTGGACGCCCTCGCCGAACTTGACGATCTTCGTGAAGACGAAGTAGAGCATGCCGAACAGCAGCAGCGGGCGGGCGAGCGTCCAGAGGTAGCCGAGCGCCGAGCCGAAGAAGCGCAGCTTGAAGTCGGTCGCGGCGAGCATGTAGGTCAGGCTCCAGAAGCGGCGCAGGTCGTCGCCGATCGCGGCCGGCCCGCGGTAGCGGGGCTGGGCGGCCCCCTGAGCGCTCATTCGCGCTCCACCTCGAGCTCGGTGGGCAGGTCGACGACGCTGCCCGTGGCATGGCTCGCCTCGACGATCAGCGCGGCGAGGTCGTCCGCGCGCACGATCTCAACGGCGTGGCCGGCCCTCGGACACCGACGGCGTGAGCGTGTAGCGGCTCGGTGCCAGCCAGTTGGGGAACTCGAAGCGCACGGTCACCCGCTCGCCGGCGTCGAAGTTGCCCGGTCGGCCCGTGCTTCGAGCTGGTGGCCACGAAGATCGTGTGGCGAACGTCGTTGCGGAAGGTGATCGCGAAGAGCGGATTCTCGACCGCTCCGCGCGAACTCGGCCTCGAAGCAGGCCCGGCACGCCCGGCCCTGCTCGCAGCGAGACGATCGCGCTCGCCGGTCTCGTCCTCGCACCAGGCGCCGAGGACGCCTACCCCGCGCGCTGCCCCGTCCCCCGCGGGCTCGGCTCCGCGCGGCCGTGTGGCCGAAGTTGAGCTCGCTGTACAGCCGCGACGACCTCGTCGGGCGGCCCGATGCGCACGACCTCGCCGCGCTCGAGCAGCATCGCGCGGTCGCAGAAGCGCTCCACCGCGCTCATGTCGTGGGTGACGAACAGGATCGTGCGGCCCTCGCGCTTCATGCGCTCGAACTCGTCGAAGCACTTCTGCTGGAACGCGGCGTCGCCGACCGCCAGCACCTCGTCGACGAGCAGGATGTCGGCGTCGACCTGGATCGCGATCGAGAAGCCGAGCCGCACGCTCATGCCCGACGAGTAGTTCTTGAGCTTGAGGTCGACGAACTCCTCGAGCTCGGCGAAGGCGATGATGTCGTCGAAGCGCTCGCGCGCCTGCTTGCGCGTCAGGCCGAGCATGATCGCGTTGATCATCACGTTGTCGCGCGCGGTCAGATCGGGGTTGAAGCCGACGCCGAGCTCGATGAACGGCGACAGGCGGCCGCTCGACGGCGATGTCGCCGCCGTCGATCGCGTAGATCCCGGCGAGGCACTTGAGCAGCGTGGTCTTGCCGCTGCCGTTGCGCCCGACGATGCCGAAGAACTCGCCCTGCCGAACCTCGAACGAGACGTCCTGCAGCGCGTGCAGCGTGTCGTGGCTGCGAGCCGCGAAGGGGTGCAGGGCACGCTCCTTGAGCGTCGAGTACTTCTGATGCGGAAGGTGGAAGCCCTTGCTGACCCGCTCGACGGAGACCGCCGCGGGCGCCTGCTCCAAGAGGCGTAGCCGGCCCTCCGCCGTATGCGAGGCGGTGGCAGTCAAGCGGCCTGGAACGCTAGCGACTCAGCCGTCGAGGGCGTCCCAGTCGAAGGGGATCTCGCCCGAATGAGGATCGATTCGGTACTTGTCCGGGGTGCTTGGGTCATAGGGCACCGTGGGGAAGTTGAGGATGGCGGCGTCAACGGCCCCGAGGTTCTGGTCGGCGTGCCAGACGCCGGGCGGGATGCGTATCAAGGACGGGAGGTCGCCGTCCAGGAAATACTGCTCGATGCGCTCATAGGTCGCGGAGACGACGGGTTCGCGCCAGAACGGGTGCGAGACGTCGAGCACCTCGGTCAACATGCCGCGGTGGTCGGAGTGGGGTCGAAGCCGGATGAACTCAACCCCCTCGATTCCGGTCGCTCGCTCGCGGCTGGCTGTAAGGCTCGGCGAGTCGGCATCCGCGCCCGGGGTGACCTCGAAGTCCGCGTCCCGGTCGACCACGGCGGGATCGTACTGGTCCCTTCACACCGCTCGCGATCAGCGCGGTGACCAGTGACCTCGCTGTAGGCTGCGACCGAGGGCTCATGCCGCGGTGGCCGTTAGTGGTTGTCCTGCTCGTCGCGACGCTGGCCGCGCCGGCGCCGGCGCAGGCAGCGAAGCAGCCGCTGGTCGTGCTGATTGCCTTCGACGAGCTCCCGGCGGACTCACTTCTGCGACCGGACTCTCGTATCGATTCCGTTCGCTATCCGGGTTTTGGCCGCCTCGCTTCCATGGCAACCTGGTTTCCGAACGCGTTCGCCGCCCACGATCAGACCAGCCGGGCGATACCCGCGATTCTCGATGGTCAGGTTCCGTGGCCCGGGCGCGGACCCACATTCGACGATCATCCGCGCAACCTGTTCACCCTGATGGCGGCAAACGGCTATCGCGTCTCGGCGAGCGAGCCCTTCACGAGTCTCTGCCCGCCGACAATCTGCCCCAACGCATTCCTCGGCGGCCCCGGCCGCGCGCCGTTCTTTCTCTCCAAGCGCGTGGCGCGCTTCGGGACGATGGTGCGCTCGATCCGGCACACGCGTCGACCGCTGCTTGTCTTCCATCACCAGCTCCTCCCGCACCAGCCGTGGAGGTTTCTGCCCTCCGGGCGGCGATACCAGAACGACCCGGACTCGTGGGAGGGAGGCTTGTCCAGCCCGCGTGGCTTTCACGACGTCTTCCTGACTCGGCAGAACCAGCAGCGACATCTGCTGCAGGTCGGCTTCGTCGACCGCGAGATCGCCCACCTGCTCAACCGCCTCGACCGCGTGCACCTCTTGAGGCGCGCGCTCTTGGTCGTTACGGCGGATCACGGCATCGGCTTTGACGTGGGCGTGTCGGAACGCCGCTCGATCAGCCACGGAAACGTTGCCGAGGTGGCACCGGTCCCGTTGTTTGTCAAGGTGCCGTGGCAGCAGCGAGGGCGGATCGACCGCGCGTACGTACGCACCGTCGACGTGGTACCCACCATCGCCGACGTGCTGAACCTGGGACCCCTGTGGCGGATGGACGGTCGCTCGGCTTTTCGGCGTCGCGGCCGGCGAACGGTGCGCATCCCGAAGCGCAACCTCCGACGCTGGGTGTCGATCACGCCGGCGGTGCTCGAGCGAGCAAGGGCGGCGAACCGCCGCCACCAAGCCCAGCTGTTTGGCGTCGGCACGGACAGCCTGTTCCGCATCGGCCCCCACCGAGCGCTCCTCGGGCAGTTCCCGGCCGACCTCGCCGTCAAGCCGGGAGAGCTGAGGACCAGTGGCCTCAGGTCCAGGTTCGCGTTCGATCCGGCCACCCGGACCGCGCCGGTCTGGTTCACCGGGCGCCTCACCGGAGCGCACTCCTATGCCAAGCGCGATCTCGCGCTCGCGATCAACGGTCGCGTCGCTGCGCTCGGTCGCACATTTCGGCTTCGTGGCAGCCGCGAGGAGCGCTTCTCCATGCTGGTCCCCGAATCCGCCCTGCGCGAGGGCGCCAACGAGGCGGCCCTGTTCGAGGCGCAAGGCAAGGGGTTGCTGCGCCTGGGGCCGGAAGTCGGTGACCGCTGAGATCGAGCAGACTCCCGGTACATGGACGACACGGTCAATCTGGCCGAGAAGCTCCGGCTCCTCGACAGGCCCTTCACCCCAGGTGTCGTCGGCTATCTGAACGACTACAAGCTGATGGTCGTGAAGGTCCAAGGCGAGTTCGTCTGGCACAAGCACGACGACACCGACGACTTCTTCCTGGTGCTGCGCGGCCGCCTCACCATCCAGCTGCGCGATCGCGACGTCGAGCTGGGCGAGGGAGAGATGTACGTCGTGCCGCGCGGCGTCGAGCACTGCCCGAAGGCCGACGAGGAGACCCACGTCCTGTTGATCGAGCCCAAGGGAACGGTCAACACCGGCGACGCGGGCGGTGAGCTGACGGCCGAAGAGGTGCGGATCTAGACCGGTGCGGTCTGGAGCCGGTCCGAAGCCAGGCGTGGTACCGCGAGAGTTCATGCCGCGTTACATGCTGGTGGTCGCGGTGCTCGTCGCGGCCCTTGTCGCGCCCGCGCCAGCTGAGGCGGAGCGTCAGCCTCTCGTCGTGGTGATCGCATTCGATGAGTTTCCGGTGGACTCGCTCCTGCGTCCCGACGCTCGTATCGATTCGGTTCGCTATCCGGGCTTCGGTCGCTTGGCTCGTATCGCGACCTGGTTTCCGAACGCCTTTTCCGCTCATGACCGGACGACCTTCGCGCTACCGGCGATGCTCGACGGTCGAAATCCCCGGCCCGGGAGCCGGCCAACGCCCGCCGACCATCCGCGCAACCTGTTCACTCTGATGGCGGCAAACGGGTACCGGGTGCTGGCAAACGAGCCCTTCACGAGAGTCTGCCCACCGCTGATCTGCCCGGACGCACTTCTGGGCGGCCCCGGCCCCGCGCCGTTCTTTCTCTCCAACCGCGTGACGCGCTTCCAGGCCACCGTGCGCTCAATCCGGCCCAGGCATCGGCCGCTGCTGGTCTTCCACCACCAGATCCTTCCGCACCAGCCATGGACGCATTCTGCCCTCCGGACGTCAGTACCAAGCCGAACGGGTCCCGGGGGATCTCGGCTTGTCCGGCCCTCTTGGCTTTCACGACGTCTTCCTCACAGACCAAAACCAGCAACGCCATCTGCTGCAGGTCGGGTTCGTCGATCGCGAGATCACGCAGGTGCTCGATCGCCTCGAACGCGTGCATCTGTTGAACCGCGCCCTGGTGGTCGTGACGGCGGATCACGGCATCGGTTTCGACGTGGGCACGTCTGACCGCCGTTCGATCAGTAGGGGCAACATCGCCGAGGTGGCCCCGGTGCCCTTGTTCGTCAAGGCGCCCGGGCAGCGGCAAGGGCGAACCGACCGCGACTATGTCTTCACCGTCGACGTCGTACCCACGATCGCCGAAATCCTGCGCGTGGGACCGTTGTGGCCCATGAACGGTCGCTCCGCCTTCAGCCGTCGGGGCCGGCGCAGCGTCCGAATACCAAAGCCTGACTTCATCAGCCGGGTGTCAATCACACCTGCGGCCCTCGAGCGGGCGCGCGCGGCGAATCGTCGTCGCAAGGCTCGGCTGTTTGGCACCGGCACGGACAGCCTGTTCCGTGCCGACCGGCACAGCACGCTTCTCGGACGGTCGCTGGCCGACTTCGCCGTTGGGCTCGGAGAGGTCAAGACGGTCGGCCTTACCCCCAGTTTCGCGTTTGATCCGTCCTCTCTCCTTGCGCCGATCTGGTTCACGGGGCGCATGATCGGACCAAGCAGCGATGCCGAGCGGAACCTGGCGCTCGTCCTAAACGGTCACGTCGCGGCCGTCGGCAGAACGTTCCGTCTTCGGGGCAGCCCGCACGAGCGCTTCTCCCTGCTGGTGCCCGAATCCGAGCTGCGAGCGGGGTCGAACGACGCGGCCGTGTTCGAGGTCCAGGGCGACCGCTTGCTGCGCCTCGAGCCCGCGGTCGACTGACTCCTCAGGAACCGGTCCACCGCCCGCGTTGTATTAAAGGCAGGGTGGAGGACCGGCCACCACACGAGACCGAGCTCGTCGCGCGGGCAAAGCGGGGCGAGCTCGATGCCTATGAGGAGATCGTGCGACGCCATCAGAGCATCGCGTTCAGGACGGCGTGGGTGATCACCGGCTCGGCCGCCGACGCCGAGGAGGCCGCCCAGGACGCGTTCGTGAAGGCACACGCCGCCCTCGGCCGCTTTCGCGAGGGCGCACCGTTGCGGCCGTGGCTGCTCACGATCGTCGCGAACGAGGCGCGCAACCGGCTCAAGTCCGCCGGGCGCCGCGAGCGGCTCGCGCTGCGCGTGGCCGAGGAGCGCCGTCCGGGTGGCGCGGTCCCGTCGCCCGAGACGGCGCTCCTCGACTCCGAGCGGCGTGACGAGCTGCTCGCCGCGCTCGAGGGGCTGTCCGATGCAGACCGGCAGGCGATCGCCTGCCGCTACTTCCTCGACCTCTCCGAAGAGGAGACGGCCGCGGCGCTGGGCTGCGCGCGCGGCACCGTCAAGTCGCGTCTGTCGCGCGCCCTCGGAAGGCTGCGCGAGCGCATGGAGGTGACCGGTGACTGAGCTCGAGCAGATGCTGACCCGGCTCGGCAGCGAGCTCGACTGGCCGCAGACGCCCGAGCTCGCGGCTCGCGTGGCCCGGCGCCTCTCGGAACCGGAAGCGCAGGCCGAGGCGCGCTCCGGTCCTCTCCGGGTTCAGGCGCTCGCTGGCCATCGCCCTCGTCCTGCTGCTCGTCGTGGCCGCCGCCGCTGTGGCCGCCGTGCCGAGCGTTCGCGACGCGGTCCTCGAGTTCTTCGGCCTCCAGGGCGCGACCGTCGAGCGGACCACCACGCTCCCGACGCCGCCGCCCGATCGGCCGCTCGACCTCGGCAGCCGAATGTCCCTCGACGACGCTCGAGCGCGGCTCGCCTTCGAGCCGCTCGTGCCGTCCGAGCTCGGCGAGCCCGACGCGGTCTATGTGCGCAGCGGCGTGCCCGGCGGCGAGCTCTCGCTCGCATATCGGGCGCGTCCCGGGCTGCCACGCGCGGGCACCACGCGGCTGGGCCTGCTGCTGAGCCAGTTCCGGGGCGACCTGCAGCCCGAGTATCTGGGCAAGATCGCCGGCGAGGATACGGTCGCGGAACGCCTGCGCGTCGACGGCGAGCGAGCGATCTGGCTCGAGGGCGCGCCTCACTTCTTCTTCTATCGCGGCCCCGGCAACACCTTCGTCGAGCACGAGCTGCGGCTGGCGCAGAACGTGCTGCTCCTCGAGCGGGGGCCGCTGCTCGTTCGCCTGGAGGGCGCCTTCAGCCGCGAGCGGGCTGTCCAGATCGCCCGCTCGCTTCGCTAGGCGTCGCCGCTGCCGGCCGCGAGCCGGCGCAGCGGGATCAGGAACCAGATCGCGACAAAGGCGACGGCCGCGCCGATCCCGGCCGCATAGACGGTCCCGCTCTTGTAGAGGAAGTCCGTGATGAACACGACCGCCCCGGTCATGGCCACCGCGAGCAGCGCAAGGCCGACGATGACGATCCGGTTGCCCGTCCGAACGACGTTCTCCTTGTCCTGCTGGCGGAACTCGAGGCGATGGTGGACGGTCGGCGCGATCAGGCAGATCGTGGACGCCGTGGTGGTCAACAGCGTCACGAAGTAGATCGTCTGCTGGAGGGTCGTGACCGTCGCAAAGCGTTGGTTGAACGGCACCACGAGCAGGAACGCGAACAGCACCTGGACACCGGGGAGCGCCACTCTCAGCTCGCCGAGCATCTCCTCCAGGTTGCGGTCGAGGCGCTCGCTCTCGCTCTCGTCGCGACCGGATTCCGGATGCCGCCCCACGCGACTACGGTACCCAGATGAGCTCATGGGATGACGACGACTGGACCGGCGAGCCTCCGGAGGGCAGGCACGCCGCGTCACGCGCCGATCCGGGCTTCTGGCGCCAGAACCGAGCGCCGCTCTCGATCACCGCCACCGGGGTCGGCCTGGCGCTGATCATCCTGCTCGTGGTCTGGATCCTCTAGCTCATCGGGTCCATTGGGCGCGTCGCGCGGCCTGGGCAATAAGGGATTGGCCGAAACGCGCGCTCAAGATCCGGTCCATTGTCGAGTTAGCGGCTCCAGCGACCGCTAACTCGACAACGGACGCATATCCGGGCGGTCACAAGGGAGCGCCGCAAGCAACCGTCCCATCGAGAGACAATATGGTCTTGGAATCACTCCTCGAGGCGCGAGGCCTCGGGCACGCGCCCGAGGTAGGAGTTGGTGAAGGGCACGAGATCCTGGCGCTCGTAGAAGCGCACCGCGTCGGCGTTGGTCGAGATCACCGCGACGCCCCAATGCTCCACGCCGTCGTTGCGCAGCTCCTCGTGCATGCGAGCCAGCAGGGCCGAGCCGACTCCGCGCCCGCGGTGCTCCGGCAGCACGGCAAGCGTCTCGACCTCCGCGATGGGACCAGTCTCCCAGGTCTCTTCCGGACCGCGGATGTGAACCAGCGCGTAGCCCACAGGGCGCTCTCCTTCCTCGGCCACCAGCACGAATGCCCCCGGTTGGGTGAGCCAGTCCGCATAGAGCTCTCGGCGAATCGGCCACGACTCGGCCCGGGTGGCGGCCAGCTCCTGTAGGTGCGGCGCTACCGCCGCGTGGTGCTTGCTCAGCGACTCCCAGAGCTGCTGCAGGTCGTCGATGCGCTCGGACTTGCCGCGGACGATTCGGATCACGCGGGCGTCCGCCGCGGGCGCGGGACGAGCTCGCCGCGGCAGTTGGGACAGACGTGCTCCAGCGCCTCCGCGCAGTAGGGGCAAAACGTGCACTCGTGGGAGCAGATCGCCGCGTCGCCGTCCCACGCCAGGGCGGCGCCGCAGCGCTCGCAGCGGGTGCGCATCTCGAGGCTCATCGCCCGGATGCTGCCAGACGCTCAGGCCACGTGATCCAGTCGCACCGTCCATGATTCCACCATGAACAGCGAGCGCGTTGCCGTCATCCTGGGAGCCCGCAACCTCGGCGGGGCGATCCTCGACCATCTGATCGCGGAGGGGTGGCAGGCGGCAGCGATCTCGCGTGGGGATGAGACGGCGGCCGCCGTGCGCGACCGCGGCGCGCTCGGAATCACCGCCGACGCCAGCGACGCCGACGAGCTCGCGGCCGCGCTCGGGCGCGTTCGCGAGGATCTGGGAAGCCCGCGCCTGATCGTCAACGCCGTCGCCGCCGCTCGGCCTCCGGACGACGGCGCGCCCTGGGGCGGCGGCCCGCTCGCCGAAGCGACGGTCGCGGGCTTTCGCGGCTGGGCCGCCGCGGTGGCAGAGCAGTCGTTCGTGTTCCTCTCCACCGGCATCGCGGCGCTGCGCGAGTCCGGTGGGGGCACGCTCATCCAGGTCACCGGCGGCTCCTCTCGCCGAGCCATGGCCGGCCGCGGCCTCTGGTCTGCCGGGGCGCAGGCCACCCGCGCGATGGTCCACGCGGCCGCTCAGGAGCTGCGCGAGGAGGGCATCCACGTGGCCATCCTGATCGTTGACGCGACGATCGAGTCGCCGAAGACCGCGGACTTCACGCGCGGCCAGCCCCGCGACGCGCTCGCCGACCAGAACCTGATCGCCCAGGCGGTGAGCTTCCTGGCGGGCCAGGAGCCGCGTGCCTACACCCACGAGCTGATGGTCACCCCGGCCGGCGATACCTGGGTGCCCTGAGCGCCTTGCGCCGGCCGCTCTAGTCTCGGGCGGATGCGGCTCAGCGTGCTCGACCAAGCCCCGATCGCCGAAGACGCCACCGGCCCCGACGCGCTCGCGAACTCGATCGACCTTGCCCGCCACGTCGAGTCGCTCGGCTACGAGCGCTACTGGGTGGCCGAGCACCACGCCACGCCGTCGCTCGCCTGTGCGGCGCCGGAGATCCTCATCGCTGCGATAGCGGCGGCTACCGCGCGCATACGGGTCGGCAGCGGCGGGGTGATGCTGCCGCATTACTCGCCACTGAAGGTGGCCGAGCAATTCAGCCTGCTGAGCGGACTCCATCCCGAGCGCATCGATCTCGGCCTCGGCCGTGCGCCCGGCACCGACCCCATGACCATGCTCGCCCTGCAGCGCGACCGCCGCCAGCGCGCGCCCGACGACTTCATCGAACAGCTGGTCGAGCTGCTCGCCCTGCTGGAGGGGCGGCTCCCCGAGAGCCATCCCTACGTGCGGCTGGCACGGACGTTGCCGGGCCTGCCGGAGCGCCCCGAGCCGTGGCTGCTCGGCTCCTCGCCACAGAGCGCGCTGTGGGCCGCGGAGCTCGGGCTGCCCTATTCCTTCGCCGACTTCATCAACTCCGACGGAGCCGCGATCGCGGCCGAGTACCGCGGGCGCTTCGTCGACTCCGAGCGGCTCGGCGCGCCGCACGTGATGGCCTGCGTGGTCGTCATCTGCGCCGAGACCGACGCGGAGGCGGAGCGCATCGCGTCATCGGGGCGGATGATGTTCTCGATGCTCCGCCAGGGACGGCTCATCCCCATACCGCCGGTCGAGAAGGCCCTCGCCTACTTCGCCACCCGCGGCGGCTCAACCGGCCGTCGCGGGGTGGTGGGATCGCCGGGGCGGGTGCGGGACGGCCTCGAGCGGGTGGCGGCCGAGTACCGCGCCGACGAGCTGATGATCCTCACGATCACCCACGAGCATTCGGCCCGCCGGCGTTCCTACGAGCTGATCGCCGAGGAGTTCGGGATCGCTACCGGCTCGCAGCCAGCTGAAGCCCTGCGAAGCCGCTGACCACCAGCGCTTGGAGCAGCACCCAGACGGTGCCGACGGTGTCGGGCGACTCGGCGCCGGTGGCGGCGAACACGAGCGAGCCCGCCACCCAGACCGCGTTGAGTGCGGCAACGGCGATCATTTCGCCGCGGGTGATGGCCTCGCTGCTCGAGAGCAGCCACAGCGCAGCGGCCCAAACGAGGAAGAATGCGCCGATGGGGCGAAGCAGGCTCCCGGAGACGCCAAACAGATCCGCGAGCGGGCCGGCCAGCGCAAGGTAGGCCACGCCGTTGGCGCCGGACACGACGGCGTCGATGCGCAGGGCGAAGCGGCGCATGCCCTGGCGGGCGGGAATCTCGTGAGCGGTAACGGATGCGGATGTCGTTGTCATGAGGGCAGCATCCCGGCGCGCGGGAGGCCCGTCGATTACGTCGCAGGTAAACCAACGTGGTCATATCCGCCGACGGCTGGCAGCCGCCCCGTTTCGTTCTGACCTATGTTGAGCGAGGCATGGTGCGCCAGGGCAGCTTGTCGGAGCTATTTTGGGCTGCGTTCAAGCAGTCGCGTAACCCGATGGTGCTGCTCGACCACTCCCGCCGCGTCGTCGAGGTCAACGGTGCCTGTCTGAAGCTTCTTGGCTATGCCCGCAACGACTTGGTCGGCAAGCCCGGCTACCGCTTCGTCGTCGATGGTCCGACGCTTTCATCGCGAGAGTGGGCGAAAGGGCTGGCCGTCGGTCACTTCACGGGTGAGACGGAGCTTCTGTGCGCCGACGGCAGCAGCGTCATGGTGCAATGGGGAGTCGATACGGAGGTCGTGACGGGCAGCAGGAACATCCTGCTCGTCGCGCTGACCACTTCGCGCTGGGGGCGGCATTTTCGCCGCTCCGTACCCTCCGAGCCCGAGCCCGGACAGCTGACCGAGCGCGAGCGCGAGGTGGTGTGGCTCGTGGCGCAGGGGCGCACCGGGCCGGAGATCGCGGACGAGCTGCATATCGCCCACGACACCGTTCGCAGACACGTGCACAACGCCATGACCAAAACGGGGGCCCGCTCACGCGCCCATCTCGTCGCCAAGACGCTCGGCGACGGACAACTACTCGGCTGAAGCCTGCACGGATGGCGCAACTGATGTATTGGCCACGCCGCGTGCTGTAGCGAACATGGGACGTGGTGACCAACAGAGGTCGAAGGGCACCCAACCCAGAGGAAGGATTCGCACATGCAGGCACTTGCGCGAGGAACCGACGCACCGTTGGCCGTTGGCGAAAGCCAAGGTCTGTTTGAGATTCTGGAACGCCTTCAGCTGTTGCCAGATCCGCACGAGCCCGGCAGTCTGACCGAGCGCGAGCGCGAGGTGGTGTGGCTCGTTGCGCAGGGGCGCACCGGGCCGGAGATCGCGGACGAGCTGCATATCGCCCACGACACCGTTCGCAGACACGTGCACAACGCCATGACCAAAACGGGGGCCCGCTCACGCGCCCATCTCGTCGCCAAAACGCTCGGCGACGGACAAATACTCGGCTAGAAGCGTGGAAATCAGAGACTCTCCAAGCGCGCCACGTAGGTCGCGACGGCCGCCGCCGTGGCGGTGTCCGCCGGGAAGAACGTCTCGATCGAAAGCTCACTCGCCGTGATCTCCGCTGCCGTGCCGAAGGTGGCGATCGTGCCGATGAAGCTGAGCTCCTCGCCCTCGGCACCGCGCAGTTGCAGCGGGAGGGCGATGTCGTGGTGCGCGTCGGTCTCGGGCTCCGGTCCCGGGTAGGCGCGAAGCTCGTCGAGAAGCGCCGCGAGGGCCGGCGAGCCCGTCATGGCGATCTGGCGCTCGAGCCGCTCGAAGATGTGCGCGCGCCAGTCGCCGAGATTGATGATCCGCGAGGCCAGGCCGTCGGGGTGGAGGCTCACACGCAGCACGTTGAGGGGCGGGGCGAGGAGCTCCTTCGCGACGCCGTCAGTGAAGAGCGCCACCGCGCGGTTGGCGGCGAGCATCTCCCAGGCGCCGTCGACCACCAGCGCCGGGTAGGGCTCGTGGGCGTCGAGAAGGAGTTGGATCGTGTCGCGGATCGGCGCCATCTGCGGCTCGTCGATGCCGTGCTCCTCGAAGGCGGGGGCGTGCCCGGCAGCCAGCAGGAGGCGGTTGCGGTCGCGCAGCGGCACCTCCAGCTGCTGCGCGAGGTTCAGCACCATCGCCGCGCTCGGCCGGGAGCGGCCCGTCTCTACGAAGCTGAGGTGACGCGCCGACACTCCGGCGTCGAGCGCGAGGGCGAGCTGGCTGAGCCGGCGCCGCTCGCGCCAGCGGCGCAGCAGCGGGCCAACTCCCGCGGTGGCGACGGCGCCCGTCATCGGGCTCAACCTAGCGCGGCGCGCGCGGCCCTTCGCCTACCTCGGAGGTAATCGACCCGCTGACTCTCTCAAGCCTCCACGCGCTTGCGCGCCCGGGTCAGCTTCTGGCGCTCGATCGGGTCGAGCGCGAGCTTGCGCAGGCGTACCGCGTCGGGTGTCACCTCGACGCACTCGTCGTCGCGGATGAACTCGAGCGCCTGGTCGAGCGAGAGCCGGTGTGCGGGCACGAGCTTGATCGTCTCGTCCGAGCCGGAGGCGCGCATGTTGGTGAGCTTCTTTTCGCGCACGGCGTTCACGTCGAGGTCCTCGGCGCGGGCGTTCTCGCCCACGACCATGCCCTCGTAGACCTCCTCGCCGGGCCCGACGAAGAGCTGTCCGCGCTCCTGGAGCTTGAGCAGGCCGAACGCCGCGGTCGGCCCGCGCCGGTCGGCCACCAGGGAGCCGGTGGGCCGCGTGCGGATCTCGCCCTGCCAGGGCTCGTAGCCCTCGAAGACCGAGTGCAGGATGCCCGAGCCGCGCGTCTCGGTCATGAACTCGGTGCGAATGCCGATCAGCCCGCGCGTGGGAACGAGGAAGTCGATGCGCACCCAGCCGGTCCCGTGGTTGACCATGTTCTCGAGGCGCCCCTTGCGCAGAGCGAGCATCTGGGTCACCACGCCGAGGAAGTCCTCGGGCACGTCGATCGTGAGGCGCTCGATCGGCTCGTGAACGGCACCACCGATCTCGCGCGTGACGACCTGCGGTTTGCCGACCGTCAGCTCGAAGCCCTCGCGGCGCATCGTCTCGACGAGCACGGCGAGCTGCAGCTCGCCGCGACCCTGCACCTCCCAGGTGTCGGGACGCTCGGTCTCGAGCACCCGGATCGCGACGTTGCCCACGAGCTCCGCCTGGAGGCGGTCGTCGACCATGCGCGCCGTCAGGCGTGAGCCCGACCGGCCCGCCAGCGGCGAGGTGTTGATGCCCACCGTCATCCCGAGCGCGGGCTCCTCGACGGCGATCACCGGCAGCGGCCGTGGATCGTCGAGATCGGCGATCGTCTCCCCGATCGTGATGCCGGGGATGCCCGCGAGCGCCATGATCTCGCCCGGGCCGGCCTCGTCGGCGGGCTTGCGCGCTAGCCCTTCGTTTACGTAGAGCTCGGTCACCCGGACCCGCTCGATGCCTCCGTCGCGGCGACACCACGCGACGTCCTGGCCCTTGTGGATCGTGCCCTGGTGCACCCGGCAGAGCGCGAGCCTGCCCACGTAGGCGTCGGCGTCGAGGTTGGTGACGCGCGCCTGGAGCGGGTGGCCTTCCTCGTACACGGGGGCCGGGATGCGCTCGACAAGCAGGTCGAGCAGCGGCCGCAGGTCGGTTCCCTCGACGCCCTCCTCGGTGGCGGCCCAGCCCGGCCCGCGCGTTCGTGTAGGCGATCGGAAACTCGATCTGCGACTCGTCGGCGTCGAGGTCGAGGAAGAGCTCGTAGATCTCGTCGAGGACGTCCTTGATACGTGCGTCGGGCCGGTCGACCTTGTTGACGCACAAGACCACCGGCAGCCGCGCCTCGAGCGCCTTGCGCAGAACGAACCGCGTCTGCGGCAACGGGCCCTCGGAGGCGTCGACCAACAGCATCACGCCGTCGACCATCGTCAGCCCGCGCTCGACCTCGCCGCCGAAGTCCGCGTGGCCAGGCGTGTCGACCAGGTTCAGCTTGACGTCGCCGTAGCGCACCGCGGCGTTCTTGGCCAGGATCGTGATCCCGCGCTCGCGCTCCTGGTCCATCGAGTCCATCACCCGGTCGCGTCAGCGCCTCGTGGGCGGCGAACACGCCGGACTGGCGCAGCATGGCGTCGACCAGCGTCGTCTTGCCGTGGTCGACGTGGGCGATGATCGCGACGTTGCGGATGTCCGAGCGGAAGGCCATGACCGGCCAAGGTTGACAGAGGCCGCGCGGGAGCTAACGTGCCTCGCCGATGGACCTCACCAGTCCTGAGCGAGGCCCGATCGACCTGGAGGACCGCTTCCCCGGCAAGAACAAGGCGGCGGCGAGGGCGGAGCGGGAGAAGATCGGCTTCGTGCGCCAGCCGATGACGCGCTGGCTCGATCCGGCGCTGCTGGCGGGGGCCGCGGTGGAGGTGGCCGTGTCGTCGGCCTTCGGACGGCTGGCCGACAAGCGCGAGTCGCTGGTCAATCCGAGCGAGCCGATCGACTACTCCGACCGCGCAGGAGCTGTGGCTCGATTTCCTCTCCGACACCGGGGACGGCTTTCACTCGACCTACACGATGGCCTGGCTGCTGGCCCAGCAGCAGCTCGACGGTGGAGTCGGCGCCGGTCCTGCCGCGCGGCGAGCTGTTGATCCTCGGCGGCGACCAGGTGTATCCGTCGGCGTCGGTCGAGGCCTACGAGGACCACTTCCTCGGGCCCTTCTCCGCCGCGCTGTGGAGCGAGGACGAGGAGGCCGCTCCCCACCTGTGCGCCGTTCCGGGCAACCACGACTGGTACGACGGCCTCACGAGCTTCCTGCGGGTGTTCTGCCGCAAGGGCTGGGTCGGCGGCTGGCGCACGCGCCAGAGCCGCAGCTACTTCGCGCTCGGGCTCCCGCACGGGTGGTGGCTGTGGGCGATCGACATCCAGTTCGACACCTACCTCGACTCGGGTCAGCTCGACTACTTCGCCGAGGCCGGCAAGCGCCTGGCTGCCGGCGACAAGGTCCTGCTGGTCACGGCCAAGCCGAGCTGGGGGCGCGCCGAGGACGACGTCACCGAGCCCGCCTCGTGGCGCTACCTCTCCTACTTCGAGGAGAAGTACGTCCGAGCGAGCGGCGCCAGGCTGGCGGCCACGCTGACCGGTGATCTTCATCACTACAGCCGCTACGAGCCCATCGATGGCGACGCTCCCGATCGCATCACCGCAGGCGGGGGCGGTGCCTACCTCTCGCCGACGCACACGCTGCCGGACCGGCTCAAGCTGAGGTCGTTGGCGGCCGAGCAGTCGGTGTCCTACGAGTGCAAGGCGACCTACCCCTCGCGGGACAGGTCGAAGAAGCTCCGGTGGGGGGCGCTGCTCCTCGGCCTGAGGAATCCGGGCTTCGCGCGCATGATGGGCGTGGTCTACACGCTGCTCGCCGCGACCTCGCTCGCCGCGCTCAACTCGGGCCGCGGCAGCCTGGTGGCGAGCGCGGAGCGCGGCAGCTTCTTCGACTTCCTGGGCACGGCGCTCGGCGGCGCGACGATCGTGGTCGTCTTCGTGCTCGCGCTTGGTCTCGTGCTGTATGCCGGACGCCGGCTGGTTTCCCATGAAGGTGCTCGTGGGCAGCGCTCACGCCGCGGTCCATATGTTCGTGCTGGAGCTCGCGCTCTGGCTCGTGCTCTCGCTCTTCGAGGCGGACAGCCCCGGTTGGCTGGTGTGGCTCGTTGCCCTGCCGGTCGCGTTCGCGGTGGGCTTCGCGCTGGCGCCGCTGGTCTTCGCGAAGTTCCTGCTCGGCATCTCGGTTGTGCGCGGCAAGGGCGCCCTCAACCACGCCAACGAGGTCTTCGCAAGCCAGGCCCTGACCGGCTACAAGAACTTCCTGCGCCTGCACATCTCGCCCGGCGGCGAGTTGACGATCTACCCGCTCGGAGTCGAGCGGGCCTGCGAGCAGTGGGACGTGTATCCCCGAGAGGGCGCGCACGCCCGGCCCCACTTCACTCCGCGCGGGGACGCGCCGCGCGCGGAGCTGATCGAAGCTCCGCTGACCTACTCCTAGCCGCCGAGCAGGTCGCGCGCGACCGAGCGGTAGCACTCGACCGCGAGCGCGAGGTCGCGCACGTCGATCCGCTCGTTGCGCGCGTGCGGAAGCTCGTCGACCTCGCTCAGCGGCATGTGGCGGAAGGGAAAGAAGCCGTATGCCACGCAGTCCGGGAAGGCGGCGCGGAAGGTGCGCGAGTCCGAAAAGCCGGTCGAGATCGTGGGCAGGCAGCGGGCGCCCGGATCCATCTCGGCGACCCAGGCGGTCAGGGAGTCCATCAGCGGCGACTCGACGCGCGACGAGTTGCCGGTCACGCACTCGGTGAACTCGAGGCCGTAGCCGTCGGGGCCCAGCACCTCGCGCAGGCGAGCGGCAACCGCGGGCTCGTCCATCCCCGGTGGCACGCGACAGTCGACGTGGAGCCGGGCCGCGTCGGGGATCACGTTCATCGTCCGTGAGGCGTCGACCATCGTCGGCGCGAGCGTGACCCTCATCATGGCCTCGGCGAGCGGAGCGAGATCGGGCGCGCGGTCCGTCAGGGCGGCGAGCGTGGCGCCGGGGTCGCCGTCGACGTCGAGGCCGAGGCCCGCCAGTAGCGCGCGCGGCCCCGGGGTCAGGTCCCACCCGGGCCGGCGAGTGGCCATCGAGTCGAGCAGCGGAGCGAGCTTGAGCAGCGCGTTGTCGGCGACCATCGGCACCGAGGCGTGGCCGCCGCTGCCGTCGGTGGTCAGGGTGAAGCGGAACACGCCCTTCTCGGCCACGCGACACGGTGTACATCCGGCGGCCGTCGACGAGCGGCGCCTCGCCGCCGCCCTCGTTGAGCAGGTAGTCGCAGCGCACGAGGTCCGGGCGCTCGGCGCAGACCCACTCGGCGCCCGTGCCGCCCTCCTCCTCGTCGGAGACCGAGATCACCAGCAGGTCGCCGCGCGCCGGCCGCCAGCCCTCGCGTGCGAGCGAGCAGGCAGCCACCACCTCGGCCACGGTCTGGCCCTTCATGTCGAGCGCGCCGCGACCCCAGACGCAGCCCTCCGCCAGCGCACCGGACCAGGGCCCATGACGCCAGCCGGCCGGGTCGGCCGGCACGGTGTCGACGTGCGAGAGCAGGCCGAGCACCGGGCCGGGATCGCGGCCGCGCAGCCGCGCTACGAGGTTCGGCCGCTCCGGGTGGTCTCCCACCAGGCTCACCTCGAAGCCGGCCGAGCGCAGCGGCGCGGCGACCAGCTGCTGGGCGGGGCGCTCGTTTCCGGGCGGGTTGATGGTGTTGATGCGAAGCAGCGCCTGCAGCAGCGCGACCGCCTCTCCGGCGCGCTCGGTGGCCGTCACGCCCGAAAGAGGCCCGCGTAGGCGTTCAGCGCGGGCTGGCCGCCGAGGTGCGCGTAGAGGACGTTCGAGTCGCCGGCGATCTCGCCGCGCGTGACGAGGTCGATCATGCCGGCCATCGACTTGCCCTCGTAGACGGGGTCGGTGATCATCCCCTCGAGCCGGCCGGCGAGTGCGCATCGCGTCGAGGGTCTGGGCGTCGGGGATGCCGTAGGTGCCGGCGTGGTAGCGGTCGTCGAGGATGATCTCGTCGTCGCGCAGGTCGCGGCCGACCTCGATCAGGGCGGCGGTGGAGCGGGCGATCCGCGCGACCTGGTCGCGAGTCTCCGCGGGCTTGGCGGAGCCGTCGATGCCGATGACCCGCCGCCGTGACGCTCCTCCTGAGCCGCGAAGCCGGCGATCATGCCCGCCTGCGTGCGACCCGTGACCGAGCAGACGATGACCGTGTCGAAGAACACGCCGAGCTCGCGCCTCCTGCTCGGCGACCTCGCGCGCCCAGCGGGCGAAGCCCAGGCCGCCCAGCGGATGGTCGGATGCGCCGGCGGGAATGGCGTAGGGCTTGCCGCCGGCCGCCTCGACGTCGGCGAGCGCCTGCTCCCAGCTCTCCTTGAAGCCGATCCCGAAGCCGGCCTGCACCAGCCGCACGTCGGCGCCCATCAGGCGGCTGAGCAGGATGTTGCCGACGCGGTCGTAGGTCACGTCGGGCCAGTCGACCCAGCTCTCCTGGACCAGCACGCACTTCATGCCCAGGTGCGGCCGCCGACGGCCGCCACCTGGCGGGTGTGGTTCGACTGGACGCCGCCGATCGACACGAGCGTGTCGCAGCCCTGGCGCCAGCGCGTCGGCCACCAGGTACTCGAGCTTGCGCGTCTTGTTGCCGCCGAACGCGAGGCCGCTGTTGCAGTCCTCGCGCTTGGCCCACAGCTGCGCCCCGCCGAGGTGAGCCGTCAGCCGCTCCAGCCGCTGCACGGGCGAGGGGCCGAACAGCAGCGGGATTCGATCGAAGGAGTCGAGCTTCACGGGCGGCAGTCTGCCAGCCGCGAGGCGCTACCGGCAGGGGCGCAGCGTTCGCTCCATCGGCCACCGGCAGCGCAGCTTGAACAACGGGTTCAGCCTCGGCCGGCGCGCCATCTTGAAGATGAAGACGCTTGCGGCGTGTCCGCGCCGGCGAACTCTCACCCTCAGCCGCGTGCCCGGCAGCAGCTGCCTGTCGCGTACGAGGCTCGTCAGGTTGAGCCTCGCGTGGTCGCTCAGCATCCTTGCCCTGTAGTCGATCATGCAGCCCGGGCGCCGGCACGTCACCCGGAGTAAGTCGCCCGCCTTGAGCCCGGTCAGCTTCAGCGAGAGGAGCCGCGTGTCGCCGCTTGCCAGGGCCTTCGACCGGAGCTTGGCCCGCCCCCCGGCGCGCGGCCAGGGCGGATGGCCGTCGCAGTCCTCGTCGATCCTGTTGTCGGGCGCCTCGCGCCCATCCGGGTTGACTTCGGGCTCGGAGTCGTCGCAGTCTTTGGGCGAGTTGAAGCCGTCGCCGTCGGCGTCCGCAAGGCGCCCGTCGCAGTTCTCGTCGATCACGTTGCGCGGGTACTCCGGCGCGCCGGGATGTACGTTGGGCTGGGAGTCGTCGCAGTCTTTGGGCGAGTCGAAGCCGTCGCCGTCGGCGTCCGCGAGCCGCCCGTCGCAGTTCTCGTCGATCACGTTGCGCGGGTACTCCCGCGCGCCGGGATGCACGCTGGGCTCGGAGTCGTCGCAGTCGGCCGGGGAGTCGAAGCCATCACTGTCGGCGTCCGCGAGCCGCCCGTCGCAGTTCTCGTCGATCACGTTGTAGGGCACCTCGGTCGCGCCGGGATGAACCTCCGCGTTTGCGTCGTTGCAGTCGGCGGGCGGCACATAGCCGTCGCCGTCGCCATCGGCCGCTACGGCGCCGCCGGCCACGTGAGGCAGCAGCGCCACCGCCAGCAGAATCGCGACGGTCAGAGGGACCAGCAGCGAAGCAGCGCGCTTGTTCATGGTTTGTTGCTCACTTGGATGACCTCTACGGGGCAGGGCTCGACGTCTGAGAAACGTGCGTGCGAACCCCCAACTTGCGTCCGGCGCGGCAGTTCGGGGCAGGGTCGGTCGTTGCTTGGGCATGATCGCCAAGCTGTTTCCGCAGGTCCTGCCCGTCGCTGTGCTCGTACTGGCCGGGATGACCGCGCCCGCGCCCGCAAGCGCGGCCGTGACCTGCCCGAACCCGATCCCGGTCCTCGATGAGAACAACTGTCAGGGCCCCGGGACCATGGACTGGCGACTGACTCCGGGCAGCTACAGCGACGACATCGGCGGTTTCAGCGTCCGCACGAGCTACGCCCGTGGCCAGGACGTCGCGTTGAAGATCGCTCGCAATTCACCCACCGAGGCGGCGACCAACGTGGACATCGAGGTGTTCAGGACCGGCTGGTACGACGGCCTCGGAGCGCGGCGGATTCCCGCTGCGAGCGTGGCCGACGTCCCCCTCAACAACGACTTCACATGCAACCCCCGGGACGCCCAAACCGGCAAGCTCGACTGCGGCAACTGGAACGTGACGCACACGATCCCGGGCAGCGCACTCCCGGCGTCCGGCGTCTACGTCGCCAAGCTGACCACCGACACCTGGCGTGAGACCTGGATCGTCTTCACGGTCCGCGACGATGCGCGCTCACCCGCCTCAAAGCTCCTCTTCGTGCTGCCGGTGGCGAACTACCAGGCCTACAACCTGTGGGGCGGTAAGTCGCTCTACTTCGACAAGGACGGAGGGCCGCCGACCGTCTCGGGGGGCGCCCGCGCGGTCGAGGTGTCATTCAACCGGCCGCTGTGGGCCGCCAACGACGGCATGAACCGCTACTACGAGCCGGACTTCCGGTCGGTGCAGTGGCTCGAGCAACAGGGCTATGACGTGTCGTACAGCGACGACGTACAGGCCCATCTCGATGGCGCCCAGTTGCGCCGCCACAAGGTGCTGGTCATCCCGGCCCACTCGGAGTACTGGTCGCTGGAGCAGTTCCAGAACTTCGTGCGCGCACGCGACGCGGGCGTCAGCATCGCTTCGTTCGGCGCCAATACCTCGTACTGGAAGGTCCGTTACGAGGACGGCCAGCGCACGCTCGTCTGTTACAAGACCGTCCAGGGCGACGGCAGCGGCGGCAGCGGCGCCGTAACGCCCAACGACCCTGGTCCGGACGGCGCGACGGGCACCGCCGACGACGCGATCGGCTCGGACGGGATCGCCGGCACGGCCGACGATCACCCCGAGAACTCCACCACCACGTTCCGCGACAACGGCGCCCCCAACGGCGACCCGAACGCGCCCCCCGGCGGCCGAGTCGGGCCGGACATGCCGGAGAACCAGCTCTTCGGCGTGATGTACGTCGGCGACAACGACGCGTTCAGCTTCCCGTTCATCGTGCCCGCGGCAAACGGCGCCGGCGAGTTCGCGGGCGACCGCATCTGGCGCAACGCAGGCCTCAACCCTGGCGCGTCGACGACGGTTGACGAAGACCTCCCCCAGGCCGGCAAATACGTCGGCTGGGAATGGGATGCGGTGCCGACACAGCAGCAATACCTATCGAGGCAGCCGCAGGGCGTGACCAGGTTGAGCGCATCGACCATCAACGCGCCCGGTGGCCAGCCTTCGAGCTGGCTCGTCGACGAGGGGCGCAGCCGGGACACCCTGCCGCCTCCCGGGCAGCCCGCCACCGTCAACGCGGTGAAGTACCGGGCGGCGAGCGGGGCACTGGTGTTCGCCGCCGGCACCATCCAGTGGTACCGCGGTCTCGTCCCCTCGAACGACTCGTCGCCGAGTTCCCGGATCCAGCAGGCGACCTACAACGTCTTTGCCGATATGGGCGTCCAGCCGCTCACTCCGGCCGGGGTCACGCTCGACACGCCCAACTCGCCACCGACGGCGGTCGCGACGGCCACGCCAACCGGCGGTGGCGTGCCGCTCACCGTGTCGTTCGACGGCTCCGGCTCCACGGACCCGGATGGGCTGATCGCCCGCTACGACTGGGACCTGGACGGCGACGGCGAATTCGACGACGGTGTCGGTCCTACAGCGACGTTTGTCTACCACAGCGCCGGGACGCACACCGCCCGGTTGCGCGTGACCGACCCGGGCAACGAGAGCGCGGTGGCGACCCTCGTCATCCGGGCGGACGGAGCGGGCAGCACCGGCCCCAACGGCCCCGGCCCCAACGGCCCCAACGGGCCTGCCGCGGGCGGCCCGCGCTCGCTGGTGCGGATCTCCTCAGTCCGGCTCGTGCGCGGGCGACAGCTGGCGATCCGGATCAGGTGCATGGCCGCAGCAAGTGGTGCCTGCGCCGGAAAGGCGGCCGCCACGGTGAGCGGAACCAAGGCAGGCCACAAGCGGTTCCGCAGGCTCTCGCCGAATCGCAAGGCGACGCTGCGAGTGAGGCTCACGCGCGCGGGCCTGCGCCGGCTGCAGATCAGGCCGGCAATGGTGAGGGTCACCCTCACGGTGCGCGACGCGGCAGGCCTCGGGGCCACCGCGCGGCGGGCGCTTAGGGTTCCCCGCCGCGGATAGCGGCAGCGGCTAGCGTATGGGCCATGGCACCGACGTGGCCGCAGGTTGCCTACGAGGACTGGAGCGCGACGTGCGACACGCTCCACGCTCACACGCAGGTCCTCGGAAAGCTTGCGGTCGCGCTTGCTCCGCCCGAGCCCCAGCTCCAGCACGCCGCCCTGCGGCTCACCGCACGCGGCTGGGAGACCTTTCCGCTGCCGGCCCCGGACGGCTCGGGGGCGCTTGTCGTCGCGCTCGATCTCCATAGCCACGAAGCGGTTGCCGAGCACAGCGACGGCTCGGTCGAGCGATTCGCCCTGATGCCCGATCGACCCGTCGCCGACGTCACGCGCGACGTGATCGGAGCAGTGCGGCGGTCTGGGCGGCGCGGTCGAGATCGACCCGACCCCCCAGGAAGTGCCGTGGAACGTGCCGCTCGACGAGGACCGCGAGCACGCGACCTACGACCCCCAGCAGGTGTCGGCCTACTTCGCCGCCGCGACCCAGGCCGCACTGGTGCTCGCCGAGTTCCGCGCGCCCTACCGCGGCCGCTCGACGCCCCTCAACGCATGGTGGGGCTCCTTCGACCTGGCCGTCAGCCTGTTCTCGGGGCTGCCCGCCGAGCCTCCGTCAGACGATTTCATCATGCGCAACGCGATGGACTCCCAAGAGGTCGCCGTCGGGTGGTGGCCCGGAGACCCCCGCTATGGGCGAGCGGCGTTCTATGCCTACGCCCATCCGGCGCCGGCGGGGTTCGCCGACGGCAATGTCGCCCCCGCGGAGGCGCGCTGGGACTCGCAGCTCGGCGAGTACGTGCTCGACTGGGCTGACATTCGCGAGATCGCCGATCCGCACGCCGCCGCGCTGGAATTCGCCCGGTCTGCGTTCCGCCACGCCTGCCTCGTGTGCGACTGGGATCCCGCGCTCGCCGCCAGCGCCGAGGGAACCCCGCCGCCGGTCGTGTAAGCGCGTCGAAGGTGTCGTGCTCGGAAACCGCGCCCGGTCGACGAGCAGCACGGAGACCTATTGCGATTCTGAGGTGGCAACATCCCGGCTCGTGGCAGTCGACCTGGTCATCGACATCGAGAACACTCCCGGGGCGCTCGCGCGGGTCGCCGCCGCGATCAGCGATGCCGGCGTGAACATCGCTGCGGCCACGTGCACCGGACCAGGCGAGCGGGCCGAGCTCCACATCCTGGTCCCGCACGCCGAGGCCGCGAAGCATTCGCTGGCGATCTCGCATCTCGCGGTCAGCCGCGAACGAGAGGTCGTCGTCGTCGATGTCGAGGACCGCCCGGGCGTGCTGGCGGACCTGACTCGCAAGATCGCCCTGGCGGGAGTCGACCTCGATCTCGTCTATGTCGCCACGCGAAACCGCGTGGTCTTCGGGGCGGCCGACCTGGACGCCCTCAAGGCCGCGGTGGGCGCCGCGAGCTAACGACTTCAAGAGTGCGGCTGGCCGCACCCTGGTGACGTGCCGCCCGAACCTCGACACACCTGCTCGCCGCATCGTCTTGGGGGTGCCGCGATGGGACGCTGGGTTCATGGAGACGACCCCGCAGCGCCACCTCTTTCAGCCTCCCGATTCGGTCTTCTATGTGGAGTCCAGCCTGCCGCCCGGAATGACGATCAGCGAGTACAGACGCAGTCGGCCAGGCAGGCCCACCCGCTGGGAGCGCCTCAAGCGGCTCGCCGGCGGCGCGCAGGTCGCCGCTGCTCGGCCCGCCTGACGCGAGAGCCTGGAAACGACGGAGGCCGGCGCAATGACCGGCCTCCAACGCTTGGCCCTCAACCCTAGGCGGCGACCGGGATCGGCTGCATGGTCACGACCGATTCGCCGATCGGCTGGACCGGCTCGTCGAAGGTCGAGGTCACGTCGGGCTCCGAAAAGAAGCCGACGACTTTCAGGGTGTCGTCGCCGATGTTCCTCACGGCGTGTGGAACCATCGCCGGGATGACCGCGAGGTCGCCGGCGGTCACGACGCCGCGCTCGTCGCCGACCTCGGCCTCGGCGGTGCCGGCAACGATGTAGAGGATCTCCTCTGGGCTGTCGGTGTGGCGGCCGAGGCGGTGACCCGGCTCGATCTCGAAGTAGACGACGGCTCCGCCCTCGGTGCCGGCCGCCCTGTTCAGCGGGAAGTTGACGTTCACGCGGACATGCTCGGCATCGCTGTCGAGCCAGGTCTCCACGAGATTCAGCGTGGTGGTGTTGACGGTGAGCATTTGGTGACCCTCCTTTGAGAGAACAGTGATGTGCCTTGAAACGAACGTACACCCTCGGGTCCATTGCTGTCAAGGGTTCGATGCACATTTGTGTATCCTGAAATGGACATGGCCCGCAAGTACGAGCTCAAGCAACGCGCCGAGACGATGGAGGAGACGCGCCAGCGGATCACCGAGGCCGCGATGCACCTGCACGGGAGCGTCGGCCCCGCCCGCACGACGGTCACAGCCGTGGCCGAGCGGGCAGGCGTCCAGCGCCACACGGTCTACCGCCACTTCCCGACCGAGGCCGAGCTGTTCGCCTCGTGCTCGGGGCACTTCGCCGCCCTCCACCCGTGGCCGGACAGCGACGCCTGGAGCCGGATCGACGACCCGCGCGAACGCCTGGCCACGGGCCTCGACGAGCTCTACAGCTGGTACGAGGAGACCGGTGAGATGTGGATACGCATCTTGCGCGACCGTGAGCTGGTCGAGGCGCTCGAGCCCGCCCTCCAGCCGTTCTACGACTACCTCGACCGCTGCGCCGGCGCCCTGTCAGCCGGCTGGGGCCTCCGCGGGCGCCGCAAGCGCATCCTCGAAGCCGCGATCCGCCATGCGATCGAGTTCGCGACCTGGCAGTCGCTCGTGCGCAGCGGCGACATCGCGCGGTCGGAGGCCGTGAGCCTCATGACCGCGCTCGCCACGGCCAGCGCGTCCTAGGATTCCGGAATGCGTCGCCAGCTTCGCCGCGTGGCCCGCGGGCTGGGGGTCGAGCGGCAGGCCTTGGCGGTCCGTCGGCGCTTCCTCCCGGCGCACGTGCGCGCGGATATCCGCGAGAATGAGCGCCTGATCGCGCTGCTCGAGGAGGTGCTTGAGCCCGCCTCTGACTGTCTCGACGTGGGCGCCCATGAAGGAGTCGTGCTGCGTGAGATGACGCGTCTCGCACCGAGCGGTCGCCATGTCGCGTGGGAACCGCTGCCCGCGCTTGCGCAAGGGCTGCGCACCGAGTTCCCGTCGGTCGAGGTTCGGGAGGCGGCGCTGTCCGATCGCGCCGGCGAGCGTGAGTTTGCCCACGTTGTCGATGCGCCAGGTTGGAGCGGCTTCTTGGCCCGCCCCGTTCCGACGGGGGGGCCGGTGGAAACGATCACCGTGCGCTGCGAGCGCCTCGACGAAGCCTTACGTGAGGACGTCAATCCCGCCTTCCTAAAGATCGACGTCGAGGGTGCCGAGGAACAAGTCCTCCTGGGTGCCATCGAAACCATTCGGCGCCACCGGCCGGTTGTCGCCTTCGAGCACGGCCTCGGGTCCGCTGATTACTACGGCACGACCCCCAACCGGATTCATGAGCTCCTCGGGGGGCAGCTCCGCTACCAAATCTACGGCCTTGATGGCGAAGGCCCCTACAGCGCGGACCGCTTCGCCGAGATCTACCGCCGCGCAGAGCGGGTGAACTTCGTCGCGCGGCCGCGGGTGTGAGCATCGAGCGCTATCGCGACCATAGCCACCCAAGCGCGGGAGCCCGCGCTCAACTCACCCGCAGCCGGTGTTGTTCCCGCACGACGAGCACGTGTAGCACGAGCCGGTCCGCTGCATCATCCCGCCGCACTGGGCGCAGGCCGGGCCCAGTTCCAAGCCCTGCAGCTTCGCCGGGATCGCCGGCGGCTCGTCGGTCAGCGCCGCTGCGGCCGGCTGCGGCTCCTTGCTCGGCCGCCACCGAGTGCCCGTTGCCGCCGTTCCCGCCGTTGCCACCAGGCGTGGGCGCGGGCTCCTCCGGCCCCGCCGTGTCGCCGCGCATCAGCGCGTCCTGGGCCGCCTTGCGGGCGCGCACCTCGGGCGTGAGGATGCCGAGCTCCTCGTGCAGGTCGGCGTCGCCGTAGCGGGAGGCCAGCCAGCGCATGATGTAGTCGGGCATCGACTTGGCGAACGGGATCTCCGGGTTGCCCGTGTAGCCCTCGGGCTCGAAGCGCATGTAGGCGAACTTGCGCACCAGCGTCTCCAGCGGCACGCCGTACTGCAGGCCGATCGAGATCGCCGTGGCGAACGCGTTCATCAGGCCCTTGATCGTCGAGCCCTCCTTGCCCACGTCGGTCAGGAAGACCTCGCCCAGCGAGCCGTCCTCGTACTCGCCAGCGGTGATGTAGCCCTCGTGGCCGCCGACCGAGAACTTGTGCGTGAGCGACTGGCGCTCGCGCGGCATCCGGCGCCGCACCGGCCGGGCCGGCTCGGCAACGACCACCGGCTCGTCCTTCTTCTCGCCGGCGTCGGTCTTGAGCGCCTGCGCGGTCTTGGAGCCGTCGCGGTAGATCGCCAGCGCCTTCAGCCCCAGCTTCCAGCCGTCGCTGTACACGCCGGCGATGTCCTCCGACCGACACCGACTCGGGCAGGTTCACCGTCTTCGAGATCGCCCCGGAGATGAACGGCTGCGCGGCGGCCATCATCTTGATGTGGCCCATCGGCGAGATGGCGCGCTCGCCGACCGCCACGTCGAACACCGGCAGGTGCTCCTCGCGCAGCCCGGGGGCGCCGACGATCGTCGCCCTGGTCGGCCAGGTGCGCCTCGATCTTCTCGATCTCGGGGCCGGAGTAGCCCGAGCGTCTCCAGCGCCAGCGGCACCGTGCGGTTGACGATCGTCATCTGCCCGCCGCCCACCAGCTCCTTGAACTTGACGAGCGAGAAGTCGGGCTCGATGCCCGTGGTGTCGCAGTCCATCAGGAACGAGATCGTCCCCGTGGGCGCGAGCACCGTGGCCTGCGCGTTGCGGTAGCCGTTGATCGCGCCCACGTCGATCGCCTCGTCCCAGGAGCGCCGCGCCGCAGCGAGCAGATCGGAGTCGACGCACAGCGCGTCGTCGATCTCGTAGGCCGCGTGCGGTGCTTGCGCATCACGTGCAGGTGCGGGTCGCGGTTCTCCTCGAAGTGCTCGTAGGGCCCGATCGCCCCCGCCACCTCGGCCGAGGTGCGGTAGGCGCGGCCGGTCATCAGCGCGGTGATGGCGCCGCAGAGCGCGCGGCCCTCGTCCGAGTCGTAGGCCACGCCGTTGGCCATCAGCAGCGCGCCCAGGTTCGCGTAGCCCAGCCCGAGCTGGCGGAACGCGCGCGCGTTGACGCCGATCTCCTCGGTCGGGTAGCTCGACGGGCGCGACGACGATCTCCTGCGCCAGGATCACGACGTCCACCGCGTGCTCGAAGCGCGTCGACGTCGAGCGTGCCGTCGGCCTGGCGGAACTTCATGAGGTTGAGCGACGCGAGGTTGCACGCCGAGTCGTCGACGTGCATGTACTCGCTGCAGTTCGCGACCACTACGCCATCCACGATGTAGGAGTGGTGGAGCGGCTCGGTGAGGTTGTAGACGACCTCTTGCCCGTCCTGCTCCCGGGAAACCATGGCGGTACCCGGCTTGGTGACGTAGCGGGTGGTCTCGCCGAGCAACGACTCGAGGGCGGCCTGCTTGCGCGGCGTCGAGAAGCCAATCGCCTCAGCGAAGCGCTCGAGGTCCGAGCCGGTGATCCGCAGGTCAAAGCCCTCGCGAGACGCGTATTCGACGGTCGTTCCGTCCTCGCGCGTGTAGGTGAAGCGGGCTTCGCGGGGTTCGGTGATCCGGTAGATCCGTCCCCGCACGCCGAACGCGTTGAGCAGGCGCTGGGCGTCCTTCAGCAGCGCCTCGCTGCGACTGCCGAGGCCCACGTAGCGATTCGCCTTGCCGGCCTCGACCCTCGACACACAGCCGTCCGCGCCGAACAGGCCGCGCAGGAAGGCAGCCTGAACCTCAGCCGGGGCGGTGAAGATCGCCGGCGGAACGCGCTTCTCGTGGGCGCGGGCGGCCGTCACTCCGAGGCCCTGGAAGAACTCGCGCACCGCCGCGCTGCCGGCGCGCAGCTGCAGCGTGCCGTTGTCCATCTCCTGACGTGACACGCCTCCGACGAGCTCGCGCAACAGCCCCTCGTGCGAGTCGGCCACACCATCCTCGATGTCGTCGCCTCCGTAGACCCAACCGGTCTGGACGTCGGTCAGCCAGCCATCCCCGATCAGGTGGCCGGTGAGCTCACCGAGCCCCTCGCTCCAAGTCTCGGGAAGCTCCTGGTAGGCCACGGTCCCACCGCGGCTGGCGCTCTTCGCGAGCGCGGTGACCTTGATCGGCAGCGCCCATTCGGCGTCTTCCGACGGCGTAGGCGAGTCGTTCAGCAGAACGCGGTCCTCGGTTGTGAGCTCCTCGGCATGCACGTAACCGCGGTTGACCGTCCAAAGCCGGTGGTTCGGCGTGCAGCGCAGCTCCTGGCCGTTTGCGAAGCGCAGGCGCAGGATCGGCTTCACGCCGTTGCGCATGACCGCGAGCGGCTGGGTGGCCACCACTCCCGCGCCTGACTTCTCGGCCGTCGCGCGGTGCGTGTAGACGCCGAACTCCATCACCTGTCTCAGCGCGCCGGTAGAGCTCCTCGAAGGGAAGGAGCCCCAGGGTCGTGTGGACGCGGGCATCCCCGGGGAAGCACGGGTTCGACGCGTTGATCCGCCCCGAGTTCGGGCAGCGTGTGCCACTCGTTGATCGTCGTGTCGTACTGCACGCCCGGGTCGGCGCAGCGCCACGCGGCGTCGGCGATCTGGTTGAGCAGGTCGCGCGCGTCCACGCGCTCGATGACCGAGCCGTCGAGGCGCGCGGTCAGCTCCCAGTCCTCGCCGCGCTCGGCGCGCTCCATGAACTCGTCGGTGATGCGCACCGAGTTGTTGGCGTTCTGGTACTGGATCGAGGCGAACGCCTCGCGAGTCGAGCCGCATGTCGAAGCCGGCGTCGCGCAGCGCGAGCGCCTTCTCCTCCTCGCGCGCCTTGCACCAGATGAAGTCGAGGATGTCCGGGTGGTCGACGTCGAGCACGACCATCTTGGCCGCGCGCCGGGTCTTGCCGCCCGACTTGATCGTCCCGGCCCAGGCGTCGGCCCCGCGCATGAAGCTGACCGGCCCGGAGGCGAGGCCGCCCTTGGACAGGTGCTCGCTCGAGCCGCGGATGCGCGACAGGTTGATCCCGGAGCCCGACCCGCCGCGGAAGATCATGCCTTCCTTGGTGTTCCAGTCGAGGATCGACTCGATCGTGTCCTCGACCGAGAGGATGAAGCAGTTGTGCACCGCCACGTTGTTCGAGAGGTACTCGCCCGATTCGGTCTGAATGTCGTAGACCTCCATCTCGCCGAGGTCTTCGATCGCGACGATCTCCTCCTCCCGCACGTCGGGGCAGGCCTTGGTGTTCTGCAGCCGGAGCGACTCGAACAGCCTGCCCTGCTTCTCGGGCGAGACGAAGCCGATCAGCTCAGAGAAGCGCGCCCGCTCCGATCCGATGCTGATGGACAGCTCGTGCATGTGGTGGCGGTTCGTTCGCTTCTCGAGCTTGCGCTTGCGTCGCGAGTAGATGCCAATCGTGTTGAGCAGCAACTGGATGTCCTCGGTCCAGAGCTCGCCGATCACGGCGAAGCCGATCCGCCCGCTTTCCTGTCCGCGCTCGCGCCTTACGGTGACGTATCCGTCGGCCTGGAAGACGCTGCGTAGATAGGCCGCGACCTCGTCATGGGAGGCGGTCCACAGCAGCGACGGCACCCGGATGTCCGTGCCTCGCGCCAGTAGTTCCCATCGCTCGACGAAGTCGCGTAGCGGCTCGCCGTACAGGCGGATGCGGCGCACGTTCAGAGACTCGTCCTTGCTCTCGACGTCCGTGACGTGGCGGTGCACCTCTGGCATGGCGATGTCGAGGTTCTCGACGACCCATTCGTATTCCGCCTCGCTGGCTACCTGAAACTCGATGGTCAGCGAGCGATTCGTACCGCTCTCGTATTGGCCGACGAAGCCGTCCGCCTGGAGCCATCCGGCCAGGGCAGCCTCCGCGCACGCGGCCGAGCGCGGCGATCCGAAGTCAGGCAGAGTCGACTCGGTATCTCCGGCGACAGCGCCCGCGGGCACGGCCACCGGCGCCGCGACCTTGGCACGGTGAGGGTGCAGGTGCATCCGCATCCCGATCTTCAGCTGGTCGACCGGCAGCCACTCGGGTGTAGTGCGCCGCTCGGCCACCGCTCTGACCAGGTGGTCAGGCGTCGCTTCGACATAGTTGCCGTTGCGCAGCCTCACCCGGCGAACATGTTTGCGGCCGTTCGCCTTGACGGCGACAACGCGGGTGGTGCCATTCGCGTCGTAGACCTCGCGGCCGATCTCATGACCCTCCACGAGGTCGCCGATCGCCACCATGCCGTCAGGTGTCGAAACCTTCGCATGGTAGGGCTGGCAGGCCGAGCACTGCGGGTGCTCCTCGAAGCCCACGTTGAACCAGACCGGCGAGTTGAACGCGGCCATCTGGTGGAGCAGGATGTGGGTGAGCTCGTCCTCGAAGGCCTGGGCGTCCTCGTCCGAGGCGAAGTAGCCGCCCTCGCGACCCCAGCCCGCGATCGTTCCCGCGACGCGGCCGATCATCTGCTTGACCGAGGACTCGCGCTCGGGCGAGTCCATGCGCCCGCGGAAGTACTTCTGGGCGACGATGTTGGTCGCGTTCTGCGACCAGGTGGCCGGGAACTCGACGCCGCGCTGCTCGAACGCGGGGTTCGCCGGATCGCCGATCAGGGCGTCGCGGATCTCCCATTCGACGCAGTCGAAGGGGTGCTCGCCGGCCGCCGTGAAGCGCCGCGGAACACTGACCCCGGCACCGCTGGCGGTGACGCTCGGGGCTGCGGCGCTACGGCTGTCGGACATGACTTCTCCTCTTGGTGGGACGAATTTCGCGGGAACGATCGATGCTGCTCCTTGGGCCGGACGGAACGGCGCCGTCGATGGCGAGCTGGTCCTCGCTCGGCAGCGGGTCCTCCCTGAAGCGCCTGACGACCGCCTCGAGCTGCTCGAGGTCGGCCAGGTTGCGATAGACCGACGCGAACTGGATCGCGCTCACCGGATCGACCCTCGCGAGGCCGCGCTCGGCGAGGTCGCCGATGCGCTCGGCCTCGCCTCGCCGCCGCCGCGGCGAAGCTCGGAGGCGATCCACGACGCCACCGCCTTCGAGCTGGTCGTCGCTGACCGGCCGCCCGCCCGCCGCGCGGGCGAGGCCGCGCAGGAGCTTCTGGCGATCGAAGCGCTCGCGCCGGCCGTCGCGCTTCGTGCACGATCACGCGCGGCGGCTCGGCTCGCTCGTAGGTCGTGAAGCGCTCGCCACAGCCGCCGCACTCGCGGCGGCGGCGAACGGCATCCTGGGCCGGGCGGGTGTCGATCACCTGCGTCGACTCGGCTGAGCAGAAGGGACACTGCACATCCCAAATACTACTAGGTGTAGTGCCTCAATCCTTCTTCGAACACTGCATATTGTGCCTAAACTGCACGGAAGTCGTATCTCGACGCGAATTCGGCCATCTGGGCCTGGGTCGGCGGCGCTTCAAGCGCCGCCACCTCCTCCAGATAACGCTCGAGCCCGCCGGGCGCCATCAGGTTGAGCGCCCGGACCCGGCCGCCGAGGGCCGAGAAGGTGTGCGCGTTGCCGGGCGGGCACGTATGCGAAGCCGCCCGGCGGCAGGCTCGCGCTGACGGTCGCCCACTCGCACGGGAAGCTCGCCCTCGAGCACGTAGAAGCTGTCGGTCATGCGCTCGTGGCGGTGGAGGATCGGGTCGGCATGCCGGGCGCGAAGTCGAGCTCGATCAGCGCGAACGAGCCGAGCGCGTCGCCGACGCCCGCCTTGATCGTCGCGCTCGACTCGCCGAGCGTGAGGCGCCGGCCCTCGCCGGCCGCGAGCACGATCGCCTCGCTCGCGGGCCGGCCGCCATCGGCAGGCGGGTCCTCCTGGTCGAAGTCGAACTCATAGCCGCTGCGCACGTACTCGTCGAAGCCCATCCCCGGGGCGTGGATGTTGAGGAAGCGCGCCGGGCCCGGGCCGGGGTTGCGAAAGCTGTGAACCACCTCCGGTGGGGCGAGCGCAAAGCCGCCGGTGTCGACGACGTGCTCGTCGGACCCGACCTGGACGAGCAGCCGGCCCTCGAGCACCCAGAAGGCGTCGGCGTGGTAGCGGTGGATGTGGGGATCGGGCCCCGCCTGGCCGGGCGCGTAGAGCGACTCGGTCATCACGAGCTCGGTACGCCCCACCTTGATCTCGTAGCCGGGCCGGATCGTCTCGCCGGCGCCGGGCTCGAGGATCTGCGGTTGGTCGACGGCCTCCATCTAGCGCAGCGAGGCGAGCGTCAGCTCGAGCCCCTGGTCGAGATCGACCCGCGCCTCCCAGCCGAGCTCGGCCTTGGCGCGTGCGGGATCGAGGGCGATGTGCTGTACCTCGCCCGGGCGCTCGGGCGCGTGCTCGGCCTCAAAGCCGTTGTCGGTGTGAGCCGCGAGCGCACCGACGATGTCGAGCACACTCGTCTGCACGCTGCGCCCGATGTTGAAGGCGCCGGTGGCATCCGACTCCGCGGCGCGCAGGTTCGCGTCAACCACGTCGCCCACGAACACGTAGTCGCGCGTCTGCTCGCCGCTCCCGAAGATCTTCGGCGTCCCGCCCTCGAGCAGCTTGCCGCAGAAGATCGCGATCACGCCGGCCTCGCCGAGCGGGTCCTGGCGCGGCCCGTAGACGTTGCCGTAGCGAAGCGAGACGGTCGACAGCCCCTTCAGCCGCGTGAACAGGGCGCAGTAGTTCTCCGCGCAGAACTTCGATAGGCCGTAGGGCGCCTCGGGCGCCACCGGGTGGTCCTCCGGCGCCGGGATGATCTGGCCCTCCCCGTAGATGGCTCCGCCGGTGGAGGTGTTCACGACGCGGCGCACGCCCGCCGCCGAGGCGGCGCTCAGCACGTTGATCGTGCCCTCGACGTTCACGCGCGAGTCGAGCGCGGGGTCGGCGACCGACTTGCGCACGTCGATCTGAGCGGCAAGGTGGAAGATGACCTCCGGCGAGACGCGCTCGACGGCCTCGGCCACCGCGGCGGCGTCGCGGATGTCGAGCTCGACCAGGTCGGCGTCCTGGCCGAGCGCGCGGTCGAGGTTGTCGCGCTTGCCGGTGGAGAGGTCGTCGACGATCGTCACGTCGTCGCCGCGCTCGACGAGCGCGTCGACCAGGTTCGAACCGATGAAGCCGGCGCCGCCGGTAACGAGAGTCTTCATAGCGGCCGCAGACTAGCCGCTGGTCTCGGCCGCCCCGAAGCAGACGGATTCGGACCAGCGGCTGCCGCACTGTGGGCTCCGCCGGGTGGCACAGGTCTCCGGGTGAACGGCGGGCAATGGGGTGTGGGACGGGTCCGCCGCGGCGCTCGTGCTCCGGCGGGATTGAGCGTCGTTGTCGAGTTGGCGGTTCCTGGGACCGGTAAGTCGACAACGGCGCCCGCCGGCCCTGCTACGTTCGCCGCGCATGCGCGGCCTGTTCGTCACCTTCGAGGGCATCGACCGCTCGGGCAAGACGACCCAGGCCCGGCTGCTGTGCGAGGCACTCGGCGACGAGGCGCTCGGCGTGCGCGAGCCGGGCGGCACCGACGGCGGGCGAGCGCGTGCGCGACCTGCTCAAGGACGCAGCCGTGCCGCTCGGCTCGGAGGCCGAGGCGCTGCTGTTCGCCGCGGCTCGCGCCGAGCTCGTGGAGAAGGTGATCCGGCCCGCTCTCGAGGCTGGGCGGGTGGTCGTCTCGCGACCGCTTTCTCGACTCCTCGCTGGCCTATCAGGGCGGCGCTCGCGGCCTCGGGATCGACGAGGTCGAGCAGGTCAACCGCTTCGCCACCGGCGGCCTTGTGCCCGACCTGACCTTCCTGCTCGAGCTCGACCCGGCGCGCCGCCGCCGAGCGGGCGGGCGAGAGCGACCGCTTCGAGGACGAGGGGGCGGCGCTGCAGCAGGCCGTGCTCGAGGCCTACGAGCGGCTGGTCGCGGCCGACCCCGGGCGCTGGCGGCGGGTGAACGCCACGCGATCGCCGGACGAGGTGCACGCGGAGGTGCTGGCCGAGGTCGAGGCGGCGCGCAGCGGGGCGCGCGCGTGAGCGTGGCGCTCGCCGGCACCGAGGACCACGCCCAGGCGCGCATCGTGCTGTCGGCCGCGCTGGCCGCCGGGCCCTCGCATGCCTACCTCTTCCACGGCCCGGCCGGGACCGGCAAGCGCACCGTCGCACGAGCCTTCGCGGCCGAGCTGCTCGCCGAGGGCGCCGACGACCCCGACGCGGTGCGCCTGCGCGTGCAGCACGGCACCCATCCCGACCTGACCTGGGTGCGCCCGAGCGGCGCGCACGTGATGCGAGTGGAGGACGTCGACGGGCCGGTGGTGGGCGCCGCCACGCGCACGCCCTTCGAGGCGCGCCGGCGGGTCTTCGTGCTCGAGCGCGTCGACACCATGAACGACGAGGTGGCCAACCGGCTGCTCAAGACGCTGGAGGAGCCGGCCCACTTCGTGCACCTGATCCTGCTGACCGACGCGCTGGGCCGGGTGATCGAGACGGTGGTCTCGCGCTGCCAGCCGGTGCGCTTCGAGCCCGCTGCCGGCGGCGCGGATCGCCGCCGCGCTCGAGGCCGACGGCGTGCCGGCCGAGCGCGCGAGCTCGTGCGCGCGGCTGGCGCTGGGCAACGCCGCGCGCGCCCGACTGCTCGCGTCGCCGGAGGGAGAAGCGCTGCGCGCCGAGGTCGAGGCGTTCGCCGCCGCGGCGCTCGCGGGCGAGCCGGGGGAGAGCTGGAAGCCGATCCTCGATCGGGCCGAGAGCGGTCGCGCCGCGGCCGAGGAGGCGGTGGCAGAGGAGGGGGCGCAGCGGCTCGAGATGGAGCCGAAGGGACGCGAGCGCCGGGCGATCGCTCCGCGAGCTCGAGGACACCGGCAAGCGCGACGGCCGCCGCGCCCGCACCGAGGTGCTCGACCTGGCGCTGACCCTCACGGGCCTCGCCTTCCGCGACCTGGTCTGCCTGGCCGAGGACGCCGGCGGGGCGGTGCTGGCCACCGACCGCGCAACAGCCCTCGCCGAGCACGCGCGCGGGCGCGACCCGCGCCGCCTGCGCGAGGCCGCCGAGCGCTGCGAGGACGTGCGCCAGGCGCTCGAGCTCAACGTGAGCGAGGACCTCGCGCTCAGCGCGCTGGGGCTGCGGCTCGCCGCGCTGGCGGGCGCGCCGTAGCTACAGCGTCGGTGACGCGACCAGGTAATAGAACGCGAGCGCGAGCAGGCCGGTCGCCACGGTCCACGTGCCGGTCCACAGCAGGCGCTCCTGAGGCGTCATCTGCGGGCGCGCGAGGCCGAAGATCACGATCAGCTCGAAGATCACGCAGGCGGCCACGAACGGGACCACGCCCCAGAGGCCCGTGATGGCCATGAGGATGTAGATCGGGACCTGCGTGCCGGCGATCGCACCTCCCGCGGAGAGCAGGAAGACGAAGTACTCGTTATAGGTGTCGCGGTAGATCGGCACGCGCGGGTCGAGGGCCTCCGCGAGCCGGTTGCGAGGTCGTTCCGCCATGGCGCCGATCATCGTACCCGCCCCCGCCCGGACCTCAACCACCGCCGCCGCGCGTCGGTTGGCCACGACCCGCCCGGGCCGCACCCCGGACTCGATCGCGAGCACCCGCCCCTGGGCGTCCAGGAACACCACGTCGATCGCAAAGCGCATCCCGAACGTGTGCACCGAGCGACAGCGCGGAAACAGCAGCGCCCAGCCGTCTGGCGGGCGGGCTCGCAGGGCGAGCCCGAACAACCGCTGACGAAGCTTGTGCGCGACCAGGATCTCCATGCCGAAGGAAGACCGGGCCGGGCTAGACTCTCCCCCCGCGCCGCCATAGCTCAGCTGGTAGAGCACATCTCTCGTAAAGATGGGGTCCCCGGTTCGAGTCCGGGTGGCGGCTTCAGCGCCGCGCGCCGCTCTCCGGAAAAGGGGTCAGCTCACCGGCACCGGGCTTCGACGCCGCAGGCGCCGAAGCGCCCTGCGACCCAGCCCGGCGGCGCGCGGGTCGGCCAAGACGATTCGCTCCGCGCCCAGCTCCTCGGCCTGTCCGGCGATCGCCTCGGCGGCCCGGGCGCCCTCGTAGCCGAGCACGAGCAGCTCGACCGACTCGTCGTCCTCCACCGCCAGCCGCGCGTTGGTCAACTCCCTCTGAGCCAGCTCGCGCTGCAGCCGGTTCCAGTAGCCCGACTGGAAGTTGCAGCAGCGGACCTTGACGGGCTCCTGGTAGGCGAGCGCAATGACCGTCAGCCGCTCGCCGCGCCGGCTCGCCACCCGGGCGGCCTCGCGCAGCAGGGCGTCGCCGCGCGCGCCGGCGCCGTACACGACCAAGGTGTGCGCTTCGGCCATCAAGACCACTGTACGCCCGAAGCTCGCGGCTACTCTCGGAAACATGGAGCTGAGCGGCGCCGGCCGTCCTCTGGGGAGCCGCCGCGGCGTCTTCATCCGCATCGCCGCCTACGGCTGTGTGCTGGCCGTGATCGTCGGCACCGCCCTGGTCACCGGATCGCTGCCCTCGCCCGAGGAACTGCGCGATTGGGGAGACGGCTTGGGCGACCTCGGCTACGTGGCCTTCGTGCCGCTGTTCGTGCTGGCCAACTTCATCATCGCCTGGCCGATCCTCGCCGGCGCCGCCGGCCTGCTGTTCGGCACCGCGGTGGGCACGCCGCTCGCGCTCGCGGGGCTGACCGCCGCCTCGCTCGCCCAGATGTTCGTGTCCCGCCGGCTCGCCGCCGGGCACCAGGGCGGGCTGCTCCCCGAGCGCACGCGGGCGATCGAGGACTTCCTCACCCGTCACGGGGCGGTCGCCGTGATGGAGTCGCGGCTGGTGCCGATCCTCCCCTACGGCCTTGTGAACTTCAGCGCCGGCCTCACCCGCCTGCGCTTTCGAGACATGGCCCTCGGGACCGTGGTGGGTGCCGCCCCGAAGGTGTTCGCCTACACGGCACTCGGTGGCAGCCTGACCGACCTGAGCTCGCCCGAGGCCGTCATCGCGGTCGCCGTGCTCGTGACGCTCGGTCTCGGCGGGGCGCTGCTCGTCCGCCGCCAGATCGCCGCCGGAGCCGCGTGACCTACTTCACGGCCGTGCGGCTCTACTCGCTTGCCGAGGTGTGCGTCTTCGCCACGCTGCTGGTGGTGGCGATCGGCGGCCTGGGCGAGGACGTGAAGCTCGTGCTTGGCTGGACCCACGGGGTCGGCTGGATCGTGCTCTGCCTACTTGTGGCAAACGGCTGCCGGCGCAAGATTTTCCCGTGGCCGCTGCTTGCCGCGACCGTGTCGCCGCTCGGCCCGGTGGGCTGTACGGCGGGCATCGAATACCTGGCCCGGCGACCGGCGGCCGAACCGGCCGAATGAGAAGGAGCTAGCCCTGGCCGCGCGCCGCGCCGGCGCCGACGAGCCGTTCGGCCAGTTCCTCGCGGCTGGTGCCGCGCAGGTAGAGAACCCGGTCGAAGAGCTTGCCGTACACGTCCAGGACCGCAAACAGAAGATCGGCCGTGCCGACGGTCTCGGCCTCGCGGGCGGCCGCGAGGTCAGACGCTCGCCTTGTGACGTCGTCGAGGACGTCGGGGCCCATCGGAGGGGTGCCCGGGCCATCCGCCTCGGCCTCGGAGCCGGTCATGAGCGGTGACTCTCCGACGCCGAGCGCCTGGAGCGACGCGCCGACATGGCCGTGCAGGCGTAGAGCGCGCAGCCAGCGCTCGGCCTCGTCTTCAGCTGAATGTGCGAATGGCATCGCAGTACCGGCCAGCGCCACTACCAGCGCCGCGTCCTGCGAGAGGGGAATATGCCGTTGTGTCAAGAACGCCTCCCTGCGATCTGTGTCTTCGGCATCCATCGGCAGGGTTTCCCACTGCGCTTAGCTACGAAACCCAGACTGGACATTCGGATGAGTTACAGAGGTTATTGCTAAAGGATTGCGGATCTGCCACTCGGAACGCGCCCAGGACGCCACCGGCTCACGCAGGAGGCGTCCCCTCGAGCCATTCGCGCATGGCCACGTGCCGTGCCCCTCGCTCGCCGCTCTCGATCTCGCGCGCGAGATCGAGCATCAGGCCGTGGCGCTCGGCGACCACGTTGTGCCTGTGGATCGTCTCGAGATTCTCCTGGCGCGCTGACACGAACGCGTCGTCGGCGAGGTGGCCGAAGCGCTCGGTCGCCATGCGCACCATCTCGCGCACGCAGTCCTCGACGAAGCGGGGTCGCATATGGGCCTTCTCGACGACCTCGACCTCATCGCTGCGCTTCATCAACTCGTAGATCTCCGAGCTCATCGACGACTCGACGATGTCCAGCAGGGTCTGAGCCTCGATGGCCTCGGTGCAGCCCTCAGGGCAGCCGATGTGGAGCGTGCCGATGCCGCGCTGGTTGTGGGTGGCCACGGGCACGGCCTCGAAGACACGCTCGATCTCGCCATCATCGAAGCCTGCGTCGCGCAGCCGCTGCCGTGAGCGCTCCATGACCATCTCCTGAGCGCATGGGCAGGCGGTCATGCCCTGAGCCTGGACACCTACCAGCCGGCGGGTGCCGAGCGGCGACGCGACGGCGGAGCCGAACAGCGTGTAGATCTCCTGGGTGAGAGCGCCGGAGGCGGGTGTCGGCTTGTTCTCGGGGTAGCGAGCCGCGATGGTCACCTCGGCGCGCTGGCCGTCCTGGCGGTCGCGCACGCGCTCGGCGATATGAGCGGCAAGCGTCTCCGCCTTGAAGGCCTCACCGAGGATCACCTCGTCGATCGCCTCGTTGACGACTTCCTCGAAGCGCGACATATGCGCGCCCTTCTGCTCCGGGCCGAGATCGACGAAGCATTCGAGCTCGGCATAGAAGAGCTCCTCGCGTCCGTTCGAGCGGATGCGGATGACCTTCTCGACACCCGTCACCCCGACGCGCGACAGGCTTACCTGGGTCGAGGGGCGGCGCGCCTGGACGTCGCTACCGAGGAGGGCGGTTCGCTCGCTCATGGCCGCGTCCCACTGTACTGACGGGGCCTTGGAGCAAATCGCACGAACCTTCGTTACACTGGCCGCCGGTTCGACGCCGCGGACTCACACGGCCGCTGGCTCAGCCCCCTGCAGCACCCGCTGCGATTGCTCGAAAACCTGATATTGACGACAGCCCCGCCGGGACGGGGGCGGCACCGTCAGAAGGAGCGAGGGGTTGTCGGACAAGCACGAGGGTGTTGGACTGCTGGAGGTAACGGCCGAGCCGCCGTTCCTTGACGTGGAGGAGGTGCGCACGCTGGTGGCAGAGGGCCGCGAGCGGGGTTTTCTCACGTTTGAGGAGATCTCGACCACCTTCGAGGAGGTCGAGCTGACGAAGGAGCAGATCGTCGAGTTCCACGCCCACCTGCAGGAAAACGGCGTGGAGATCACCCAGGGAGAGGACCGCCCTGCCGGGATCATCGAGATCACCGGCGACGGCGCCCAGCCCGCTGCGGTCAAGAAGCCTCAGATCGACCTGACCGTCGAGCCGAGCCTCGACTCGCTGCGCCTGTACCTGCGCTCGATCGGGCGAGTCGATCTGCTCACCGCCGACCAGGAGGTCTTCCTCGCCAAGCGGATCGAGCGCGGCGACATGGTCGCCAAGCAGCAGATGATCGAGGCCAACCTGCGCCTCGTCGTCTCGATCGCGAAGGGCTACCTGGGCCGCGGGCTGTCGTTCCTGGACCTGATCCAGGAGGGGTCGCTCGGGCTGATCCGGGCGGTCGAGAAGTTCGACTACCGGCGCGGCTACAAGTTCTCGACCTACGCCACGTGGTGGATCCGCCAGGCGGTCACGCGGGCGATCGCCGACAAGGCGCGGACGATTCGCATCCCCGTCCACATGGTCGAGAAGCTGAACAAGGTCGTGCACGTGGAGCGTCAGCTCGTGCAGGAGTTCGGCCGCGAGCCGACGCCCGAGGAGATCGCCTCCGAGCTGCAGTGGACGACCCGCGAGGTCAAGGACATCCTGCGCATCTCGCAGCTGCCGGTGTCGCTCGAGAAGCCCATCGGCGAGGAGGAGGACTCGGAGCTCGGCGACTTCGTCGAGGATGAGGCCGCCGAGTCGCCGTTCGAGCAGGCCGCGGAGAACCTGCGTCGCGAGAACGTGGGCCGCGCCCTCGACGCCCTGCCCCCGCGCGAGCGCGAGGTGATCGAGATGCGCTACGGGCTCAAGGGCCACAAGGCACGCACCCTCGAGGAGGTGGGGCGCGCGTTCGGAGTTACACGCGAGCGCATCCGCCAGATCGAGAACAACACGCTGAAGAAGCTCGAGGGGCTGCCCGAGGCGCAGCGGCTCAGGGACGCTTCATAGGCCGCACCATGAACCACATGGTCGCGCCGCGAGGGAGCGCGGCGCGACCGATCTCCTCGAAGCCCGCGCTCGCGTAGTAGGGCACGTTTGCGGGGTTGGCCGTGTCGAGGTAGACGGGCGCCTGCGCCCCCTCGAACACCCGCGCGAGCAGGGCGCGCCCGACGCCCCCGCGCTGGTGGCGCGGGTCGACTGCGAGAAACCAGAGGAAGACGTGCTCCTCCTCGGGATGGCCGCGGTCCTGGATGGCCGAGATGCGCAGGCCGCGAACGATGGGCCCGGGCCCGGCAAGCAGGAACGGCGGAACGAAGCGAGCGAACGTCCGCGCGGGCGCGGGATGAAGGCCGGCGGCGAACGTCGCGGCGACCCCGGTCAGTGCGCCGTCTCGGTAGGCGCCGTAGATCGGGCCGCCGTGACGCCGCATGACCTTCAGCGCCGCCAAGTGGTAGCGGAGGGCGACTACGCGCCGATGGCCGGCCCGGTCGGGCCCGACCGAGAGCCAGCCGGGATCGTGCAGCAGGGCGTCGGTGATGACCGCCGCGGCCGTGTCGAGGTCGTCCGCCCCGACCTCCCGGATTCCGTCCGACCCCGAACGTATGTTCCCTTGCATGCTCACGCCGCGGGAGCAGGGTGACATCGGAGAGCTGTCGGCGATGTACTGGCTGGCTGCCAAAGGGGCGCACGTTGCGATCCCGATTGGCAGCAGCCGGCACTGGGATCTCGCTGGCCGAACTCGACGAGTGACTGATACGCGTGCAGGTCAAGACAACTACGTGCATCCAGAAGGGCCGCTGGGATGTCACGCTCTGCACACGCGGCGGAAACCGGAGCTGGAACGGGCTGGTCAAAGCGCCTGGATCCGTCCCGCTACGACTTCCTGTTCGTCCTCGCTGGTGACGGACGACGCTGGTTCATTCCCTCAAGTCGTGTCGATGGTGGCTCTGGTCTGAGGCTCGGCGGCCCGAAGTACGCCGAGTTCGAGGTTGAGCCTGGCGATCCGATCCCGGCGGCACCTTGGAGGACACCGGCTCTACAATCGCCTCTCCCACGCTCCGGGGGGATGTCCGAGTGGCCAAAGGGATCCGACTGTAAATCTCACGGCTCAGCCTACGCAGGTTCGAATCCTGCTCCCCCCACTACCGGCCGATGAGCCGGAAACAGCGCCGACGTAGCTCAGCTGGTAGAGCACCTCCATGGTAAGGAGGGGGTCAGGGGTTCGAGTCCCCTCGTCGGCTTCGCCTTGCGGAGCGAAAGTTGCGGCGGGTCTCCGGCCGGATTGGCTCGTGAGCAGGAGTTGGCCCGAGAAGCCGGAGGTGCACTTTCAATGTGTCACGGATGTGTCACGCCGGGTGCGTGGGAGAACGCACCGGGCACTTGGAGGCCGCCCGATGATGTCGAGTATCCCCGTTGGGAACAGCGCGCCAATGAAGCTATCGCTCGCGGCGCGCGAAGCGATCTGAGGCACTCTCGAAACCGCGTGAGTGAATCGACCCCCGTCGCTCCCGCGGCGTGCGCTGGCGGTCCCACGGGGGCAGGTGTAGCGTTGACCGCAAGGTCGCCGGACGTGACGACTGGTCGAACCTGACTTGTCGCCCCGCCCAGCCTCCTGAACGGTGTCGGCCGCCTCTGGCGCCGGCTGGCCTGCCTGATGACTCGCAGCTGCTCTAGGGAAGGATGTGAGGAGCCGGATGAGACGCGCGCTGCTCGCCCTGTTGCTGCTCGCACTGGCCTGGCCGGCGGCGAGCGTGGCCGATCACGTGACCATCTCAGGCTCCATCACGGCGGCGCTCAGGGAGCGCCCGGGCTTTCCCGGCTCCTGGATCGTCAAGGCGAGCTGGTCGCTTGATTGCATCGGCGCTCCGGCGGGAGCCACCTTCCAGGGATACCTCTTCCTGGATGACCTGGACACCGGGGAGAGCAGCAACGGGATTCTGGTCACCGGCGGTTCCGGCAGCGGCGACTACGACTTCTACCCCGAGACGACGGTCCAGGAGCGCAATGTCCAGGCGCGGCTGGACATCTCCTGCTACGAGAACGCCACCCTCCACGGCTCGGAATCGGAGGTGTTCAAGTCGAACGTTCTCGCGATTCCCGGGCGCGACGACGACGACGGCGGCGGAGGCGGCGGGAGCGGCGGAGGCGGCGGCCCGGGCGGAAACGGACCTACGGATCCGCTGGGGTCCGGCGGCTGCACGAACGTTATCCGCGGTACGAGTCGGCGCGACAACATCGATGGAGGCAATGGCGGCGATCTCATCTTCGGCTTCGGCAAGGCCGACCGTCTACGCGGCCGTGACGGCCACGACTGTCTCATCGGCGGGAAGGGCGCAGACCGGCTGCTCGGCGCGGCAGGCCGCGACCGCTTGACCGGAGCCGGCGGCCGGGACGTGCTCGACGGGGGCGGCGGAAGGAACGCCTATGACGCCGGTTCGGGGGACGACCGCGTGAAGGCGGCGAACGGCCGGAACGAGACGGTGCGCTGCGGAAAGGGACAGGATCGCGCACGCGTCGACCGCGGCGACACGGTCAGGGGCTGCGAGCAGGTCGAGCGCGTCTAGTCCCGGCGCCCCTTACCCAGGGGCCGCGAGATTCCTCAACTGCGGCCAAGGAGCCCCGAGGGAGGTAGCCCCCGAGAGCTCCGACCTGTCGATCGCCCTGCCAGCTCGGGTCGGCGCTGCGCCGTCTCGACTGCGCCCTTGACGGGGAGTGTGTGGGTGGGGGGTCGCCACGATACTGGCGTCTACGCTAGGTTCCTGGCGTGAGCGAAGGGCCGACATCGCTGCATGAGGCCCGGACTGCCGCCGGCCTCAGCCAGGCGGCCCTGGCCGAGTGCGGCGGGTATCAGCCGTCAAGCGGTCGGAGCGATCGAGGCCGGTCGCCACCGCCCGAGCGTCGACGCCGCTCTCGCGCTGGCTGCGACGGTTGGACGATCCGTCGAGGAGCTATTCGCGCCCCCGCCGGCGGTCTTTGAGGCGGCGATGGGCGACCCGGTTGCGGATGGCACTGCGGTCCTAGCTGCGCGCGTCGGAGCACGCATCGTGCACGCACGTGCTGATGACGCCTTGGCGTAGAAGGCTGGCCGCGCGCCAGCGCGGTGCTACGTGACGGTCGGCCGCAGCCGCTTCCCGGTTCTGACCTGGACGGCTTCGTGCTTGTTGGGTGCGACCCGGCTCTCGGGCTGGCCTCTGCGCTGCTCCCGAGCAGCGGACCGCGCCGCGTGATCGCACTCTCCGGTTCGACCGCGACGGCTCTGGGTGCGTTGCGTGCGGGCCGTGCGCACGCGGCCCTCGTCCATGGGCCCCCTCGCGGACTCCCCGCCCCCGGCGGGCGCGCTGCGGATCCACCTGGCGCGCTGGCGTGTCGGCATCGCCAGCGGCGGTCACCGTCCGCGGTCGGTAGCCGAGCTTTGCGACCGGGGACTCGCGTGGTGCAGAGGAGCAGGGCGCATCGAGCCAGAAGGCATTCCTGGCCGCCGTGGCCGCCGAGGGCGGCCGGCCGCCGGCCGGTCCCCTGGCCTCCGGGCACGTCGAGGTCGCCCGGCGCGTCGCGCAGGGCGCGGCGGCCGGCGTGACGATGGAGCCGGCCGCGATCAGCTGGCACCTGGCGTTCGCGCCGCTCGAGGAGCACGTCGTCGAGATCTGGATCGACGCGCGCTGGCGCGAGCACCCCGCTGTCCCCGCGCTCGGCGATCTGCTGCGCTCGGCGGCGTTCACCGACCGGCTCGCGCTGATCGGTGGCTACGAGTTGGCCGGCTGTGGCTCCCAGAGCGGCGACGTGATCACCCGAGGCGCGGCGTGCGACTGAGCGTGCGAAGTGTGCTCGTAGTGCTGGCGGCGGATCGTGCTGGCGGTGGCGGCGTGCGGCGACGACGACGAGGCGCCGGGTGGTGACGGCGGGCAAGCCGCAGCTGACCGTCTCGGCCGCCGCGTCGCTCAAGACGGCGTTCACCGAGTACGGCAAGCAGTTCCCCGACGCCGATGCGCGGTTCTCGTTCGCCGGCTCCGACGAGCTCGCCGCGCAGATCGAGCAGGGCGTCAAGCCCGACGTCTTCGCCGCGGCCAACACCAAGCTGCCCGACGACGCTCTACGACAAGGGCCTGGTCGAGAAGCCGACCGTGTTCGCCGGCAACCGGCTCGTGCTCGCGGTGCCGGCCGACGGCGCCAAGGTCGCGCTCGCTCGACGACCTCGCGGACGACGGCGTGAAGATCGCGATCGGCGCCAAGGACGTGCCGGTCGGCTCCTACACGCGCACGGTGCTCGACAAGCTCCCGCCGGCCAGAGCAAGGCGATCCTCGCCAACGTGCGCTCCGAGGAGCCCGACGTCGCCGGCATCACCGGCAAGCTGACCCAGGGCGCGGTCGACGCCGGCTTCCTCTACATCTCCGACGTGCGCGCGACCGACGACAAGCTGAAGGCGATCGAGCTGCCGGACGACGCTGCAGCCGGCGGTCGCCTACGGTGTCGCGGTGGTCAAGGGCGCCAAGCACCCCGAGCAGGCCAAGGCGTTCATCGACGGGCTGCTCGACGGGCGCGGGCGCGCAGGCGCTGAAGGACGCGGGCTTCGTGCCGCCGCCCGGCAAGTGACCCGACGCGCCGGGCTGGTTCGCGGCGCTGCTGGTCGCGGCGCTGACCGTTGCGCTGCTGTTCCTGACCCTGCCGATCGTGGCGATCTTCGTCGACACCGGCCCGCTCGACCTGCTCGCGAGCCTCGGCGAGGAAGGCGCGCTCGAGGCGCTGCGGCTGAGCCTGCTGTGCAGCTCCGTCGCGGTCGCGATCATCGTGCTGGTCGGCACGCCGGCCGCCTACCTGCTCGCCACGCGGCGCTTCCGCGGCCGCGCGGTGATCGTCACGCTCGTCGAGCTGCCGCTCGTGCTGCCGCCGGCGGTCGCCGGGATCGGGCTGCTCGCGGCGCTCGGCCCGAACGGCGTGCTCGGCGGCGTGGTCGAGGACGCGGGCATCGAGCTCGTGCTGACCACCGCCGGCGTGATCGTCGCGCTGACGTTCGTCGCCGCGCCGTTCTACCTGCGCCAGGCGCAGGCCGGCTTCGAGGCGCTCGACAGCACCTGGCTGGACGCCTCGCGCACGCTCGGCGCCGGCGAGGCGCGCACGTTCCTGCGGGTCGCGATCCCCGCGCGCCGGCCCGAGGCCTGATCGCCGGCCTCGCGCTGGCGTGGGGCCGCGCGCTCGGCGAGTTCGGCGCGACGCTGATGTTCGCCGGCTCGTTCCGCGGCATCACGCAGACCGTGCCGCTGGCGATCTACGAGCGCTTCTCGACCGACTTCACCGGCGCGCTCGCGCTCTCGGCGGTGCTCGTCGCCGTCTCGGCGGCGCTGCTGCTGGCGGTCAAGCTGCTCAGCGGCTCGGCCTGGCTCGGCGGTGCTGCGCGTTGAGGCCGCCACGCGGCTCGGGGCGTTCGCGCTCGACGTCGCGCTCGAGGTCCCGGCCGGCGCCTGCCTCGCGCTCGCCGGCCCGTCCGGCGCGGGCAAGACCTCGGTGCTGCGGGTCGTCGCCGGGCTCGTGCGGCCCGAGCGCGGGCGCGTGACGTGCGGCGACGAGGTCTGGCTCGACACCGAGCGCGGCATCGACGTCGCCCCCGAGCGGCGGCGCTGCGGCTACGTCTTCCAGGAGTACGCGCTGTTCGGGCACCTGCGCGCGTGGCAGAACGTCGCCTACCCGCTGCGCGGCCTGGACCGGCGCGAGCGCCGCAAGCGCGCGCTCGAGCTGCTCGAGCGCTTCGGCGTCGCGCACCTCGCCGACGCAGCGACCGCGGACGCTGTCCGGCGGCGAGCGCCAGCGCGTCGCGGTCGCCCGCGCGCTGGCGCGCCAGCCGGCCGCGCTGCTGCTCGACGAGCCGCTCTCCGCGCTCGACCCGCGCTCGCGCGCCGCGGGCGGGCGCGAGCTCGCCGCCGTGCTGGCCGAGACCGGCGTGCCCGCGCTGCTCGTCACGCACGACTTCACCGAGGCCGCGCTGCTCGGCGACCGCGTCGGCGTGATCGACGGCGGCCGCGTGATCCAGGAGGGCACCGCCGGCGAGCTCGCGGCGTCGCCCGTGTCGGCCTTCGTCGCCGACTTCACCGGCGCCGTCGTGCTGACCGGCACCGGCCACCCCGACCGGCGACGGCCTCACCCAGCGTGGCGCTCGACGGCGGCGGCACCGTGCTCAGCACCGAGCCCGGCGACGGGCCCGGTCGCGGTCAGCATCTACCCGTGGGAGATCGCGCTCGCCCCGGCCGGCACCGAGCGCAGCGGCTCCGCCCAGAACCACCTCGCCGTCGAGTCGTCTCCGTCACCGCCGTCGGCAACCGCGTCCGCGTCGGGCTCGCCGCGCCCCAGCCGCTGACCGCCGAGCTCACCGACGGCCTCGGCCCACGAGCTCGACCTCACCCCGGGCGCGCCGCTCGTCGCGACCTGGAAGGCGACCGCCACCCGGCTCCTGCGCCTGTGAAACCCAAGGACGACCCGTCCGAAATCGCAGGAGTTCGCTCGTCGGCTTTCGCCAAATAGGATCCACCGAATGATCACCAAGCTCGACTTCATCGGCATCCCGTCGCAGGACGCCGAACGCTCACGTAGCTTCTACGTCGACACGCTCGGCCTGCGCCCCGACGAGCATTCGCGAAACGAGGCCTGGCTCGGGGAGACATGCTTCGGGATTTGGGAGCCCGCCTCGTTCGGCATGGAGTTCGCGCCGCAGAAGAACGCCCATCCCGCTCTGCACGTCGAGGACGTCGCCGCCGCTCGTGCCGAGCTCGAGGCCAAGGGCGTCAAGTTTGCAGGCGAGACGATGGACACGGGGGTGTGCCATATGGCGTTCTTCACCGACCCGGACGGCAACGACCTCATGCTGCACAGCCGCTACGCGCCCTACAGCTGAGCGTCAATCACGCAAACAGGAGGACCAATGAAGCTCAGCGCCCGCAACCGGCTCGAGGGCACGGTGACCAACGTCACCGAAGGTGCCGCCATCGCCAATGTCGAGGTCGATGTCAACGGCCAGCGCCTGGTCGCCTCGATCACCGTCGAAGCCGCCCGCGAGCTCGGCCTCGAGCAGGGCAAGGCGGTGACCGCGATCGTCAAGGCGTCCGACGTGATTCTCGGAACTCAGGACTGACGGTCGAGTGACTCGAACACGAACGCGGTAACCACGGGCCGCGACTCGGGCGCGGGCTGGTCCTGGTTCGAGTAGGGGCGGTTCAGAAGGTGCTTGTGGTGAACGAGGGTTGCCGAGCCGCCGCCGTCGAGGTTGATCGCGTCCTCGGCTCCGAAGGTGATCAGCAGGCGAGCCAGCTCGGCCAGGGTGAGGCCGGCGTCGACGCCCGTCCGGCGGCCGTCGCAGCAGACCGCCAGCAGCTCGCTGTCGCTGATTCCGAGAGCGCAGCGCGGATGGCGGCCCACGGTGATGTCGGAATCGAATTGCCCCGCTCCGTCCGAGAAGCCCTCGCGATCCTCGCCGTCGATCAGCGAGCGCCCGTCCGACACCAGCAGTGGGCCGGCCTGGAGCAGGTCGCCCGGCGGATCGTCGGCGAGCTCCTCGCGGCGCGCGATGCGTACGCCGCCGTCGATGTGCACGCATCCGCGCTTGGGCCCCCACGGCGGGGCGATCGGCTCGTGGCCGACGATCGAGCCGTTCACCCGCACTTCGCCCAGCGGGCGATACGGGTCGCGCAGGAAGAACCCCGCGACGAGCGCCTCGGGCTGGTCGTGGGAGGCGCCCCAGTGATCGAGGCGCCGCGGCTCACCGAACACCACGACCCGGAGTGACGTCGAGGCCAGCGGGTGCCGGGTGAGGTAGACCGTGGTGTCCAACCCGTCGCTCAGGCGGACGCGGGTGAGCTCGTATGCGATTTCGTCGGCCATGTCGGCTACGACCGGTCCGCGTTGAGCTCTCGCGCGACTTCCACCACTCCGCTGCGGTCGTAGAAGTCGACGGCGATCAGATTGGGCAGCAGGCCGCGCCGCAGCTCGCACCGCTCAAGCCGGCGCCGCAGGAAGCCGTCACCGATCTCCTCGTTGCGGGTAACCGAGGGCGGGAACGGGGGGATCCAGTGGTTCACCAGGAACAGCGGGCTGTCGGGTTCACCGCGATAGCGCCGGCAGCGCAGCTCGGCAGGCGCCTCCGCCCCGAGAGGTGTGTCCTGCACGAAGGAGAACGCGGGCAGGTACCACGGGCGCGCGCCGCCGTCCAGCTCGGCAAGCACGACGAGCCGGGTGTTGGCTCGAACCAGCTCGCGGAGCGTCGGAAGCGGCTCATCGAGACTGATCGGAGCCGCCTCGGACAGCAGCCCGGCGTCCTCTAACCCGCTCTCGACCACGTCTACCGGTACGTACGGCTCGACGAGGAGGATGACCACCTCACGGGGATTGGCTTCCAGGAAGCGCCCAAATAGCTGGAGCTGCTCGTCGAGCGGCTCCGCGCCGAGCTCGCAGAGCGTGTGACAGAGGTAGGGGCGCCGGGGCCCGCTGACCTCGCCCGCTCCGACGCGGCCGGCCAGCCGCTCCGCGGTACGAAGCGCCTCAGCGCTCAGCTCTTGGACGACCTTGTTGCGCGACGAGCCCTCGTATGCGAGGTCGGTCCGGATCCGCCCGCTCTCGTCGTCGCGCACGCCGAAGTGGATGTCGATCAAGAACGCCCGGATGCCGTCGCGAAGCTGGCGCTCGATTCCATGGCGCTGGTTTGCGAACAGCCAGCCCAGCTCGTCCGCGGCGGCGTAGGAGTTGTGAGTGCCGGCGAAGACCACCTCGTCGAGGCGTCGGCCGCAGAGAGACCGCGACCCGTTGCACGCCCCGAGCGGTCCGGCGCTCGCGGCCGGTGCGGCACCGGGCCCGGGCAGCACGAGCGCGGCGGCGACCGCCGTCACCGCCAGCGCGGCGGCCACGGCGCTGACCAGAACCAGCGGGCTCGCGCTGTCGGGCTCCGCAGCCGGCCGCTCCTCCGGCCGGTCGACGGAGAGCTGAGCGACGCCGATCAGCACGACCAGCACGCCGACGGCCACCACGGCGACCCGTCCGACGAGCGCGGGCTCCAACAGGATCACCGACCCGAGAGCGATCAGGCCCGCGGCCCGGGCGAGGCGTCCGGCGCGGCTGGACGAGCCGGCCGCGCGGCCGGCCCACCGCCAGGCCGCGGAGAGGTAGACGGCCGGCGACCTCGTCGACGCGAGCGTCGCGACGATCGCTCCCCCCAGGCCCGCTACGAGCGCCACGCTGCGCAGGTCGGCGAACAGCGCCGACCACAGCGCCCGGACCGCTCCGCGCTCGGTCGCGTCACTGAGGTTGACGGAGTGCGCCGCGTGTGACACCACGAGCTCGCCGAGCCCCACCACGGCCCCCGCGACGAGCAGGGCCGCGGCCGCCACCGACACTCCCGAGGTAGAGGACCGCGCCGCGGAGGCCGCCCGCCAGCAGCGCCGAGCCGCCGGCGGCCAGGAGGGCGGCGAGCAGCAGCGGCCACCGCCAACCGGCGAAATCGTCCAGGAACCGCGCGCCGGTCAGCTCGAAGTTGCGCGGGTCGAGCCGGAGAACCGGCACCCGCAGGTCGGGGGGGATCGCGCGAGCGGCCCTCGGCGCGACCCGCTCAAGCCCCTCGAACAGCAACCCCTCTCCGACCGGGAGCTCGAACGAGAAGGTCGTCTCTCCGGTCATGAGAGCGCGGTGGCGGTCGCGGATCGCGCGCGAGAGCAGCCTGCGAAAGGGGGTGGTGTCGGTGAGTGCCGCGACTACCGGGACCACGAGCGGGCGAATGACGAGAGCGTCTGGAACCACGCTGCGGGTGAGGCCGCCGACCACCTGGTCGGCCAGCACGGTCCGCACGTCGGGATCGTCGAGCGCGGAGGTCGCCCGGGAGCTCAACTCGCGCCCGTCGACTAGCGCGGACTGCGCGTACCAGGACAGCGCCGCCGCCGCCAGCAGCAGCGCGGTGACAACAACCAGCGCGATCCCGGCGGCGCGGCGCCCTGGCCGAGCGGTCAATCCGGGTGGCGCGGGCCCCACTGGGCGTCTTCGATGAGCCCCTCGCGAAAGCGATAGATCCAGCGGATCTGGCTCTCGGCGAAACCGCCGGCCGGGCGCTGCAGCCTGACCGAGCCGCTCACCACGATCTCGTCGCCGCGCTCTTCGAAGGTCTGGGGCCGGACCGTGATTGCCGCTCCGGCCGCGACCGCCTCGCTGAAGAACGTGCGGGCCTCATCGCGGCCCCTGAGCACTTGGTCGCCTGCCGCGTAGGGCCGAAACTCACAGTCCTCGTGCGCGTGCCTCAGGAGCGAGTCCACGCCGGCGGTCACCCCGTCTTCGGTGAAGGCCCGGAAGGCCTCCTTGATCGCGCCCATGTTCGCAGACTCCGAGGGGGGATTGTTCGGCCCCAAACCTTCGGCCGGGCCGTCCAGAGCCTGGCCATGCGAGTCCACCTTGAGCGAGTCCATTCACGTCCAGTCTCGCAGCGCCAGGGGCTCTTGCCAACTCGGAGCGGTTAAGTCCGGTATCACCCTCGTGGGTGACCATCGCCTACATCGTTCTGTCGCATCGAAACCCGGCTCAGGTGGTGCGCCTGGTCGGGGCTCTCACCGAGGGGCCGCGCGCGCGGGTACTGGTAACCCACGACCCGCGTCACTCGACGCTCAACCCGAGTGAGGTCGCCCGCGCGGGCGGCGAGTTGATCGAGGATCGGATCCAGATGGAGTGGGGCGGCTGGTCGCACGTCGAGCTGGTCCTCGCGTGTCTGCGCGTGGCGGCCGAGCGCCACGATCCCGACTGGGTGCTGGTGCTGTCCGGCCAGGACTATCCGCTGCGAGCGCTCGCCGAGATCGAGGGGGACCTCGAGCGCAGCACCGCCGATGGGCTGCTCGGCGCCGTGCGCGAGGTCGAGACGCGACGGCCGCGGGTCGACGACGAGTTCTTTCTTCGCTGCCGGTACCGCCACTACGCACGCCCGCGCCAGATGCCTCACCTGCCGCGAAGCCTGCGCCCGCTTGTCTACGTTCGCGATCTCCCCCCGCTTGTCGGCGTCCGCCGGCTGGGCGCGCCGCCGCTCGCCCTCCACGTGTCCGCCGACTGGCTGACGCTGGGGCGCCGCGCCGTCAGGGCGGTGCTGACCGCCGGCGCCGAACGCCGGCTGACGCGCTACTTCCGCCGCGTCGTCGTGCCGAGCGAGGCCTTCTTCGCCAGCGTCCTGCTGAACGATCGCGCGCTGACGATCGAGCGCGACCACCGTCGCTTCGCGTCGTTCTCACGCCCGGGGGCGCCCCACCCCGACACCCTCACGAGCCTCGACCTCGACCGCATCCTGATCTCGGGCGCGGACTTCGCGCGCAAGTTCGACACCGACGTCGACCGGGAGGTGCTCGACTGTCTCGACGAGCGCCGGCGCTCCCCGCGCGAGCCCTGACGCGGGCGCTAGACTGGCCTCGACCTTGTCGGCGGGCGGGGTAGTTTTCTGTGCACGCCCGCCTCTACCTTCCGAAGGACCCATGGCTCGCGGAGACGTCCGAATCGCTGTCACCCTCGCGTGTGAGGAGTGCAAGCGGCGCAACTACCAAACCGAGAAGTCGAAGCGGAATCATCCGGACCGGATCGAGTTCCGCAAGTACTGCCGCTGGTGTGGCCGGCATACGCCGCACAAGGAGACCCGCTGAGAGGCGGGCTCCAGTGCGCCCATGGCACGTAACCGTCAGCGCGCCAAGCAGCGGCAGGCCGAGCGCCGCGCCCGCCGCCTAGGCGACCAGGACGCGGCTTCCGCCGGCGCCGACGACTCCCCGGAGCGCGGCGAGGGCGACGCTCAGCTGATCGACGACTCGACCGCTGTCGATCCGTCGCCGGCCGTCTCGCCCGAGCTCGCAGTCGGAGCGCCGCCGACCGACGAAGGCCGCTCCGACAACGTCATCGACGACGAGCCCGCCCTGACCGACGAGGAGCGCCGTGGCGCCGGCGAGGGCCCGGACAGCGAGTACGAGGCGTACACCGAGGCATACAGCGAGATCGAGGACTGGGAGGTCGGGTCCGAGAACGAGCCGGCGGCGATCGGCGCCGGCGAGGCGGGCTACGAGGTGCGCGGCCGCAGGGGCCGCGACGACGCCGCGGCACACAGGGAGCGCCCGCGTGTCATACAGTTCCTGATCGCAGTCTGGGCCGAGCTGCAACGGGTTCAATGGCCAAACCGCCAGGCCCTCGTCACTCTCACCGGCGTCGTGCTCGGCTTCGTTCTCATCGCGGGCGGCTACCTGGGGCTGCTCGACGCCATCTTCTCCGAACTGATCCAGGCCATTCTCTGAGGCAAAATGTTCCGCTGGTACGCAGTCAACACCTACTCCGGTCACGAGAACAAGGTCAAACAGAACCTTGAGCATCGCCGCATCTCGCTCGGCCAGGAAAACAGCATCCGCCAGATCGTCATCCCTACCGAGCAGGTGCAGGAGATCAAGGACGGGCAGAAGCAGATGAAGGAGCAGCGCACGATGCCCGGCTACCTGCTCGTCAACATGAACCTCACCGACGACTCCTGGCAGCTCGTCAAGAACACCCCCGGCGTGACCGGCTTCGTCGGCGCGTCGAACAACCCCGTTCCGCTCAACCAGGGCGAGGTGGACCGGCTGCTCCACCGCGAGACCGCCGAGCGCCCGCGCACGCGCGCGCAGTTCGATATCGGCGAGTCGGTCAAGGTCGTGTCCGGCCCGCTGTCCGACTTCTCCGGCGAGATCTCAGAGATCAACGAGGACGCGGCGAAGCTGAAGGTGCTCGTGTCGATCTTCGGCCGGGAGACTCCGGTCGAGGTCGGCTTCGACCAGGTCAAGAAGATCTAGAGCCCCGCTACCCTCTCCGAGCCATGGCCAAGAAGGTCCTCACACTCATCAAGCTGCAGGTGCCCGGGGGGCAGGCGAACCCTGCTCCGCCGGTGGGCCCCGCGCTGGGCCAGCACGGCGTGAACATCATGGAGTTCTGCAAGGCGTTCAACGCACAAACCCAGCAGGAGACGGGCACGATCATCCCGGTCGAGATCACCGTCTTCGAGGACCGCTCGTTCACGTTCATCACCAAGACGCCGCCGGCGGCGGTGCTGATCAAGCAGGCGATCGGGCTCGACAAGGGCTCCGGCGAGCCGAACCGAAACAAGGTCGGCACGATCTCGAAGGCCCAGGTGCGCCAGATCGCGGAACAGAAGCTGCCCGACTTGAACGCGCACGACATCGACCAGGCCGCGAAGATCATCGAGGGCACCGCGCGCTCGATGGGCGTGGAGGTGACCGCCTGATGCCAAAGCACGGGAAGCGCTATCGCCAGAGCCTCGAGACGATCGATCGCGAGAACCTCTACACGCCGGCCGAGGCGGTCGGCTTGATCAAGGGCTTCGAGGGGTCGAAGTTCGACGAGACCGTCGAGGTGCACGTGCGCACGGGTCTCAACGTGCGCCACGCCGATCAGCAGCTGCGCGGCACGATCTCGCTGCCGCACGGGCTCGGCAAGGAGATGACGGTCGCGGTGTTCGCCAAGGGCGACAAGGCGCGCGAGGCCGAGGAGGCCGGCGCCGATCACGTGGGTGCCGAGGACCTCGCGGAGCGAATCGAGGGCGGGTTCACCGACTTCGACGTGGCGATCGCAACCCCGGACATGATGCCGGTGGTGGGCAAGCTCGGACGCATCCTCGGCCCCCAGGGCAAGATGCCCAACCCGAAGGTCGGGACGGTCACGATGGACGTCTCGAAGGCCGTGTCGGAGTCCAAGGCGGGCAAGATCGAGTACCGCACCGACCGTTCCGCGATCGTGCACCTGCCGATCGGCAAGCTGAGCTTCGACGAGCGCACCCTGCTCGAGAACTACGCGGCGCTGATCGACGAGATCATCCGCGCCAAGCCGGCGGTCGCCAAGGGGCGCTACCTGAACTCGGTAACGATCACCACCACCATGGGCCCGGGCGTGAAGGTCGACCCGTCGCGCACGCGCGACATCGTGGAGGAGCCCGCGGCGGTAGCCTGAACGACAGCGTTTCTGCCCGAGACCCCCGGCCGCGCCGCGAGCGCGCTAAGCCCGGGGCAGGTGGAGTTCGCAGAGGGGACCTCCTTCGGGTCCGTTTCGTGTGAGCCCGCCTGAGCGCGGGCTTTCTTGTGGCCTCACGGCCGCGCCCAACGAAACGGAAATGGATGAACAGAGACCAAAAAGCAGTCGTCATCGACGAGGTGGCGACCCAGATCCAGGAGTCTGAGGCGGTCTTCGCCGTCGACTACCGCGGGATCTCGGTGGCCCAGGCCGCGGAGCTGCGCACGAGGCTGAGCGAGGCGGGAGCGCGCTTTCGGGTGGTCAAGAACACCCTGACCGAGCTCGCCGCGGACCGGGCGGGCGCCGACCCGCTCAAGGAGGTCCTCGACGGGCCGACCGCCTTCACCTTCGTCTCGCGAGGACGGCGACGTTGCGCTGGCCGCCAAGGCGCTCGCGCAGTTTCGGCGCACCACGGACCTGCTCGAGTTCAAGGGCGGGGTGATGCGCGGCGAGGGGCTCAGCGCGGAGCAGATAGGCGAGCTTTCGCGCCTACCCAGCACCGAGATCCTGCACGGCCAGCTCGTGGCGATGATCGCCTCGCCGATCACGGGCCTCGTCCGCACGCTGAACGCGCTGATCGCCGGCCTGGCGATCCAGCTTCAGAAGATCGCCGACGAGGGCCTGCTGCCGGCGGGCGAAGCGGCCGGCGATCCTCCCGCCGAGGCCGAGCAGGAAGCACAGGCCGACCAGGCCGACGAGGAGGCCGCCCAGTCCGCCGAGGGCACCGAGACGGAGTCCTCGAGCGAAGAATCTGCTCCGGCGGCCGAAGAGCCCGCCGGTGACTCAACTGACACGTCGCCCGAGGGCGACACCGAAGAAAGGAGTGCCATCACCATGGCCAATGCAGCAGAGCTGATCGAAGAGATCAAGAAGATGTCCGTCCTCGAGCTGTCTGAGCTGATCAAGGCACTCGAAGAGGAGTTCGGCGTGTCCGCGACCGCCGTGGCCGCCGCGGCCCCGGCCGCGGCCGCCGGCGATGGAGACGGCGCCGCCGAGGAGGAGTCGACCACCGTCGACGTCGTCCTGACCGGCCCGGGCGAGAAGAAGATCCAGGTGATCAAGGTCGTCCGCGCAGCCACCGGCCTCGGCCTCAAGGAGGCCAAGGCAATGGTGGACGAGGCTCCCAAGGCGATCAAGGAGGGCATCGATCGCGAGGAGGCCGAGAAGCTCAAGGGCGAGCTCGAGGAGGCAGGCGGGAGCGTCGAGCTCAAGTAGCCCGCCGCTCCTTCGTTTCCCCTGGGAGGGCGCCGGGTAGCCGAACCGCATGTTGCGGTTGCTGCTCGTCGCCGCGCTGGCCATCGTCCTGGTCGATCCGCAGATCGCCCAGGCGCGGGAGCCGGAGAAAGCGCCGACCGCTGTAGGTCGCGGCGGGGCCGCCGCGACCGTCGACGCGCTCGGCACCGAAGCCGCCATCCAGGTGCTCCGGCGCGGCGGCAACGCCGTCGACGCAACCGTCGCGGCCGCCGCGGTGCTCGGCGTGACCGAGCCGTTCTCGTGCGGTATCGGGGGTGGCGGCTTCATGGTGATCCGCACCCCCAACGGCAAGATCACGACGATCGACTCGCGCGAGGAGTCGCCGAGCGCGATGCGGCCCGACTCGTTCATCGAGGCCGGGACGCCGACGTTCAACGAGGCCCGCTACAGCGGCATGTCCGCGGGCGTGCCGGGCACGGTTGCCGGCTGGGAGCGCGCCCTGCGCCGTTACGGCAGCTGGCCGCTGCGGCGGGCGCTGCGGCCGGGCATCGAGGTCGCCCGCGACGGCTTCACCGTCGACCCGACGTTCGTCTCCCAGACCGTTCCGAACATCGACTGGTTCAACGACATCGCCTCCACCGCCGAGCTCTACCTCGACGACGACGGCACCGCGCGCGACGTGGGCGACACGGTCGTCAACCGCGACCTCGCGCGCACCTACCGCCTGATCGCCGACCGCGGAGCGCGCGGTTTCTACCGCGGCGAGCTTGCGCGGGCGATGGCCGACGCCGCGCAGCACCCGCCGGCGGCGCCGGATGCAAGCAACGCCTGGCGGCCCGGCCTGATGACCGCGAAGGACGTCAAGCGCTACGAGGCGCTCGAGCGCCGGCCCACGCGGATCGGCTACCGCGGGCTCGACGTCTGGGGCATGGGCCCGCCATCGAGCGGCGGCTCGACGATGGGCGAGGCGCTCAACATCCTCGAGGGTTATCCGGATCTCGACGATCCCGATCGAACGCGCGCGCTTCACCTGTTCCTGGAGGCTTCGCGCGTTGCCTTTGCCGACCGCAACGCGTTCCTCGCCGATCCCGACTTCTTCGACGTGCCCCTGGCGGGTCTGCTCTCGGACGAGTACGCCGCCGAGCGCCGCGAGCTGATCGACGAGGAGCACGCGGGCTCGCATCCGGCCGCGCCCGGCGACCCGCGCCCATACTCGTCGACGACGCACCTGGTGGTCTCCGACCGCCACGGCACGGTCGTCTCCTACACGTTCACGATCGAGTCCACCGGCGGTGGCGGCATCGTGGTCCCCGGCTACGGGTTCCTGCTCAATAACGAGCTCACGGACTTCAACTACGACGACCCCGAACACCCGAACCGGGCCGACGGCGACAAGCGGCCCCGGAGCTCGATGAGCCCGACGATCGTGACCCGGGACGGAAAGCCGTTCCTGGCGGTCGGCTCACCCGGCGGCTCGATGATCATCACCACCGTTCTCCAGCTGCTTCTGGAGCGCCTGGACCTCGGCGCCACCCTCCCCGAAGCGATCGCGCAGCCGCGCGCCAGCCAGCGCAACACGGCGAGCACGTTCGCGGAGCCGGCCTTCATCGCCTCGCCGCAGGGACAGGAGCTCGTGGACGAGTACGGCCACCCGGCGTTCACCACCTCGGCCGAGATCGGCGCGGCCACAGGACTCGAGTTCCTGCGCGGCGGCCGCACGCTCGCGGCGGCCGAGCCGGAGCGCCGCGGTGGCGGCAGCGCCGCGGTCGTACATCCCTGACGAGCACGAACGCGCCAAACGGCGCTATCCTGATGACCGGCCTATAGCCGTAGCCGTCCCAGCAAGAGCCGCGCCGGCACATATTCCGGCGCCTCGGGACGGGGTCCGTGATGGCCGCGCCAGCCCGGCGTGACGCCGGCTGGCAAACGCCCCTTACGGGGGCGGATTTCACGTCTGCTATTCTGGTCGGTCGCGCTTTGCGCCCGTCCGCCTCCCCTCGCACCACTGATTTTCGAAGGAGTCGCCGTCTTGGCACGCGTTGACGCTGCTCGTACACGCCGCTCGTTCTCCCGGCTGGAGAACGCCCTCGAAGTACCAAACCTGATCGACATCCAGCGGCGCTCGTTCGAGTGGCTGGTCGACACCGAGAAGGGTGGCCTTCGCGAGACGATCGACGACGTCTCGCCGATCGAGGACTACACCGGCAACCTCGCCGTCGTCTTCGAGGAGATCCACTTCGACGATCCCGTCGCTCCGATCTCCGAGTGCCGCGAGAAGGACCTCACCTACGCGCGTCCGCTGACCGTCAAGGTCGCGTTCCAGAACCGCGAGACGGGTGAGATCCGCGAGCAGTCGGTCTTCATGGGCGACTTCCCGTGGATGACCGACTACGGCACCTTCATCATCAACGGCACCGAGCGCGTGGTCGTCACGCAGCTCGTCCGCTCGCCGGGCGCCTACGTGATGGAGCCCAAGGACCGCGAGAAGCAGGTCTTCATCGCGAACCTGATGCCGGCCCGCGGGTCCTGGCTCGAGCTCGAGATCGACAAGAAGGGCCGCGTCTACGTCCGCATCGACCGCAAGCGCAAGCTGCCGGTCGGCGTGCTGCTGCGCGCGATGGGCGACACCCTGCGCGAGGGCGGCTACGTGCCCGAGAGCTGGACCGGCTCCGACGAGGAGATCCTCGGCCTCTTCGACGACTCGCCTCTACATCCGGCTGACGCTCGAGGCCGACACCGAGGTCACGAAGTCCGAGGAGGGCTCGCTGATCGAGCTGTTCAAGAAGCAGCGCCCGGGCGAGCCGCCCTCGGTCGACGCCGCCAAGAACCTGCTCAACCAGCTGTTCTTCGATCCCAAGCGCTACGACCTCACGCGCGTGGGGCGCTACAAGCTCAACTCGCGCCTGCACATCGACGAGCCGCTCGACACTCGCACGCTCACGCCGCGGGACATCATCGAGCTGATCAAGGAGCTGATCTCGCTCCCCAAGGCCCTCGGCATCCCCGAGTCGGGCATGTACGAGGACGAGGGCGAGCCGATCAAGGACTTCGCGGCCGAGGCGTTCACGATGCCGCGCGAGCCGATCGAGGACCGACTCGACGAGTACGAGCACTTCGGCAACCGGCGCCTGCGCACGGTCGGCGAGCTGATCCAGGAGGCCTTCCGGATCGGCCTCTACCGCATGGAGCGCGTCGTGCGCGAGCGCCTCACCACCGAGGACTCGGACACGATCACGCCCCAGACGATCATCAACATCCGGCCGGTCGTGGCCGCCCTGAAGGAGTTCTTCGGGTCGTCCCAGCTCAGCCAGTTCATGGACCAGACGAACTCGCTGTCCGGCCTCAGGCACCGGCGCCGCCTGTCGGCGCTCGGCGCCGGCGGCCTCACGCGCGAGCGCGCGCCCATCGAGGTGCGCGACGTGCACCCGACCCACTACGGCCGCATGTGCCCGATCGAGACCCCGGAGGGGCCGAACATCGGCCTGATCGGCTCGCTGTCGAGCTACGCCGAGGTCTCCGAGCACGGCTTCGTCACGACCCCCTACCGGGTCGTCGAAGGACGGCGTGGTCACCGACGAGATCGTCCACCTGGACGCCACCCAGGAGGAGGACAAGGTGATCGCGCAGGCGAACGCCGAGTTCGACGAGAAGAGCGGCAAGCTCAAGGGCCCGGGTGTCGAGTGCCGCACGCGCGAGGAGGAGAGCATCCTGGCGCCGCCCAAGAGCGTCGACCTGATGGACGTCTCGCCGGTGCAGATCTGGTCGGTCACGACCGCCCTGATCCCGTTCCTCGAGCACGACGACGCCAACCGCGCGCTGATGGGCTCGAACATGCAGGCGCCAGGCCGTGCCGCTGCTCAAGACCGAGTCGCCGCTGGTCGGCACCGGCATGGAGATTCGCGCCGCCATCGACACCGGTGACGTGATCCTGTCGGACAGCGGCGGGACGGTGTCCTACGTCGACGCCGAGCGCATCGTCGTCGACTCGAGCGACGGCAAGGACGAGCACGAGCTCCAGAAGTACATGCGCTCGAACCAGGGCACGCTGATCCACCAGAAGCCGCTGGTCGACGCGGGCGAGAAGGTCAAGAAGGGCCAGGTGCTGGCCGACGGCTCGTCGACAGACAACGGCGAGCTGGCGCTCGGCAAGAACTGCCTGGTCGCCTTCATGTCCTGGGAGGGCTACAACTTCGAGGACGCGATCATCATCTCGGAGCGCCTGGTCAAGGACGACGAGCTCACCTCGATCCACATCGAGGAGTACGAGATCGACGCCCGCACGACCAAGCTGGGCGACGAGGAGATCACCCGCGACATCCCGAACCGCTCGGAGGAGTCGCTGCGCAACCTCGACGACCGCGGCATCGTCCGCATCGGCGCCGAGGTCGGCTCCGGCGACCTGCTGGTCGGCAAGGTCACGCCCAAGGGCGAGACCGAGCTGACCGCCGAGGAGAAGCTGATCCGCGCGATCTTCAAGGAGAAGGCGCGCGAGGTCCGCGACACCTCGCTCAAGGTCCCGCACGGCGAGGGCGGCGTCGTGATCGACGTCAAGACCTTCTCGCGCGAGAACGACGACGACCTGCCGCCGGGGGTCAACGACCTCGTGCGCGTGTACGTCGCCAAGAAGCGCAAGATCGCCGAGGGCGACAAGCTCGCGGGGCGCCACGGCAACAAGGGCGTGATCTCGAAGATCGTGCCCGAGGCCGACATGCCCCACCTCGAGGACGGCACCCCCGTCGACGTGATCCTCAACCCGCTCGGCGTGCCGAGCCGCATGAACCTGGGCCAGATCCTGGAGACGCACCTCGGGTGGGTCGCCGGGAACGGCTGGTACGACGACGGCTCGGAGGCCTACAAGCACGCCCAGGGCAACGGCGGCCGCGTGCACGTGGCCACGCCGGTGTTCGACGGCGCGACCGTCGAGGACGTCGACGAGGCGCTCGTGCGCTGGCAGGAGGAGCACGGTGCCGCGCGCGGCATCAACTTCGAGATCGACAAGTCGGAGCGTGAGCCGGCCGGCGCTGCTCGGGCAAGGTGCAGCTCTACAACGGGCGCACCGGCGAGCCGTACGAGGAGACCGTCACCGTCGGCTACATGTACATCCTGAAGCTGCTGCACCTCGTGGACGACAAGATCCACGCGCGCAGCACCGGCCCCTACTCGCTCGTCACCCAGCAGCCGCTGGGCGGCAAGGCGCAGTTCGGCGGCCAGCGCTTCGGCGAGATGGAGGTGTGGGCGCTCGAGGCCTACGGCGCCGCGTACACCCTCCAGGAGATGCTCACGATCAAGTCCGACGACACGGTCGGGCGCGTGAAGGCCTACGAGGCGATCGTCAAGGGCGAGAACATCGCCGAGCCCTCCATCCCGGAGTCGTTCAAGGTGCTGCTGAAGGAGATGCAGTCGCTCGCGCTCGACGTGGACGTGCGCTCCGAGGAGGGCGGCGGCGTCGAGATGCGCGACGAGGACGACGACCTGCTGCGAGCCGCCGAGGAGCTCGGGATCGACCTCTCGGGAGTCCGGGCCACGGACGGCCAGGCCGCCGACGAGACCGAGGAGAAGGTCGAGGCAGAGGGCGAGGGCGGCCAGACCGCCGAGACGCCGGCCGAACAAGACGCTGAGTACATCGAGGAGTAAGGGACCCCCTTTTGATCGACATCAACAACTTCGACGCAATCAAGATCGGGCTTGCTTCCAGCAAGCAGATCCGGTCCTGGTCGAGCGGCGAGGTCACCAAGCCGGAGACGATCAACTACCGCACGCTCAAGCCCGAGAAGGACGGGCTCTTCTGCGAGCGCATCTTCGGTCCCACCAAGGACTGGGAGTGCTACTGCGGCAAGTACAAGCGCGTCCGCTACAAGGGCATCGTCTGCGAGCGCTGCGGCGTCGAGGTCACGCGCTCCAAGGTGCGCCGCGAGCGCATGGGGCACGTCGACCTGGCGGCCCCCGTCTCGCACATCTGGTTCTTCAAGGGCGTGCCGTCGCGCATCGGCTACCTGCTCGACATGGCGCCCAAGGAGCTCGAGAAGGTCCTCTACTTCGCGGCTTCGATCGTCACCTGGATCGACGACGAGGCGCGCCAGAAGGACGTGCCGCGGCTCGAGAAGGAGATCCTGAAGACGATCGACTCCTACGACGCCGAGCGCGAGCAGCGCGTGCTCGAGCTGCGCGAGTCGCTCGACCGCCGGCTCGAGTACCTGAAGTCCGGCAAGCAGACCGGCTTCTCCGACGACGACCTGCTCTGGGCCGACTCGCTCGACATCAACCTCAAGAAGCTCTCCGACGACGACCGCGAGAAGATGGAGAAGGAGATCCGCAAGCAGTTCGAGGCGGACATCTCCGACACCGAGGCCTACATCGAGGACGCCTCACGAGCGCATGCGCGACGTCTGGGAGCTCTTCCAGGCGATGGAGCCCAAGCAGGTGATCGCGGACGAGACGCTGTTCCGCGAGCTGAAGGACCGCTTCGGATCGCCCTTCGGCTGGGGCGAGTACTTCCGCGGCGGCATGGGCGCCGAGTCGGTGCGCGACCTGCTCCAGCAGGTCGACCTCGACGCCGAGCGCGAGGAGCTCGAGGACCAGGTCAAGACGGCCAAGGGCCAGAAGCAGTCGCGCGCGGTCAAGCGGCTGAAGGTCGTCTCCGCCTTCATCCACTCGGACAACCGCCCCGAGGACATGGTCCTCGAGGCCGTGCCGGTGATCCCGCCGGAGCTGCGCCCGATGGTGCAGCTCGACGGCGGCCGCTTCGCCACGTCTGACCTGAACGACCTCTACCGGCGCGTGATCAACCGCAACAACCGGCTCAAGCGCCTGCTCGACCTCGGCGCGCCCGAGATCATCGTCAACAACGAGAAGCGGATGCTGCAGGAGGCCGTCGACGCGCTGTTCGACAACGGCCGCCGCGGCCGGCCCGTGACCGGGCCGGGCAACCGCCCGCTCAAGTCGCTCAGCGACATGCTCAAGGGCAAGCAGGGCCGCTTCCGCCAGAACCTGCTCGGCAAGCGCGTGGACTACTCGGGCCGCTCGGTCATCGTGGCCGGCCCCGAGCTGCGCATCCACCAGTGCGGGCTGCCCAAGCTGATGGCGCTCGAGCTGTTCAAGCCGTTCATCATGGCGCGGCTCGTCGAGCGCAAGTCGGTGCAGAACATCAAGGCCGCCAAGAAGATGGTCGACTCGATGATCCCCGAGGTCTGGGACGTGCTCGAGGAGGTCATCCAGGAGCACCCGGTGCTGCTCAACCGCGCACCGACGCTCCACCGCCTCGGCCTGCAGGCCTTCGAGCCCGTGCTGGTCGAGGGCAAGGCCATCCAGGTCCACCCGCTGGTCTGCCACGCGTTCAACGCGGACTTCGACGGCGACCAGATGGCCGTGCACGTGCCGCTCTCCGCCGAGGCTCAGGCCGAGGCGCGCCTGCTGATGCTGTCGGCGAACAACATCCTGTCGCCGGCGCACGGCAAGCCGCTCGCCACGCCCTCGCAGGACATGGTGCTCGGCTCCTACTACCTGACCTACGGCCCGGACGAGGAGGAGCTCGCCGATCTCGAGGAGAAGGTGTTCTCGGGCAAGTGGGACGTGAAGAAGGACGGCCCGCGACCGCACGTGTTCCGGTCGGCCCAGGAGGCCGAGCTGTCCTACGAGGGCAAGATGGTCTCGCTGCACGACCTGGCCGAGTACCGCCGGCGCCACCACGCCGACCACACGCTCACCACGGTCGGGCGGATCATCTTCAACGAGCGCGTCGAGCGCGCGCTCGAGGATGCGCTGGGAGACGAGTACGACCCGTCGACCTACCTGTTCGTCAACACCCCGCTCAAGAAGCGCGACATGAGCGAGGTGATCGAGCGGCTCGTAGACGTGCACGGCCCCTACGCCACGGCGCTGGTGCTCGACGCGTTCAAGGAGCTCGGCTTCCACTTCGCGAGCCGCGCCGGCATCACGATCTCCAAGAACGACGTCGTGATCCCGCCCGAGAAGGAGAAGATCCTCGAGGGCTACGAGTCGAGCGTCGCGGAGATCCAGGAGCAGTACGACACCGGCCTGATCACCCAGGAGGAGCGCAAGGAGGCCGTCGTCGAGAAGTGGACGGCGGCCACCGAGGACGTCGGCCAGGCGATGCAGGACAACCTCGACCACCTCAACCCCATCTTCATGATGGCCAACTCGGGCGCCCGCGGCTCGTTCAAGCAGATCCGCCAGCTGGCGGGGATGCGCGGTCTGATGGCAAACCCGAAGGGCGAGATCATCGAGCGCCCGATCAAGGCCAACTTCATGGAAGGCCTGACGGTGCTCGAGTACTTCATCTCGACCCACGGCGCCCGCAAGGGCCTCGCGGACACCGCGCTGCGTACCGCGGACTCCGGCTACCTCACGCGGCGGCTGGTGGACGTGGCGCAGGACGTGATCGTGCGCGAGGAGGACTGCGGGACCGACGAGCACATCGAGATGCCGCTCTTCGGCGAGGACGGCCGGCCCAACGACCAGCTCGAGGGCCGCTACTCGGCCATCGAGATCAAGACCAAGCGCGGCCGGGCGCTGCTCGACAAGGGCGTGCTCCTGACCGCCAAGCACGTTGAGGACCTCGCCGAGGCCTTCGGTGACGAGGAGACCGGCGTGCCGGTCCGCTCGGTGCTCAAGTGCCGCGCCGAGGGCGTGTGCCAGGCCTGCTACGGCAAGGCGCCGGCCACCGGCAAGGTGGTCGCCATCGGCGACGCTGTGGGCATCATCGCGGCGCAGTCGATCGGCGAGCCGGGCACGCAGCTGACGCTGCGGACCTTCCACACCGGCGGTGTGGCCGGAGCGGACATCACCCACGGCCTGCCGCGAGTGGTGGAGCTGTTCGAGGCGCGCAAGCCCAAGGGGCTGGCCGAGCTCGCCACGCGACGCGGGCACGGTCTCGGTGGAGGACACCGAGAAGGGCCTGAAGGTCATCGTCACCGACGACGCGGGCGAGGAGAACGCCCTACGCGTTCCCGCGGCGCACCCGCCTGCTCGTCGAGAACGGCCAGAAGGTCAAGCTCGGCGACCAGCTCAACGAGGGCTCGATCTATCCGCACGACATCCTGGGCCACGGCGGCGACGATCAGCTCGCACGGCGCACCCGGACCGAGCAGTACCTGGTGATCGAGGTCCAGAAGGTCTACAAGTCGCAGGGCGTCGACATCAACGACAAGCACATCGAAGTGATCGTGCGGCAGATGATGAAGAAGGTCCGGGTGGACCAGAAGGGCGACACCAACTACCTCCCGGGCCAGTTCGTCGACCGAAACGAGATGCTCGAGGTCAACGTCGGGCTGAAGAAGGCAAAGAAGGAGCAGGCCGAGATCGAGGAGATCATCCTCGGGATCACCAAGGCCTCGCTCGCCACGGACTCCTTCCTCTCGGCGGCCTCCTTCCAGGAGACGACCAAGGTGCTGACGGACGCGGCGCTCGAGGGCAAGACCGACCGGCTGCTGGGCCTCAAGGAGAACGTGATCATCGGGAAGCTGATCCCGGCGGCCACGGGGCTCCGGCGCTACCGCCGGCTCGAGATCGAGCCGACCGAGCCGATTCGGCGCCACACCCCGGACGAGATCGGCCTGCTCGACGAGTCAGAGCTCGCGGCCGAGCTCGGCCTGGGCGACGGCGGCGAGATCGAGGGCTTTGGCTTCGGCGGCGACGGCGGCGACGGTGCGGACGCCTTCGGCGACCTCGCCGACCTGCCGGCCGACGGCGCAGACGGCTCCACGGACAAGTAGCTCAGCTCACCGTCGACGCCCATTCCAGGAGCTCCGAGACGTGCTCGTCGGTCATGCCGACCGACGAGCTCGTTTCGACCAGCATGGTCGGCGCGATGCGGCGCTTGGCCCAGGCAAAGCACTCCTCGTTGAGGTTGTCGTCGATCCAGGCCGCCGGGCGGTTCGCGGCGTAGCGGTCGATCGCGTCGACCTTCCAGTGCGCGGAGCCAAACACCGCGCGCCCTCGGAACCTGAGGCTCGGCAGATCCCTGAAGGGGAGCTTCAGCAGGAACGGCAGGTGCTCATTGGCGCGTTCCTCCCAGCCCGTCGCCCACACCAGCTCAAACCTTTCAGCTAGGGTGACCAAACGTTGCCCGATGTCCTCCGGGATGCAGTGGGCGACGCCATCGATCCAGTGCAGGGGGCCCGGGAGATCGCCCGTTCCGGGGGAGAAACCGAAGAGGCTGATCACCCCGTCGACGTCGACGAAGAGGATGGGTCGATGTAGCGGTGTTGATTCCAACGTTTCGTTATTTCGTTACCGAGGGACCATTGAGTTGACTAGTGGCCCGCCTTCTAATTCAAAGCGGGAGGCGTGCGGGCCGATAGCTCGAAGTAGCCGGTAAGGGAACGCCGTCTACAGCACCAGACCCTTTTATACGTGACCCTTCAACTCGGAATCCTGCTGTCCTTGGTTTGCGCCTTCGCGACCAACGTCGGCTTCTTGCTCAAGCACCGCGGTGCTTGTGCCGCTCCCGACGTCTCGTTTGGGCACCCGGTTGCGAGCGCGATCGGCCTGTTTCGGTCGAAGTGGTTCACGATCGGCCTGCTGGTCGCGATCGTCGCCTGGGTCTTCCACGTGGCCGCGCTGGCGCTGGCGCCGCTGTCGCTGGTCCAGGCCGTGATCTCCGGCGGGCTCGTCTTCCTCACGGTGCTGGCCGAGCGCTGCTTCGGCTACACCGTCGGCAAGCGCCAGTGGGCGGGCGTCGGACTGACCGCGCTCGGCCTGGTCCTCCTGGCGGCCACGCTGCCGAGCGGCGAGGGCCCGCATTCGAACTACTCGCTCGCGGCGATGATCGCGTTCGAGTCCGGACTGCTTGCATTCGGCACCTTCCTGGTCCTCTCGCCGCAGCTCGGCTCCCACGAGCATCACGGCGTGATGCTCGGCACCGCGGCCGGCATCCTCTTCGGAGTCTCCGACGTCGCCATCAAGGCGCTCACCGGACCGGTGGGCAGCCACGGCATCACCGGGCTGATCTCGCCCTGGCTGCTGACCTGCGTGGCCGCATCGGTGATCGCCTTCTTTGCGTCGGCTCGCGGACTTCAGAAGGGCGAGGCCGTGCCGGTCATCACCCTGACCAGCGCCGCGGCGAACGTGACCGCGATCAGCGGCGGGATCCTCGTCTTCGGCGATCCGATGCCGAACGACACCATCGGCATCGTGCTGCAGAGCTTCGCCTTCCTGCTCGTGATCGGGGCGGCAGCGCTCATGCCGGCGCCGCTACGCGCGACCCGGGCAACCGCCTAGATCAGGCGGGCGCACCCGCCCGCTTCGCGAAATCCTCGATGGCCCGCGCCAGCAGCTCGGGGTCGTCGGACATCGGCGTGTGGCCGAGGCCCTTGAGGTAGCGCAGCTCGGAATCGGCGATCAGCCGCTCGAAGCGCCGCCCCTGGCGCGGCAGCAGGATCAGGTCGCGCGTGCCCCAGAGCACGAGCACGGGGCAGCGGATCGAGTCCAGGCCGCGCGCCTGGGACCGGGTCGTGTGCGGGAGCGTTCGGAGGAAGCCGGGCGCGTGGGCGAACATCTCGGCCTGCTCGATCATGTCCTCGGCATCGGCGCGCCAGGGCCTGCCCAGGGCGGGGCCCGCGAAGAGAGTGCGGCCCACGGGGTTTCGCAGCAGCGCCGCCGGCGCGCGGCGCGTTGCGGGCGAGCCAGCGCATGCCGAGCAGCATGTTCGCGCCCCACGCCCGCTCGCGAGCGTGCTGCAGCCCGGCCGGCGAGATCGCCGTGACGGTGCGCGCGCGTCCGCGGCGCGCCAGCACCAGCGCGACCCACCCGCCGAGCGAGTTGCCGGCCACGTGCGCGGTCTCGAAGCCGGCCGCGTCCATTGCGCGCTCGACTGCGTCCGCGAGCGTCTCCGGGGTCGGCTCGATCCCCGCCGGGAGCGGCGCCGAGCGGCCGAAGCCGGGGAGGTCGAGCGCCAGCACGTCGAAGCGCGGCTCCAGCAGCGCGAGCATCGGCTTGTAGCCGCGCCAGGTGTGGCCGAGCCCGTGGATCAGCACCAGCGGCTCACCCGAGCCGCCGCGATGATGATCGAGTTCCATGCGGCCGGACCCTATGCCGCTGCTACCATCACGCGCCGCATGCCCAGCATCAATCAGCTCGTACGAAAGGGCCGTCACAAGCCCAAGAAGAAGGTCTCGACACCGGGTCTCAAGTCCGGTCAGGGCCGCAAGAAGCGCACCGCCGCGCCGCAGCGGCGCGGCGTCTGCACCCGCGTCTACACGACCACCCCGAAGAAGCCGAACTCGGCGCTTCGTAAGGTGGCGCGCGTGCGGCTGACCAACGGCATGGAGGTCACCTCCTACATCCCCGGCGAGGGCCACAACCTGCAGGAGCACTCGGTGGTGCTCGTGCGCGGCGGCCGCGTCAAGGACCTGCCGGGCGTGCGTTACAAGGTTGTTCGCGGGACGCTCGACGCGGCCGGGGTCTCCGATCGCAAGAAGGCGCGCTCCCAGTACGGCGCGAAGGCCAAGTAGCGCCATGCCGCGCCGCGCAGCCGCAGGAGTCCGCCCGATCGAGCCCGATCCGATGTACGGGTCCAAGCTCGTGCAGCAGGTCATCAACAAGGTGATGGTGGACGGCAAGAAGTCCACAGCCGAGTCGATCGTCTACGACGCCCTCGACATCCTCGCCAAGCGCACCAACAACGAGCCGGTCCCCGCGCTCGAGGAGTCGATCAAGGTCCTCACCCCGGTGCTCGAGGTCCGCTCGCGCCGCGTCGGCGGAGCGACCTACCAGGTGCCGGTCGAGGTGCCCCAGACGCGCGCCCGCACGCTCGCCGTGCGCTGGCTGGTGGAGTTCTCCCGCGCGCGTCGCGAGAAGTCGATGTCCGAGCGCCTCGCCGGCGAGCTCAGCGACGCCCAGTCCCAGCAGGGCGGAGCGTTCAAGCGCAAGGACGACATCTTCCGCATGGCTCAGGCGAACAAAGCGTTCGCCCACTACCGCTGGTAGCAGCACTCCGATAAGCGTCGCGCTGCGGCGTCCTCGGTCGCGGACAGGCGGAGCCTTGTCCGCTCCCTGCGTCCTTGCATCGCTCGCTTCTCGAAGCGCTGCTCCCAGCGGTTGGCCCGTCTTCCGCGGGCGTACCCTGTGCGGCGTGCCGCTCTACGAGTTTGACTGCGCCTCATGTGGCGCGCGCTTTGAGGAGCTCGCTCCCGCCGGCGTTCCCGTGACCTGCCCGGCGTGCGGAGGCGAGTCCGTGACGCGCGCCTTTTCGCCGATTGCGCCGCCGCGCGTGCCGGTCGGGCTCACGGGCGCCGCCGCCCGGGACTCGGACGCCCGGCGCAAGGAGCGCGAGGCTCAGAAGAAGGAGCGCTTCGTGGCCGAGCGCAAGCGCAAGCGCGGGGAGGGCCCCTCGGGCGGCTGATTTGGGCGCGCGTGCTGGGAGTCCTGCTTCTGGGAGTGGTGGCGGTTGCCTGGGGCTGGCTTTTTCTAACCGACGCGACCTGCGACCGCCAGGTTGTCGATTGCAGCGATGAGGCCAAGGGACGATTCCTGCTCGCGTTCCTCACCCTGCCGGCGCTACCGGCAGGGCTCCTTGCGCTCGGGGCCGGCCTCAGGCGCCGCGACTCGTCGCGCGGCCCGCGGCGGGTGGCGCGAGTAGGCATGGCCTTCATCGAAGCGTTGGCTTGGATCGGCGCCTCGCTCTTCGCCCTCTTCGTGCTCTTCGAGCGGAACGATTTCGTGGCCATGACCCTCGCGGTGGTTTCCGCACTGCTGCTGGCGGCGGGCGGACTGGCGGCGCGCAACGCCCGCCGGTCGGTCGGGTGAGAGCGCGATTCGTGTCGCAGCCCGACCCGCGCGCCGACTTCACGGCCGGGGTGCCTGACTTTGTTGTCGTATAGCCCCCAAAACCTCAGGCACCCCGCGAGCCTCCCGGGGCGCGCCCTTCGCGCCGGCGAACCAGTGTCGAGTTAGCGGTCCCAGCAACCGGTAACTCGACAACGAACGCGGAATCCAGCCGTCGGGCGCACCGAAGCGCCGCGGCAACCCGCCTCACCCCTTCATTGCTCGCCGTTCGCCCGGGGCCAAGCAATCCGGGCGAGTCGCCAGCCAGCCTGCTCACAGCTGGAAGGCGGGCCGGCACGCGCCCCCTAATCGCGCCCCAGCAACCACCACCCCGCCACCCCCGCCGCCAGCGCCAGCGCTCCAGCCGCCAGCTCGAGCGTGAAGCCGATCTCCGCCTGGGCCGTTGCCCCCGCGAAGGCCGGCCCGATCGCGCCGGTGTCGTCGGTGACCGGAAGGTCGATTACCAGCGCGATTCCCAGTACCACCGCTCCGGCGACCGCCAGGGCGGCGGCGGCCGGGCGCGAGCCGCCGACTCCCGCGCCCCAGGCCATGAAGGCGCAGAACACCCCCAGCAGGATGAGGGCGGGCCCGTGGCGCTCGAGGCCGCTCTGCTCGCAGTCCTCGGCGAGCTTCGGATTGGAGTCGTTGATCACCTCGCAGCTGCCGCTTGCCACGTCTACCGAAACGACCGCCTTGAAATCGGCGAGCACCATCAGAACCGCGGCGATGAGACCGGCCGTCAGGACCCCCATAGCAAGCCCCCTTGCGCCGCGGAAAACGCCGAGGAAAGCCGCCGGACGCCTGCTACCATCACGAATCGCTTCGCGAGCGGGCCCCCCTTGCTCGCGATCCTGCTCCGTCACGCGGCCTCAGGCCGTGTGAGCGGGGGATTGCTCACGTCGATGGAGACCCCAACCACATAGACCACATCCGGGTAAGCAAGCGTCGCAGCACCGGCCCGGTCAGGGCCTTTTTTCTGCTCGCAACCGGAAACTGACGGAACAACATGGCACGACAGGTATCACTCGAGAAGACGCGCAACATCGGGATCATGGCGCACATCGACGCCGGCAAGACGACGACGACCGAGCGCATCCTCTTCTACACCGGCCGCACCCACAAGATGGGTGAGGTTCACGAGGGCGCCGCCGTCATGGACTGGATGGAGCAGGAGCAGGAGCGCGGCATCACGATCACCTCCGCCGCGACCACGGCGAGCTGGCGCGACCACCGCGTCAACATCATCGACACGCCCGGCCACGTCGACTTCACCGTCGAGGTCGAACGCTCGCTGCGCGTCCTGGACGGCGCGGTCGCCGTCTTCGACGCGGTCGCCGGCGTGGAGCCGCAGTCCGAGACCGTCTGGCGCCAGGCCGACAAGTACCGCGTCCCGCGCATCGCCTTCATCAACAAGATGGACCGCATCGGCGCGAACTTCGCGGGCTCGGTCAAGACCATGGTGGACCGCCTGGGCGCCCACCCGGTGCCCGTGCAGCTTCCGATCGGCTCCGAGGCGGAGTTCACCGGCGTGCTCGACCTCGTGAACATGAAGGCGATCGTCTACCTGGACGACCTCGGCCAGGACTGGGAGATCACCGAGATCCCGGCCGACCTCGCCGACGCCGCGCACACGGCGCGCACCGAGTTGGTCGAGGCCATCGCCGAGTACGACGACAAGCTCATGGAGGACTACCTCGAGGAGAAGCCGATTGAGCCCGCGCGCCTGATCGCGGACATCCGCAAGGCCACGCTCGACATCTCGATGACTCCAGTGCTGTGCGGCTCCGCCTTCAAGAACAAGGGCGTGCAGCCGCTGCTCGACGCGGTGATCGACTACCTGCCGAGCCCGCTCGACGTCGAGCCCATGGAGGGCCTCGAGGGATCGCAGGTCCTGGACGGCGAAGGCAAGAAGGTCATCCGCGAGCCGAGCGACGATGAACCGCTCGCGGCGCTCGCGTTCAAGGTGATGGCCGACCCCTACGTCGGGAAGCTCACCTACTTCCGCGTCTACTCGGGCACGCTCAGCGCGGGTGGCCGCGTCCTCAACTCGGTCACCGGCCGCACCGAGCGCGTCGGGCGCATCCTGATGATGCACGCCAACCACCGCGAGGAGGTGCCCGAGGTCTACGCCGGCGACATCGCCGCCGGAGTCGGGCTCAAGCAGACCTCGACCGGCGACACTCTCTGCGCGCCGGACGCGCCCGTGGTGCTCGAGGCGATGCAGTTCCCGGACCCGGTCGTGCATCTCTCGATCGAGCCGAAGACCAAGGCAGACCAGGAGAAGCTCTCGGTCGCGCTCCAGCGCCTCGGCGAAGAGGACCCGACCTTCCAGGTGCGCAGCGACGAGGAGACCGGCCAGACGGTCATCTCCGGCATGGGCGAGCTGCACCTCGAGGTGATCGTCGACCGCCTCAAGCGCGAGTTCAACGTCGAGGCCGGCGTGGGACGCCCGCAGGTGGCCTACCGCGAGACGATCCTCGACACAGTCGAGAAGATCGAGGGCAAGTTCATCCGCCAGACCGGCGGCTCGGGCCAGTACGGCGTGGTCTACATCAACCTCGAGCCGGCTCCCGGCGAGGGCTTTGACTTCATCAACAAGATCAAGGGCGGCTCGGTGCCCTCGGAGTTCATCCCCGCGGTGGAGAAGGGGATCGAGGAGGCGCTCGAGTCGGGCGTCAAGGCCGGCTATCCCATGGTTGACGTCCGTGCGACGCTCACCGACGGCAAGTACCACGACACCGACTCCTCGGAGATCGCGTTCAAGATCGCCGGTTCGCTGGCGCTCAAGGAGGCGGCTCGCAGGGCCAAGCCGGTCCTACTGGAGCCAGTCATGTCGGTGGAGGTCGTGACTCCGGATGAGTTCGTCGGCACCGTGATCGGCGACCTGTCGAGCCGGCGCGGCCGCATCCAGGGTCAGGACCCGCGTGGCAACGCGACCGCGGTCAGGGCGTACGTTCCGCTGTCGGCGATGTTCGGCTACGCGACCGACCTGCGATCCTCGACCCAGGGTCGCGCCAATTATTCGATGCAGTTCGAGCGCTACGACGAGGTCCCGGCGAGCATCGCGGAGGAGATCGTCGAACACCGCACCGGGGAACCGGTTGGAGCCAGCGCGTAGGGGCGCGAGCAGCCGGATCTCCGGCTGCGAGTGCATGACATAGCGAGTATGTTTCCTGGGTTCCCCATACGGGTCACCCCGGACGGAAAGACTTAAGCGAAAGGATAGGCCCGCAGTGGCGAAGGAGAAGTTCGAGCGCAACAAGCCGCACGTCAACGTCGGCACCATCGGTCACATCGACCACGGAAAGACGACGCTGACCGCGGCGATCACCAAGGTCCTGGCCGAGAAGATCGGCGGGCAGGCGAAGAGCTTCGAGGAGATCGACAACGCTCCTGAGGAGAAGGAGCGCGGCATCACGATCGCCACTTCGCACGTGGAGTACGAGACGGAGAACCGTCACTACGCCCACGTCGACTGCCCCGGCCATGCCGACTACGTCAAGAACATGATCACGGGCGCCGCGCAGATGGACGGCGCGATCCTGGTGGTGTCAGCGGCCGACGGTCCGATGCCGCAGACGCGCGAGCACATCCTGCTCGCCCGCCAGGTGGGCGTGCCCTACATCGTCGTGTTCCTCAACAAGGTGGACATGGTCGACGACGAGGAGCTCCTCGAGCTCGTCGAGGTCGAGGTCCGCGAGCTGCTGTCCGAGTACGACTTCCCGGGCGACGACGTCCCGTTCGTCAACGGCTCGGCGCTAAAGGCGCTCGAGGGTGACGACGAGTACGTCGAGAAGATCCTCGAGCTCGCCGGCTACCTGGACACCTACATCCCGGAGCCCGAGCGTCCGCTCGAGCGCCCGTTCCTGATGCCGGTGGAGGACGTGTTCTCGATCACCGGGCGCGGGACGGTCGCCACCGGCCGCATCGAGCAGGGCGTCGTCCACACCGGCGACACGGTCGCCATCGTGGGGATCCATCCCGAGACGGCGTCCACGGTCGTCACCGGGGTCGAGATGTTCCGCAAGATCCTCGACGAGGGCCAGGCGGGCGACAACGTCGGCTGCCTGCTGCGCGGCGTCGGCCGCGAGGACATCGAGCGCGGGCAGGTCCTCTGCAAGCCGGGCTCGATAACGCCCCACACGAAGTTCAAGGCTCAGGTCTACTGCCTGAAGAAGGAGGAGGGTGGCCGTCACACCCCGTTCTTCAACGGCTACCGGCCGCAGTTCTACTTCCGCACGACCGACGTGACCGGGGTGGCGAACCTCCCCGAGGGCACGGAGATGGTCATGCCGGGCGACAACGTCGAGATGACCGTCGAAATGATCCAGCCCATCGCGATGGACGAAGGACTTCGCTTCGCGATCCGCGAGGGCGGGCGCACCGTCGGCTCGGGGGTGGTCACCGAGGTCGTCGAGTAACGACGTCCGACAGGAATTTTCCGGGGGCGGGCAGAGACAGTAGGCCCGCCCCCGAATCTGTCTCCACACCATGGCAACTCTCACGCAGAACAAGATCCGGATCCGGCTAAAGGCCTACGACCACTCGGCGATCGAGACGGCCGCCAAGGAGATCGTCGAGACCGCCGTCAGGACCGGAGCCTCGGTGTCCGGGCCCGTCCCCCTGCCCACCGAGAAGAACGTCTACTGCGTGATCCGCTCGCCGTTCAAGGACAAGGACTCGCGCGAGCACTTCGAGATTCGCACGCACAAGCGGTTGATCGACATCCTGCAGCCCACCCCCAAGACGGTGGACTCGCTGCAGCGCTTGGATCACCTGCCCGCGGGCGTCGACATCCAGATACAGCTGGTGTAGCGCCATGGCTGGCCTTCTGGGACGGAAAATCGGCATGACGCAGGTCTTCAACTCCGAGGACGGGCACGTCGAACGCGTGACCGTGATCGAGGCGGGCCCCTGCTTTGTCACGGGCATCCGGCGCGCGGACCGCGACGGCTACGACGCAGTGCAACTGGCCTTCGGCGAGACCACAGAGAAGAAGCTCAACAAGCCGAAGCTCGGCCACCTGAAGAAGGCAAGCGTCGGCAACCTCAGGTACCTGCGGGAGTTCCGCGTCGCGAGCTCGGCGTACGCCGGCGAGGGCGAGGAGCTCAAGGTGGGCGCCGAGGTCAAGGTGAGCGGTGTCTTCGAGCCCGGCCAGCGGGTCAAGGTCTCCGGCGTATCGAAGGGCAAGGGCTTCCAGGGCACGATCAAGCGCCACAACTTCCACCGCGGCCCCGCCTCGCACGGTTCGCACAACGTCCGGGCCCCGGGCTCGATCGGCGCCTCCGCCGACCCGGCGCGCGTGTTCAAGGGCATTCGCGGGCCGGGCCAGATGGGCAACAAGCGCGCGACCCAGCGGGGCCTCGAGGTGGTGGACGTCCGCGACGACGAGCACCTGCTGCTGGTCCGCGGCTCGGTCCCGGGCGCCAAGGGCTCGATCGTGGAGATCCGCCGCGAAGGGGATCACCGCTGATGGCGGCCACCTCCTCGATCACGATCGCGTTCGGCGGCTGCGAACCTTCGCCCGTCGGCGCCCGCGGTGCTCGCCAATGCGCTGCATTGGCTGCGCCCGCGTACACCGCCGTACTCGGTTCTCGCGCGCCGAGCCGCGACCGTGCTCTCGGAGGTAACCGCTGATGCCCGCGACCGCCAGCTACATCGGCGGCGGCTCGGGCTCGCTCGACCTCGACGACGCCGTGTTCGGCGAGGGCTATCACGGCCCGCTCGTCCACGAGGCCGTCCGGGCCGAGTTGGCTGCGCGCCGCAGGGGCACCGCCTCGACCAAGAGCCGCGGCGAGGTGGCCATGACCGGCGCGAAGGCCTGGCGCCAGAAGGGCACCGGCCGCGCGCGTGTGGGCGCGCTCTCCGCGCCGCAGCGCACGGGCGGAGGCATCGCCTTCGGACCCAAGCCACGCTCCTACACCGTCAAGGTCAACCGCAAGGCACGCCGGCGGGCGCTGCGCGCTGCGCTGTCGCTGCATGCCGAACGCGGCTCGGTCGCGGCGATCGACCCGTCCAAGTTCGACACGCCGTCCACCAAGGCCGCAGTGGCCGCGCTGTCGGGTCTGACGGCCGAGGGCGCCACGTTGCTCGTGCTCACCGACGGCGAGGAAAGCTGCGCGAAGTCGTTTCGCAACATCTCCGACGTTTTTGTGCTGCACGCGGACGACGTGGGCGTGGCCGACGTGATCGGCGCCGGGCGCCTGGTGATCTCCGAGGCGGCGCTCGCGCGCCTGACCGAGAAGGCGGTGGGCAAGTGAACGCCCGTCAGGTCGTCATCCGCCCGGTGATCTCCGAGAAGAGCTACGCCCTGCTCGCGGCCAACAAGTACACGTTCCGCGTCGACGACCGGTCGAACAAGACGCAGGTGCGCCAGGCGATCGAGGAGATCTTCGGAGTGCGTGTCATCGGCGTGCGCACCGCCCGCGTCAAGCCCAAGCCCAAGCGCCGCGGCTGGAGCAAGGGGCAGCGCCGCCAGTGGAAGAAGGCGATCGTGACGCTCCATCCCGACGATTCAATCGAGCTCTTCGAGGGCCAGGAGGCCTAGGCGACCGATGGCGATCAAGAAGCACAGGCCCACCTCGCCCGGACGGCGCTTTGCCACATGGCTCCAGCATGAGGCGGTCACCAAGGACGAGCCCGAGAAGTCGCTGACCGAGGGGTTGCGGAAGTCCGGTGGCCGCAACTCGTACGGGCGCATCACGTCGCGCCACCGCGGCGGCGGCGCCAAGCGCAAGTACCGCAAGATCGACTTCAAGAGGCGCAAGGACGACGTGCCGGCCAAGGTCGCCGCGATCGAGTACGACCCAAACCGCTCGGCGCACATCGCGTTGCTCCACTACGCCGACGGCGAGAAGCGCTACATCCTCGCCCCAGCGCGGATCAACGTCGGCGACACCGTGTCGTCGGGCCCGAACGCAGACATCGCGCCGGGCAACTCGCTGCCGCTCGCGAGCATCCCGACCGGTACCACGGTGCACAACGTCGAGTTGACTCCCGGCCGCGGAGGCCAGCTTGGCCGCAGCGCCGGCACCTCGATCCAGGTCGTGGCCAAGGAGGGCAATTACGCCACTCTCAGGCTGCCCTCGAGCGAGATGCGAATGGTGCTGGTCGACTGCCGCGCCACCATTGGCGTGCTCGGTAACGCCGAGCACGAGCTCGTCGAGCTGGGCAAGGCCGGTCGCTCACGCCACCGCGGCAAGCGCCCGCAGACGCGCGGCGTGGCCATGAACCCGGTGGACCACCCGCACGGCGGCGGCGAGGCCCACAAGACGCCCGGCGGCCATCCCGTCACCCCGTGGGGCGTGCCGACTCTCGGCTACCGCACACGCAAGAAGCGCAAGGGATCTGATCAGTTCATCGTTCGCGGCCGGCGCCGCGGCAAGAAGGGCCGGAGGTAACCAGATGCTCCTTCCCCGCCCCTCGCACCCCCGGATGACGCGAATCACTTCGCCGGGCTGTGTCCTCGGCCCTCGCCTTGCTGGTCGCAAGGCTTCGGGCCTGCGTCCTTGCCCAGCTCGTCCTTCGCGTCCCCGCGGGCACGACGGACAGGAAAGGAGCATCTGAGATGTCCCGCTCGTCAAAGAAGGGCCCGTTCGTCGAGGAGCGCCTGTTCAAGCGCATCGAGGCCATGAACGACTCCGGCAACCGGACCATGGTCAAGACCTGGTCGCGCACGTCCACGATCTTCCCGGAGATGGTGGGCCACACCGTTGCCGTGCATGACGGCCGCAAGCACGTGCCCGTGTTCGTCTCCGAGACGATGGTCGGACACAAGCTCGGCGAGTTCGCCCCGACCAGGATCTTCCGCGGCCACGCCGGCAGCGACAAGGTACGAATGCGATGACGCCGCCGGACCAGATGAGCCCGCCGCCGGAGGGCGGCTGGGAGTCGCTCAAGGTCGACGAGCTCCGGCAGGAGCTCGAAGCCCGCGGCCTTCCGAAGAGCGGCAACAAGCCCGAGCTGATCGCGCGCTTGGCCGACGACGACGTGGCGCAGAAGGACAACGTCCCCGCGCCGCCCACCGAGAAGCCGGCGGAGGAAGCCGCGCCCGACGACGGCGTGGCGGAAGAGGTGATCCCGCCGGACGAGCCGGCCGAGGAGCCTTCGGCGGACGAGGTCGAGAAGGCCGAGGTCGCCGTGTCCGAGGCCGCCGGCCGGCCGGCGGCGGAGGATTCCTCTCCGCCCGCCCGCCGGCGCGGGTCCGCCGAGACCTCGACCGGCACGCGCAAGGCGGCCCCCCGCCGTCCCGACGGCGATCTCGTGGTCCGCGCGCGCTCCAAGTACGTGCGCAGCGCGCCGCGCAAGGCGCGCCTCGTCATGGATCACATCCGCGGCAAGGAGGTCGAGCACGCGCGGGCTATCCTCGGTCACGCCCCGCGGGCTGCCGCGGACGACATCCTCAAGCTCCTGAACTCGGCCGTGGCGAACGCCGAGTCCGCCTATGAGCTCGGCGCGGACGAGCTGCGCGTCTTCAGGGCCTTCGTAGACGAGGGTCCGACGATCAAGCGCTTCCGGCCCCGTGCGCTGGGCCGCGCCACCAAGATCAACAAGCGCACGAGCCACATGACCATCGAGTTGACGACAACCAAGAACGGGAGGTAGCCATGGGTCAGAAGGTTCATCCAGAAGGCCTTCGAGTCGGCTACATCCACGACTGGAAGTCGACCTGGTTCAACGAGAAGGAGTTCTCCGACTATCTGTTGGAGGACATCCATATCCGCGAGCACATCGAGAACAAGCTCGCGCACGCCGGCCTGTCCACGATCACGATCAAGAAGAACAAGAACGAGGTCGAGGTCAACATCCACACGGCCCGGCCGGGGATCGTGATCGGCAAGTCCGGATCCGAGGTGGACGCTCTGCGCAAGGAGCTCCACAAGATGACCGGCAAGGCCGTGAAGGTGAACATCCTCGAGATCAAGCGGCCCGAGCTCGACTCGAAGCTGGTCGCCCAGTCGATCGCCGAGCAGCTCCAGAACCGTGTCGCCTTCCGGCGCGCGATGAAGCGCGCGCTCACCAGCGCGATGCGCTCGGGGGCCAAGGGCGTGAAGATCCAGGTGTCGGGCCGTCTCGGCGGTGCCGAGATGGCGCGCACCGAGGGCTATTCGGACGGCCGGGTGCCGCTGCACACCCTGCGCGCCGACATCGACTACGGCTTCTACGAGGCCCGCACCACGTTCGGGCGCATCGGCGTGAAGGTGTGGATCAACAAGGGCGAGATCATGCCCAAGGGCTTCGCGCAGGACCTCACCGAGCTCGAGGCGCCGCAGGCGGTCGGACCGGGCGGCGGACGTGGCCCCGGTGGGCGCGGACCGGGCGGCGGGCGTGGACCGGGCGGTCCCGGTGGCGCCCGGGGACCGGGCGGCGGAGGGCGCGGACCGGGCGGTCCCGGCGGCAGCCGCGGCGGGCCCCGTGGCGGTCGAAGCGGCGGCGGAGGCGGGCCCCAGCAGGGAGGCCGGCTCTGATGCTGCAGCCCAAGCGAGTCAAGTGGCGCAAGGAGCATCGCGGGCGCATGCGCGGCAACGCGAAGGGCGGCACGCGCGTGGAGTTCGGCGAGTACGGGCTCAAGGCTCTCGAGCGCGGTTGGGTCAGCAACCGGCAGATCGAGGCTGCACGTATCGCGATGACGCGCAAGATCAAGCGCGGCGGGAAGGTCTGGATCAACATCTTCCCGGACAAGCCGTACACGAAGAAGCCGGCCGAGACCCGCATGGGCTCCGGCAAGGGCTCGCCCGAGGGCTGGGTGGCCGTGGTCAAGCCCGGCCGGGTCATGTTCGAGCTGTCCGGCGTGCCGGAGCCGCTGGCCCGCGAGGCCATGCGCCTGGCCGGTCACAAGCTGCCGGTGAAGACGAAGTTCGTGTTGCGCGAAGGGGCGGGTCAGCAATGAAGCCGGTCGAGGTGCATAACCTCGAGGACACCCAGCTCGTCGAGCTGGCCGACAACTCGCGCAAGGAGTTGTTCAACCTGCGCTTCCAGCACGCGACCGGCCAGCTCGAGAACACGGCGCGGCTGGGGCAGGCGAAGAGAGACTTGGCGCGGGCGCTCACGATTGCGCGCCAGCGAGGCATTGACATCGAAGTGGAGATCCGCAGACAGGCCCGGGATGGCTGAGAACGAAGAGAACGTGAACGAGGAGCAGGCGCCGGAAGGCGCGACCACCGACGTGCCCGACGCGGGCGCGGAGGAGGCCGTGGCCGAACAGGCGGAGTCCACTCCCAACGAAGAGGCCGCGCAGGCAGCGGGCGAGGAGGCACGCGCCGAAGAGGTCGCGGAGGAGGAGGCTCCGGCCGCGGAGGAGGAGGCTCCGGCCGCGGAGGAGGAGGCTCCGGCCGCGGAGGAGGAGGCTCCGGCCGCGGAGGAGGAGGCTCCGGCCGCGGAGGAGGAGGCTCCGCCGAGGAGGAGCCCGCCGCCGAGGAGGCACCCGCCCCCGCTGCCGCCGCGCCCGAGCCCGCCGCCGAGCCCGAGGAGCAGCTCTCGCCCAAGGAGCGCCGCCGTCAGGCGCGCTCGCTTCACACCGGCGAGGCGCTCCCGCAGCGCTCGATCGAGGAGCGTGCCGAGGAGCGCGCCGACCAGCGCCGCCGCAAGGCGCAGCATCGCCGCGCCTACCGGGCCAAGCAGCGCGAGCGCCGGCGCTCGGAGCCGCGCGCGGAGGCGCCGGCCCCCGAGCCCAAGGCCGCCGGCCGGCTCAAGGTGCGCCAGGGCATCGTGGTCTCCGACAAGGCCAACAAGACGATCACGGTCCGCATCGACACCGCTCGCAGGCACATGATGTACAAGAAGATCGTCCGCACCAGCTCGACCCTGCACGCGCACGACGAGAAAAACGAGGCCCATACCGGCGACACCGTGCGGCTGATCGAGTGCCGCCCGCTCAGCCGCACCAAGCGCTGGCGCCTTGCCGAAGTGCTCGAGAGGGCCCGCTAGTCCGATGATCCAGCAGGAGTCCCGGCTCAAGGTCGCCGACAACACCGGCGCGCGCGAGGTGCTCTGCATCCGCGTGCGCGGTGGGTCGCATCGGCGCTATGCCGGGGTCGGCGACATCATCGTCTGCACGGTCAAGCAGGCGATCCCGCACGGCTCGGTCAAGAAGGGCGAGGTGGTGACGGCCGTGGTGGTCCGCACCAAGAAGCAGTTCGGCCGCGACGACGGGACCTACATCGCCTTCGACGAGAACGCCGCGGTCCTGATCGACGCCGCCAACAACCCGCGTGGCACGCGCATCTTCGGCCCCGTCGCGCGCGAGCTGCGCGACCGCAACTTCATGAAGATCGTGTCGCTCGCGCCGGAGGTGCTCTAGCCGATGGCGATCAAGATCCGCAAGGACGACACCGTCCGCATCATCACCGGCAAGGACAAGGGCCGGACCGGCCGCGTGCTGCGAGTGGACCCGAAGAAGGAGAAGGTCTACGTCGAGGGCGCGAACATCATCAAGCGCCACACCCGCCCGCGCACGCTGCGCGACACCCAGCGCTCGCAGGAGCTCGGTGGGATCGTCGAGATGGAGGGCCCGATCCACGTGTCCAACGTGATGCTGGTCGACCCTGACTCGGGCGAGCCCAGCCGCGTCGCGATCAAGCGCGAGGGTGGCCGGCGCATGCGCGTGGCCAAGAAATCCGGCTCGGAGATCGACTGATGGAAGCATCGGCTCAGGCAAACATCCCGCCGCGCGTGAAGGAGCGCTACGAGCAGGAGATCCGCGCAAAGCTCCAGGAGCAGTTCCGCTACTCCTCGGTCATGGAGGTGCCGCGCGTGGAGAAGATCACGCTCAACATGGGCGTGGGCGAGGCCAAGCAGGACTCGAACATGCTCGACGCGGCAACCGAGCAGCTCGCGACGATCGCCGGCCAGAAGCCGAGCGTCCGCCGCGCGCGCAAGTCGATCGCCGCGTTCAAGCTGCGCGACGGCATGCCGGTCGGGCTGAGCGTGACGCTCCGTCACGCGCGCATGTACGAGTTCCTCGATCGCCTCACCTCGATCGCGATCCCGCGCATCCGCGACTTCCGCGGCCTGAGCCCGCGCTCGTTCGACGGGCGCGGCAACTACTCGATGGGCGTGCGCGAGCAGATCATCTTCCCCGAGATCGACTACGACGCGATCGATCAGGTGCGCGGTCTCGACGTGACGATCACCACCTCGGCCAAGACCGACGAGGAGGCCTATGCTCTCCTACGCGAGCTCGGGATGCCGTTCTCGCGCGAGGGCGCTCCCGGCGAGGACGTCGAGACGCAGGAAGCCGCTCGAGGAGGAGCACCGCAAGGAAGAGGCGCGCGCCAGGGCGGAGGCCGAGCAGGCCGGCTCTGGAAGCGCTCAAGGAAGAGAACCCGGAGGCTTACGAGAAGCCGAGCCCCTACGGACGAGGAGTCCGAAGCGGGCGACAAGAGCGAAGAGGCTCAGGAGTAGATGGCAAAGACTTCACAGAGAGTCCGCCAGCAGCGCGGATCCAAGTACAAGACGAGGAACTACAACCGGTGCAAGCGGTGCGGTCGCCCGCGCGCGTACTGCGCAAGTTCGGGCTGTGCCGCATCTGCCTCCGGGAGATCGCCCACGAGGGCATGATCCCGGGGCTCACCAAGTCCAGCTGGTAGCCGATGCAGACCGATCCGATAGCCGACCTCCTGACCCGCATCCGCAACGGCCTGCGCGCCGATCACGACGACGTCGAGATGCCGGCCTCGACCTTCAAGGCGGAGATCGCGCGCATCCTCGCGGAGCAGGGCTACATCGACGGCTACGAGGTCGAGCCCGGCCGCGTGGGCCGCACGCTGCGCGTGACGCTCAAGTACACCGAGGACCGCAAGCCCGTGATCACGGGCATCGAGCGGCTGTCGCGGCCCGGCCGGCGCAACTACGTGGCCGCCGGTGAGGTGCCCGAAGATCCTCGGCGGCATGGGGACGGCGATCGTCTCCACCTCCCGCGGAGTGATGACCGGTCACGACGCCCGCCGCGCCGGCGTCGGCGGCGAGCTGGTCGCGAGGGTCTGGTAGCGATGTCGCGCATCGGCAAGCAGCCGATCGCCGTGCCCGACGGCGTCGAGATCACGATCGAACCCGAGCTCGTGAAGGTCAAGGGGCCCAAGGGCGAGCTCGAGGAGCGCGTGTCGCGCGACATCGGCGTGGAGCAGCAGAACGGCGAGATCGTCGTCACGCGCCCCTCCGACCGCGGCGAGCACCGCGCGCTTCACGGGCTCACGCGCAGCCTGATCGCGAACATGGTCGAGGGCGTGACGAACGGGTACGAGAAGCGCCTCGAGATCCAGGGCGTCGGCTACCGCGCCCAGCTTCAGGGCGACAGGAAGCTCGTGCTGGCGCTCGGCTACTCGCACCCGGTCGAGATCATCGCTCCGGCCGGCATCGACTTCGAGGTCCCGATGCCCACCCGCATCGCCGTTCGCGGCATCTCCAAGCAGGCCGTCGGCGAGGTGGCCGCCAACATCCGCAAGCAGCGCCCGCCGGAGCCCTACAAGGGCAAGGGCATCCGCTACGAGGGCGAGTACGTGGCCCGGAAGGTCGGCAAGCGCGCATGAGCGTCAAGACCAAGCCCCAGGCGCGACTGCGCCGCCGCCGGCGCGTGCGCGCCAAGGTGCGCGGCAGCGACGAGCGCCCGCGCCTGTCGGTGTTCCGCTCCAACCGCGGCATCCAGGCGCAGCTCATCGACGACGTCAAGGGCCACACCGTGGCCGCGGTCAACTGGATCGAGGGCGACCTCAAGTCGCTCGGTCGCATGGACCAGGCCAAGCGGGCGGGCGAGCTGCTCGCCGAGCGAGCGAAGGCCGCCGGTGTCGAGACCTGCGTGTTCGACCGCGGCGGCTACCGCTACCACGGCAAGGTCAAGGCGCTCGCCGACGGCGCGCGCGAGGGCGGGCTTCGGTTCTGATGATCGCTACGGTGAGTTGTTCGCATGGCTTCTAGGGACAGGACAAGGGATCGCGATCGCGGCTCCGACCTGCAGGAGCGGGTCGTCGAGATCAACCGCGTGGCCAAGGTCGTCAAGGGCGGGCGCCGCTTCTCGTTCACCGCGCTGGTGGTGGTGGGCGACGAGAAGTCGCAGGTCGGCGTCGGCTACGGCAAGGCCAACGAGGTCCCGGTGGCCATCCAGAAGGGCGTCGAGCGCGCCCGCAAGAGCCTCTTCAAGGTGCCGATGCACGGCTCGACGATCACCCACGAGGTGGTCGGCGTGCACTCCGCCTCGCGCGTGCTGCTCAAGCCGGCCTCGCCCGGTACCGGCGTGATCGCCGGCGGCGGCGTGCGCGCCGTGCTCGAGCTGGCCGGCATCCACGACGTGCTCTCGAAGTCGCTCGGCAGCCAGAACCCGATCAACCTGGTCAAGGCGACGGTCGACGCGCTCCAGACGCTGCGCGACCCCAGGCAGGTGGCCGAGCTGCGCGGCCTGACGGTCGGCCGAGGTGCTCGGGCTCGACAACGAGCCCGAGACGCCCGGCGCCCGCCGAGGAGACGCCGGCCTGATGGCCACGCTCGTGATCAAGCAGGTCAAGTCCGCCAACGGCTCGAACCGCAAGCAGCGCGAGTCGCTGAAGACGCTCGGCCTCGGCAAGATCGGCCGCACCACCGAGCGCGAGGACCATCCGACCGTGCGCGGGGTGATCAACTCGGTGCGCCACCTCGTGGAGGTCAGCGATGGCTGACGACGAGCGCATCGGCCTTCACTCGCTCGGCCCGCGCCAAGGGCGCGCGCAAGAACGCGCAAGCGCATCGGCCGCGGCGAGGGCTCGGGCACCGGCAAGACCTCCGGGCGCGGCCACAAGGGCGCCGGCTCGCGCTCGGGCTGCAAGCGGCGCGTGCGCTTCGAGGGCGGTCAGACCCCGCTCCACATGCGCATGCGCAAGCTGCGCGGCCCGACGATGAAGAAGTCGATGCCGTTCGAGAAGTTCCGCACGCGCACCCAGCCGGTCAACCTCCACGACCTCGAGGCGCGCTTCGACAAGGGCGCCGAGGTCACCCCGGACGCGCTGCGCGAGGCCGGCCTGGCCACGCGCCGCGACGTGCCCGTCAAGGTGCTGGGCGGAGGGCGAGCTGACCAAGGCGCTCACCGTCCATGCGCACGGCTTCTCCAAGACCGCGCGCGAGAAGATCGAAGCCGCGGGCGGGACCTGCCAGTCCTGATCGAGGGCTAGCCCGGTGCTCCGGACGTTCCTGAACGCGTTTCGGGTCGCCGACATCCGGAAGAAGCTCGCCTTCACCGCGGGCATGCTCGCGCTCTACCGGATCGGCGCCTACATCCCGGCGCCCGGCATCAACGTCGACGCCGTCGAGCAGATCGCCGAGAACTTCGGCGGCTCGAACGTCCTCGGATTCCTCAACCTGTTCAGCGGCGGCTCGCTGCAGCGCTTCGCGATCTTCGCGCTCGGGATCATGCCGTACATCACGGCCTCGATCATGCTGCAGCTGCTCACGGTCGTGATTCCGCAGCTCGACAAGCTCCGCAAGGAGGGCGAGGTCGGGCAGCAGAAGATCACCCAGTACACGCGCTACCTGACCGTGGCCCTCGCCTTCGGCCAGTCGATCGGCTACGTCTTCCTGTTTCGCACCTTCTCCAGCGGCAGCGCCGAGGTCGTCGAGAACTTCACCTTCGGCCGCGTCTTCGTGATCGTCATGACGCTCACCGCGGGCTGCGTCCTGCTGATGTGGTTCGGCGAGCTGATCACCCAGCGCGGTATCGGCAACGGCATCTCGCTGATGATCTTCGCCTCGATCGCGGCCGGGCTGCCGGACGGGATCGTCAAGTGGTGGAACAACCCGGATCAGGTCTTCAAGGTGATGATGCCCTTCCTGGCGCTGGCGATCATCGCGGCCATCGTCTTCATGCAGGAGGGCCAGCGCCGCATCCCGATCCAGTACGCCAAGCGCGTCGTGGGCCGGCGCATGGCCGGCGGCGGCTCCACCTACCTGCCGCTGCGCGTGAACATGGCCGGCGTCATCCCGGTGATCTTCGCCGCCTCGCTGATGGCCTTCCCGCCCACCGTCGGCGAGCTGGTGCAGGCCGACTGGGCCAAGGACTTCTCGACCTTCTTCAGTCCAAACGACTGGGCCTACCTGGTCGGGCGAGTCGCTGCTTCATCATCGTCTTCACCTACTTCTACACCGCCGTCACCTTCAACCCGGTCGAGCAGGCGGACAACCTGAAGAAATACGGCGGCTTCATCCCGGGGGTGAGGCCAGGCAGACCCACGGCCGAATATCTCGACCGCATCCTGGCGCGGCTGACCTTCCCGGGCGCGCTGTACCTGGCCGCGGTCGCGGCCCTGCCGACCATCCTGATCAACCAGACGAGCGCGAACTTCTTCTTCGGCGGCACGTCGATCCTGATCGTCGTGGGCGTGGCGCTCGACACCATGAAGCAGCTCGAGGCGCAGCTGATGATGCGCAACTACGAGGGCTTCCTGAAGTGAGCGAGCGCAACCTGGTCCTGCTCGGCCCTCCCGGGGCCGGCAAGGGCACGCAGGCCGAGCGGCTGGTCGACGACTTCGACCTGCCCTACTACTCGACCGGCAACATCCTGCGCGAGGCGGTCGACGAGAAGTCCGAGCTCGGCATCGAGGCCAAGAAGTACATGGATGCACGGCGAGCTCGTGCCGGACGAGCTGATCTGCGACGTGATCGCGGAGCGCCTTGACTCCGGCGAGGCCGACGACGGCTTCCTGCTCGACGGCTTCCCGCGCACGATCGGGCAGGCCGAGATGCTCGAGGGCGCGCTCGAGGCCGCGCCAGCGCAGCCTCACCGCGGTGCTGCTGATCGACGCGCCGGACGACGAGGTCGTGCGCCGGCTGTCGGGCCGCCGCACCTGCGTCGAAGAACCAGCCACGTGTACCACCTGGAGTTCGACCCGCCGAAGAACGAGGGCGTCTGCGACCAGGACGGACTCGCGCCTCGTGCAGCGCGACGACGACCAGCCCGAGACGGTGCGCAAGCGCCTGTCGGTCTACCACGAGCAGACCGCGCCGCTGATCGACTGGTACGGCGAACGCGGCCTGCTGCGCCGCTTCGACGGGACGCGCGCGCCGGACGAGGTCCATTCCCACATCCGTGCCACACTGGCGACACTGGCCCTCGAGGCCGAGATCTAGCAACGATGATCATTCGAAAGACACCCGAGGAGCTCGACAAGATGGCGCAGGCGGGCCGGATCCTCGCCCGCTGCCACGAGATCCTGCGCGTCGAAGGCCCGCCCCGGTGTCACGACCGGCGATCTCGACGACGCCGCCGAGCGCTTCATCCGCTCGCAGGGCGCCGAGCCCGCATTCAAGGGCTATCGTGGCTTTCCCGGCTCGATCTGCGCATCGCCCAACTCGATGGTGGTGCACGGCATTCCCGGGCTCCTACGAGCTCAAGCGCGGCGACATCCTCTCGATCGACATCGGCGTGATCCACGACGGCTGGGTCGCCGACGCGGCGATCACCCACCCGATCGGCAACGTCACGCCGATCGCGCAGCGGCTGATCGCGACGACGCGCGCCGCGCTGTTCGACGCCGTCGAGCAATGCGAGGTCGGCAACCGCCTCGGGGACGTCTCGCACGCCGTCCAGGCACGGGTGGAGTCGGAGGACTTCGGCGTGATCCGCTCGCTGGTGGGGCACGGGATCGGCCGCGAGATGCACGAGGATCCGCAGATCCCCAACTTCGGCGACCCGGGTACCGGGCCGGAGCTCGAGGAGGGCATGTGCCTGGCCATCGAGCCGATGGTCAACGCCGGCACTCACCACGTGAGGATCGGCTCAGACCACTGGGCGGTCTACTCCCAGGACGGCTCGCTGGCGGCGCATTTCGAGCACACCGTGGCGATCACCACCGACGGCCCGCGCATCCTCACCCCCTGGCACGAGCTGGCGGGCGACGGCGTTGCTCCGGCGGCCGCTTCGGCATAAATCGTCCTGCTAGTCTATTCCGTCGGCGCGCAGCCGTTTCCTGGGCCGCGCGCTGGTCCTCGTTCAGATACGTCCCGGTCACGGAGCTATGAAGGTCCGCGCATCAGTCAAGCCCATGTGCGAGAAGTGCAAGGTAATCCGCCGAGGCGGAGCCGTTCTCGTGATCTGTCAAAACCCGCGTCACAAGCAGCGGCAGGGGTGACCGGGTCGTAGATGGCACGCATCGCTGGCATCAACATCCCCCTCAACAAGAGGGCTGAAATCGGCCTGACGTACATTTACGGCATCGGCCGGTCGACCTCGAACCAGGTCTTGGCCGAGTCCGGGGTCGATCCAAATACATATGTGAAGGACCTGACCGAGGACGAGGTCCGCAAGCTGCGCGAGAAGGTCGACGACCTGCTCGTAGAGGGCGATCTGCGGCGCGAGCGCTCGCAGAACGTCAAGCGGCTGATGGAGATCGGGGCCTACAAGGGCCTGCGCCACCGACGCGGCCTGCCCGCGAACGGGCAACGCACGAAGACAAACGCGCGGTCGCGCAAGGGACCGAAGCGCGGCTCCTCCGCCGGAGGCGGCAAGAAGAAGGTCCGGAAGCACTAGAGGTGAGCAACTAAATGCCGCAACCCCGCAGGCCACGCGGGCGCAAGCGCGTCCGCAAGAACGTGCCCTTTGGCCAGGCGCATATCAAGACGAGCTTCAACAACACCATCGTGTCGCTGACCGACAAGGACGGCAACGTGATCGCGTGGGAGTCCGCCGGCGGCGCCGGCTTCAAGGGCTCGCGCAAGTCCACCCCGTTCGCCGCTCAGGTGACCGCGGATGCGGCTGCCCGCAAGGGCATGGAGCATGGACTTCAGAAGGTCGAGTGCTTCGTCAAGGGTCCGGGCTCCGGCCGCGAGACAGCGATCCGCTCCCTGCAGGCGGCGGGCCTTGAGATCACCTCCATCAAAGACGTGACCCCGCAGGCCCACAACGGCTGCCGGCCGCGCAAGCGCAGGAGGGTCTAGCACCATGGCTAGAGACACCGGCCCCCAGTGCAAGCAATGCCGTCGCGAGGGCATGAAGCTCTTCCTGAAGGGCGAGCGCTGCCTGACCGACAAGTGCGCCGTCGAGCGGCGCAACTATCCCCCGGGCGACCACGGCCGTGGGCGCTCGCGCCAGTCGGAGTACCGGCTGCAGCTGCGTGAAAAGCAGAAGGCGCGCCGCTACTACGGCGTGCTCGAGAAGCAGTTCCGCAACTACTACGCGAAGGCGAGCCGCCAGGACGGCGTGACCGGCGAGAATCTTCTGCGGCTGCTCGAGTCGCGCTTCGACAACGTGCTCGTGCGCCTTGGCTTTGCCGCTTCCCGGCGCCAGGCGCGCCAGATGATCCGCCACGGCCACTGGTTCATCAACGGCCGCCGCGTGAACATACCGTCGTATCAGCTGCGTGAGGAAGACGTGATCACCATGAAGCCGAGCGCTCCCGTGGAGACCGTCATCCGAGACGCAACAGAGCTGACCTCCGCAGTGCCGGCGTGGCTCCAAGCAGACCACGACGGCCTGACCGCGAAGGTGCTCCGCCTGCCAGAGCGGGCCGAGATCACCACGCCGGTCCAGGAACAGCTCATCGTCGAGCTTTACTCGAAGTAGTGAACGCGAGCCGCGCCGGTCTCCACCAAGGGCCGAGTGCGCCCCCTCTAGAGGCGAAGGACACACCCATGATCGAGTTCCAGACTCCCCACATATCCGCCGAGAAGGTTGAGGACAACCGCGGCACCTTCACGATCGAGCCGCTGGACCGCGGCTTCGGCTACACCTTCGGCAACTCGCTGCGGCGAGTGCTGCTGTCCTCGCTCGCCGGCGCGGCCGTCACGAGCGTTCGCATCGAGGGCGTCGCGCACGAGTTCTCCACGATCAACGGCGTCAAGGAGGACGTGACCGACATCGTCCTCAACCTCAAGGAGATCGTCTGCCGCATGCACTCGGATGCGGCTGAGATCGAGGCCCCGCTGGTGGTCACCGGCCCGGGCGACGTGAACGCGGGCGACATCGACCTGCCGTCCGGCGTCGAGATCCTCAACCCGGACACCAGGATCGCGACGCTCGAGAAGAAGACCAAGCTCGAGATGTACCTCACCGTCGGCCACGGCCGCGGCTACTCGCCGGCAGAGGACAACAAGACGCCCGACCAGCCGATCGGCGTGATCCCGATCGACTCGATCTTCTCGCCGGTCAAGCGCGTGGCCTACTCCGTGGCCTCGGCGCGCGTCGGCCAGAAGACCGACTACGACAAGCTCACCCTCGACATCGAGACCGACGGCTCGCTCGACCCCCAGACGGCACTGCGCGAGGCCGCCGAGATCCTGATCAAGTACCTGGCGATCTTCACCGACGCCGACCGCGTCGAGGCCCTGCGCGACCAGGGCGCGGCGCTGGTCGCCGGAGCCGAGGGCCTGGGCGGCAACGGCGCCGGTGCGCCGGGCGCCAGCGGGATGGACGACATCCTGATCGAGGAGCTCGAGCTGGGCGTGCGCTCCTACAACTGCCTCAAGCGTGCGGGCATCCAGACGGTCGGGGACCTCGTTCAGAAGTCCGAGTCCGAGCTGGCGGCGATCCCGAACTTTGGCCGCAAGTCGATCGAAGAGGTCAAGGAGACCCTCGACGCTCGCGGCCTGGGGCTGCGAGCGGGCTAGGTAGGGTTTCGCGTCATGCGCCACCGCAAGCAGAGGGGCAAGCTGTCGCGTGATCCAGCGCATCGCAAGGCGCTGTTCATGAACCTCTGCCGCGAGGTGATCGACCACGAGCGCATCCAGACCACCGAGGCCAAGGCCAAGGCGGTCAAGCCCGAGCTCGAACGGCTGATCACGCTCGCCAAGAAGGGCGACGGCCACTCCCGGCGGCTGGCGATGGCGCGCCTCGGCCAGGACAAGTTCGTCGTCTACAAGCTCTTCGAGGAGATAGCTCCCCGCTATGGGGACCGCGAGGGCGGCTACACGCGCATCCTCAAGCTCGGTCCGCGCAAGTCGGACTCGACCGAGATGGTCTTCCTCGAGCTGGTCTAGCCGGCTCGCCTTTGCAAGAAATCGTGCAGCATGCAGGACTTTCGCCTGCTAGAAAGACGGCTTCAGCTTGCCGAGTCGCCACGTCCCCGGACGTGGCGAGCGGGGGAACCAGTGCGGCCGACCCGGCCGCTGGGGCGAATCACCCGGTTCACGTGACCGGGGTAGCGCTATGCGCGAGCCCGTCAGCTCACCTCGTAGGCGCCGCCGACAATGAGATCCAAACCAGCCCGACAGTCGTTGCTCGTCGCCGCGCTCGCGGCCGCTGTCCTGATGCCGCTCGGGGTCGCCGGCCCGGCGAGCGCCCAGGCCGAGACCGCCGGCGCCGCCGGAGTGAAGGCGACGGCCTCGCAGTCAGGGCGCGAGGTGCGCCGGCTGCAGCGCAAGCTCGGCATCCCGGCCGACGGCGTCTTCGGCCCGCAGACGAAGCGCGCCGTGAAGCGCTTCCAGCGTCGCCACGGCCTCACCGCCGACGGGGTCGTCGGCCCGATGACTCGCAGCGCGCTCGGAATGGGCTCGGGGCCGATGCTCAAGCGCAAGCGCTCCTCGGCGCGCGGCGGAGGCCGCGGCGGCCGGCGCTCGTCCGGGCGCCGCGTGCGCGGCGGCGGGGTGCGATCGCTGCAGCGGATGCTCGGCCTGTCGGCTGACGGCGTCTTCGGGCCCGCGACCGAGAGTGCTGTCAAGCGCTTCCAACGGAGCCGCGGGCTCACGGCCGACGGCGTGGTCGGGCCGATGACGCGCCGCGCGCTGGGACTCGGCTCGGGCAGAACCTTGAAGCGGCGCGGTCACGGCGGCGGAGGCGGCGGTGGCGGAGGCGGCGGGCTCCGGCGCCTCATCCATGCGGCCAACCGCATCGCCGGGGCCGACTACCGCTATGGCGGCGGCCACCGCCGTTTCCGCGACTCGGGCTACGACTGCTCGGGCTCGATCTCCTACGCGCTGCACGGCGCCGGCCTGCTGGCCTCACCGCTCGACTCAACGGGCTTCATGAGCTACGGCGTGCCCGGCCGCGGCCGCCACGTGACGATCTACGCCAACTCCGGTCACGCCTTCATGGTCGTGGACGGCCGGCGCTACGACACGAGCGCCATCGGCGAGACCGGCTCACGCTGGACGAATACCAGGCGCTCGGGGGCGGGCTTCGTGGCCCGCCACCCCCCGGGCCTCTAGCCTGACGCGCGCCGTTCCTTTGTCGACTTAGCGGGCCAGGGGACCGGTAACTCGACAACGGGCTCGAGAGCTATGCCGGCGGGTTGCCGTTCGCGTCAAGCGCGAACCAGGTGCCGCCGAACTCCACGACGTCGTTGCAGAGCACCTGGCCCTTGGGGTCGTGGACGTAGAAGTAGAGCGCCTGGCCCTTGTAGGTCACCTGGCGGCGGCCGTTGCGGCGCTCGATCGTCCCGAGCAGGTCCGCGTCGACTCCCTTCCCCGCGCGCGGCCGCCCCTTGGCGTAGACGGGCGGCCAGGCCTCGGCGCAGGCGCCGTAGCAGCGCGTCTTCTTCTTCGGGTCGAGCGTGAAGAGATAGACCGCGCGATCGCGGCCGCTGAAGAGCACCGGACCGAACTGCGACTCCTTGAGCTTCACCAGCGGCCCGCGGCGCCGCGCGGACGGAGCCGGCGTCGCCTCGGCAGCGGGTTCCGCCGGCTCGGCCTGCATCTCAGCGGCGGCCGGGGGCGGCGCCGGGTCGTCGGACCCACAGCCGGCGGCTAGGCCGGCGCAGGCGAGCAGAAACAGGAGAGGGGTTCTCAGGGAGTAGAGGGTAGCCAGACCGGCCGGGGTCCCGGTCGCCAGGTGCGGCCCGGGCTCTGGGCCACCTTTCGGCCCTGCTTTGGGCCGGCGGCCGATGAGATCCCCCGTGGGGGACTGAGTTGGCATGCGGCCAACCTTCTCGACGGGCCGGGGTCTTACCCGCCGACAAGCAAGCCACCCCCCAGAAAGGGGAACGCCATGTTCAACATCACTCTGAAGCGTTCGCTCGCGACGATGGCGGTAATGGCGGGAGCTCTCGCGGCAGCCGGACCGGCAGGCGCCTCGCCTATCTACATGCCGGTCGGCGACGCTGACGGCGTCGTGGCGAGGCTCGACCAGACCGCCACGCCGCAGGGGATCATCATGTCGGACGGCAGGATCTGCAACCCTCGCTGGGGCTGTTGAGCCCTCGGGCGGGGCACGCTTCGGGAGTGCGCGTGTAGCGGTCATGTCGTGAGGGATCAGCCCCTGGGTCGACGCCTCGGCAAGCCCAGCTCAGGCTCCTCAGTGGGATGCGAGGCTCGAGGCCTGGAGCCGAAAACTCCTCATTCTCAACTCAATTTATAGGGTTTATGGGCTTTCTGCTAGCGTGGCGCCGGTCTAGGTCCTGAACTCGATCGATAAAGTGGAGAATGAAACGTCCAATCACTTCCGCGCCGGCGTTCCTGCTCGCGCTCGTAGCCCTTCTCATCCTCGTGGTCTCGGGCTGCGGCGGCAGTTCGAGCAGTGCCGACAGCGGCGATTCCGCTTCCGGGGACGGCGGCGGAAAGCTCACTTTGGTCGCTTACTCGACACCGGAGGAGGCCTACCAGGAGTTGATCCCGGCCTTCAACAAGACCCCCGAGGGCAAGGGGGTGGGCTTCGACCAGTCCTACGCTTCCTCGGGTGAGCAGTCGCGAGCCGTCGAGGGCGGCCTGCCTGCCGACGTGGTCGAGTTCTCGCTCGAGCCGGACATCACCCGGCTGGTCGATGCGGGGCTCGTTGACAGCAGCTGGAACAAGAATGAGTACAAGGGCATGGTCACCGACTCGGTGGTCGTCCTGATGATCCGCAAGGGAAATCCGAAGGGCATCAAGGGCTGGGACGACCTGGTCACCGGTGAGGTCGAGGTGATCGAGCCGAACCCGTTCACCTCCGGCGGAGCCAAGTGGAACATCATGGCCGCCTACGGAGCGCAGCTCGAACAGGGCAAGACCCCCGAGCAGGCCAAGGAGTACCTCTCGAAGCTGTTCGACAACGTGCCCGTGCTCGACAAGAGCGCACGCGAGTCACTCCAGACGTTCTCGAGCGGCAAGGGCGACGTGCTGCTGGGCTACGAGAACGAGGCGATCCTCGCGCAGCAGGAGGGCGAGGAGCTCGACTACATCGTGCCCGACGAGACCCTTCTGATCGAGAACCCCATCGCACCCGTCAACGAGTCGGAGCGATCCCGAGCTGGCGCAGTCGTTCATCGACTTCCTGTACACGCCCGAGGCGCAGGAGATCTTCGTGAGCAAGGGCTACCGCCCGGTGGTGGAGGGCACCGCCGGGGCTGACGAGTTCCCGACTCCGGCCAAGCTGTTCGACATCACCAAGTTCGGCGGCTGGGGCAAGGTCAACGACGAGTTCTTCGATCCGGAGAGTGGAGTCGTGGCCGAGATCTTCCAGTCGCAGGGGAAGAGCACTGCCTCCGACTAGCTCGGCGACCGCCGCAGCCTCACCGGTGCCGCCGGCGGCACCGGTGAGCCGCGGCCCGAGGGCGTCCGCGATACCCGGGGAGGTCCTCGGCCGCGGCATTGCCATGGCCTACCTCAGCATCGTCGCGCTGATCCCGCTGGCGGCGGTGCTCTTCAAGTCGCTCGACAGCGGCCCCGACGCGTTCTGGGACGCCATCAGCAGCCCGCAGGCCGTGGCGGCGCTGCGGCTGACCCTGATCGCGTCGGTGATCGTGGTGTTGGTCAACGCGCTGTTCGGGACCCTGATCGCGTGGGTGCTCGTGCGCGACGACTTCCCCGGCAAGAACATCGTCAACTCGCTGATCGACCTGCCCTTCGCGCTGCCGACGATCGTCGCCGGCCTGACGCTGCTCGCCTTCTACGGACCGGAGAGCCCGGTGGGGATCGACATCGCCTTCAGCAGGGTGGCCGTCGTGGTCGCTCTGCTGTTCGTGACGCTCCCTTTCGTGGTGCGGGCGGTGCAGCCCGTGCTGCTCGAGCTCGACCGCGAGATGGAGCAGGCGGCGGAGTCGCTCGGCGCGAGCCGGCGGACGGTCTTCCTGCGCATCATCCTGCCCAACCTCGCGCCGGCGATCATCGCGGGCGGCGGGCTGGCCTTTGCCCGCGCGGTGGGCGAGTTCGGCGCGCTCGTGCTCATCACGGGCAACATCCCGTTCGAGACGCAGGCCGCATCGGTGTTCATCTTCTCCCAGGTCGAGAGCGACAACCCCGTCGGCGCGTCCGCGGTATCGGTGGTCCTGCTCGTGGTCGCACTCGTCGTGCTGCATGTTCTTCGGCTGGCTCTCGAAGAAGGCGTTGCGCCATGAAGAGTAAGTACGCGCTGCGCATCGTCGCGCTGGGCTACCTGACGCTGCTCCTGGGCATTCCCGTGGCGCTCGTGTTCTTCAACGCCTTCCAGGACGGCATCGGCGCGGCCTGGGACGCCGTGACCACCCCTGAGGCACAGCACGCCTTCTACCTGACGATGGTGATGGTGGCGGTCGCGGTTCCGCTCAACACGATCTTCGGGATCCTCTGCGCGCTCGCGATCGTGCGCCAGCGCTTCCGCGGGCGGGCAGTGCTCAACGCCATGGTCGACCTGCCCTTCGCGGTCTCGCCCGTAGTCGTCGGCCTTGCGCTGCTGCTCGTCTACGGCCGCCGCGACGGCTGGGTGGGCGAGTGGTTCTCCGAGCACGGCATCCAGATCATCTTCTCGACCCCGGGCATGATCCTCGCCACGATGTTCGTGTCCCTGCCGTTCGTGGTACGCGAGGTCATCCCCGTGCTGCGCGAGATCGGCAACGAGCAGGAACAGGCCGCCGCGACGCTGGGCGCCGGCGGGCTCGCAGACGTTCTTCCGCGTGACGCTCCCGGCGATCCGCTGGGGCGTCGCCTACGGCGTCGTGCTGACCACCGCCCGCGCCCTTGGCGAGTTCGGCGCGGTCAGCGTCGTCTCGGGCAAGCTGTCGGGCCAAACCGAGACGGCCACGCTGTTCGTCGACGAATCGCTTCCAGCGCTTCGACGAGACCGGGGCGTACGCCGCCTCGGTGGTGCTCGCGTTGCTCGCCCTGGCCACGCTCCTCGCCATGAACGTAATCAAGCCCAAGGAGGCGCAGGGATGAGCATCGTCGTCGACTCCGTCTCCAAGCGCTTCGGCGACTTCGTTGCTCTCAACGAAGTCTCGCTCGAGGTGCGCGACGGCTCGCTCACGGCGCTGCTCGGTCCGAGCGGCGGCGGCAAGTCCACCCTGCTGAGGGTGATCGCCGGCCTCGAGCAACCCGACTCGGGCAGGGTTCTGATCGCCGGTGAGGACGCCACGCAGAAGCCGCCCCAGCGTCGCAACGTCGGCTTCGTGTTCCAGCACTACGCGGCGTTCAAGCACATGACCGTACGCAAGAACGTGGCGTTCGGGCTGACGATCCGCAAGCGCCCGAAGGACGAGATCGACGAGCGGGTGGACGAGCTGCTCGAGGCTCGTGCACCTCGACGGCTTCGCAAGCCGCTATCCCGCGCAGCTCTCCGGCGGTCAGCGCCAGCGCATGGCCCTGGCCCGCGCGCTTGCGGTGCAGCCGCGCGTGCTGCTGCTCGACGAGCCCTTCGGGGCGCTCGACGCCACGGTTCGCAAGGAGCTGCGCGCCTGGCTGCGGCGCCTCCACGACGAGGTCCACGTGACGACGATCTTCGTCACCCACGACCAGGAGGAGGCGATGGAGGTCGCAGAGCAGATCGTCGTGCTCAACCACGGCGACATCGAGCAGGTCGGAACCCCGCGAGACCTCTACGAGAAGCCGGCGAACGAGTTCGTCATGCGCTTCGTCGGGCCCGTGAGCGAGCTCTCGGGCCGCTGGATCCGCCCCCACGACGTCGAGATCCTGCTCGAGCCCTACGACGGCGCCGCCGAGGCGCAGGTGGACAGGATCGTCCACCTGGGCTTCGAGGTCCGGGTCGAGCTGTCGCTCGGCGACGGGGACTCGACGTGGGTCCAGACCACGCGCGGGCAGGCCGAGGAGCTCGAGCTGAGCGAGGGTCAGATCGTCTGGCTGCGCCCCGAGGCGGAGCCAGTCAGCGTCTGAGCCACGCGTCGGGCGGCTCGGTTAGCCGCTTGATCTGAGCCGGCAGGCGCCCCGCCACCACGTCGGCGAGGGTGACGTCGTCGAGCACCGAGCGCAGGCTCGCCCGCACGGCGATCCAGACCTCCTGCAGGTGCTCCGCCGAGCCCTCGTAGACCACCCGCTCCGGCGGCTCGCCGCGCACGCTGGCCAGCGGTCCCTCCACGGCGCGGATCACCTCGCCGACGGTGATGGCGTCGGCCTCGCGGGCCAGGCGGTAGCCGCCGTCGGCCCCGCGCTGGGCGTGCACGACGTCCGCGTGGCGCAGGTCGACGAGGATGTTCTCGAGGAACTTGAGCGGAATGCCCTGGCTGCGCGCGATCTGCTCGCCCTTGGTGAGCCCGCCGTCCGCCGTGGCGAGCTCCAGCATCGCCCGGACGGCGTACTCGGCCTTCGCTGTGACCTTCACGCGCCCAATTGTGCTGCATGGATAGTCTCGGCACATGGACGACAGCTGGGCGCAGGAATGGATCGAGGACTACGGAGCGGCGTGGCGCGCCGGAGACGCGGAGGCGGTGGCGGAGCTGTTCGCCGAAGAGGCCGTCTATCGGTCGTCGCCCTTCCGGCCGCCCACGGTCGGGCGCGAGGCGATCCGCGACTACTGGCGCGACGCCACGTCGACCCAGGAGGACCTCGACCTGCGCTTCGGCGCGCCGATCGTCCACGGCAACCGCGTGGTGGTCGAATGGTGGGCGATCATGCGCGACTCGGGCCGGGAGGTCACCGTGCCAGGCTCGCTGATCCTGCGCTTCGGACCGGGGGGCCGCTGCCTGGAGCTGCGCGAGTACTGGCACCTGGAGGAGGGACGTACCGAGCCGCCGGCGGGGTGGGGAAGCTGAAGCTGGTGGACGTCGACGCGCTCAAGGCACGGGTCCGGCGCGTCTGGGACATGGGTGACTACTCCTACCTGTCGAAGCGGCTCGAGCCGGCCTCGCGTGAGCTGTGCGACGCCTGCGCGGTCTCCGCGGGCCAGGAGGTGCTCGACGTGGCCGCCGGGGACGGCAACTTCGCGCTCGCGTGCGCGCGCGAGGGCGCGAGCGTGGTCGCCTCGGACTTCGCACCCGGGATGGTCGCGCGCGGCCGGGAGCGCAGCGAGGAGGAGGGTTGCTCGATCGAATGGGTCGAGGCCGACGCCGAGGAGCTGCCGTTCGAGGAAGGACGATTCGACTGCGCGGGGTCGGTCTTCGGGGTGATGATCGCGCCGCGGCCCGAGCGGGTAGCCCACGAGCTGTTTCGCGTGGTGCGTCCCGGCAACACCGTCGGATTGACCGCCTGGGTCCCGAACGGCTTCTTCGCCGAGCTGTTCGCCATCGGCCGGCGCTTCTCGCCCGCGCCCGCCGGCGCGCCGCACGCCGAGGACTGGGGTGACGAGGCGGTCGTGCGCGAGCGCCTCGGGGGGATCGCGGCCCACGTGGAATGCGAGCCGCGCACGTTGACCTGGGAGGCCGACTCGCCGGAGACGGTCGCCGCCGAGCTGGCCGAGTTCGCGCCGACCTTCGCGGCGGCGCGCGAGGGGCTGCCCGCGGAGCAGTTCGACCAGCTGCGCGCAGAGACACTCGACCTGGTGCGCCGCCGCAACCGCGCCTCCGACGGCAGGCTGCGCATCGACGCCGAATACCTGATCTCGGTCGCGCGCAAGCGCGGGTAGGGCCCTGGCCGCCACCAGGCTTCTGCTCGAGTACGACGGCTCGAGGTTCATGGGCTGGGCGCGCCAGGCGGGTGAGCGCACCGTTGAAGGGGTGCTCGACGAGGCGCTCGTCCACGGCCCTCCGCAGGGACGTGGCGCTGGCGGTTGCCGGGCGGACCGACCGCGGCGTGCACGCGCGCGGCCAGGTGGCAAGCCATGAGGGCGAGCCGGCTGCCAGGCGCGCCCTCAACGGGCTGCTGCCGAACGACATCTCGGTGCTCGCGAGCGAGCCCGCGCCGGACGGCTTCGACGCGCGCCGGCACGCGCGCAGCCGCACCTACCGCTACCGCCTGCTCACCCGCCCGGCGCCGAGCCCATTCGAGCGCGACCGCGCGCTCTGGTGGCCCCGGCCGCTCGATCGCGCCGCCCTGGACGAAAGCGCCGCCGCGCTGACCGGGACGCACGACTTCACCGCCTTCACGCCCACCGAGACCGAGCATGTGCGCTTCAGGCGCGAGGTCTTCCGGGCGGAGTGGGTCGAGGAGAGCGAGGACGTGCTGGCCTTCTGGATCGAGGCCGACAGCTTCATGCGCCACATGGTGCGGGTGCTGGTCGGGACCATGCTCGGCGGCGTCAGCCCGGAGCGCTTTCGCCGACTCCTGGAGGGAGCCCCGCGCAGCGAAGCGGGGGTGACTGCGCCACCCCAGGCCCTTTACCTGGAGTCGGTTCGCTACTGAATATCCTCGCCTGGGTGAAGGTTCTTCTCACAAACGACGACGGGATCACGGCCACCGGGCTGAACGTCATGCGACGCGCGCTGCTGGACGTGTCGGGCGTCGAGCTCGCGGTGATCGCTCCGGATTCCAACCGCTCGGCCACCGCGCGCAGCATCACGATCCGTCATCCGCTCTGGGTCGAGGAGGTCGAGTTCGGCGACGGCACCACGGGCTTTGCCACCGACGGCACGCCCGTCGACTGCGTCCGCTTCGCGACGCTCGGGCTGATCGAGTTCGAGCCCGAGCTGATCGTCTCGGGGATCAACCACGGCGCCAACCTCGGCGACGACATCACCTACTCCGGCACCGTCGCGGCGGCGCTTCGAGGGGGTCGTGCTCGGCGTGCCCGCCATCGCGGTCTCCCAGCAGGCCGACCACGGCGAGATGGACTTCCGCGCCGGCCGGGCGTGGGAGCGCGAGGACTTCGAGCAGGTGGCCGCGTTCGTCGCTCGCCTGGTCGAGGAGCTGGAGGGCGTGCCGATCCCGGACGGCACCCTGCTGAACGTGAACGCCCCGGCCGGCGAGGCCCGCGGTGTGCGTGCGTGTCGCGCTGGGCAAGCGCGACTACCGCGACCAGATGGAGCTGACCGAGGAGGAGGACGGCCGGCGGCGCTACCGCATCTACAGCGAGGAGCCGGGCTACCACCGCGAGGACGGCACCGACTTCGCTGCGATCGCCGAGCGCTGCATCGCGGTCACGCCGCTCCACTTCGACCTCACCGACCAGGCGGGCATCGAGCAGCTCGCCGGCTTCGACCTGGAGGGCCTGCTGCGGCCGGCCGCGAGCGAGGTGTGAGCGCGACGCAGGAGAGCGCGGCCGAGCGGGCGCGAGAGCTGCGGCGCCTGCTCGAGCACCACAACCACCGCTACTACGTCCTCGACGACCCCGAGGTCTCGGACACCGAGTACGACGCGCTCCTGAACGAGCTGCGCGACCTCGAGGCGGAGCACCCCGAGCTGCTGACCCCGGACTCGCCGACCCAGCGCGTCGGCGCGCAGCCGCTCGACAAGTTCCCCGAGGTCCGCCACCTCCAGCCGATGCTCTCGCTGGCAAACGCGCGCAACGAGGAGGAGCTGGCCGCCTGGGTGGTGCGCAGCGAGCGCTACCTGGCCCGGCAGGGGGTCGAGATGGGCGACGTCCACTTCGTGACCGAGCCGAAGATCGACGGGCTGGCGATCTCGCTCGTCTACGAGGACGGCGTGCTCGTGCGCGGGCGCCACCCGCGGCAACGGCGAGGTGGGCGAGGACGTGACCGCAGAACCTGCGCACGATCGGCGCGATCCCGCTGCGGATCGACGACGCGCCGCCGCTGATCGAGGTGCGCGGCGAGATCTACCTGCCGCTGGCCGCGTTCGCCAAGCTCAACGAGCAGCGCGCCGAGGCGGGCGAGCCGACCTTCGCCAACCCGCGCAACTCGGCCGCCGGCTCGATCCGCCAGCTCGACCCGCAAGCTGGCCGCCTCGCGCCCGCTGTCGATGTGGTGCTACGGGGTGGGCGCGCTCGACGGGCTCGAGTTCGAGACCCACCACGAGTCGCTCGAGTGGCTGCGCGAGCACGGCTTCCGCGTCAACCGCGACGTCGAGGTGCACGACACCGTCGACGAGGTCGTGGCCGCCTGCCGGGCCTGGGAGGAGCGCCGCGACCGGCTCGACTTCGAGATCGACGGCGTGGTGGTCAAGGTCGACGACCTCGACCTGCAGCGCCAGCTCGGCGTGGTGGGCCGCGAGCCGCGCGGCGCGATCGCCTGGAAGTTCGCGCCCACCACGGCCACCACCACGCTCGAGTCGGTCGCCTGGAACGTCGGGCGCACCGGCCACATGGTCCCGTTCGCGCAGCTCGAGCCGGTGCAGGTCTCGGGCGTGACGGTCAAGCTCGCCACGCTCCACAACGAGGAGGACCTGCGCCGCAAGGACGTGCGCGACGGCGACGAGGTGATCGTCATGCGCGCGGGCGACGTGATCCCGCAGGTGGTCTCGCCGACGGCCAAGGCGCAGAAGCGAAAGGGCCGCAGCCCGACCCCCGAGCCGCCGGCCAAGTGCCCCGCCTGCGGCACGCCCACGGTCAAGCCCGAGGGCGGGCGTCTGGACGATCTGCCCCAACCGCACCGGCTGCCCGGGACAGGTCTTCCAGGCGGTCAAGCACTTCGTGGGCGCGATGGACATCGACGGCCTCGGCGAGGAGAACGTGCGCCGCTTCCTGTCCGAGGGCCTGATCGAGGACGTGGCCGACATCTACGACCTGACGGCCGAGCGGCTGGTCGAGCTGGAGCGCTTCGCGCGAGATCTCGGCGCGCGAACCTGGTGGACGGCGATCGACGCTTCGAAGCAGCAGCCCTTCCACCTCGTGCTCTACGCGCTCGGCATTCCCGGCGTCGGCTTCGTCAACGCGCGCAACCTCGCTCGGCACCTGCGCACGATGGACGCCCTGCTGGCGGCCGAGCGAGGAGGAGCTGACCGCGGTCGACGGGATCGGGCCGATCATGGCCGCGACCGTGCACGAGACGCTCGCCGAGGAGCGCACGCGCGACGCTGATCGAGCGCCTGCGCGGCCACGGGCTCCAGATGGAGGAGGAGGGCCCGGCGCCGCCCGCGCGAGGGCCCGCTGGTGGGCAAGACGCGTGGTGCTGACCGGCACGCTGCCGACCCTCACCCGCCCGGAGGCGACCGCAGCGGATCGAGGCCGCCGGCGGCAAGGTCACCGGCTCGGTCTCGAAGAAGACCGACTACGTGGTGGCCGGCGAGGACCCGGGCACGAAGTTGACCAAGGCGCAGGAGCTCGGCATCGAGATCCTCGACGAGGACGGGTTGCTTGCGCTGCTGCCGGAGGACCTCGGCGAGCTGCCGCCGCCGCCCCCGCGCCAGCGGCGCTAGCCCGCGGCGCGTGCGAACCGGTCAGCGGTTCGGCCGGCGATCGCCTGCACCATGCTGTCCTGCAGGCGCCGGGCGCCCGGCGGGTAGACGTCGTTCATCAGGATCGAGAAGGCGTAGGTGTCGCCGGAGCGCGCCTCGCAGTAGCCCGACAGGGCGCTCACGTTCGACAGCGTGCCGGTCTTGGCGCGGCAGTGCCAGCGCGCCGGGCCGCTGCGCATCCGGTCCGTACAGCGTGCCGTCCGACCCGGCGATCGGACAGCGAGTCGATGAAGTCGTCGTCGTACTGGGCCTGGTCGTCCTCGAGCATCGCCGACAGCAGCTTCACGACGCGGCACGGCGAGGCGCGGTTGCCGCGCGAGAGCCCGGAGCCGTCCACGAGCCGCGCCCGCGACCCGAGCCGGCGCGCGAAGCCGGCGGCGAGCTGCGCGCCGGCGGCGGTGGTGCCGCGGCCGCGCGCCTGCAGCGCCAGGTCCTTGAGCGAGCATCTCGGCGAAGAAGTTGTCGGACGGCTTGTTGGTGAGCGCGACGAGGCGCTCCATCGGCGGCGAGTCGACGCTCGCCAGCACGTCGGCGCCGGCGGCGCGCGGCGCCGGCGCGCGGCGCCAGGCGCACCTGCACGCCGCGCGCGCTCGAGCGCGGCGTCGAGCCGGGCGGCGGCGAAGAGCGGCGGGTCGAGCTGGAACGCGCGCCCGCTCTCGTCGGCCGAGGCCGCGGTTGAAGGACAGCGCGCTCAGCGGGCCGACCCAGATCGAGATCGCCGTAGCCCGAGTCCGGGCCGCCGCGCAGCGAGTCGAAGCGCGACTCGTCGCCGTAGACGCGGCCCGGTCACGCGCTCGATGCCCGGCGTCCTCGATCAGCGCCGGCCAGCTCCTCGACGGTCGCGCCCGCGCCGTAGGAGCGCGTGGACGAAGCGGCGGCTGCCGAAGGTGGGGTCGCCGCCGCCGCGCAGGTAGAGGTCGCCGCGCCAGACGCCGTCCTCGTCGAGCTCGCCGTCGCCGCAGCACCTCGGTGCCGAGCGTGCCGTCGGTGCCGTAGCGGGCGAGCGCCGCCGCGGTGGTGAACAGCTTCGTGTTCGAGGCGAGGATGCGCGGCGGCCGTCGGCTTCCAGGCGAAGACGTCTCGGCCCGTCGGCTGAGGTTGACCACGTAGGCGCCCGGATGCGCGCCCGGCGACCCGCATCTGGCGCGTGAGCGTGCGGTCGAGGGCGGCCTGGGCCGCCGCGGCCGCGGGCGCCGACGGCGAGCACGCCGGAGCGCAGCAGGGTGGCGAGCGGCGCGCGGCATCGTTGACCGAACACCGTAGCGCACGGTGCCGGAGCGGTTTCCGTGCGACACATCGGCCCCCGGATGGGCGAGGTCGTCAAGCTCCAGAAGCCCGCCGCCAAGGACCGCAAGACGCAGGCGAAGCCGCGCCGGCGCAGGCCGCGGCGCTCGCGTACCGCGCTCGTCCTGGGCGGCGGCGGGTTCACCGGCGGGGTCTACGAGATCGGCGCCCTGCGGGCGCTCGACCTGCTGGCCGTCAACCGCACGGTCAACCAGTTCGACGTCTACGTCGGCACCAGCGCCGGCTCCTTCGTGGCCGCGCTGACCGCCAACGGCGTGACCCCCGAGGAGATGATGCGGGTGGTCAACCAGCAGGTGCCCACCCCCTTCCAGGACGTGGACCGCGGCACGCTGATGCGGCCCGAACGCGCTCGAGTTCGCCCAGAGCGCGGCGCTGCTGCCGCTGCGGCATGCTCGGCCTGGCGCGCAACTTCGTCGACCCACCTGCGCTCGGCGTCGCTGATCGACCTCGCCGTGGGCCTGGCCGAGGCGCTGCCCTCCGGGCTCTACGACGGCACGCGGCATCCAGGAGTACCTGGAGACGGTGCTCGGCGACCCCGACCGCGTGAACGACTTCCGCCTGCTCGAGAACGAGCTCTACCTGACCGCCACCGACCTCGACACCTGCGAGCGGATCGTGCTCGGCGGCCCCGAGTGGGACGACGTGCCGATCGCGCGCGCGGTGGCGGCATCGACCGCGCTGCCGATGATCTACAAGCCGGTCGAGATCAAGGGCCGCCACCTGGTCGACGGCGGCCTGCGCTCGACGACGAACGTCGACGTGGCCGTGGAGGCGGGCGCCAAGTTCGTGATCGTGGTCAACCCGCTGGTGCCCTACGTGAACGACTTCCAGAAGGTGATCCCGACGATGTGGGGCAGCCGCGTGCGCCGCGTGCGCGACATGGGCTTCCCGCAGATCGGCTACCAGGCCTTCAAGCTGCTCGCCCACCAGCGCCTGCACGAGGCCGTCACCCACTGGAAGGAGAAGTACCCGGGCGTGGACATCATCCTGATCGAGCCCGACCCCAACGACGAGCTGATGTTCGAGACGAACATCATGAACTTCACCCGCCGCGTGGAGATCGCCCGCCACGGCTTCGAGTCGGTCACGCTGAAGCTCGCCTCCGACTACGACGAGCTCAAGGCGACCTGCGCCAAGCACGGCATCGAGATCTCGGCCACGCGCGTGCGCAAGGTGGTCAAGAGCGTGGCCGAGAACCGCGAGAAGACGGCGGCCTGGCGGCGCATCCTCGAGCAGACCACCGGCGCGCTGCTGCGCCAGACCGACCAGGCCTGAGGGCCGGGCCAGCCGAGCGGCCGACGCCGCCATAGCCCTGCCGATGATGCTGAACCATCGCGAGCGCGGGCAGGACGCCGACGCCAAGTCGCAGGTCCGCTCGCTGGTCACCCACATGGAGTCGTGCAAGATCGACCTCGGCACGTACGTGGGCTGCAACACGCACGCCGACGTGACCGGCAGCGGCATCCCGCGCGGCAACGCGGTGGGCCAGGTGGGGATCGCCAACCTCACCGCCACGGGCTACCAGCTGACCGGTAACTCGCGCGCCTCCCGCGGCGGGGCGCACCGCTTCGTGCTGGTGCGGGCGGGTGCCGCCATCACCCGCACCTGCACCCCGGTGCGGCGCGGCGGCTGCCCGGCCAACGGCCGCTGGTAGCTCAGCCCAGGGCCAGCTCGACCGCGCGCGTCAGCCGAATCCGCGCCGGCCCTGCCCGAACCGTCACCCTTTTGTTGCAGTCGTTAGCGCGTTTTCGACATCGCCAACAAACGCAGCGGTCGCCGGCTCGTCACGCACGCCGACGCGCACGTGGTCGTCGGCGCCCAGCGGGCCGCCCGGGGCCACGATCACGCCCTGACGGCGCAGCGCCTGGGCCAGCTCGTCGCCGCTGCAGTCCCGGGCGCGCGCATCCAGACGAAGTTGGCCTGCGAGTCGGTCACGTCCGGCGCCCAGCGCGCGCAGGCCCGTCGATCAGGCGCCGCGCGCTCGCGGCTGACCGCCGCGCGGCGGCGCTCGATCTCGTCCTCGCCGGTCCGCAGCGCGTGCTCCACCGCCGCCTGCGTCAGCGCGTTCACGCCCAGGTTGGGCGCGACCGCGGCCAGCAGGTCCGGCGTCGGAGCCCACGGCGTAGCCCGCGCGCAGGCCGGACAGGCCCCAGGCCTTCGAGAACGTGCGCACCACCAGCAGGCGCGGGAAGGCGTCCACCAGGCGCAGGCAGGCGTCCAGCGTCCTCGGCGTCCTGGAAGTGCACAAGCGCCTCGTCGAGCAGCACGTAGACGTCGTCGGGCAGCGCGGCGAGTAGCGCGCCGAGCTCCTGCGGCCGGCACGTAGTGGCCGGTCGGGTCGTTGGGGTTGCAGATCACGACCGCGCGGGTGCGCTCGGTCACCGAGTCGAGCACCGCGCCGCGGTCGCACGCCAGCGGCCGCGCGCCCGCGTGGCTGGCCAGCAGCGGATAGAGCGGGTACGAGGGCCAGGGCATCACCAGCTCGTCCCCGCGGCCGAGCAGGAAGAGGGCGGCCGACTGCAGCAGCTCGGCGGCGCCGTTGCCCATCACGATCCGCTCCGGGTCGATCCGTGGCGCTCGGCCGAGCAGGCGCCGCACGGCGGCGGCGTGGCGGTCCGGATAGCGGTTGACCAGCCCGCGCGCGCGCGCGATCGCCGCGTTCGCGATCTCGGAGTGCGGCAGGTCGGGCCACTCGGTGCCCGACAGGTCGAGATCGGGCAGGCTGCTCCAGCGCGAGCTGCTTCTCGCGCCGGCGGCGCTCGCGGCGCTCGCGGTTCAGCTCGTTCTCGTCGAAGTCGTCGAACTGGCGGTAGTAGTCGCGGAAGCCCACGCCGGAGCTCCCGCTCAGTTGCCCGGCGCGAGGCTCGGCCCCGGTCCCTCGATCAGGAGGAACCAGACCGCGAAGAGCACGAGCGCGATCGCCAACGCTCGTGGCGAAGATGCGCTCGAGCGCACCGCGCTCCTGGCGGTGGCCGGCGGCGCGGCGCACGAGCTTCCAGGCGTGGTCCACCCGCTTGGCCAGCGCCATCGTGAGCATCAGCGAGGCCAGGCAGCCGAGCATGACCGTCGAGATGCCCGGCGGTCACGTAGCCGGTCAGGTAGTCGACCTGCGAGCCGATCCAGAGCCAGCCGAGCGGCTGCGGGCCGAACAGCGACAGGCAGAGCACGAGCTCCAGCGCCAGCAGCAGCGTACGCGAGAGCAGGTCGTCGGCGCGCCGGCGGCCCTCCGAGGACGGCTCGAGGTCGTCGCGGTAGCGCACCGGCGCCGTGCCCGGGCGCCGCCCGATGAACAGTCCGCCGGTGTCGGTGGGGTCGTTGCTGGCCAGGCGCGGCGACCCGTCAGACGTCTAGCGAGGCGCGCCGTAGACCTCGTCGATCAGGCCGGCGTACTTCTCGTGCACCACGTTGCGCTTGACCTTCAGCGTCGGGCGTCAGCTCGCCCGTCTCCTGCGAGAGGTCGTGGTCGAGGATCGCGAAGCGCTTGATCTGCTCGACCGGCCCCACGTGCGAGTTGACCTCGTCGATCGCCTTCTGGACCTCGGCGCGCACCCTCTCGTCCTGGGCGCCAGCGACGGCGAGGTCGGCGCCGCTCGAGGCCGAGCTGCTCGGCCAGCGCCGGCGCCTCCTCGGGATCGAGCGTGATCAGCGCGATCAGGTACGGCCGCCGGTCGCCGATCACCACCGCCTGCGAGATCCAGCGGCTCTGCTTGAGGCCGTTCTCGAGGTTGGCGGGCGTGATGTTCTTGCCGCCCGCGGTGATGATGATGTCCTTCTTGCGGCCGGTGATGTAGAGGAAGCCGTCCTCGTCGAGGCGGCCGAGGTCGCCGGTGTGCAGCCAGCGCTCCTCGCCCTCGAGCGTCTCGCTCGTGGCCTCCTCGTTCTTGTAGTAGCCCTGGAAGATGTTCGGGCCCTTGATGCAGGACCTCGCCGTCGTCGGCGATCTTCACCTCGACGCCGTTCATGGGCTTGCCCACCGAGCCGAAGCGGAACTGGTTGTCCGTGCGGCCGGTTGACCGTGGCGCTGGTGGAGGTCTCGGTCATCCCGTAGCCCTCCATCACCGGCACGCCGCAGGCGTAGAAGAACTCGAGGATCTCCGGCGCGATCGGCGCCGCGCCGGTCACGCACTCGCGGATGTTCTGGCCGAACAGCCCGCGCACGTTCTTGAAGAGCTTCTCCTCGGCGGCGTCGAAGTGCTGCTGGAGCTCGGCCGGCACCTCCTCGCCGGCCTCGCGCATCATGCGCACCTTCACGCCGAGCTTCGACCGCCTGCTCGAGCTGCTCCCGGTCCTCCACGTTCGCGGTGGCGAGCGTGTAGATCTTCTCGAACATGCGCGGCACCGACGGGAAGTAGCTCGGGCTGACCTGCGCGATGTCGGCGATGATCATCTTCGGGTCGCGCGACCAGTAGGCGAGCGTCACGCCGAGGTCGAACGACGCGAACTGGATCAGGATCGCGAAGGCGTGGGCGAGCGGCAGGAAGAGGTAGGAGCAGTCGCCGCCCTCGAGCACGCGTCTGCTGGCCCACGGCGTCGGTGATCGCGCGGTAGTTGGCGTGCGAGAGCAGGCAGCCCTTGGGCGGCCCGGTGGTGCCGGACGTGTAGATGTAGAGGCACATGTCGTCCGGCGTGACGGCCTCGTAGCGGGCCGCCCACTCGGACTCGTCGCGCGCCGCGCCCGCGCTCGCGCAGGGCGTCGAGCGTGATCGCGTCGCCGAGGTCGGCGTCGCCGGGTCCATCACGATCACGTGCCGCAGCTCCGGGCAGCGCTCCTCGACCTCGCGGACCTTGGCCAGCTGCTCGGCGTCCTCGACGAAGACCGCGCGCGAGTCGGAGTGGCTCGAGCACGTACTGGCACTCCTCGGGCGAGTTGGTCTGGTAGATCGTGACGAGCGTGGCGCCGGCGGTGAGGATGCCGAAGCAGGCGTAGGTCCACTCGGGGCGGGTGTGGGCGAGGATCGAGACCTTGTCGCCGGGCTCGATGCCGAGGTCGATCAGGCCGAGCGCGACCTCGCTGGACGATCTCGCCGAGCTCGCGAGTACGGGATGTCGACCCACTCGTCGCCGACCTTGTGGCGCAGCGCCGGCGCGTCGGCGTACTTCTCGAGCCGCCAGCGGCAGCAGGTCGGCGATCGTCTTCGACCCGGTGCCCACCGCGGCGGCCGTCGCTGCCCGCCGTCACTGCTTCCATCCTGAGCTCTCCCTCCAGAGTCCGCGAAATTGGCCGCGGAGCCAGTCCGCGGCGACCTGCGGAGTCTAGGGGGAGAGCGGGCCGCCCGGGCGCACCGGGCGCTGCCAACGGCTACGCGCTGGCCAGTTCCTTCTTCTGCGCGGCCTGCTTGAGGCTGCTGATGAAGAGGGTCTTGTCGATCCGGCCCTGGAAGATAGGCACCCCGAGCTCCATGCACTTCGCGATGACTTCGCGCCGGTGCATTCCTGCTTCCCGTCCGAGCTCCGTGGGCGTCAGGTGGATCGCCATATGTAGATATTCCTCCTCGTGCTTAACCTGGCCGTAATAAGCAGGGTATCGGCTCCTCAGGACAGCGCAAGCCGTTTTGGGCGATTTGCGTAGGCCTTTCGGCCACGTTGCGCCCTAATCGGGTTGGGCACGTCCACGAACTGGTGCTCGACCCCGAATCGCTCGGCGACGAGCTCGCCGAGACGGCGCACGCCGAACACCTCCGTGGCGTAGTGGCCGCCGGCGATGAAGTGCACGTCGTTCTCGCGTGCGTCCGCCATCACGTGCTCGGCCGGCTCGCCGGTGAGGAAGGCGTCGAGCCCGAGCCCGATGGCCTCGGCGAACTCTCCGGCGGCGCCGCCCGACACGATCCCGACGCTGTGGACCGGGTCTCGGGCCCGCGTCCCAGACGAAGGGCTCCGGCCGAAGACGGCCGCGCAGCGCTCGCGCAGCTCGGCGAATCGGATTCCCTCGGCCGAGCGCCCGACGAAGCCGATCCTGCCGTCCCTTGTACTCGGCGAAGGGCTCGGCCTGCTCCAAGCCGAGCTCCGCGCAGATGAGCGCGTTGTTGCCGACCTCGGGATGGGCGTCGAGCGGGAAGTGGTAGGCGGCGAGCGAGATGTCGGCCTCGAAGAGCGCCTCCAGCCGCCGCTTCATCGACGGGCTGATCGTGCGCGGATGGAAGTCCCAGAACAGCCCGTGATGGGCGAGCACGAGCTCGGCGCCCGTCCTCTGCCGCGCGCTCGAACAGCTCGAGCTGGGCGCTGACTCCCGTGACCACCTTCGTCACCTCCTCGGCGCCCGGCACCTGTAGCCCGTTCGGCCCGTAGTCGGAGAACGACTCGATCTCGAGCAGCTCGTCGAGGTGGGCGATGATCTCGTCGCGATTGGCCATGCGGGAGGAATATCACCCGTCGGGTGACGGCCCTCGGGGGAGCGGGTGGGAGGATTTTCAAACTCGCGCGAGACGGGTACATTCGCCTTGGAGGCAAGGACGATCGCTAGGCAGGAGGCAGGGATGATCGCTGCGCGTGTGGGCAGGGAGGACCGCGAGCTGGTGACTGCGGTGCGGGTCGGCGACGACTCCGCATTCGAGGAGCTCTACCGGCGCTATCACCATCGCGTCGCCGCCTATGTGCGGGGCATGGTGCGAGACGAGGCTCGCGCCGAGGACCTGGCCCAGGACGCGTTCCTCTCCGCGCTGCGGGGCATGCGCGCAACCGACGCTGAGATCGCATTCAAGCCCTGGATCTTCGAGATAGCTCGCAACGCCGCGATCGACCACTGGCGGCGCGCGAGTCGTGCGGAGGAAGTCTCGGTCGACGGGGAGGGGCTGCTGCGCCGCTCCGACCTGATGCCGGCTCGCCGCGGCCGCCGCCTCCGGAGACCGCGGTGATCGACAGGGAGCGGCTCGGCCACCTGCGGGGCGCCCTCGACGAGCTCCCGGAGGTCCAGACCCGGGTCCTCGTAATGCGCGAGCTGGAGGGCATGTCCTACCGCGAGATCGCCGAGCGGCTCGAGCCTCAGCCGGTCGTCGGTCGAGACGGCGCTGTTCCGCGCACGCCGCCGGCTCGAGGCCGAGTACACAGACATCTCCGAGGGGCGCCGCTGCGAATCGATGCGGGCCGTCATGGCGCGCCTGGCCGCGGGCGTGCGCAGACGCCGAGACGAGGAGCGCCTGGCGCGTCACGCGCGCCGCTGCCCCTCCTGCCGGCGGCGGGCCCACGAGCTTGGCGTGAAGCCGCTCGGCGGGCAGGGCCGCTTGTCGCGCAAGACGGCCGCACTGCTGCCGCTGCCCTTCTTCTCGGGTGGGGCCGGGAGCCAGGCGGCTGCCGTTGTGGCCGCTGTCGCCATCGCCGGAGCGGGCGGCGCCGCGCTCGGGGGCGCGGGCGTCGGCGGTGCGACGGACGCGATCGGCGGTGACGGGCAAGACGAAGCCATGCCGGCGCGCGCCGAGCACCGGGTACAGGAAGCCCGCACGCCCACGCGCGAGCGCGCGTTCCGGCGGCCCGAGCGCCGACGGGCGTGTCGAGCTCCGCGCAGCGCCCACCTCGGACCGCGACCACCGCGGTCGCGACGGGCGCTTGGCCGCGGCGCCGACAGGACCCGGCCGAGCTCCCCGTGAAGGGCCAGGTGCCGGCCCGCCCAGAGCGCCGAGCCGCGCGCGTTGCCGGGGGTGCCGGACGTTCGCGAGGCCGTTGCGGAGGACGCACCCGCCAAGCCCCCTGACCTTCCGGCTCTGCCGAGCCTCCCGGCGCCGGAGGCGCGCCCGCCGGGTGGAGGTTCCTGTCGAGGTTCCCGTCGAGGCAGGGACCGTGGTGGACGCCGTCACGGGCGCGCTCGACTTGAACGGGTCGGGGTAACCTGCGCGCCGATGGGCGCCAAGCCGAGCCTCACCGCCGGAGATGACTCCTTCCTCGAGTCGCTCATGGACACGAGCCTCTACTCGATGGGGGCCTTCTTCTCCGACCAGCATCCTGATCTGGTCGACGAGGTGATCGCGCAGAGCGAGGCGATCGAGCGAGCAGGGCTCCAGGCCTACGCCGCTGACAACGACATGACGCTCCAGGCGTGCTTCGAGACGCTGCTGACTGGTCTGGCGGTGCGCTACTACAACGCCGTCGCCGCCTGACGCCCAGACCCAGGCGAGCTATCGGCGCGGCGACTCGGTGGGTTTGGCGAAGGAAGGCCGGGTACGCGTCTCCTCACCCCGATGCGAGGAGCCCTCATGGCCGAGCCCGTCCCGACAGGCAGCGACATATCCGCCGGCACCTATCGCTGCACCAACTGCGGCGAGGAGATCACCACCCAGTCCGAGAAGTCGCTGCCGCCGTGTCCCAAGTGCAGCATTCGGGGCCCGATTCGGGCTTAGGGCCTATGCCGGTAGGGCAGCGAGCTTGGCGGCGCGAGCCTTCTTGAAGGCGATCAGGCCGCTGGCGAGTTGGAGCAGGGCGAGGTGGTTGTCGTCCTTCTTGGACCAGCGGATCAGGATCGCGCGGTTGCGGTTGAGCCATGAGTGGCAGGCTTCGACGACCCAGCGGCGCGCCCGCCAGTCGGGCTGGCGGACCTTCGCTTCGAGCTCCTCGCCGCGCGTGCGGATGTGCGGCGTGAGGTCGTAGTCGGCGACCACATCGCGCGACTCCTGGTTGTCGTAGGCCTTGTCGAGGCAGATGCCCTGGGGCGCCTGCTCGGTCGGTTTGGGGCGCTCGATCGGGATCGAGTCGAGCGTCGGCTTCAGCAGCTTGTGGTCGTTGCGGTTGGCGCCGTCGTGGTCGAGCCCGATCGGCACTCCCGCGCGCCTCCGCGAGGACCGAGCGCTTCGCCCCTTTTTGGCTCTGTCAGTGGGATTCGGCCCCGTCTTCGGGCCGCCGAGCGGCGCCTTTGACATCGCCCCGTCGGCCGCCAGCCAGGCCCAGTCGATACCCACCTGCTGGTCGTAGGCGAGCAGCCCCTGGCGCCAGATCTCGTGGAACACGCCGGCCCGCTCCCACTCCTGGAAGCGCCGGTGCGCAGACGACGAGCTGGCACGGCCCGGTCAGCGTCGAGCGCGTTCCACTGCATCCCGGTCCTGCAGCACCAACAGGATCGCGTCCATCGCGTCGCGGTCGGGCACGCGCGGGTTGTGGCAGCCGAGCGGGTGCTGGCGGCCGCTCGGGCAGCAGCGGCTCGATCCGCTCCCACAGCCAGTCCGGCATGCGCCAGCCGTCGTCCTTCGAAACGAGTCCCATCATCGACCTCCCCAGGTCGCAATCGGCGGTCAGCGGGGAGATTCGACGCGGGCTACATAACTCCTACCGGCATGGGCCCTTAGGCGTCGTACCGGCCGCCGAGCTCCGCCGGCTGGGGCCTGCTCTTGTGCCCGGCTTCCTTGATGATCGCAGGGACGTCGGGGTCGGAGAGGAAGTTCTGAAAGCCCTCCTCGTCCCAGTCGAAGAGCACCCAGACCCGGTCGTCCTCATTGGGATCGCGAAAAACGGTCGCACCCTTGGACCCGTGCTGCGCTCGCTTCTCAGCGCCCTTGGTTGAGAAGATCGCCAAGAAGCGGTCGAAATCCTCGACCTGCGTCGTGGCCAGAATCAATGCTGTCCTCCTCGGTGAGTGTCGCCGCGTTCCAGCGACCGGGCGCGCACAGTATCGCGCCAGTCGCGGGAGACACACCGTGCGAGGACGAGCTACCCCATGGCCGGGCGGTTCCTGGCCTTCCACCCGCTCATGTTCGCCCTAAGACGCGCCGGCAGGGAAGGCTGCTCGTCGAAGGCTCTCAGCGCGCGGAAGCGGATGCCGAGCAGCGGGACGAGCTGTGCGGTCGGCTGGAACGGGTCGGCTGCGATCTGCCCGTCCGCGAGCGACACCGCCGCTGCCGGGATACCGTCGATCTCGCCGATCAACACCGGACCGGACAGCGGCCGGCGACCGTCCAGCTCAGCGAGGCGCCGGACCGCGCCCTCGTCGTCGACGTTGGCGTGACGGATGACGTATGCGTTCGTTGGGAACATGGTGACCTTTTCGTCGGAGGCGGATCGACGATCGAGTATCTCCTCCGGCGCGAGCAGCCACTGTGACGTCACGCACATTTCGACTGTGACCTCGGTTCCGACAGAACTGTCAAACAGCGTATGCGCGGTGGGCGACGACGAAGGCTGACGGGGGCGAACTCCGCGAGGACTGGACTTCACACGACAACTCTCCTTCTACGAGGTTGCCCCGGCGGGCTTGGCGCGGTCGGCGAAGCCGTAGTCGTTTGCGCCGATCAACACCACCACGGCGGCGGCCTTACGTTGTATCCCGAGATCATCGGAGACTCGTCTCGGAAGGCCTGTGGATGCGCGAGGACCACTCCGGCCCGGGAGAGAAGACCTCGATGCGGAGTCCATCCGGATCGAAGACGAAGAATGCGTAGTAGTCCGAGATGTCGCTGTCCTGCTCCGGCGGGTGGTGGATCCGATCGCCCCGCCGCAAGCACCGCTCATGCGCCGCGTCCACCTCTTCGCTGATGTCGACCTCGAACGCCAGGTGCTCGAGCCCTACGCCGTAGTAGCGGTGGGCGCCACCGTCGGCGGGACGTAGGCCGAGCCATTCGTCTCCGAAGCTCAGATACACCACCTCCTCGGTGCCCCGGTAGGTCCGATAACGCTCTTCCACCTTCAACCCCAGGGGTCCCAAGAGGTCAATGTAGAAGGCGAGCGAGAGATCGACGTCGCTGACGGCGAGGTCGATGTGCTGAATTCCGCGGCCGGGCATTCGCAGATCCAGTGTCCCACGCCGAACTGCCGCGTTCCAAGTGTGAGTCGACCTGCCTACGTGCCCAGCCGAGCCGGGTATCGAGGCCATCTAGCGACGCCTCTCAGACATCCCGTCTCGCACATTGGAACGCAAACGCGCTGGTTGTTCGCATGTGGCCAACCTGCGCGGTGGGTCCGCGGTCATACCCGCCGACAAGCAACCCACCCCGGAAAAAGGCACAGACCATGTTCAGCAACAACCTCAAGCGCTCAGTCGCAACGCTCGGCGTCGTGGCGGGACTCCTCGTGGCAGCGGGACCGGCAAGCGCCCAGGTCATGCCCGGGATGATCGGCGTGAAGGCACCGACCAGCGCCGAGCACCACACGCCCCTGATTCTGCCCGGCACCGCCGACGACCAGATGACGTACTACCTCGAAGGCGCGTGGACCTCGATCATCGTGTTTGACTTCGAGGCTGAGGCCGTGAAGGGGAACAACGGCGCGCCGGGACGCTAGTAGCTCTCCACGGCCAGCCCGGCCTGACGCATCCAGTCAGGCCGGGCGTGCTGTGCACGCGCGTCGCCGGTGAGCTGCGGGAGCTGCGGGCGACGCGTTCGTTTTCCCGACTGCGGTCACCGACGCTCCAGGGCGAAGCGGAGGTCCGCGGCTCGCGGGACGACCGCGGCCCCATGTCGGTCCGGTCGCAACCGCCACCGGGGGACGATTACGGCAAGCCCCAGCCAGATGATTGCCAGCGCCAGGGGTTGGCCGATGCAGACGTGCGGGCCGGCGCCGAACGGAAGGTACGCCCCCTTCGGGAGTTCGCTCGGCGTCGTCGAGAGCCACCGCTCGGGCAGGAAGTGGGCTGGACGCTCGTAGAGACCCGGTTCGCGGTGGGTGACGAGTGGGCTCACGATCACGTTCGTGCCCGCACGCAGGCGGGTGCCGTCGATCCGCGTGTCCGACACCGGGGATCGGTCGATGAGGCGTACCGGGGGGTAGAGCCGGAGGGTCTCGCGTATGACGGCGTCGAGGTAGGGCAGGCGCGCCCGGTCGGCGAGGGTCGGCAGCCGCTCGGCGAGCTCGGCGTCGAGCTCCGCCACGAGTCGCTCCTCGGCCTCGGGGCGTCCGGCGAGCAGGCACCAGGCCGCCTCCAGGGCGCTTGGCGGCTCGTCGGTGGCAGCGAGCAGGAAGGCGAGCACCTCCCCGCGCACGGTCTCGTCAGGCAGGTCGCTGCGAACGAGGGCCCCGAGGAGGTCGTCCTCTTCGCGCTGCGAGCCGCGTCGGTCGGTTAGCACGCCGGATATGACCCGGTTGAAGGTCGTGAGTGCCCGGGCCTCTCGCGTCCCGGGCGCCGGCGGGTTGCGCCCAGGAATCGCCGCCATGATGGCCGTCAGCGAGTCGACGAGCTCGGAGGCATCGCGCTCGAGGTCCGTGGAGAGAAGGACGTCTCCGGCTACCAGCAGGGAAAGCCCAGCCATCTCGCGGAAGGCGTGGATGCGGGCGCCATCTGACCACTCGGCCTGCGCGGTCTCCACGCGGGACACGATCGCTGGAGCACAGCTCTCTATCCGGCGGCGGTCGATAGTCGGCTGGAGCAGTTGTCGCCGTCGCTGATGCTCCGCTCCGTCGAGCCCGATCAGCGCCGCGCCAACGAAGCGCCGGGAGTTGCGCTTCCACTCGCCGAGCTGGAACGACGATCGGTCCGCAACCAGCACCCGCCAGATCGCGTCGGGACTCCGGAGCAGGGTGAATCGCCTCCGCCCCAGGCCTATGCGCATCACGCCGCGGTCGCCCCCTCTTGCCCGCACGAATGCGACTGGATCTCGGAAGAACGATCGGTTGGCGCCTATTCGCCGTGCCACGACGTCGAATGTTCCTGCACGCGCGGCCGACGCGCCGCGTCTGGGGAGGACGTCCGTGATGCGACCGTCCGCACCAAGGCGCACAATCGCCTGACTCCCGGAGCTTCCGCGCTGAGAAGAACGAAGACCGTCCCGTCCGCAGCCACCGCGAGACCCCACCGTTCGCCAGCAAGAGGCTTGATGTGGGTTAGCGTCTGTCGTGGGCGGCGAGCGCGCGTGGGGCGACCAGTAGGTAGTTGAGCTAGATCCCGAAGGTGAGGGCGAGTGGCCGTTGGGCTGTGCGCTGGGCGAGCCCGCCGATCGTTTTGGCGAGCTGCTCGCCGATGCGCGCGCGGCCCCAGAAGCCCCTTGTCGCCGAACAGCAACTGCCGGGGGTGAGCGGCGGCGAGTTGGAGGGCCGAGTCGCCGGCCAGCAGCGATCACCGCATCCGTTGTCGACTTGGCGGTCCCCGCGAACGCTAACTCGACAATGGACGCCCGATTCGCCACACAGAGCACCGCGGCAACCCGTCCCGCCCCTCAGCGCCGCCGTTCGCCGCAACCCACATCAAGCCTCTAGTCGTTTGCCGGGGCGGCTGCGGGGAGCGGCTGTAGGCCGCTACCCCCGCGCCCCCGCCGAAGGGACTTCTCAGTCCTTCGGATGCTCCCGGCGCGCGGCGATCTTCGCGTCGAGGTCCGGCGAAGCCCTGCCGTCCCGGCCGGAACGCGTTGCTGATGCTCAAGCCATGGGGACAGGGGCCGATTACTGGAGCATGGAGACTCCCAGAGTGCGTGCGTCATGATCCATCTCCTGGCACTACTCGCTCTTGTGTTGGCGCCGCAGACACACAAGCCGCCGTCGCGCTGACGCTCAAGAGTTGAGGAATCCGGGCGCCTGAAGCGAAGCCTTCTTTGTGGTCCGCCCTCTCAAGGAACGGCCTGCCGACGTAAAGCGGAACATGCTGGCGGCAGCCCGCGACCTCAAGCGCAGGGGCCGCGAGCTTGAGCGCCCAGACCCGATGTCAAGCAGATCGGGCTCCGCGTACCTAAGCGGTACCCGCAACCGTTCTCCCTGCTAGCAAGGGGAAAAGGTGGACGATCTGCGCGAATCTGCGCGGCTACGGGTGT